>JAMPXP010000020.1 GCA_023701135.1 Desulfobacula sp. | reverse complement strand
GTCTCGATTAAAAGAGTTCGGCAGTTGCGGACTGCAATTTTGAATGATCTTTTCACCAGATGTGATGGCCCCCCGGGTTCAGACCGGGACAATATTGTCAAAGATCGAAAAATATTAACACAAGCAAAAACCTAACCGGACACTACTGGGATTTTCATATTGCCTTTTATGTAGGGCAACTGTCGGTTCAAGACCCGGAAGGCTATTTTCACATCATCTCCAAAGACACCGGTTTTGACCCCCTTATCAAGCATTTAAGGGGCAGGAAGGTTAAGGCGAACCGCATCAACGACCTTGCTGAAATACCTGTTTTACGCATTTCGAATACAATCGATAAAGATGAAAAAATCAATGCCATTGTCAAAAATATAGCAGGACGCGGCCAGTCACGGCCGCGAAAGGTGACAACCCTATCCAACACCATCAATTCTTTATTTACAAACAAATTGGACGAAATGGAGCTGTTAAACATCATTAAAATCCTGCAGGCAAAAAAATACATCTCTCTGAACAAGGAAAACGTATCCTATCATCTGCCGAAAAATCTCTGACCCACCGAGAACGGATGATCGGAAATAATAAAGACCTTGGCCGTAAAAAGGTCAGCAAACCAAAAAGGATGCGGCTATGGCACAAATCCTAGAAAAAACACCACCCAAACCCTTTACCGAAAATGAAAGGATACTGACGCCGTTTAATTTTTTCCGGCACAGCCATACCGTTGGATTTTTTTATGTGATATGATACCCCCGAAAATGGATATGGGTGACCGCATCCATATCATGCCGGTCTGACGGCAAGTCCCCAGACCGGCCCCGGGGATAGCCGCGGGGGCTGTCCAATGGAAATTACGGAAGCTGTACAAAGGTATCAGGAGCTGCATGAAAGAAGAATCGAAAATGGCCCAGCGCATCGCCGCCGTTCTGGTCTACGGCCGGGCGCCGCTGGTATTCGCAGGAATGGTGTTTGCCGTCGGGGTCATGTGGACCCACAACCCAACGCTCTATGTCTTGGGGGCGCTCTGTTTTCTTATCTCCATGTGTTTTGATCTGGTGGACCGGTGGTTTTCCACCCGGTTCGGCCAAAATTTCAAATTAACGGACCTGGCGGACAGGCTCATGGACAAACTGGTGTATTCCATTATTTTTCCCCTGCTCACTGCCGGGGCCATGTGGCGGCTTCTGGAGGTCTCCCCCGAATATACCCGGGTGGAGCTGCTCCATGCCATCCTGGTCCTGTTTCTGTGCATTGCCGTTCTGGTGCGGGATAATTTTGCCCAGTTCATGAGAAAATTTTCCGTCAAAAGTCCTGAAAAAGCCGAAGAGCTTCAATATACAAGGCTGCGAAAAGTCGTTGCCGCCCCAGTCGGGGCCCTGCTCTATATCTATATTTTTTATGTCCCCTCCTCCCGGCCCGGTTTTTTTTATGACCGACTGAGCAGCATCAGCCATATTTCCCTCCGGAACCTGTTTTTCGTTGAGATTCTCTGCCTCATCGTCATTTTCGGGTCCATTGCCATGAACTGCCGCAAATACGGTACCCTCTGCCTGGACGAGATATGCCTGGGAGATATGACCCTGCGAAAGCGGATTCTCTCGATATTTCCCAATGCCCTAACCACGATGAATGCCTTGATGGGGCTTCTGGCAGTGTTCTTCGCCTACCAGGGGAAGATCCGGGAAGCCTATCTGCTGTTGATGGGCGGGGCCGTATTCGACAAGGTTGACGGGGCCCTGGCCAGGAAGCTGGGACTGACCGCCGTTGCTGAAAACAGCACCCGGAGATTCAACGTCACCTTTGGCGGCATCATGGATGATATTGCCGACGCCGTGAGCTTCTGCATTGCGCCGGGATGGATCTTCTATGTTTTCCTTTCCGAAATCCAGAACCCGGTCATCCAATACCTTCCCCTGAAATTTGCAGCCGTGATGTATACCCTGCTGGGCTTTGCCCGCCTGGCCTATTTTACCCTGGACCGCACGCCCATCCCCGGCTTTTTCAAAGGAATGCCTACGCCTGCGGCGGCCCTACTGGTCACAGCCCCTATGATCATGCTGGAAACGGCCGTGGCGGAAAATTCAGGAACCGTTGCCGCCTGGGGGATCTTCTGTTTTTTTCTCATGCTGATGGCGGCCGTGGCCATGAACATCTACCCTATCCACTATCTTCATATCGGGCGGTTCATGGACCGGAGGCCCTGGTTTACACGGATCAACCTGGCCGTTCTTCTTTCTTCCGTGTTTACACCCCTGTTCGGATATGTTGTACTGACTTACGGCCTCCTCTACCTTGCCTCTCCCCTGTATACCAAAAACATGGACCCCCAGGATATCGCGGGAAAAACCGCTCAATGAAAATGCTTTCATCAAGAACCGGAGATTTGATATGAACCTGGACAAGCACCTTGTGGGCACAACCCTTCAACCCTATCACGCGCAGATCAGCGCCAGGGATATCAGCAATTATGCCGCCGCAGTGGAGGATACCAATCCAGCCTATTTCGATGACGAAAAAAAAGAGGGCATTCTCTCTCCCCCCATGATGGCCGTAGCCGTCACCTGGCCGGTGTTAAGCCGTTTGGACAAATTTATCGACTCAGAGGACTTTCCCACGGAAGTCCTCATGACCCAGGTGCATTACACGGAACACCTGGTTCTGCATCGCCCCATGCGGCCTGGGGACCATCTGTCCATCCACGGGCGCATCAAGGCCCTTTTGCCCCACCGGGCCGGAACCCATGCCCTCATCCGGCTTGAGGCCAAAGATGCGGCCGGGCTTCCTGTCTTTACCGAAACCATCGGCGCCATGCTGAGAGGGGTTTCCTGCCGGGAAGCCGCCATAGACGGAGAGCTTTCCCAGGTTCCCGAATATGACGGCAAGGCGGACATCCTCTGGACCTCCGATATTCCCATTTCACCCGAGCGGCCCTATGTTTACGACGGCTGCACCGGGATTGAATTTCCCATTCACACTTCACCGGCCTTTGCCCGCATGGTAGGCCTTCCGGGCGTTATTTTACAGGGAACGGCAACCCTGGCCTATGCCGTCCGCGAGCTGGTCAACCAGGAAGCGGGTCGGGACCCGGAACGCGTTGCCGAAATCGCCTGCAGGTTTTCAGGCATGGTCCGGCCCGGAACCGATATCAAGGTCTGCTGCACCGGCAAAAAAAAGCAGGCAAATCATACGGACGTGTTTTTTGAAGTCCTCAACGAAAACGGGGAAAAAGCGATCCGCAACGGCTATATGAAAATTAAAACAAAGGAAATAAAATGAATCAAACGGAAAGATTGCCGCTGGTCACCGATTACATTGATCAATGGGCAAAGATCCAACCCCATGCCCTGGCCATGGTCCAGCATGAAGACGGCCGGGAAATCACCTATAAAAAATTCAGGACCCTGATGGATTTTTTTGCCCTCCGCTTGCTGGACCTGGGCATCCAAAAGGGGGACCGGGTGGCCACCCAGCTTGTCCTGCTGCCGGAGCATATGGCCCTGATGTATGCCTGTTTTAAAATCGGGGCTATTTTTGCGCCCCTGGATGTGCGGCTCACCGAAGACGAAATGGTGCGGGACATCAATAAAATAGAACCCAAAGCCTTTTTCTTTCTGGGGAATACGCCGGTCCGGGATTTCAGAAAGGTCGGAATGGCCGTGCAAAAAGGGTGTCCTGCCGTAAAACACCTGGTGCAGTTCACCCCGGACCCAAAACCCGGCGATATTATTGACGGCGCCATCGGCATCTCCCGGTTCATGAACAAACCGCGGCTTATTCTCCTGAAACTGAGCGACATGGTCACGGGCAGGCTTCAAAAGGCCTGCCAAACCCTGAACAAACGGACCCCTGCCCTGATCATCTATACCACCGGCACCACGGGGGAGCCCAAGCCCGCCGTGTTATGCCATGAAAATATCCTGGTCCAGAACCAGATCCTGGAACGGGGCATTGCGTTTAAGGGAGACCGGACGGAATTCTCCATCCTTGTCAACCTGCCGCCCAGCCATGTGGGGTGCATCACCGAGACCCTCATGACCACACTTTACATGGGCGGAAAAGCCGTTCTTCTCAGGATCTTTGACACCAAGGCCACCCTGGAGGCCATTCAACGGCACCGGGTCAAGGTCATCGGCCAGATCCCCACCATGTTCCGGATGCTCTGGAATTTCCCAGGCTATGACACCTATGACCTTTCAAGCCTCGAATGTGTGGTCTATGCCGGCTCTGCCGTGGACACCGCCTTTTTGAAAAAACTGGCCCGCATGGCCCCGAAATTCGGGACCGGCATCGGCATGACGGAAAACGCCGGGTTTGCCACCTTCACCCCCATGGGCATCCCCCTGGAAGAGATGGCCGGCCAGGTGGGGAGGGCCTTTCCCGATCTGGCGCCGGTTACGGTCCGAAAACCCATGAACACGGACGGGTCTGCCGGCGAAGAACTGGCCGATGAAGAAATTGGAGAAATCTGTTACCATTCGCCCATCGTATTCCTGGGATATTTCAACCAGCCCGGTGAAACCCGGAAGGCTGTTTCCAGGGAAGGCATCCTGTATACCGGGGATCTGGGATATGTTAAACAGATGTCCGGGTATAAGGCCCTGTATCTGTCCGGCCGGAAAAAATTCATGATCAAGCAGAAGGGATACAATGTCTTTCCCGGTGAGGTGGAAGAGCATATCGGCCGTATGGAAGGTGTGGACATGGCCGAGGTCATCGGCGTAAAACACGACCTCTTTGACGAAGGGATCATGGCCTTTGTGAGGCCGTCCAAAGGGTCTGCCATCACAGCCAAGGATGTCATGGACCACTGCAAATCCATCGCCTCCTATAAAAGGCCCCAGCATGTGGAGATCTGGCCCTCGGACCAGGAATTGCCCCTGACCCGGAGCACAAAGGTCAACAAACTGAAATTATCGGCCCTGGCCGTCCCCATCGTGGAAAAGCTGAGAAAAGAAGGGGGCTGGGACGCCAAGGCAAACTGAACACCGGATAGGGGAGAACCTATGGAAATTAAGGTCAATAAAGTATTTCACGAACTTGAAATCTCGGATTTCGACACCGACAACCGGTCCATCCGGCTGCTGACGGGACAGGGAAAAAAGAATTATGACCCCCATAAGGAATATCTGAACCTTTATACTTCGCTCATGGCTTCTCCCTCGGGCCTTTTCTGCAAGGACCTGAAAAAAAAAGAGGCGATTCATCATTTTGAATGGCAATTCGGTGTGTCAGCACCCTCTGCGGTATCTCCCGTTTTTGACTGGGTGGGGGCCCTGAGGGAGGATCGGAGCATCTGCATCCAGGTCCTGGTTGAAACACCGGGGCCCGATTGTGAATGTATCGTTACCCAAGCCGATATGAACGGATTCAGGCCCTTCAATACCATGAAGGATGAATCCACCAACTATCTCAGCCTAGCCGGGTCCATCATCGGCGGTATGAGCCCCATTCCCATGTTGTCAAAGGCCATGGGGGCCCTGACCAGCAAAGCAGACAAACAGGATGCGACAAAATATGAAAACAGGATCAAGAATATGTTCAGACTGTTCCGGTTTTTAACGGACAAGGGGGAACAGGGCATTGAATATGTCCTGACCAAAGATGTGCTCTCCCAGTGGGGAACCTTTCTCAAAGGCTCTTTCAACGTCTGCTTTATCCGCGATGCATCAGAATCTGCTGTTTTGTCTCCGTACCGGATCAAACTCCTGCCGAAACTGGGGTTTAAGAAAAACGACCACCTCTGTTATCTTCCGTCACCTGACCAGGCCGAAGCCGTCAAAGCCGAACTGGTCATTGAGGTAAAGGGATGATCCGGCCGGTTTTATGAACGAGCGGCTCATCGGTGTTTTATCCGCCCTTGCAGCCTTTGCCGCATGGGGGCTTTTGCCGGCTTACTGGAAGCAGATGCAGACGGCGAGTCCCTTTGAGATCCTCTGTCACAGGATCGTCTGGTCCTGCCTTTTTCTTTTTATGACCATCTCGGTGCAGAAAAGATGGGCGGAAGTCGGCAGCATCGTCAGAACTCCGGCCAAGATAAAAGGCCTTATCATCAGCGGGCTCCTCATCGGGCTGAACTGGTTCGTCTATATCTGGGCCGTGAACACGGGCCGGGTGATGGAAACCAGTCTCGGGTATTATATCAATCCGTTGATGAATATGCTGATCGGATTTCTCTTGCTGGGTGAGACCTTCAACCGGGTCCAATCCCTGGCCGTTTTCTGCGCCCTTGCCGGGGTGATGTATTCCATTTTGGGCTATGGGGCTTTGCCGTTGTTCGCCCTGACCCTGGCCACCTCTTTCAGCCTGTACGGGTATGCCCGGAAAAAAATACAGACCGCTCCCATACCGGGGCTGTTCATCGAAACCATGGTCCTTTTTGTTCCGGCCCTGGGATATATCCTGTACAAGATGGAATTTGGCGAAACCGGATTTATGAAAGACCCGGTCCTGACCTTCTGGATGGTCGGGGCCGGTGTGGTGACCAGCCTGCCCCTGCTCTGGTTTGCCACCGCCGCAAAACGGCTGAACCTTTCCACCATCGGCATCCTGCAGTATCTGTCCCCGTCCCTTGCCTTTATACTGGGCGTTTTCATCTATAAGGAACCCTTCACCCGTCACCACCTGATCACTTTTGGGTGTATCTGGATCGGCGTGTTTCTTTATACCTGGGAATCCCTGGCCAAATTGAAAAAAATGAAATTTTGAAATGAACGATGATAAGGAGAGACAATATGATTAAAAAGGCTTTTTGGACAGGATGGTTGGTTGTCTTATGGATCTCAACCGCTTTCGCAGATGGTGACAGCCGCCATTCCACGCTTTTGGAGAAAACCTTTGCACTCAAGGTATTAACGGCATTTGAAACCGCTCTCCCCCAGGGCCCTGAAGGTTGGAGCAAAGTGGAAAAAACCGATCTTAAACCGCCGGAAATCGTTGTCCAGGGCCAGGAAACCTTTCCCATGCAGGTGGACTATCATATCAAATGGCAAGATGATAAAAGAATCCAGGCCGCTAAAGCGGAAATGGACCAGATGTTGATGAAGCAGGCTCAAAAACAATCATCCGATACAAAAATGAAAGACGACACGGCCCAATTGGAAAAGCTGGCCCAGGAATTCGGAAAAGCGATTGAAGCCAAGGATACAGCGCGGGCCGAAGCCCTTCAAAAAGAAATGGAGGCGCTTGGAAAACGGTTCAATGAACAGGCGGCCGGAAATAACCAGGCCCTGGATCAGCAGATCAGGGACCTGACCCCCCATGATGTTGAGCTGAAGGTCGATCTGTCTGCCAACGTCTTTTATCAGGAATTTGTTCGCATCCCCTCGGAGCAGACGGTTCTGGAAGGATGTCCCGTGGTCCGCATGGATCATGAGGCCCACACCTCCCAGGGTTGGCATGAAGGCACCACCTATGTATTTATGGGTGATTTCAGGTATATTCAGGAGGACAATACCGCCTCCATGCAGGCCGACGAAATCCCGGGAGCGGCATCCACCAAAGTCCGGACTGTTGTGATCAGGGTCTCCGGTGAAAAAAAAAGGGCCATGGGGGTTATAAAACAGATGAACCTGAAGGCCATCAAAGCTCTCCTGGCGGAATAGAACAAGCTGCAAAGATTTTTGGCCTTGAACATGGCCGGCCCCCACAGCAGCCAAGCCTGGCCTATAAAACGGCCAGGCCGAGGCTTTCAAACCAGACCAGGGCCTCTGCCTCATCGGAAAAGGCCCGGATATGGAAGCGTTTTTTTCCTTTGTCGATCTTATGGATCGTAAATTCTTTTAAACCCGAGTCTAGAATCAGGGCACGGGCAACCTGACCGTTTTCCTGGGCCCAGTCGGAAATCCCTTCAAAGAATTCAATTGCGTCCGGGGTTCCCCCTTCAAATTGTTTAAGATCGCTCAGAACACCGAATTTCTTGAAATTGCAGTGTTGAATAAGCTCTTTATATTGGATAAAAAAAGCCTTGGCCCCTTCCAGGTTCCACTTGTGAAAAAATCGTATGATAAAAATTTCTCCCTTGATGGAAAGATCAAATGTGCCGTGCGCCTCAAATTTCATGGAGAGCTCCTGGATTGACGATTTGCTTTTAGATAATTAAAAGCCATGGGAAAGTCAAGACAGCATATAAAATAGCGCCTCCCTGAAAATCATACTCAAGATGAAGGACCTTATAAGCGCCGGGGAGCGGACAACGCCCTTTCCCCGCCGCATTATTTTGGAAATCCGCTAAATTATCCTATCATTTCCTTTTTTCATGGCCTTGATTTTCAAGGTGACCTCTTTCCACCTTTCCTTTTCCACACGGCCGGCACTTTTGTGACGGCGATGGGACAGATATTCCAGTTCCCGTTTCATTTTCCAATAATTTTCCAGCCTGCCCCTCGGAATTTCACCCCCATCGACGGCCCCAAGGACCCGGCAGCCGGGTTCGCGGGTATGGGTGCAGTCTGCAAAACGGCATTCCAGGCCCAGCTTTTCAATCTCGGGAAACGCGGCGTCGATCCCCTGATCCACTTCCCAGAAGGAAATTTCCCGGATGCCGGGGTTATCGATCACCATTCCCCCCTGGGGCATCATGATCAGATCCCGGGAGGTGGTGGTGTGTTTCCCCTTGCCCACATGGGTACTGATGGAAGCCGTAGGCTGTACGGCTTTACCATACAGCCGGTTTACCAGGGTGGATTTGCCTGCACCGGAGGACCCCACCATGGCCATGGTCCGGCCAAAAGCCAGATAGGGCGTAAGGGCGGCCAGGCCTGTGTCCTCCGATGCCGACACCAGGTGGATGGGAACGCCGAAGGCCACAGCCTCCACTTCACCGGCAAAATGATCCGGGTCCGGGTGAAGATCCGCCTTTGTCAGGATGATGACGGGGTCCAGGCCGCAGTTGTAGACCAGGGTCAAATAACGCTCTATCCGGCGCAGGTTAAAATCCTGGTCAAGACCTGAAACGATGGCTACGGTATTCAGGTTGGCGGCAATGACCTGCTCCTTTTGCGGCTGTGCCTCCTGTTTGCTGCGTGCGCCTGAAGCGCCTCTAGATAAGGTATTCTCCCGTGCCAGCACCCTGGAAATCACGGCATCGGTCATGAGGACCCAATCCCCTGTGGCCGGATACAGGCCGCCGGTGTCATATTTGAGCCTTCCGGACAGAGTGGCGAGCCATTCGCTTTTCCCGTTGCTGGTGTAAAAACTGTTTTTTCTGACCCCGGTCACCCTGGCCGGGATAAGGCCGTTGTTGGAAAACGGTTCCCATTGTGCCTGAAAATGGGAGGTCCATCCCATTTGTAAAAGATGATGCGTATCGTTGTTTATGTTTGTATCTTGTCCGATGTTCATGGTTGAATCCTGCCTGTCTTTTCCTGTAATTTTACCGGTTTTTTGCCGGTGTATGAAACCGCACAAGGCAGGGCTGTCCCACCGGTGCGTTTGATGGTTTTTGTATATTTTGATACAGGCGGCGTTGCCGACAAAAGGGGGCAACTCTAGGGATAGATTCTCAATCAGAGATCTGCGGGGGAAGCGACAGGAAAAATCCGTCTTTAAAACCAGGGCTCTTTTTTGGAGCTGTTGGGCAGAACGATGATCAATCCGCTACCGGCAGGTTGGTCCCCTTGTCGGCAACGATTGACACAATATCCATGAATTTCATAACCATAAAAACCTCTCATGCTTTTGATAAAGGACTCATTCATATATGATAAACCGGGGTTCTGTCAAGAAGAACCTGAAACAGCATAGGCAATCCCATATCCGTTTTACAAGGAGACTCTTGATCCCGGCAGACGTTTGGAATCTTCTTGACAAAAGGAAAGGTCTTGTCCTACAGGAACTCATTTGATACGCTCAAGATTCCGGTATTTGAGGATCATTAAATATTGGACGGTCTTTTGAAGGAAACGGCATGGGATCATATGGATTTTGATTATTCGGCATTAAAGGCATTGAGGAAAACCCATCCGGCGTGGAAACTGCTGGTGGCGGATCATAGTCCGCTCATCGCAGCCTTTATCCATAAGGTCTTTATTATTCCCAACCAGAGGCGCATGAGCCGGTCGGATCTTGCCTCGGCCCTGGAAGACTATCTCTATGCGCTGCGGGAAACAGAAGGGGAGGCCGCCTTTCCACGGCAGGCGGAATCCTATCTGGATGACTGGGCCGGGGAGGATAAGGGCTGGCTCCGGAAATTTTATCCCCAGGGGTCCGACGAAGTGCATTATGATCTTATGCCTTCGGTGGAAAAAGCCCTGACCTGGCTGGAGAATCTTGTCCGGCGGCCTTTTATCGGAACTGAGTCCAGGCTGATGACGATTTTTGAACTGCTGCGCCAGATGGTGGAAGGAACCGAGGCTGATGCAGAAGTGAGAATACAGGAACTTGAAAAACGAAAGGCTGATATTGAAAAGGAACTGGCCCGAGTCCGGGAAGGCCGCATGGATGTGCTGGATGACACGGCCCTCAAAGACCGGTTTCTGCTGGTCAATAAAACCGCCCGGGAACTGTTAAGCGATTTCCGAGAGGTGGAGTACAATTTCAGACACCTGGATCAGAAGATCCGGGAACAGATTGCCCTTTGGGAAGGCAGCAAGGGCAATCTGCTTGAAGACTTTTTCGGCGAGCGGGACGTCATCGCAGAATCCGACCAGGGGAAAAGTTTCAATGCCTTCTGGGATCTTTTGATGTCACCGGCCCGGCAGGAAGAACTGTCCGGTCTGCTGCACCGGGTGTTTGATCTTGAAGCCGTCAAGGCCTTGTCTCCGGATATGCGCCTTAAAAGGGTGCATTACGACTGGCTGGAGGCAGGTGAGCATACCCAGCGCACCGTTGCCAAATTGTCCGGGCAATTGCGCCGCTATCTGGATGATCAGGCCTTTCTGGAAAATAAGCGGATCATGCAGGTGCTCCAAAGCATTGAAAGCCTTGCCGTTCAAGTCAAAGACAACATGCCGGAAAAGGATTTCATGGCCATTGACGAGTCCGGCCCCCGTGTCTACCTCCCCATGGAACGGCCCCTTTACACGATACCGGTGAAACCCATGATTGAAGAAACCGTATTTCTGGGAGATGGTTCGGATATTCCGTCGGATTTGCTTTATGCCACGGTATTTGTAGACAAGCTCAAGCTGAAAGGGATTATCCGCAACGCACTTCAGACAAGGGAGCAGGTGACCCTTGCCCAGATTCTTGCCGAACACCCCCTGGAAAAAGGCCTGGCCGAACTGGTCACCTATCTGAGCCTGGCCGGGGACGATGACAAGGCCCAGTTTGATGATTCCCGGCAACACCGGGTGTTCTGGACCGATGACCACGGGGTGACCCGTCAGGCGGAATTTTCCGCCGTAATTTTCAGCAGGTGAACCATGGATACCACGGACAACCCCCCTCAAAATATCTCAAAGCCCCTCATCGAACTGATGAAAGGCGTGGTGTTCCGGGAAAATGATGAAAAACTCTGGCAGCACCTGGAAGACTGCCAGGTTGTGGTCCGGGATTATGTGCGGGTCCTGGGGCTGGATCTGGTGCTGGATGCTTCCGAAGGATATGCCTGGCTGAAAACCCGGGAACCGGAGGAGGGCGAAGACCCTCTTCCCCGGCTGGTGGGCCGCAGGCCATTGTCCTACCCTGTGAGCCTGATCATTGCGCTTTTAAGGAAAAAACTGGCTGAAAGCGATGCATCTGGGGAGGATAACCGGCTCATCTTATCGGTGGAAGATATTGCCGATATGGTAAAGGTGTTTTTTCCATCCAGCGGCAATGAGGCACGCCTGCTGGACAAAATCCATATCTACCTGAACAGAATTGCCGACCTGGGATTTATCCGGCGATTGAAAGGCCAGAAGGACAAGATTGAAGTCATCCGCATTTTAAAGGCCTTTGTGGACGCTCAATGGCTTCATGAATTGGATGACCGGCTCAGGGAATATCAGGAAAAGCGTATGGCGGACTCGGACAGCCTGAAGGAAACGGACTGATGGAACAGGAACTTCTTGATTTTTCATCCGACGACAGCCTGGCCGGGTTTCGTTTGCAGACCCTGGAGGTTTTTAACTGGGGCACCTTCCATAAAAAGGTCTGGCGACTGGATCTTCAAAGCCGGAACGGGCTTTTGACCGGGGACATTGGTTCAGGCAAGTCCACTCTGGTGGATGCCGTGACCACCCTGCTGGTCCCGGCCAACCGGGTGGCCTATAACAAGGCGGCCGGAGCCGACGTCCGGGAGCGCAGTCTCCGCTCCTATGTACTGGGCTATTACAAGTCCGAGCGCAGCGATACCGGCCATGCGTCCAAATCCGTGGCCTTGCGGGACCACAACAGTTTTTCCGTCATCCTGGGTGTGTTTAAGAACAAGGGATATGTTCAGGAAGTGACCCTGGCCCAGGTGTTCTGGCTCAGGGAAACTCATGGCCAGCCCGACCGGTTTTACCTGGTCTCGGACAGGACCTTATCCATTAGCGATCATTTCAGTGATTTCGGCCCGGATATCAGCCGGCTTAAAAAGCGCCTGAAAAAACTCCCCAAAACCGAGGTCTTCGAGAGCTTCCCCAAATACGGGGCTGCCTTCAGACGACGGTTCGGCATTGAAACCGAACAGGCCCTGGCCCTGTTTCACCAGACGGTTTCCATGAAATCCGTGGGCAATCTGACGGATTTTGTCCGGGAACACATGCTGGAACCCTTTGATGTTCTGCCCCGCATGGAGGCGCTGATCCATCATTTTGACGACCTGAGCCGGGCCCATGATGCCGTCATCCGGGCCAAGCATCAGATCGAACGCCTGACACCCCTGGTAGATGACTGCAAAAAGCAGGCATTGTTGACCCATGAAAAAAATCAATTGCGGGAATTCCGGGAGGGCCTGACCCCATTTTTTGCCTTTCACAAAAGGGTGCTGTTCAAAAAACGGTTAAAACTATTGGTGGATGAACAGGGCCGCTCGGAGCGGAAAATCAATAGCCTGGATATCAAGCGCCGGGAACAGATGGGCGGACGGGACGAG
The DNA here is from genome assembly GCA_023701135.1 of Desulfobacula sp. Taxonomy (GTDB): domain Bacteria; phylum Desulfobacterota; class Desulfobacteria; order Desulfobacterales; family Desulfobacteraceae; genus Desulfobacula. The sequence continues at coordinate 86,033 of JAMPXP010000020.1, read as the reverse complement.
CTGAAACAGGCCATTGCCGAAAACGGCGGCGACCGCCTGGAACGTATCCGGTCAGAAATCCGCCGGTTAAGCCTGGAAAAGGAAAAACGACAGGGCCAGGCGAACCGGTATGCAGACCTGGCTTTGAATCTGTCCTTGCAGCCGGTGAATACCCGCGATGATTTTGACGATAATGCCCGCCACATCCAAGACCGGCAACACATTCTAAAACAAAAAGACGCGGACCTGCAAAACCGGCGCACCGATGCCGAGGTTGAATTCAGGAACCTGAAAGCAAACCATGATGAACTGGAGCTGGAGCTGGAATCCCTGTCCCGGCGAAAGAGCAATATCCATGCCCAACAGATCCGTATCCGGAATGATCTGTGCGCCCACCTTAATCTTCATGAAAATGCCCTGCCCTTTGCCGGGGAACTGATTCAGGTCAGAGAAGAGGCAAAAGCCTGGGAAGGGTCGGCTGAACGCCTGCTTCACAATTTCGGCCTCTCTTTGCTGGTGTCCGAGACCTATTATAAGGATGTGGCGGCCTGGGTGGATACCACCCATCTGAAAGGGCGCCTGGTGTATTACCTGGTCCGCATGGACGGCAAAGAAGCGGCCCATGACCTTCATCCGGAGTCCCTGGTCAACAAACTGTCCATCAAACCGGATTCCCCTTTTTATGACTGGCTGGAAAGGGAACTGGCCGACCGGTTTGATTATGCCTGCTGCGTTGATATCCGGCAGTTTCACCGGGAGCCCCAGGCCGTGACCGGGGCCGGCCAGATCCGATCCGGCGGCAAGCGCCATGAAAAAGACGACCGCAGGGATATCAAGGACCGGTCCCATTATATCCTGGGCTGGACCAATGAAGCCAAAATCAAAACCCTGAAACAGCATTGCCGGGAACTGGAAAAAAAGATGCAGGCTTCGGCTGCCCTGATTTCAAATCTGGACCGGCAGAAAAAGGACCTTGCGGAAACCCTGACAAAACTTATCCGCCTCAGTGAATTCCTGGATTTCAGCAATCTGGACTGGAAATCCGTCACTCTGGATATATCACGGCTGGAAGAGGAGAAAAAACAACTGGAGGAGGCTTCGGACGTTTTAAAGGCCCTTGAGCACCAGCTTGAACTCCTTGAAAAAGAGATCAATGAAACAGAACAGGATCTGAAACAGGCCCGGGACACCCTGTCCAAAAACGAAGAAAAACAGCACCAGGCCCGCCTGGGTATTCAAACCTGCGATCAGGATCTGTCGGTCTGGAAAACCATGGGACCCGGCCGGGTCCATCCTTTGATCAAACAACTGGAGGCCATGCGGGTCAACGAACTCGAAAAACACTCATTGACCATTGAATCCTGTGACGGACGTGAAAAAGAGCTGCGTAAAATTATTCAGGACCGCATCGACAGCCTGGACAAACGGATCCGCACCCTTGAAGACCGGATCATTAAAGCCATGCACGGCTATCGCCGGGATTTTCCCCTGGAGACCCGTGAAGTCGATGATTCCGTGGCCTCGGGCCTGGAATACGAAGCCATGCTGGAAAAACTTCAAACCGACAACCTGCCGAAATTTGAGCAGCAGTTCAAGGAACTGCTCAATGAAAATACCATCCGTGAAGTGGCCAATTTCCAGTCCCAGCTTCTGCGCGAGCGGGAGACCATCCGGGAACGCATTGACCGGATCAACCAGTCTTTATCGGATATTGAATATAATCCGGGCCGGTATATCGTTCTTGAGGCCCAGCTCAACCCGGATGTGGAGATCCGTGATTTTCAGCACCAGCTCCGGGCTTGCACCGAAGGGGCCCTGACCGGATCAGACGAGGATCATTATTCTGAAAGCAAATTCATGCAGGTTCGCTCGGTGATCGAACGGTTCCGGGGACGGGAAGGCATGAGCGATATCGACCGGCGATGGAGCCGGAAAGTCACCGATGTCCGCAACTGGTTTGTATTCGCTGCATCCGAACGCTGGCGGGAAGATCAGAGTGAATACGAGCATTATACGGATTCAGGCGGAAAGTCCGGCGGGCAGAAGGAAAAACTGGCCTATACGGTTCTGGCCGCAAGCCTTGCCTACCAATTCGGTTTGGAATGGGGTGCCGTCCGGTCCCGGACCTTCCGGTTTGTGGCCATTGATGAAGCCTTTGGCCGGGGGTCCGACGAATCCACCCGGTACAGCCTGGAATTGTTTAAAAAGCTGAATCTCCAGCTTCTCATCATCACGCCCCTGCAAAAAATCCATATCATCGAGCCCTATGTATCTTCCGTGGGCCTGGTTTACAGCCAGGACGGCCGGGAGTCCCAGCTCCGGAACATGACCGTCCGGGAATACCGCAAAGAACGAAAAGAAAAAGAATGAGGCCCTGGACCCGCGACAAGGATATCAGAATCCGGCTTGCAAAAAAGTGGAATAACGGGGAGATTCTTGCCCAATGTGCGGGTCATTCCCCCTTTGAGCCGCTGCGCATCCCCTTGAAACACCCGACTGCCGACGAACTCATCCACCAGTTTGATGCGGCCCGCACCTGGATCGAGCATATGGCCGACCATGCCGCAAAACAGGACAAGAAAGGCTTTGACATTGAATGGTACGAATTCAACCACCGCGCTCTCGGAAGAAACAAAATCCCCAAGGCCGTTATTTTCAGGACCCTGGACGATATCCTGTCCTATCTTGGAAAAACCGGGGAAGCCCATCAATATCAAATGCTTTTTAAAAAGATAACTGACTGCTGCCCTGAGCTTGAAGCACTTTTAATTGAAAAACCGCTGGACGTGCTCCATCATGCCGCAGTCTGGGACAAATTATTGGCCATTGTCTCCTATCTGAAAAGCAATCCCTGCCCCCAAATTTATATCAGACAATTGGAGATTCAGGGCGTTGACACCAAATTCATTGAAAGCCATAAACCATGGCTCGTAAAGCTTCTCGCCCGCGTTCTGCCGGATGATACCGGGAATGAACAGGCCCAGAGACAGGCCGCCTTTGAGGCCCGTTTCGGATTTCTTTCCAAACCCGCCCGTATCCGGTTCCGGTTTCTTGATCCGGGTTTCACCCTCATGGGCCTGTCGGACCTGGAAATACCGGTAAATGAGTTTAATAACCTACCCATAAAGCCTGACACCATTTTTATTGTGGAAAACGAAATCAACGGCCTGGCCTTTCCACCTTTTCCCAGAGCATTGGTCATCTTCGGATTGGGATACAGCCTGGCCGTACTTTCCAATGCCCACTGGATGAAGGAAAAGCCGGTCTTGTACTGGGGCGACATCGACACCCACGGTTTTGCAATGATTGACCAGATCCGGCATTATTTCCCCCAGACCCGCTCCTTTCTCATGGATGAAGCCACCCTGTTTTCCCATAAAGCCCTCTGGGGCCGTGAGCCGTCTCCTGCCAACCGGGATCTTCCACTTCTGACGGCAGAAGAAGCCCTTGTCTATGATGCCCTGCGAAAGAATCTTCATGCCCCATCCCTGAGGCTGGAGCAGGAGCGTATCTCTTTTACACAGGTTCGCAGGGTGCTGGAGGATATTCAAAAATCTCAGGGTGTCAGATACCAACCATTCTCCGGAGCATTGCGCCTATAAATGCTCCGGTTTTTATATCATTTCACCTCATAAGAGATCTCGTCATCAATGGTTTTGCCGGCAACGACGGCTTTCATCCGGATCTTATAAATGCCTTTGGCCTTGAACAGGACATCGGCGCCGTAGCCGCCCTGCATGCCCATGGTAAGGGTCTTAAAGGGCGTCCCGTCGGGGTTTGTGATATTAAAGCCGATTTTCCCGGTGGCGGGTTTGCCGTCCGCCCCTCTCACGTAAACCACAAGATGATGGGTCACGTCGGGGCTGTCGCTCATGCCGTGCATTTTCATGCCTTCCATGCCCTTCATCAGCTCTTTTCTCTCTTCCGGGTTCAAAAGGCTGTATTTGAGGGTGTATCCTTCCAGGTTTTTTTCAGCAATCATTAATCCTTTGTCCGGCTGATCCTGGGCAAAGGCCGGATGGATCAGAGCTGTTAAAAGGATAAGGACCGCCATTACAGTTATTTTTTTATAATTTGTATTCATATTTCCTCCTTAAGGTGTTTGGTTTATAATCGATTTGTTCTTTTTTTCCACAGTTTATAAACAGCCGGGTATACCAGGAGTTCCAGGATAAATGAGGTTGCGAGCCCGCCGATCATGGGAGCTGCGATGCGCTTCATCACATCGGACCCGGCCGAGGTGGACCACATGATGGGCAAAAGCCCCATAAAGGCGGCGCACACCGTCATCATCTTGGGCCGGACCCGCTTCACGGCCCCGTGAACAATGGCCTCATCCAGTTCAAATACATTCCTGAGCCGGTTTTTCTTTTTGGCATCATCATAGGACAGTTCCAGAAACAGGAGCATGAATACCCCGGTTTCCGCATCCAGCCCCAGGAGGGCGATCATGCCGACCCAGGCGGCAATGGAAACATTGTAATCGAGAAAATAAAAGAGCCAGATGGCGCCGATGGCGGAAAAGGGCACCGCCAGCATGACCAGGCAGGATTTGAAAACCGACCGGGTGTTGGCGTACAAAAGAATGAAGATGAGAACCAGGGTAATGGGAATCAGGATTTTCATCCGCTCCTTCACCCGGATCATATTCTCGTACTGGCCGCTCCACTGGAGGGAGTAGCCCGTGGGAAGAATGAGCTGTTCCCCTACCTTCTTCTTGGCCTCTTCCACATATCCGCCGATATCCCTTCCCGTCATATAGACAAAGACATAGCCGGATAAAAACCCGTTCTCATCCCGGAGCATGGACGGCCCCTGGATCATATGGATATCGGCCAGTTGTTCCAGGGGAACCTGGGCCCCCGTGGCCGTGGGCACCAGAATCCGCCGGAGCTGTTCGATATTGTCCCTCAACTCCCTGGGATACCGGATATTGACCGGATACCGCTCCCGGCCTTCGACGGTGGTGGTGATGTTTTCGCCGCCCACAGCCGTTGAGATGACCCTTTGAAGACTGCCGATGGTCAGTCCGTAACGGGCAAGCTGATCCCGGCGGGGTTCAAAATCCAGGAAATACCCGCCCGCGGTCCGCTCGGCAAAAACGGAACGGGTTCCGGGAATGCTATGGATGATGGTTTCAAGCTGTTTGCCGATGTCTTCGATCTCTTTCAGGTCTGCTCCGAAAATCTTGATGCCCACGGGGCTTCGGATGCCCGTGGACAGCATGTCAATCCTGGCCTTGATGGGCATGGTCATGGCCCCCCGGCTGGTGACGCCGGGCATGGAAAGCTTTTCATCCATTTCCGCCAGGAGTTCTTCATAGGAGATATGATCCGGCGCCACGGTGCGGAAAACCGCTTTCAGCCAGTCCGGGGCCCAGGCGGAATAAAACCGGTCCCTGGACCGCCACACGCTCTCCGGTTTTAAAACAATGGTGGTTTCCATCATGGAAAAGGGCGCCGGGTCCGTGGAGGTGTCCGCCCGGCCGGATTTGCCGAAAACCCGTTCCACTTCGGGAAAGGATTTGAGGATCCGGTCCTGGATTTGAAGGATACGTTGGGCTTCCGCCACGGACAGCCCCGGAAGGGTGGTGGGCATGAAGAGCAGGGTTCCCTCCCGCAGGGGCGGCATGAATTCCGAGCCCAGTTTCAGATAGACGGGGATGCTTAAGGCCACCAGGGCAAAGGAAGCCAGGATAACCTGTTTGGGATATTTCAGGACAAAGCGGCAGGCCGGTTCATAGACCTTGAAAATAGCCCGGCTGATGGGATGTTTTTCCTCGGCATAATAGGTCCCGACCAGGGTGGCGGAGGCCAGCCTGGACAGCCACAGGGGCCTGAAACGGAAGGGGTCCATGCGGGCGAACATCATCCTTAAGGCCGGGTCCAGGGAAATGGCCAGGAGGGCGGCAATGGCCATGGCCAGGTTTTTTGAAAAGGCCAGGGGCCGGAAAAGCCGTCCTTCCTGATCCACCAGGGCAAAGACCGGAACAAAGGCCACGGCAATGATCAGAAGTGAAAAAAAGACCGAGGGGCCGACTTCCTTCAAGGCTTCCAGACGGACGGTGTGGAAATCCCCTTTGCGTCCCTCCGCCTCCCAGTGATAGAGCTTGTTATAGGCGTTTTCCACCTCAACAATGGCCCCGTCCACCAGGACCCCGATGGAAATGGCAATCCCGGCCAGGGACATGATATTGACCGTCACCCCCATGAAATAGAGCGGGATAAAGGAAAACAGGACCGACACCGGGATGGTGATGATGGGAACAATGGCCGAGGGGATATGCCATAGAAAAATCAGGATCACCAGGGAGACAATGATCATTTCAAGGACCAGCTCGTGGCGCAGAGTACCCAGGGCCCGGAGAATCAGGTCGGACCGGTCATAGGTGGTAATGATCCTGACACCTTCGGGAAGGGACGGCTTCATCTCCTCAAATTTTGCCTTTACCCGGTTGATGACGTTCAGGGCATTTTCTCCGTGGCGCATGATGACAATCCCGCCCACGGCGTCGCCGGTCCCGTCCAGGTCCGACACCCCGCGCCGGATTTCAGGCCCCAGTTCCACCCGCGCGATGTCTTTAAGCAGCACCGGAACCCCGTCCTCAACCTTGACCACAATGCTTTCAAAATCGCCGGTGCTTTTGCTGTAACCCCGGCCCCGGACCATGTACTCGGCCCCGCTGAACTCCAGAACCCGGCCGCCGGTTTCATTGTTGGATTCCCGGACCGCCTCCACCACCTGGTCCAGGGGAAGCTTATAGGCCGACAGCCGGTTCGGGTCCACGGTGATCTGGTATTGTTTTACAAATCCCCCGATGGAGGCCACCTCGGCCACACCCGGAACCGACTGGAGGGCATAGCGCAGGGTCCAGTCCTGGTAGGATCGAAGCTCATCCAGGGAATGGGTATGGGATTCATCTTTCAGGGCATACTGGAAGACCCAGCCGACACCGGTGGCATCGGGCCCCAGCTCGGTCCGGACCCCGTCCGGCAGCCTGGGCTGGATCTTGGACAGGTATTCCAGCACCCGTGACCGGGCCCAGTAAAGATCGGTCCCGTCTTTGAAAATGACATAGACATAGGAAAAGCCGAAGTCTGAAAATCCCCGGATGGCCTTTACTTCCGGCGCTCCCAGCAAGGAGGTGACAATGGGGTAGGTCACCTGGTCCTCAATGATATCCGGGGACCGGTCCCACCGGGAAAAAATGATAACCTGAGTGTCGGACAGGTCCGGAAGGGCATCCAGCCGGATGTTCTTCAGGATATAGACCGAGACCGCGCCAATCACAAGGGTGGCCAGAATGACCAGCCAGCGGTTGAGGGCGCAGAATTCAATGATCCGTTTAATCATTTTTTGTCTCCGTCAGGTTTTGCCTTTTTTACCGCGCCCTGGATAATGGCCTGGAGCCGGGATTCTGAATCCAGGAGAAAATTGGCCTTGATTGCCACATGCTCCCCCGCCGAAACACCGGAGAGAACCTGGACCTGTCCGTCGCTCCCGGCTCCGACCCTGACTTCCCTGGGCTCAAACCGGCCGCCTTCCGTATTGACAAAGACGATTTTGCGCACTCCGGAATACATGACGGCCGAATCCGGAATCACCACAGACTCCCCCAGGTCCAGATTCAGCCGGACATCGACAAACATTCCCGGCTTCAGGCGCAGATCTTCATTGGAAAATTCTATCCTGGCCCTTAGGCTGCGGCTTTCCGTATTCAGATAGGGATAGATATAAGTCACCTGGCCCTTTAATAAAAGGCCGGGATCATAGGAGGAAAACAGCTCTGCCGTCTGACCGGTCTTTAATTCTCCTGCCTCATATTCATAGAAATCCGCCTCCACCCAGACCCGGGATAAATCCGTGATGGTCAAAAGCTCCATTCCCGGTTCAACCCGCTGCCCGCTGAACACCTCTTTTCCGGTGACAAAGCCTGAAACAGGGGCTTCGAGCGTAATGAGACGCCGGACCTTTTTTGTTTGTTCCAGTTCCTTGATAAAGGCATCGGGAACGTCAAAAAGCCTTAACCGTTTTCCTGCCGCATCCAGAATGGTTTTGAGATATCTTTCTTCGGACGGTTTTGATCCAATGTTTTTTTCACGGGCTTCCAGGGCGCCGAGAAATTCCTCCTGGCCGGATACCAGTTCCGGGGAATAAATGGACAAAAGAGGGGTTCCCTTTGTTACCATCCGGCCTTTATAATTGACAAAGAGTTCTTCAACCCATCCGGAAACCCGGGTCTGAACCCGGTGAACACGGGTCTCATCCACAAGGACCTGACCCACGGTCCGGATGGTTTTGACGAATCCCGTCGAAACGGCCGGGGCGGTGATGACGCCGGAGAGTTCAATGCCCTGCTGATCCATAATCACCGGCGCCATGCCGGTGATGCCGGCGCCTGATCCGCCCTGGGCCTCATCCTCATAGACCGGGATATAATCCATGCCCATCTCATCCTTGGCCGGGACAGGAGAAGAAATCGCAGGGTCCATGGGATTCCGGTAAAAAATAATTTTCCGCTCCGTTTTCGCGGCAGATGTTTTATTTTCCCCGGGCGTTTCATCAAAAAAGTCTTCGGCTTCCTGTTCAAGATCGGATTTGGGGGCGTCCGTCTGTACGGCGGCATGGTCCCCATGAGCCGTTTCTCCCCTTTCACCGGGTGACCAGCGATCCTTCAGAAAAAAAAGAACCAGCCCCAGGACAAGGGTTATACTGAAAATAATCAAAACCGTCCTGAATCCTGAAACGCCTTTGCTGTTGAATATTCTATGGGGCATGGGTGCCATCCTTTTCTTTTGATTCGCCCGGCTTTGATATCCCGACGGTTTGTTCAAGACCGGCCAGGGCAATGAAAACATCGGCTTTTTTTCTCTCCGTCATCAGACTTGTTTCAAACATCAGGAGAACCGCATCCATGGTTTCGGAAAAAGGAACCGACCCGGTTTCATAGGCTTTGGACGACACGGAAAAATTCAGCCGGGACAGGGAGTCGATCTCATTTTTGTAAACCTTGGCCTCCCGCCCTGCCTGATCAAGGGTAAACCATGCCTCCCGGACATCGGCCGCAGTCTCTGCTTCCTTTGCCTTGAGTTCTTCCTTCAGGGCCAGGAGCCGTTGCCGGGTTTCCCGCAGATAGGCCTCGGACAATCCGGTCCAGGGCATCCTGGGCAGGCCGGAACCCATGGCGGCGGAAGGAGTTACAGTAAAAGGCTCTTCCGCTTTCATGGTTCCGGAACCGGTAACGGCCCGGTTTTCGGTCAGGGCCAGGTTCGGGACGGCGCCGGGATAAATCTCAGTTTCCGCCATTTCAATCATGAATTCCATTCGGAGGATCATGGCCCGTATTTTTTCCAGTTCCTGGCGGTGCTTTAAAGCCGCTTCGATCAAACCCGCCAGGTCCGGAGGGGGCCCGGCCCCATCCCCTCCTGCCGGGGTGCCGATTTTGGCGGAAGCCGGCAGAAGGAGAAGGGATTTCAGCCTTTTTTCAATGTTCAGCCCTTGTTCAAAAATCGTCAGGAGTTCCACCCTCATTTTTTCTTTCTGGATTTTCACCCGTGTCAATTCCGGAATTTTGGCCCGGCCGGTTTCATATTGACGGGTGACCGAAGATTCAAGGTCTTCCAGGAGGTTTAAGGTCCGGCGGGCAATCTCTTTTGCCCGGCTGTTGTATGCCAGCTCCCAATAATTCTTTCTGGCGTCGGTAAGAATGGTGCGCTTTGTGATCTCAAGATCCAATACGGCGATTCTGACTTCCTGGCGGACAATATCCCCTTTCAGGGAAAGAATTCCGGGAAAGGGAAATTTGCGGTAAATGGACTCCATGTCTTCCATATTGCCCACGCCCGTCATGATACCGGCATTATAGGCGGAATAGCTCCGGATGATATCGTCCAGGACCGATGCCTGGCTGTAGGATTCCAGAGTGGCCTGCACTGTTTTTTCAGCATTCCGGATCATGGGGTTTCTGTTCAAGACAAGAATCTCAAGGTCTTCCAGGGAAAAGCCGTGGGACAGCAGGTTTGCGGCTGCCCCATCATCGGTAAAGGCCGGGGAAATCGCCCTGGCCCGGTCCGGGTCAGGCGTGAAAAAAGAGGTTTCTGGCGATGGGGAAGAAAGGGCCTTTTCCCAGTCTTTCCGCATCCCTTCCAGTTTTTCTTTCTGGGCTTCAAAGGCCTTGTCGCCAGGGGACGGTTCCGGCGCCTTCTGGGTCTCAGGAACGGCTTTCACGGCCTGGTAAACGGCCGGTGGGCTGTAGGCCTCCATTTCCTTTACCACATCCCGGTGTCCGGTGCAGGCACCGAGCAGCGTGGCAGATATACCGAGGATAAACTTAACTGTGCTTTTCATGGCTGCTCCTTGGTCTGAGGCGCATCCCTGACCGTCAGGTTCTGCCCGGCCAGCCCCTCCAGCCGGGCCAGGTATTTGCCGTAATCGGCCCCGGCCCTGGCCAGGGCCAATTGGAAATTATACCAGACCGACTGGGTCTCCAGATAATCGGTGATGCTGCCCTGTCCCTGGCGGTTCCAGACATTGGCTGTTTCCACGGATTTGGCCGCCTCGGGCACCAGTTTATCCCGGTACAGGGAAACCAGGCGCTCGGCATTCTGCAGGCGAAAATAATTTTCCCGGACCAGGGACCGGGTTTCATTGACCGCATTGGCTGCCAGGGCCTTGGCTTTTTCCACCCTTGCCTTTGCCGCCCCGGTCCGACCGGAATTTTTCTCCAGCCGGATGGGCAGGCTCATGCCGAACTGGACCCCGTAGCGTTCATCCCGGATTGTTCTCGCCATGTCCTGTTCTATGGCCTCTTCATAGAGCAGGCCCAGGGTGAATTCCGGCAGGGTTTCAAACCGGGCCACCCTGGCTTCTGCCTCTGCCTTTCTGACCTCTTCCCCTGCCATCCGGATTTCTTCACGATTTTTTTCCGCCAGGGTAAAAATATCATCCAAAGAAAACACCACCGTTTTTTGGAATTCATTGACCAGGGGTCCCAGGTCCGCATCCTTTTCCCGGTTCAGCAGGCTGTTGAGCCTTGTGGTTTCCGTATGCTCCAGTTCCTTCAGCAGAAGTTCGTCATAGCCGCTCTGGGCCGACTGGGACTGGGCCTTCATGACATCGATGAGGGCGGACCGGTTCCCGGCATAGGCGGTTTCGCTGATGGCCCGGATCTGTTCCAGAAGGGCCTGGTTGTTTTTCGCAATTCTTAAGGCTTCACGGATATAAGCGAGTTCGTGAAAGGATTCCCGGATAGCGGTTACGACCTCCCGGATGGACCGGTCCAGGTCCAGGCGGTTGACGGCGGCTTCAGCCTTGGTAGCCTCACCTGCGGCGGAAAGCTTTCCGGGAAAAGGGAGGGTCTGGGAAAGCATGACCTCGTATTTCTGCGGTTCCAGATCGTCGGCCATGGACTGAGGCCAATAGGTCACCAGAAGCATGGGGTCGGGATAGGCCGTATCCACCCGGTAGCGTTCCAGGGTTGCCTGCCAGGCAGCCCGCCCCGCCTGGATCATGGGGCTGGCTTCATAGGCATAGGCCACGAGGTCCGGAAGGCCGGGTCCGGTTTTAAGGCGCTGTTCAAGCAGGTCCAGGGGCTTTTCACCGGGAAAAGCCGGACAGGGATAAATCATAAGCAACAGCAAAACAAGGGCTTTCAAAAATCCGGACAGGGAACAGGTTACATTCATGGCCGTGAATCCTTATGTTAAGTTCATAAAAAGCCAAAAATGGCCGGCTTTTAACTCAGATACAATCAAATTTTATGCCATTGGGAGAAAAAATGCGATCAACCCCATAATGGTATGAATTTACAAAAGAAACAAGGGAAAATCAAAATCAGGGCGGCGAAGGATGGATAAAAATTGTAGACTATTCTTCAGGTCAGTGTAGACTATTCTGATAATGAAGGTGATCACCAAAAGTCCGGACAAGGCTTCATCTATTATCTTGAGGCACCCTCTCCCGAAATTTCAGGGCCAAGAGAGTGATGTCATCCTTCTGGTGCACCTCACCGCGGAATTGTCTGGTTTCAGAGACAATTGATTCTACAATTTTTGCCGGCGAAAGAGAAACCGATTGTTGAAGGACTTCTTCCACTCTTTTTTTCCCCAGCCTTTTCCCGGAGTCGTTTTCAACCTCCCAGGCACCGTCGGTGCCGATTAAAATTACGGTTCCTTCAGGAACAGGACCATGAGCAGATTGAGTATAATCCCAGCCTTTGTCTAAACCCAGAACGATTCCCTCACCTTTGAGTTCTATAATTCTACCCTGTTCCGGATGATACATCATCGCAGGTTCATGGCCGGCGCGAACCCATTGGACCTCACCTTTTTTTACATCCACCATTAAGAGAAATAATGTCACAAAACGGCCCGTGTCCCGGACATCCATGCAAAGCAACCGATTGACATCATTCATGATCTGGGACAGAGAGCCTTTTTGCGTGACCCTGCTCCGCAATAGCGCCCGGGTGGTTGCCATCAAAAGAGCGGCTCCAATGCCATGGCCGACAACATCGCCAACAGCCACACAGATTTTTCCCTGGTCCTCCGGAAACTCGATGATATCAAAATAGTCCCCGCCGGTCTCATCACAATAGACGGAACAACCGCTGATTTCAATATTCCCGTATGAAAAATGAGCAGGCGGCAACAGACTCTGCTGCACTTCCATGGCCAGATTTATCGCTTCTTTCAGCTCCATTCTTTCTTTTAGCTGCTTTGTCATTTTATTAAAATTGTCAGTCAACATACCGACCTCATCCCCTGAAAGAATCGGAAGCGGTTCCGTAAAAAACCCATTGGCAAGGTCATTCGCAGCTTCGGACACTTTTTTGATGGCCGCGGTTGTGCCGGATATCGACACACGAATAAACAGGATGACACCAAGAATAGACAGAAACCCAACACCAAAATAATATAACCGGAAATTTAAAATAGACTTTAATACCCGCTGGCCTGGAGAAATGAGCACAAGGCTCCACGGCGCTTCATTCAGATGATAGTACCCGCTGATCTCATCCGGCGGATGACCGGGCCCAAAGAGGGTGCCGAAAGGATTTTGTTTTAATGCCGCCATCGTTTCTTTTTCCAAAGGATCTGCCTGGCCGAATTTGACGGGTCTTTCAGGATCATCGGCACCTCCTGACAACTGGGTTCCGATGAGAATATTCCCTTCATTATCAATGAGAAAAGCCTTTTCACTCTTCCACCAGGTTGTTTTGCTGATCTGCTCGATCAGATCCTGGAAAGAGATGACCACTTCTATCTGTCCTGACTTTTTGCCATTTTCATCAATGAAATCCGTTGATAAAGATATGGTTTCTCCACTGAGCGCCGTATTATACCGGGGCAATGACAATTGAAAATTTTCCATCCGATCAGCGTGCATGGAATTGTTCTGAGCCATTCCATGCATTCCTGGAGGATTTGGTTGCATATTGAAATTTTCAATTAATTTATGATTGACTTCAACAACCCCTTCCGTTTTTCGTAATTGCTCGATAATAAAAGTTTGAATCATGAGGCTCTGATCCTGGCCATAGCTGTCTTTTAACATCAGAAGCAAATCTTTGGGTTTGCCGAGCCGCATGTCGATCATATGGGCTGATTTTTGAAGTTTTGCAATGGCGGTTTCGCTCCATTGTTTTATGATGGCATTGCGGGTATATAAATAACTGATCCATCCCATTCCGGCTAAAATAAAAAACACAGGTATCAGAATAAAAATGATGATGCGCTGTTGCAGTGTTTTAGGTCCCATGGGGCTCTGCCTTTTTTATGCTGAGGTATCTGATGAATTAAATTCATAGGGCTGTGACTCTTTTCCATGCATTAATTAAAAGCCAAGCAAGGTCGGCTTTTAATTAATGCAACAGCAAATTTTATGCCATTTGGAAAGAATCAATGTGGTCTCTATAATGATATGACCTTACAAAAAAAACAAGCGAAAATCAAAACCAGACTGAGAAGGATAGATGGGGATTGTAGAATCTTCTTTATGATCAATAGTGTTAGATAGTTCGAGTACATACGGATAATGTTCTCCTGAATTCACAATCCTCCCCAAATATTTATGCGGAATCTTCATTAATAAAAGCTACATACCCTCTAATATGTGCCAGATCTTTTTATAAATCATTGCATTCTCTCCAAGTGCCTCAGTCCATTTTTGATCAGGGAGGCTTCGAAGAGAATTTCTAACTTGCGGTAACGGTTGCTTAAGAATATCAATCATTGAATTTGCTAAGGATATTGAAGCGGATCTTGGGATACCTAAGAGTCTCAACACGATGGCAGAATCATTGTTAACCCCGTAAAACGCCCGAGAAGGTAAATTGCTCAATTTTTTATATTCTTCATCCGGCAAATCTCCTGCTGTAATGGATAATAATGCGCCCAGACCCCAAGAGGCAGTTTGTGTTAATTTCCCAAATAAATTCCGTCCGCATTCGGTCATATTGTCATCAAAATAGAGTCTGGCAATCTCAGCTATTGACTCTCCGTTCACCCAATCTTTTATGATGAGTGCAAGCTTGTTACCATCAGGAGATTTACCACCTGTGGCTGCTTGAAGGTTCTCCCTAAGTTCAGGAACACGAAGTAGGATGCCCATCATATCTTCAAGTTTGTTGCTTCTATTCGAGAACAGACTCTCTGAATCCCAAGACGACTTATTGATATTTTCTTTTTTGGATAGCACAAGCACAGCGTTGATGCTCTGTAGTGAGAATCCGGTACTGTCCACTAATTTAAGAGGTTGCTTAGGACGTTTTAGGTAATCTGTGTATGTATGTATGCCACTCAAGAGTTTATTTGCTAACTTTGAATTATGGGTGCGAAGTTTTTCAAATCCCAGCGTACCACGTAAAACCTGTTCTACCTGTTCTACAAATGTTTCCGGTTTGCCCATCTGGCGATAGGTGTGTGCCAGATACTGAAGAAAACTCGACCATTCAGGCTTTCGATAAACAATGTCACCAAGGTCGGTCATGAGATCACCAGCTTCTATTGCTAATTGCAAAAGCGCAGAGTTTAGATCACCGGATTGATTATTAATAAATTTTTTAAGCGTTTCAGCTTTTCCATTGCTATCAGCTACAAGTGCAACAACCCCGAGACTTCCTTGACCGATGCGTCCTGCTCGTCCGGCGATATTCCAAAAATCTTCCGGTGGCATGATTTCCCTAAATGGTGGCTTAGGCAAGCGGTACTGATGTGAAGCCATGACCACACCGGTAACCGGAAAATTCACACCTTGCGCAATGGTGGTAGTGGCTACCAGAAACTTCAGTTCATTTTCTTCAAACAACCATTCCATCAGGGAGCGAACGTCATCAGAAAGTCCCGCATGATGGACACCGACTCCATAATCAAGAAGTTCCACTAATGGAAAGCTTTGACCAAATTCAAGTTTCAGAAAATCCTGAACAAGACGGATATTTTCTGAAATACTATCATTTCTGTTTCTCTCGATTTTGAATTTATTAGCCAAGCTCCAGACCTCTGACGGGCTGGAGTTTATGACAATAACCGGCCCTCGGTCCAATAGTTTCTGTGCCGTTACCGCTGCCAATGTACTCTGCTTTGATACTTTACTGTATGTTTTAGCAATCTCTTCCGATTTCGGGAAAAAAAGAAGTTCGTCTACCGACATTGTTTTCCGGGTCGTATGGATGGTTTCAAGGCTCAAACGATAATCAAAGCTTCCTTTACTCAAAGCTTTAACCTTTTCAGCCTGAACGATACCGATGACACGATCATTTGGTTGCCAGTCAACTGATAGACTTACGTCTTCCGAATTTGTGCCGCCTAGCCAGCGAGCAACTTCACGAGCATTATCGATAAATGGGGTAAGCAATAAAAACTGTGCAAGCTGACACTCTTTGTTAATGGTTGAAAGCAGAAGTTCAAGTTTTAGCCCTCTACGAATATCTTGGATATTATGTGCCTCATCGACAACCACCAGGGTTAATGGTCTGCCGATTTTTTCTTCCCAGCCCTGACGCAACATTAAATCCAACTTTTCGGGAGTGGTCACCAAAACACGAAAAGCTTGATTCTTATCGTGCTCCTGCAATAGCCCCATCTCTATATTGTCAACTTCAAGAGCAGGGCTGACCTGTTCCACTTGAATATCCAATGGAGCAAAATCACGACGCAATTGGCGGGCAATTTGATTGACCAAAGTCCGTGTCGGAGCAAGATAGGCCACCCAACCTTGTTCATGGTCAAACTGATTTAATGCCTGTAAAATCCTGAATTGTGCGATTAGCGTTTTGCCGCTTGAGGTCGGCAGGCTGATAACCACAGCACGGCGGCTGGAGCCCAACAAGCCTTTTTCTGCCAGTGTGCGGCGCTGAGGCGGCAATACATCAAATATGGCACGATCGCCGCGGCCCTTATCCACAAGGCTTCGTACGAACTTCGTTACGCGTGAATTTACGGCCCGAGTAACAGTCCAAATGGAATTTTCCACCATCTGTGAAGCACAAGCCGATAGCAAACGGGTTAACGGTTCCAATTCCAGCAACTGTGTTGTTTGGCAGACAGCAAGCACTCTGTCAAAATGTGTTTCCAGCAGTTGATGGATTTGATAATTACCTTCAACCACGCCATCGGTGATAAAATGTGCAAAGAGTTCGGCCGCTTTAGCCAAATGATACAGTCCAATTAGTTCAAGAGCAGTTGACCTAGCGGAGACGCCTCTTTTTCCTTTCAGATATTGCTCTTCAAATTCCTGTTGGGCGCTCCGTAAATTTGCAATACTTTCCAAGACAGCATCACGGTCAGTCCAGCCTTGTTTCCGGATTAGCCTAAGCCATATTTCAAGAATCACCGCCCAAGTGCGGTCATGCCAGTTCGAAGATTTCACAGGTAATTGCGGCCAGTCTATTTCACGCAATAGGCGAGCGGCATCTGCGCCCATATCACCAAGTAAGGCAAGCGCACTCATTCGCAATAATTGCAATCCATCGACTATTGGATTATTATTCCTTGGCAAAACACGGTAAAGCCGAAATGCATCTGCGGCAGTTTGTTTGAGAGTATTTCTTTTATCTTCAGTTTCTTGAAGCCGCTCAAGAAGCAAATCAAGTGTCGCTATTTCTAAAGCTTCCGCTGTTCTTTGAATCATCCCAAAGTCAATTTCAATTGCATGGTGCAGCAACTCACGATAAACCAGAACTCGTTCCGCTTGTTTCAGTGCCTCAAGACGAGAAGAACCAATATTGTCTAATAGCCAGTGATTCATGATGCTGTACCTCCTTTCACTTTTTCAGGAAGTGCGGCAATTTTGCAGGGCAGATACAACGCAACCAGATGACAAGAGGTTGGGGCACTCAGAGAACGACCTAAAATTTTTCCACGGTTTTTTAGATCAAGTTCATTAAAGTTTGTCTCACGAATCAATACACCAAAAAGGGACACTGCTTTGTTTCCAGAGTTAAAATAGAGGGTGAGCGAATCAGTATAAATTGTTTCAAGATCAGTGTTCTTGCAGCGGGGGCACAACCATTTTAGAAGTTGAGTTATTGTACCGAGATTATTCGCCAAGTTATCAATTTGATGTCCTATATGCCCACTTCTACCAGACATTACTTGTGGCGGATATTTTTTTTCAGTTGATGACTTTACTTCCCCTAATACCAATCTTGATTCAATCCCATTGGCAATGAATCCTATCAGATCGGCCCCAGGCAGGCTGGCGTTTGCATTCCGTTTGTCTCTCTCCATATTCCATGGCCAAATGATCTTATATTCTTCACTTAACCATGCTTCTGCAAAAGCTTCTCCTACAGCCCAATCACGTTCTTCTGGGATATCAGCATCTAATACAGCTTCAAGACTTACCTTACCAAATCCAGTCAAGGTGAGACTTCGCAAGTGTGATTTAAACTCGATAGAACCTTCTTCGTCATTTAAACGCGCAGCTACATCTTTTGTCATGAAGGAATCAAAAGCAGCATTATCCAGCAGATTATACCCCTGCCAGCAAACCTGCTGTTCGCGATTCTCATAGACTAATGTCGATAGTTTTTCAATCAAACAGCTATCTCCGGTAGAAGCACCAATTTATCGCCTAAATGCAAAAATATTCCCCAAAAATATTAATAGATATTTTCAGTCTCCTCTTCCATTCACCTCCGAATGTTACCCAATTGCTGCTATTAATGAATTTTTGACTAACCTTGTATCAAGACAAATTATGGTTGTAAAGGGGGGTGATTCCATTATTGCGCCAACCTTCTATTAAATGTATGAATATAAAACCAGAATTTCCATATTAAACTTTAAAGACCTTTTTCCTCAAATCTCTGATTTGAATCTGAAAAAAAATAACCCCTCATCTGCGCCTATCAGCCTGCAAAAAAGGTTTCCGGTTCCTTTCTGGCAGAGAAGCTCTCGCTCAGCATTTTGGCAATGCCTTTCAAGGGGCCTTCTTTCATAATCCTGGCACCCTGGGGACAGGCCTTGATACAGGCGCAGCAATACATGCAGCGCTCAGGCCGGGTGGCGTACCGATTTGCCTCATCAATGGCAGTTGCAGGGCAGGCCGGGAGGCAGACCCCGCAGCCGTCACAATCCTCCGTGACCTGGATGAAATCCATGGGGCCACGGGCGACGGCCTCTTTATAGGGAAACTGACCCGGAACGGTCAAGGGGCCGATGTCCATGGGAGATTGAATGCTTTCCAGCAGTCCGGCAATCTTTTGGCCAAAGGCAAAGGCCTTGGCCAAATCTTCCTTGTCCGGCCGGTTTGGGGCAATGATATAGTCCTTGCCGGAAAAAGAATGCTCGCCGATAAAGGCCCCGGCGGCCAGGGACGCAAACCCGCAGGCTTCGGCCGTGTTCTTTAATTCCAGGAGGGCGTCCTCATAGGCCCGGTTTCCGTATAGGACCACGGGAACGGCCAGGGCTCCCCGGGCCGTGAGTTCAGAAAAATACCGGGCTGCATCCTTGGGCAGCCGCCCGCTGTAAACCGGGGCGCCCAGGAGCACCAGATCGTTCCCGAATACCGGCGGTTTTTGGCTCCGGATCTCAGGTTGTGTAATGTCGGTGACGGTTGCGGCTTCCCAGCCCATTCCTTTGGCGATTTCTTCGAGGATGTGGCGGGTGGTGCGGGTCGGGCTGAAATATATGAGATGGAGGTGTTGAATGTTCATGGATGGAATCTCCTCATGGTTGGATTTTAAAATTCGTATTGTTTCAGCTTGTCATAATGTGTTAATAAATGCCAGCGTATAATTTTTGGGAACGGTTAAAACACATGGGCATCCGGTTTCTGCACAGAACATTGAAAAACCCCACGGTCCTGGCTTCAGGTATCCTGGGAAACAGCAAGGACATCCTTGAGCGGGTCCATGAAGCCGGCTGCGGCCTGGTGACCCTGAAATCCATCGGCCCTGAACCCAGAGACGGGCATAACAACCCCACGGTCATCGATCTGGGCTGCGGCCTCATCAATGCCGTGGGCCTGCCCTCCCCCGGATATCTCAACATGGAAAACGAATGGGCCGAACTGGAACACCGGGATTTCCCCATCATTGCGAGCATCTATGGCGGTTCCGTGGATGAATACCGGCGGGTGGCCGAATATGTGTCCTCAAAAAAACCGGATTTCATTGAAATCAATATCTCCTGCCCCAATTCCGAACAGCACGGCATGATCTTCGGCATCAACCGGGACTCTTCCAGGGCTGTGGTCTCTGCCGTGAAAAAGGCCATCTCGGTTCCCCTCATTGTCAAACTCACCCCCCAGGCCCCGGACATTGCCGATATTGCCAGAACCTGCGAGGATGCCGGGGCCGACGCCATCTGCGCCATCAATACCGTGGGGCCGGGCATGGTCATTGACATTGAATCCAAAAGGCCTGTCCTGGCCTTTAAAAAGGGAGGCCTGTCCGGGCCCATGATCAAACCCATAGCGGTCCGGTGCGTATTTGATATTTACAAGGCCGTTTCCATTCCCGTCATCGGCCTGGGCGGCATCACCACCGGGGAAGACGCCATAGAAATGGTCATGGCCGGGGCCGAGCTGGTGGGAATCGGCACGGCGGTCCGGTACCGGGGCATTGAGGTCTTTCAGAAGATTGCCGATGAAATGGAGGCCTGGCTTTCCCAGCGCAACCTGACCCTGGCGGATATCAAAGGGGCGGCCCACAAGGAAGGCGAATGATGACAAAACCCGTTATGGACCAGAAACCCCTCATGCTCCGGGTGACGGAAAACAAAAGAGAGGCCCCGGACTACGCCACCCTGTTCTTTGACCACAGCCTGGCCTTCAGGCCGGGGCAGTTCGTCATGGTCTGGATTCCGGGGCTGGATGAAAAGCCCTATACCATTTCCCATCATGGCCCACACCGGTTCGGCATCACCATCGAGGCCAAGGGCGTTTTTTCCAGAAAGGCCATCGCCCTTACAAAGGGAGACCTGGTGGGCATCCGGGGCCCCTTTGGCAACGGGTTTGATATTCAGTTCAGCCAGAGATCTGCCGTGGTGGCCGGCGGCTGCGGCATGGCCCCCCTGGCCACCCTGGTGGAGCAGCTTCCCGGCGACACCACCCTGATCCACGGGGCCCGGTCCAAGGATGCTATCCTTTTTCCGGACCGCTTTGCCCTTGCCCGGGAAATCTGCACCGATGACGGCAGCCTCGGCCACAAGGGGCTGGTCACAGACCTCCTGGAACGGCGGATCACAGACGGAGGCTCCCTGGACATGGTCTATGCCTGCGGCCCGGAAATTATGATGTACAAGGTGTTTCAGCTCTGCGAAACCCACGGCATCCCCTGTCAGGTCTCCCTGGAACGCTATATGCGGTGCGGATTCGGGGTCTGCGGGGCCTGCGTCTGCGGCAAACAGGTGGTCTGCAAGGACGGGCCGGTATTCGGCTCCGAGGCCCTGAGGGAAATGAAGGATTTTAATAAAAAGGCTCTCTTAAAATCAGGCAGGGAAGTGGATCTTTCCCTGTATTTTTCCTGGCGCTGCCGGTAACCCCCGATGATAAGATAAGGACGATGAAATAAAAGTGCTAAGAAAGGACGATAAGATAAGGACTCCCATGACCTATAAAGAAGAATTTATTGAATTTCTTGTGGAATGCAATGCCTTAAGATTCGGGGAATTTGAACTGAAAAGCGGCCGCTTGGCCCCCTATTTCATCAATACCGGCATGTTTGACACCGGCCTGAAAATCAAGCGGCTGGGCGGATTCTATGCCAGGGCCATTCAGGAACATTTTTCCGATAGGTTTGACGGGATCTATGGCCCGGCCTATAAAGGCATTCCCCTCTGCATCTCGGCGGCTTCGGCCCTGGCCGACCTGGGCCTGGACAAGGGCTATGTCTTTAACCGGAAAGAGGCCAAAACCTATGCCGACAAAAGCGTAGTGGTGGGCATGCCCCTGACGGCCGAATCCCGCCTCATCCTGGTGGATGACGTCATCACCTCGGGAAAGGCCATCCGGGAATCCCTGGAGGTCCTGAAATCCTGCGGCAACCCCAGGGTCTCGGGCATCATCATCAGCGTCAACCGGGAAGAAAAAGGCAAGACCGATGCGAACGCCCTAAAAGAGGTTGAAAAAACTCTGGGCATCCCCATCCACGCCATCGTCACCATCACGGACATCAAAACCCGGCTCCACAACCGGCGGATCAACGGGAGGATCATCCTGGATGATCGCATGCTGTCCAAGATCAATGCCTATCTGGAACAATACGGGGCCGGATAACGCTCACGTCGGCAAACCGGCCAAGAGCTTATGGATGCTGCCGATATAATCCAGGTGTTTGCAGGGCTTTGACAGATGATCCATATAAGGGTCTCTTTGTTTCAAGTCTTTAATGGATTCGAGAAATTCGATATTGCCGGAAATGAAAAGGACGGGAACGGTTTTATTTTTACTCCGGATATGGTGATACACATCCATGCCGGTGAGTTCGCCCGGCAAAATATAATCCAGGCTGATAAGATCATAGGGATTCATGTTGACTAAATCAACGGCCGCCTGCGCGCCTGCGGCAATATCCACCCGGTGGTGCAGGGGCTCCTGGGTCAATATACGGCGCTGGATATCGGAGATGGCCTGTTCGTCTTCAACCAGCAGAATATATTTTCTGCAACAGATATTTTCTTTTTTAATTTCCTGGATTTCTTCATCGGTCAAGTCTTTTTTGATGACCGGCAGGGAAACCGCCACCCTTGTCCCTTTTTTCAATTCGGAATGGACCGAAATCCGGCCCTTGTGCTGGTCCACGTATTTTTTCACATTGGACATGCCGTAGCCGGTGCCCTTGATGCCGGTTTTATACATCCCGGCGGTATCTTTGCTGCCCTTAAGGGTAAAGGAAGGCTCAAAAATCTCCTTGAGCGAGCCGGAAGGAATGCCGCAACCGTTATCTTCAATCTCCAAAACAACGCATTCCTCCTGATAATAGGTGCGGACGATGATTTCAGGATGTTCCGCAAGGCTGACGGCATGGATCGAATTCTGAATCAGGTTGACAACGGCATGCTCCACCATGCCCGGATCAGCCAGTATTTCTGGGATGCCGCTACCATACTCCCGGATCAACCGGATCCCTTCCAGATCCTTTTTCAAGAGCGCCATGACCAGCTCCATCTTCTCATCCATCCGGAAGAATTCCTGCCTGGGTTCCTGATCCCTGGCAAAGGCCACCAGGTTTTTGGTCAGGTTTTTTCCCCGAAGGGTCTGCTCAAAAATCAGCTCCAGTGTTTTTCTTGTATTTTCATGGGGGCAGTCCATGAGGGCCAGCTCGGCATTTCCCATGACCACGCCCAGGATATTATTAAAATCATGGGCCATTTTTCCGGCGATCTGGCCCACCAGGGCCAGCTTTTCAGTTTCCGCGGCCAGGGCCAGGGCGTCCACTTTTTCTGCCTGGGCCTTACGCAGTTCCGTGATGTCTTCTCCCACACAGACAATTCTTTCCAGGGACCCGTCCGGCCTGGTTACCGCATCAAATGAGCCTCGGAAATAATGGATGCTGCCGTTTTTATCCCTGAGCCTGTAATCCAGAAAAGCCGCTGATATTTCATTTTTCCGGGCTTTCTCCAGGTGCGCGAGCAACGGCCCGATATCCTCTTCTTCCATCATGGCAAAACCGGACTTGCCGATGAGTTCTTCGGGCCGGAACCCCAACTGCTCATGGGACGGGCTGGCAAAAAGGTAATCGCCGTTGGAGTCATGGATGGAAACCAGGGCGCTGGTATTCTCGGTTATCAACTTGAAAAGGGCCTCGCTTTTTCTCAGGGCCTCTTCCACCTGTTTCCGCTCGATGGCAATGGCCACCTGACCGGAAACAGAGGCCAGGACCTGCAAATCCTGCTCATCGTATAAACCGGCATCGGTATAGCTCTGCACTGCGATGACCCCGATGACCTCATCCCTGATCATCAGGGGAACCCCCATCCAGATCAGGGGCACCGGACCCCAGACGCCGTTTTGCGCCGCCCTCTGTTCAAGCTCTTTCTTTTTTAGGAGAATGGGTTTTTGCCGGGATACCACCAGGCCGCTCAAGGATCCATTTTCATCAAAATTGTCAATGGAAGAAAAATCCTTATCCATGGTATCCACACAATAAGGAAAATGAAGGGTGTGTTTCTTGGTATCAACAATGACGATAAAAAAATTCGTGACATCAAAGACCTTGCCCAGCAATTGGTGGATCTGCTGATACAGATCGGCCAGATTGTTGGTTGCCGTCACGGCATTTGAAATGGCAAACAGGGTCCTGGTAATATCTTCCGAGCGCCTTATCTTTGTAACATCTTCAACAAAGGCCTGCATACCGGCCAGTTTTTTTCCCTCTTTTGTGTCTTCAAAAATGGACTCGGAACTGATCCTGATCCATCGGATTTCATTTTTGGCATTGAAAATTCTGATCTCATAGGAATCCGTGCCGATTTTCCCGTTGAGACGGCGCCTGATTTTCTCTTGGACAAAATCCAGATCATCCGGATGGACAAGGGAATGGTAGGGTTTATGGAGCCAGTCCTCTCTTTTATACCCTGTAAGGTTCTCCAGCTTTTTGTTCAGATAGGTAAATTCACCCTTTAAATTGGTCGTATACATTCCAAAGGGAGCGTGCTCGATGAATTTCCGGTGGGTTTCCTCGCTTTTTCTCAGGTCCTCTTCCGCCTGTTTCCGGTGCAGGGCAAGGGCGGCCTGGTTGATAAAGGTTTCAATGAAAAGGGTTTGCTGTGCGACCCGGGTTTCGTTCTCCCCCCGGCGGCAGATGATGACGGCATCTCCCAGGAGCTCTCCCTGCCGGGCAAAGCCCATGACATAGATCGTTCCGATATGGAGCAGGGCTTCAATGGTTTGACAGACGAGCCGGGGAATGGTTTTAAAGCTGAGTTCGTAAAGCCCGGCAGGGCCCCTGGCCATTTTTCCGGTCAACAGCACCTCCAAGGCTTCAGGATCATCGAGAACCACGGCCATGTCTTCCGGGTTCCGGTTCAGCAGTTTGACGACGGTTCCGGCAAAGCCCCCCAACCCTTTCAGGGCTCTGGTGCGAAAAAGCCGGGTATTGTCGTCATATTCATTGATGATGACAAAGGCCTCGCCCACCATCTCTTTCAAGCGGGTGCCGATAACCTCATAAATATCCTGTTCCAAAGACAGATCAAAAAGCTCTGCCGCCGTCCGGGATAAAAAGGCCAGATCCCCGGAATATAATGCGTTGTTTGAATCTTCATCAATGGGTGTATATGGCAGTGGCATGATGGTTACATATAGCCTTATATTTTTTGATCTGCAACAATAGAGAATAAATGGCTTTTTTTAGCCGATTTGAAAAAACGAATCCGCCATTCTTATGGACTCCATATAGAAAAAAGGAAGTTTTGCCTCAATTGATTTACCGGATAAAAAACCAAAAATTCTATTCTGCCAGTCTCCCTTTTCAAAGCCTTCAACAAAGCTTAGGATCATTTTGAACTCTTTTTCTTTGCCAAGTAACGCTGATTTCATTTTTTCCGAAAAAGCTATTTGACTGAGAATATCTTCCATTCTACAGTCTAACATGGCATCAATAAATGAAAACAGGCCAAGTGTAAATAATTCATCCGTTGAAAAGCTTGTCTTTAAAACCCCTCCGAATCTTTCACACATTCCGGCGCGAACGATTGAAGCGCGAATCAGTTCGTTGGGTTTTTGCGCGCCTATATCAGATATCGCCACAATATTAATAAATCGTTTCAGTTCTTCCGTTCCAATATATATTATTGCATCTTTAATGGTATTGATTGAATTGCGCCTTTTAAAATATGCGGAATTGATAAATCTTAAAAGCTTAAACGATATTGAGACATCTTTTTTGATAAGGTCTTCAATTCTTTTTAGATTTAATTCTTTTTTTGCCACCTCATTAACAAGGGCCAGTTTTGTTGCCTGGCCTGCCGAAATGCCTTTTGTTGACAAGACCTCAGGTTTTGAAAAAAAATATCCCTGAAATAAATCAAACCCCATTTCCTTTGCCTGCTCAAATTCGGCATAGGTTTCAACTTTTTCCGCTAAAAAGCGAATTTTATAATCCGACCTCATCATCTGCAATATCACATCAAGGGATTTCAATGGGGTTGCCTGAATATCAAATTTGATAATATGGCTGAGTTCGATCATGGGCCGTAATTTTTGATGATAGACAAAATCATCCAGTGCGATGGTAAATCCCTTTTTGTTTAAAACAGAAAGAGACGAGATCAGTGCCTCATCCGGTTCAACATCTTCTAAAACCTCAATAATGAAATGTTCTTTGGGAAGCAACAACGGCATTCTCTGAAGAATCATATTTGCCGTAAAATTGATTAACCCGGGTTTTCCACATAAAATCGCTTTAAAATCAAAGGGAAAAAAAATATTAGAAAGTAAATTTGAAGTGGCCGTGTTTCCATCAACACTCTCCGGAAAATAATTTTCCACGCCAAGCCTGAATAAAAGCTCATAGCCGAATAGTTGTTTTTCAGATGTAAAAACCGGTTGCCTGGCTAAGAATACGTCCATGTGATTTCTCTATCAGCTTTATACCTTACACAAAGTTAAATCATCCAATTTCAATAAGGGACTGATTTGATCAACAAAACATCCGGGGAATTTTTATGCACATACTTACCGTTTAATAATAAAAAACGCTATCATTTTTTATACGGAATAAAAACGGAAATTTTAATTAATAATAAATATTTTAGCCGTTGAATAGAAATGAGCCATGAATATAGGCTAATGCTCCAGGATAAAATCCGTGATATAGATGTTTTCCTTCATTTCCCGTTCAAGGGTGGATTCAAATTCTTGGCCGTGATGGTGGCCGGGATGGATAATGGTTTTTTTATCCAGGGGAAGAATCCGGACCCGGATGGACTCGATCAACCGGGGCAGGTCGCCTCCGGGAAGATCGGTCCGGCCGGCCTCGCCCACAAAAACCGCATCGCCGGTAAAGAGCCGGCCTTGGCATAAAAAGCAGACGGACCCGGGGGTATGGCCCGGTGTATGGATCACTGTCAGACAAATTTTTCCGAACCGGATCTCATCCTTGTGGGCCAGCCGGACATCGGCCGGATACGGGGGCGGAAGGCCCACGGCCCGCCTTGTTTTCTCCCGGACTTCCGGGTCCCTGAAAAAATCGTCATCGGCCCCGTGAAGGCAGGAAGGGATGTCAAAGTCCTGTTTAAAGGACGGGGTGGAGAAAACCTGGTCGGCGTGGCCGTGGGTATTGAGTATCCAAAGGGGCACCAGACCCTTTTCTCTGACCAGGGCCGCCAGGGCCTCTGCCGGGCCTCCCGGATCAATGATCAAGGCCTCCCGGGTCTTTTTGCAGGCCAGCACATAGGTGTTCAGATTATAAGGACCCGACACCCGGCGGATCATCTCCATCTCTTTGTTCATGGAATCCCCCTTTTACGCCGCAAAACCGTCAAACACGGCCCGGTTCTTTTTCAGTAGGTCGCCGGACAGAAGATCGTCCAGGGCCGCCTCATAATGCTGTTTTGATACGCCGGGGATGAGGGCGTTTTTTGAGACCGATCCCAGGAGGGCCATGTTCTGCATACGGGCATCGGGAAGCGTGCCCAGTTCCAGTTTTATGGAAACAGCTCCGAGGACGGTGCACGCCTGGATGACCTCTTCGGCTGTAATTTCAGGGCTCCGGCCCAGCCTGACAGGGAGCGGTTGCCAGGATACATCCGGGAAGACCAGGGTACCGCCCTTTTTCAGGGCCAGGGAAGCCCCCCGGGCCACTTCATGGACTTCCATGCCCAGGACCAGATCTGCGCTGTGGCTCATGATGAGGGGAGAATGGACCCGGTCCCCGCAACGGATCTGTGACACCACAATACCCCCCCTCTGGGCAAGGCCGTGGGTATCCACGGCAAGGGCCGGGATGCCCGCATGATCGATGCCTCTCAGGAGAGCCTGGCTCAAAAGGCCGATGCCCTGGCCGCCCACACCAATGATATAAATATTAAAGGATTTCATTTTGCCTCCTTGCCGAAGACGATGGCCTTTTCGGGACAGGTCTGCCGGCATGATCCGTCCCCGATGCACAGATCCGGATGGGTGAAGACGGTGCCGTCGGGTTTCCGGGTAAAGGTGGGGCAGCCGAACCGTTCCACACAGTCACGGGTCTGGGTGCAGATGTCCTGATCAATATCCACATGGGTCTGTACAAAGCCCGGCTGTTTTCTCTTCTGCCGGGTGAATTTCAGCATACAGGGGTGCCTGGCGATGACCACGCTGATGCCCTTGACGGCCAGGGAAGTCCGGACCAGTTCCGTCAATTTCGACTGATTATAGGTATCGCAGGAGAGAATGCTCTCAACGCCGAGGCCTTTCAGAAGATTTTCAACGGGGATGACGCTGCCCGCATGGTCCTGGTGGCCGGTCATGGCCGTGGTGCCGTTTTCCATGAGGATGAGGGTGATATTGTGCCGGTTGAAAATCGTATTGATGAGGCCGGGGAGGCCGGCATGGAAAAAGGTGGAATCTCCCAAAAAAGCCACCACCCGCTTCTGGTGGTTGAACAGGGACAGACCAGAGGCCATGCCGGCGGAAGACCCCATGCACAGGAGAATCTCACCCATCTCATAGGGCGGCATATAGCCCAGGGTGTGACAGCCGATGTCGGCCACGGTGACATCTTCTTTTTCCAGGGCTTTTTTAATGGCGAAAAAGGCGCTTCTATGGCCGCAACCGGGGCACATCTGGGCCGGTCTCGGCGGCACGGCCAGGGACAGGGCAGGCAATGCCGGAGAAGGGATCACCAGATCCGGCCAGACCGCGGCCAGCTTCTCCCGGGTCTTGTCCGGGGTGTATTCCCCCACGAAATCTTCGTCCCGGGTTTTGCCCGTTAATTTTGTCTTTAATCCATGATCATATGCCAGGGCCTTGACTCGCAGTTCCAGGATATCATCCAGTTCTTCCAGGACCAGCACTTCGTCATGGGCCTTTAAAAAGGCAAGCACCCTCTCCTCATCCAGGGGGTTTACGGCCCCGAGCTTCAGGATATCCGGACGGTA
This sequence comes from Desulfobacula sp., assembly GCA_023701135.1. Classification (GTDB taxonomy): domain Bacteria; phylum Desulfobacterota; class Desulfobacteria; order Desulfobacterales; family Desulfobacteraceae; genus Desulfobacula. The sequence goes on along the minus strand of JAMPXP010000020.1, from coordinate 57,525 downwards.
TAGGCTCACTTCCAGAACATCCAGGATGGACAGAAAGGTCAGGCCCGAGGTGATGATGCCCTTGCCCCTGCTGTTTTGAGATGAAATTTCCCGGTTCAGGCCCGTCTGTTGGATATATTGCCCGGCCCGCCTCAGCTTTTGAATGGCGTTTCGTTTCATGTCCAGGGCCATGGTGGTCAGGGCGATATAGGGACCATTGGCCCGGCTGAAGCCGGTTTGATAGGGAACCGGCTTCGACCGGGCGCCGAACCTGATTTTCTGCCGGGCATGGCAGACATGGGTGGTGAGCCTCAGGACGACAACGGTCTGCTCCTTTTTCGCCAGGGCTGCGGCATGTTTATAGTATTCATAGGCCTCTTGGGGGGAGGCGGGTTCCAGCACCGCGACCCTGGCCATCTGATACACATTCCGGTTGTCCTGTTCGTTCTGGGAGGAATTGGCGCCGGGATCATCGCCCACCACCACCACCATGCCGCCGGTGATTGTCATGAGGCTGAGCTGGACAAAGCTGTCCAGGGCCACGTTGAGGCCCACGCTTTTGAAAAAGGCGCAGGACAGGTTCCCGTTCAGGGCCGCGCCGAAGGCCACTTCCGTTGCGACCTTTTCATTGACGGAAAATTCAAAATAAAAGGGCCGCCGGTCCTCGGGAATACTCAGGATGGCCGCGGCGATCTCCGGGGTCGGAGAGCCGGGATAGGAGGCGATCACCCGGGTCCCGGTCTCCACCATGGCCCGGACAACGGCCTCGTTGCCCATGAGGATTTCTTCAAAGGGATCTTTCGTCATAAGGATATCATTGATTTTTTTCATCCTGTTTTCCTTATCGAGGGTTACAATCCTGGTTTTTGCCGTCCATGGACGGGTCATCCTTAACAGGTGTCTTGACTATTGCCGTATTCTTACATAAAGTCAGAAAAAAAAACAGAAAAAACAGAGGAGAATATGACCCCCATTCCCATGACCCCGGACATGATGATTGTCTTCGGATTTCTCATCTGCGTGACCCTGGTTTTCATTTTTGACCTGGTCCGGGTGGATATGGTGGGGCTTCTTATGATGGTGCTTCTGCCGCTGTCCGGGGTGATTTCTCCGGCCGAGGCCATCTCGGGCCTGAGTTCCAGCGCCGTGGTAGCCATCATTGCGACGATGATTATCGGAGAGGGCCTGGATAAAACCGGGGTTATGAACCACCTGGCCCGGATCATCATCCGGGTTGCCGGTAAAAGCGAGACCCGGATCATGGCCCTGATTTCCGCCTCGGCAGCCTTTACCTCCAGCTTTATGCAGAATATCGGGGCGGCGGCCCTGTTTCTTCCCGTGACCAACCGGATCTGCCGCCAAGTCAATGTGCCGGTGTCGCGGGTTCTTATCCCCATGGGCTATTGCGTTGTTCTCGGCGGCTGCGTCACCCTGGTGGGCTCCAGCCCCCTCATTCTCCTGAATGACCTCATGGCCGCCTTCTGGTCCAACAACCATGACCTTGTGGGCGGCAAACCCTTTGAACCCTTCGGCCTGTTCAGTGTCACCCCCATCGGCCTGAGCCTTGTGGCAACGGCGATCCTGTATTTCATGGTGTTGAAAAAAATCGTCCTGCCGCCCGTTTCCCTGAAAAATGAGACGCTTTGCCTCCTGGACAAGGAACTGGAATGCACCTATGGCCGGGAAATCCACCAGGCCTATGAACTGAGGGTACCTGCCGGGTTTGCCGTCAAGAGGCTGGATGAACTGTTCATCCGCCCCAAATATCATTCCACCGTCATCTGCATTTGCAAAAAGGGAGCCAATGACAGCCGGTACAGGGTCAATGTGCCCTCACGGTCGGATATCATCGAAGCCGGAGATATCCTCGGCATCATCAGCAACGAAGACCATATCCACCGACTGACAAGGGACCTGGGATGGGATTTGCAGGAAGAGCTCAACCATATGGGTGAAATCCTGTCCCCGGACAATGCCGGGATCATGGAGGCCATTGTCACACCCAGATCGGAACTGGTGGGCAAGACCCTTCACGCCCTCTATTTCCGGAAACGGTACCAGGTGAATCCCCTTGCGCTTTTCCAAAGGGGAACGGTTCTTTTTGAAGATATCTCCGAGACAAAGATTCAACCCGGAGACGCCCTGCTCCTGTTCGGGGAATGGGAAAAATTTCACCTGATCCGGCAAAAAAAAGACCTGGCCTTTACCGAGCATATTAAAGATGAGATCCTTCACCCTGAAAAAGCGGGCTTTGCCGCGGCAAGCTTTGCCCTGGCCCTGGTCCTGGCTCTGGGCTTCAAGGTGGATCTGCCCATTGCCCTTCTGACCGGTGCCATCACCATGATCCTGACCCGGGTCCTGACCCTGGACGAAGCCTACCGGGGGGTGGACTGGATGACGGTATTCCTCCTGGCGGGACTCATCCCCTTTGGCCTTGCCTTTGAAAAAACCGGGGCAGCGCTTTACCTTTCAACAAGCCTTGCCCATCTCATGACAGGGTTGCTGACTCCCCTGACCCTGTTTCTGCTCATCGGCCTGTTGACCTCTTTTTTCACCCTGGTCACTTCCAATGTGGGGGCCACGGTTCTCATGATTCCCCTGGCCATGAACATGGCCCTTCAATGCGGGGCCGACCCAAGGATGGCGGCCCTTCTGGTGGGCCTGGCCGCTTCCAATGCCTTTATTTTGCCCACCAACCAGGTGAACTCCCTGATCATGCGGCCCGGCGGATATAAGATCGCGGACTATGTCCGGGCCGGGTCCGGCATCACCTTATTATTCATCATCGTGGTCATGACCATCATGTATTTTTTTTACGGTATTTCAGCCTGATGCGAGCGCAACAACGGAGTATAAATGAAAGCCTATATTGATTCCCGGCACGAACAATTTCTCAACGATTTTCAGACCCTCATCAATATCGATTCCAGCAGCGACAATAAACACGGAATTGAAACCATGGCCCGGTTTTTTGAAATCCGGTTCCAAAGCCTCGGCCTGAACACCCGGGTTCTGTTCCTTGGGGAGGATCGGGTTCCCTGCCTCTATGCGGAGCACCCCAAAAAAGGCGGTCCCTTTGATGTCATGTTTCTGGGCCATATGGACACGGTATTTCCAGCCGGGGAGGCTGAAAAACGCCCCTTTTCCATCCGGGACAACAAAGCCTTCGGCCCCGGCGTCTGTGACATGAAGGGAGGGCTTCTGGTGGTGCTTCACAGCCTTGAAGCCCTGAAGCAGGAGGGCATTCTGGATTCCCTTTCCTTCTGTGTGGCCTTTAACGGGGATGAGGAGACCGGGTCCCAGGCATCCAAAGAATGGATCATGGAAACGGCAAAGAAAAGCCTCCGGACCTTTGTGTATGAACCCTGCCGGCCCGGATACCGGTTTGTGCTGCAACGAAAGGGCGGGGGCTCCTTCCATATCACGGTGAAAGGCCGGGAAGCCCATGCCGGGGCTGACCCTGAAAAAGGCGTCAATGCCGTGGTGGAACTGGCCCACCAGATTGTCCGGATCAACAGGCTCAATGAAAACGACAGGGGCACCACGGCCCAGGTCACGGTGGTGTCCGGCGGGGACAGGGTCAATATCATCCCGGCCCTGGCCGAGGCTTCGGTGGATATCCGGATTTCCACGCCCGAAGAAAAAGGCCGGGTGGAAGACTTTTTCAATACCCTGGGCGCTCAACCTTTTTTTAAGGACTCAACCATCCGGGTCCGGGGCCATATTGACCGGCCGCCCATGGAGGCGGGAGAAGCCGCCCAAAGGCTCTGGGACCTGGTCCGCTCCACCGGAAAAACCCTGGGCCTGCCCATGGAGGCCATCTCCACGGGCGGGTGCTCCGACGGCAATTATACTTCCTTTTCCGGTACGCCCACCATTGACGGCATGGGCATTGTGGGTGCCAATACCCACCGGCTCGATGAATATGCCGAGCTGGGCAGTATCCGCAATATGGTACTCCTGACGGCCCAGATCTGCCGGGCCATCCTGGAGCCGTAATCCGGGACGAACCCTTATTTTAAAATGGAGAATGACTATGACCCCCCTTTTTTCAAATTCCGGCGAATTTATCATCACCATTGAGGTGGTGCCGCCCAAGGGCAATGATGCCGGACCCCTTCTTGAAAAACTTCAAGGCCTTGCCGGCCTGAACTTTCATGCTTTCAGCACGGCGTCCAATCCTGTGGCCAAACCCAGGATGAGCGCCATGGTCTTTGCCCACCTGATTCAAAAGGCGACCGGGCGGCGGGCCATCCTTCATTTCACCGTCCGGGACCATAACCGTCTGGGGCTCCAGAGCGAACTCTGGGGGGCCAAGGCCCTGGGAATCGATACGGTCATTGCCGTAACAGGAGATCCTTCGGCTGCCCATTCAGAAGAAAAAACCTCCACCGTAGGGGATTTAAATGTCTATGACCTTATTTCCCTGGGCCGGGATTCGGGTCTGGTCACCGGAGCGGTCCTGGATTTCAGGCCCGAGGTCAACGGCCTGGAATATGAGGCCAAGCGCCTGGAGATAAAAGTGGCGGCCGGCTGCCGGTTCATCGTGACCCAGCCGGTGTATGATGAAACCACGGCCCGAAACATCCGCCGCGCGACACAGCACCTGAACGTCCCAGTGGTCATGGGCATCCTGCCCCTTCTCTCCTATAAGCATGCGGTTTTTCTTCATGACAAGGTGGCCGGCATTGCGGTTCCTGAACACCTGAGAAAAGAGATGGAGACGGCCCAGGACCCGATAGCGGCCGGGATAGACCAGGCCCGGCAGATGCTGGACCTTGCAAAATCATTGTTTTCCGGGGCCTGTATCATGCCCCCCTTTGACCGATTTGAAATTTTAAGGGGTATTCTCTGACAAAATAGGCCTGAATCCTAACCCAGATCAAAAATCCTGAAGGGATAGCGTCCTTTTTTCCGGTCTGCGAAATAATGTTCAAGGGTTTGCCGGATCACCTCAAAGGCAATCTCGTCCCAGGGGATGTCTTTTTCATCAAAAAGCCGGACCTCACTGCTTTCCGTCGTGGGTCCGAATTGATCCGACGTCATGGCCGCCCTGAACATGAAATAAATCTGGTCCACAAAGAGGATGTTGAACAATCGATAGGGGTTGATGACTTTCACCTCGGCCCGGGCCTCCTCCCGGGTTTCCCGAACGGCTCCCGCCTGGACGGATTCACCGTTTTCAAGGTATCCGGCCGGAAGGGTCCATTTGCCGCTCCTGGGTTCGATATTTCTTTTACAAAGCAAAATCTTGTCCTGCCATTCCGGGATACAGCCCACCACCATTTTGGGATTATTATAATGGACAAGGCCACAGACGGAACACACGGCCCGGACATGATCATCCTCAAAAGGAATTTTCTGGACGGTTAAAGATCCGCAGGCCGTGCAGAATTTAATGTCCATTGATCCGCTTTTTTTGAAAACCTCCATTTGTTCCTTTCTCTGTTTTTTTATCTTTTTAACCTGTTTAACGGTACAGGGCAAGAAAACTTTCTCCTGTATCAGGACCTCTTTTTTTTCGTCCGGTTTGTGGGAAGGGCCTGAAAGGGGTCGTCGGGCCAGAAATGCCTGGGATACCGGCCCATGAGGTCTTTTTTCACCTCGGCATAGGCGTTTTTCCAGAAGCTTTCCAGATCCTTTGTGATCTGGACGGGCCGCCCGGCAGGGGACAAAAGATGGAGGGTCAGGGCCCGGCCTGCAATTTTTGGTGTTGTCCTGCACCCGAACATTTCCTGGAGCCGGACAGCCAGCACCGGGCTCTCCAGGAGGCCGTGGTCCCCCCGGTAAATCACGGGCAGCCTGGACCCGCTGGGCACGGTGATATGGGTGGGGGCCCGGGTGTCGATCTTTTTTTGGGTTTCCCAGGAGAGGAGCGACAAAAAAGCGGCCTCAAGGTCCATGCGCTCCAGCTCCTTCAAGGACAAAATTCCGCTGAGGAAGGGAGCCAGCCAGGTTCCCAGGGTTTGCTCAAGAACCAGGTCCGAAACATCGGGGAGATCCGGGAAAATTCCCGAGGCTTTTAAAAAGCAGGCCCGGTCCCTGAGACTGTTGAGCTTCTGGGTCCAGGGCAGGCAGAAGAGGCCTCGCTTTTGGATTTCTTCCATCAGAACCCGGCAGGCCTGATCCGGGTCCATATCCTTGACCCAGCGCTCGTCCACCACAATGGCGCCGAAAAGAATCCGTTCCATTGCCTTGACCGAGCCGGTTTTCTGATCAAAAAAAAGGGCCTGGTCTGTTTTCAACCGGTCATGAAACACCTCCTCCAGGCCCTCCCGTGAAAAGGGGACGGCAAGGTAAACCCTTGCATTGCGGGGGTTGCCGTCCAAATGGACCGCCACAATATAGTCATGCAGGGAAACACTGTTGGGGCCGGTGAAAAAGGCCCCTTTTCCCGAAGCCGTTAAAAAGGTATGAACCCGGTCATTTCTTTTTTTTGCGATGCGGTCGGGATAGGCCTGGGCCAGAAGGGCCCCCGCCCTTTCAAGCCGGGTCCGGCCCGGTGAAATATGAAAATCCTTCAGGAGTTTTTTTTCGGATTCAAGTATCCTCTTGAGAACTCCGCCATGGATGGTCCATCCTTTTTCAAGGGATTTTCCCTTCCGGCTCTCCTCCATGAGCAGGAGGCGCAGGCCCATATCCGGATCAGCTTCCCCGCGGTCAAAGCTCAGAAAATCCCGCTCATTGAGAAAGGCGGCCAGGCGGCAGGCAAGGGGGGCTTCACCCTTTTCCATCCCCTTGAGGACCATGTGGGCGAGCCTGGGGTGAAGGCCCGAACCCGCCATTTTCTTCCCGTGGCCCGTGAGCCGGCCTTCTTCATCCAGGGCGCCCAGGTCCTTCAAAAGGGATTTGGCCTGTTCATGGGCGGCCGGGTCCGGCGGGTCCGGCCATTTCAATGACCCTGGATCACTCACCCCCCAGGCGGCAAGCTCCAACGCCAGGGCCGTCAGATCCACACTCAGAATTTCAGGCCGGGTAAAGGGCTTTAAAAGGCCGTGGTCATATTCGGACCAGAGGCGGTAACAGGTTCCGGGAGCCGTGCGGCCGGCCCTTCCCCTTCTCTGGTCCGCCGAGGCTTTGGATACGGGGAGGGTTTCAAGACGGGTCATCCCGGTTCCCGGGGAAAACCTCGGCACCCGCATGAGGCCCGAATCAACCACCACGGTGATGCCGTCAATGGTGACGGAGGTTTCGGCAATGGAAGTGGCCAGGACGATTTTCCGTTCCGCCGGGTCCGGACCGGAAAAGACCCGGGCCTGGTCTCTGGCCGGCAAATCCCCGTATAAGGGAAGGACCCGGAAGCCTGGACCCAGGCTCGCCTCAAGGCGGGACGCCAGCCTTAAAATTTCACCCGCGCCGGGCAGAAACACCAGGATATCCCCCCGGGTTTCCGAAATGGCCCGGCCGATGGCGGTCTCGCAGGCCGCTTCAATGGGGACGGCCTTTTTCAGCTTGTTGACCGGAGGGCAATAAACGGTCTCCACCGGAAAACTTTTCCCCTTGGAAACGATGGTGGGTGCCTGGTTCATCAGGCCGGAGACTTCTTTGATATCCAGGGTGGCGGACATGACCAGGATTCGCAGATCGTTTCTCAGGGCCTCAAAGGTGTCCAGGCACAGGGCAAGACCCAGATCGCTGTGGATATTTCGTTCATGGAATTCGTCGAAAATCACCAGGCCCGTATCCTCAAGACCGGGGTCGGACTGGATCTTCCGGGTGAAAATCCCTTCGGTGACCACCTCGATGCGGGTTTTGGGTCCGATCTTCCGGTCCTGGCGGATCCGGTACCCCACGGTCTCCCCCACCTTTTCTCCCAGGAGGGAGGCCATATGACGGGCGCAGGTGATGGCGGCCAGGCGCCGGGGCTCCAGCAGGATGATCTTTTTGCCTTTCAGCCAGGGTTCGGATAAGAGGGCCAGGGGTACCCGGGTGGTCTTGCCGGCCCCGGGCGGGGCCTGAACCACGGTGCATCGCTCTGTTTCCAGGGCCTTTTGGATCTCCGGAAGATGGGCTTCGATGGGCAGGGGCGTCATCATCGGTTGCCGGCAATCTCCCACAGGGCCTGGACCCTTGGATTGGTCAGATTTTTTTCCCGGGTGCAGAGGGCGATGATAAAGGGCGGCAGTTCCGGGCTTTCATCCAGAATCCGCACCTGGTCCAGGAAGGGACTTTTTTCCAGCACCATCCGGGGAACCAGGCCCAGGCCGCACCCGAGGCTTACCATAACAATGATGGCCTCGTTGCCGGCCACCTCGGAATATATATGGGGGATGAAATTTTCCCTGGCAAACCACTGGTCGATGCGGTCCCGGCTCAGGCCCCGGTCCGGGATGATGAGGGGCGTCCTTTCCCAGTCTGTCCGGCCTTCCCTTTCCACAATGATTTCAGGATAATTCAGGGGGGCGATAAACACCAGGGGGGTTTCGGACAGGACCTGAAACACCAGATCCTCCGGCAGGGCGTCGGGAAGGGCCGCAATCACCAGGTCCGCATCCTGGTTAAAAAGCGTCGTCAGGGCCTTTGCCGGATCACCGGTTTCAAGGCGGATCCGGACCTGGGGAAAGGCCCGCCGGTATTTGGCCATGATGGCGGGAAGGATGCCGTAGGCGGCCGTGACCGAGCAATAGATGGACAATTCCCCTTTGAGAACCGTGTCCGAGGCCAGTTCATCCTGGAGCCGGTCCCACCGCAGGAGCACATCATCGGCATATTGTTTGAAAGCCTCGCCGGCCGGGGTCAGTTCCACGGACCGGTTGCTCCGGGTAAAGAGGGCCTGCCCCAGCTCCGACTCCAGGCGCTGGATGACCCGGGTCAGGGCCGAGGGCGTAATATAACAGGCCTGGCTGGTCCGTGCAAAATGCAGAGACCCGGCAAGATGCCTGAAAAATTTTAAATTCCGGATATCCATGGTCCTCCTTATCCGGGTCGAATCAGCTTTGCCTCATGATTACCCGGTTTCATATTTTGCAATACCATCTGCCGCCTTTCTTGCCAAGTGCAATATGAATATGTCTCAATATGTCCCGGCGGGCTCTGGTTTTCCCTTGCCCTTTAAAACCCGGTCTGGTAAATTCTTTCAATCTTCCTGAAGAAAAGACTTTTTTCGCTTTTTCTCAGTGCTGTTTTTGTATTGTTTTCGTATCATTGGCCCATAACCCGCAGGGATTAGCCTGTATAGACACGAAACGCCCGGATGAACGATAAAACAAAATCCATTTTCGCCATCATGGCCATCATCCTGACCCTTTCAGGGCTTTATCTGTTCAGGGGAATCCGTCTTTACCGGGACACCATGGACAAAAATATCGCAAAAACCATGGAAAATACGCTTTTCCTCATGGATGAGACCGTCAAAAACAGCCGCCTTATGTATGATATGCGCCTGAATGTCCTTATCCGGGATGAAAAAATTCAGGCCGCCTTTGCCGGCCGGAACCGGGATGAACTCTATCTTCTTACCCTCCCTTTTCACGATGCCTATAAGGCTGAAAACCCTTTTTACACCAATCTGCATTTCCATCTGCCTTCCGGCCATTCCTTTTTAAGAATGCACGAACCCGAAGAATTCGGTGACGATCTTACCGCCATCAGACCCATGATCATGCAGGTCCATAAGATCCAAAACCCTTTGTCCGGATATGAGATCGGAAAGCACGGGCTGTTTTACCGGGTGGTGAGACCCATGTTTTTTAAGGGGGAGTATGTCGGCGCCGTTGAGCTGGGCATCATGGCCGAAGAGGTGGTGGACCGGATTGAGACCGCCCTGAAAATTAAAATCGCCCGGGTTGTTAAAGATGAAAATTTAAACAAACCCTTTCAGCAACGCAGCAAAAATGAAATCCATATCCAGGGCTTTTCCATCCATCCCTACACACATGAATCTTTTTTCAACCAGGTGGCCGGCGCCTATGATTTTACCCGGGAATCCGTTCAGCAAATCCAGGTCGACGGCCGTTCCATGGCCGTGTTTACCTTTGGCAACCTGGAGAACTACGAGGGCGGCGCCATTGCCTGGTTTCTGATCGCCCAGGACATTTCCGGTGAAATCACGGGATACCGTTCCTTTCTGAGCCGGTCCATCTACCTGACCCTGGTTCTGGTGATCCTTGCCTACGCCGTCCTGTATTTCAGCTTCGGGTCCTATATCAACAGAATCACGGAACTCAATAAAACCCTGGAAAGCAGGGTAAAAGAGCGCACCCAGGAGCTTGAAGCCGTCACTGACAAACTCATGCTGACCCATGCGGAACTGGATCAGATCTTTAATACGGCGGCGGACGGGATGAGGCTCATTGGTATTGATTTTAAAATTCTAAGGGTGAATGAGACCTTTTCAAAACTGATCGGCACGGACAAACAACTGGCCGTCAACACCCTTTGCCATGAGCATTTTAAAGGCCGGTTCTGTTTTTCTCCGGAATGTACCCTCAAACGCATCCTCAACGGCGAGGAATATATTGAAATCGATGTGGAAAAAGAAACCGCCTCGGGTGAAAAACGATCTTTTCTGCTGACGGCCACTCCCTTTAAATCCGCCAACGGAGAAATCCTGGGCGTGGTTGAAAATTTCAAGGACATCACCCACCGGAAAAACGCCGCCAGGGCCATAGAAGAAAATGAGCAGTATTTAAGGGCCATCATGTCCACGGTCCAGGCCGGTGTAATCATCACCGATGAGAAAAGCCCGCTCATCATTGATGCAAACCCCTATGCCCTGAAGCTCATCGGGTGCAGCAGGGAAGAATTGATGAAATCCAGTATCCGGGACCATTTCAGCCTTGAGAAACCATGGATTGACCATGTATTGAAGTCCGAAAGCCCCTTTGAAAAAGAGGATTATATCCTGACCACTGCTTCAGGGAAAAAGCGCAATATCCGCCTGTCCGTTGCCCGCGCCACCCATAAGGGCCGCACCTACCTGGTTCAGAGCTTTTCAGACATGACCGATATAAAGCGGTTCGTTGAACAGCAGGCGGTCGACATCCACAAGGCAAAATCCATTTTAAACCTGGTGAATCCTTCCCCGCCAAGGCACATGACCCTGCCCGGCGGACGCCGCCTTTTTGCAGACATCATCTGTGTTCCCTGCCATGCAGAAGGAGGAGACCACATACTGATACGGCATTTTCCAAACCATAGGGTTCCCAAAACCGTCATCAGCCTGAAAGACCAGTCCGGCCACGAGGTCAATTGCATTCTTCGCAGCATTTATACCGATCTTCTTCATAATGCCATTCTTTTCAACTGTCTCGAATCCACCCTTGACCAGGTGATGACAAAACTGAACCAGGAATTATGCCAATCCGGATTTTTCAAGGCCGATGATTTCTTTTCCTCCATTACGGCTGAAATCGACCATCATTCGCTGATGCTCCGCTATATCACCGCCGGGCATCCCCCCTTCATCCTGATCAGAAACCACAAGGCTCTATTAATGCCCCGGCCCGGGGAAGAAAAAAATCATCTGCCCATCCCCTTTTTAAAAAATGCCTCCTATGCGTCGACCTGGTTCCAGCTCCAGGAAAAGGATCAGCTCCTTTTCTATACGGACGGATTAACGGAAATGACCCTCCGGAATTTAAAAACCGCCATGACCGCTGATGAACTCAGGCTTCATGTCCAGGCCCTCATTGATGATTTTCATGGAGCTACGGGAAGAACCATGCCCGTCTCTGCCCTGACGGCCGCTCTGCTGGAGCGCATCTCGGCCATCAGCGGAGAAACGGTTCTTCCGGAGCAGGGAAATTCAAAATCCGTCAACACCTCTTCAGACGATGTCACACTGGCCGGGATTGAAATTGAAACCCTGCATCAATCCCTCACCAAAATAGTTTATCCAAAAACGGCTACCGAGGTTTCCGGCTTTGTTCAGGAGATCCTGACCCTGGTTTTTGATCAAAAGGAAAATACAGCCTACCGGCATATGAAAAGCAGGGCTTTCATGATACTTGAAGAAGCCCTGATCAATGCCTGGAAACACGGCAATCATATGGACCCTGACAAACCCGTCACCCTTTGCTTTGATTCACGAAACGATTTTGTTTTTGAGATCACGGACCAGGGTCCGGGATTTGATTATTGTAACCTGCCGGACCCGACTTCAGCGGAAAATATCCAGAAGGACAGCGGACGGGGCCTGTTTATCCTTCGCCATTTTTCCGATCATGTCGAATGGAAAGGAACCGGCAACCATATCCTCATTTCCCTTAAAAAAATGAAAAGCCTTGATAACAGGGCTGATATGGAAAACCCCGCAACCTGCATCGGTATCTGGGGGAAAAATTAAAATGGATTCAACCATCATTCACATCACAGAGGAGGAGCCATGGAACTGATTGTTGACCAAGGTCAAACCAGTGCAAGGATTACCATTAAAGGAGAGATTGACGGACCGGGCGCGGAAAAACTGAAGGCCGGTTTTCATGCCCTGAATAAGACCTTGCTGAAAAGCATTGTCCTTGATTTTAGCGGCGTCACCCACATCGGCAGCGCCGGGATCGGCAAATTGTTGTTATTTTACAAGGACATCGCCATTGGCGGGGGATTAATGGAAATCATCAATGTCCCGGCCCCCATTTACGATCTTTTATTGACGCTGAAGCTGGACTCGGTGTTCAAAATACAAAAAGCCTGAGATCTCATGGTTTGATGAAAGGAGAGAATAATGAAAATAAATGATCTGGCCATCGGCACCCGTATCTCCGGAAGTTTTATGATTATTCTGTGTCTGCTGCTGGCCGTGAGCATGACCGGGGTTCTAGGGTTTAAGAAAATTGTGGGCAATGCCTCGGAGGTGATTGAAGGAAACAAACTGGACGGGATTCTTGCCCAGAAGGAAGTGGATCATCTGGTCTGGGTGAACAAGGTCAATGCGCTGCTCACGGACGAGAAGGTGACAACCTTGAATGTACAGACCGATGACCATAAATGCGGGTTTGGCCAATGGCTGTTCGGAGAAGGGCGAAAGGAAGCCGAGGTCATGGTCCCGGAGCTTAAAACGCTTCTTCTGGCTATTGAAAAGCCCCATTATCTGCTCCATGAATCCGCCAAAGCCATAGGGGACCGGTATCAACCCGTTGATATCCGGCTGGGGGAATTTTTAATCCAGAAAAAAATCGATCATCTTTTATGGACCCATAAGATTAAAGATTCCCTCTTAAACAAATCCGAGAACCTGGACATTGAACTGGACCCGGGCCAGTGCGGCCTGGGCAAATGGATGGCTTCGGAAAAAATCATAAGCCTGAAAAAAAAGGATAAGGATTTTTCCCTGATCCTGGATGAAATGGTTCCGCCTCACAAGGCCCTTCATGAAAGCGCCCGCACCATCATCTCCCTGATAAAGGAAAAAAAATTTGAGCAGGCCCATGCCTATTATCTTGAAAATACCATGAACCATGCCCGGATCACCCTTGAAAAAATAGACCGGGCTGTTTTATGGCATTCTGAAAAAATGAAAGGAATTGAAGCCGCCCACACCATTTATGCTGAAAATACCATACCGGCATTGCTTGAAATCCAATCCCTTTTGCAGGAAATCCGGAAAATCGCCAGGGAGAACATCATGTCGGATCAGATCATGCTTTCCTCTGCCCAACAGTCAAAAAATACGGTCGCCTATTTAAGCGTTTTTGCTGTTTTAGCAGGAATCCTGGCCTCTTTTCTGACGGTCCGGGGACTCAACCGCCAATTAAAAACCCTTGCCGGCGGCATTGATGACTGTGCCGCACAGGTTGCCCAGGCAGCCCACGAGATTTCCTCATCCAGCCAGTCCCTTGCCGAAAATGCATCGGAACAGGCCGCCACCGTTGAAGAAACCTCTGCCTCCATACATGAGATTACGGCCAGCAGCCGGCAAGCCTCTGAGATGACCCGGGGGACCCAGGAATTGATGAATCAGAATATTGAAAAATCAGGCCAGTCCCTGAAAGCCATTGTGGAAATTACCACCAAAATCAACCAGATTGTTGCCGACAGTGACAAAATGGGGGAAATCATCAAAGCCATCGACCAGATCGCCTTCCAGACCAATCTCCTGGCTCTGAACGCCGCAGTGGAGGCTGCCAGGGCCGGAGACGCCGGGGCTGGATTCGCAGTGGTGGCCGATGAGGTCAGAAACCTTGCCATAAAGTCCACCAAGGCGGCACGCACAACCCAGGAACTCCTGGACGAAACCATCTCCAGGATCGGGCAGGTGTCGACATCCATCAACACCATGAACCAGAATTTCGAAGGCATCGTGGAAAGCGCCACCATTATCGGGGAAAAAACCGAAGGGATTACCACGGCAAGCGTCGAGATTGCCAAGGGCCTTGAACAGATCGCCACTGCCGCCACGGAAATGGATAAGATCACCCAGGTCATCGCCAGCAATTCGGAAGAATCGGCAGCCGCTTCAGAAGAACTCAGCGCCCAGGCGGAAGAAATGGGGTCCATGGTGGCGGAGCTGACCCGGATGGTGTATGGGAAAAATCATGTTCAGATGAAAATGGGGCCCCCATCGGATCAAAAGGCCTTATCAGCAGAGATTGGAAACCCTTATACATGATTCAAGGAATTTCGTCCCGGCATGAACAGGCAAAACGTCCGGACATACAAAAACAAAGCCACGGAAAGTATCCCTTTCCGTGGCTTTGTTGGATTTTTCCTGTCCAAATAACTGCCCGGTCAGCCTTCCGGCTCATAACCAAAACCAACGCTATCCTATTCTTGTCTGGATCTCCGGCTGAATCCGGCCAGGCAGATCAGGCCGGATACCAGCAAAGACAAGGTTCCGGGTTCGGGTACGACGGCATTGGGATCAGGCTCGGTATCCCAAGGTACTCTCGGTGAGCCTAGAGTTTCCCACACGATATTAACCCCTTCCGTTTCAGGCCTCACATCAAAGGCAAAAGTATTGCCGAATCTGGCCCAGGCCTCACCGTCATTTTCGGCATTCGCATATGTGTACAAAGAGGCATCCACATCAATCAGATTCCCCACAATGACCTCAAAGGCGATGGTGAGCCAGCCTGTATCCATGTAATGGCTATAGCCGTTGCTGTCCCAATCATGGGTATTCCACTCATTGCTGTCGTCATCCATGTCTTGCATGTTGCTTTCTGTTGCCCAGTACTCTTCCCCTCCACTGGAAAAACCGTAACCCCAATAGGGAGCATACACATCATAGGCTTCTATTTCGGCTGAAGCGCCAAAAGAGGCCAGCTGCGTATAACTTCTCTCGTCCGCCGGAACCGGAAGGCCGTAATCCCGAATGGACAGATCTGCATTGATCTCACTGTGGGCCCAACCAGGATAAGGGTATTGCGAAGCGGCAGCAAACAGGGTGCCATCCACCCTGACCTTGAGATTCAAAACGGCGGTATCCCCATTTTCCAACTCCGATGAAGGGTCGGCAGAAACCGTAAACCGGTTGTGGGCACCTGTGTTGATATAGGCTTCGGTAAATCTATTGTTGTTTGGTGTGGATTTGGCCCAAGCCGTGACGCCCATGGCCAGATCGCCCGCATCGGCATATCCGTAGGCTTGGGAATAGGAGTACCCATTTCCGAGGGTTAAGGCTGTCCAGGCCCCACCGGCAAAAGCGGGATCTTTCCGGACCGAATCCGGATCGGAGCTGTTGCCATTGTAACCGACAAACCCTATAGCCTGGTCGTTGTAGTTACCGTAGCTGCGATAGTCTGCGCCGGGCGATTGGCTGCCGGATGCTAAAACCAGTGCGCTCTGACTTAAGAAAAAGACCAGACACACCATCACCCTCATCAAAAACTGCTTCTTCATCATTCTCCTCCGTTTTCTTTTCTAGTTTGAACTGCAATACAACCCAAGAGGTTCCCTAACACAAGCAATATGAAGGGGGAAATAATTACATAAAGCATGCCAGCATCCATCGAGCTAAAACGCCTTGATTGGAGCGGCTGTGTAATGAAAAGTATCTTCAGAAGCTATGAAAATAAATCCCCATTAATGTATTTTTTATCCAATTTTTATTACCTATTTTACCCATTTATGCTTAAAAGCAATCAGTTCGAGGGTTCCCCCATCGGACCAAAAAGCCTTAATATTAAAATAGTATTGCAAACTTTGAAACTTGATCTTGCAAATGATTCATTTGACGCAATCATTAAGCCGGGTTATACATTCAGCAGAGATTAGAAACCCTTATACATGATCAAGGAGAACATCATGGGTCAAAATTATTTCAATTCGCTGCCCCTGCGGCTGCAACTCGAGGAACTGAGGCAGTGCAGGCTCATGGAGGCTTCGGAATTCAACGGGGTCGAGGCCCTGAAAGGCAAAAAAATCGTCATTGTCGGGTGCGGGGCACAGGGCCTTCACCAGGGACTGAACCTGAGAGACAGCGGTCTGGATGTGTCCTATGCCCTGAGGGCCGCCGCCATCCAAGAAAAACGCCAGTCCTGGAAAAACGCCACGGAAAACGGGTTCCATGTGGGCGCCTATGAAGAACTGATTCCCCAGGCAGACCTTGTCATCAACCTGACCCCGGACAAACAGCACACCGCCGTCATTGAAGCGGTCATGCCCCTCATGAAGAAAAACGCCTGCCTGTCCTATTCCCACGGGTTCAATATCGTGGAAGAGGGCATGCAGATCCGAAAGGACATCACTGTCATCATGGTGGCGCCCAAGGCCCCGGGAACCGAAGTCCGGCAGGAATACAAAAGGGGATTCGGCGTGCCCACCCTCATCGCCGTCCACCGGGAAAACGACCCGACGGGCCAGGGCATGGACCTTGCCAAAGCCTATGCCTGCGCCACCGGCGGTGACCGGGCCGGGGTCCTCCAGTCTTCCTTTACGGCCGAGGTCAAATCCGATCTCATGGGGGAACAGACCATTCTCTGCGGCGTCCTCCAGACCGGGTCCCTCCTCTGCTACGACAAAATGATCGAAGAGGGCATCGACCCCGGCTTTGCTTCCAAACTGGTCCAGTACGGCTGGGAAACCGTTACCGAAGCCCTCAAGCACGGCGGGGTCACCCATATGATGGACCGGCTGTCCAACCCGGCCAAAATCCTGGCCTTTAACCTGGCAGAGGAATTGAAAACCCTTCTTGAGCCGCTTTACCACGAGCATATGGACAATATCATGTCCGGCCGGTTTTCCAAAACCATGATGGAAGACTGGAAAAACGATGATGCCGATCTCTTGAAATGGAGAAAGGAAACCTCACAGACGGCCTTTGAAAATTCCAAGGCCACGGATGCGCCCATCCCGGAACAGGCGTATTTTGACAAGGGCATCCTCATGATCGCCCTGGTCAAGGCAGGCGTGGAACTGGCCTTTGACACCATGGTGGCCACCGGCATCGGCGAGGAATCCGCCTATTACGAATCCCTGCATGAACTGCCCCTCATCGCCAACCTCATCGCCAGGAAAAAACTCTATGAAATGAATGTGGTCATCTCGGACACAGCCGAATACGGCTGTTATCTGTTCAACCACAAGGCCCTGCCCCTGCTTTCCGGGTTCATGAAGAAACTGGATGCCACCGTCATCGGCAAAGGCCTGGACCCCCGCTCCACGGGCGTGGACAATATTGAACTCATCCGGGTCAATGAGGCCATCCGCTCCACGGGTGTGGAATGGATCGGCCAGGAACTCCGGGCCTATATGAGCGCCATGAAACCCATTTATTAAATCTTTCCCTGATCCGGACGCCGGGCATCCTATTCAAAACAGGATGTCCGGTGCCGAGCCTTTTTTGAAAGAAAAAGCGCCTTAAAGTCTCCTTTCCTGCGAATAAGTCTGGAAGATCTTCCCGATCCTGGCATCACATTCTTTATGAACAACAGAGGAATACGGGTACTGGAACTCATTGCCCAGAAATACACCAAAGTCACCAATGACTTTTTTGGGAATCTTTTAGCCATGGGTACACGCATAAGGCAATGTTTTTTACAAGATGCAAAAGGAACTGACACCTTATGGAAAATCTGGGTAAGGACAATGGGTACATGCGACTATATAGAGAGAACAGGTTGTTGGCATCAAGGTCTTGTGACTGGAATCCAGTTTTCCAGATCTTTTCCTGGCACAGTTATTGCTTTTAATTTGCTAAAACCAAAGGCAACGGGTTCAATGATTTTTCTTCAAGGGAGGCGGCAATGTATCAGACAATACTTGTTCCGGTGGACGGCTCGAAACGGGCTGAAGCCATATTGCGTCATGTGGAAAATCTGCTTCTATGTAATGATGCCAAAGCGGTTTTTCTCAAGGTTGAAGAAGAGCCTGTCTTATTGGAACGTGACGAGACTATTGATATTGAAAAATATCAGAAGGCATATGAGAAGCGAATTGAACTTTCAAACACTTATCTGAACACCCTTAAAAGCAAGTTTCGTGAAAAAGGAATCCATACGGACACACGGTTAGCATTCGGACCGGTTGTTAAAGCGATATTGAATGTGGCCGGCGAAATAGACGCGGACCTGATTGCATTAGCCACTCATGGTTTCAGCGGTCTGACCCGAGTCTCTTATGGAAGCGTTGCTGCAGGGGTATTGCAAGCGGCCGATATTCCGATTTTACTGATCAGATCCTGCTCCAACAAAAATGAAGAAATGAGCTGAGCTGTTAAAAATTTCAAAAACAATATGCTGACAATTAGCTGTACGTTCTCTTCTTTCCCATCTTTTCTTCAAGTTTTCCAATTGCCAGCCTCGTTTTAATAATGGTGTCCGGGCTCAGAGAAAGGCTGTCAATCCCTTCTTCCACTAAAAATTCTGCGAAATCGGGAAAATCACTCGGTCCCTGGCCGCAAATACCGATTTTACATTTATTCCTTTTGGCTGTTTTGATGACGTTTCGAATCATTGTTTTCACCGCTTCGTTCCTTTCGTCATAAACGTGGCTGACAAGCTCTGAATCACGATCAACACCGAGGACCAACTGGGTTAAATCATTGCTTCCGATTGAAAAGCCATCAAAAATTTTGCTGAATTCATGGGCCAAAATCACATTGGATGGAATCTCGCACATCACATAAACTTCCAAATTATTTTCGCCTTGTTTTAAACCGTTTTTTGACATTTCCATCAACACTTTTTTACCTTCTTCAACGGTGCGGCAGAAAGGAATCATCACCTTGATATTATCCAGTCCCATTTCCTCCCGTGCCCGCTTTAAGGCGAGGCATTCCAGTGCAAAAGCGTGCTTATATTTTTCGTCGTAATACCGGCTTGCGCCTCTCCACCCGATCATGGGGTTTGCTTCTTGCGGCTCGAATTCTTTCCCGCCGATCAAATTTGCATATTCATTTGATTTGAAATCAGACAACCGCACAATCACATCTTTGGGATAGAAGGCGGCTCCCAGCATTGCAACCCCCTGGGAAAGCTTGTCAATAAAGTAGTCTGCCTTGTTTTCATACCCTTTTGTCAATTTCTGAATCTCTTCCTTTGCTTTTTTATCCTTAAGATCCATATAATTCAGTAAAGCAAGCGGATGGGTTTTTATATAGGAACTGATGATAAATTCTTCCCGGGCAAGGCCCACACCGTCGTTTAAAATGAAACTTTGTGAGAAGGCCTGATCCGGAGAAGCCAGATTCATCATTATTTTTGTTTTTGTTTTCTTAAGGTTTTTAAGATCTGTTTTTCGAATTTCATATTTTAAAATCCCATCATAAACCGTTCCAAATTCTCCGTCCGCACACGAAACGGTTATTTCCCTTTTTGTTTGAATGTGGTCGGTTGCCGTATTGCAGCCGACCACACAGGGAATCCCAAGCTCGCGGGAAATAATGGCCGCATGGCAGGTTCGCCCGCCACGGTTTGTTACAATGGCAGAAGCGATTTTCATAATGGGTTCCCAATCGGGATCCGTCATGTCCGTGACCAGAACTTCCCCTTTTTCAAACTCTTTTATTTTAGAAGCATCTTCAATCACATTCGCTTTCCCTGCCCCGATTTTTGACCCCACAGGGGACCCTTTTGCCAAAACCTTTCCTTTTTCCAAAAGGACATATTCTTCAATCCGGCTCACATCTTTTTGAGATTGAACCGTTTCCGGGCGGGCCTGGACAATAAACAGCTCCCCTGTTATACCGTCTTTTGCCCACTCCATATCCATGGGTTTGAAATCCCCTGCTTTTTTTGAATAATGATCTTCAATCACAACCGCCCACTTGGCCAATTGCAAAATTTCATCATCCGTAATCACATACTGTTCCCTGTCCTTAAAAGGGACCTTTACGTTTCTCACCTGAATTTTCCCTTCATGGGCATAAATCATCTTGATCTTCTTTGTTCCCAGTTTTTTGCTTAAAATCGGCCTTTTATTTTGTTTCAGCGTCGGTTTAAACACGTAAAATTCATCAGGATTAACAGCACCTTGAACCACATTTTCTCCAAGTCCATAGGCGCCGTTGATCAACACGGCATCCCGAAAACCGCTCTCCGTATCAATTGAAAACATCACGCCCGAACTTGCCAAATCACTGCGCACCATTTTTTGAACGGCGATGGAAAGCCCGATGGACAGATGATCAAATTTTTTATCTTCACGATATGAAATTGCCCGATTTGTAAAAAGCGACGCAAAGCATCTTCGACAGGCATCTAAAATATGAAAATCGCCTTTGATATTTAAAAATGTTTCGTGTTGCCCGGCAAAAGAAGCATCCGGTAAATCTTCGGCTGTGGCAGAACTTCTTACAGCCGTATCAACGCCTTTCCCATACATTTTTTCCAGCTTGTGGTAGGCTTCCAGAATAGCGTCTTTCAACTCAAATGGAAATTCAGCTCCCAGAATGGCTGAACGCACCTTGTGTCCGCGTTCGGTTAAATTATCCATATCCTTTGTATTCAAGTCTTTTAAGGTCTCCCGGATATATTCCTTGATTCCGGCATGCTCCAACAGGTAATGGTATGCATAGGCCGTCACGGCAAAACCGTTCGGGATTCTTATGCCTTTTGGGGTTAAATTCTGATACATTTCCCCCAGCGAAGCATTTTTCCCGCCTACCAAAGGAACATCTTCCATATCGACTTCGTCAAACCAGAGAATGAATTTTTTTTTAGAATCTGTTTTTATCATGGGTTTGCCCTCACTTTATTATTTCGTAAAAAATAACAGTGCTGTTATCAGAAATTGAGCAATTACCATACCAATATGGCAAAACAGCATTAAAATCAGGGGGATAAAATGACAAAAGCTTGAAAGGACCGGTGATGTCTGCGAGAATGGTTTTTTTATGGCGCTTTATAAAAGATTGGCGATTTGCTTAAACGTTATGGTGGTGTCGGTTTTCTTTACAAGGTGAAAACAAATGGTTGCACATTTCTTTTTAAAAAAAGTCTCATTTTTCTATAAGGGCATGTAATTATAACCGTTTCCTGTTTCAGATTCGTGGTGGTACATCTATTGCTGTTATTTTGAATTAAAGCGCCGGCGGCGGGGCGGCAACGCCTTTAGCAATTTAAACCGTCATGAAAGAATGATCATTAGATGTCGTCGGGGGGAGAATGGCATCATGGCTGAAAAACTTACAGTCATACTGATCCTGCTGCCGTTTGTCTCGGCCATGTTCTGTTATTTTCTTCGGCCTGCCCGGATACGGATCCTGGCCATACTGGTTACCGGCGGCCTGCTGCTCCTCAGCGCCTTGATCCTGGTCTCACAGGTTCCCTTTTGCTTTTCCATCAGCAAATTTACCGGTTTTCCCATCCGTTACCTTGTTTTCGGGGCTGATATGTTACTGCTGTTTGTGATTCTGTATTTCGGGTTCAAACATTGCAGTTTCCTCATCAAGATTTTTTCATTGTTCCAGATCCTGGTACTGGTCTATCTTGAATTTTTCTGTGTCAAAGGCTTTGCAGAAGCCAAGACCTTTTATTGCGATCAGCTCAGCATGACCCTGGTATTGATCGTATGCATCGTGGGGATGATCATTTGCCTTCAGGCCATCCCTTACATGCACAACCATGAAGTCCACCTTAAACTTACCATATCCCGGCAGAATCAATTTTTTGCCGCCATGTTTCTTTTTTTAGGTGCCATGAACGGGCTTTTACTGTCCAACAATCTGATCTTTTTTTATTTCTTTTTTGAAATCACCACCCTGTGTTCTTTTCTGCTCATCAGACACGACCGGACTGAAACAGCGGATAAAAATGCAGTACGGGCCTTGTGGATGAACAGCCTGGGCGGGACGGTGTTTATCATTGCCCTGACCGTGATGATCCGACAAACCGCTGATCTTGATCTGCACCAGATCCTGCTGAACGCCGAGCCTGGCGACCGAATCTTTCTATTGTCCTTGTCCTTGCTCTGTTTGGCAGCCTTTACCAAATCGGCCCAATTTCCTTTCCAAAGCTGGCTTCTGGGTGCCATGGTGGCGCCGACACCCGTGTCAGCCCTGCTGCACTCCAGCACAATGGTCAATATCGGGGTTTATCTGGTCCTGCGCCTAGCCCCGGCCTTCAGGGAAACTTTTTTAAGTCACAGCCTGGCTTTTTTCGGGGCATTTGCCTTTCTGGCGGCCGCAGCACTGGCTGTGGGGCAGAGCAATGGCAAAAAAGTGCTGGCCTATTCCACCATCAGCAACCTGGGACTGATGTTTGCCTGTGCCGGGGTGAATTCCCCCCAAGCCATTGCAGCCGGGATCCTGCTGCTGGTTTTCCATGCCGTTACCAAGGCCCTTCTTTTTCTATGCGTGGGGACCATTGAGCAGCAGATTGCCAGCCGCAATATTGAAGACATGCGCGGCCTGTACGCGGTTATGCCGGTGACGGCGCTGATCACGGTCCTCGGGGTCATCATGATGATTATGCCGCCTTTCGGGGTAATCATAGGCAAATGGATGGCCATGGAAGCGGCAGCTAAAGATTTTTTCATCATCATCTTAATTGCCCTCGGCAGTGCGCTGACCGTCATGTACTGGGCCCGGTGGGGGGGGATCCTGATGAGCGACCCATTTGCCGGCAGATTCAAAGCCGAACAGCAACCCCTGTTGACCTGGACAGCGCTGGGACTATTGAGTCTGGGCGCAGCCTTCCTGAGTATTAGTACCCCCTGGTTCTACAAATGGGTGATCATGCCTATTGAAAAGGATTTTTACCTGCCGGACTATACCAGCCGCAACGGTATCCTGGAGAATGCCCTGGGGACGTTTCCTGTTCTCCCGCTGGCCCTGGTCGCAATTTTGGGATTTATCATCGCCATCTGGGCGGTCAGAAAGGCTGCCGGCGCCAGGGTTGTCTCACCCTATCTTGGCGGAGCCCAGACCACTGAACCCGGTATGTTCATGGGACCGATGAATACATTGACCCGGGCGGAAGCGAAAAATTATTATCTGTCTTCAATTTTTGGTGAAGACAGGCTGACAGCCTGGATCAACCTGGCAGCCGGTGTTTTGCTGGCCCTTATTATAGGAGGGACACTGTGATCAACGGTCTTATGCTGATCATTTGCGGGCTGGCTGCCGGGCCGCTGCTGGGGGGCTTTATCAACGGCCTGGACCGCATATTGACCGCCCGGCTCCATTGCCCTGGTCCTGTTTTTTCTGCAGTCCGATCTCTTGTTAATTCTGTTTGTCCAGGCGGTTGGCGCGCTTTTCCTGGTGATCGGGGCATTTTCATCCACCTCTCCCTTCAGCCAGATCGGGGCCCACCGCGAACTGCTGCAGATTCTCGCCTATGAGCCGCTGCTGGTGATGGTCACCATGGGGATTTACCTTGAAACCGGCAGTTTTAAAATTCAAATGGTGTATGGCTGGGATAAACCCCTGTTGTTGAAATTGCCTTTTTTATTTGTGGTTCTCGTCTGTGTCCTGATCATCAAGCTTCGCAAATCACCTTTTGATCTGTCCACTTCCCACCATGCCCACCAGGAACTTGTCAAAGGACTTCTGACCGATTATTCCGGACCGTTTTTAGCCCTCATCGAGATCGGTCACTGGTATGAAACAGTTCTCCTGCTGGGTTTTTGTTCTTTGTTCTGGGCAACCAGCCGGCTGGGAATGATTCTTGTGGCTCTTGTCATCTACATTGCGATCATCCTTATTGACAATCTGTGTGCAAGAATGAACTGGCGATGGATGCTGGGGTATGTATGGTCCATGGGGCTCGCATTGTCCATGGCAAATCTGATCTGGCTATATGCCGGTTAAAGGTGAACCATATGTTCAAACATAGTCTTCAAAAAGCGCAAATCAAATCACCCTGGCTGCTGCACTACGATTGCGGCAGTTGCAACGGCTGCGACATTGAAGTATTGGCATGCCTGACACCTGTCTATGACATCGAGCGCATCGGCATCATCAATGTGGGGAACCCCATGCATGCCGATATCCTCCTGGTGACCGGCACGGTGAATCCCCGCAATAAAACAGTACTGCTGAATCTCTATGATCAGATGCCTCAGCCCAAGGTCATTGTGGCCATCGGGTCCTGTGCCTTGTCGGGCGGCATCTTCAGGCAAGCCTATAATGTATTGGGCGGTATAGACAAAATTCTGCCGGTGGATGTGTATGTGCCGGGTTGTCCTGCCAAACCGGAGACCATTATCGATGGAGTTGTCATGGCCCTTGAAAGGTTTTCACAAAAAAAATGGTAAGGGGAAAAATCATGCTCAAGGAAATGGTGCCCGTCAGTGTCGATAACCTGGTAAAGGAAACCGCAGGCTTGAAAATCGCGGGATACCGGTTTGTCACCCTGTCCTGTGCAGCCATTGATAAAGATCATTTTGATATCCTTTACCATTTCGACCTGGGGCTTGATCTGAAACATCTGCGCCTGACAGTGTCAGGAGACACCAAAATTCCCAGCATCTCACCGGTGTATTTTGCCGCATTTCTGGTTGAAAATGAAATCCAGGATCTGTTCGGTATCTTCTTTGAAGGGTTGGTCATTGACTACAGGGGTACCCTGTTTCTGGAAAAAATGATCCACACTCCGTTTTGCAAATACACTGTCCAAGCCTCCCAAAGCAAAACAAATGGATCTCAGCCCCTATCCGGCAGTCCGGATTTAAAGGAGGAGAGCTGATGTTGAAAACAGTCATTCCTTTCGGCCCCCAGCATCCGGTGTTCCCGGAACCCATTCATTTAACGCTGACCGTTGAAGATGAAATCATCAAACAAGCCTTGCCCGCACTGGGATTCGTTCACAGGGGCCTGGAAACCCTGGTGGATAAGAGCGATTTCCATCAAATGGTCCAGGTGGTTGAGCGGGTCTGCGGTATCTGCTCCATGATCCATGCAATGTGTTATTGCCAGGCTATTGAGGAAATAATGGCCATTCAAGTGCCTCAAAGGGCCAGATACCTGCGCGTCATCTGGTCCGAACTGAGCCGCATTCACAGCCATCTTCTGTGGCTGGGGCTTTTTGCCGACAGCTTTGGTTTTGAGAACCTGTTCATGCAGTTCTGGAAAATCCGTGAAAAGGTCATGGACATCCATGAAGCCACCACCGGCAACCGTGTGATCGTATCGGTCAATGCTGTTGGCGGTGTCCGCAGGGATATGTCTTCAGAGCAACTGCAATGGATTCAGTCCCAACTGGCAAACGTAAAACAGGAGGTCGCTCGATTGGGCCCGACCCTGCTCGAGGATTACACCATAAAAAAGAGAACTGTTGGAAAAGGAATTGTATCCAGGGACAAAGCCTATGAGCTGGGCCTTGTGGGCCCGACCCTGCGCGCCAGCGGCATAGCCCAGGATGTGCGTATGCTGGGCTATGCCGCATTTAACGAGTTGGACTTTGAGCCGGTCCTGGGAACAGATGGCGATTGTTATGCCCGCAGCAAGGTGCGTTTTCAGGAAGTTTTCCAAAGCATCGATCTCATCGGGCAGGCCATCCGTAAAATACCCGGAGGAGAAGTTCAGGTGACCGTCAAGGGAAGGCCTGAAGGCGAAACAGTGACCCGGGTAGAGCAACCCAGGGGAGAGCTGCTGTATTATATCAAGGCCGACGGCAGTAAAAATCTCGACCGGCTGAGGATCAGAACCCCGACGTTTGCCAATATCCCGGCCCTTGTAACCATGCTGCCGGGCCACTGGCTTTCGGATGTCCCCGTCATTGTACTGTCGATTGATCCATGCATCAGTTGCACGGAAAGGTAACGGAGTAATGCGCCATGCTTAAAATGACCGCCAATATTCTGAGAACCCTGTTTTCAAAAAAGCCCACCCGTCTTTATCCGATTGAGGTCCGAACACCCTTTGAAATCGCGAGGGGAAAATTGGTGAATGAAATAGAAAACTGCAATTTTTGCAGTATCTGTGCCCTCAAATGCCCCTCCCAGTGCATCAGCGTGGACAAAAAAGCCGCCACCTGGACCTGCGACCCTTTTGCCTGTGTCTATTGCGGCATCTGCGTGGAGGCCTGTCCTTTTAAATGCCTTCACCAGGAACAAGCCCAACGCAGGCCGGCCTATGAGCGACAAATCCTTTTGAAAAAAGGGCTACCGCATTAACGGATTGATTTTTTGACTGAATGCCCTATTCTTTGCCGCCAATACCGATGTCAGGGCCTTCTCTAAAACAAAAAAAATGTTTGGAAATCTCTGAAAAATTTTCTATGCTTGAGGCCGAAAAAAAAGGAGGCTGGCCCATGAATCAATATCCCTTATATGCAAGGTTAAATAAAACCCGGAATGCCTGATTCGAAAAAACCATCCCTGTTCCTGAAATCCCTTCCCGTCCGGATTATCATGCCGGTCCTGCTCACCATTCTTCTTTTTATCCTCACCCTCTTTTTTTTAATGATCCCCCTGCTGGAAAAAAACATGATGGACGGCAAAAGAGAGGCCATCATGCATTTGACCGAGAGTGAATGGAGCAAATTAAATTTTTTCTATACCCAGGCCCAAAACGGCCTGATTTCAGAGGAAAAGGCCAAACTCCAAGCCGTTCAGCTCTTGCAGCAGGTCAGGTACGGGCCTGAACTGGAAGATTATTTCTGGATCAACGATATGACCCCGAATATGATCATGCATCCCTACCGCCCGGATCTTGAGGGGAAAAATGTCTCCGGGTTTGAAGACCCTGCCGGGAAACGGCTGTTTGCCGAAATGGTGGACACCGTGAAAAAAAACGAAGCCGGATTTGTGGATTATCTCTGGCAATGGAAGGCAGACCCCGGAAAAATCGTTCCCAAAATCTCCTATGTGAAGGGGTTCGCCCCCTGGGGATGGATCATCGGAACCGGCATCTATGTTGAAGATGTGAAACATGAGATCCTGGCCATCACCCACCGCTTGATTCTCACCTGCTCGGGAATCCTGGTCCTTTTCCTGATCCTGTCCGGATATATTGTCTTACAGGGGACTAAGGCGGAAAAGGAACGCCAGGCCGCCATGGAACAGTCCGGCCTGCGGGAAAGGCAGCTTCTCCAGGCGGACAAGATGACCTCCCTGGGCATCCTGGTGGCCGGGGTGGCCCATGAAATCAATAATCCAGCAGCTTCCCTGATGCTGAACGCCCCCAATCTGAAAAAGGCCTGGAAAGCTTTCACCCCCATCCTGGATGAGCATTTCGCAACCCGCAAGGATGATGAGATCTGCAACCTGCCCTATGCCGACCTGAGCCGGCGGATTGACGGGATGCTAACCTCCATTGAAGACAGTGCGGCCAGGATCAAACGGATCATCACCGAACTCAAGGATTTTTCACGTCCCGCCGGGGCCGACACGGATGCGGAGCTTGATGTCAACCAGATGGTCCGGAAATCCCTGGGGCTCACCGCTTCCATCCTGAAAAAGGCCACCCGCCACCTGGGCTTGGATCTTGAAGAAGGCCTGCCGAAAATTTCCGGCAACCCCCAGAAACTGCAGCAGGTCATGATCAACCTCCTGGTCAATGCCTCCCAGGCCCTGGAACACCCGGACCAGGCCATCCGTGTGAAAACCTCGAAGAGCCGGGACGGCCTGTTCATTGCCATTGAGGTGGCGGACACCGGGCCGGGGGTTCCCCCCGAGGATTTGAAAAAGCTGAAGGAGCCTTTTTTCACCACCAAACGGGATGACGGGGGAACAGGTCTCGGGCTTTCCATTTCTGAAAAGATTGTATATGATCACAAGGGGATGCTGGAATTTACCTCGAAACCGGGCAAGGGCCTGACGGCAAGGATACTCCTGCCCTTGACCCGCCGGGAAAATAAAATTTGAACAAGGACCTGCCATGATAAACAGACAACAGACCCTGGACCGGCCCATCTTCATCGTGGACGATGAACCGGAAATTCTTCTGGCCGTGGATACCTGTCTGAGAATGGCCGGCATGAACCATACCATCACCATCAGCGACGCCAGGGATGTGATCCGGCAGATGGAACGACAGGTCCCCGGCCTCATCCTCCTGGATCTCAACATGCCCCATATCAACGGCGAACGCCTCTTGAAAATGATCCGAAAGACCTATCCCAGGATCCCTGTCATTGTCCTCACCGGCACCATTGAGGTGGAAACAGCGGTCAAATGCATGAAAATCGGGGCCGTGGACTATGTGCTCAAACCGGTGGAGGAAGACCGGCTTCTGGCCGCCGTCAAACAGGCCCTGGATTATGGGAACCGCTACAATCCGGAACCCCTGCCGAGCGAGCTGTTCTCCCAGATTAAAAATCCCAAGGCCTTTGCCCATATCTTCACCCAGGACAAAAAGATGCATTCCATCTTCCACTATATCGAGGCCATTGCCCCTTCCTCCCAGCCGGTTCTCATCCTGGGGGAAACCGGCGTGGGAAAGGAACTCATCAGCCTGCCCATCCATACCCTGAGCCGGAGAAAGGGCAAACTGGTCAAGGTCAATGTGGCGGGGCTGGATGACAATGTCTTTTCCGACACCCTTTTCGGCCATGTACCGGGAGCCTTTACCGGTGCCCAGAAAACAAGGCAGGGACTCATCGAGCAGGCGGCCGGAGGCACGCTTTTCCTGGACGAGATCGGGGATCTGGCCCTGACCTCCCAGGTCAAACTGCTGCGCCTCCTCCAGGAAAGGGAATACCTTCCCCTGGGGTCCGACCAGATCCGCTATTCCGACGCCAGGATCATCGCCTCCACCAACCTGGATCTCTGGGCCCTTGAAAAAGAAGGCCGGTTCAGGAAAGACCTGATCTACCGGCTGTCCACCCATACCCTGACCCTGCCGCCCCTGAGGGAGCGTCTCCTGGACCTGCCCCTGCTGCTGGACCGGTTCGTCTGCCAGGCGGCCCATGAGCTGGACAAACCCGTGCCCGAACTGCCCAAGCCCCTGATTGAGCAGATGGAAACCTATCCGTTCAAGGGCAATATCCGGGAACTCAAATCCATGGTCTATGACGCCATGTCCCGGTATAAAAAGGGCCCCATCACGGCAGACCTGTTCAAGGGCCTGGGAGCATCAGACGCGGGTCCGGGGCCTGAAGACGACCCGGCCTCTTTTCTTCCCACCCTTAAGGAAGCCTCCCGGGAACTGGTGGAAAAGGCCATGAAACAGACCGGCGGCAACCAGTCCGAAGCGGCCGCGATTCTCGGCATTTCCCAGCAGGCCCTCAGCAAACGGCTGCTGAAACTGAAATCCGAAAAGCCCTGATTCCGTCCACAACAAATATTGTATTCACAACAAAAGTTGTAAACTTCCCCGGACCTCCCTGTTCTGATGCATCAGTACCCGGGGAACCCCTGTTGTTTACAACTTTTGTTGTATTTCTCCTATACTGTTCAAAATTCCATTTTTTACGATAAATATAATAAAATCAGTATGATAAAATATTTATGACCGTCCGGCACAATGATTGCTCTTATATAAAATGAATGAAAATCATTTATTAAAGGAGAATACGCGATGAACCGGATCAAAAACCTTGGCTGGCGGGTAACAATGGCGGGATTGGGGATAAACCTTGCGCTGGGGATCCTCTATACCTGGAGCATTTTCAAAATGACCATCAAAGAATCCATCGAATCGGGCGACGGCCTTTTTAACTGGAGCCTTGCCTCTTTAAACGACCCCTATGCCGTATGCTGCCTGGTTTTTGCCTTTGCCATGATTTTTGCGGGCCGGATTCAGGACAAGCTCAGCCCCAGGATCACGGCCGTCATCGGCGGTGTTCTCACAGGGCTTGGCCTGATCCTGATTTCCTTTTCCACGGCATGGATCAGTTGGATCATCGGTTTCGGCATCCTCACGGGAATGGGACTTGGATTCGGCTATGCCTCGGCCACACCACCGGCCATCAAATGGTTCCCCCCTGCTAAGACCGGCATGATCGCCGGGATTGTCGTGGCCGGGTTTGGTCTGGCTTCCGTCTATATTGCGCCTTTGGCCACTTTTTTGATTGAACGATTCGGCCTTTCCCAGGCCATGCTGATTTTTGGTATTGCCTTTCTGGTCATCGTTTCCGGTCTTGCCCAATTGCTGGTCAACCCGCCGGAGGGCTATGTCCATCCGGATACGGTTCACACCAAGGCCTCCGTAGCTGCCGCCGCCGTCAATTTCGAACCCGGAAGAATGCTTCGAACGGCAGCTTTCTATAAATTATGGATCATTTTTTGTATTGCCTCCGGTGCCGGTCTCATGATCATCGGCAGCGTGGCAGGCATGGCCAAACAGGGCATGGGCGGCATGGCCTGGGTGGTGGTGGCCCTCATGGCCGTCGGCAATGCCTCGGGCCGGGTGGTTGCAGGCATCCTTTCCGACCGTATCGGCCGGGCCAACACCCTTTTTATCATGCTGGTATTCCAGGCTGTCATCATCTTTTCCCTTCTCTTTATCACACCGGCCCAGGTCGTGTTTCTCGTTCTTGCCGCCATGCTCATCGGGTTTAACTACGGCACAAACCTTTCCTTATTCCCGTCCGCCACCAAGGATTTTTTCGGGTTAAAGAATTTCGGTGTCAATTACGGGCTGGTCTTCAGTGCCTGGGGCGTGGGCGGTTTTATTTTCCCGCGGGTGTCCCAGATGATCGTTGCCTATGCGAACAGCCCGAGAATGGCCTATATCCTTGCTGCCGGTTTGCTCCTGGCCTGTGCGGCCCTGGCCCTGACCACCAAGGCCCCGGTGGCCGATACAGAGACTCAAACCGGATTCACGGCCACTGCCGTGGCTGAAAAAATCTGAGCTGACATTCTAAGGAACTGCCGAACATATCCATCTATAACAGGTTGAAACTGCAAAGGAGAAAAGATGAGCGAATTTAAATTTCATGCGCCGGATGAATTCCGTAAAAACGCCTGGGTCAAAACCATGGATGAGTACAGGGCAATGTATGACCGTTCCATTCAAAAACCGGACGAATTCTGGGCTGAAATGGCGGAGCGGTTTTACTGGGAAAAAAAATGGGACCGGGTCCGGGATTATAATTTCACCCTGTCCAAGGGCCCCATCCATATCGAATGGTTCAGGGGCGGTAAAACCAATATCACCTATAACTGTCTGGACCGGCATTTAAAAGACAGGGCCGGCCAAACCGCCCTGATATGGGAAGGCAACAATGTGGGGGAAGACCTTCAAATCACTTACAAACAGCTCCATGAAAAGGTCTGCCGGTTTGCCAATGCCTTAAAGGAAAAAGGCGTGGCTAAAGGAGACCGGGTGGCCATCTATATGCCCATGATCCCGGAACTGGCCGTCACCATGCTGGCCTGCGCCCGCATCGGCGCCATCCACAGCATCGTCTTCGGGGGGTTCTCTGCCGACGCCCTGGCGGACCGTATCCTGGACAGCCATTGCAAGGTCCTCGTGACCACGGACGGGGTCATGCGGGGGGCCAAGGCTGTTCCCCTGAAAGGCAATGCAGACCGGGCCATGGACCTGTGTGAAAAAAACGGACATGCGGTGGAAACCTGCTTTGTGGTGAACCGCACCGGGTCCGATATCCAGATGAAGCCGGGCCGGGACCTGTGGTGGCATGACGAAGCCCAAAAGCAGAGCCCGGACTGCCCCGTGGAATGGATGGATGCCGAGGACCCGCTCTTTATCCTCTATACCTCCGGGTCCACGGGCAAACCCAAGGGGGTCCAGCACAATGTGGGCGGCTATATGGTCTATACCGGCATGACCTTTAAATATATTTTTGATTATCATGACAATGACATATACTGGTGTACGGCCGATATCGGCTGGGTGACCGGGCACAGCTATATTGTTTACGGCCCGCTCTCCCAGGGGGCGACCAGTATCATGTTTGAAGGGGTCCCCAACTATCCTGATCCGGGGCGGTTCTGGGCCACGGTGGACAAATGGAAGGTGACCCAGTTTTACACCGCTCCTACTGCCATCCGGGCTCTCATGGCCCAGGGAGAAGAATGGGTTGAAAAATACGACCTTTCCTCCTTAAGGCTGTTGGGGTCAGTTGGGGAGCCCATAAACCCAGAAGCCTGGAAATGGTATTTCAAATATGTGGGCAAGGAAAGATGCCCGGTGGTGGACACCTGGTGGCAGACAGAAACCGGCGGCATCATGATTACCCCGCTTCCCTACGCCATTGACCAGAAGCCGGGGTCCGCGACCCTGCCCTTTTTCTCCGTCAACCCGGCGATCCTGAACGAAAAGGGCGAGGCCCTGGAAGGGGCCTGCGACGGCATCCTGGCCATCAAAGAACCCTGGCCCGGCCAGATGAGAACGGTTTTCAACGACCATGACCGGTTTGAAAAGGTCTATTTCCAGATGTTTGACGGATATTATTTCACCGGCGACGGCTGCCGCCGGGATGAAGACGGATATTACTGGATTACCGGCCGGGTGGATGACGTCATCAATGTGTCCGGCCACAGAATGGGCACCGCGGAAGTGGAAAGCGCCCTGGTCAGCCACAGGGACGTGGCCGAAGCCGCGGTCATCGGGTTCCCCCATGCCATCAAGGGCCAGGGCATTTACGCCTTTGTCACCCTGAGGGTCAGCGCCGCCCCAGGCGACGCCCTGTTAAAAGAGCTGAAACAGCATGTCAGAAAAGAGATCGGGCCCATTGCCACCCCGGATATCATCCATTTTGCCCCAGCTCTGCCCAAAACCAGGTCCGGAAAAATCATGCGCCGTATCCTGAGAAAGATCGCCAATGACGAGTTTGACAGCCTGGGTGATATCTCCACCCTGGCAGATCCGGATGTGGTGGGCAACCTCATCCAATGCCACAAGGATCTGACCCGTCAATAATTTTGTCAGTGCCCGGAAACAGGCACTGACAAAGAATAAAGAGTCTCTTTGATCGGAACCTCTTGACCCCAAAGGCCGTCCTGAACATATTGTTCAGGACGGCCTTTGGTTTTTTCCAGACTGAATTAAAATTCACCGATTCCCCAGTCTTTCAAGGAGAGCCGTCATGACCTTGTTGATCCGGGCGAATTTTTTTCATCGGCCGTCAGCTCTGTTTCCGTCTGGACAAAGGCGAAACAGTGCAGTTCTTGGCCGCAGTTGTCAATGAGGGACTAGCCGATTCAGGTGTGGTTTCCAGATGGAACTGGAACCCGGCAATTCGGTCGTTGATGACAAATCCCTGGTTGGGGCAGGCCGGGCTTGAGGCGATCCCTATGGCCGATGCCGGGATATCAAAGGTGTCGCCGTGCCATTGAAAGACCTCCAGACTGGGAGGAAAAACATCCCTGAAAGCCCTATCCCTGGCTTCATCACTGACGGTCAGGGGTATTGGAGATCATCGTGAACCCCCATGGGGTTTCATCCTGTAAAAATCATGATTAATCAGGGCAAAGGGCCGTGCGTTCCACAGGGCTGGACAAAAAGTCCACAATCTGTTTCTGATCGGGTTCACTGATGCCTGTTCCCTTGGAAGCCATGCGTTTCACCGTTACCGCCCATTGGTCTGCATTTTTCTCATCGACCTGGCCGCAGACTCTTTCAATTTTATGACAGACGGTGCATTTGGAAGCCACAAAGGCCGCTTTTCCGGTTAAAGCATTTTTTTCTTCGGCTCCGGCCGTAAACATCATGACCGATGCGGTGATAAACACTGCAATGAGCATAAGAACCGATTTTTTCATAGGGTCTCCTTTCCTGTTTATTGTTTCCGGGATGGTTATTCCGGGCTGCCTTGTCGGCAGGAGATGATTGAAAAGAATGCTACTATAAAAGGATAAAAAAAGTCAACAAAACCATTCGGCTAACCTGACCGGCTCTTACACAACAGTCCCGGTTTCCCCCGGCTTCAACGGCTTTTGAGCCGGACCTCGGCATCTTGATAATATTGCCTTTATACAGTATAATTACTGTTTATGAATTGAAATTTATATAGAGGAAGCATAATGAAACCCTGGCTGACAAAAACCATATCCAGAAAAATCGGTTCCCTTGTTGCATTGGCACTTTTCAGTATACTGCTCATCATGGCGGTGAGTGTGACCTTTTTTGGAAAAATTTCACAAATTGCTTCCCTGGCCGATGTGGGAAATTCTTACCGTATCTTCTATTACCAATCCATGTCCGCTTATCAGGACTATATCACAACAGGGAATGAATCCGCCCTTAGCCGGTTTAAAGAGGCCAATGCGCTCATGCGTAAGAAAGACGGGGCCATTGTAAAGCTGCACGATTTATTGGCCCAGGGAAACTCTGTTGAGCAGGCTGTTGAAAAATACAGCAAAGATGTGCCGAATATTGATCCTGTGACAACCACTGCGGCGGCCCAGCTCATCAACAACCTTAAAGGGAATGAACGGTTGTCCCGGTTGGTGGAAGTATCTGCCAAGGGCCGTGACCATTCCCTTCGTTTCAGCAGCCTGGTGGATCAATACAGCCGGTCGGGTTCAAATACTGAAAAGGAGCAGATTCAAAAGGAAATCCAAATCATTGCCCCTGAACTGGAACATCTGGCAGAACAAATCATAACGATTTTCAAGGAAATTTCCCAGTATTTGATCGGTTATGTAAAAACGCTTTTTTATATTCTGGCTGCGGCCATCATTCTTCTCCTGGGCCTCGCCTCTTTTTTTATCATCAGAAGCATCACCCTTCCCTTAAAAAAGACCGTCGATTTTGCCGAAGAAATGGCAAAAGGAAACCTGACCCTTTCCCTTAACATTAAAAACCAGGACGAACTGGGCATGATGGCCCTTGCCATGAACACCATGACCCACTCCCTGTCGGCCATGATCATGGATATGAAATCCGGTATCATCCGCCTGGGCGATTCATCAAACGGACTGTTCGGTATCTCTGACCAGCTATCGACCCTTGCCGGACAGACCGCCGATAAATCAGATCGCGTGAGCGGTTCGGCAGAGACCATGAACCGGAACATGGCCTCCATGGCTGCGGCCATGGAAGAATCCGCCACCAATATCAATCTTGTCAGCACCTCCAGCAATGAAATGAATGCCACCATTGATGAAATTGCCAAAAATGCAGAAAATGCCAGGGGGGTATCCTCCGAAGCCGTCACTCAGGTAAAAACCGCCTCGAAAAATATGATGGAGCTGGACAATGCCGCCCGGAAAATCGGCCAGATAACGGAAATCATAACCGGCATCAGTGAGCAAACCAATCTCCTGGCATTGAATGCCACCATAGAGGCTGCCCGGGCCGGGGAAGCAGGCAAGGGCTTTGGTGTGGTTGCAAATGAAATCAAGGATCTTGCCCACCAGACGGCCAATGCCACAGATGACATCAAACAGCAGATTGCCGATGTTCAGACCAATGCCAAGACAACCATTTCCGAAATCCTGGGGATCTCCAAGATCATTGAAACCATCAATGAAATTGTTGCCGCCATTGCAACCGCCGTGGAAGAACAATCCGCAGTGACCCGGGAAATATCCGGGAATATCGCACAGATTGCTCAGGGAGTCAGCGAGGTAAACACAACAGTGGCTCAAAGCTCCGTCACAGTGACGGAAATTACAGGAGAAATAGAAGAAGTCAGCGGCTCTTCAACGCAGGTGGCGTCCAACAGCCGGCTGGTGAAAGAAAAAGCAGAAGATCTGTCCGGTTTGTCGGTCCAATTGCAGAAAATGATTGAAAAATTTATCGTCAATTGACCCGGCCAAATGAAAGAAAAGGGAAAATAGTATTTGTCTATGGCCTTTATTTATTGTAATGAGAGTATGATCTCATAACCACTGTAATATTTACAGGGAGGCTTTAAGCTTATTATGAATATCAACTCACACCTTCTGGGTGACCTTCTCAAGAGCATGGGAATCATTTCAGAAGAACAGTTGGCCGAGGCGCTGCAACGGCAGCATCATATTGCCTCTGACGCCGGGTCTGAATCAGACATGAACCGGGCCGAATTGATCACAAAAATGCGGGAAAAAGACAAAGGCGTTCCCCTTTTGGGCCAAATCCTGCTGGAAAAAGGATTTATCTCAACGGATATTCTTTCGCCGATTCTTGCCATGCAGAGCCGTCAGATGAGGGAATTGCGGCTTTTAAGCTCTGAAAAGCTTGCCCTTGTGATTCAGATCGGATTCATCATTAATTCCACGGTTGATCTGGTAGACGTTCTGTCCTTGATCATGAAATATGCCAATATCGTGACGGATGCCAAGGCCAGCACCCTGATGCTTCTGGACGAAAAAACAGGGGAGCTGGTATTCAGCGTTCCCACCGGCCCCAGCGCAGATACGTTAAAAGATGTCCGCATCCCGCCGGGCGTGGGTGTAGCAGGCTGGGTCGCCCAGAATCAGCAGCATGTTCTGATTGAAGATGCTCAAAACGACCCTCGCTTTTATAATAAAATTGATAACCTGACCGGTTCCCGGACAAGATCACTGCTTTGCGTCCCCATGAGATCCAAGAGAAAACGGATCGGCGTCCTGGAGGTCATCAATAAAAATAATGATGCCGCATTTACCGAAGAAGACGCCTTATTGCTGAACCTTTTCTCCCAACAGGCAGCCATTGCCATTGAAAATGCCATCCTTTTCGCTTCCCTTCAAAAACAAAAGGGAAAAGATCAATAAAGCCGCCCGTTGGATGAATCTCATCCAACGGGCGGCAGGTCATACACTTTATAACTTCAGATCAGGCCATGTTTTTGGCCACAAGTTCGGCAATGTCCCGGGTCTTGATCTGTTCTTCCTTGCCCAGTTCCTTCATGCCGTCTTCCACCATGGTGAGGCAGAAGGGGCAGCCCACGGCAACGGTGGCAACATCCTTGCCTGCGATTTCTTCGGCCCGGGCCAGGTTGATGCGTTTGCCGATAGTCTCTTCCAGCCACATCCTGGCGCCGCCGGCCCCGCAACAGAAGCTTTCATTGGCGTGCCGGTCCAGTTCTTTGAACCCGTCCTTGGAGACGGCTGAAAGAAGAGACCGGGGCTGATCGTAAACGGAATTATACCGCCCGAGATAACAGGGATCATGGTAGGTCAGAGAGCCTTCCAGGGTCTTGTTCAGCTTGATTTTGCCGGACCGGACCAGGCCTTCGATGAACTCGGTGTGGTGGATCACTTCGTATTTTCCGCCCAGTTGCGGGTATTCGTGCTTCAGGGTATTGAGGCAATGGGGGCAGGCCGCAATGATCTTTTTGACCTTGTAATTGTTCAGAGTTTCAATGTTTTCCTGGGCCATCATCTGATACATCATTTCATTACCGGCCCGCCGGGCAAAATCCCCGGTGCATTTTTCCTCGGTCCCGAGAATGGCAAAATTAATCCCCGCCTTCTGAAGAATCTTGACCAGACTCACCGATACTTTTTTGGTGCGGTCGTCAAAGGACCCGGCACAGCCCACCCATAAGAGATAATCCACATCCGAATCTTCGGCCATGAGTTTTACACCCAGGCCCTCGGCCCAGTCGGCCCGCTTGTCATAGCCGATGCCCCAGGGATTGCCGTTGCGTTCAAGACCCTTGAGAGCCGTGTTCAACTCCTTGGGATAGGCTTCGGCCATGAGGGTCTGGCCCTGTCTCATGGCAATGATGCGGGGCACATGTTCAATGGTCACGGGGCAGACTTCTTCGCAGGCCCGGCAGGTGGTGCAGGCCCAGAGGGTGTCTTCTTTGATCACATCGCCCACCAGCGCCTTCTCGCTTTTCAACCCGGCCATTTGTGCCTTGATCTCTTCTTTTTTGGTTTCATCCGGTTCATGGGCCAAAGCCAGTGCGAGTTTTTTGCGTTGGATGACCTTGCCGGCATTGTCCAGGAGTTCATGCTTCAGATCCATGTTGAAATCATAGAGGTTCAGGGGTTTGTCCGTGGAAAAGGCCGGGCAGACTTCCTTGCACCGGCCGCATTCCGTGCAGGTATACAGATCCAGCCCCTGTTTCCAGGTCAGTTGGTGGATATGGTTCATACCAAGGGATTCATCTTCCCAGGCCGCTTCATTCTCCAGGTCCAGGACCTTGGTCTTGTCATGGGGATATCCCAAGGATTTTAAAAATACATTGGGAAGGGAGGTGATGACATGGAAATGTTTTCCCAGGGGCAGAAAATTTAAAAAGGTCAACTGGGTGATGATGTGCAGCCAGAACATGGCCGTCAGGATATAGCCCGTGGCATCGGCCCCCAGGGGAGATATCAGGGAGGCTGCGGCCACGGATACCGGGGTCCAGATAAATTCATTGCCGTAACTGATATTGTTGAAAAAATCAAGGTTGTGAGGATTGTTGTGAAGGGTAATAAGATTATACCGGGCCCCGTCCAGGAGCAGATCGGAGACCATTAAGGTGACGATCATACAGAGGACGAAATAGGCTTCCCAGGTATTGTGAAGCCGTTCCGGTTTTATTACGGCCCGCCGGAAAATAGCATAGGCGGCCATGACCAGCACAATGCCTTCCATGATGTCTTTCAGGCCGATATACAGGTATCCCAGGAGGAAATTCTCGTTGAACAGGGGCAGTTGGAATCCTTCCACAAAGCCTTCGCCGTAAAGCATGATGCTCCGGATGAGAAGGACACAGAATCCCCAGAAGATGAGGGCGTGCATCAGGCCCGAGGCAAACTCTTTTTTGCGTCCCACCAGGCGTTTCTGGCCCACGGCGATGATCGCCACATTCTTGATCCGGTCCATGATCCGGTCGGTTCTGTGTGCAGGTTCCAGGGCCATGAGCAATTGAATTCTCTGAACCATGGTGCGGCCGAAGATGGCCAGGGCGATAATCAGCAGGATACTCATCAAAAGGGGATTCATCAGGACCTCTTCCTATTTTCTGATTTTTTTAAGTTCTTCACGAAGTATCGGCACCACTTCAAACAGGTCGCCGACAATGCCATAGTCCGCCACGTTGAAAATCGGGGCTTCAGGATCTTTGTTCACGGCCAGGATGACCTTGGACCCGTTCATGCCGGCCAGGTGCTGGATGGCGCCGGAGATGCCCATGGCCATATAAAGGGTGGGGGCCACGATTTTTCCGGTCTGCCCGACCTGCTTGTTATGAGCCATGAAACCGCCATCCACCATGGCCCGGGACGACCCGAACCCGGCTTTCAGATCATTGGCCAGTTCTTTGACCAGATTGACCCCGGCCTGGTCCTTGGCACCGCGGCCCACGGATACGACAATATCGGCATCGGCCAGATCAATCTCACCCGTGGCATCGGAAACGATTTCCTTGATCACGGCTTTTAAATCTGCTGACGGAATGGCGAGTTTGACCACATTTTCTTTCCCCGTATTGCCTTCCACGGCCTGGAAGGCCCCGGCCCGGACAACGGCCACCAGTTGTTTGGTGTTCACTTTCACGCGCTGCATGACTTTATTGGCAATGGCCGGACGGACGATTTCAATGCCGCTGCCGGTCAGGGTGACATCGGTGATTTCCGTGGCGCAGGCGGCTCCGAGCTGGGCCGCTACCCTGGGGGCGACGGCCTTGCCGCCTTCGGAAAAACCAAACCAGATCATATCGGCATTGGACTGTTTGGCCGCATCCACCACACAGGAAGCATAGGGACCTGCGGAAAAGAGGTCAAGGCCGGCATCGTCCGCAATATACTGGGTGTCGGAACCGGCCTTGGCCAGATCTGCCGCCAGAGACGAAATATTGTTACCGATGGCCACGACCGCCGTTTCTGCACCCATGGCTCTGGCCTTTGATAAAAGTTCCAAGGTACTGCCTTTGAGTACGCCCTGTTTGATATCTGCAATTACAAGTACTTTAGCCATAATATATTTTTCCTTCCAAGAATCCGTTAGTGTTAGAAAACCTTTGCTTCGGTAGCCAGAAGACCCACGACTTCAGCCGTAATTTTTGCGGCATCGCCTTCAAATTTGCGTCCGGCCTTTCGTGTTTTGGATGCCATAAATTCAACCACCTCGGATTTTAAGGCATCACATCCGGCTTCAGCCCCTGAAATTCCAAGACCGGCCAGGTCCATGGAATCGATTTTCTTTTTCTTGGCCATCATGATCCCGCGCATGGCCGGGAGCCGGGGTTCATTAATGCTGTCACTGACGGTGATAACCCCCGGAAGGGCCAGTTCGATGATTTCGGTTCCGCTGTCCCCGAGACGGGACACTTTGATATGGGTATCATCCAGGACATCAATGGACACCACATTGCTGACACAAGGGTATCCCAAGGCTTCGGCCAGCATGATGCCGGTCTGCCCGCTGTCCGTATCCTGGGCCTGCTTCCCTGTAATCACAAGGTCATAACCGCCCTTTTCAACGACTTTTTTCAGGACATTGGCATAAACAGATGAATCGGCCTTGGCCAGGGCCGGGTCATCCACATGGATCCCCTCGTCAATGCCCATGGCATAGCATTTGCGGATAATGTCGGCATTGTCGCCACCGCCGAGACTCACCAGAGTGGTTTCGGCATTGTTTTTTTCCTTAAGCTGGACCGCGGCTTCCACAGCGTTTTCATCCCAGGCATTGATCACATACTGAAGCCCGTCTTCCACAATGGCCCCATCCTTAACGTGGATATTCAATTCCACATCAACTACTTTTTTTACGGTTGTGAGAATCTTCAAATTGTCCTCCTCATAATTTTATTTAGGTTCGGTCATTTTTCTAAACAGTCAATTTTGCCCCGGTCCCTTCCCTTTTGATGCGGGCTTCTCCGCTGAAAATGATCAGGTTTTTGGATTCAAAGGCACATGCAAGGGTCATGTTCAGGGATTTTCCCATGTCAACGGCCAGGGCCGTGGGTCTTGATTTGCTGATGATCATGGGCAGCCTTGCCCTTGCCGCCTTCTGAACCAGTTCATAACTGATTCTGGACGATAAGACAAGGAGCCTTGCCGTGTTCAGGGTTTTTTTCATGAACAAATTTCCAATGGCTTTATCCAGGGCATTATGCCGCCCCACATCCTCGGAAAAGGACACGACCTCCAGTTGATCATCAAAGAGCAGGGCGGCATGGGACCCCCGGGTGCGGGGGTAAAAATTTTGTTTTTCAGACAGCTTTTTCAGGCATTCAAAAATTTTATGAATTTCGATTTCAAAGCCATGGTCCGCAGGCCTGAGTACCTGGTTCAGATCCTCCATCATTTTTTTTCCGCAGATGCCGCAACTGGTCTGGCTGACATAGGTTCTGCGTTTGAGAAGGTTCGGAATCCGTTTGCGGCGTTCCGGCGTCAGCCAGATATCAATGAGATTGGGGTCGATATCCCGGTCATACCCGATGCCGGCCAGGTCTTCAGGGGAATCAATGATCCCTTCTCCAAGACAGAGGCCCAGGGCATGGGCCTCCTCTTCCCCCGAGGTCCGCATGACCACGGAATAGGACTTGTCATCCACCCGGATCATGAGGGGTTCCTCACCGATCAGCTCCAGTGAGTCCCCGGTAAATTCCCCTTTTTCAAACCGGATCACCGGATATGTTTTGGTATTAGGTCCTGGATTCAATGGTTTCCTGATCCCCTTGATTTTTTTTTAAAACCGGCCCTGAAACCTGTGTCCAAAATCTAGTGCTTCACTGCCGGGTCAGGGAACGCAAGGGCCTCGGTCAGGACAAACACGGCCTGGAGATAGGAGGTCGGGCACAGGGGGAAGCATTCCTTACAGGCATGGCATTCCTTTGCTGCGATCTCCGGGATAAAGCTGATCTCTTTGTGGACGCCCCGGTCCACAAAGCCCAGGGCGTTTTTCTGTGCCACTTCGGCGCAGTAACGGACGCAGAGGCCGCAGTGGATGCAGAACGAGGGGTCCTTTTCGTAGCGGTTGGGGACGGCTCCGTATACGGCGGCCAAGTCCAGGAGCTGGGGCGAGTCCGGGGCATGGGCCATGAGCAGTTCGATGATGGTTTTGCGGATACGGTCCACCTTGGGGGAACGGGTCCGGACGATGATGTTCTTTTCGGCAGGATAGACGCAGGACACCACCAGCTTGGTCCAGCCCCTGGATTCCACTTCCACGATGCAGATCCGGCAGCCCCCGAAGGGTTCCAGTTTCTCGTGGTGGCACAGGGTGGGGATATGGATGCCTTCTTTTTGGGCCACTTCCAGGACCGTCATGTCTTTGGATGCACTTACCTTTTTGCCGTCTATTTCAAATTCAATCATTTTCTTTGCTCTTTTTTTTAATCGTTCTTTGGTCTTCGGGCAGGGGCGGTGGGACCGGCACGCCCGAGAGCTTGGTCACGGCGCCGAACTTGGCCGGGCAGACTTCAAAGCAGGTGCCGCAACGGGTGCATTTGTCCTGGTCAATGATGTGGATGATCTTTTTGTCTCCGTTGACGGCCGAGGCCGGGCATTGCTTTTTGCACATGCCGCAGGCCATGCATTTTTCCGGGTCAATGTAAAAGGAGATCATTTCCTTGCAGGACAGGGCCGGGCAGC
Organism: Desulfobacula sp.; assembly: GCA_023701135.1. Taxonomy (GTDB): domain Bacteria; phylum Desulfobacterota; class Desulfobacteria; order Desulfobacterales; family Desulfobacteraceae; genus Desulfobacula. The sequence continues at coordinate 14,928 of JAMPXP010000020.1, read as the reverse complement.
GTTTTTCCTTGATGTGGGCCTCGTATTCCCCGCGGAAGTATTTGAGGGTGGACAAAAAGGGGTTGGGCGCGCTTTTGCCCAGAGCACACAGGGAGGCTTCCACGGCGGTTTCCGAGAGTTCTTCCAGGAGTTCGATGTCCCCTTCCCGGCCCTTGCCCTGGGTGATATTGGTCAGGATACGGTGCATCTGGCGCAGGCCTTCCCGGCAGGGCACGCATTTGCCGCAGGATTCTTCGGTGAGAAAATTGATGAAATACCTGGCCACGTCCACCATGCAGGTGTCTTCATCCATGACGATCATGCCCCCGGAGCCCATCATGGAACCGGCCTGGGTCAGTTCGTCAAACCCGACTTTCAGGTCCAGAAGGTGTTCCGGGATGCAGCCGCCGGAGGGCCCGCCGGTCTGGACGGCCTTGAATTTCTTGCCCCCGGGGATGCCGCCGCCGATGGTATGGATGATTTCTTTCAAGGTCATGCCCATGGGCACTTCCACCAGGCCGGTATTGGTGATCTTGCCCACCAGGGAGAAGATCTTGGTGCCCTTGCTGGATTCGGTGCCGATGGAGGTGAACCAGTCGGCCCCGTTATTGATGATCAGGGGCACATTGGCCCAGGTCTCGACGTTGTTGAGGACCGATGGTCGTTCCCAGAGGCCTTTGACATTGGACCGGACATATTTGGGCCGGGGTTCCCCGGCTTTTCCTTCCAGGGAGGCCATGAGGGCCGTGGATTCTCCGCAGACAAAGGCGCCGGCTCCCTGGTGCACATGGACCTTGAAATTAAATCCCGAGCCCAGGATGTTCTCGCCCAGAAGGCCATAGGCTTCGGCCTGTTTGATGGCATGCTGGATATTGATGACGGCCAGGGGATACTCCTGCCGGACATAAAAATAGCCTTCATTGGCTTTGACGGCATACCCGCCGATGATCAATCCCTCTAAAATAGCGTGGGGGTTGCCTTCCAAAAGGGCCCGGTCCATGAAGGCGCCGGGGTCTCCTTCGTCGGCGTTGACAATGACGTATTTGATGGGTTCCGGGGCGTTGCGGGAGCCTTCCCATTTAACTCCGGCCGGGAACCCGGCCCCGCCTCTGCCCCTTAGATTGGCTTTTTTGACTTCGCCCAGGACGTCCAGGTCCGTCATGCTGCCCAGGGCCTTGCCCAGGGCCGTGTAGCCGCCGATGGAGATATAGTCGTCTATGCTTTTGGAGTCCACCTTGATATTGTTGCACAGGACCGTTCTCTGCTGGCTTTTGTAAAAGGAGATGTCCGATTCCGTGACAGCCCTTTCTCCCGTGGCCGGGTCCTGGAACAAAAGGCGCTCAATGACCTTTTTATTTTTGATGGTCTCTTCGATGATCTCGGGCACATCCTGGGCCTGGACCTGGAGGTAGCAGATTTCTTCCGGGTAGATGACCACCACCGGGCCCCGCTCGCAGAATCCCGGACATCCGGTGCCCTTGGTTTCTACAGTGGCGGACAGGCCCCGTTGTTCGATTTCTTTTTTAAAGGCCTCAATGACCTCATCGGCTCCGGAGGCCACGCAACCGGCTCCGGCGCAGATGGATACGCAGGTATTGTTCGGATCTTTCTTGGATAACAGCTCTTGTCTGAAGGTTTGCAGTGCTTCAGGCGTATTTAACCGCGCCATAATATTCCCCTACTCATAAGTTTTTAAGGCTTCCGCCGTCTTGACCGGCGACATCTTGCCATGGACTTTTCCATCCACTTCCATGACCGGGCCCAGGGCGCAGCAGCCCAGACAGTTGACGGTTTCCAGGCTGAATTTCATGTCCAGGTCCGTTTCTCCGGGTTTGATGCCCGTGGCTTCTTCCACCGTGTCCAGGATGCGGGTGGCCCCCCTGACGTGGCAGGCGGTTCCCACGCATATATGGACCTTGTGCCGGCCCTTGGGGACCAGGGAAAAGGCTTTGTAAAAGGTGGCAATATGCTGGATCCGGGTCATGGGGACCTTTAGCCGTTCACTCACCCTTTTCAGGGCCTCCTTGGGAAGCCAGTTGTTGCTGCTTTGGATTTCCAGCATGATCTGCAAGAGGTTGCTGGCCTCGCAATGATGCTTGTCGATAATCCGGTCTATTGTTTCAATTTCCATAGAACGCTTTCCTTTCTCATGCCTGAACCAGGGTATAGCATTTGCCGGCCGTATCATATCTCACCATGCCGTGGCGGCTGGAACTGATCATATGCCTGGATACATCCGAGGGCTTAAGTCCCAGCTTTTCGGCAATGGCGCCCGTGGACAGCGGGGCTGTCTTTAAAAGACGGATGATCCGGCTGACGGCCAATTTTTCTGAAAATATCTTGTCAAACAGGGCATTGGTTTCTTCGGATTCAAAAAAGTCCTTATAGGCTTTTTTGGATTTGACCGGAACCCGGAGCCGTTCTCTTTCCACCAGCCGCATAAAGGGCACCAGTTTTCGGGCCGCCTCCAGGTTGAATGTCACCTCTTCTTTTTTCAGTCCTTCACTGGAGCCAAGGGGACCCAGGCTTTTGATCTGATGGGTAAATTCATCGGTCTTTTCGGCCAACAGTTGCCCGTCGGCTCCAGACATAAATTCGATCCTGAGCCGGTCCGGGTTGATGCCCAGGTGCTTCAGTATTTTTTTAGTCAGATATGTATTGCTCAAGGCATCATAATTCCCATGGGTGACATAATTGCATTCATCCAGTTTGCATCCGCCGATAAAGACTCCGTCCTGTCCGCCTGCAAAGGCCCTGAGGATAAACTCGATATCCACTCTTCCGGAACACATGACCCGGATGAGTCTGATCTCGTTGGTATATTGTAGTCTGGAAACTCCAGCCAGATCCGCAGCACCGTATGCTCACCAATGGCATACAAAGCCCAGTATCCGGGGTTTAAATTCAAGAGCAGCACTCATCTGCGCCTCCTTTGTTGATCAAATTCATATTATACCTCTTCCAGAACTGCATCCATTTCCGCCATAATCTCTTCGGCCGAAGAGGCCGCATCAATCTGGCCGAGCAGGGCATCGTTGGTAAAATGTTTCAGGACGATGGCATTGGTCGGGCATTTGGCATTGCAGAGCCCGTCCCCCTTGCAGAGAATCGGGTTGACCCAGGCCTTTTTGCCCTTGGGCGTGTCCACAAATTCAATGGCCTGGTAGGTGCAAGCCGTGATGCAGGCCCCGCAGGAGACGCAGTCATATTCCGTGACCTTGGCCACGGAGCCCGAGGCCGTCACCGTGTCTCGGGACAAAAGGGTGAGAACCCTGCCTGCGGCCCCATAGGCCTGGTTGATGGTCTCGGGCACATGTTTGGGATAATGGGCCGTGCCGCAGAGGAAGACCCCGTCCGTGGCAAATTCCACGGGTTTGAGTTTGACATGGGCTTCCTTGAAATATCCGTCGGGGCTCAGGGTGACCTTGAAGAGGCCGGCAATCTCCTTGGTGGACTCCGAAGGAATAACGGCGGCGGCCAGGGACAGGACATCGGCGTCCAGTTCCAGGCGTTTGCCCAGGATATAATCGGGAACGGTGACGCGAAGGACGGTCTTTTTGCCTTCTTTGACCGCTTCCACCAAGGGTTTGTCTTCGGGCTCATACCGGATGAATTTGACGTCGTTTTCCGAGGCTTCCCGGTAGGCGTCTTCCCTGAACCCATAGGTTCTCATGTCCCGAAACAGGATATAGATCCTCATGTCCGGGTTGTGTTTTTTGAGTTTAAGGGCGTTTTTGACGGCATGGCCGCAGCAGACCCTGGAGCAGTAATTCCGGTCTTCGTTTCTGCAGCCCACGCACTGGATCATGACGAGAGTTTCGGCGTTGAGGACGGTTTCGTTGCCCTTGGCGATCTCCTGCCCCAGTTCCATGTGGGTGAAGACGTTTTCATTCTGGCCGTAGAGGTATTCCGTGGGTTTGTATTCTTCGGCCCCGATGGCCAGGACCGAGGCCCCGTGTTTGATCTCTTTGATGCGGCCTTCGGTTTCGATGGTGGTGGTAAAATTGCCCAGATACCCTTCCACATTTTTAATGGTCGCTTCATGGGACACGTGGATGAGGGGGTTCTGATAGATCTTTTGGATGAGTTTGTCCAGATAGGTCTGGACATCCAGGCCTTCCAGGGTGGTGTGAAGGCGTCGGGCCATGCCGCCGAGATCCTTAGCCTTTTCCACGATATGGACTTCATGGCCCTGTCTGGCTATGGACAGGGCGCAGGTCATGCCGGCAATGCCGCCACCGACAACCAGGGCGGTTTTGTTGACGGGCAGATCAAATTCCTGGAGGGGTTCCAGGCGCGAGGCCCGGGCCACTGACATGCGGACGATGTCCTGGGCTTTCTGGGTGGCTTCTTCCTTTTGTTTGGAATGGACCCAGGAGCAGTGTTCCCGGATATTGGCCATGTCGAGGTAATACTGGTTGAGGCCGGCTTCTCTTAAGGTATCCCGGAACAGGGGTTCCAGGGTTCTGGGCGAGCAGGCGGCAATGACCACGCGGTTGAGGCCCTTTTCCCTAGCCAGATCCGTGATTTCTTTGGCCGAGTTGGTGGCGCAGGAAAAGATCTGCTGTTTGGCATAGACGACGTTCGGCAGGGTCAGGGCGTATTCGACGGTTGAGGGCACATTGACGACGCTGGAGATATTGGCCCCGCAATGGCAGACAAAGACGCCGATCCTGGGTTCTTCTTGGGAGACGTCCCGTTCATCCGGATAAACCCTCTGGGTGCTGAGTTTGCCCCTCCGGTAATCCAACAGTTCCCCGGTCTGGGACCCGGCCCCGCAGGCGGTGAACACGGATTCCGGGATGTCTGTGGGGCCCTGGAAGGCGCCGCTGACAAAGATGCCGGGTCTGTTGGTCTTGATGGGGTTGGAGGAGTCTGTTTTGGCAAAGCCGTGGGAGTTGAGATCAATGCCGAATTTTTCCGAGATTTCTTTATAGGCGGCCGGCGGATTTAATCCAACAGACAGGACCACCATGTCAAATTCTTTTTCTTTGACGCCTTCATCGGGGGTGGCGTATCGGACCACGACGTTTTTGGAGCCCGGGATTTCTTTGGTGACGGCGGCATAGGATCTGATGAATTCGACGCCTGGGTAAGCCGAGGCTCTTTGAAAATACCGTTCAAAGTCTTTACCGAAGGACCGGATATCGTTGTGGAAGATGGTGCATTCGGCTTCGGTGTCATGGTCTTTGGTCAAAATGACCTGTTTCTGGGTATAGGTGCAGCAGACGCCGGAGCAATAGCTGTTGTCCCCGGGGGTGACCCGTCTTGAGCCGACACATTGGATCCAGGCAATCTTTTTGGGATGTTTTTTATCAGTTTTTCTTAGGACCTTGCCCTCATAGGGGCCGGTGGAGGACAGGAGCCGTTCATAGTCCATGCTGGTGACGACGTTTTCATATTCCCTGTACCGGTATTCTTCCTTGACCGAGGGGTCAAAGGGGGTGATGCCGGCAGACAGAATAATGGCGCCCACATTGATATCCACCTTTTTGGGGGTCTGTTTGAAGTCAATGGCGTCCATTTTGCATACGCCCCGGCAGATATCGCATTTGCCTTCCTTTAAGAACAGGCAACTGTCGTCGATATAAGCCACCAGAGGAATGGCCTGGGAGAAATAGACATGGACGGCCTTGTTCATGGATATTTCCTGGTTGAACCGGTCCGGGTATTGGACGGGGCAGTATTTGACGCAGGTGGTGCAGCCTGTGCAACGGTCCTCGATAATATACCGGGGTCTGGTTTTAAGGGTGACACTGAAATTTCCTTTTTCCCCTTCGACTCTCTCTACTTCCGTAAATGTCAAAACTTCGATGTTTGGATGCCGGCCGACCTCGACCAGTTTAGGAGAGAGAATTCACATCGAGCAGTCGTTGGTGGGGAAGGTCTTGTCGAGCTGGGACATATGCCCGCCGATGCTGGGTCCCTTTTCCACCAGGTAGACCTTGAATCCGGCTGTGGCAAGGTCCAGGGAGGCCTGGATGCCGCTGACACCCCCGCCCACGATGAGCACGTCGCCAAAATTCTTGTCGCCAAGGCCCGTTGCAAACTGTTGTATGATTTCCGTCGGCAATACTTCGTTTTCCACTGTCTGTCTCCTCTTATATGCTTCGGGCCTTTATGGCCCGCTGATGCGCTATTCTTTAAACCAGGTCATTGATGATTTCGGTGATGTCTTTGACCTCGATCATGTTTTCATAGGCAAGGTTCAGGCGGCTTTCTTCAAAATTGGTGATGCAATACGGGCAGGAGGTGGCCAGGATCTCTGCCCCTGCTTCCCTTGCCTGTTTGAGCCGGATGTCTGAGAACCGTTCTTCCTGTGGGGTGTCCATCCAGATCCGGCCTCCGCCGCCGCCGCAGCACAGGCTGTTTTTGTGATGGTTTTCCATTTCGACGAGGGTGAGTCCGGAGATGCTTTGCAGGACATCCCTGGGTTCGTCATAGACCCCGTTGTGCCGGCCCAGATAACAGGGGTCGTGGTAGGTGACGGTTTTGGGCAGCTCACCCTTGAGGGTCAGTCTGCCTTCCCGGATCAACTGCATCAAGAACTGGTTGATGTGGACCACATCAAAATGGACCATGAATTCGGGGTATTCGTTTTTAAAGGTATGGTAACAGTGGGGGGATGAGACAATGATCTTTTTGACGCCCTGGTCGATGAAGGTTTTAATATTGTCCTTGGCCAGCTTTTTAAAGGTTTCTTCGGCGCCGGTTTTCCGGATGCTTTCTCCGCAGCAGTTTTCTTTTTCTCCCAGAATGCCGAAGTCCACCCCGGCTTTTTTAAGGATATTGGCCGTGGCCAAGGCTACTTTTTTCATCCTCGGGTCATAGCTCAGATAACACCCCACAAAATAGAGGGCTTCCATGCCTTCCGCATAGGGTTTGACCGACACGGCCTTGGCCCAGTCGGCCCGTTTGGCCCGTTCTCCCTGCAAGGGGTTGCCTTCGGAGATGAGGCTGGATCTGGCGGTCCTGGCCGATTTGACCGATGCCGGGAACAATTCGTAGGATGCGGCCACGCGTCTTAAAGCCACGCTGATATCAATCTGTTTGACGCCTCTGGGGCACTGGGAGGGGCACATGCCGCAGGTGGTGCAGCGCCAGATGTCTTCTCCTTCAACCTCACTCAGCCCAAAGGCGGCTTCCCGGATGAGCTTTCTCATGCTGAAGCTTCTCACCCGGTTCCAGGGGCAGACCGAATCGCACAGTCCGCACTGAAAACACATCTTGAAGATCTCTCCGCCGGACGCTTTTATCTCATCTATGACTTCTATGAAGGGGGCTAATGTTTCCAATTTGTCTATCCTTATATATTGGCCTTATATTTTACCTGACTGTTCCAACCCTCAGGCCTAGTCTTTTTTTGACAGCCGGGCAACGGCATCCATGATCTTGTCCATGCCGAATTTGGTTGCCAGGGATTCCAGGCCGATTTCCAGGTCTTCCTGCTCTTTCCGGTCTTCGACTTCCTCTTCCCTTTCTTCAATGGTCAAGGCATCCACAAGACACCATTTGACACACAGGGGTTCTTCCTCGCCTTCGCACATATCACATTTCAGTGGAAGCCCGGAATCCGGTTCCTTGAATTCATCCCGGGATGGACAGGAAGCCCTGCAGAAAGAACATTCATCATATTCTTTACCGTCTATGGTATATTTATCCCGGCCTGCGCATTCAGCCACGGTATATTCTCCGGCATACACCGGGACATAGATATCCCGGAAGGGGTCCCGGAGGATCCGGATGCGGGATCTGGCCGGATTATTGCTGCTGTAACGGGGTGCTGCATGAAAGGCGGAACAGATGACCTCACAGGCCCGGCAGCCATTGCATTTATCAACGTCTATTTTGATGGTCTTGATTGTTTTTGTTTTCTTATTATCGCCCATGGCTACGCCCTCCCCTCTGTCTCTGGTTGTGCCGAAGCATCGCCACTTTCGGTCAAGATCCCTCTTTTCACAAATTCTTTGGCCACATAGTCCAGGCCCAGGTCCTGAAGGCTTTCCTTTGTGGGAATACCATCATTATTCCAGCCCTTCATCCGGTAATAGGCATCCAGGAGCTTTTCTTCCAGCTCGGGGAATCTTTTTTTCCAATGATCCTCGGGCGGAACCTCATCTTTTCTTCTCATGCCGAGCCGGATATTGACGGCCCTGACAAGGGTTCTGTATCGTTTGGCTGCCTTTGTCAGTTTTTCCTCATCCATATCGATGCCGGCCCCGGAAGAGATGAATTTCGGGTAATTATGGATGTGGTAAGGCGGTTTCAGGGGAAAGGAGGACAGCCCGGCGCACTGACCCAGGGCATCATCGATATAATGCATTTGTTCCTGCCAGTCCACGATATCACAGCACATATCCACGGTGGGGTAGAAGGGGATGGAATTTTCTCCGCGCAATTCCCAGTCGAGAAAATACTGTTTGAATTTTTCATCCGGAACCTGGATCCAATCCTTGACAAATTCCTCCCTTTCCTCCCGTGTCGGGAAGGCGGCCTGGGGGAATTGCCCCTCGATCTGGGTGATATTGATCTTTTCACCTGTGCAATACATCAAAAAATAAATGGGATTCAGCATGGACAGCTTCAAGGGCAGCTGCTCGATTTTTTTGATATTGTTGTGGGCGTAAGCTTCAGCCCCGTTCCCGATCTCCTGGGCCGCCCAGTAGGTGCCGTTGGCCAGGATATTGCCGATGCCTTCCCGGCGGACGATTCTGTCCAGGAGCCAGTAGAATCTGCCTTCATTGTCTTCGGGCATCCCCTGGAAATCATCCTTTTTCAGAATCCCGTTTTCCAGGAGTTCCAGGGCAAAGGCCATAACCTGGGGGGCGGAGAATCCGTCCAGGCCGTATTCGGTCGCCTTTTGCGCGATTCTGAGTCCAAATTCCAGGTTTGAAAAGGCCCCCATGGTATAGGTCAGCTTGGTAAAACATTTCATCATATAGGTGGGCAGTCCCGGAAGCGAAATGGTGGCCCCGCATTTCATGGGGCAGTTAAAGCAACTGATGAGCCGGGTCCTTGAGTCTTCCAGGGTTTGGGTCCATTCTTTTTCAACGTCCTCGTTCCAGAAATCTTTTCTCCGGGTCCGGGAATTTCCCCACATGAAATTTTCCGTATGCCATTTTTCATCATGGACCTTCATCTCCTGGGGAGATCCGAGTCCTGCCAGAATCGGCATCACCCCGGGAATGGGGTTGGTTTCTCTGTGTTTGATATAGGTCAGCACCTCGTTACACAGCCCCAGGAATTCTTCGGGCCGGGCCAGGTTGATGTCCTTTGTGCCGCGAACCACAACGGCTTTGATGTTTTTATCTCCCATGACGGCCCCGATGCCGCCGCGGCTGGCGCTGGACCGGCCCTGTTCAATGGAGGCAAAATACACCTTATTCTCACCGGCCATGCCGATGGCCGCCACCTGGGCCTTGGGCTGTTTCAATTCTTTTTTGATGAGTTCAGCGGTTTCAATGGCGCCCTTGCCTTTCAAATGGGCTGCATCCCGGATCTCCACCGTGTCATTGTTGATCCACAGATAGACCAGTTTCGGGGATTTGCCGCGAAGGATGACCTTGTCATAGCCTGCGTATTTTAATTCCGGGGCCCAGAATCCGCCCATCATGGAAAAGGCCATGAGCCTGGTCTGGGGTGAAATGGTGGATACGATGGTACGGTTGCAGCCAGTGGCCGGCGTGCCGCACAAAAGGCCGGCGCCGAAAATCAGCAGGTTTTCCGGAGAAAACGGCTCGACCTCGGGCGGAACCCTGTCCCACAATATCTTGGCGTTAGTACCCAGACCCCCCAGATAAAGTTCGGTATCTCTCGGGTCTGTTGCGACCTTTTCAATGTTTCCTCGGCTTAAATCTACTTCAAGATTAAACCCTGTCTCTGCGTACCTCATTTTTTATACCCCTTAAATCCATGCTAAACGCTTTTAATAAAAGGCTGATAAGTCTCCTCGGCAACAGGAATCATCCTTATTCCCAATACAATGTAACTATATATAAGCTATAAAATAACTACGTGTCAAGAAAAAATCCGGAATTTTTCACGGCCCTACAGCCGCAACCGGGGTTGCCGGAACCAAAAACGTGATAATGGTCCAGGGCCTTATAAACCGCCCCTGGACCATCATTTACCCTTTGTCGGAACATCTTCTTGCCTGCTCCGCACCGGGCCCCTTTATTTCTGGGGCTTGCCCATCACGGATGCAAACATCTCATCATTCCACATCATGGAATCGGCCACATTCTGGCGGAATTTGATGAAATCAACCGTATCCTGGCCCGTGATCTTCTTGGTATTGAAGGCGCCGAATCCAAGGAAGGCCTCGCCGGACATATTGGCGGCCAGCCAATGCCTGTGGTCGTTTTTCATGGTATCCCAGAAGAATTTCTTTTTCTGGCGGATGCCGTCAATGGATTTGATCAGGCAGCCCGGGAACAGGTTGGCGAATTTCCAGATAATCGTGTGCACTTCTTTGTCCAGAAGTTCGAAATCGGCATTGGCCTGGTGGATTTTCAGGAATTCCCGGCCTTCCTTAAGGGCGTCGCCGGTCTTGTATTCACCGTAGACAATCTCTCCGTCCTGAACATAGGTATCGGTGATGATGGTCGGATTCCGCACCCATTTGCCGTCCACTTTCAATACCGGCACAACCTTGGAGATCATTCCCAGGGCTTTCATTTTATAGGCGGACCACATTTCGCAGGATACACAGTTGTACATGGCGTTTTCCGCCGTCAGGAACCAGGGCAGGAAATCGGAAGATCCACCGGCAGGTGCCGAGCCGTGTTTGGGGCCTGCCTGGCCGAAGATGGCAAGGTCTGAAGATACGGCAAGATCGCAGGCCAGGCCGATTTCCTGGCCGCCTGCCACCCTCATGCCGTTGACGCGGCAGATGACCGGTTTTTTGCAGGCCAGGATGGCGTCGACCATGTGGTTGAACAGCTCCATGTACTGGCCGTATTCGTCACACCGTTTTGAATAGAACTCGGAGTATTCCTTGGTATTGCCGCCGGTGCAGAAGGCATAGGGGCCGGTGCCGGTGAAGACCACGGCAACCACTTGCCTGTCCAGGGAGGCATTTTCAAACCCTGCAATAACGCCTTTGACCATATCCGTGGTATAGGAATTGAACTGTTTGGGGTTGTTGAGGGTGATCCATGCGACGAACAATTTGTCCACCACATTGCCCTTGGGGTCCGTCAGCGGTTTTTTTTCATACATCACACAGGGCGCTTCCGTTCCCCAGTGGGGGTTCCGGTGCAGGCTGTGATCCTTGGGTTCATTTTCTCTCGGCATCCATTCTAAAGCCATATAATCCTCCTTTTAATACACTTATGGTCTATTCATTGATTTGTTTAACCGACATAACCGCCGTCCACGCCCAGGACCTGCCCGGTGATATAGCTGGCGTCATCGGAGGCCAGGAATACAAAGGCCGGGGCCACTTCTTCAGGCTCTCCGAACCGCCCGAGCTGGATCCGGCTTTCATAGATCTGTCTCAGTTTTTCATCGGACTGGAGTTTCCCGGTCATTTCCGTCTTGGTGATGCCCGGACAGATGACGTTCACATTGATGTTGTAGCGGCCCAGCTCCCTGGAGGCGGATTTCGAGAACCCGATGATCCCGGCCTTGGCCGATGCATAATTGATCTGGCCCACGGTTCCGAAAATGCCGGCCGTGGAGATCACGTTGATGATCTTTCCGTATTTTTTTTCCTTCATATACCGGGCTGCCGCCTGGGTGGTGTTGAACGCCGCCTTCAGGTGCACGTCAATGATATAATCCCAGTCTTCTTCAGTCATTTTAAGCAGCAGGGAGGGCCTGGACACACCGGCATTGTTCACAACGATATCCACCCCGCCCAACTGTTTCACGCATTCATCCACCATGCTCTGGGCGCTCTTGTAGTCGGCTACATCGGCGGCCACGGCCACGCCTTTCCGTCCCAGCTTTTCAATTTCCGCCACGGTTTCTTTGGCGGCTTTGTCATTGGAATGATAGTTCACCAGCACATCGGCTCCTTCCTTTGCATATAAAAGGGCGATGGCTTTTCCAATGCCCCGGCTGCCGCCGGTGACAATTGCTTTTTTTCCTTCAAGTTTCATAATCCGGTTTCCTTAAATAACAAAAATAATCAGTTAAAATCCGGTATCAGGACAATTCTCTGATCCGGCGATTTTTTATGGGCCTCTTCAAAACTTTCGACAATGGTGCTCATGGGTCGGGTCTGGACAAAACCCTCAAAATTGATTTTTCCACTGGTGATCATGCTCAATACGGACGGATAATATTCCGGCAGGCATCCCCAGGTGCCGATCAGCTCCGCATCAAAGGCCATGAGCCGTGAGATGGAGTATTCCACCTGGTGGGGGCCGAATCCCACGACAATCATTTTGCCGGTGAAGCTCAGGAGGGAAAGGCCCAATTCCTGGCCCGGCTTTGTTCCTGAAACCTCAAAAATCTTCCAGCCCGTGGAGGCCAGGCCCTTTTCTTTTCGATAGCCCTTGAGGATCTCTGAAATTTCCTTGGGGGTCTTGCCCATGGAATTGACCGCAAAGTCCGCACCGTTCTTCAGCATGGTATCCAGGCGCTCCTGGTTGATATCAATGGCAACAACAGTGCCCGAGCCAAGGGCTTTTAAGATCTGGACCATGTATTGGCCGACACCGCCCACGCCGATGACAATGACATTGTCCCCCACCTGGACATCGGCGCGTTTTGCCGCCTGAAACGGGGTAGTGGCGGCATCGGCGACAACGGCCAGTTTTTCAAGGGGAATCGTCCCGCGGTTTTTAACTTCGCAAAGGTCAATGGCCGGAACCGGGATATGGCTGGAAAAACCGCCGTAAATGCCCATGCTGTTTCCGGGCATTTTCTGATCCAGGCATCTGTTGCCGCGGCCGGTCTTGCACAGATGGCATTTCCGGCAGGGCATCACCGCCGGGATAATGACCTCTTTGCCGTCCCATGCCTTAACATCATCGGCGGCAGCCACCACCCTGCCGGATATTTCATGGCCCAGGGTCAGCGGCGGCTTGTTCACCGTGGGCACTCCCTGATAAAAATAGCCCAGGTCCGTATGACAGATCCCGCAACCGGCCACTTCAACCAAAACCTCTCCGGCCTTGAGTTCAGGCACGTCAATCTGTGTTTTCTCCAGTTTGCCGGGAGTCACCTGCCCCGTTTCCCTGTCTTTTTTATTGGGGCTGACCATCTGCCAAGTCCAGATTTTTTCAGGAATATTTCCCATTTTTTTCTCCTTTATCTTATGAATTGAGCATTTCTATTCTATCAAATCCGGTTTTAGGAAGCCTGCCTTCCGGATAAGCCAGAGCCGGACCGTTTTTCAACATTTTATAACCTTAACCTTTGTACCGATCCATTCCGGCGGCAGATAAACGCGTCCACTGTTTCCACTTGAGTTCACCGTCTTTTCAATCATCTCCTCGCCGTAAACTTCAAATTTAACCTTCCGGCGGGTATAATCCGGCTCAAGCCTTTCTTCTTTCTCATCACTCATTGCTTAACTCCCCTATGCAGGCAAGCCGGCAAAAATATTGCCAGCTATTACTCAGATACCTAATAGATACATTGCAGCTACATGTCAAGTTTTTTTAGGAAAAATTTAACTGACCAACTCCCTGATATGTAGTTGATGGATCAACCAGATTCTTCTGGTTTTTATTCCGGTGATTCAATTTTTTCCTTGACATGGTTTATTCCTTTTACATATAGTTAGGGCCATAGCTGATTTATAGTTACATTATGACACTAATATTCGGAACCTAAACCACGGAAAGGGGGTGACATCGGGAATACAATTATATATATGGGGTAACTAATTAGTTTTGGCTCCACCACAAACATTTTTAGGAGGTCAACAAAATGAAAAAAATCGCATTACTAACTTTTTTGTGCCTTTGCCTGGCCGCAGCTTTTAGCTTTAATGCCTTTGCTAAAACCGAACTCACCTATTCAAGTTTCTTCCCCCCCACCCACGGCCAAAGCCAGCTTGCCGAAAGCTGGTGTGCCGAAGTTGAAAAAAGAACCAACGGCGAAGTGGCCATTAAATTTTACCCGGCCGCCTCTCTGGTAAAAGCCCCCCAGACCTATGACGGCGTTGTCAATGGGATTGCGGACATCGGATTTACGGTTCTTGCCTATACCGGCGGAAGATTCCCGGTTTCTGCCGCCATTGATCTTCCCATGGGCTATAAAACCGGTGTCCAGGCCACCAAGGTAGCCAATGCCGTTCTTGAAAAATTCCAGCCCAAAGAATTTGATGATACAAAAATCATGTACCTCCATGCCCATGGCCCCGGACTTCTCAATACGACCAAGAAAAAAGTGATCACCCTGGACGATATGAAAGGCCTTAAAATCCGTACGACCGGCGCAAGCGGAGCCATTATCACGGCTCTCGGCGGATCACCGGTGGGAAAGGCCATGAATGAAAGTTATGAACTCCTGCAGAAAGGTGTTGTGGACGGATCTCTCCATCCAATAGAATCCAACAAAGGCTGGAAACTGGGCGAAGTTGTAAAATACGTGACGGAAAACTATTCCACCGCCTACACCACCACCTTTGCCGTCATGATGAACAAGGGCAAATGGGAGGCCCTGTCACCGGAAATTCAGAAAACCATTCAAGCCATCAATGCCGAATGGGCTCTCAAACATGGAGAAAGCTGGGATCAGATCGACAAGGAAGGTATTGCCTTCCTAAAAGAAAAAGGCGGGGAAATGCTGCCCCAGACCCCTGAAGAATCTGCAAAATGGCAAAACGCCGTGGCTCCCGTCCTTGACGAATACATCAAAAGCGTCAGCGCCAAAGGCATTGACGGAAAAGCAGTTGTGGATTTCATCAAGGCGAATTTGTAATATTCATATGATTTCATGCTGGATGGCCGTTACGCCATTCAGCATGAATGGATTAAACATCAGCAGGAT
>JAMPXP010000019.1 GCA_023701135.1 Desulfobacula sp. | reverse complement strand
GTCTTTCAAGTCGTTAAGCCATTTGTCAAATTCGGGTAATGTTTTAACCGTATACATACAAAAAATGTAATCGATCGAGTACAGAATGTCAAATGAAACCTAAAAAATATGATCGGTCGCCTATACCTATTTCAAAACAGTAACAGGGATAGTCTGCTGGAAATTTCAAACCTAATTTTCGAGTCCAAACAAGTGGCAGTCCACACATCAAGGTTCAATGCGGTCGGTACAGATGCGAGTCTTTCTATATACATTTTAATCTGAAAGAATGGCTTGTAATGATGTTTTCAGAAAATATAGAATAATTGAGCCATGAATCTGTGTGAGATAGATTGAAAAATCTCTCACAGCTTCACAACATCAATTATTCTGAAGGTACCAGTTTAACGTCCCGGCTCACCAACGCTGGGCCAATGGTGTCCGATTGTCAACTTCGACGCGATTCCGGCGTTCGGTGCAGCCGATTTTTTGGCCGGTGTCATACTATCTCATCGCGTTCATTCTCATAACAACGTATCCGTAAGCAAGCACGGACACGAATCCTGCTAAAGAGATCACCATACGAATCCAAGTTGGGAGGCGTAGGGAACACAGAGACCAAGCGGCCAAACCTGTCCGATGCCCGGGCAGAGCCCGGACTTGGTTAAGTCAACGGTATGCAACAAGATTCATCCGTGGGTTCAGAGGTGATTTTGTAGATTAAAGGAGCAGGAAATTTCAGATCAGATGATTTTTAGAACCGGAAACTTATAATGTCTGTTCTTTGAGCTTTTTTGCACGCTCGACAGCAGCCAGACGGACTTCTTCATCACCATCCTTTACCGCCATCTGTTCCAGAAGGTTGACATCCTTGGATTTGGCGACAAACTTCATACGGACCTGGGGGTCTGAATGCACATACTTGGGGACAAACAAATCTGAAAATTTCATGCCTTTTCCTCCATATATTGGGGTTAATCTTATTGGGGACCGGGTTGCCTTGTGGATGATAGAAGACAACTATATCATCATCAAATTCAACTCTCCTCAATGCGGTTTTTTCGCTTGCTTTTTTTATGCCAAATAATTTTTTAAAAAAGTTCATTTATTCTGTAGCCCATCGCCCGTCTGAGAAGCGGCCAATAAAAAGGACAACCATGTAAAGCTTTAACGAAGAACCATCGTTTTTCCGTCGTCTGCTCCAAGGCAGCAGGCCATCGTTATGATCAATATTAAAATCTTGTCCATTCCGTCCATTATTAATCCTTATCTGTAAAAAGCTTTTATGATGGTGCAATCTTTTCTATAAATTTGTTGAGCCAGTTCCTTGAAATTCATTCCTGTCTTTATATGTTATCCTTGTTTAAAGGTTATCCATAAATATGGCAATGCCGCAAAAAATGATAAGTATCAATAACCAACCACCGAATGATAAGAAGGTAATAACTTTGCCCCATTTGCTTGTTTTAGCTTTAACAGTGTTGGCGTCAGATTGAGATGTTTCATCCATTTTTATTCCTCCTGTATTAGACTTGTCCTGCATAAATAAAAAAGCCGCTATCCAGAGTATTACCTCTCTGAACAGCGGCCCGACTGATCGCAAACCCTCCGGAAACGATTAATTGGTTTCCGAACCCTTAACTAAAAATATGTTTGTATTTTAAATAAAAAAAGCCGCTATCCAGAGTATTACCTCTCTGAACAGCGGCCCGACTATTCTATACCTCCAGAAACCGTTGATTGGTTTCTGAACCCTTTTTATTGTTTAACCTTAGATTATTGTCCTTAAAAAAGTCAACTCATTTTTATATGCCCTTGATCGAGGATCTGTTTTTTCCAAAGTTTTAAGCCATTTAAAGCCTACTACACCATCTGTTATTGACGTTGAAAAAATTGCCATTTTTGAACCATATTGGAGATAAAAAGAAGAGGATATCCATTCTACTGTGGTGCGGACTTTGTCTCTCTCTCCCAATGCGGGATTTAAAGGCCCGGACTATTATTAAAAGCCCGGGGGTCATTAAACTGTAGCCAAAATATTTTGCGGTTGGCGAGAATTTCAACCATCGATAGCACTCATGATTATCCTAAGGAAAACGATCATGAGACGTTCAGAGTATTCATGATATCCGTTCAAATCTTGATAAAAGAGTTAAAGATCTGACAGAACAAATCGATTATGCGGTTTCGTGAAGGGCCTGAACCAGCTTTTCCGCAAGTGTTTGCGTCATGCCGGGAAGGGCGGCGATTTCCTCCACTGAGGCGGCTTTCATTTTCGTGATGCCTTTAAAATGCAGGAGCAGGGCTTTTTTCTTTTTGGGTCCGATGCCGGGGATACCGTCCAGGAAGGACAGCCCGGCCCTTTTCTCCCGCCGGTTTCTCTGGAAGGTGATGGCAAACCGGTGGGCCTCATCCCTGACCCTTTGCAGAAGATACAGGGCCTTGACGCTATTGGCCGTATTCAGGGGGTTGGACCGGCCGGGGATATAGATCTTGTCATAGGTCTCGCCTCTGGCCTCATCCTTTTTGGCCAGGCCCGCCGTCATGAAACGGTCTTCAATCCCGAGGTCCTGCAAAACCGCCAGGGCCATGCCGAGCTGGCCCTTTCCCCCGTCCACCAGGAGAAGGTCCGGGTAGGGCATTTCCGGCGGGGCCTTGGAAAACCGGCGGCTCAGGACCTTGAACATGGCAGCGTAATCGTCCGGGGTATCCATGTCCCGGATAATGAATTTCCGGTAGCCGTCTTTATGGGGCCGCCCGTCCTTGAAGACCACCATGGCGGAAACCGGGTCTTGGCCGGCGAGATTGGAATTGTCAAAGCATTCGATGCGCTCCGGCAGCCGGTCCATGGACAGAAGGTCCTTGAGCATGAAGACCGCAGCCATCTCCTCTTCCTCCCTCAGCAGCCGTTTCTCAAGCTCCCGGGCGGCATTGGCCCCGGCCATATCCACCAGCCGCTTTTTTTCGCCCCGGACCGGAACATGGATGGAGACCCGGCCCTGTTTTTTCTGGGACAGGCGGTCCTCAAACAAAGCCCTGTCCTCGATGTCCCGGCTCAGCAGGATGGAAGAAGGCAGGACGCTCAGGTTTTCATAATAATCCTCCAGAAAAGCCGGCAGCATTTCTTCAGGCTCCTTGAACCCCAGATCAAGGGGAAAATGGGCCGTGTCGATGAGAACCCCGGACCGGACCACCATGACCGTCATTACCATGGAACCCCGGTCCGACGCAAAGGCAATGATGTCCCGGTCCTGCATGTCCGGGCTGACCACCACCTGCTTTTCCATGATCTGCCGGATGGCGGAAAGGGTATCCCGGACCTGGGCCGCCTTTTCATATTCCAGGGAGGCGGCATGGGCCGCCATTCTTTCCTTGAGCGTGTCAACCACTTCCTTTGATCTTCCCTTTAAAAACAGGATGGCATCCTGAACCTGTTTTTTATACTCCTCCGGGGACACCTTGTTGCAGCAGAGCCCGAGGCAGGCCTTGATCTGGTAATTCAGGCAGGGCCGGGACCGGTTCTTGAACTGGGTGTTTTTGCATTTCCTGAGCCTGAAGAGCCTCTGGATCTGGGTCAGGGTCCGGTTGACGCTGAGGCTGGAGGAATAGGGGCCGAAATACAGGGCATGGTCGTTCTTTATCTTCCTGACCCGCATGATGGCCGGGTAATCCTCATTCATATCAATCCTGAGCAAAGGGTAGTTCTTCCCGTCCTTCAGGATGACATTGTATTTGGGGGCATACTCCTTGATGAGGTTGGATTCCAGGATAAAGGCCTCATGGCCGGAGGAGGTAAGGATGACCTCAAAATCCCGGATCATTTCCAGGAGGACAAGGGTTTTAGGGTCATGGTGGTCTTTTTTGACAAAATAGGAGGACAGCCTTTTTTTCAGATCCTTAGCCTTGCCCACATAAATGGTTTTGCCGCCGGCATCCTTCATGAGATAAACCCCAGGGGAATGGGGAATCTGCCGGTATTTTTCCAAAATAGGGTCTGAGATCATGGCTGGTTAAACTGCTTGATATCCTTTAATTCTTTGATCTTGTCCCGGTATTCCGCCGCCTTTTCAAATTCAAGGGTTTCAGCGGCCAGCTTCATCTTATATTCCAGATCCCGGATGATATCCTCCAGGTCCAGTTCCGCCCCTTCATAGGCTCTGATCTCTTCATTCACGGAGCCTTCGGCCCCGGGCCCTTCCTCATGGGTTGAATAATCAAAGAGATTCAGGTTTTTCCGGATGGTGGCGGGAATGATCCCGTGCTTTTCATTGTAGGCTCTCTGGATGGCCCGGCGTCTATCGGTTTCCGATATGGCTTTTTTCATGGAAGCGGTCTCATGTTCCGCATACATGATGGCCTTTCCAAATATATTCCGGGCCGCCCGGCCGAAGATCTGGATAAAGGACCGGAAGGACCGGAGAAAGCCTTCCTTGTCCGCATCCAGGATGGCCACCAGGGAGACTTCCGGGATGTCCAGGCCTTCCCGCAGGAGGTTGATCCCGATGAGCACATCAAAGAGGCCCCTCCGGAGATCCTGGATGATATCGATCCGTTCCACGGTGCCGATATCCGAATGCAGGTATTTGACCTTGATGCCGAGATCGGCATAATAATCCGTCAGATCCTCGGCCATGCGTTTGGTCAGGGTGGTGACCAGCACCCGCTCATGGGCCGCCACTCGTTTCATGATTTCTTCATACAAATCATCGACCTGGGTTTTGGCATCCCTGACCTCCACCCTGGGGTCAATAAGGCCCGTGGGCCGGACAATCTGTTCCGCCACCCGTCCCCCGGCCTGTTCCATTTCATAGTCCGCCGGCGTGGCCGACACATAAATGGTCTGGAACACCTTCTGCCGGAATTCTTCAAACCGCAGGGGCCGGTTGTCCAGGGCCGAGGGCAGCCGGAACCCGTGTTCCACCAGGGTTTCTTTCCGGGACCGGTCCCCCTTGTACATGGCCCCGAGCTGGGAAACGGAAATATGGCTTTCATCAAAAAACAAGAGGAAATCCTCCCCCATATAGTCCAGGAGGGTGGGGGGCGGTTCTCCGGGCTGCCGGCCCGTCAGATGGCGGGAATAATTTTCAATGCCGTTGCAGTACCCGATTTCATTGAGCATCTCCAGGTCATACCGGGTTCTTTCATCCAGGCGCTGGGCTTCCACGAGCTTGTTGTTGGCATACAGATACTCCAGCCGGGTTTTGAGTTCAGCAATGATCCCTTCCACGGCCCTTTTGCGGGTCTGCTGCTTGGTCACATAATGGGAGGCCGGATAGATGACGGTCTGGTCAAAGCTTTTCAACACAGTGCCCTTCAGGGGATCGATTTCCGCGATCCCTTCAATGGTATCTCCGAAAAAATCAATCCTCACGGCCTTGTCCTCTTCATAGGCCGGGAAGATTTCCACCCGGTCCCCCCGGACCCGGAAGGTGCCCCGGTGAAAATCCATGTCGTTGCGGGTGTACTGGATGTTGACGAATTTTTCCAATACCTTTTCCCGGGATATTTCCATGTCCTTGGTTAAGGTTACCCTCAGGTCCAGGTAATCTTCGGGTGCGCCCAGGCCGTAGATACAGGACACGCTGGCCACCACGATGACGTCTTTGCGGGCCAGCACGGACCGGGTGGCCGAATGCCGCATCTTGTCGATGACCTCATTGATGGAGGAATCCTTCTGGATATAGGTGTCACTGGACGGGATATAGGCCTCGGGCTGGTAATAATCATAATAGGAGACAAAATATTCCACGGCATTGTCCGGAAAAAGGGCCTTGAATTCATTGTACAACTGGGCCGCCAGGGTTTTGTTGGGGGCGATGATGAGGCTGGGCTTTTCCACCCGGGCGATGACATGGGCCATGGTAAAGGTCTTGCCCGACCCGGTCACACCGAGAAGCACCTGGTGTTTGCGGTTGTCCAGGACCCCCCGGGTCAGATAGTCGATGGCGGCGGGCTGGTCCCCGGCCGGTGAAAACTCCGATACCAGATTGAATACTCCCATCATTCCCTTCCTTTTAAGCCTATGCCCTGGTCCCTTTTTTCGTATAAAGATGGTCCATGTTATCAAGTTGAAAAGCAGGGTACAATATGTAATGATGATCCCTGTTAAAATTTAAGAATTCCATTGAAAGGAAACCCTCCATGGAAAATGTTGCCGTCATCGGGGCCAGCCCCAGAGAAGACCGGTATTCCAACAAGGCCATGCGCATGCTGGCCGAATACGGCCACAACCCCATCCCCGTGGCCCCCGGATACCGGGAAATCGAGGGGAAAAAAGTATACCAAAAGCTTGATGATATTCCTGAACGCATCGATACCGTCACCCTCTACCTTGGCCCGGCCCGCCAGGAAGCGGTGATCCAAGACATTATCCGGCTCGCACCCAAACGGGTCATTTTCAACCCGGACACGGAAAATAAAGAGGCGGCAAAACAGTTGCAGAAGGCCGGGATCAAGGTGACGGAAGCCTGCACCCTGGTTCTCTTGAGAACGGGGCAATATTAGGGAGCGGAAACCTTATCCGCCGTTGATCCGGCTTCCGGGGAGCTTACCTGATTTTCAGGCAAAGCCCCGCCAGGATCTGCCGGGACCCCTCCCCCGTCTGTAACAGAAGCCGGGAGGGCCGTAATCCGGGTAATGAGCTTTTTGGCCGACAAACGGGAAAACGCACTGATGACGGACATCATGACGGCGGCCAGATAGGGAATGGCCTGGACCAGGAGGACGATATTCCACACGATGATATCCGCGGTTTCAAAGCCCTGGGACTTGATGATGCCGAAAACGGACAGAAGGAAGGCCGTCAGCATCAGGCCCTCTTCCCGGGCGGACTGGAGGGCATACCAGAAGACCTTGCCCTCCACCATTTTCGGGGTCCTGAAAAAGGGCAGATTCTTGGTCACAAACCCGTAGAGGATGGCCTTGGCAATGGTATGGGACAGGGAAAGCCCGGCCAGGGCCGAGGCCAGGGTCTGGGTAAGGGTGGCCTTGACCCGGTTCCGGTAGAGATAAAACATTTTGGCCAGCTTAAACACAAAAAAGGCCAGGGGAACCGCCGACAGGATCACCATGGGCGGGTCAAATTTCCGGGGAAGGCAGATCATGCCGATGGACCATGCCAGGGCCGCAAAAGCAAAGATGAGATTGATGCTGTCCGCCATCCAGGGCAGCCAGCCCGCCAGAAAATGGTAGCGCTGGCCATAGGTCAACCTGCTGCGGCCTTTGAAAAAGAGGGCCTCGGCATGGTGGCGCATGATCTGGACCGCGCCATAGGCCCAGCGGTATCGCTGTTTTTTGAAATCCATGAAGATATCGGGCATGACCCCGCGGCCATAGCTCTTTGAGGTATAAAGGGCTTCATAGCCTTTTTCAAAAATTTTCAGGCCCAGTTCTGCATCTTCGGTAATGCACCATTCGGCCCAGCCCCCCACCTCTTCCAGGACGGATTTTCTCACCATGGTCATGGTGCCGTGCTGGATGATGGCGTTGCGCTCGTTCCGGGTAATCATGCCGATATAAAAGAATCCCCGGTATTCGGCATAGCACATGGCCTTGAACAAGCTTTCCCCTTCGTCCCGGTAGTCCTGGGGGGCCTGGACAACGGCCACGGAGGGTTTTAAAAACTGGGGCACCAGATCTCTGAGCCAGTCCGGGGTCACCTGGTAATCACTGTCAATGACGGCCACCACCTCGGCATGGACAGCGGTTTTTCTCAAGCAATAATTCAAAGCACCGGCCTTGAATCCTGTCAGTTCGCCCTCATGATAAAAATGAAATTTAGAGCCCAGGGCTTTGCAATGGGCTTCCACCGGCTGCCAGACCGCCGGATCCTTGGTATTATTGTCCATGACGATGACTTCATAGGAAGGATAATCCAGGACGGCTAAGGCATTCAAGGTTTCGATCATCATATCCGGCGGCTCATTATACGCCGGGATATGGATGGAGACCATGGGCAGGGATTCTTCCGGGGCCTCCACCGGCGTCAGGGGACGCCGCATGCCTTTTGTCCATATGGCTTCGGCCCATTCGTGGGCCTCGGTCAAAAGGACAATGACCACACCGATGATTCCCAGAAGCATGAGGCAGCCCACAATGATGATGGAAACCGTCAGGTATTGCTGCGAATAATTATAAACAATCCAGACGGCGCCGGTGGCGGCCAGAAAGGCCACAGAGGCCAGGAACCCGCGGCCCGAAGGTTGGAGGGAAATGCTGTCGATCAAGAGAAGCGAAAAGGTGAAAATGGCGATGACAATGGAAATTCCGGCCAACATCCGCCACTGGGGCACTCCGACAATGGGGGTGGTAAAGGGGAATTTGGGCTGCCTGGCCAGGTCATAGACCCCCCAGTAGCCTCCGACGGAGCCTTCATTCACCCTTTTCCAGGGCTGGTCAAAGGCTTCCATGACATAATATACATAATGCAGCTCTTCAGCCTTGTTGATAAACCGGCGCAGGAAGGTGGCCTGGTTGGCAACGGAAGCTACGGCTTCATTACGGGTGCGCCCGTTGCTGGGCCAGCCGACCTCTGCAATGATGAGGGGCTTGCCGGGAAAGGTGGTCTTGAGGATATTGACATGTTCAATAATATAGTCCACGGCCTTTTCCATCTCAACCCCTTCCCAGTAGGGAAGCATATGGGTGGCGATGAAATCCACATGCCCGGCCATCTCCGGATTTTTGACCCAGATATGCCAGGGTTCCGCCGTGCTGACGGGAACAGCCACCGAGGCCTGGACCTGGTCGATATAGTCCATCAGCTCTTTAACAGTCAGGTCGTTCCGGTAGATGGCCTCGTTTCCGACAACGACCCGGATGACATTGCGGTAATTTTCCCGGGCCAGACGAATAACGGTCTGAATCTGCTCTTCATTGGCTTCAAGGTCTTTGCTGAGCCATGCTCCCAGGGTAACATTGAGGCCGTATTTGCTTGCCAGGGCGGGAATTTTCTCCTGAACCGCTTCCACAGAATAGGTTCGGATGGCGTTGGTTTTGTTGGCCAGAAGCTTGAGATCGCCTTCAATTTCCGCTTCCGTCGGAAAATTCTTTTCCATGGGATTGTTCCAGGCCTGCATGGGAGAAAAGGAAAACCCCTGGATCCGGCTGGGCCAGGAGGGTTCTATCTCCGGCCGGTTCAACAGGTACCAGAAGCTGAAAAAAATGACTGCAACGGCGGTGCAGATAAAGATATTAAATATTTTCATAAAGCGGGAGATTATAGTGCAATTATGGTTTCTTTGTCAATATAAATACAAGGATTCTATCAGGGCAGCGCGTTTCGCCCACTGGTTCAAGGGCTGCCGCGGAGGGGCTCAGGCTCCTGATGGAGCCGATCATCGCCCGGGTGTAATATTTCTTTTGAATCCATTTTTTGTGACCCTCATCTAAACCGCAGGTTCTGATCAAACCTGAAGGATTCATTAGACAGATTCCCGGTTTTTGTCAATACAAACCCTTATGCCGCTTTTTTTTAAATGCCACAACTGGTATGATCCTTTTCAGGATAAAAAATAAACCAGGATAAAAAACACAAAAGCCGGACCTCTCCGAGATATATTTAAGGATCTTTCATGACCATTGCCCTGATCTACCCGCCCACCTGTGACCCGACGGCACCCTATCTTGCCCTCCCGGCTCTGACCGCTTGGCTGAGGGCCCACGGAGAAAAGGTGATCCCCATTGATGCCAATGTGGAAGCCTATGACGGACTGCTGTGCAGGGCCGTCATGACGAAAATGGTCCAAAAAATCCAGGTTGATTTGAAAAAACTGGACAAACAGCCCTTCCTGGGTCACAGGGACCAGCTTCAGTATGTCCGGCTCTGGGAGGCGCAGACCCTCTCCTGGGTTCCCGAGGCCGTGGACCATGCCGTGACCGTTCTTCGGGACAGGACCGGAAAACGGTTTTTCAACGGCCCCGACTATGAGGCCGCGGTTCAGACGGTCCAGGCCGGGCTCAACCTCATCGGGGCGGCCCATCACCCTTTGTCCCTTGATTTTACCGGATACCGGACCCCCTTTTCCCTCCTGACTCCGGCGCAGATCCGGGCCGATGCCGCACCTGAAAAAAATCCCTTCCATGACTGTTTTACGGCCATTGGGGACCGACTGGCCCTGGAAAATCCCATCCTCATCGGGATATCCATGGTCTTTCCGGGCCAGGTCCAGCCTGGATTTTCCCTGGCCTATCATCTGAAGGCGCGGTTTCCCCAGGTCCACCTCACTGTGGGAGGACCTGCCATCACCCAGATCCTTGTCCGCCAAAGCCCGGAAGCCCGGACACGGATCATGGGCCCCTTTGATTCCGCCGTGCTGTATGAAGGAGAAGAAGCGCTGCTGGAGCTTGTCCAGACCCTGTCGTCCGGAGGAAAACCGGAACGAATCATCACCGGCCGGACCCACACCCGGCTGGAACAACTCCCGCCCCCGGATTTTGACGGTCTTCCCCTGGATTTATATTTCTCACCGGAATTGGTGCTGCCCTATGACCCCACCCGGGGCTGTTACTGGGGGAAATGCGCCTTCTGCCATTACGGGCTCTGTGATTCAGGAACGGCCCGGTACCGCGAACGGAAAATCCCGGATATGACGACCCATTTAAAGGCTCTTTCCTCCCGCCACCAGTGCCGGAATTTTTATTTTTCCCAGGATGCCTTTCTGCCGGCCACGGCAAGGGCCCTTTCGCTGGCCTTACAAAAAGAACATCTGAATATCCGCTGGTCATCGGACATGAGACCGGAAAAAACATTGACAAAGGACTGTTGCCGGGATCTGAAAGACGGGGGGGCCCTGTCCATTGCCCTGGGCATTGAATCGGCCTCGCCCAGGGTGCTGAAACTCATTCATAAGGGGATCACCCCGGAGACCATGGCGGCTGCCGTGAAAAACCTTGCCGGGCAAGGCATTGCCGTGGAAGCCATGTGCTTTAACGCCTTTCCCACGGAAACCCTGGCCGAGGCAAACACCACCCTTCAGTTCATCCGGGACCTGAAAAAAGACATCGCCCTTTTTATCTGCGGCCGCTTCGGCCTCTGGCACGGCTCCCACGTGGCCCTTCACCCGGAACAGTATGAAATCCGGCAGATCTGGCAACTGTCCGGAGACGAACTGGGGACCGCCCTTTTCTATGAAAGTTCAGGGCCCTCCCGGTCTTTTGAAGACCAGGAGCGGATCGATGATGCCATTGACGCCCTGTCCCGGCAGTGGTGGCTCCACGATTATCCCTGGGCCGGTTCCCTGTCCACGGCCCATACGCTGTTATGGTATGCCCGGGCCGGCAGGGACATCTTCAAGGAGCAGGCCAAAACGCAGCGGTGCATGGCCCTTCCCGGACAAAAATCCGGCCTGAAAATCCGGTACGATATCCAAAAGATCATGGACCGGGCCGGGAATCATGAGTCCGGGATCTGGGATCACCTGATCCATGGGCTGAAAGCCGTCAGCCAAGAGCAGTATGAGGTTCTGGCAAAGGCCCTGCCCCTGGTCCATCCTGAAAAAGCCATCCGCTCCGGCAGACCCAGGCCTAAAAAAAGATAAGGGGTTTCTCCCGCATCAAATGGATTTAATCCCTTTGGCCACATCCACGATCCGTTTGGCCAGGACCTCGGCCGCATCCAGGACGGCAGGGGCCTTTTCCCGGCCAAGGATACTCAGCTCCGTGCAGGCCACGACTGCCAGGTCCGCACCCTTCTTTTTCAGATGACCGCAGACCCGGTCATATTGCTCTTGAACCCCTGAGCCCAGATCCCCGGCTTTAACCTGCCGGATGACCTGGAACAGCCCTTTCTGCTCCTCCGGGTCCGGATAGATCATCCGGATTCCGGCAGGCCCCAGGATATTGTCATAGAGCCCGGTGATCCGGATGGCCGGAGATGCCAATATCCCGATGCCGGAGCAGCCCGGATGAAATTCCGTCAAATGATCCAGAACCGCTTTTACCATATGGATGACGGGAATGCGGACGGCCGCACACACGATGTCATAATAAACATGGGCCGTATTGCAGGCAATGGCCAGAAAATCAGCCCCCGCAGCCTCCAGGCCTTGGGCCATACCGGCCATACAGGGCCCGGGATCTTCCCCTTTACCCTCGATGATGGCCTTGATGCGGGACGGGATCTTGGGATTATTGTCCACCAGGCAATGGATATGGTCCCTGTCATCCAGGGCCGGGGTCAGCCGGATGATGCGCTGCATGAGGTCCACCGTGGCCTCGGGACCCATGCCGCCGATGATGCCCACCGTCTTTTCCCGGGTATCCGCCATCATTCTTTTTCCTCCTCCCCCTGGGGTTTCATTTATTTCCGGGAAGCCCGCCCCTATCTGAAGACGTCCATATAGGCATACAGGGCCGGTGATCCGCCGGTATGAAGGAAAAGCACATTGGCGCCTTTCTTGAAATGGTCTTTCCGGATAAAATCAATGAGTCCGGCCGCGGCCTTGCCGGAATAGACCGGGTCCAGGAGGATGGCCTCGGTTCTGGCGAAAAGGGTGACCGCCTCCACCATGGCGGCGGTGGGAAGGGAATACCCCGGCCCCACATAATCGTCAAAACAGACAATGTCCTCACGGGCCAATCCCCATTTTAAACCCAGTTTCTCAGCCGTTTCCAGGGCCAGTTGATAAACGATTTTCTCCTGGATATTCTTGGGCCTTGACACATTGACCCCCCGGATGGGAATCCCGGCATTGACCCCCTTCATGCCCACGGCCATCCCGGCATGGGTCCCGGCTGACCCCGAGGGGACAATGATGTGGTCTATCTGAAGATGCAGGTCATTGAGCTGGTTCATGGTTTCTTCAGCACAGGCGGCATAGCCCATGGCGCCGACGGCATTGGAGGCCCCGCCGGGAATGATATAGGGTTTTTTGCCCAGGGCGGCCAAGGCGGCGGCCTTTTGTTCCATGGCAGCCTTCATATCGGTTCCGCCCGGGACCACTTCAAGGCTTTTAACACCCAACAGCTCAAAGAGAAAATGATTGCCCGAGCCTTCTTTTTGATAGGAGCCCTTGACGCGCTCCTCAAGCATAAGATGGCAATCCAGACCCTCTTTTACGGACCAGGAAAGGGTCAGGCGGCAGTGATTGGACTGCACGGCCCCGCAGGTGATGATGGTATCCGCTCCCTTTGTCAGGGCATCGCCCAGGCAGAACTCCAACTTCCGGGTCTTGTTGCCGCCGGCGGCGCCGGGAAGCAGGTCGTCCCGTTTGATATAAAGGTTGATCTCTTTTCCCAGGGCCCGGCTCAGGGCAGGCATGGGTTCTATGGGGGTGGGGGCCTGGATATATTTTCGTCTTGGAAATCGTGTAAAATTCATGGGATATCCTTTTTTTCCGGTTTGTATCCGTGTTCAAAACGCGTTATGGAATAAAGATATACGGCTGTTTTCAGAGCATTGTCAAGAGCGCAGGCAGGCCCGGAACACCCGGATAAAAAACAAAAACAGAAAACTGCTTGCCCTTTAACCCGGATATGATATTGATATCCCGGTAAAAAACCCGTATGGATATAGGCATGACCAAAGAAAACATACCTGTTGCACCGGACAATAAAAACCTGAAAGCGCCTCCCCTCACCGGAGACGGTTTTTGCGACGGTTGTTTTGTCCTTGATTTTCTTCCTTCCCCTGATGATCGCATCCCATCCCGGATGGAAGGGTTGAAAGAAATTCCCGGGCTTATGCGGCAGGGCCTTCTGGAGGATGCTTGGATGATTCTGGACCAGCACCACCAAACCCTTAAGGATCTTGATTTCATTTATGCCTTCAAGGCGCTGATCCTTCAGAAAAACGGCCAGCCGGAGGCTGCAAAAAAAATACTCTTGGCCGGGCTGGAATCCGGACGGGGAAAATTTCTTTTGTATGAAAGACTCGGGTTCCTCGCCTTTGAAACAGGCCGGTTGGCCGAGGCCATCCCCTGCTGGATCAAAAGCATTGTGGCCATGAAAATGCTGAACCAGGTGACCATGTGGGAGCCTTTTTTATACCTTGCCGCTTTGGCAAAGGCCCTTTCCAGCGAAGCCCATGCCAAAATTCTCTCGGCCTATGCGACAAGACTCTCTCCCCATGGAGAACTCAGCCTGGATGACAAGGCCCTTAAACGGCTCAACGAACAGGCCCTGGGACTATCCGCCCCTTCCATCCTGAAGGCCTTGGATGTCCTGTGCCTTCATTTTCTTCAACCCCAGGGCAGTCACCCACATCCGGCTTTTCCCGGCCCCCCTCCGGCCGGTTACCCCCATGGCCCAATGGGCAGAACGCCTTTTTTGTTGATCCGCCACCTTTGGGGCAAAGGGGGAAAAGATCCCTGGATCACCCGCCTTGCCGTCATTGTCCTTTGCCTGGCCCTGATCCTGTTTTTTCTCCAATTTCTGAAATCTCCGGAAAAGACCTCGGAGACGGGCACTTCCACGGCCCCTCCGGAAATCCGTCAAGATTCCGGACCGGTTGAAGAGACGCAGCCCTTGCCCGCGCCCCAGGAGCCGGTGGCACCGGTGGCACCGGAAAAAAACCCGGCCGCTGAGATTAAAGCGACAAAAACGGATTCAGGTGTCGAAGCCGCGGATGATCCCATCCCCCATAAAGGAAAATATTCTTTCCTGAAATCCAAGACAAAAACACTCGACCCGGACATTAAGCCCAAGGAATAGCAGAAGAACAGGCTAAGCGTTAAAGGTCCAGGCAAAGACGAAGATGATTCTTATGGTCACGGCGCTGATATCGAATTTCCTCTGCAATCTGCTTCACAAAAAAAATACCCAACCCCCCCGGACGACGCTCATCCAAGCCTGCTGTAAGATCCGGCCCCTCCTGTTCCAGCGGATTAAAGGCCAGCCCGTTATCCGATATTTCCAGAATGATTTTATCATCTACCGTGTCTATTGCGACATCAATAAAACCGCTCTCAACGGCCATCCCCCCATACCGCACGATATTCACAACAATCTCTTCAACCAGCAAATCGATTTTCATCAGCTTTTTTTCACCGGCGCCAAGGGCCAAAAAGGGTTCCCTGACAAATTCCTGAATTTCATGAACCGACTCAATCCGGGGGCTGAAAGATTTTATGTTCATTTAATCTGCTTTTATTTTTTCTTTTGCAGTTGAGAGATCTTCATATATATTCATAAAAACATTGAATCCGGCCATCTCAATAATTTCCAGGACATTATCACTGGCATTGCACAGGCAGAAATGACCGGAATCATAAACCTGTTTTGCAATCACCACCAGGACCCTGAGACCGGCGCTGCTGATATAGACCGTATCCTTTAAACTTAAAATAATATTTTTTTCTCCTTGCCCCAGCAGGTCAACCAGGACATCTTCAAGCGCATCCGATGTTGAGGCATCGATTTTCCCTGAGACATTTACGATGGAATAATCCGCTGCTTTTTCGACTGTAATGGCAATGTTCATTCGGCCAGCCCCTTATAACCGTTAAGAATTCACGTCCCTGAGATGGTGATGGATGAGGCGGCGGGATATGAATACAACGAACCTAAACATTTATTCTCCTCATCCCTTATCCTTTTTAGAATCACATTTCAACCTAAAAGGAATATCCCCCGAAATGCTTTCAGGGCAGCATAATACGGCATTGACAGGGCATGATTAATATATTAAGGAAATGATTCATATAATTTTAAATCATGCATTGGAAGAAAAAATGAATCCCATGAGTAGATTATTTCTTTTCTTACTAAAGCGTCTTCTGATTTTATCTTTTTTACTTATGCCTTCCTGTAGCAGCAAAGAGCCCCCAAAGCCGGAACCCGAATGGGTCTATAAACCCAAAAGCATTGAGATCTCCTACCAGGCCGATGCAATGCTCAATGAATTTAAAGGGTCCTCCCATGCGATCCAGGTAGTGATTTACCAGTTCGACAATATCAATAAATTTGTCGAACTGTCGGAATATCAGGACGGGCTTAAAAAATTGCTCTCGGCGCAGAATTTTGATCCCAGTGTACAGGCGGTCAAAAAGATATTCATTGATCCCGGGGAATCCAAAAAACTGGTCTTTGACCGGGCTGAAAAAACCCGTTGGGTGGGTGTTGTTGCCGGCTATTTTGATCTGATGCCGGCAAGGGCCACCTGTTTTTTTGAGATCCCCCACAAAATTGAAAAACAAGGCCGACTCTTCTTTAAAAAGGAGGTGGCGGTCATCCCGGATATAAAAATCAATCTGATGTTAAAAGAGCATGATATAAAAGGAATTCTATTGGATGAATAATCCTTCAAAACCGATATTATGGCACCAGGGGCTTTTTCTGCAGCCCCACCATTTTCAGCAGAACGATGCCTTTGTCAAATCCCTGCTCACCCCCCACAACCTTTATCATTCTCCTTTTTTCTGGGGATGCGGCCGGTTTGCCGTTCAGGATACCGCCCTTTCACAGCGGTCCATTGAAATCGAAGCCTGTGAACTGATTTTTCAGGACGGCACCTGGGCGAAATATCCGGGCAATGCCGTGGTCCAGACCCGGTCTTTTGCAGACTTGTCCTTTGATGTCGAAGGAGAGACCCCGGTGACCGTGTACCTGGGGATCAAGAAATGGAATGAATTTGACAAAAATACAACCTCCCTTGATTCACAGGGCGGCATTGACCCGGTCGGCACCCGCTACATCTCCTCTGTTGAGCCTGAAAGCGTAAAAGACCTTCATGAAGGCGGAAACCCGGCCAATGTCCGGAAAATGGATCTTATCGTTAAAATTTTCTGGGATCATGAAATTGACAGCTTCAAGGAATATTTAATGATCCCCGTGGGCCGGCTGGAGCTGAAAGAAGAAAAGATAGGCCTGTCAAAAGCCTTTATTGCCCCCACCTATCTGATTTCCGGTTCGGATATCCTGATGAAGATATTAAAAAATCTAAGGGAAAACATCATTTCCCGGAGCCGGATATTTGAATCCTATAAATTTTCCCAGGGGCTGACCTCGGATTTTGATGCCCATTTTTTACCTCACCTACTGGTTTTAAGCGCCTTAAACCGGGCTCTCCCCCTTTTAAACCATATCATCGAGCTGAAAACCTTCCACCCGGAAACGGCCTATGGGGTCCTGCGGCAGATGGTTGGAGATTTGAGCACCTTCACAGACCGGATCAATGCCCTGGGCCAGTTGAAAGACGGCATGCCCCTGCTCCCGGAATATGACCACGAGAATCTTTATCACTGTTTTAATGAGGCCCAGGTCCTGCTGGGTGAATTGTTAAGGGGGATTTCCATCGGCGGTGAAAGTATATTCAGCATGGCAAGGGAAGCCAATTATTTCAGGGCCCAGCTTCCGGCCGAAGAATTCAGGGATTCCTACCTGTATTTCCTCGTATTGAAAAGCCTTGCAGACCCGGATCTGATTATCAATGACATGCAGAAAATCGTAAAAATCGGGAATTCAAAAAACATAGACAATATGATTTCCAGGGCACTGCCGGGCGTTCCGGTCAAACACCGCCTGGTCCCTCCTCCGGGAATGCCCAAACGAGCGGGTTCCTATTATTTCAGAATCGATTCAAAGCATCATTTATGGGAAGAGATCAAACGATCCGGAGACATGGCTCTTTTTTGGGATAATGCACCGGAAGATACCTCCATTGAAATTGTGATTTCTCAGATATGAAAGAGAGCTGATTCATGAAAATTTCATCTGCCGATTGCGTGACCGAGTTACTGGCCTACACCTATCATCTGGCAGACCTGCTGCAGACCGATGGTGTCCCCTTTGATCAGGTCTCGGGCCATTACCAGCAATTGATTCAGCGGGCAAAAACACGGGCAAAATCCGCCGGAATACCCGTTCACCAGTTTGATCAGGCCCTGTTTGCCGTATTTGCCTGGATTGATGAGACCCTTCTGGGAACCGGCTGGACCCATAAACAGGACTGGATTAAAAATTCTCTGCAAAAAAAATTTTTCAATACCACCAGCGCCGGAACCGAATTCTTTGCCAAGCTGGAGAAACTCGGGCCTGAAGACAAAGACATCTTGGAGGTATATGATTATTGCCTTGCCTCGGGTTTTAAAGGATGCTTTTATGAGCCCCTGTACCAGGAAAAGCTCAATGCCCTTAAAACCGATACCCGTAAAAAGCTCACGGACGGGATGGATGTAAACGTTCCGGAAATCCTGTTTCCCGAGGTCGGAGACCTGTCCATATTCAAACGCCTGAAACGGAAAAGATGGAAGGGCCTGTCCGGCTATTCCCTTTTATTTGTTCTTGCCCCCGTCTTATTGTTTTTTATTCTCTATTCTGTTTTCAATACACATCTGATTCAGATGGTTGACAGCTTCGGGGTGGTTTTAAAATAAAATGAATCTCATCATAAACAGTGAATATTATAAAAGATGAAAAAATTTTTTAGCTTTTTCCTGTATGCTGTTATCATTCTGGTTTTCCTGGCCTTTTTATATGGAATCGGATACTGGGCTTTTAGCATCAAAGGCTGGCCATGGTGGATCGGCGCAGTGGCAGGGGCAGTCCTTGCAGGGTTGGTATTGGGATATGCTTCGCTGAAAAAGTGGTGGGTCCGTCAAAATGAAAAAAAATTCGTGCAAACGGTCATCAACCAGGAAGAAATCCTGTCTCAACAGGCTGCGGAAAAAGATCCCTATAACCAGAAAGCAGCGGAACTCCAGTGGAAAGAATCCATTGCCAAACTTAAAAAATCCCATTTGAGAAAATACGGCAACCCCCTGTATGTCCTGCCCTGGTATATTGTCATGGGAGAATCCCGCTCAGGGAAAACCTCTGCCATCAAAAATTCGAATTTAAGCTCTGCCTTGACGGATGTGAGCAAGGCCACCATCATTTCCGGCACAAAAAACTGTGACTGGTGGTTTTTGGACCAGGCCATTGTACTGGATACGGCCGGACGCTATACCATTCCCATTGAAGAAGAAAAGGACAAAAAAGAATGGCAGGCCTTTCTGGCCCTGTTGTCAAAATACAGGAAAAAGGAACCCATCAACGGTGTGATCGTTACCGTGGCAAGCGATACCCTCTTGACTGTAGACCCGGCGGAATTAAACGACAAGGCCAGGAGCATCCGCCAGCGGATCAATCAGATGATGAGAATCCTGGGAGCCATATTTCCGGTCTACCTCCTGGTCACAAAAATGGACCTGGTCAACGGGTTTACGGATTTCTGCGATCATATTCCCGAGCAAAGGATAGATCAGGTCATGGGGTATACCAATACCAACGATCAGGCAACGGGCCTGGAAGTCCTGGAAAACTGCATGACAACGGTCTCGGATCAGATAAAAAATCTCCGTTCCATCTTTATCCATAACCGGATCAATGCCTTTGCCGTTTCCTTTTCCAATGAATTCATGAATTTGAAGCCGGGGCTGGCGTCCTATGTCCAGTCCCTGTTCGGTGATGATATCTATCAGGCCACCCCGCTTTTCAGGGGGGTTTATTTTTCCAGCGCCTGCAGAAAAGGAACCCCTGCCTCTGAATTTCTGGAAACCACCGGCATCCAATACAAGAATGAAAATGCCCTGGACCGGAATACGGGTTTTTTCCTGAGAAATTTTTTCAGTGCGGTCCTACCCAAAGACAGGAATATTTTTTCGCCTTTGTCGGAATTCATCATGTGGCGGAAAACAACCCTCAGCCTCGGTATCGTTTCCCTGATCCTGCTCTGCCTTGCCGTAAGCGGGGTCCTGACCTTTTCATATCTTAATAATATCAAGGCCCTGAAAGGCTTTGATCCGGTTTCTTTTAAATCTCAGCCTGCTGCCTCCGGCGCCTCGGACAGGATCCTGCTGCTGGACCGGCAGCGGTTTGAAATCGACAGGCTTCAAACCCGTAATGACAATTGGATTCTTCCCCGGCTGGGACTGAATCAGAGCCGGACGTTTGAAAAAACGTTAAAACAAAATTTTGTGACGGATGTCCGCCAAAACCTGGTGGCGCCCATGGACACTCTGTTTTTTGAAAAAATTAAAACTTCCCATGCCCTGACACCGGATGAAGATATTGTTGCAAATGCGGTTTATGCGATTCAGCGGATTGATATCCTGCAACACGCCAGCCAGGGGAAAGCGTTCACAGATCCAAAAGAGTTTGAAAAAAGCATCGGCAATCTTTTCCCCTCCCTTGATTCCGGCATTTCAAAACCGGTTGCCGAAAAATTTGCCGGGCTATACCTGGCCTGCCTTCTCTGGGAACAGAATTCCGGTGATCCTGCCGCTGAGATGGAACGATTCCGGAAGGCCCTGTCGCAACTGGCCGTGAATACGGATAATTTTAACTGGCTTTTGAGCCGGTGGATATGCTCAACTCCGGATATTGACATTTCCTCTTTTTTAAAGGGCTACCCCATCCATCTGCCCGGCCCGGGGCCGGGGACCATTGTAAAAGGGGCATTTACCCAGGCCGGGCGAGGAGAAATCAATCAGTTCATCCAAATGATTCAAAAATCCTTTGCCGATCCGGAAGCCTTTTTAAAAATGGAAGACAAATTCCGGGCCTGGTATGCAAAAGAATTCTACAGGGCCTGGTTTGATTTTGCAGCAGCCTTTCCTACAGGCACAAGCTGGAACTCCCTGGTGGACCACTGGACCGATCTGGGGACCCTCATGACCACGGACCAGAACCCGTATTTCCTGCTGCTCGGGAAAATGGGTGATGAACTTGAAGCCTTCCAGGACCTGCCGGATCTTGAGCCTTCCTGGGCAAAAGCCGTGGTCACCCTCAAAAAAATCAAACACCTGGCGGAAACGGAAGTCAAAAAAGAGGAAGGCTCCCTGCTGGCGAAGCTGGCGCTTACAAAGGAAAAAATTTCAGACCAACTGGAAAAATCCTCTGAAAAGGTCTATGAGCCGGTGAACCCAGGGAGCACAGATGACCTGGAATACAAAATGAGGTTTGCCGAGGTCTGGAACGAATATGTCAACAGCCTGAAGACGCTTTCGTCGGCGACCTCTTACAATGAAAAATGCTTCCATATGTTTGCGGATTTTTTCAGGGTCCTGTCTGATCCGTCAAAACAGAATGAGCCCTTCAATCTCACCCATGACGGGTTAATCAAAATCAACTCATTTTTAAAGCACCACGAAACCTCCCCGGTTATTCAAAACCTGATCCGGGGGCCCTTTGATTATCTCACCGCCTATGGGATTCATCACAGCGTGACCTATTTGCAGGACAAATGGGAAGCCATTGTTTTGAGTGCTGCCAACAGCACCGACCCGGACAAATATTATGCCACCATGTTTGACAAGAACTCCGGCGTGATCTGGCGATTTATAAACGAACAGGCTTCTGCCTTTATCAACCAGAATAAAACCGGATATCTCCCCAAGACTGCCTTTGGGCTCCAGCTTCCCTTTAACAGCCCGTTTTTCAGATTATTGAACAAAGGCGAGCAGCTCACCTTTGAAAAACAGGATGAATACCCGGTGACCATAACGACCCTGCCGGTCGGCGTGAACAGCGAGGCCATGATCCGGCCCTATTCAAACACCCTGATCCTGGACTGTGCCGACCAAAAGACCGAACTGCTCAATACCAATTTCCCTGAGACTCAAAAATTCAACTGGCGGCCGGGCGTCTGTGGGGATGTTGCCCTGGAAATCAAATTTGAGGAATCCAGGCTCCAGAAAAAATACCGGGGCCGGTTGGGATTTGCAAATTTCCTCCTGGACTTTCAGGACGGGACCCAGGTCTTTCATCCCTCCGATTTTCCGGAATATGCCGGATACCTGACCCACAACATGGTTACGGAAATAACCGTATCCTATGATATTGACGGCATTGAGCCTGTCCTGAACTTTATGGACCGGCGGCCGCCGGTCCTGCCGGATGTCATCTTCACCACGGTGAGGCCGGCCGGAGGCAAACACCCAATGGTCAAAAAGTCTGAAAAGGATCCTGCCGACCCTCAAAAACCCGTTGCCTCGGAAACAGGGCTTAAAGACCGGTATAGCATCACAATGGACACCCTTCCCATGGAGGTCAATGTATCTGCGGAAATCAAACCTGTGGCCGGCATTCTTCAGATGAAATGCAGAAACCAAACCATCCGCTTCGAAAACAACAACTATCCTCAATCCGTTGAGTTTGACTGGGAGCCTGCAGCCTGCGGCAAGGTGCTGTTGACCATAGAATTTCCCGGCATCACCCTTGTAAAGGAATATGAGAATTTTTTCGAATTTGCCAAGGATTTCCATTATCATTCCCACACCTTTTTCCCCGAGGATTTTCCGGAACAAAAAGAAGCTCTTTTGAAGAAGGGAATCTCCTCCGTAACCCTTTCCTACAGTTTTAAAGGGGACCTGCCCTTACTGGAAGCTATCCCAAAACAGGGCAAAGCCCCCGGCTCCCCGGACGGCGGCGCCATCCTTGGAAAAGACTGGATTCTTCAGCAGGATGCCACCCATTATACCCTTCACCTCATGCTGGAATCAGACAAGGAAAGAATCACCGCCTTTATTAAAAAAAAAGACCTGAGGGGCAATATTGCCGTTTATGAAAGCCGGTTGAACAACCAGAAAAGATATAATCTCATTTTAGGCTCCTTTCCTGATTTTGAAAAAGCCCGGAACGCTCTGAAAGAATTGCCCGGCGAAGCCTTGCAATATTCTCCCTGGATCAGGCAATTTGTTTCCATCCATAAGGAAATTCAATAGGTCATGATGATGAATTTAGGGAAAACCCCCATTTCCGAGGAAGCCCCGGCCGGAAAAGATGTCCGGTACGAGGCGGACTTTGAATCGCTCTCCAGGGAAATCGCCAAGCTGACCTCACCCTCGGCCGACTCCGGCATCAATTGGGATACGGTGATCAACCTGTCGGTTAAAATCCTTGAAAAAGACTCAAAACACCTTCAGGCCGCAACTTACCTGAATTACGGGCTGATAAAAACCCGGGGCCTGGAAGGACTTTGTTTGGGGATTCATATCATCAAGGAGCTCATGGAAAATTTCTGGGAAACCCTGTTCCCTCCTAAAAACCGGATGAAAGGCAGAAAAGGCATCTTGGTCTGGTGGGAAGAAAAGGTGTCTGATTTTTTATCCGGCCTTGAGCCTAGGGTCATGGAAAAAGAAAAACGGAATACCCTCCTGGATGAATTGACCTATATCGATCAATTTCTGGGAAATCATATGGAAGAGGCGCCGCTCCTGCTTCCCCTGATCAAACGGGTCAAAGAGGTGGTGCTGGAAGAACGAATCGCTGAACCCCCGACAGCTCCCGCCGCCAGTCTTCCAAAAGAACAACCAGCAGCCGCTCCTGTGAAACCTCAAAAGACCATTATAGAGCCTTTGCCGGTTTCTGATGCAGACACCCCCGCCCTGCTGGGGCAGGGATTGAAAATCCTTGCCAAAGCCGCATCCGGGTTGAGAAAAGAAAATGAATTTCAGCCCCTGGCCTACCGGCTGACCCGGATTGCCGCCTGGACAGACATAGATACGCTGCCGGCAGCCACCGGCGGCAAAACCCTGATCCCGCCGCCCGAGGATCAGGTTATCACATCTCTGGCCAGGCTCTATGACGCCGGGGATTGGGAAGCCCTGGTGGATTCCAGTGAGGGAAGGGTCCAGCAGTTTCTCTTCTGGCTGGATTTGAGCCGGTATTCAGCCCAAGGTATGGAAAGGATGGGGCATCCTGAGGTGGCAAGGGTGATTGAAGCGGAGACTGCATTCTTTGTTCAGACCCTGAAAGGGATTGAAACCCTTGCTTTTTCCGACGGCACCCCCTTTGCCGACAAGGCAACCCTTGACTGGCTCAGGCAGACCGGCAGCCGGGATCAAGCCGAACCCGTTGACACCGGCCAGGCCGCCGGCATTCATGGGATATTGGCACAAAAAATGGACCTGGCACAGGAATTGATCAGACAAAAACAACTGGATGCCGCACTTTCGCTTTTCAGGGATCACCTGTCCACGGCCGCATCAGAGCAG
The DNA here is from genome assembly GCA_023701135.1 of Desulfobacula sp. Classification (GTDB taxonomy): domain Bacteria; phylum Desulfobacterota; class Desulfobacteria; order Desulfobacterales; family Desulfobacteraceae; genus Desulfobacula. The sequence continues at coordinate 84,350 of JAMPXP010000019.1, read as the reverse complement.
AATCGGTTTTTATGGAAAACCGGGCTGTGCAGGCTGCTCATCGATTCAGACCAGGTGAGAATTGCATCCTCGTATATGGATGATATATTGGAAACCATTGACCGGTTTAAGCTGGACCTGTGGGAGCCCGAATCGGCAGTGAATGGGTTGCTGCTCGTATTAAGAGGTCTCAGGCTTCAGAAAAATGATCGGAACCAGGATTTGATTGAATCCGTCATCAATCGAATTTCAAGGCTTGATCCGGTTAAAGCTTTGCAAATGATATAACTGATATAACACAGATAAACCTAGCAAGGAGGTAATGTATGGCCAAAGAAGCGTCGGTTGCACCAAAGGAAAGGGTCAATATTGTGTATAAACCAGCCACGGGAGACGCCAAGGAAGAGGTCGAACTCCCTTTAAAAGTCCTGGTAATGGGAGATTTTACCATGGCTGAGGATGGCTCCCCGGTGGAAGACAGAAAAGCCATCAATATTGATAAAGATAATTTCAATGATGTGTTGAACTCTTATCATATAAAACTGGATGCCGTGGTGGACAACAAACTTTCCGATGGCCCCGGTGAACAGATGGCTGTTAACCTCACCTTTAACAGCCTGAAGGATTTTGATCCGGACGCAGTGGTTGAAAAAGTGCCTGAATTAAAAAAACTGGTGGAATTGAGAAATGCCCTCAAGGCTGTAAAAGGCCCCCTGGGCAATATCCCGGAATTCAAGAAAAAACTCAATGAAATTGTTCAGGACCCGGGAGCCAAGGAAAGAATTCTCAAAGAACTGGGCGTTGATCAATAAAGGAGATTTATAAATGGCAGAAGAAAAAAAAGCAGCAGCACCCAAGGAGGTATCCACCCAGGAGGGGATGTCCCTTTTGGATGAAATCGTCCAGGCCACCCGCATGAAACCCGGGGATGAAGGCTACAACACGACAAAACAGGGGGTTCAGGCCTTTATTGACGAACTTCTCAAGCCGGCACGCGAGGGGGCAAAAATCAGCAAGGACCTGATTGATGAAATGATTGCCGGCATTGATTCAAAACTGAGCCTTCAAATGAATGCCATCCTCCACAATGAAGATTTTAAACGGTTGGAATCCTCATGGAGATCCCTGAAATATCTGGTGGACCATACGGATTTCAGGGAAAATACCAAGATCGAAATCCTGAATGTCTCCAAGCAGGCCCTGATGGATGATTTTGAGGATGCTCCGGAAATCACCAAATCCGGCCTTTACAAACTGGCCTACACGGCGGAATACGGCCAGTTCGGGGGCCAGCCCTATGGCCTGATGGTGGGAAATTATGAATTCGGCCCCGGCCCCCAGGATATTGCCCTGCTTCAGAATATTGCAAGCGTATCCACCATGTCCCACGCACCCTTTATTGCTGCCGCAGGAGCGGAATTTTTCGGTCTGGACAGCTTTGAAGGCCTGCCCAATCTCAAAGACCTTCATTCCATTTTTGAAGGTCCTCAATATGCCAAATGGCAATCCTTCCGGGAATCCGAAGATTCCCGGAATATAGGCCTCACCGTTCCTCATTTTCTCTTGAGGCTGCCCTATGGACAGGATACGGTTCCGGCCAAGAGTTTTGATTTCAAAGAAGACGTTACCGGCGGCAACACGGATTTTCTCTGGGGAAATGCCGCCTTCACCTTTGCCTCCAGAATGACGGAAAGCTTTGGAAAATACCGCTGGTGCGCCAATATTATCGGCCCCCAGGGCGGCGGCGCCGTGGAGGACCTTCCCCTGTATCAATATGAATCCATGGGAGGAATTGAAACCAAAATCCCCACCGAGGTCATGCTGTCTGAACGACGGGAATTTGAATTGGCGGAAGAAGGATTTATCGGTCTGACCATGAGAAAAGGCAGCGATAATGCGGCCTTCTTCTCCGGCAATTCCGTTCAAAAACCAAAAAATTTCGGCAATACCAAAGAAGGCAAAGAGGCTGAGCTGAATTACAAGCTGGGCACCCAACTGCCCTATAATTTTGTGGTGAGCCGGCTTGCCCACTATATGAAGGTGATTCAAAGAGAAAACATCGGCACCTGGAAAGAAAGAGGAGAACTTGAAAACGAACTCAACAACTGGATCAGGCAATATGTTTCCGACCAGGAAAAACCAGGGCCGGGCGTCAGAAGCAGAAGACCCCTGAGAAAAGCCCAGATTGAAGTTTCCGACGTGGAAGGAGAGCCCGGCTGGTACCGGTGTTCCCTTAAACTTCAACCCCATTTCAAATATATGGGCGCATCATTTACCCTGTCCCTTGTCGGAAAACTGGACAAAGCATAATTTTTAAATAAAGGAGAAAAACCATGGCCATGACCTCATATCTGAAAGTGGAAGGAAAAGAACAGGGCTCAATCGAAGGGGATTGCACTCAGAAAGGAAGAGAAAACACAATCCTGGTCTACAGCATGGATCACAAGGTTGAAATCCCCCGGGACACCCATACCGGACTTCCCACAGGACAGCGCATCCATAAACCGCTGCAGATTATCAAACACAAGGATAAAAGCTCACCCAAACTGTTTCAGGCCTGCTGCTCAGGGGAGCAATTAAAAGCGGAACTGAAATTTTTCCGGATCAATGAAAAAGGCCAGGAAGAGCATTATTATACCATCAAAGTTGATAATGCCATCATCGTTGAAATGCAGGAATACACCCCCCTGACCTTCCTTGATATGAATAAACCTTACAAGGATATGGAATCCGTCCTTTTCACCTATGAAAAAATCATCTGGACCTATGAACCCGACGGCATTGAAACCGAGGATTCCTGGAACGCACCCAAATCATAGCCGGACCAAGGGAATAAGGTTCATCATGAACAGCAGGCCTCGATCAAAAGAAAAGGATAAGGTCTGCTGTTCAGATCGGAACGGGATACCATCATGTATGAACTGACCATGCTGGAAAGGATCGCAGCCCTTGAATCCGAAGAAAGAGAAACCGAAGACAACCGGGTGGAAAAGGAAATGCAATCCATTATCAAGCATCTGAGAAAACTCTTAAACACCAATAAGGGAAGCGTGGAGATTGCAGAAGATTACGGCATGCCGGATATGACGGTTTTTGCAGGCGGAGGGATTTCAGAAACCATGGAACAGATTGAAAAGGCTGTTCTTGAGGTTGTCCGGAAATATGAAAAAAGGCTGTCCCGGGTCAAGGTAAAGATCGCACCCAATGAAACCGATGTGCTGAATATTAATTTCAGACTTGAGGGAGTTTTGACCCGGCATGAGAACACGCCGGTTTTTCTTGAAACTTCGGTTCAGCCCGGAAGCCCCATCAAAATAAAACGACAGGGAAACACGATTGTTTAATCAGTATTATCAAAACGAACTGCATAAATTGCGGGAACTGGCCAAGGAATTTTCCAAAGCCCATCCTGCGGCCGCTCCCATGCTGGCCGGTGAATCGGTTGATCCGGATGTGGAACGGCTCCTGGAAGGCACCGCATTTTTAACCGGCCACCTTCACCACAAGATAAACGATGATTTACCGGAAATCATCCACGGGCTCATGGACATTGTTTATCCCCATTATCTGAGGCCTACCCCCTGCACCTCCATCATCCGGTTTACCCCCAAACCCTCCCTCATCGAAACCATCCGGGTGCCTTCGGGAACCTATGTGGCTTCAAAAGAAAAAAACGGTATCAAATGCATGTTCCAGACCTGCTTTGATCTTGAGGTTCATCCGCTCAGGATCATTTCTGCCAAAAGCCTGGTCCGGGAAAAAGAATACCGGATAACCCTTTCCTTTCAACTGGCGGGAACCGTTCTTTCAAAATGGAATCCGGACAGGCTGTCCTTTTTCCTTTCCGGGAGTTATGCCAAAACATCGGATATCTTTGCCTGTTTTACCCAGTATCTTTCCAGAGTGAAGATCGTTACCCAGGACAAGGATTATGTCCTGCCGGGGGCTGATTTCAGGCCCCTTGGATTAGACAAGACGAATTCTCTTTTTTCATATCCGGCCCAGTCTTTTTCAGGATTTTCCCTTTTACAGGAATATTTTCTTTTTCCCCAGAAATTTCTATTTTTTGAAGTGCGCGGTTTGAAGAACTGGAAAAGCAAACCCGACACCAACCAGTTTGATCTTGTCTTTGAATTCAAGGAACCGCCCTTTGATCTCCCCAATGTGTCCCTGGATAATTTTTCCTTATTTTCGGTTCCGGTCATCAATATTTTCCCCTTTGAAGCCGAGCCCGTCGTGGTGGACCATACCAAGGAAAAAATCAGGGTAAGACCCTCTTCGAAAACCGGAACCGGATATCAGATCTATCGTGTCGACAAGGTCACGGGGTTTATCCAGGGCAGTGTCAGGCCCATTGAATACAAACCCATGGATTATTTTTCATTTGATACCCAGGATCAGTCCTTTTACAAAGTCACCCGGCAATTGTCTCCCATTACGAATGCCTATGAGGTTTACCTGAACCTGACCTATCCGGGAGATAAACGCCAGTACCGGCAAGAGACCCTGACCGTGGACCTGACCTGCACCAATGGGGAGGAACCGGAGCGGCTCATGCCCGGCGACATCTGTGAGCATACCTCCAACTCACCGGAACTCTTGAGTTTTGTCAATATCACGGCCCCCACCGCCCACGTTGACCCGCCCCTGGAAGGGGACACCCTCTGGCGTCTCCTGTCCCACATGTCGTTGAACCTGCTGTCCCTGAAAGATGACCGGAGTTTTAAAAAAATACTCCAACTGTATATTGCCCAGAACAGCCGGGACAAAGGGATGGTGGCCGCCAACCTGAAGCGGATCCAGGGAATCCAGGGATTTAAGATTGAAAACGAGGACCGGCTGATCCAGGGGATGGTGGTGAGGGGTGAAAAAATTACCCTTTCCCTGAGCAAGGATGCCTTTGCCTCCAGGGGAGATGTGGTGGTGTTCGGCGCAGTGATTGACGAATTCTTCAGCCGGTATAGCAGCATGAACAGCTATACGCGTCTGATGATCAATGAAACCATTTCAGGAGAATCCTTTTCATGGCCGCCGCGGATCGGGAACCGGAATCTGACATAATCGAAAAACTGCTCGCCAAGAGTTCCTCCTTCTCCTTTGTACAGGCGGTCCGGCTCCTGTTACAGGCAGTGTCTTCAAATGATCCCCAGGAAATCGGCAAACCGGAATTTTTAGACCGCCATATCCGGGTCAGACCGGAACTGTCCTTAAGATTTCCCGGAACCGATATCTCAAAAATCGAAAAAACCGGCCCGTTCACATATCTGATTACCGCCACTTTTCTCGGACTCTACGGAACCTCTTCCCCTCTTCCGACCTTTTATACCGAAGACCTCATCGATGAATTGAACGAAGATAAGTCCATTCAGCGTGATTTTATAGATATTATCAATTATTCAATTTATCCGATATTTTTTAAAATATGGAGCAAATACAGATTATTTTATAAAATATGCGAAGAAAATGACGAGACCGTCATCCATAAAATCTATTGCCTCCTGGGTCTTGAAGACAGGCAGATGCGGAACCAATTCCGCAACACGGAAAAATATTTCAGGTATGCAGGCCTGGTCCTTCAGTTCCCAAGGTCTGCCGAAGGGCTCATGGCAGTCGTTGAAGACTGTTTTAACCTGAAACACCGGGTCCGGATCAACCAATGTGTGCTCAGACAGGTATCGATCCCAGAGGATCAGCATTCGCTTTTAGGGATCTCCTCCTGTACCCTGGGACAAGATTCCGTTATCGGAGACACCATCACGGATATCACAGGAAAATTCCAACTGGTGATGGGTGATGCCGACGCCGGCATCCTTCATGCCTTTCTTCCGGATCAACCCCTGTTCCAGGAATTAAAACAACTGGTGAATTTTTATGTGAACCAGCCCCTTGAATGGGAAGTTCTGATGGAGCTTGACGGCCGCCATATTGAAACGACACAGCCCGGCAATACAACATGGTCCAACCTGGGATGGAATACCTGGCTGGTTTCTGAAAACAACAGCCCGGACAAGGTAACAACTATCTTTTCAGTCTGATAAACAATATGAATAAGGGAGATATATAATGGTAAATGTGGACACAAAATCCTTGCTTCTCCATTTAAATGATTTTTGTACCCATACCTTGCAGGCCGGTGCCGGATTATGCGTTTCCAGAACCCATTATGAGGTCTCGGTTGAGCATTTCATTCTAAAGCTGCTGGAGGATTCACGGTCGGATCTGGCCATGATATTCCAACAGTTTGAAATAGAACCCGGTGCGGTTCAGAAAAAAATCGAAGCGGTTTTAGAGGAATTTAAAACCGGGAATTCAGGCAAACCCGTATTTTCCCCCAGGCTTCTGGATCTTTTCCAGGATGGCTGGATGATGTCTTCCATTGATCTGGATGAACGGAAAATCAGGTCCGGGGCAATTCTACTGGCCCTCTTGTCCCGGCCCCAGTTCTATATCACCGGGAATTATGCCGACCTTTTAAAAAAAATCAATAAAGACACCCTGCTGGAACAATTCTGGGCCATCACCAAAGGCTCTGCCGAAGCCCTGTCCACTCAGGACAAACTGGCATCAGGGCCGGCAGCCTCACCGGCCAGGGCGGGTGAAAGCTTTATCTCCCGATTCTGCAATAATTTTACCGAAAAAGCCGCCAACGGCGGAATTGACCCTGTGTTTGGAAGGGACGAAGAAATCCGCCAGATGATTGATGTCCTGGCCCGGCGAAGAAAAAACAATCCCATCTGTGTGGGAGATCCGGGTGTGGGAAAAACAGCGGTGGTGGAAGGACTGGCCCTGAGAATCGTCCAGGATGATGTGCCGGATGTTTTAAAACAGGCGACCTTGCTGGAACTGGATATGGGGCTCCTGGAAGCGGGAGCGGGCATGAAAGGGGAATTTGAAAACCGGCTCAAAGGGGTGATCAATGAAATCAAAGCTTTTGGATCTCCCGTAATCCTGTTCATTGACGAGGCCCATACCCTCATCGGCGCCGGCGGCAACGCCGGAGGCGGGGATGCGGCCAATCTGTTGAAACCGGCCCTGGCCCGGGGTGAGCTTCGAACCATTGCGGCAACGACCTGGGGGGAATATAAAAAATATTTTGAAAAAGACCCGGCCCTGGCCCGGCGGTTTCAGCCCATCAAACTGGACGAGCCCAGTGTCGAAGATACGGAACTCATCCTGCGGGGATTAAAGCCGGGCTATGAAAAAGCCCATGGGGTCATTATCACCGAAGGCGCTGTCAAGGCTGCTGCTGAGTTTTCAGACCGGTATATCACCGGCCGGTTCCTTCCGGACAAGGCCATTGACCTTCTGGACACCGGATGCGCCAGGGTCAAGATCAATCTATCCACCAAACCGCCCAGCCTGGAGGACAAGGAAAGGTCCATCCAGGCCTTTGAACGCACCAAAGCCGCCATGGAGAGGGACCGGGACAATAATATGGAGATGGACGAGGAAAAATACGCGACCCTTCTCCAATCCATCTCAGACACCACTGCTGCGGCGGAAACGATCAGACAGGCATGGGAAGAAGAAAAACTGGCGGCCCTGGCCGTGCTGGATCTGAGAAAAGAACTCCAGGAAGCGGACAAAACCGATTCTGACGCCATTCAGACCCTGAAGGCAAAGCTGACCGAGGCGGACAGCCGCCTGTCCGGTGTCCGCAAGGATCATGCCCTGATGCAGCTTGAAGTCAATGAAGATGTCATTGCACACGTGGTTTCCGACTGGACCGGGATTCCCCTGGGAAAAATGATCCAGGATGAGGCCCAGAGCATGATCCATCTTGAAGAAAAACTGGGAGAACGGGTCAAAGGCCAGGACCATGCCCTGGGTTCCATTGCCGAGGTGATCCGGGCTTCCAAATCCGGCATTAAAAATCCCAACCAGCCCATGGGGGTATTCCTCCTGGCAGGCCCCAGCGGTGTGGGAAAAACCGAGACCGGTCTTGCCATTGCCGATATCCTCTTCGGCAGTGAAAAAAACAGCGTCACCATCAATATGAGCGAATTCCAGGAAAGCCATACCGTCAGCCGCCTCATCGGGTCCCCGCCGGGATATGTGGGTTATGGAGAAGGCGGGATGCTCACGGAAGCGGTCCGGCAGAAACCCTATTCCGTGGTTCTTCTGGATGAAGTTGAAAAGGCCCATCCCGATATTTCCAACCTGTTTTACCAGGTCTTTGACAAAGGCGTTCTCACGGACGGGGAAGGCAAGGAAATCAATTTTAAGAACACGGTCATCATCCTGACCAGCAACCTTGCCACGGATATTATCCAGGAAATGACGCTGCAGGAAGAGGCGTTTTCCATTGAAGCAGTCACCTCGGCCATCCGGCCCATGCTGTCCCAATATTTTAAACCCGCCCTTCTGGCCCGGATGACGGTTCTGCCCTTTGTCAGCCTGAAACCCGACGCCATGGCCATGATTGTCAAATTAAAACTGGATAAGGTGAAAAAGACCCTGAAACAGAACAATCGAATCCTTCTGAATTATTCCGACACAGTGGTCGAGCAGATCACGGACCGGTGCACAGAGGTTGAAACCGGTGCCAGAAATATCGATTATATTCTCAATGCCAATATTTTCCCCAAAATATCAAGGGAGCTGTTGACCCAAATGAGCACCGGCGGCATGCCTTCTGAAATCATCCTGGATGTGGATGAGGCCAAGGCGTTCACCATCGATTTCAAGGACTAAGGAGGGTTTCCATGCAGAAAAGAATCTGGATCACCTCCCTGGCCGGGGACAAAAACATGGTGACAGGGCTTTTGCAGCTTGGCAAAAAATACGGGTTAGCTCCCGACGGCCATTTCTGGGTAGATGAGGTTGAAAAAATAGCCTGGCAGGCGCCCCTTGCTTCGCTTCGGGCAAAAGAAACCGGTCTCTGGGTCATTGCAGGAACCAAAACCGATCTTGAAAAAGATTCGGTCCGCTATGGCCTCTCACTGCTCTGCCTGTCTTTGCAGCAGGATAGAGGCGTGGGGTTTCCCATCCTCTTTGTCTGCCCGGATGATTCAATCAAAACCGAAGATCTGCCCACCCCGTTCAAGGGATGCGACATCCTCGGATGTGATCATCCCGCTTTAGGGGCAAAGCTGACGGCAAAGGCAAATACGCCGGTGAAACCCATTCCCATGGATTACCGGATCAATATCCACGCCAACCCCGGCTACGGCATCTGGTATGAAATCGGCCCGGCCAAGGGGGCAATATGGAACGGGGTCCTGGCCGGCGGCCTCAAGTCCGAAGTCAATGCCCACGGTGTGGGGCCCAAAGGCAGTCTGCCCTCGAAAACCATTCTGGAATATCCCATGCAAGGCCTTAAACTGTCGCTGGGCCGGGATGAATACACGGCCTGGGCCGTCAAAAACAGGCTGGATGAAGCGCTGTCCTATTATGTGAGATTTGCAGACGCTCCGGGCAGCATCCTCTTCGGCCCGCTCCCGGATGAGGAGAATGAGGCCGAGCTTCATGCCCTGCGGATGAGTTGACCAGGGCCTTTTCAGGGATTGATGAACACCTTGACCTGGCTGCAGGCCACCACACACCCGGCCGGCATATTGGCGTTGGAACCGTTATGGGAGCTGACGGCGGTCTGATGGATACAGCCGTGTCCCTCGATAATGACCTTTGAGCTGCCCTTTTTAAAAATCACCTTATCCATGTTGGTGCCGGAAACAACTCCGCCGTTCACACCGGCTTCATCCCCCTGGCTTCTGGGGATTTCTGATTTTTCCGTCACTACCGGTTTTCCTGCAAACAGGACCTTGGTCGCGGTTTTCGTCGCCTGGGCCGGATTGCCGATGTTGGGAAAGGGGGTCGGAATATCCGGCGCCGGAGGGGCCGGGACCCGGCAGACATCGGGAAACCCCAGGCATTGTCCGCCGGCCTTGGTCAGTGCTTTAAAAATAGCCGTCATCCTATTTCTCCCTTTGGAAACAGATCAGCCCAGATGGATCTTTTCCCCTTTGATTTTCACATCCTCTTCTGCCTTGACAAACATTTTCCGGGTTTTTATGTGGCAGGTTTCCGCCACCAGGGTGCGGAGCCGCCGGGTGGTGGTCTGGACCAGGTTTTCAACCGTATGATAGAGATTGCCGGCTTTTTGAATGATATCCCCGGCAAGGGTTTCCATTCTGTCGGCCACCAGCCGGACATCCCGGATCTTTCCCGTAAAGCGGTCCCCGTGAAAGGCCGTGGTATCCATATGGATCTGTCCTGACCGGGCCTGGATATCCAATTGGCTCGCTTTGGCCTCAATGCAGCCGGGTCCCAGATGCAGGGAAGTGGTGCTGTTTTTCAACGGGTCTGCCACGTCCAGCCGGACCCCTTGAAGGCTTTCAAATGCCAGGGGAAGGGCCGAAGAAAACCGGAGCCCCTTGGCTGCCGTAAAATCAATATTTCCATGGGGTGCGCTGAATTCAACGTCACCCGATGGATTCTCCACCCGGCATCGTCCAGTGCGATCATCATATTCAAAGACAAGACCGCCGGTTTTGGAAAAAAGCTTCAGGGTCTTTTTATCCGGACCGATGTCGACCCTGGCCCCGCTGTCAAAAACATGGGAATCCGGGGAGGGGATAAGTCCGGGTCCGGCATTCAACACACCGATCACATAGATTGTATCGGCTTCACCCGGAGCGGCCAGGACCGTCTGACCCCATCTGAGTTCCATTTCAAAGGGCAGGGCCGGGATGGCCCAGACCTTTTTCAGCGCTTCATTTTCCGGGCCGAACATCAACAGGACCTGTTTGGTATCGTCATTGATTTCCAGAATTTTGGCCGGTTTCAGAAAGCCGGTGTCAAAGGGACTTCGGGAGGTGTCCAAGGCATGGATCATGGTTGTTTTCCTTTTTTTAGGATCATAAAATGTCTTTCAGCCATTTTTCCGGAGACCAACCGGGTGCGGGAGGTTTATAATCCTCGGCCCCGGCCAGCCGCTGGTCCGTATAGGCGGCATTGAGTGTAAAGGCCTTATCCAGGCGGGCATGGATGGCCCGGTGGAATTTGCCCTGCTGAAGGTGGGCGCCGCTCAGATCGGCGCCGCTCAGATCGGCATGGGAAAAATCTGAAAACGGCAGGCGGCAATTTTTAAAGTTTGCCCCCCTGCAACAGGCATGGATAAATTCCCCTCTGTCCAGGACGGCGGATGAAAAATCAGCCAGGGCCGCATGGGCATTTTCAAACCGGGCCGATTTAAACTCGGCCCCGGCCAGACCCGCTCCGGTCAAACAGGCCCCGGTAAAATCAATAGAATTTCCCCTTGCCCGGTTCAAAACGGCTTTTTCAAGATTGGCGCCGGTGAAATTCACCTGGGTCAAGACTGCGCCGGAAAGGTTGGCCTTCATCATCAGGGCAAGGCTCAGGTCCGAATCCGTGAAATCGCATCCTGACAGGTCCATTCCTGCAAAAGAGGCTGATTTCAGGCCGCAGAGATGAAAACAGGTTTTCTCAATCCGGGCCGATGTAAAATCATTGCCTTCCAAATCGATCCGGATCAGCCGGGCTTCTTTAAAATCCGCATGATCCAGCAGGCACCGGCCCAGATCGCAATAATCCAAGGTGGCCCCCATAAAAACCGACCGGCTGAGATCTGCGCCGGACAGACTGGTATCTTTCAAAACCGACCGGGTGAAATCAGCGCCTTTGAGGCAGGCATTTGAAAAATCAATGTCCTCCAGGGTGCAGCCGGAAAAATTTACTCCGGCCAGCATGGCTCCGGCAAAATCCGTCTGCTCGAAAACGTGCCCGCTTAAATCCAGATCCGTGAGATCGCATTCATGGAACAGGGCTGTGGATAACACGGTTCCCTTCAGATGGGCGCCTTTTAATGAGGTTTCCTGAAAGCTGACCCCATCCACCAGGGCTTGGGAAAGATCCGCCCCATCCATTTCGGTTTTGGCAAATACGGCCCCGGTCAGATCGGAAGCCCTCAGATCGGCCTTTTGGGCTTTGACACCCTGAAACTGTGAACGGACCAGCCGGGATTCGGAAAGGGTTGACCCCATGAGGGTGGTATTTGAAATGCGGATGCCTTCCAGGCGGCCTTTGGCAAAAACGGCAAAATCCAGGCAAGAATCCGAGATGCAGGCCCCATTTAAATCGGCATATTTGAAAAGGGAATGGTCCATGCAGACCTTTGACAGGGTGGCAAAAGATAAATCCGCACCGGAAAAATCACAGGCGCCCATGGAACAGCCGGAAAAGCCGGCCTGTTCCAGATGAATATCAACGCATCGGGAGCCGGTCATCACGGTATTGATAAACCGTCCCTGCTCCAGCCGGGCCGATGAAAAATCCGTTTGTTCAAGGTTGACGTCTTCAAAAACAGCCTGGGAAAGGATAGCATTTATAAATTTGGCCCCTTTCAGATTGACGCCCTTGAATTGGATACCGGTCAAGTCCTGATGGGAAAAGTCCCTTGCCTCAAGATTGCAGTCTTGGATCAGGCAGCCGGGAAGGCAGGAGGGAAAATGGAGCACCGTGTTAAAATCCACGCCGGATAATTGGGTCTGACTGATCTTGGCTGCCTTGAAATCCGCCTTTTCCAGGGGACATTCATGGAACCGGGCTTCCTGGATCACAGCCCCTTCAAAAACGGCAGCGCCCAGTCCGGTTTTGTCAAATCCGGCTTTCCAGAGCCTTGTATGGTCCAGCCGGGCCCCGGTCATCCGACAATTCCCGAAAAAGGTCAGGGAAAGATCAGCACCCGTAAAACAGGCGTTCGCCAGCCCCACGGACTCAAACCGGGCCCGGACCAGGTGAGACCCTGTAAAGTCCGCACCATCAAAACAGCTTTCCCCCATAACAATATCCTGATCCGAAAGACCCAGGTCCTCCAGCCCGAGATCCAGATCCGCCCAATTTTTTCCGGCCGGGTCCCTTTGCACCAGAGCCCTGGCTTTTTCCGAGAGCGCCATCCGGTCCGGATCTTTTGCAATTCTCATTGCGACGGCAACGGACAGAGCGCTTAAATCCGCTCCCCGGAAATCAGCCCCACGGGCCATGGTATTGACCATTTTTGCCTGGGACAGGTCGGCTTTTTCAAACACGGCACCATCCAGATCCGCCTCACTGAATTGGGTGGCGGACAGATTGGCCCCTTTGAAATCAGCGCCCTTGAGACAGGTTTTCAGAATCATGGCCTGGGACAGGTCCATACCGGAAAAATCCATTCCGGTCAGGTCGAGATCCATGAGGATGGCCCCTGCAAAGGATTCTTTGGCCCCGGCCTTTTCTTTGACCGTCTCTTTTGTCAATATCCGGGTTCCGAAATTTTTAAACACCTCCGTCAGTTCCCGGAGGTTTATATGTTCAAGGTCAAATGGGCCGGTGCCGGTCATAACGGATTATGTCCTTTCCTTTTTATCCAGCTTGGTCATGGTCAGATCGGCCTTGGCCACCAGAGTGTTGCGCATTTTTGCATTGAGAAATTCCACACCATAAAGACTGGCCCCCCGAAGATCCGTGCAATCCAGATCGGCTTCTTCAAGACAGCCCTGGAACAGGTTGGCCCGGATGAGCCTGGCCCGGGCCAGACCCGCCTTGATAAACCGGGCAAATTTCATGTCTGCGGCGGTCAGGTCGGCGTTCGCCAGATCTGCTTCCCGGAAATTGGCCCCTTCCAGATCCGAAAAGGAAAAATCGGTTTCCTTTAAAATGGCCTTTTGCCAGATTGATTCACGGCCTTTAACCTGGGAAAACCGGCTCCCGGAAAAATCAGAGCCCCCCGAGGCCCTTAATTCGGTCAGATCCGCCTTGAAAAAATCAGCCTCCCTGCATCTCACCTTTTCAAGGCGGGCTTCTTTCAGGACGGCCTCTGAAAACCGGGCCTGATCCAGGACGGCACCGGAAAAATCCGCACCCATCAGATCTGCCCGGCTAAATTCCGCCCCGGCCAGATCCGCCTGAACAAAACAGGCATCCCGGGCCCGGCCATCGGTAAAATCCGCCCCCATCATGGCGGCTTTTTCAAAAACCGTGTCCTCCAGCGCTGCCCGGCAAAGCACGGCATGATCAAAACAGGCCTCTGTACAGTCGGCAGCCGTGAGGTCGGCATCTTCCAGCCCGGCCCGGGTAAAATCGGCCCGGCCCAGATTGGACCGGAGAAACCGGGTGCCGGTCAGATGGCTCCCTGAGAAATCCGCTCCGGAAAAATCCAGGCCGGACAGGTCCAGACCGGACAGGTCCAGGCCCCTGAAATCTTCTCCCTTAAAGGAATCCTGGACAGCGGCCCGCTCCTCCACCCTCTGCCGTGTCAGAACCCGGCCCACCGGTTCAGCCGGTTCCGGCGGCAAGGCCGGTTCCTCGGAAGCGTCTCCCTTTTTCGGCGGCTGATCTTCACCTGTTTTCAAGGGCGGGACAAATTTTTGGATCTCTAGGATAAACGGGTCCAGATTTTCCGGGTCCAGCCCCATTTTGGGAAGGGCGGCGACCATGATGCCCTGAAATTCAAGAAAAGACGGGTCCCGGCTCAAAGCGCCGATCTGCGCCTCGTCCATGCCCATGGCTTTCAGCACCCGGACCTGTTCCATTTTGGCCTTTTGCGTCGGCGCCGGGATACGGGCCGGATCAATTCCCAGTTCTTCCAGTGCCTGGATTTTCTGTTTTTCAAAGTCTTCCAGATCCCCGGCCTGGATTCTGGCCGGATCAGTTTCCGTAAGCCGGTCCAGCAACGCCTCCTGCCGGGATTCGATTCCCTGCCGGGCCTTTGGATCAAGCCCGTCCAGATTCAGCCCGAGCTGGGCCATAAGGGCTGCTGTCTGAGTCTTGAGCTGTTTTCTCAAATCCATGGGGGGCTCTGTCATTGGCTTTTCAACGGCCGTTTTTATTTTAACCTCCGGATCGGATTCCCGGAGCAGGACCGGTTCAGGTCCATGGGCCAGTACCGGTTCGACCGGGGCCTCAGGCGCCGGTTCCCATTTCCGATTTTCCCGGTCCAGGGCCCGGATGCATATTTCGCGGTAATGGTCCAGGGGTTGCGGTCCGGTGTCTGTGGGTTCAGACAGGATATAAAGATGATCCAGCTCTTCATATTCAGCAGATAGCGTCCGGGTCCACCCCCGCCAGACCAGGACCAGGGTCTGGGAGTCCATATCCGCCCACAGGGTATCCAGATTCATGGGGACTTCCGCAAAGATGGAAGGTTCGGATTTCTCAGGGGCCTGTTTTTGGATAAAACATTTCACCCGGATGCCGGGCAGGGATGATCGGAATTCCGGATACTGCGGATGAAGATGCTTAAAATAAAGGGATTCATCCCCCTTCAAATAGGGGGCAACCTGCTGGTCCGGCAGGGCCTGGTTGCAATAACGCCAGTCAAAATCCTCGGGAAACCAGGGCCATCGCTCATCCTTCCATTTGGGGCCGAAACTGCCCATCCGCTTGAGACGCTGGGGCCCCAGGGCCGGAAGCGGCCCGAAACTGTTTTCATGGGTCAGGGCCATTTCGGCAAAGGGTCCGGGAACCTCTCTGAATCCCGGCCGACCCTGTCCGGAAAGGTCCCTGCGGACCACCAGGGTTTTCTCCCAGGCCCCGACCCCGAAGGTTACCGGACAGCGCTCTTCGGGGTGGCCCCCCGGTGTGCGGCAGGTGCCTGTCAGCAAAAGATCCGTCCTGGGCTTGAAATACATGAAATCAGACCCGTAGAAAAGACTGCCCGTCCCCTCCTGACCCCCGGGAAAATATTCATCCCCGGCGGGAGAAATCTGACCGGAAGCAACGGCAGCCTTTTTGCCCGGCTCCAGCACAAAAGCGCCCTTGACCGCAAAGGTCAGGGAATGGCCGGGAAAGGGGATCCGGCCCGGAATCGGGGCGATGGTGAAGGGGGTGTCGTTAATGATTTCCAAGGGAAGCGATCCTCGAATTCAGGTTATGGGGATCAAGATCCGGATTCCTGACTCCCGCCTTATTTAAGCACTCTAAAATTTTTCTGGTCAATTGTCCCCTCAAAATAGGAATTGCTCATCATTTTGATCTCTCCCGACCCGTCTGCCCTCAGCAGAATATCTTCATTTGTGCCACTTCTGATCGATATCCCTTTTTTGCTCATCAAATACATTTCCCCTATCTTTGATTCGGTATTATCCAGATAAATGCTTCCCGTCTGCTTTGAGAGCCAAATTTGAGAAAATTCTTTTCCGTCTTCATTTACCTTGATCTCTATTCCCTTATCCTTTTCCAGAAGGATCTGTGAATCCGGTTCGGCCTCGGGAGAGGTTCCCCCTTCCCGGATATTAATGCAGCCTTTTTCAATAATGATATTGGAACCTTCACCCATCTTTTTGTAAGAAGTCAGTGGAATTGGTTTTTGAGACGGTTCAAGCCCCAGGAAGTCCTTTAATTTACTTGACTTGCTTGGATCAATGGCCTCAGTGATGCTTGTCTGGGCATTATAAAAAAACCGGCTATTTTTAGCCCCGTCAATCTGTTTGTTCACCCCGATGATAATTTTCCCTTCATCCCCTTCTGTTTGGCTACCCATGGGCCCTTTGGTGGAAACAATGCCGATGGTGCCGTTTTCATGCATCCAGATCTTTTGAGACGGTTCTTTATGGGTAGCCGGTTCAATCATGGAATCGGATATGTTATTTCGATGCAAATGCTTTGAGGTGACGGCTGCCGCCAATAAAAGAAAGGTCATCGCCAATCCTGACACCACTGCCCCTCCTGTACTGTTCTTTCTGATGCTTTCCAAATGCCCTACCATTGACCCGGCAAATGCAATAAGGGAACCCCCATTGAACAACGCCCATTTTGTATCATCTTCGATTTTGGCTGGTCCCGATTCCTCAAACCATTGCGCTCTGCCGCTTCCCTCGGCGGTCTCACCCAATTTGTTGCCCAGAGACAGGGTAATGCCGTTTCGGGTGGCCCGGATCACGGATTTATTTTTCTCTGAAATGCTGGCCTTGGGTTTATCTTTGAGCCGCTGAATCCCGGCAGCAAGGCAGAATTCATCGCCTGCACCCAGGATAATGTCTTCCCTGGCAGTAATCATGGCATCCTTGCTGGTTGACTGTACAAAAGGCCCCTTGGACCAATCCCACCGGTAACCCAGGGTCCAGGAGTGGGAAGCGCCTGCCAGAACATTGTGTTCAATCCCCAGGGTGCCGCCAAGCCTTGCACCACCGAGAACATCTATTCCAAAACCGGCGGAAAAGCTCGTTTCAGACCCGATCCCGGCCTTGAAACTATTTCCCAACAACAAATCTGTTTTATCGGAATCCGTCCAGCTTTTCTCACTCTTTCCCAGTTCGAGACCCGAATTGTGATGGGGGCTGTACAGCCGGATATGCTCGTCTCCCGGAGTGGAATCAAAGACCATCTCATTGCCGTAATGATCCCGGAAGATATTTTTGGTCTGGCTGGTTTCATTCACCGTGCTTGAAATGCCGGGATTTGGGATGGCACCTGAAATGGCAGGGCGGTCCGGGTCGCCGTTGATAAAGGTCAGCAGCACTTCGGTGCCTTTCCGGAGGGGAAAATGAAACCCCGAGGGTAGCGGACCGCGGCTCTGGTCGGTCACCGGGGGTCCTGCATGGGGCTGGAGCATGCGCACATAGCAGGAGGCTTTGCCGTCCATGTGGGAAGAATGAACGTCAAAGGGCAGGCGGACCTTGTACCGGCCCTGGGCATCCAATTCCGCATGATCACCGCTGCCGGACGCATCAATGGTGGCGTGAAGGGTACCGGAGATGACGGGTTTGGAGGCTTTCCGCTCGGCCCGGAACTGGACGTCGGCCGGGATGGCGGTGAAAGCATTCTGATACACCATCTGTTGTTCAAGATCGGCCAGGGCGTTCCGGATGCCGGAAATCAGATAGCCAGTCTGGGAGCCTTGATGGGTCACCTCCGTGACCAGGTATTTTTGGTTAAAGGCCCGGGTAAAATGATCGGTCAGATTGAAGGTGTATCCGGCTGTCAGATCGGGCACACTGCTTTCACAGAAAAATTCTTTTTTCCGGCAGGAGAGTTCCTCGGCCCGGATCTTTGCCAGCCTGTTCCCCTGTTCGCTGGTGAGAAAATGCTCTCCATAGGAATAGACCGATCCCCTCCCGTTATCCTCTACAACGGCGCGGCCCTCGATGACCAGAGAAGGTCTTTCATAATCATAGTCCTTCAGCAGAATATCATGGGGAAGCTGACGCCTCCGGCAGGTCAGAATGCCTATGGTTTCTTCCGTTCTAAAGGTTTCCAGGGCCGACGGGGGCTGATAGGACAGGTCCGGGTGAAGCTGAAGATCCGTATGGGTGATCTTTGAATCGGTCAGGACCAGCTTTTCTCCCTGGGGAGTCTGCTCAAAAAAATAATAAAGCCCGTCATGCTCCAGCCACCGGGAGATAAAATTAAAATGGCTCTCCCCATACTGGCAGACATAGTCTTTTTCCTTGCAGGGATCCTGGAGTCTGAATTCGAAATCCAGACCCGGGGCAAGGTTGATTTTCTTCAAAAGAGTGGAGATGATTTCGTCCAGGGGTTGTTTGATAAACACCTGGTTGTTCCGGTTCAGGGACAGCCACCAGAGGCGGGGTACCAGGACGGCCCGGTAAAAAAAATATCCGTCGGTCTCATGGAGTTGGTCAAACCGTGAAAGAACCCCGTTAAAGCGCACATCATTATCCCCTGTATGGATGACAAGATGGGCCGTATCGCTCATGACGGCGTCCATGTCGATGTCGGGGTTACCGGTCACCAGCATGATATCGAATTCATAGGGCTTTGAAATCGCCTCAAATCCTTTGAACCGGATAACGCCAAAGGTTTCTTCATTCAGAGAATCACATATAAAGGAAAATTTTTTCTGGGTTACATAATCCATTTGGTGTCCTTTTCCATATGCTCATATTTTTGCGATAGGTCCCGGCATATTGATAAACCGTTTTTGAATCTTTTCAGGGTCTATTTTCCAGGGAGGTAAGGGATGGCCCTGTTTTCCTTTTGGTTCATTGTTTATAGTAATACAGGTATCCGGAGTCAAGAAAAATGATTTACAAAAAATGGCCCTGGAGAGAGGGGGAATTCCTCTTGTCAGGAATCCATGGACGTGTTACCAATAAACCCGAAAACAAGCTATTGGAAGATATCAACCCAAGAAACAAGGGACCGCCCATGAGCCTTCTGACCAAGATGAAATATTCTTTCGTCTCCCGGGGAATAAATACGGAAACATTTACGGTGGTGAGTTTTAAAGGATACGAGGCCATTTCCAGGCCCTATGCCTTTGAGATCATCCTGGCATCGGATCACAGGGATATTGACCCCTTAAGGGTCCTCCGGAATCCGTGCCATGCCGGAACATGCGAGCATTTCCAACCGGATCATCATGTCTGTGGGCAACGCCTATCTGCTGGTGCAAACCCTTCAGCAGGCCCTGCAGCAAGCCCAGGAAGCCTTGCAGCATAGTTTCAAAAAACAGAAGGAAGAATGAGATGGCCGAGTCCCCCCTTCCCTATAAAATCCTTGCCCTGGGCCCCTTTGCCCCTTTGCCTGAAGGAAAATTCATCCCCAGATTTGTTCAGGTGGATCTGTATTCCTTGGATGATGCCGTGAGCACCGTCTCTCCGGTTCTTTATCTGCCCCTGGCCCCTGAGGGGGCGGTCACCCTGAAATTGAAGCGCATCAAGGATTTCAAACCCGGCGAAATCCTGAAAAGCCTGCCCCTGCCGGTAACCCCTTCCAAAGAGAAACCCTTGCCGGGAGCGCCTCAGCCAAAAAAAACGGATTTCCCTGCTCAAGGCCAAAAGGCTGCCCTGGAGGATATCCTGTCCATGGTGGCAGTCCCTGATACATCCTTTGACAGGGCCCTGGATCATACAAGCGGCAACCCGGACCCCTCCTTAATGCTAAGGAAAATCTTTTCAAACCCCACGTTTCAAAAAACCGAGTCCGCCTGGAGAGGGCTTCAGACCCTTATTCAACAGGCAGAGATCAAAGGATATGAACGGATCCGGGTCAGCCTGTCCTGCGTCTCCCCCGAACACCTTGAAACGGTTCTGGATGCCGTCGAAGCTCTTCCCCCGGAGGACATCCCCAACCTGGTCCTCATTGACCTCGGGTTTGACAATACCCTGCCTTCCCTCAAAAACCTGGAAAAAGTCCTCGGATTTGCCGACAGAATGCTGGTGCCCTCCTGCGCATGGATCAGCCCTGAATTTTTCAGAATCGAAAACTGGAACCGGCTCCATAAGATCCCGTACATCAGGCATTATCTTGACGACATGGCCCATGCAACATTCAGAAAGCTTAAAACCCATGCCGGTGCGGCCTGGGTGATGCTTTTGGCCAATGCCTTTGCCGTCCGTCCGGCCCATGAATGTGAGGATACCCCTTTGTTTGTTTCCCCGGTATGGGGCATGGGAACCCTGTGTGCAAAATCGGTTGCAGCTTCAGGCTGGCCCCTGGAATTCACCCGGTATCCGGCGTATCAAATGGAAAACCTGGCCATGGCCGCCTGTGATGAAAAAAATACGGCTTCCACCCAGACGCTTTTTTCCGAAGACAGAATCCTGCAGCTTATTGAGGCGGGAATTACCCCCATGGCCGGAATAAAGCACAAGGACACGGCCTGTATCCCCAAGGCCGCCGCTCTGACCGGGGATTCCATAACATTTCAACTGCTGATGAACCGGATGGTTGAAGCCCTGCTTCATGCCCGAAGGACAAAGACGTCCGACGATCCCGGGGATGAGATCCGTCTTGCACTCACCCGCATCTTTACCCAAACCGGCCACGGCCTTCCCCGAATCATTGATGTGGCAAACACAGGCAAGGCCTCCCCTGACGGCCGGGTCTTTCATATTTCAGTTTTACCGCCGGAATCGGTTTTTCCGGGTTCCGGGCCCATTGAATTTTCGTTTGTATGGTAGGTTTGAATAAAAAGAGAAAGGACATCATGTTTTCAACAATCAAAGGAAAAATCATCTTCTTTGTCACCCTGGTCATGGTGGTCTGTGCGGTTGTCATTATCTATTTTACGCACCGGGATGTGGGAAATGCCATGCTCCTGGCCCAGGAAAAGTCTGCCGCCAATATCCTCCACTCCCTGGATATCATTATCCGGGACGACTACCACAACCTTTTATCCGACAAGAGAACCATGACCCTTTCGAAACGGCAGCAGTTAAAAGACGCATCCCATATGATCGAATCGGTTTTCAAGGGCTATTGCGGCGGGGAAAAAAACGGCCGGGACAGGACCGCGGACCAGGCCATCCAATGGCTGGCCTCAGCGCCTTTCGGAGAAATCGCCTATTTTATCATCGATAAAGACGCTCACATTCTCGCAAGCTCGGGCAATACCATTACCACGGAAGCCTGGAAAGCGTTAAAGGATACCAAGCACCAGACCCTGTCCCGTGTCATGTCTTTTGACAATCTTAAAAAACAGGGAGATTATGCCGGCTTTGTCCTTGAAACCGGAGAGGGTAAAAAAAGGTCTGTTCTCGCCCATTTCCTGCCCATGGACCCATGGCGGTATACCCTTGCCACCTCCATCGACATCAGTGATATTGAAGCCGAAGCCCAGGCAAAACTGGAAAAAATACGGGCCTCCCTCACGGAATTTTCCAGGCAGTTGACCATCACAAAGAACGGGTTCGTGTATATGTTTGATGCAGAGGGCACCATCCTGATCCCGCCGCCGGACCACATCAAAAATGATATCCATCTGTCCAAAAACAGGTTGACCCAAAATACCATCTATGACGACATCAAAGCTGCGGCAGGATCAGAGATGTCAAAACTCCGGGTCGTTTCCTCCAACGCGGATGAAACCGAGATGATCGTATATTGCAATTATTTCAAACCGCTCAGATGGTATACGGCGGTTTTTGTCCCGGTGAATGAAATCAACGCCCCGGCCCGGACCCTGGTGGTCAGGCAGAGCCTGATCACCACGATTCTGTTCATGACCGGGCTGGCGGTGGTCATCCTTCTGGTGATCCGTATCGCAAAGCCTTTAAACCTTTTATCCTCCTATGCAAAAGAAATCCCGGAACTGGATTTTACCAAACCCCTGGCCTCTGAAACCCCCATTGATGAACTGCCTGCCAAATATAAGGACGAGGTGGGGGCCCTGGCCGAATCCTTTATTTTAATGCGCCGGGAATTGAGCCGTAATATATTAAACCTGATCACCGCCACGGCTTCCCGGGAGCGGATCGAGAGCGAACTCAGCATTGCCAGGGAAATCCAGCTCGGCATGGTGCCCAAAACCTTTCCTTCCTTTCCCCAGTATACGGAATTTGACCTCTATGCCACCCTGATGCCGGCAAAGGAGATCGGCGGAGACCTGTATGATTTCTTCCTCATGGATGAGGACCGCCTGTGTTTTACCCTGGGGGATGTATCGGACAAGGGAGTCCCTTCGGCCCTGCTCATGGTGGTGACACGGACCCTGATCCGGACCCTGAGCGAAAAAATCCATTCTCCCTCCCAAATGATGGTGAATATCAATAATATCCTGAGCCAGGACAACCCCAGGGCCATGTTTGTCACCCTGATCATCGGCATCCTGAATATCCGGACCGGGCAAATCCAATATGCCAACGGCGGTCATAACCCGCCCATTGTGATTCCAGGGGAGGGAGAGGCATATTATAGAAAAGGAAGAAATGAACCCCTGGTCGGGGCCATGGCCGGAATGACCTATACGGATCTGGAATTCACCCTGTCTCCCGGAGAGGGGTTTTTCCTTTATACGGACGGGGTGAATGAAGCCATGGACCTGGATGGGGAACAATATTCCAACCAGCGCCTGCTGGCCCGCATCCAAAAGAACAAGGACGCCCCTCCGGATGAAATGATCAAACGGGTCCTGGGCAGCATCAAGGACCATTCAGGGCTCGCACCCCAGTCCGATGATATTGCCATGCTCATGATCAAATATAATGGAAAACGCCCCTAAACCGGTTTATTTATTTTTTCGGATGGTATAAAAGGACAGGCATGGCTCAACTGACGGTAGACATCGAAAAACTGGCCCGTAATATCCGCTTCCTGGTCCGCTCCTGCAAAGCCGCAGGCCTTGATATGATGGGCATACTCAAAGGGCCGGGGCCGGATTCCGCCATCATCCGGACCATGAGGGAAAACGGCATAGAGACCTTTGGTTTTTCCAGCATCCCCAGGACCGGACCCCATGATGAAACCCTGCCCCAGAAACCGGTTTTCATATCCCTGCCCTCCATTCACGAAATCCCTCGAATGGTCCGGCATTTCGGCACCAGCCTCAATTCCGAAATATCCGTCATCCAGAGGATCAATGAGGTCCTGGTTGCTGAAAACCGTTCCCACAACATTATCCTGATGGTGGATACCGGCGACCTGCGGGAAGGGGTGCTGCCGGAAAATGTGGTGGATACCGTAAGAAAAATCCATGACATCAGGGATCGAAGGCTCGGCTTTTCCGGCATCGGGACAAACCTGGGATGCTGCGCCGGAATGGTGCCCGATGAAGAAAATGTCCTGATCTTGCAGGACCTGGCCCTTGAAATCGAAACCCGGCTGGGCATTGCCGTTGAAACCGTCTCCGTGGGCGGGTCTGTTTTCCTTGAATGGCTTAAATCCCATGGCCTGCCGGACAGGATCAACCAGATCAGGCTGGGTGAAGCCATTTTTCTCGGGAATATCCCGGCCTTTTGCCGTAAACATGAACATCTGCATGATGATGTTCTGATATTCAAAGGAGATGTCCTGGAAACCCAGGAAAAAAATGTCGGCCCTTGCCCGCATTCAGGGGTGGATGCCCTGGGGTTCAGCCCTGTGGCCGCTTTTAAGGGCAAACGGAAAAGGGCCATTCTGAATTTCGGCATTTCCGATACCTATCCCCTGGGGCTCAGGCCTCTGGATGGGGGGGTTTTCATTGTCTGCGTCAACAGCAATTATACCGTCATTGATTACACGGACAGCCAAAGGTCCTTAAAGCCCGGTGATTTTGTCGAATTTAAAATGAACTATATCAGCATGCTCCAGGCCTTTATGAGTCCGTTTACGGATATTGTTTATCACTACTGAGGGCCTTTAAAAAGAATGCGGCTGTAAATTGGGAAAGGGGAAACAATGAAATTCATTTTTAAGATCTGGCTCATGGTTTTCTGGTTTGCATGTATTTCTGTCTGGCCGGCAACGGCCCAGGATAAGGGGAAGTTCAGCGTCACGCCGAAAACAAACCATGAGAAAAAATGGCGGGTCGGCTATTATGAAGGCGGAGAATATCTGGATTACCAGCAGGTTTTTATGGCCACCGTAAAAGAATTAATGGCCCTGGGCTGGATACGCCCCATGGATATCCCGGAACAACAGGGAGAGCAGACCCGCGACCTCTGGAAATGGCTGGGGAAAAACATCACAAGCGATTATATCGAATTTGCCGAGGACGGCCATTACAGCGCCGACTGGGATGAGGCCCGGACCAGGGAAACCGTTGAAACCATCATTTCCCGCCTGAACACGAAAAAGGACATCCACCTGATGATCGCCGCGGGCACCACGGCCGGCCAGGGCCTGGCCAATAACCGCCACAGCACCCCCACCCTTGTGATCTCTTCCTCAGACCCCATTGGCGCAGGGATCGTAAAAAGCCGGGAGGATTCCGGGTTTGATCATGTCATGGCCCAGGTGGACCCCTTCCGGTATGAACGACAGATCCGGGTGTTTCACGACATCATCGGATTTAAAACCTTAGGGGTGGCCTATGCCGACACAAAGGCCGGCAGAGCTTACGCCGCCATTCATGACATTGAAAAATTATCCAAGCAACTCGGGTTTGAAGTGGTCCGTTGTCATACCCAGGATGAGATCCCGGATGTGAAGCTGGCTGAAGAAACTGTAAAAAAATGTTTCCGGGACCTGAGCCGGAAAGTGGATGCCATCTATGTCACGGCCCAGAACGGGGTCAACCCGGGCAGCATTCCCGAACTGGTGAAGATTGTCACTGCGGCCCAGATCCCCACCTTTGCCCAGGCCAGTTCCGATGAAGTCAAGGCCGGATTTTTAATGAGCATCTCCCAGGCCAGTTGGAAATATGTGGGCCGGTTTTTTGCAGAAAGCATGGCCAAAATATTCAATGGGGCCAAACCCGGACAACTGGATCAATTGTTTGAAGAACCGCCTAAAATTGCCATCAACCTCAAGACCGCCGAATTGATTCAATATGACCCGCCCGTGGATGTGTTGGGATCAGCCGATGAAATCTATACGGAAATAAAACCGGCCAGAAAATAGACGGATCTTATTTCATCACCACCTTATCTTTCAAGGATTGGAAGGTATCCTTGGCCCATTGCCGTTTCCATCCGTGGGGAAGGGTATCGGCCGGGACGGCATCCTGAAGGGTCTCGAAGAGGTCTGCCAGGTGAGCTTCCCGCACCGTGAGCCGGGACAGGTGATCCATATCGGCCAGGGTCATTCCACCGGCCATCAGTTCAACAGGCCCGGCCGGCACCAGATGATCCCCCACCCTGGCCATGACCGCCAGCATGCCGTCCACATAGGCATCGGTCCGGGCCCGGGCCACGAAACCGGCCAAGGTCTCATATTTCCGGATCTTTTCCAGGGCCCGGACCAGGCCCCTTTGCATGGCCGGAAGGTATTCTCCCTGGAGATAGCCGCCGATACAGGTCAGGCCCCGGGCAAACAAGAGAACGGCAAAGCACAAAAACAGGGAGGGAAGGAGACGGCCTTCAGATATCCCAGCCTGCAAGGCTTCGGGAGTACAGGGCCATTGCCGGGACCGGCCCTTGTCATCCAGGCCGGAAAAGGACGGGATACCGGAACTCCCTGCCTCCAGGTCCAGGGAAAATTTCCGTCCTGCATCATCCATTCCCCAGAAAAAAACAGGCCCCCAGGTTGAAGACAGCTCCGCCAAAACCCCCTCCCTCAGGTCAGGGTCAAACAGGATGAGCCCGGCCAGGCTTTGGGGATTAAAGAGATCCATTTCCAGAAGCCGGCCTGCAATGCGTTCAAACTCCAGGCAGATTGACTCCGGGGCACTGTCCATGCCTTTGAAAATCCGCTTCCAGATCAACCGGTTCACGACAACAGACTGGTCTGAATAGGAAGACAGAGCCAGAACCGTAGGGTTCCCATACATGTCTTCAAGGATATGATGCAGGGCATCACAAACCCCGGGCGGGATATCTTGCTCCGCCGCCATCCGGCTGAATCTTGCCCCGGCCCGGTCCACCATATCCCGGTCAAAGGCAGGGGCTGCATTGACGATGGTTCTTTTGAGCCGTTCCGGAAAAACAGGCAACCGCACGGGCAGATGGTCCAGATCTTCGGGCCTGCCCTGGTAAATCAGGGCGCCCCTGGGAAAGACGGCATTGTTAAGGGGAATATTTCCGCAGGCAAAGGTCAGGAAGGTGGGGATCTGCTTTTTCAGGGCCGAAAGTGCGAAGATGACCCGGCCCTGAAAGGTCTGGGCAAAATATTCCACCCCGAAATGGGATGCCGTCAGGACCACGGGACGTTCCTCCAGGTCCTGCACTGCCGTCTTTGCAGCATCAAGCCCCAGCAAAGGCTCAATATACTGACGCACCACCTCCAGCAAATCCTTTCTCGGCTGATAGGAAGGGGTTCCGGCATCCGGGACAAGGGTTTCAAGATAGCCGGGCAGGGACAGATCCCCGTACTGCCCGATGATCCGGCCGACCTTTGGCAGGCCCTTGCAGGCAAGATCCAATAAGGCGTCAGGTGTCATGGGCTATCCGGGGAAGACGGGCCATCCTTTTGGGCCGTGAGGAAAAACGCCAGGGTCAGGGCCAGGTAGCCGATCCCAAAATAGGCCAGGGCCAGGGGAAGATTCTTTGCCAAGAACAGGACCCCGAAGAGAACAGGACCCATGATCTGACCGATTTTCTCAAAGGAGGTAAAAATACTCAGGGATTTTCCAATGCCCAGGTTCCGGGTTTCCCTGAAGGTCAGGGCATAGGGCCGGGAAGCGTCAAAACACATGGAAAGGCCCAACAAAAAGATGGCCCCGGCGGTAACGGCAAGGCCGCCGAAAAAATAATAGAGGATAAGGGCAAAGCTGCCCAGGGCCCCGCCCATAACCAGGTATTTTTTCTTACTGCCCGAGGCATCCATGATCCTGCCGACGAAGGGGGCGATATAGATGAGACAGAGGCCGAACACCATATATATCCGGCCGATATTGGACTGGGACGTGCCGATCCGGTCCAGGTAAACCGGGAAAAAATAATTTACAAATCCCACCACGGCCGTGGCGCTGGGAATGATCCCAAAGAGCAGAAGCCCGAGGATGCTCCGGTTAAAGAAAAACGCCCGGATCTGCGCCGGCCCGGCGGGCCCGTCATGGGACCCTGTCATGGGTTTTTGCCGTTTAAAGGAAGCCTCCATGAGGACCAGAATGCCCAGGATCAAAAGAACAAGGATGGCGGCGGCAATGAGAAACACGATCCTATACCCGATTCTTTCCGCCAGCATGGCCCCCATGGCGGCGCCGCAGATGCTTCCGGCATAGACACCGGCAAAAAGCTGGGCCAGACCCTGGGCCTGGTTTTTCTCATCACAGTGGACAATGACAAACCCCTGGACGGCCATGAGGGATAAGCCGTATCCCGCGCCCACCATCCCCCTGGACAGAATGAACTGAAGGGCGTTGGGGGCGGCCCAGGAATACAGCAGGCCGAGAAAGGAGAGCACCAGCCCCCAGAAAAACGGCTCATACCATCCCCTCCGGTCCATCCATACCCCGGCCCATAGAATGGCAAGGCCCGAAGCAAACATTTCCATGGAGATGGGCAGCCCCATGACCATGGCCTTGGAAAATCCGAAAACCGGTTTATAAAGGGCTTCCATGTGCAGGGGAAGAAATGAAATGGATATATCAATACAAAACAGAAACAAAAAGGCAATGGGCCGGATGCTCTTATAATGGATTCGCCTTGCCGACGAAGCCCTTGCCTGACGATTGATGAACTGGAAGGCCAGAACCAGCAGTTCCCCGAAAAACAGGATGGAGATGACGATAATGGTGGCCGAATCCAGGCCGGTTTCCAGGAGTTTCTTGAATAAAGCCTTTTTTAAAATTTGGGTGGAGATATAGCCTTCAATGCGGCCTTCCTTCATTAATTCAACCCGGATGGTATACGGGTCTTCCTCCTTGATCCCGGCCCCGCCGGCCAGGTTTCCAGCGTCTGGGTTTCCAGCGTCTGGGTTTCCGGCCTCGGGGCTTACGGCCCTGTACAGGGGCGTCCCGTCCGCATCCAGGATGGCGATTTCCCGGAGTTCCGGAGAGCCGGTGATGATCTTGTTCAATTCCGCATCGATCCTGACCAGTTTGTGGATCTGGATATTCCTGTTCAGAAGGAATTCGATATCCTCCTTCAAAAGATGGATCAGGCTGCCGGCTTTCTGCCGGTTGATCTCAAGATAATAGGTCTTAAAGGAATAGGTATTGATGCCTGAAAACACAATCTGGGCAAGGCCGACCACCAGGAACACCATCACCTGGAGCTTCAATTTGGAGGAATTGCCGTTCTTTCCGGGCGAACCGGTCTTGTCCGGCAGCATAAAATGAAACATCAAGGCCAGAACCGCCACTCCCCCGCATAGAATGGCTGAAATGAGGGCGATGCTCTGATTCCGGACCTTTTTCAGAACGGATTTCACCTGGTCCTGGTTAAACAGGATCATGGCCGTGGCCACCCATTCATCCTTGGCATCCCGGATGGAAATATGGGTCACATAGGTATCCTTGTATTTGATATAGGCGGGCGAAGCCTGATCCGGGGCGTTTTTATAATCGATCCGGGCATGGACCGCCGGCCGGGTGCCGACCAGATCCGGCCGGGTGCTGGAAAGAATCCGGCCGTCGGGCAGGGCCATGGACACGGAAACATCATCGCTGGTTGAAGTGCTGAGATGGATGGCTGCCTCATCCCGGACATTTTTTTGGATTAAATTGCTTTTTGTGTCTTCCAGGATTTTTTCCATGCCGACAAAATTTTCAATGGATTTTCCAAACCCCAGGGAGCGCTCGATATTGCGTTTCAAATCCTTGCCAACGACGCTGTACTGGGAGGCAATGGATTCCACATAAAATTTTTCAAGGGAATTCAGGGTCAGCATGGCATTGAACCCCAGGGCCAGGGTCAGAATGACCAGGGTATTGACAATGAGCCTTGATTTCAGGGATAGACGATTCAATTTACAGCTTCCTCTTATACTTTGTCATTCTTCCTCCACCGGTGGATTCGATTTTTCCCTCCAAAAGCAATTGTTTCAGGTCACGGCTTGCCGTAGCAGTAGATATTCCTTTGTTTATTTTCATGTAGTCTTTCCTGTCAAACCAGCCTTCCAGGGCTGCAAGTGCGAACTCCGTCCTTTTTTGATAATCAATGGTTCCCGGATTGGATTCATCAATTGTCCTGCGTAAGGTCTTGTTTATGGTTTCAAGCATAAACTCAATAAAAATGGTTGATTTCCCTGTATGATCGGCTTCGGCCAGGGTCTTATAATATTGTTCCTGATTATTCTTTATTGTCTCCTCAATGGGCACATATTCAAATATCGGGTTCACTTCCATGAGAAGCCGTGTTTGCCAGAATCTTCCCAGCCTGCCGTTTCCATCTTCAAAGGGATGTATGAATTCCATTTCATAGTGAAAGACACAACTCTTTATAATATCAATATCCGTATCTTTCTTAATGTAGCTGAACAGATCCTTCATCAGCCCCGGCACCATGGCGTAACCGGGTGCCACATGCTGAACTTCCGACCCTTTTAAGATCCCGACGTGTTTCTTTCTATATCGCCCTGCTGATTCAACCAAGCCATCCATTAAGACTTTGTGAGCTTTTAAAAAGTCATTTGCAGCATATGGATCAAATTCTGCGAGTTGATCATAAGCCCGAACGGCATTCTGAACTTCCAGAATGTCTTTTTTGGGTCCGACAACCCTTGTATTTTCAATCAGCGCCGTTACATGGTCGATATCCAGGGTATTCCCCTCAATGGCAAGCGATGAATGAATCGTCTTAATCCTGTTCTGTTTCCTCAGCCTTGCTTCCGGCTTCATCAGCAACAGGCTTTTACACGAGCCGAGCGCTTCCGTAATCTGTCCGTAAAGGAGCAGTATCCTGTTCGTTATGTCGTAAGGCGGTTTCATAGCGCAATGATGATAGCATCATCTGATACTATCATCAAGCATATCTTTGACGTGCTGAACTGAACGCAAAGCTGAGGGATCGGGCTTTTTTAACCCAGAACCTCAATAAAAAATTTTATTCTCTTAAAACACATTTTTTCAAAAATCCGTGAAGTAAGCCCGGTCCCTCGCCAGCGTTTGGTTACATTTCAAGTAATGAGGTTCCTATGAGTTATTCAGTTCTATACTGTTGGCCTTCCATCATACCTTTTGTAGAAAGTGTTACATTAAAGCGTTTAAATAAGGCAAAAAAATCTCTAAGATTCATATCCACGTCGATCTTTCTAACTTGTATTGGGCCATCAATGGAAACAAGCATTTCAGGTACATTTTCGTATCCCTTTAGATCTGTAACCAAGAAAGTGGCATAAACAGGATCTTGATGTGTGCCGTGGTTTTCTCCAGAATACATAGAAATTCCAACAACGAGTTCGCCCTCCTTAATTAGTTTCTTTTCTGATAGCCATTTAGAAGGACCATTTTTGTCTGCCCTATCAGCAGCGACACTGCCCAATAGATCATCATACTGAACGGATGCTTTAAAATTTTGCTCCATCGAAATATCTCCTCAATTTAAAATAATGGTTTTGTTTCTGATTAATATAAATTATTCAAAGTCATGGGCTTTATTAAAACGTAACGCCAAGGCTCACAGGTGCCAACCTCGAAGCGTAGAGGTTGGCACCCTCGTGCAGCCGCGTTAGCCTATCGATTGCAACTCATTTTCTGCCTCAGCCAACTCCGCTAACGTTACATTAGGATTCTTTTTTGCCATTTCGAGAAAAATTTCAGCATTCTGCAAAATAAGGTGGGCGAAGGTTCCTTTTTCAAGTTTGTTATTCTTGTGACCAAGATCTTTACGTATCTCTCTAAAGAAATCCTCCATCAAGAAAATTGTCGCTGCATCGGGATTTCCCTTTTTGAGATGGGTCATCCACTTAATGTATTTCATTAAAACATTTTGACCACCCCAAAGAACCATTTTTCGCTGCCATTCACGTAAAAAATCAATCATGCTTTTTTGGTCGGCCTCGTCGTCTTTGTCTGCCTCGGAGTAGAATGCTTTAAAAAATTCTTTCAGAAATTCATCATATATTTCCGTTTTTTTCTGTCTATAATGAGCTTCGATATCTTTTTTACGTTCGTAATATTTACCGAGAACAACTGTTAATGTTGATACAGTTACCGTTGTAAAAGCAGTAAGTGCAGCGACAGCAACGTTAGTATCAAGAGATTTGAACTGCCCCCATATTTCGGAAAGCAACCAGTAGGCTACCCAAAAAATGCCAATGAGTAGAAATATCCCCAGCAAAAATGATAAAATTTTTTTCATTGTATTCCTTGGTGGCTAATCATTTATTATCGGGTCAATTTTCCCTTATAACCTGCATGTCACGCGTAAGTTGGAAAAAAGGCTGCTATCAGGTAAAAACCATTGCCTGTGGACTGTTTGAAACCGACTATTTCCAGATCCAGTAACCCAGACACCCGGCTGCTGAATCCGTATCAGTATTTTTATAACGTGTAAAGAACTTTGAGTAATCGATTTTTATAAAAATAAAGTTAATATTCGCGTCGGATTGCCAAACTGTGTTAAACAGGACATTCATATTCAGCAGTCCGGTTGAGGATATAACGGATAACCGGAAACAGAGAAAAAAACCCCATCTTCACTATCCCCGGCCGGGATGAATTCATAGCCTTCCGGTATATTCCCGTTTCAAAAAATCTCAAACATATTGATCACCCAAGCTGCATTGGTGTATCTACTGACATTATATACGAACGAGGATCAGCGAAGATGAAGCAGCAACCGGTAAACCGGACAGGAATGATTACCGAGAGTCTTACGGGCATTGTGGACCGGGTTACCTTTCATAATCCCGATAACGGCTGGTCTATTCTTCGGGTGACGCCCTTTAATCATCCGCATGGGCAGGAAACCGTCATTGTTCATCAGACCAAGGTTTTTGCCGGTGCCACCATGGAGTTCCAAGGATCATGGACCATTCATCCTAAACACGGCCGTCAGTTTCAGGCAACCCTGGCAAAGGAAAAAAAACCGGCAACGGCAGCGGCCCTTGAAAAATACCTGGGATCAGGTCTGATTAAAGGCGTGGGGCCCAAAACTGCAAAAAAAATTGTGACCTATTTTGATCAGCAAACCCTGGATATCTTCGAAAAAGATATTGAAAGGCTGACCGAGGTTCCGGGGATTGCCCGGAAAAAACTGGACATGATAAGTGCCGCCTGGACAGAGCATAAAGCCATCCGGGAAGTCATGATGTTTTTACAATCCCATGGCATCAGTACCCTGTTTGCCGTCCGGATTTATAAGGAATACGGGGATGAGGCCATAGGCATCGTTACCGAAGATCCATACCGGCTGGCCAATGATTTTTATGGAATCGGTTTTTTTTCTGCCGACAAGGTTGCCTTAAGCGTCGGTCTTGCTCCCGACAGCCGGCAACGCATCATGGCGGGTATAAAACATGTGCTTGCGGCCAGCCGGGACTTTGGACATTGTTTCCTGACCGAATCTCAAATCAATTCCCAGGTGAATGAACTCTTAAAACTGGATCTGTCCCATAAACTGCCTGAGCTTTTGCAATATATGGAAGACGAAAAGTTTTTGATGGTTCGTGACCTTGCCGTGGCCGGCGGCATACCTGAACGATGCTATTATTCAAAGTCTTTGTATTTTGATGAGCTGTATGTTGCAAAAAGGATTGCGGATATTGGCGACCCTCCAAAAATTGAAAAAGAAAGGGTGAGCCGATGGGTAAGCCTATACTGCAAGGCGAAAAATATCTCTTTGAGTGATGAACAGACCGAAGCCGTCAAGGGTATTGTCTGTGAGAAATTTTCCGTGCTTACGGGCGGGCCGGGGTGCGGCAAAACCACCACCACCCTTGTGATCGTCAAATTAATTGAAGCCATGGGGTTAACGGTTCTTCTGGCAGCACCCACCGGGAGGGCGGCCCAGCGGATGATAGACGTTATTGGGAAAGAATCCAAAACCATCCACCGCCTGCTGGGATGGCAAAACGGCAAATTTAAAAAAGACGAGGAGACCCCTTTAAAGACAGACTTTCTTATCGTTGATGAATGTTCCATGCTGGATATCAATCTTACGGCATCCTTGCTCAAGGCGGTCCCCAGGACTGCCCGGGTGCTTTTCATCGGTGACGCCGACCAACTGCCGGCCGTGGGCGCCGGCAATGTTTTAAAGGATATCATTGCATCCCGGACCGTTCCCTGCTTTGAACTGACACAGATATTTCGCCAGGCCCGGGAATCTCTTATCATTCAATACGCCCACCAGATCAACAAAGGCGAGATTCCCTGGATACAATCCCCGTTTAAACATCCTGAGGTCTGGCAGGACAAAATTGATTGCCTGTTTCTGGATGCAGACGAGGCCGGCAAAGATCAGATCAGCTTTATTTCAAGGGTGAAGCGATTTTATGAATTAACCCTTTCCGGGCTGGAAAACAATTTGTCCGATGACCCGGATGAAGCGGACTTTTTTGAATTCCGGGTTCAGGAACCGGTGATTCCCTACGAGACGGAAATCGTTATTCCGAAAAAATTCGAGCATGTGAATTTACAAAAGGTGTGTGAGGCTGAAACCAGAGCTGACGAATTGCTTGCTGTCTTAAAAAAAGTTCATCCCTGGTCGTCCCTTCATTATGGCCTGTCCGCCCTGGATGTCGTCAGGCAGCTTTATCAGGAATGGATTCCCCGGTATTACGGCAACTGTGAAATACAGATCCTTTCTCCCATGACCCGGGGAAGCATGGGGACGGTCAGCCTGAATAAAGTCATCCAGGAAGCCTCAAACCCATTCATTGAGGGCAAAAAACAATTAAAGGTCGGAGAAAGGATTTTCAGAATCGGAGACCGGGTCATACACCGGCGGAACAATTATGATCTGGGTGTCTTTAACGGCGACATCGGCGTCATCCGGGATATGGATAATATCGACCTGACCTGCTCTGTTTCATTTTATCCGGATAACCGGCTGGTTCATTACCAACAGACCGATATCATGGAGCTGGATCTGGCCTATGCCATTACCATCCACAAATCCCAGGGCAGTGAGTTTGAAGTGGTCATCATACCCGTCCTGACCCAGCACTTTAAAATGCTGTTTCGCAATCTCATTTATACCGGCATCACACGGGCAAAAAAACTGGCTGTATTTGTCGGCACCCGAAAAGCGCTTGCCATGGCCGTTAAAAATCAGGACATCAGTAAGAGACAAACGGCTCTGCAGGAATTATTGATGGTTTGAATCAAAACTTGAAAGTGTTTCAGATTCCATTTTCAATCCAATATTTCTCTCAATTTCATGGAAAGCTCGTGTTTTGAAAATGGTTTGTTTATGAAATTCAGACCCTCATCCAATATCCCTCTGTGGGCAATGACGTTGGCCGTATAGCCTGACATATACAGGCATTTCATGTTAGGAAATGACGACAGGATTTTCACGGCAAGCTCACGTCCATTCATTGACGGCATGACCACGTCGGTCATCAGCAAGTCGATGATAATGCCGGAGACATTGCTGATCCGAATCGCTTCATCGGGAGAGTTTGCCGCCAACACGGTATAACCCAGCCTTTCAAGCATCTGTATGGTCATCTGCAGAATAGCATATTCGTCTTCTACCAGAAGAATGGTTTCATGGCCTTTTGGAGATTCTTTTTGAACTTCTTTTTCTGCTTTTTGTTCGAAATTTCCAGAGTATCTCGGCAGATAAATCTTGAAAGTGGTTCCCTGGTCGAGTTCACTGTAGATGTTTATGAATCCGTTATTCTGTTTCACAATGCCGTATATGGTCGATAGACCAAGTCCGGTTCCCTCTCCTTTCTTTTTTGTCGTAAAAAATGGCTCAAAAAGATGCGTTGTCGTTTCCCTATCCATTCCGCAGCCGTTATCACTGACACCGATTAGAACATAATTTCCAGGTATGAAACCTGCGTGCTCCTCGCAGTAGGTTTCATCAAAGCTAATATTGCCGGTTTCAATGGTGACTTTGCCCACGTCTTTTATGGCATCCCTTGCATTGACACAGAGATTGGCCAATATTTGATCAATTTGGGAAGGATCTATTTTAACGGGCCATAAATCCGTTTGAGGTTGCCATAACAGGTCAATATCTTCTCCTATCAGGCGTTTTAACATTTTAAGCATGCCCTCGATCACATGGTTGGGATTAAGAATTTTTGGAGAAATGGTCTGTTTCCGGGCAAACGCCAGTAACTGGCGGGTAAGGTCTGCTGAGCGCTGTGCCGCATTTCGAATTTCCTTCAGATTTGAAGAACATGGATGGTCAGGCCCGATATCGTCCATCATTATTTCCGAATTGCCCAAGATAATGCTGAGCATATTATTGAAATCATGGGCAATACCACCAGCCAATGTCCCAATGGATTCCATTTTTTGAGCTTGAATAAGTTCGTTTTCAAGTTTTTCTTTTTGTTTCAATGATTCTTTTTGCTCTGTGATATCCTGAATCACACCGATAACTTTTAACGGCGCACCCGAATCGTCTCTAAGGACTTCCGCTATGGATCGAATTGTGCTGGTTTTAGGCCCTGAAACGGGGTGGATATCAAATTCAAGGTGATAAGGAACGTCCTTTTCGATCAAATCGATCAGCGCCTGATGTACTCGCTCCCTTTCTGGAATACAGGTTTCTACTTCATCGGTGGTGAACCGGTCACTCTCTGGATCAAACCCATAAATTCGTTTGGCCATTTCAGAACCCCAGAAAGTCTCCTTGACAAGATCATATTCCCAGTTTCCTACCTTCCCCATACGCTGGGCTCTTATATAGCGCTGTTCATTCTCCTTCAGCTTCTCTTCTACCTTCTTCCGGTCTGTAATGTCGGTGTGGGTGCCGCTCATCCTTAAGGGTTTCCCATTTGAGTCTCGTTGGACAATCTTGGCCTGATCCAAGATCCATTTATATTGACCATCCTTGGTTCTCATCCGGTACTCAATTCGATGTATTGGTGTTCGTCCCTCCAAATGATCCTGGATGGATTGCCAGGCAGCGTCTTTATCATCCGGGTGATGAAGGTCAGTCCATTGTTTTACAGTCAATTCAACCTCTTCGAGAGTGTATCCCAGCATTTGCGCCCATACTTCATTTCGAATGACTTTGCCGGTAGGAATATCCCAGTCCCAGAACCCCAGTTGGCTGCCATCAAGTACAAAAGACAGACGCTTCTCGCTTTCCAGCAGAGCATCTTCCGCTTGTTTTCGCTCGGTGATGTCTTGAGCCGCACCCCTAAGCATGGTTATTGCGTTGTTTGCATCCCGCAAGGCCTCGCCATGCACCCACATCCATCCATAGCTTCCATCCTTCCTCACCGTTTGCAACTCAAGCTCGTAGGGAATACCTTCTTCTTTGGTTTTATTCAGGGCTTTGGTAAGTTTTTCCCAGCTCTCAACGGTAAACAGCTTCTGGTGTTCGGTGTAAGGCGGTGGAGGGAGTGCGGGGTTAAACCCATACATCTTGTAGAGCGCTTCCGACCAAACGACCTTATTGCTTGCAACGTCCAGGCGCCAACTGCCCAAGCGAGCAATCCTCTGGGATTCTTTTAAATCTTCCTCACTTGCCGCTAATGATTCCTGCGCCAGTTTGCGTTCATGAATCTCACGTTCAAGTTCGGCCCGGATTTTATCATAGTAAAGCAGCAGAATACCGATGGCGGCGGTGAGAAAGAGCAGCGCGGCGATCAGAAAGCCCCAGGGAGCGAACCATGCCACAGGTCTCAGGAATGTGTAGTCGGCCCGATGAATACCCCAGAGAATCAGTGCATAGCCTGATACAGTTCTTCCGGGGCCGCCAATTTGAGTTTGGCGCAGAATGATGATTCCGGACCAACAAAAAAGAAAACCAGTAAAAAAGGAGATCGGCAGATCAGCCCAAAAAAACGGCAGATGTGCTATCTGGGCAAACACCACCCAGCCAATAGAAATTAAAGCCCCATACCCCCACCAGGCGTCAGCGGGTTTGTCCGCCAGAGCTTTGGCACCAGCAATACAGAGAAAGGCACCGGTCAGGGTGGCTACCTCCTGGAGCACACCCATCCAGGGAGGCAGAATGTGTAACACCACCGAAGTCTGGATCACAAAGCGCAGGGCATAAACTCCCCAGGCCGCGCTCCATAACCGCAATATTCTGTCCTGATTATTTAGGAAAAGATACAGGTACAAAGCGGCCACTATCAAGGACATGGTGGTAACGGCTATCAGACCTGGAATCAGAAAGGAATTCATATTTTCTCCAAATCATTTTTTCGACCGGTAAATTTTGATTTCACCAGTGCCAAGATTGCTACCTAACCGTATATCTCTCTCTAAAAATGAAATTCAGGTTTGTGCTATCATCGGACTATTTTTCCTGTAGATTTTATCAACGTTACAGAAAACGACAATAAAAAGCAATCATTCCGATAAAATGAAGTAAATCAAAACCAATCATAATGGTATAAAAGCTTACATTAATATTTGCCTCGAATTTCCAAACTGTGTTAAAAAGGAGCTTTAAATTTAACACTCAGGTTGAGGATATAAATGGAAACAGAGACCGGTAAAGGGCATTTCATAGAAGCCATCATCAGGGAAGACATAAAGAATCATAAAAACAACGGCAGGGTCGCCACGCGGTTTCCGCCGGAGCCCAACGGGTATCTGCATATCGGCCACGCCAAATCCATCTGCCTGAATTTCGGCATGGCCGGAAAATTCGGCGGCAAATGCAATCTGAGATTTGACGATTCCAATCCGGCCAAGGAAAAACAGGTCTATATCGATTCCATCCAATCCACTGTTCACTGGCTGGGATTTGAATTCGGGACCCCCTATTATGCGTCCGACTATTTTGACCGACTCTATGAATTTGCCGTGGAACTGATCCAAAAGGGCAAGGCCTACGTGTGCAGCCTGGCCCCGGAGGAAATCCGGGAATACCGGGGCACCCTGACGGAGCCAGGCAAGAACAGCCCCTTCCGGGACCGGTCCGTGGAGGAAAACCTGGATCTCTTCGCCCGCATGAAGGCCGGGGAATTCGAGGAGGGCCGGCACACCCTCCGGGCCAAAATCGACATGGCCTCACCCAATATCAATCTGAGGGATCCCATCATCTACCGGGTCAAAAAGGCCTCCCACCCGAGAACCGGGACCCGATGGTGCATCTACCCCATGTATGATTTCACCCACAGCCTTTCCGATGCCCTGGAAGGCATTACCCATTCCCTTTGCAGCCTGGAATTTGAAGACCACCGGCCCCTTTACGACTGGATCCTGGACGTCCTGGACACCCCCTGCCATCCCCAGCAGATTGAATTTGCCCGCCTGAATATCAATTATACGGTCTTAAGCAAACGCAAACTCCAGAAACTGGTGGAAGAAGGTCATGTGGACGGCTGGGATGACCCCCGGCTCCCCACCCTGGAAGGCATCCGCCGGAGGGGTTATACCCCCGAGGCCATCCGGAATTTCTGCGACCTCATCGGGGTTTCCAAAAAAGACAGCCGGGTGGACATGGGGCTTCTGGAAAGCTGCCTGAGAGATGATCTCAACGAACGGGCCCCAAGGGCCATGGCCGTGTTAAGGCCTTTGAAGCTCACCATTGAAAACTATCCGGAAGGCCTGACCGAAACCCTGGAGGCCGCCAACCACCCCCAGAAAGAGGAAATGGGCAAAAGGCCCCTGACCTTTTCCAGGGAAATCTTTATCGAGCAGGACGATTTCATGGAAGATCCGCCCAAAAAATTCTTCCGCCTGGGGCCGGGCCGGGAAGTAAGGCTCCGGTACGCCTATCTGGTGACCTGCAAGGAAGTGGTCAAGGATGAAACCGGCCGGGTCACGGAACTCATCTGCACCTATGATCCGGCCACCAAAGGCGGCAATACCCCGGACGGCCGCAAGGTCAAGGGCACCCTTCACTGGGTCAATGCCCAGGACTGCCTGGAAGCGGATGTGAGGCTCTATGACCGGCTTTTCAAGGATGAAAACCCGGAACAGGACAAACAGGATTTTATCGAAAACCTGAATCCCGCCTCCCTGGAGGAACTGAAGGGATGCAAACTTGAAAAAAGCCTGGGCCAGGCTTTGCCGGAAAAGGTCTACCAGTTTGAGCGGCTGGGGTATTTCTGCCTGGATTCAAAGGCCGGGGCCGTTGGACGGCCGGTGTTCAACCGGACCGTGACCCTGAAGGATACCTGGGCCAAGCTGTCCGGTTAAAGGCCAATTTTATTCAAACCGCCAGGTGGTGCCGCCGGGGCCGTCCTCCAGAACGATCTTCATGCTCTGGAGCTGATCCCGGATTTCGTCGGCCCGCTTGAAATCCCTGGCTTTCCGGGCCTCGGCCCGCTGACGGATGAGATCTTCGATTTCAGCAGGGGTGGCTGCGCCGGATTCGGCCGCCAGATCCGCCATGCCCTTTTCCTTTTTAGCCGCAAAATAAGCGGCCGGGGACAGCAGAAAAATGCCGAGGATTTCGGCCAGGGACCGGATATCAGAACGCATCAGGCCCAGTTCCTTTGAAAGGGCCTCATCCAAGCCGCCCTTGGCCTCGTCCAGGAGCCGGTTGCCTTTTTTAACGGCGTCAAAAACACAGGCCAGGGCCCTGGCAGAATTAAAATCGTCGTTCATGGCCCCGGCAAACTCTTCCCACAGAGATCCGGTGTGGCCATCGCCGGTTTTGATCCCTGTCTGGTCCAATCCTAGCTGATCCAGTCTTTCCAGGAAGGCATAGACCCGGTCCAGGCCCAGGGAAATCTCCCGCATGGAATCTTCGCTGTAATCAATGGGACTCCGGTAATGATTGGACAGGAGGAACATGCGGATGACCTCGGCCGGGTATTTGGCCAGCACTTCCTTAATCATGGTAAAATTGCCCAGGGATTTGGACATTTTTTCATTGTTGATGTCCACAAACCCGTTGTGAATCCAGTATTTGACAAATTGGCGGCCGAAAAGGGCCTCGCTCTGGGCGATCTCGTTTTCATGGTGGGGAAAGATAAGGTCCTTGCCCCCGCCGTGGACATCAAAGCCTTCTCCCAGGTATTCATAGCTCATGGCCGAGCATTCGATATGCCAGCCGGGCCGCCCCTTTCCCCAGGGGCTTTCCCAGAAGGGTTCGCCGGGCTTGGCCGGTTTCCACAGGGTAAAATCCAGGGGATTTCTCTTTTTTTCATCCACGGCAATCCTGGCCCCGGCCCTCATGTCTTCCGGGTTCCGGCCCGACAGGCGGCCGTATTCTTTAAAAGCGTCAATGGAAAAATACACGTCCCCGCCTTCCACGCTGTAGGCCTTGCCTTTTTCGATGAGCATCCGGATGAAATCGATGATATGGGTGATATGGCCCGTGGCCCGGGGTTCAATGGTGGGCCGTCTCACGTTCAGGGCATCCATTTCAACATGGAATTCATTGATATATTTTTCCGTGATCACGGCGCAGTCTTCGCCGGTTTCATTGGATTTTTTGATGATCTTGTCGTCCACATCCGTAAAATTCCGGACATAGGTGACCTCGTAGCCCAGGCGCTCAAACCACCTGAAAATGACGTCAAACACGACCACGGACCGGGCATGGCCGATATGGCTGGTGTCATAGACCGTGGGGCCGCACACATACATTTTCACCCGGCCCTCGGTCAAGGGGACAAATTCTTCTTTTCTGCCGTTCAGTGTATTATAGACTTTTAAACCCATGCTGATCTTTCCTATGGTTTTGTGTTTCAATGTTCAGGGCCTTGAGCAGGAGGGTGCACTGGGCCGCAATACCCTCCTGTCTCCCGGTAAACCCGAGGCCTTCCGTGGTGGTGGCTTTGATGTTCAAAAGGCCGGGGTCTGTTTTCAGGACCCGGGCCAGGTTTTCTTCCATGTCTTTTTTGTGGGGGCTGAGCTTGGGCCTTTCGGCGAAGACAATGCAATCCAGATTGTTGACGGCATACCCCCTTTCTTCCATGAGGGCCCGGCAGTTTTCAAGCAGGACCAGGCTGGATATGCCCTTATAGGCCGGGTCCGTGTCCGGGAAATGCTCCCCGATATCCCCGCATCCCAGGGCGCCCAGGATGGCGTCGCAGACGGCATGGACCAGGACATCGGCATCGGAATGCCCCTCAAGGCCCTTCTCAAAGGGAATATCCTTTCCGCCCAGGATGAGCCTGCGGCCCGTTACCAGCCGGTGGACGTCATGGCCTGCGCCTATTTTATACTCCGGTTGATTCATGGATAAGCTTTCCCCCATGGTTCACAAAAAATTACAGGGTAA
Source organism: Desulfobacula sp. (assembly GCA_023701135.1). Classification (GTDB taxonomy): domain Bacteria; phylum Desulfobacterota; class Desulfobacteria; order Desulfobacterales; family Desulfobacteraceae; genus Desulfobacula. The sequence continues at coordinate 42,903 of JAMPXP010000019.1, read as the reverse complement.
TATACCCAGGTTCGGCATAAAAGTCAAAATCTCAAGCCTCATAATTCATGCCTCGGGTCTCAGCCGGTTCGTCTTTCAACCCCTCCTATAAATTGCGGAAAAAGACCTTTACCCTCATTTTCCAGAAGGAAGGGCTGCGGATTTTCTTTAGGGCCCGGATCACCCGACCCAGTTCCGGGCCCGGCAGGACCATCTCCCCATAGGTTTCCAGGTGAAAGGTATGAAGGATGGTCAGAATTTCCGTCTCAAGGGGGGGAAACAGGGTCTGAAGGCGCTGGGCGTATTCTCCCGGTGTTTCAGTGCTGCGGCGCTTCACCCCGCTTTTCCGCCCCCAGGCCATGAGCCGTGCAAACCCGGCCTGAGCCGTGTTGATCCGTCCGGAAAACAGTGAAATAAATCTTCTGAAAAAACCCCCTGCCGCCTCAAGAAAGCCCCTGATCGTGGACCACAGGGAAGGGCGGGTCTCCGGCGCAGGCCCGGTCAAGGGCTTTTGCAGGAGAAACCTCAGCAGCCGCAGGATCAGGGTTCCGATAAGCACCAGGGCCACAGCAGCAACCACCGCCAGTATCCCGTAAAATACAAGGGCGGAAAACCACCCGGCCTCACCGGTCATCCCCATATCATGGGGCCCCTGGATGCCCTGGTCCGCGGATGGAGGGGCTTCCGCCGCTCCCCTGGGTTTCGGAACCAGGAGGATAAAGCGGAGAATATGGATCAAATAGGGGCCCAGGGAGCCGGACACCCCTTTTAATACCGTATACCCGGATTCGGCCATGGATGTCATCAGGGGCAGGAACACAAAGACAAGGCCCAGACCGCACAGAAGAAACATCATGCAGAAGCTGATCATCACCCCGGTCCCCCGGAATCCTTCCATATAGTGTCTTTTCCGGGTGGTGGGGGCGTTGGATAAAAAGATGGCCGCAAGGCCGATGAAAAAAAAACCGGTCATCAGATACAATAGGCCCCCGTCCGGTAACCGGACCCCGGACTGGTAAAAGACCAGGAGTTTGATCAGGAGCAGGCCGAAAAAAAGAGCAAGGCCCAGGTCAAAATAATTGCACACCATTTTATAGGACATCACCCGGAAACAGAGCTTGGTTCCCTTGTACCAGAAAAACCCGGCCAGGGCCAGTATCAGGATGGACTGATACCATTGAAACACATCCGGCCCCGAGGGGAAGACCCTCCCTGTGGCTGTTTCCAGGGCAAGGGCGGCCAGGGCGGAAAACGCGGCCCCGTGCCCCAGGACCCCCCAGATGAGACGCAGGCCTTTCTGCTGGAACCCCGATGCCAGGGCAAAGGCAAGAAAATACCCGGCCGCAAGGGGAATAAAGGGAAGGGAAAGCCGGGCCGTGGCCCCCATGAGAAAATCGGACCAGGCAAAGAGCCAGAAAAGTTCCATGCCAAAGAAGGCCGAAAAAAGGCCTTTATGCCGGGTGGCCGTCATTGCTGACCCGCCTGTGTCAGGAAAATGGATTCGATGGGCAAGACCAGGTCCGGAAGGCCTTCATTTTCACCGGGCCGTGACACAAAATATTTCACCGGAATTCTCTTCCCGGCGTAAAAGGCCCTCATCTCCATGATGGAGGCATCCATGCTGTGGGAGCAGAAGATACAATTGATGCCCCAGAGCACGCTGATATGGTCTGAAAACATTTCCGGCATCCGTTTTTCAGGTTTCATTTCCATGCGGGCCAGGGTTTCCAGGATCAGGGAAAGGGTTTCAAGATTCCGGCGCAGGGGGATGAAGCCGGGCCGATTTCCTTTGATGACGGCATTGGTCATGAACCCCACACTCTTGCCCCGGTCTTCAAAAAACACGGCCATGGAGGCCGCCGCTTCCAGCATTCTTTCAAAATCATCCCCGGCCTCATGGGCGAAAAACAGATCCACATCCACCACGATGAGGATTTTTTCCTGGACCGAGGGTTCGCAGACCTTTTCCTTTAATTTATCCTGGCGGGCGCTGGCTTTCCAGTGGATATGCCGCACCGGGGTAAAACTCTGGTAATCCCGGGTTCCCAGGATATACACCGGGTCCTGGACCGGGCTTTTGGCGCCGGGTACGCCGAAAAACCCGTGCTCAGGCAGAAAAAAAGGCCTCACCGGAAAAATTTTGGGAAAGATAATGATATCGGTGGCGTCCTTTTGGACCCGTTCCCTTGGGAAAAACCGGAAAAGATCGGATACCGTTATCTGAACCCGGCCCAGATCAAAACATCCCCTTTTCAAGGCCAGGAGGTCAAACCGGAACCGCGTCTCCTGGAACCACAACAGGAATGCGGTTTCAAGGGTTTGGGACACAGACACAAGCCCCTTGCCGTCTGCCGTCATCCCGGCTTCCAGCCATACGGGGAGGATCTTATTGTTCTGGGCCAGGAGGTCAACCCGGATGGTTTCTCCCGGAAACACCCGGGTCCGTTCAAATCCGGATTCAAAGGCCATATGCCGGAACCCGTAACGGCTCCAGAGTCTGGTAAGGGCCACAAGGCCCAGGACCAGCAGGATCAGAACCGCCAGAAGGGTCTCGCGGAGCAGGAGGGCGATGAAAAGAAAGGCCAGGGCCAGGATGAGGATAAAGGTGGCGGTGAAGATACTGGTGAAATGGTTTGAAACCGGCTGATCCTTCACCATGTCGCCTATCCGGGAATGCCGCCGGGCACCGGGGTCCGGTCCAGGATGTCTTTGAGCACCCGGTCCGGTTTTTCACCCCTCATCCGTTCGTTTTCATTCAATACCAGGCGGTGGGCCAGGACCGGCTTGACCAAGGCCCTGACATCATCGGGCAGGGTGAAGGTCCGGCCGTCCAGGGCGGCCAGGGCCTGGGCCGACCGCATCAGGGCCATGGACCCCCTGGGGCTGGCCCCGTAGCGGATCATGGGGTGGTGCCGGGTGGCCTGGACCAGGGTGGTGATATACTCCCTTACCGGCTCGGACACAGTGATGGTTCTCCGCTCCTGCTGGAGCATCCGGATCTGTTCCGGTGTGGCCACAGGCTCCAGGGACAGAAACGGATCACAGGTCTGAAACCGCTTTAAGATATCCATTTCTTCCTGCTTGTCCGGGTAGCCCATGTCGATCTTCAGCAGAAACCGGTCCAGTTGGGCTTCGGGCAGGGGAAAGGTCCCCTCCAGCTCCACCGGGTTCTGGGTGGCGATGACGAAAAACGGATTCGGCAGGGGATAGGTTTGGCCGTCCACGGTGACCTGGCGTTCCTCCATGCTTTCCAGGAGGCTGGACTGGGTCCTGGGCACGGTGCGGTTGATCTCGTCGGCCAGGAGCACATTGGCCATAACCGGCCCTTCCTGGAATTGAAACCGGCCCTCATTCTGATGATAAATATTAAATCCCGTGATATCCGAGGGCAAAAGATCCGGCGTAAACTGGATCCGCTTGTAAATTCCGCCCATGGAGGCGGCAAGGGATCTGGCCATAAGGGTCTTGCCCACACCGGGCACATCTTCCAGCAGCACATGGCCGTCGGCCAGCAGGGCCGTCAGCATGAGTTTCAAACTCTCCTTCTTGCCCACAATCACCTTGGATATATTGTCCATTATATCTACACAGATACCGGAATCCACGCCCTTCCTCCTCTATTAAACCCTCGCCTCCCCGGCCGACGGGAAAATCCATACTAATGGCTAATTCTTTATATTTCAAGGGCAAAACGCCGGCCGGAGGGTGATCATTTCCTATCTCGCGCGGACGGCCTCCGGCGGAAGCCTGTTATTCGCGCTTGACTTTTTCTTTCTCCCTGCGATAGGACTCATTCATAAAAACCTGATGATATTTTTTTTAATCTTAGGGGTGAACTTCAGGCTATAAGGGGAAACCGACCTGATAGTAAATGGTTCGGTATAACGCAGAGGATCTCATGATAAACGATCAAGAGAAAAGAATTCCGAAGGTTTTCATTTCATATTCACATGATAGTGCGAAACACAAAAAATGGGTTGGTGAATTGGCATCCAGACTCGTCAAGAATGGGATCGATGTAATTCTGGATCAGTGGGATTTAGGGCTTGGTGACGATATCCCAAAATTCATGGAAAAAAGCGTATCTGTTTCAGATCGTGTGTTAATGGTTTGTACGGAAACCTACGTTAAGAAAGCCGATGAGGGAACAGGTGGCGTTGGCTATGAAGCGATGATTGTTACTGGAGAGTTAGTGCGAAATTTGGGAACTTCCAAGTTCATCCCAATTGTAAAACAAAAAGGTGTTGAGCGACTCTTGCCTAAATCAGTCGCAACAAGATTTTATGTTGACCTGAGTGATGAACACAACTTTGATGATCAATTTGAAATTTTCTTAAGAGAGCTGCATGAAGCCCCCTCCTCTGTAAAACCTCCTTTAGGAAAAAATCCTTTTGCGCAAAAACCCTCAGGTGGAGAAACATCTTCAGCATCATCCAACCCGGAGGCTATACCTGATATTATTTCATTATCTGATGACATTTTATCTGTATACCACACAGCTCTTGATGTCGCGAGAAAGGGTGATTTAGTTGCATGGAGAAGAATTGTTAAACAGGCTATTTTGCCAATCTCAGATAAATTGACCATGTGGAGAAGTAAATACGAGAAAAATGTTCCAAATGATTTAGAATCTTTGCATCGGATGGCATTGGAAGGCACAAACGCATATGCTCCTTTATTTAGCATAGCTCTTGCTGGTATTGAATCAGGAAGAGATAAATTTTCTAATCAGATTAGCCTAATTGATGAAATACTTAACCCGCGAGCTTGGAACCCTGGTGGAATCACGACAATTGTGTATTTTCCAGACGCAGTTGCTTGCATTTACCAAGCTTTGAATGGAGCGATGTGTCTTCAGACGCATCAATTATCCCTCTCAGCAAAACTTGCAAGAGCAAAAGTCACGAAAAGATATGAGGATAAATCTCTTCCTTTATATCAGCGCCACGAGATAGTTGGATGGCCTGATACATTGGGAAGGAAATCAACGGATGTTTGGAGTTTCTTAAGTAGTATATCTCGAAAATGGGAGTGGCTGAACGAACCATTCGGTAAGTTCGAAGAGTATCGAGAATCTTTATGCGCCTACTATTTGGTTCTAAATATTATTGAACTTGTGGACACCATTGCGGCAGGAAATGAAAGCATGCTTCAAGAAAATGAGATTAGGTTAGATGTACCTTTGAGCTTCCTGCATGAAGATTATGAAATTTTGAGAAGAGCGTATCGCTTACTGTTAGTTGACCCTGTTCAAATTAGAGATATTTGGGTAGCCAAAAATATACCGGAAAACAAGATCAAGGAATTATGGCCTCGCTGGGTTTATCATATAACGTATTGGCTTAGCAGATCGTCTTCTTTTTTTAGATTTAGAACGACTATTATTCATGAGAATTTGTTTAATGATTTAGAATGATGCCGAGCCACCTACTGGTGAAGACGCACAAAAAACGCGCGCACCTCTCAGCTCAGGCGTTGGCCATACGTTATGCAGAAACCAATCATCATTCAGGAGATTGATATGAAAAATTTTATGACCATCATGAGTCTTCTCTGTCTGTGCGGCTGTTCAGTCGGCATGGCTCTATCAGGGAAAAAGGAACCCAATATAGGAGCCATCAAAGTTGGTTCCACGCGTGGCGAGGTTGAAATGCACCTTGGCTCTCCCGCAACGTCAACGACACTTGCGGACGGAACACGAATTGATATTTATGAATATGAACTCGGAAACGAGCCCAGCGCAGGCCGTGCAGTGGGCCATGGCGTAATGGATGTCTTAACTCTCGGTCTTTGGGAAGTGGTAGGAACCCCCATAGAAGGCGTCCAAGGCGAAAAGAGACAACTCAATATTACATATGATGACAGCGAGCATGTTAAATCAATAACCGGGACTGCTCCAAAAAAGCAGTTCTGATTGATAAAAAGAAACATAACCGCCGCATCAGACCGGGCCGGCAATTCGGCTGCGCTCCAAATTTTACGGAGAGTTCGGCGTTATACACCACATCAAAAACATGAATTTCCAATTTAAAATACAGGAAATATGCGGAAGCGCTCTATGATGCCCTTTGCGGAGATGCCTTTTATATCACCATGGAAGCGTCGGTTAACGGCCGGGGACCGGAGTTTATAAATTCAAACCGTTTCCATTGACATCTGTATCCGTTCTCTTTATGCTATTTACATCAGCTCTTATCTTATCAAACAAAACGAGGCTTGCATATGAGAGCCGCAAAGGCAAACCCATTTACCCGGGAAAAGCTGGCCCAGGACGTTCTGAACGAATGGCAGAACCTTATCGACGCTACGGCTGACATTTTTGGCGTCCCTGCCGGGCTGATCACACGGGTTGACGGAGATCAAATCGAGATCCTCCTGTCCAGCGCATCAAAAGGAAATCCTTATACGGCAGGATACACAACACATTACCCGGATTCGGGATGGTATTGTGAGCGGACCCTGAAGAGCAGGGGCCTGAATCTCATTCCGGATGCGCTCCGGGACCCTGAATGGAAAGACAATGCCGCCGTCACCGGATTGAATATCATCTCCTACGTGGGCTTGCCCATCCATCGCCCCGACGGCGGGGACTTCGGGACCGTATGCTTTCTGGACAACAAGGCGAATCCCCACAATGAGTTGCACATCAAAATGCTCAGCCAGGTCAAGCGGATGGTGGAGCTGTCCCTCCGCATCATCTACGATAAGGATCTGATCGAACAGCAGGAGCGGTTGATCAATGATTTGAGCAGGATTTACCCGATTTGCAGCTATTGTAAAAAAGTCCGTGAAAATTCAGGGACCTGGGTTCAAATTGAGAAATATATCCAGGATATCGCCGGCACCCAGCCTTCCCATGGGATCTGTCCGGACTGCTTTGCAAGGGAAATGAAACAATTTGAATAAGGTTCTGGGTCATCACAAGGGTTTGACCATCTGCCTGATCCGTCCCGATGCAATGGATTCGACAAATTCCAGGCCCAATTCCCGGCTTCTGTTAACGGTTTCTTTCCAATAGGCCATGCGCTCCCCATCCCTTCCTTTAAACCCATAGAAATCCTTCCGGTCCGGGATTTTGCCCAGGGGAAGGCTTTGGACAAAGGCCGGAGACGGGGCAATCAGAACCACGTCGGCCATATTGTCAGGGGCCGGGAGCCGGTTCAGGCGCTTGTCAAACCAGCCCGGGGTGATGTGCTCATAAAAATGCGGAAACAGAACCAACTGGTTTTCTCCGGGCAGGACCGGTCCGGGCAAAAACGGGATATCCAGGTGGTAATCCAGGATCCCGCCGTCCCGGAACATACCTTTAACGCCGGGAATATCCGATACCCCGGCCATGATTGCGGGGATGGCCCCGGAAGACAGGAGGGCCGGCTTGAAATTGTCCTTGGTCAGGCCGTAGACCTTCAGGGGAAAACGGTTCATACCGGCATAGGGCGGCAATTCACCCGGAGCGCAGAAAAGGGCCCGTTCAAAAAACAGGCCCAGGAAATCCCGGTTCATGAGATTGGCCCCGGCGGCCAGCCCCAGCCCCATCCACTGGAGGGGCAGGGCCTCGCTCTTGAGCAGGCCCCGGCACCGGTTGGCCAGAAATGAAATCCGCATGAAAGGGTGGTTCAGCACCTGTTCGATCCTTTTTTCATCGATGAAGGCGTCCAGTATCCTCAAGGTTTCCCTGTTGATTTCCTCCCGGGTGGGCCGGTGCTGGTAATGCTGGGCAATATATTCCCTTTCCAGGGAGCCCAGGGCGGCGGCAGGGTCATTCTGGCAGAAGGCCGCCATCCTGAAGGCGCCGATGGAGGTTCCGATGAGGTAAAGGGGCTCGGTCCGGCCCTTGAAAAGATCCATGAGCACCCGGTCGATGCCGGTGAGAACCAGGAATTTGGCGGACCCGGAAGCCCCGGCCAAAACCTTGATCCGTGAAGGGTCCAGGCCTTCGTCCCGGATGATCCCAATGGCCCTGCGGCCGGCCCGGACGGAAATGGCGTCAGCCATGATACCGGATATCCGGGGCATTGCGGCGGGGAGCTCTTAAATAATGGAATTTGGGGAATCCGACCATGAGGGCGCCGTGGCAGGTATGGGTTTCCGGAAGGGCCAGCATCTTTTTCAGGTCGGGCCATTGCCCGGCTGCGTAATTGACATACCCGGCCCAGCAACTGCCGAGGCCGAAACCGGTCAGGGCCAACTCAAGATAGGCCAGGGCCGTATGGCAGTCAGCCGAGGCGCTACCGAATTCATTGGAGGCATGGGCAAAGACCAGTTGGGGCGCATCCCGGCAGATCCGGTCGGAGCCCTTGTCCCAGGCTTCCACCAGGGCGTCCATTTTCAAGGCCTTTGCCGTTTCCGGGCTTTTATGGAGCAGATACCGCATCCAGTTGATGACATGGCCGCCGATGGTGTGAACATCTTCCTTTTTGTCCACCACCAGCCATTTCACCGGTTGCCGGTTGCTGCCCGAGGGGGCGCAACAGGCGATGGTCAGGGCCTTTTCAAACAGATCCCGGGGTACGGGTCTGTCTTTGTAGCGCCGGATGGACCGCCTGGACCTTAAGAAATGCTCCGTCTGCCTTTCATCCAAAACCAGATCCTTGTCCATGTCCAGGCAGTCCTGGGGCGCCAGGATGGAAAGGGTCAGGGCCCCCTGGGGGCAGACAGCCACGCAATGGCCGCAGGCGATGCAGAATTCCTCTGCACCGGTGGCGGGCACGGGTCCGTCTCCGGTCATTTCAATGATATGGGCCGGGCATTCCACGGCGCAGATCCCATCTTTATTGCATTTTTCAGTATCAATGTGAAACAGGTTCATGATTTCTCCTTTTTTCGATCAAAGATATCAGACCCGGCAAGGGAATTCAATATGCCCCGATCAAATGGCCCTGGTTTTTGCTTGACGTTAACAGCCTAAAGGGATTAGAATGGAACCATCTTAAAAGCAATGCTGCCCTTGTTTTATTTTTTTTCCGGACATCACTCAGAATTACAGGTCATGCTCTTTTTAAAAACAAAGTTTAAAAAGGAGGTGGATGATGAGGATGGAACCCGCAAGAATAATGTGTGCCATTGATTTTTCCGATTTTACCCATATGATCGTATCCTATGGAAAATCTCTGGCTTCGGAATTTGATGCAAGGCTTTATCTCTGCCATATCGTCCCCACGCTTGTGGTTTCAAGCCATATGTCTTCCTATATTGATTATGCCGGGATCGAAAGCGACCATATCCATAATGCCCGTACCCGTCTGGAAGAAATTGCAAAGGAATTTGATATTCAGTGTGAGATCATCGTCTCGGTATCCCTCGGTCACCCGGCGGATCAGATCGAACTGGCAGCCCTGCAGCATAAGATCGATATGGTGATCGCCGCAACCAACGGCGGATCAGGGGTGATCCGGTTTTTGACCGGTTCGGTCACCAATAAGCTCACCAAAATGTTATCATGCCCGCTTCTGGTCCTCCATGCAAAGGATGACGGCCGGGCGTCCCAGAGTGAGGAAAAAATAAAATTAAACCGGATCCTGGTGGGATGTGATTTTTCCCCGGATTCCCGGCTGGCCTTTGATTATGCCCTGAGCCTGGCCCAGGAATTTCAGACCCGGCTCTATCTTGCCCATGTGGTGAGTCCCATGGAACCGGTGGAACTCATGGCGCCTGATCCAGTTATGCTGGATGTGAACCCGTTTTCAGGCTGGACCGGGTCCGGGGCAAAGCCCCCTGACAGATCCATGGATGAGACCGGAGACAGAAGAAGCACCTGGTTAAAACAGATTGAAACCCGGCTCCTGGAGATGGTCCCCGGGGAGAGCCGGAACTGGTGCACCCCGGTCACTGTTGTGCTGGAAGGACAGCCCTACCAGGAATTGATCACCTATGCCGGAAAAATAGATGCAGACATGATCGTTCTCGGTATCCGGGGCCACAGTCTTTTGGAAAAATTCCTGGTGGGTTCCACTACGGACCGAGTCATCAGCCGGGCCTCGTGCCCAGTCCTTGCGGTTCGCCCCATCTCCTGACACCTGATCTGAACAAAGGAGGCTCCATGATTAAAGCAAGCGATATTATGGAAAAAAATATCATTTCCGTTCAACCTGAGACAGAGATCACAAAAGCCGTTGAAATTCTTTTGAACCATCACATCAACGGGGTCCCCGTGGTGGACGAAACCGGTGCGCTGAAAGGGATTCTATGCCAGAGTGATCTGATTTTTCAACACCGGAAAATTCCCGTCCCCCCTATTTTCATTCTCCTGGACGGCATCATTCCCCTGTCCTCATCCAAAAAATTCAATGCCGAACTTAAAAAAATGGCTGCGGTAACGGTGGAACAGGCCATGGTCAAAGACCCGGTTTTTGTCGGGCCCGAGGCACCGATTTCGGAAATCGCGAGCCTCATGGTGGAAAAGCATTTTCATACCATCCCGGTGGTTGAAAAGGGAAAACTGGTGGGGATCATCGGAAAAGAAGATATTCTAAAGGTGCTCATCCCCTGATCCTTGCGGATCAACACCCCATACAGGATCTTAACCCGAAAAAATCCCGGAGCAGGGAGATATTGTACCGTTCAGCCCCGGTTCCCTGGATCCAACGGGTCTGGAGCCGGACATCGGCAAAATTGACGGGCAGGATATCTTCATGTAAGGGCATGATCCTGTCCTGGAATTTTTTCTGCCGGTCAAAGGGAAGACAGGAATCGATCAGAACACCGTCCAGATAGGCCAAGTCTTTGAAATCCGAATCCTCCGGCAGGCCGGTCCGGTCCCAGAGAAAGACCTGGCGCCTCATCTCCCCTTCAAAGCACAGGCCTGAATTTTTTGTCACCAGGGTGAACTGAACCGCCCGGTTTCCGGGTTCGGGATAGAGGTATCGTAAATCCTGGTCCAGGAAATGGGGTCTTCTTATGGCCATGGCCGCCAGCAGGTCCCCGGTATTTGGAATCTCCCCCGGTTCCAGAAAGACCACTTCCAGGGGGACAAAGGGGTTTTGCCCGGAAATGCAGGTCAGCACCGCCTTTTGATAGGCCGCATCCCGGACGGCGGGGCCAAAGAAAACCTGGAAGGGAGAGGTGATATTCCGGGCCAGGGATTCAATCTCTAAAAGGTCGCGCCGGTCCTCCAGGATCAGTTTTGCAAGACAAGGCCGTCCGTTCAGGGGAATATAGAGATCTCCCCCTTTTTCACTTTTAAAGGAAACCTCAAGGTCCGGGAAGGGGATAAAGCCGGTGTCAAATTTATCTTCGGCCAGGTCCAGGGCCCGGACCATGTCCTGGGACGAAAATCCGGGGCTGGAGATCAGGGTGTACGGCGGGTGGGGGTCATAGTTAAGCCCCAGTTCCCGGCTTTTTTTTCTGAAGGCCGTACCCGGCAGCACCAGGAGGGGAAAGACCTGGAGATGGTCATAAAGGCCATGGTCATGGACAAAATCAAGGGTTCTTTCAAACCCTTCCAGGGTATCTCCGGGCAGACCGAAAATCAGGTCCACGGTGGGGGCGATGCCTTGATCCTGGAGGGCCTTGACCCCGGAAAGAAAGACCGGAAGACGGGTGGGCCGGTTCATCTGTTTCAAGGCCGGGGGATTGGTGGATTGAAGGCCCACCTCAAAGCCTGTAAACCCCGCTTTTCTGAAAAGTTCCGCCATATTCTCATTTACGGATTCGGCCCGGATCTCGCTGGTGAAGGCGAGCTTCCCGGACCGGTTCAGACCGGCGATCTTTTCCAGCAGGGCGGAAAGCCCGGGCCTTGAATTCAGGGATGGGTCCAGAAGATAGACTTCTTTTACCCCTTGGTCCAGGGCATGGGCAATCCCGTCCAACACAATCCCGTCCTCGGCCATGCTGAGGGTTTTCCGTGATTTATGGTAATAGCAGAACCCGCACCGGTAGGGGCAACCCCTCTGGGTTTCGAGCAGCATGAAATTTTCGGCTCCGGGTTCAAGAAAACCATTCACATAGGGGCTGCCAAGGCCCAGATAAGAAATCCCGGACCGGTCCTCGACCCGGCCCTTTTTCCAGAAGGTTTCGTCCGTAAGAAGCCGTCTGAAAACACCCTCTCCTTCTCCGTATACATAACCATCAACAAAGGGGGAACGGGCCGGTTCATTATCCGGCGTAATCTCGGGGCCGCCGAAAATGATCCGGGTCTGAATTTTTTCCTTTATTTTTTTCGCCAGATACAGGGAGCGTTCCAGGTTCCAGGAAAAGACCGTAAAGCCCAGGATATCGGGATGGTATTCGGCAACCGCCTTGATCAAGGCCTGATCGCCGGCATGGGAGGCCACCGCTTCGGGCAGAATATCCACCCTCAGATCCGGGATACCGTCGGCGGCCTGTTTGAGACAGGCGGCACCCAGGGGGATATTCCCGGTCTTTAAACCGAAATTGAGCCGGGGTATGGGCAGTTGGATCAGAAGCACTTTCACCCCGCCAGCCTAATACACTCCCGGGTTAAAGACAAGCTTCAAGATCGGGCCCTAAGAAAATTTCTTACAACAAGATCAAAACCTTTCCGATTTAAAACTTTGTATGATAAGGATACATATCTATCCAGAGCAAAATTTTGATGTTTGTATGCGTTTAGTTTTCATCACCCGAAGGGCCTTGGAAATTAAACATAATTTCTAACCAAAGGAGATTCAAATGAGAAGAAAACTTCTGTTAGCGGTCATTTTTGCCATGTTTTTCGCCTTCGCAGCAACAGCCATGGCCGAACCCATTGTGATCAAATTCAGCCATGTGGTGGCGGTTGACACACCCAAGGGCCAGGCTGCTGAATATTTCAAGAAACTGGCCGAAGAACGCACCAAGGGCGCGGTCACCATCCAAGTCTATCCCAACAGCCAGCTCTACAAGGACAAGGAAGAAATGGAAGCTCTCCAGTTGGGTTCAGTGGATATGCTGGCCCCCTCCCTGGCGAAATTCGCCCCCCTGGGCGTGAAGGAATTTGAAGTCTTTGATCTGCCTTATATTTTTGACGGATACGAGGACCTTCACAAAATCACCACCGGACCCGTGGGCAAAAAGCTCCTGAACATGCTGGAAGTCAAGGGAATCCAGGGCCTGGCCTATTGGGACAACGGATTCAAGGTCATGAGCGCCAATAAAGCACTCAAAACCCCGGCCGATTTCAAAGGCCTCAAGATGCGCATCCAGTCCTCCAAGATTCTTGACGCCCAGATGCGGGCCCTGGGAGCCATTCCCCAGGTCATGGCCTTTTCGGAAGTGTACCAGGCCCTCCAGACCGGTGTCGTAGACGGAACGGAAAACCCGCCCTCCAATCTCTATACCCAGAAAATGCATGAGGTCCAGAAATATGTCACTTTTTCCAACCACGGGTATCTGGGATATGCCGTCATTGTAAATAAAAAATTCTGGGCAGGCCTGCCGGCCGATATCCGGACCCAGCTTGAAGGCGCCATGGTCGATGCCACCGTCTTTGCCAACAGCATCGCCAAACAGAAAAATGAAGAAGACCTGGCCTCTGTAAAGGCCTCGGGCAAATCCGAAATCATCATGCTTTCCGATGAGGAAAAGGCCGCCTGGAAATCCGCCCTGGTCAAAGTCCACACGGAAATGGCGGACCGTATCGGCGCCGACCTGATCCAGGAAGTGTATACGGCCACCGGGTTTAAAAAATAGAAACACGAAACACCTGAGGCAGATTTAACAGAATGCCGGGGCACCCCTCGGCATTCTGTATTCCGCCCGGTTCAATTTTTTTTGGAGGATTGTAAGGATGCTGAAATTTCTTGACCACCTGGAAGAATGGCTGGTGGCCACGCTCATCGGTGCCGCCACCATCATCATTTTCCTGTCCGTCGTGCATCGCTATGCCAGCGGCCTGCCCATACCGGGACTCCAGGACTGGCTCCTGACCATCAACATGAGCTGGTCCCAGGAACTGTGCATTTATATGTTCATCTGGATGGCCAAATTCGGAGCTGCTTACGGGGTCCGTACCGGCATCCATGTGGGGGTGGATGTGTTCATCAACAGTTTGAAAGACAAGACCCGGGCCAAATTCGTCGTCATCGGCCTTTCCGGCGGCGCGCTCTTCACCGGCATCATCGGCACCATCGGGTTCGGCTTTGTCTGGGAGGTGGGCCTGCGCTACGCCGTCGCCACCACCTTTGGCTTCAACTGGCCGGATCTGACCTCGGGACCGGTTTCCCCGGATCTGGAATGGCCGGTGTGGATCTTCTATTCCGCCATCCCCATGGGGTCCTATCTTATGTGCTTCCGCTTCCTCCAGGTCATCAAAAAATTCATCCAGACCGGCCAACTGCCCCAGACCGATACCTCCCATGTGGACGGCCTTTCCGAAGATTTTGATTTTGGTGAAGCCCAAACCGGACCGGCTGCCGGGACAAAAGGAGGTAATTCATGAGTGCCTTGATTATTTTCGCCCTGCTGGCCTGTCTCATGTTGACGGGCATGCCCATCTCCATCTCCCTGGGGCTCACGGTCCTGACCTTTTTGTTCACCATGACCTCGGTGCCCATTGAATCCGTAGCCATGAAGCTTTTCACCGGCATCGAGAAATTCGAAATCATGGCCATCCCGTTTTTTATCCTGGCCGGGAATTTCCTCACCCACGGCGGCGTGGCCAAACGCATGATCCATTTCGCCTCGGCCCTGGTGGGCCATTTCACCGGGGGCCTGGCCCTGGCCGGGATCGTGGCCTGCGGCCTCTTTGCCGCCGTATCCGGGTCCAGCCCGGCCACGGTGGTGGCCATCGGGTCCATCCTCATGCCGGCCATGGTGAGGCACGGCTATCCCATGAAATTCGGCGTCGGCGTCATCGGCACCTCCGGAGCCCTGGGCATCCTCATCCCGCCCTCCATCGTCATGGTCATCTATGCCGTCTCCACCAATGCCTCCATCGGCAAGCTCTTCATTGCCGGGATCATACCGGGCATCCTCCTGGTGCTGCTGCTGATGTTTGTGACCTGGGTGGTTGCAAAGAAAAACAATTATCCCCGGCTTCCCAGGGCCAGCTTTGCCACCGTAGTCCGCACCTTCCGGGAAAGCGTCTGGGGACTCATGCTCATCGTGGTGGTCATCGGCGGCATCTATTCCGGAATTTTCACCCCCACGGAAGCGGCGGCCATGAGCGCGGTCTACGCCTTTGTCGTCTCGGTCTTCATCTACCGGGACATGACCTTTAAGGATATTCCCCGGACCCTCCTGGCCTCGGCCAATATGTCGGCCATGATCCTGTATATCATCACCAATGCCGTGCTCTTTTCCTTTTTGCTCACCTCGGAACAGGTGCCCCAGCAGTTGACCGCCTGGATCACCGGCCTGGGCCTGGGCAAGGTGGGTTTCCTGGTTATGGTCAACCTGCTGCTCCTGGCCGCCGGTAATTTCATGGAACCCTCGTCCATCCTTCTTATCACTGCGCCATTGCTTTTCCCCATGGCCATGCAGCTCGGGATCGACGAGATCCATCTCGGGATTCTCATGACGGTGAATATGGAGATCGGCATGATCACGCCGCCGGTGGGCCTGAACCTTTATGTGGCCTCGGGCATCTCCCATCTGGGCCTGACGGAAACCACCAAGGCCTGCGCCCCGTGGATTCTGGTCATGCTGGCCTATCTCATCCTGATCACCTATGTGCCCCAGATATCCCTGTGGCTGCCCAATCTTTTGTTTTAAGGAGGAGGACCCATGATATTGCCCAAGATTAAAATCAAAAAAATACTCTTTGCAACGGATTTATCCGAGTCTGCCCGGCAGTCCCTTGCCTATGCCGTCAGTCTTTCCAACCTCTACGGGGCCGGCATCACCATTGTCCATGCCCTGGAGGAAACCCAGGGCATGGAAGCGGCCATTGCTTATCACGTAGGGGCCGAGGCCTGGGCCAGGATCAAAAAGAAACAGGAGGACAGCGCCAGAAGCGCCATCATCGGGAAGCAGCGGGCCGTTGATCCGGGCATGAAGGACGCCCTGAAACAGTTTTATGAAACGGTTTCGGAAAATGAGGAAAACCAGTCCTTTGTCCTGGACGAGGTCGTGGTGGGCCGGGGAAACCCGGTGGATGTGATCATTGAAGCGGCCGAGGCAAAGGAATGCGACCTCATTGTCATGGGAAGCCACGGCCACGGTGGCCTGACCGGGATCCTCATGGGCAGCACGGCCAAAAAAGTGGTGCAGCAGGCCAAGATCCCCGTCCTTATCGTCCGGCTGCCGGAATAATCCTTACAAAGCCTTGAGGTTCGCATAAAACCGGGCCTCAAGGCTTCACCACCTTCATTGGCCGTATCCCGTCACGAAAGCATCGAAAGCTTGGGTACTTAAGTGTGTAAAAATTTGAATTTTGCACACTGATAAGAAAAAATAATCCATATAAATGATACAATTGAGATCATATTCTAACCATGATATGGTTGGTTTATAAAATGTATTAAGAACTTTTAGAGAATGGGGCCTGCGAGAGGAAATTATGGGCAAAAAAGATATCATAGAAATTTTACGTAACTATAAAAATGAAGTTGCGAATCAATATAATATCCTGACCATTGGCGTTTTTGGTTCTGTTGCTCGTGGTGAATCAGGAGATGAGAGTGATGTCGACATCGTGATCCGTATTTCTGAACCCGATTTTTTCATGCTTGCGGGAATAAAGGAAGATTTAGAAAAAATGCTTAACAAATCTATTGATATTGTAATTTATACAGACTCGATGAACCCTTTCTTAAAAAACAGGATAGACCAAGAGGCGGTGTATGCCTGATAATGAACTGATATTGGAAATTCTTCACCAAATCGAAGATGCTGCCAAAAAGGTCGTTCTGCGATTTAAGGGGATCAATAATCCAAAAGATTTTACGGATACTGCCTCCGGGATGGAAAAAATGGATGCCATCTGCATGATGCTCATCGTTATTGGAGAGTCTTTAAAAAATCTTGATAAAGTTACGGGAGAAAAACTGCTATCGCGCTATTCTGATGTTGACTGGAAAAAAGCAAAAGGGATGAGGGATATTATTACGCATCACTATGCCAATATTAATGCTGAAACAGTGTTTTTCACATGTAAAAGAAAAATCCCTGCACTTCTGGATACTATCCAAAGAATTATCCAAGAATTGAAGCCCTAATTTTTTATATCAACTCAGAATTCCCTAATCAATAAATAACTTATATCCTCAAAAATAAAAAAGCTGAGGGGCAAGCCACAGATTTTTTTGTTGACGGCGGCTGAGCCGATCACCATTGAATTGAAAAGAAAATAGAAATAATTAGACACATAAATGTTCTTGTACGGATTTTTTAATGTAACCTTTTTGATTGAGTTGTCGTCATACATACAAACAATTTAAAAGGAGGAAATTTCATGTCAAACAAACAAGATATTCAAATTGCACTGGCCGCTGCTGTTGGCAGCAACTGTATCCCATGTTTTGACCATTTATTTGAAAAAACCAGAGAAGTGGGTCTTAGCACCGAAGAGGTCCAGCATGTTATTCTGATTGCCACCAAGGTGAAAAACGGGGCTCAGATTTTTTTAAAAACGCATATGGATGATACCCTGGGTATCAAATCAGAAGAAAGCATCGAGGGCTGCTGCGGCCCTTCCGGAAAAGGGGGATGTGGCTGCTAAATGGATCCTTATTGGGACATATATGAAACATATTATGAGCGCGTCAGAAGATTTATTTTCCTGATGGTTAAAGATATGTGGGTTGCCGAGGATCTGCTCCAGGAAACATTTATTAAAGTTCAAAAAAACCTGACCCAGTTAAATGACAGCCAAAAAACATACTCATGGATATTTCGGATTGCCTATAATATATGTCAAGACCATTTCCGGAACTCTAAACGGAAAGCTCAGCAAGAGAATTCAGTCCAACAGACTGAAATATTTCCCCACCCATTGTCGTCCCAAAAATTATTGGAACAGCAGCAAATGAGTCAATGTGTTCAGGAGAAGATGAAATTTTTGCCCGAATCTTTGCGGACTCCTTTGCTGCTGTTTGATATGATGGGTTTCAGTCATGGCGAAATTGCAGATATCCTTGATATCAGTGTGGAAAACACAAAAGTTCGCCTGCATCGGGCACGCAAAAAATTTAAAGCGGTCCTGGAAAAAGAATGTCATCTGGAAATCGACAAACGGAATATACTGATTTGTGAGCCGCGCTATATCGAATAACAGTTCAACTATTGGAGAGCTGCAGTAACAGCAGGCTCACATTATAATTTTTTAAACCGCCCGGTGATCCCGCCCGGTTTTGGACAGGTAATATTCATAATCGCCTTTGTAGTCGGTCATCCGTCCCTGGCCGATTTCAAAGACCCGGCCCACCAGGCTCCGGAGAAAATACCGGTCATGGCTGACCAGGACCAGGGTCCCGGAAAATTCCTTTAAAATATCCAGGAGGACTTCCCTGGACTGGATATCCAGGTGGTTGGTGGGCTCGTCCAGGATGAGAAGATTCAAAGGCCGTCCCAACAAGGTGGCCAGCACCAGGCGGCTTTTTTCCCCGCCGGAGAGCTGATCCACGCGTTTTTCCACCTCGTCTCCGGAAAACAGGAAGGCGGCGCAGAGATTGCGGATGACGCCGATATTGCTGAGGGGAAGGACATCCTGAACCGTATCAAAAACCGTTTTCTTCGAATCCAGGACATCCATGCTGTGCTGGCTGAAATAGCCGATGCTGACATTGGCCCCGATTTTGACGCTGCCCTGGGTGGGCTCCGTATTCCCGGACAGGACCTTGAGAAAGGTGGATTTACCGGCCCCGTTCACCCCCACCACGGCGATCTTGTCCCCGCGTTGGATATGACCGGATACTCCGGAAAAGACCGTTTTGGACCCCAGGTCTTCCGTTTCCCAGGTCTTCCCCAAATTTTCCAGGATCACCACATCATCCCCGGATCGGGGCAGTTCGGAAAACTGAAACCGGATGACCTGCTGGTAAGCCGGGATTTCAATCCTTTCTATTTTTTCAATTTTTTTGATCCTGGACTGGACCTGGGCTGCATGGGAAGCCCTGGCCTTGAACCGGGCAATGAAATCCTCCTCCTTGGCCAGCATTTCCTGCTGACGGCGATGGCTTGCCAGGAGCTGGGCCAGACGGATCTCCCGCTCCCGGACATAAAAATCATAATTTCCGCCATAGGAGGTAATGGCGCTGTTGGCCACTTCAATGATCCGGGACACCACCCGGTTCATGAAATCGTGGTCATGGCAGGTCATGAGGAGGGCTCCCTTGAAATCCGTGACCAGCCAGTTTTCCAGCCAGATGATGGATTCCATGTCCAGGTGGTTGGTGGGCTCATCCAGAAGCAGGACATTGGGGTTCAGGGTCAGGATCCTGGCCAGGGCGATGCGCATCTTCCATCCGCCGCTGAAGGAGGATACCGGCCGGACATAGTCGGCAGGCCCGATGCCCAGGCCCGTGAGAACGGTCTGGGCACGGGTTTCAAGGTCATAGCCGCCCCGGCTTTCAAATTCTTCGGCCGCCTCCCCGTAAATTTCCAAAAGGGTGCTCAAGGCGTCCTCATCCATGGGCTCGGCCATGGCCGCTTCCATTTCCTTCATCCGCTCCCCCAGCACCACCAGGTCCGAAGCCGCGGACATGACCTCGGCGAGCACTGATCCGCCGGACATCTCCCCCACATCCTGGGAAAAATATCCCAGTTTCACCTTTTTTGAAAAGGAGATGTCCCCGGAATCCGGCTCTTCCTCGCCCATGATAAACCGGAAAAGACTGGTCTTGCCCGTGCCGTTGGCCCCCACCAGGCCGGTCCTGGTGCCGGGCAGGATCTGGAGGCTTGCGTTTTTAAAAAGCATCCGGGACCCGTGCTGTTTTGAAATACCCGTCAGATGAATCATTCTTGTGCTCCCAAAAAAACGCTTAAATTACCATATCTTCCCTTCCCCTGGCAAGAAAAAGAAAACCGGGCCGAGCAAAGAGATCTGAAAACGATTCTGGACACTATCCCAAGAAAACTATCCCCGAAAACTATCATTGATAAAACCGTTCCGGCATATTATACCTGATGGAAAAGATACCCGTTTGGCGAAAAGGAGGCTGACCATGGAACGATGCGGCTGGGCCGTAAAAGATCCCGAGTATATCCGGTACCATGATGAAGAATGGGGGGTGCCGGTTCATGACGACCGTAAACTCTTTGAATTCCTTATTCTGGAAGGGGCCCAGGCCGGGCTCTCCTGGCTGACCATCCTGAAACGGCGGGAGGGATATCGAAAAGCCTTTGCAGGCTTTGATGCGGAAAAGGTGGCAGGCTTTACCGAAAAAAAAATAGAAGATCTTCTTCTTGATCCCGGCATCATCCGGAACCGGCTCAAGGTCGCCGCCGCCGTGACCAATGCCCAAGCCTTTCTCAAGGTCCGGGAGGATTTCGGTTCCTTTGACGCCTATTCCTGGCGGTTTGTGGACGGAAAACAGAAAATCAATACCTTCCGGCATCTTAAGGATGTGCCGGCCACCTCCAAAGAATCGGACGCCTTTTCCAAAGACCTGAAGCAACGGGGCTTCAAATTTGTGGGGTCCACCATCATCTACGCCCATATGCAGGCCGTGGGCATGGTCAATGACCACCTGGTCTCCTGCTTCAGGTATCAGGAGGTCATGCCGTGAAAAACGATGATCGCTTTTCCGGCAAAGAATGGTCCGGCCCCTTTCATCACCCGGATACATTGGCCCTGTTAAACCTGAACCCCTCTTTTTTCAACCCGGACCGGTTCCGGGAAAAACGCTGGTGCTATGTGGGGATCATCCATCCGGACATCATCTTCGGGTGCGCCGTGATCCATCTGGGGTATATGGCCGGCTCCTTTGCCTTCGGCTTTGACCGGAAAGCTTCCCGCATGATCGAACACGCCCCGGTCTTTTTCCCCCTGGGCCAGGTTTCCTTTGACCGGAATCCCGACCATGGGGTGGCTTCCTATCAGAGTCTCCGGGGGCGGCTCTGCCTGACCCGGGACCCAAAAGGCCCAAGGACCGTCCAGGCGAATTTTTATCTGCCGGGCCGGTCCCTCAAGGCCGACATCGACATCACGGACCCCGAGGGCGGCCTTTTGCCCATGCATTTTCACATGCCCATGGAAAAGGGGAGATCCGCCTTTACCACCAAGGCGGCGGGCTTGACGGCAAAGGGGAGCATCCGCCTCAACGGGAAAGCCTTTGATCTTGAACCGGAAAATACCTTTGCAATTTTTGACTGGACCAACGGCTTTTATCCCCGCAGGACCTCCTGGAACTGGGCCTGCGGTGCAGGCATAGCCGGGGGCGGAACCCGGATCGGGTTTAATTTTTCCTCCGGGGTCTATGAAAAGGGTCTCCTGGAAAATACCCTGTGGATCAATGGAAAACCGGAAAAAACCGGCGAGACGGTCTTTGTCTATGATCCTGAAAACCCCTCCCTGCCCTGGCGGATCAACAGCCGGGACGGGCTCATCGACCTGACCTTCACCCCCGAAGGCATCCGCCGGGCCCACGACGATCTTCTCATCCTTAAAAGCTTTTTTATCCAGCCCTGCGGGTCCTTTGAGGGTACCGTCCGCACAAAGGACGGCTTGACCGTCCGTTTCTCGGGCCTGGGCGGGGTGGTGGAAGAACATCATGCCACCTGGTAAGGCCTCTGCTGGTTTTTCATCCCGAAATTTCAGCCGTTTTTGGACTTTTATTTTCAATGGAAGTATGCAAAACTGAACTCAGGTTTTACAGGGAAAAGGAGAAGGCCATGTTGCTGGTGACCGCAAATGAAATGCAGGAGATGGATCAGACCACCATCCATTCCTTTGGGATTCCGGGGCTGGTCCTCATGGAAAACGCCGGGAGGGGAGCTACCAAGGCTCTGCTGTCAAAGATCAATGCCATGGACATAAAAAAAATTGCCGTCCTGGCCGGCCGGGGTAACAACGGCGGGGACGGGTTTGTCATGGCCCGGTATCTTCTTGAAAAGGGCTACAGGGTCACCGCCTTTCTCCTGGCGCCCAAGGAGGCGGTAAAAGGGGATGCACAGATCAATCTGCAGCTTTTTGAAAAACTCTGTGACCGGTCTTCTGCCTCATCCCTTGTTGAAATCAGAACCGATGCCGAACTTAAGGCCAACAGATCAAGGCTCCTCCATCATGATCTGTTCATTGACGCCGTCCTGGGCACAGGACTGAACGCCGACCTCAGGGGTCTGATCCGGGAGAGCGTTGAATTGATGAATTCAAGCGGGAAGCCCGTTTTTTCCGTGGATATCCCCTCGGGTTTGAATGCGGATACGGGAAAACCCATGGGAACGGCTGTCAAGGCCTTTGCCACCGCCACCTTTGCCTTTGCCAAGGCCGGGCACATCCTCTATCCGGGGAACCTCCATACCGGTGAACTTTCCATCATTGACATCGGCATCCCAAAATTCATTGCCCATGAAAAAAACATCCAACTCTCGTTGATCGAACAAGATGAGATTGCCGCCCTTTTCCCGCCAAGGGAGTTCAACAGCCATAAGGGCAGTTATGGACATCTTCTGGTCATTGCCGGGTCCACGGGCAAAACCGGGGCCGCGGCCCTATGCACCGATGCCGCCATGAGGTGCGGCACCGGCCTGGTGACCCTGGGGGTCCCTGAATCCCTCAACCCGGTTCTGGAGGGCCTGGTGCTGGAACCCATGACCCACCCCCTGCCGGAAAACGAACCCGGGTTTTTGTCTGAAAATTGCCTTGCAGACATCCTCTCCCTCCTGAAGGGCAAGCAGGCCCTGGCCCTGGGCCCCGGCCTCGGCACCCGGGAAGGCACCGCAAAATTGGTCCAAAAACTTGTTGAACAAAGCCCTGTCCCCCTGGTTCTGGACGCCGACGCCGTCAACTGCCTTGCAGACGACCCTGACATCCTGAAAAGGAAAACCGTGCCCGCCATCCTGACCCCGCATCCCGGGGAAATGGCAAGGCTCTGCCGGGTTTCAACCCGTGATGTCCAGGCAGACCGCCTCGGCCTTGCCCGGAAATTTGCCTCGGAATGGGATGTCATCCTGGTCCTGAAGGGGGCACAAACCGTCATTGCCCTGCCCGACGGCAAAGCGTTTATCAATCCCACGGGCAATCCCGGCATGGCCTCGGGCGGCATGGGGGATGTGCTGACCGGTATGGTTGCAGGCTTCCTGGCCCAGGGGTTTTCCCCTGAAGCCGCAAGCCTTGCCGGAGTATACATCCACGGCCTTTGCGCAGATGTTCTGTCAAAGCAAAAAGGGGCCTTCGGATTTCTGGCCCGGGATATGGCCCAAATTATCCCGGAAATCATTTTTCAGCATTTATTATGAAAACCCTGGAATCAAAAACCGCTGAAGAGACCCTTGCCCTGGGCGAGGCCATGGGCAGACAGATTTCCCAGGGCCTGTCCATTGCATTGAAAGGCGATCTCGGGGCCGGCAAGACCACCTTTGTCAAGGGCCTTGCCAAGGGCCTCGGCGTCTCTGAAGACTATTATATCACCAGTCCGACCTTCACGATCATCAATGAATATCCCGTGCCTCCCCTCACCCTCTGCCACCTGGATCTGTACCGGCTTTCTTCGGCAGAAGAACTTGAATATATCGGATTTGATGACCTCTTGGACGATACCCATATTATGGCGGTGGAATGGCCGGACATCCTCAAGGATATTTTTTTCCCCTTTGATATTGAAATCCGGTTTGAATTTGATGAAAACTACAACCGGCGGATATCTGTTTCCGGCTCTGGACAACGGGGGGAAAATCTGTTAGGCAAATTGTTTTTATAATTTTTAATGTGTGATTCAGTGGGGTTATGATGGCCATTAGAGTACAAAAATACGGCGGAACCTCGGTTGCGGACATAGACCGCATCAACCGGGTGGCGGACAGGGTCAGCAAGGCCTATGATGAGGGCGACAAGGTGGTGGTGGTGCTTTCCGCCATGGCCGGCGTGACGGACAGCCTTATTTCCCTTGCCCGGAAGGCTGCTCCAAAACCCGATACAAGGGAGCTGGACGTCCTCCTGGCCACAGGCGAACAGACCACGGCCGCCCTTCTTGCCATGATTTTGACCTCAAGGGGATATATGGCCAAATCCTTCCTGGGCTTCCAGGCCGGAATCAGAACCGATAAGACCTCGGGCAAGGCCAGGATCCTGGATATTGACGGAAAAAACATCCTGAATGCCCTCCATGCCGGATATATTGCCGTGGTGGCCGGGTTCCAGGGGGCCGATGAGGACGGGGATATTACGACCCTGGGCCGGGGCGGGTCCGATACCTCGGCCGTGGCCATTGCCTCCTCCCTGAAGGCCGATGTCTGTGAAATTTTCACAGATGTGGACGGCGTCTATACCACGGACCCGAGAATCTGCGACAAAGCCCGTAAAATCAAACGGATCACCTACGAAGAAATGCTTGAAATGGCCATATTGGGAGCTAAAGTGCTTCAGATACGGTCCGTTGAATTTGCAAAAAAATACAATGTGCCCGTGCATGTCCGGTCATCATTTAATGAGGAGGAAGGAACAATGGTTGTCAATGAAACGGCTGATATGGAAAGCGTTGTGGTGTCCGGTATCACCTGTGATATGAATGAGGCCAGAATCACCCTGAAAAATGTTCCGGACCAGCCCGGAACTTCGGCTAAGATCTTCACCCCCCTGGCGGAAGCGGAAATCTGCGTGGACATGATTATCCAGAATACCCAGTCCAACGGAGATACAGACCTGACCTTTACGGTCACCAAGGACGATTTTGCCAAGGCCAGGGAAATCACTGAGCGGGTGGCCAAAGAGATCGGATCTCCCGAAGTGGTGACGGCCACCGATATCGCCAAGGTTTCCGTCATCGGACTCGGCATGAAAAGCCATTCCGGTGTGGCTGCTGCCATGTTCCAGGCCCTGGCCAATGAAAACATCAATATCCGGCTCATCAGCACTTCTGAAATCCGGATCTCCTGCGTCATCCAGGCCAAATACGCCGAACTGGCCGTCAGAACCCTTCATACGGCATTCGGCCTGGATCAAGAACCCAAATAAAGCTTCAAGACGCCCTGCTTAGGGCGTCTTCAATTTCACGGATGACCCTCAGAGCTGCCCCGGCCGGATCAGCAGCATCCCTTAGAGGACGGCCGATGACAATGAGATCGCTGCCCAAGGCAACGGCCTGGGCCGGCGTGGTGACCCGTTTCTGGTCATCGTTTTCAGGAACCGACCAGGAGGGCCTGATTCCCGGCGTGACGGCCAGAAACGCCCGCCCGAACCGCTCCTTGATCTCTTTGACCTCCCGGCCTGAACAGACCACCCCGGCACAGCCGGCATCATGGGCCATCCGGGCCCGGTGCAGGATGAGAAGCCGGGGATCCTTGACAAATTCCGTCTTAAAGCCCTGGGCCTGAACCGCTTCGGCATCATTGTCCGTCAAAAGCGTCACCGCCAGGACCCCGGTTTTCCCCCCTGCCCCCATTACAGCCTTTTCCAGCATGTTTTGGGAAGACGAAGCATGAACGGTGATGAGATCGGCACCCAGTGCCGCAACCCTTTTCATGGCCCGCTCAACCGTTGCAGAAATGTCGTGGAGCTTTAAGTCCAGAAAAATTCCGGCCCGGCTCAATTGTCTGATCCGCTGGATCACGGAGGGTCCCTGGTCGATGAACAGTTCAAGTCCGATCTTGAACATACCAACCTTTCCATCCAGTATCCGGACATAGTCTTCGGCTTCTTTGACCGAAGAAAAATCCAGGGGAAACACGATATAATCCTTTCCTGTCTTAGCCATTACGATCCTTATCTTTTCATGGGCTTACCGGTATACATCCTTGCGATGCCCGACCTTCACAACCCAGACCGCCAATTTATTTTCCAAGTCATTTTCCAGGATGGAATAAATAATCCTGTATCTGCCGTATCTGAGGCGGTATTTTTCCTGGACGCTCAATTTCCTGCTGCCCGGCTGACGCGGATTCTCACCTAGAGACTCGATACAGGACAGAATAGGGGTCAAATCTTTGTCGGGTATGGATTTAAAATCATTCCAAACCGAATTTTTAAAAAAAATTCTATATGCGGCCATCTTTTTTAAGCCTTTTCACCATTTGCTCGTAACTGATCAACGGCTCATCCGCTCTCTCATCAAAGGCGGCAAGATCTTCTGCATCCTCCAAAAGAATTCCCCTTAATGCCTCATTGATGATATCCGACATTGAACGGGATGTTTCAAGGGCCTTAAGCCTCAAGGCCTGATGAACGGCCGGGTCTAGATACAGGGTGGATCGTTTTAATAAAGTCGTCATAAGTTTACCTCCATATAACGTGAATCAGCAGTATAGCATCATGACGTTATGGCGTCAACGTTTTACAAATTCAGCAGCGGTTTCCTCAGGCCCGAAAGTTCAATGGCGAGGCGGTATTCCGAGGTATCCAGGTCCCTTTCAACGTGGAAGCCCAGCTTCTCGCCCAGCCTGAGCATACCCGTATTGCTTGAAATGACCGGGCCCCAGACATCTTCGATGCCGTAGGATGCGGCACAGACAAGGGCATGACGGAGCAGTTTTTCCCCTATCCCTTTTCCCTGCCAGGCATCGGCCAGCACTATGGCAAATTCCGCATGCCTGCCATCGGGCAGAAAAATAATCCTGGCCACACCCAGGATTTTTCTTTCCTGTTCCGGTCCTGAAAAGGCGATGAGGGCGATTTCCCGGTCATAATCGATCTGGGTCAGTTTGATGAGCATGGATCTGGAAATCCGTTTGATGGGCGAAAAAAATCTGAGATAGATGGTTTCGGGCGAGAGATCGTCAAAGAGGTCAATCATCTGCTGGGCATCACTGGGCCTTACCGGCCGGACAAAAACATCGGCTCCGTCCCTGAGCCGGAAGGTTTTTTCCTGCCAAAAGGGATAGGGGCTGATGATGAGATGGGAAGCGGCTTTCAGGTCCGTTCTTTCCACAATGACACAGCCATGGGCCGCCATCACCTTGCCTTTGACCACCTTGACCGGATTGATGTCCGCTTCCCTGATCTCAGGAAAATCCGTCACCAGGCGGCTCATGCGGATGAGGATTTCCTCCAGGACTTCCAGGTCAATTCTTTTAATATCCCGGTATCCTTCAAACATTTTGGAGATACGGGTTTCCTCAATGGCTCGCCGGGCCAGAAGGCGGTTCAGCGGGGGAAGGGCCAGGGACGCATCCTTGATCACATCGGTCATGACCCCGCCCATGCCGAACCGGATGACAGGCCCGAAATCCTTATGGCGGACGGCGCTGATACTCAATTCATAATCTGCCGGAATTTGCATTTCACCGCCCGTCACAGGGATGCCATAGGAGGAGACAAGGTCTTTGGCCTGGTGATCCAAAAGCCGGCCACCTCCTGACGCAAGGGACTGATCAATGATCTCACGGGCCTTTGACCGGTCGATCTCCAATCGTTTATCGGTCCTGTAAGGAATTTCCTGGAGAAGTTCCATATTCCTGCCGAATTGGTAAAGATTAACAAAGGCCCGGACAGCCCTTTCCGGTGTTTCATAGGTGGCGATACCGGCTCTATTGAAAACGATTCTTGAGTCCTCGCTGTCCAGCCCCCCCATCCAGGCGGTAAACACCGGGCAGGGGCTTGTTTTCAATATGCCTGCCAATTCCACGGCAATGGGAAGGGTATCATAGGTTCCCACAGGGGAATTCAAAAGGAGAAGGCCGTCCATTTCAGGATCATTCATGCAGATTTTAGCCGCCTCCACATAATGGTTCCGGGAGGATTCCCTTAAAAGATCAATGGGATTGGTGCGGCTCCAATTGTCGTTTAACAGATTTTCAAGGGTATTCATGGTCTTTTGGGAAAGCCTTGCCGGTAAAAGCCTGTACCCGGCCAGGGCATCCGTTGCCATGACCCCGATGCCGGCGGCATTGGAAACAATGGCGATGTTTGATCCCTTGGGCCGTTTCTGTTTGGCAAGAAATTCCACACAGTCAAACAGGGCTTCAAAATCATCCACCCTGAGAATCCCGGCCCTCTTAAAGGCGGCATCGTACACATGGTCCTCGGAAACGGGGCTGTCAGGTCCGGACCGGCCGGATTTCAGAGCGATCATGGGTTTTATCCGGGATACGGCCCGGGCCGCGCTCATGAAATTCCTGATGCCCGAAAGCTGCTCCACATACATGACAATGCTTTCCACTTCATTTAAAGAGCCCAGAAAATCAATCATGTCGGCAAAACAGACATCGGGCATGGACCCGAGACTGACAAAATGGGAAAACCCGATATTTTCCTGGAGGGCCATATCCAGGACCGCCGTGCAGACGGCCCCGCTCTGGGATAAAAACGCAATCTTCCCTTTCAGGGGCATCCGGTGCATGAAACTGGCGTTCAGACAAAGATGGGTATTGACGATTCCCACACTGTCGGGGCCGATGATTCTCAAGCCGGTCCTCAGGGAAATGTCTTTGATGGTTTGGGCTGTTTTGATCCCTTGAGGCGTTGATATGTCATCCCCGGCGGAAATAATGACGGCCCCTCCCATCTCCTTTTGGGCGCAGATCTCAAGAAGTCCGGGAATCGTGGGCATGGGCGTTGCAATCACACAGAGATCAATATGGGGGGGAAGATCGTTTATTGTTGAAGCAACAGGGAGCCCCATCACATTTTCATATTTGGGGTTCACAGGGAAGATATCCCCTTTAAAGCCTCCCGTCACCAGGTTCTCCATCACTGCCGCACCCACACTGCCTTTTTTCAAACTGGCGCCAATGACGGCAATGGCATTCGGATTCATGACCCTGTGTAAATGATAGGTGCTCATTCTTTGTTTTCCCCGGTGAAAGAGATGATCGGTCCCATGACAGGCGCTTCCCTCAATTTAAGCTTTTAAAATAATTCATAACAGCCGTTAAGGCAAGTTGAATGACGGATAATTTAACCTATTCCGCACTTTACAAATTCCCAAAGGATTGATACTGATTAATCTTATGAAACAACTAGCCATCATTGAAGATTCCCAGGCCCTTTCCTCTGTTTATAAGGCCTTTTTGAACGATTCCGGATTTGAGGTCAGCGTGTTTAACTCAACGGTTTCAGATATTAACCGCTTGATCAAGCAAGGCGGATTCAACCTGGTTGTCTGCCCCTGCTTTCCTAAATTCCAGAACGGGCCGCAGATTGTTCAGATGATCAAGGCAGACCCGGAATTTTCTCCCTGCGCGATTATCGTATCCACTTCCATGCAGCAGGAAAGCATGAAATCAGAATGGGATCTGAGAGATATTGATGCCATTCTTCTCAAACCCTTTGACCGGGAGAGCCTGATCCAGACCCTGAACAGAGCCGGGAAACATGACCCTCAACAAGCAAGGCAAACCCCGCTGGCCCTTGTCATTGATGACAGCAAGGCCGTCCGAAGCACTCTTGCCGCTTATCTGAAGGCCCTGAATTTTGATGTCCGGGCCGCATCGGACGGCATGCAGGGACTGATAACGGCTTCCGAATGCCTTCCGGATCTGATCCTGGTGGATGTGGAAATGCCGGTCATGGACGGGTTTGAATTCTGTAAAAAATTATCACAGGAACCGGCCCTTAAACATATCCCCACCGTCGTGGTTTCAGGAACCATTGATGAGGCCCAATTCCGGAAGGGATTCAAGGCCGGGGCCATTGATTTTCTTGAAAAGCCGGTGTCCCAGAAGGCCCTTGCCGCCATCATCGAATCCGTGGCCGTAAAGGAAAATATCAGCTCCACCGGAACAACCGTCATTCTCAGCAAAGACATGACGTTAAGCGCCATCTTAAAAAAGACCCTGAATTTCTTAAATTCCAGCATCCACATCTGCACCCGCTTTGATGAACTTGAAACCTATCTTTGTGTCTCAACACCGGACATTATTATCCTGGATCTTTCGGAAAATGAAGACAAACTCAACATGTGCATGAGGACCCGGATCCTATTGGGAAGCGACTCCCCGGTTATTATTGCCGTGGCCGGGGAAACCGACCGGGATATCATGTTCCAGTGTTTTAAATACGGGGCCACGGAATTCATCATCAAACCCTTTGGCCGGGATGAGATCAAAGCCAGGATAGAAAACCATATCAAATTAAAAAAACTTCAGGATGAACTGGTCCAGAAAAACAGAATCCTTGAATCCCTGGCTTACAAGGACAAGCTCACAGGTCTCATGAACCGCCGTTATTTTGATAAGGCATTAAAGGATGAGATGGCCAGGGCCCAGGCCGAACGCACCAATCTTTCGTTTCTCATGATCGATCTGGACAATTTCAAACAGATCAACGATATGTACGGACATGATACAGGAGATACCGTACTCAAGGAAATCGCGGCCATCATCATCGACAATGTCCAGGGAAATGCCGTCTCCTGCCGGTATGGCGGGGAGGAATTCTGTATCATCTATCCGGACACAAGCCTGGCCGAGGCCATTAAAAACGGTGAAAAAATAAAGCGATACTGTTCATTGAAACCCATTTCCAGTCACCGGATCTTCCAGACCATCAGCGGAGGGATGGCTTCATTTCCTGAAACCTCTTCGGCCGAAAACCTGGTTTCCGATGCGGACAAATGTCTCTATAAAGCCAAAAAAGCCGGTAAAAACAGGATCATTGCCAATATTGAACTTTCCTGACCGGCCGTTCACATAGAACCCTAAAAAGCTTCAGGACACCATGAAAGAAGACACATACATACTGACCATGCTGGTTGAAAACGAACCCGGCGTTACAGCCCGGATTGCAGGGCTTTTCGCCGGAAGAGGTTATAATATCGAAACCATCTGCGGGGCGCCCACGGCCAATCCCAAGATGTCCAGGATCACCATTACCACAAAGGCAAAGCCCCTTCAGTTCGAACAGTGCATGAAACAGATCAAGCGCCTTGTCAATGTGATCAAACTCCGGGACATGACCGGGGAAAAGGCGGTCAAGCGGGAAATGGCCCTGATCTGTGTCAAGAAAAAGCCTGAAGCGGAAAGGGAATTAAACCGGATTATCTCCCTTTATGAGGGCCGGATCCTGGATGAAAGCCCCCATCTCTGCATTTTTGAAGCCGTGGGAGATGAATATGCCATTGATGAGCTTTTGGCCCTGCTGGCGCCCTTTGGGATTAAAAAACTGGCCAGGTCAGGGGTTTTGGCCCTCTACAAGGAGTCCGACCCGGAGCCGGAAATGCCTCTGTCAGACCCGTCGGCTTTGTGAAGGGCCACGGCCTTTTGGGTCACCCGGGAAAAAAGACGGATAGCGGTTCAGGGCTCCATGGCCTCCATAACCGAATCGGCCCGATTTCTTGAGGCTTGAATCGGGATTCATGCTTTCATAGAGCCGCCCCATTTCTTCTTTTAATTTTTTAATCCGATCCAGAAGATCCTTTAAGGGGTTTTGGACTTCTTCCGGTTGAGACACGGGTGCCGTAAAGGGAAAAGGGGTGAAGACGGGCAATTCCGGTGAAATTGAAATCAGACGGCCATTCTGAAAAACATCCGCTTTAGGGGTATCTGTTTGCTCCTCTGCCTGTGACGCAAGATCCATCTCCTGGATGAAGCCGGCTTTCCCGTTTTCAAAAAGGAAAACGCCTGTATTTTTTAAACGGCCCTGGAGCCGATTGTCCGCCCTTGTCAGGTCAAAGCCCGTGGCGGCCGATTGAAGGGAAACGGCTCCGATCCCTGCATCCTTAAGGGAAACGAGCCGGGCCTGACCGTTTTCATCCCTTGTCCATACGGATAATCGGGAAAAAACGCTATCGTTTTCATCAATCCAGTTGTTATGATCTTGGTCAAAGGCGCTGAGTTCCAAAAATCCGTTGCCGGTGCCGGGGCCGAACAATTCCGAACCGTTATTGATGGTATGGTCGCCATTTTTATCAAAGGCCAGAAACCCGCTGCCTGAAGAAACAAAACCGATCTTTTCCGCTTTCCCGTCGGAATCGAGGTCAAATTCAAAGCTTGTATCGGTAAGGGTTGGCGCCCGCCCATCCAGGCTGATGACCAGGGGGTCCGTCAGATTGATGCGTTCCTGCCATCTTTGAACCAGGGTTTCTTCTTCTGTTCTTGATACGAAAGCCCTGTCCAGGGAAAGGTCCAGGGAAAAACGAATCAGTCTTCCATCTTCGGTGGTCACTTCTCCGGAGGATTGGAAATTCACGCTTTCTTCTTCAAAGTGAATTTCTGTCCTGCTGACGGACATTTCCCAGGTTTCAGCGGAACGGATTTCTCCTCCGGTGTTCAGACTGCCGGAAGATTCCGGCAGAGAGATATGGTCATCGGCAAGGGGCACGTCCTTTTTTTCCCGGATGTTTTTGATGATGACGGTCCTGTCCATGACACCGCCCACCAGACGCTCCATGGAGGTTTGCTGTTCATGGGAAACCGCCTCCCCGCCGGCTTCCGAGGTGACGGAAGATCTGCCGGTCATGGTAAAGGAATACTGCGACTGATAGGATAGGGAGCTGTCTTGAGAAATACTGACCCGGTCCACGAGAACAAGTCCCCGGGTGTCCTGGAGCCGGGGCCGGGTTTGACGGAGAGCCCTTTCATTTTTTTCTTCCAGCACCAGACCCATCTCTTCCGTGCGGTTGTTGGACATAAATGCCATGCCGGACCCTGTTATTTTCATAATCTCTCCCTCCCTGGAATGGATGCCTCTATATTCAAAAAAATATCGGCAGAAAAAATGCAATCCTTGAAAAATAAAACCGAGGATCGCCGGATTCATGTCCCGGCCTAAGATAATGGTTGAAACCACTTCATCATTAATGATATCTAAGAGTATTTCACTTAGAATCGGAAATTCATATATACGAATGGGTTATCAAAAAATAGAACATATTACGGCAGGCCAGTTCAGGGTCCAAAAAGCCGGGACAGAGATATTCCAGGCCTATCTTGCCACCTGCCTCGGCGTTACCCTCTATGACCGCGCCACAAAAACAGGGGGCCTGATTCATATCCTGTTACCCGAGCCTCCCGGTTTTTCAGAGCCCGAATTCCCTGAAAAATATGCTTCCACAGGGATACCCCTTCTCATCAAAGCCCTCATAGAACTCGGAGCCTACCCGGAAAACCTGAGGGCCTGTATTGCCGGGGGAGCCCTTGTGGGACCGATCAGCCGTCAGGACATAAGCCTTGACATCGGCGGAAGATCTGCCGACATTGCCGTATCTATCCTTGAAAGCGCCGGAATCAAGATTATTAAATCCGAAACCGGGGGATTCTTTACCTGCACCCTTGAATTAAATATGGCCACGGGTAAAACCGCCATCCATCCGGTCTGGATGGAGAGCTGCAAATCGGAAAACGCCTTTGTTGCGCCCTCCATGGCAGATATTATAAAAACCATTGACACCCTCAGGCCCATTCCCCAGGCTGCTTTAAAAATACTCAGGACGTTTCAATCTCCCCAATGCCATATTTCGGACATTACAAAGGAATTGGCCAGGGACCAGGTGCTGTCCGGCCAGACCCTGAAGCTGTGTAATTCAGCCTTCTTTTCAGGTTCCCTGAAAGTCGATACCCTCAAGGAAGCCGTCCTGCTCCTGGGAGAAGAAACCCTGATCAAATCCATTATCATGGCTGCAGTTCACAACTACTACAACCAGACCGGGAGTTCAGGCTATTCCCTGTGCCGGGGCGGTCTTTTTTTCCATGCCGTAGGCGTGGCGGTCCTGGCTGAAAAAATTGCCGAAAAGACTGGCCTCTGCCAACCCAAATCCGCCTATACGGCAGGATTGCTTCACGATATCGGAAAAGTGATTCTGGATCAGTATATTGCAGACAGCGCCCCTCTTTTTTTCAGAAAGCTGGCTCAAGAAACGGAAAGCCTCCTGAGTTCCGAAGAAAAAATCTTTGGTATCACCCACTGCCATGCCGGGACTGTCCTGGCCAAGAAATGGAATTTTTCAGATAATATCACCGAAGCCATCCAGCATCACCATCTCCCGGAAAAAGCGACAAAAGAAAACCAATCCCTTGTCTTCATCACCTATCTGGCAGACCTGATCCTGGAAAAATTCAATACCGGTTTTGAGCTTGAAAAAATGCAGACCAAAAGCCTGGAATCGGCCCTGGATCATCTGGGGCTAACCATGTCGGACCTGCCCGCCCTTGTTGATTTAATCCCCATCAATGTCCTTAACAGCGATGAACCCCTCATTTCACAAAAGGTTAAAAATGACGGACATCCATAAAAGCCTGAGAAACCTGCCCGGAGTAGATCATCTACTGGAACT
Source organism: Desulfobacula sp. (assembly GCA_023701135.1). GTDB lineage: Bacteria > Desulfobacterota > Desulfobacteria > Desulfobacterales > Desulfobacteraceae > Desulfobacula. The sequence continues at coordinate 8,743 of JAMPXP010000019.1, read as the reverse complement.
CGTCAAACAGGATCCAAGGTTTTCTTCTATCCCCAGAAGCGTGGTCCTGGATTCCCTGAGACAAGCCCTGGATCGCATGAGAAAGGACATCCTGGCCGGAACCCATCCCTTGATCACCGATGCGCTTTTCCTGGAACAGGCCCTTTCCCTTGCCGAGGAAAAAATCAAGCCCAGGCTGGTCAGCGTCATCAATGCGACAGGAGTGGTTCTTCATACCAACCTGGGCCGGGCCCTCCTGTGCGAAGAGGCCCTTTCCCATATCACAGCCATTGCCAAAACCTATTCCAATCTTGAGCTGAACCTGGGCACCGGCAAAAGGGGAATCCGCTATGAAGCCGTTGACGGTCTCCTCTGTGAGCTGACCGGAGCGGAAAGCGCCATTGTGGTCAATAATAATGCCGGGGCCGTTCTTCTGGCTCTGAACACCCTGGCAAGGCAAAGAGAAGTGGTGGTGTCCCGGGGAGAGCTGGTTGAAATCGGCGGTTCTTTCCGGGTCCCCGATGTCATGGAAAAAAGCGGCTGTGTGCTAAAGGAAGTCGGTACCACCAACCGGACCCACCTTCGGGATTATGAAACAGCAGTTGGTGAGAATACCGCTCTTTTTCTGAAGGTTCATACCAGTAATTATAAGATAGAAGGCTTCACCGCCAATGTGGCCTTGAAGGATCTGGTCATGCTGGGTCAAAAAAACGGCATCCCCGTCATGGAAGACCTGGGCTCCGGCACCCTGATTGATTTTTCAAAATATGGTCTTCCCCATGAGCCCACCGTCGGCGATGCCGTGCGGTCCGGCGCCCATGTGGTGACCTTCAGCGGGGACAAGCTTCTGGGGGGGCCCCAGGCCGGCATCATTGTCGGGAAAAAAGAAAACATTGATCAGATCCGGAAAAACCCTCTCACAAGGGCCTTGCGGATTGATAAGCTTACCCTGGCCGCCCTTGAATCCACCTTAAGATTATACCGGGATGAAGAAAAGGCCATTCAGGACATTCCTACCTTAAGGATGCTGACCCTGTCCTTTGATGATATTGTCAAAAAGGCCGACCTCCTGTTTCAAACCATTCAAAAGGCTGTCGGACCGCTTGTCGATCTCCGGTTTTCCGACATGAATTCCAGACCCGGCGGTGGTTCCTTTCCTGAACTGGACCTGCCCACGAGATGCGTCACCCTGCGGCCTGTGAACCTCTCGGTATCCAAACTGGAAACGGCCATGCGCCTGTCCACACCGGCCATTATCGGACGAATCGAAGACAATCAGTATATCCTGGATCCGAGAACCCTTCAGGACGGCCAGGAAACCATTATTGCATCAACCTTAGCCAGGATACTGGAAAAAAAATGACCCCCAGAATTGCTTCAAAAGAAATCCATTTTCTGAAAACAGACTCTGATGAGCTTACCATTCAACCGCCGGAAACCTATTTTTCCGATCTTCTTCTGACGGATTCCCCGGCCATCAAGGCCTTTGAAAAAAGGTTGGAAACGGCCATCATCCCCAATGAAAAATTTTTATGCGCCGTGGCCCATATCTCGGCCCGGGCTTCGGAAACCCTCCGGGAAGAAACCAAAGAAAGCTTTGAAGCCGCTTTCAGTTTATTTCTGGATCATGACCGGGGCATCTGGGAACCCCTTGATGAGACCTCCTTTATCTTTGCCTTCTGGGACTATGAAAATGAAGAGAAGGCTTCCGGTACCCTTCTTTCATTCAAAGAAGGAATATCCAAAGGGGTCCGAGCCGATGTCCTGGTCGGCACGGCAAGCTTCCCGTACCATGATTTTCCAAGGACAAAAACCGTTGCCAATGCCCTTAAGGCCATTGATCATGCGGCTTTTTTCGGACCCGGCACCCTGACTCCCTTTGACGGCACCTCACTGAATATCTCCGGAGACAGGCTTTATCATCTCAACCGATATGATCTTGCGGTCAATGAATATGAGGAAGGGCTCCGGATCAAACCCCGTGATATCAACCTGATGAACAGCCTTGGCGTCTGTTTTGCCGTTTCAGGGGACCTTGACCGGGCAAGGAATCAATTTGAAGCCGCCATGAAGATCAACCCGGATGAAATCATGGTGATTTATAATATCGGCCTTCTCCATCAGATCGACAATGACATGGCCAAGGCCGTTTCCTATCTGAGAAAGGCCCATGCCATCAACGACACGGTTTTTGAAGTGGAACTGCTCTTGGGTCATCTTTTGTATAAAAAGGATCTGTTTCAACAGGCCCTTCCCCATATTGAGGCTGCCGGACGGATCAACCCGAAATCAAGCCTGGTCTACCGGATAAAAGGAGAAATCTTTCTGGCCCAAAACGAACCGGAACGAGCAGGACGGGAGTTTAATGCCGCCATCAAACTGAATCCTTCCGATGCCGTCTCCCTGTCGGGGTATGCAAAAAGCCTGGAACTCCAGGACAGAAACCTTGGCATTGCCCTGACCTTTGCAAAAAACAGCATTGCCCTTGAGCCGGATAATCCCTTATTCAGGGAAAGACTTCAAACCCTCCAGGAAAAAATTGAGGGGGCCGGTTCCGAGGAAGATATTATTAAAACCGCTTAAGGAAAAATCAAAGATAAAAACATGAGAGCCATCATCCAGCAGTCAGTTGATGACAGCATCCGCATCAAAAAAGAATTCTTCACCCGGAATAGGGACCAAATAGAATCCTGCGCCGAACTTTTGACATCTGCCTTTAAATCCAAAAAGAAACTCCTGCTGTTCGGCAACGGCGGCAGCGCAGCAGACTGCCAGCATATTGCTGCAGAATTCATCAACCGGTTCCGGATGGACAGACGTCCCTTGCCCGCCCTTGCCCTGACCACGGATACCTCCATCATCACCAGCATCGGCAACGACTATTCCTATGATGATATTTTCTTAAAACAGATCCAGGCCCTGGGCGATACGGGAGATATTGCTCTGGCCATCTCGACTTCGGGCAATTCGCCCAATGTCATCAAAGCCGTCATGGAAGCAAAGGACCTTGGACTTTCCATTGTCGGGTTCTCAGGAAATAAAGGCCAATTAAAGGAACTGAGCGATTTTCCCTTTTGTGTGGATTCGGATGTTACCGCCAGAATCCAGGAGGTGCATATCCTTCTGGCCCATATCCTGTGCGACCTTACGGAAAGGATGGTGTTCAATGGGTGAGGCCCTTCTGGACTACAGCCGTCTGAAAACCTATTCCATCAAGGACAGGCAGAGCAAAGTCGATATCAGGGATTTTTCAGCCCCCTGGACAAAGGGAGGCCGGTTTTCCGATTTCCTTTCGACCCTGCCGTCCATTCTGGCAGGGAGTGATCTTCGTTCCGTCATTGATGCCGTCAGCCTTGCCGCCAGGAACCAAAAACAAATCTGTTTTGCCATGGGCGGCCATGTCGTCAAAACCGGCATGAACCCTATCCTGATTGATCTGATGAAAAAAAACATCCTGACCATGATCTCCATGAACGGGTCCGGCATTATCCATGACCTTGAAACCGCCATGGTGGGCCAAACTTCTGAAGATGTGGCAAAAACTCTGGGAGACGGCAGCTTCGGCATGGCCAGGGAAACTTCGGCCTTTCTCAACCAGGCCATCCAAAACGCCAAACAAAAATCCGCAGGGCTTGGCAAGTCAGTGGGTGATCTCATCCTGAAAGAGAACCTGGATTTTAAACATCTGAGTCTGACTGCAACGGCCGCCGGTTTGAATATCCCGGCAACGGTGCATGTGGCCCTGGGCACGGATATTATCCACATGCACCCGGATTTTGACGCAGCAGCCTGCGGAGCTGCCTCCCATTACGACTTCAAACTTTTTGCATCCAGGATTGCCCGGCTTGAAAAAGGGGTGTTCATCAATGCCGGGTCAGCCGTCATCCTGCCGGAAGTCTTTTTAAAAGCCGTAACCCTGGTTCGAAATCTGGGGCATACCCTGGATGATTTCACAACCGTCAACCTTGATTTCATACGCCATTACCGGCCCATGACCAATGTGGTGAACCGCCCCACCCTTGGCAAAGGCAAAGGCTTCAGCCTTGTGGGCCACCATGAGATCCTGATTCCCCTCATTGCCGCCGGAGTCATTGAATCTCTTTAAAAAAAGCTCCGGCATTCAACGCATTCATTCCTTTTTAAGGAGGGAGTCATGATAGGCCCAAAATTCGGAACCGTTAAATCCTATTTTAAAAACAAACCCATCTTTCGGGAAGGGCAACCGGGGAATGTGGGATATCTTGTCAAAAAAGGCGAGGTAACCATATACAAACTCATTGACGGAGAAAAAAAAATATTGAGCAAACTGGGGCCGGGAGAGGTATTCGGAGAGATGGGCATCGTCACTGAATCGCCAAGGACCGCTTTTGCAGAAGCCAGCGAATATTGCGACCTTGTGATCATCGACAGGGACACTTTGCTCGGCATGCTCAAAAAAACCCCCAAACTGATTCAATCCATCACCCTGCTTCTGATGAAACGGTTGGCCAACACCCTTCAGATGCTGGACCATCACGAGGAGGATTCCCCCGGTCAGAGAAAGCTGCTTTCCGTTTGCAGCCTGCTGGATCTGATGGCCAGGGCAAATCCGGATGTCAATTACCATTCCTTCAGCCAAAGGGCCATGGATATTACCCATATGACCCAGGCTGAAATTGACGGTGTTGTCAAAGAACTGATCCGGCTCAATTTTATCGAGGTCACGGGTGAATATGAAAAAATCAAAACATCCGGATGCACCATCAAAATCCCTGATACCCTTTCCTTACAGAAAAAAATAAAAAGAATAAAGCAGGCGCTTCAATCTCATTGAGGATAAGAAAATACAGACTTGAAAATCCAGGCTTTTATCCTTATATTGGTTTGTTTGTTTAACCGGTAAAATATGAGGTACAAAATATGCCGATATATGAATATAAATGCAATGCCTGCGGAAAAAGCTTTGAAACTCTTGTCATGGGAAAAAGCATCCCGGAATGCCCGTCCTGTGACAGCAAAAATCTGTCAAGACTGATGTCTGCCTGCGGATTTGTTTCAAAATCCTCTGGACCTTCCGGAGAAACAACGGCAAGGTCCGCAGGCGCTTCAAGCTGCGGCAGTTGTTCATCCTCAAGCTGCTCTTCCTGCGGAATGGGTTAATCTTTCATGAAAAAAAATCTGACCATCGGCACCCGGGGAAGTCAACTGGCCCTGTGGCAAGCCCATTTTATCCAATCGGAAATCCAGGGCCTTTTTCCTGACCTCAAGGTTGAATTGAATGTCATCAAGACGACGGGGGATGCCATTACGGACCGGCCCCTGGCCCTTGTGGGCGGGAAAGGGCTCTTTGTCAAGGAAATCGAAAGCGCCCTTTTGAACCATGAAATTGATCTGGCCGTCCACAGCATGAAGGATATGCCGGGGGAACTTCCGGAGGGGCTCCAGATTGGTGCCGTGCCTGAGCGGGCCAACCCCTTTGACGTCCTGATTTCAAGGGACGGCTCCCTGCTGAAAAACTACAAAAAAGGGGCAAGAATAGGCACTTCAAGTCTCAGAAGAGCCTCCCAGTTGAAATATGTCCGCCCGGATATCCGGATCGAATCCATCCGGGGCAACCTGGATACCCGGATCAGAAAACTCAAATCCGGTGAATTTGATGCCATTGTTCTGGCCGCAGCCGGTCTTTTGCGCCTGGGACAGGAAAGGGAAATTACCGAATACCTGGATGAAGCCCTCATGATTCCGGCCGTGGGGCAGGGGGCGCTCTGCATTGAAACCCGAAAAAATGACCCTGATATTGAAATAATTTCAGCCGAACTGGATCATCATGATACCCGGGTATGCGTGGAAGGAGAACGGGCCTTTTTAAGACGGATCGAGGGATCCTGCCATATTCCCGTGGCCTGTTTCGGAAAAATGATGCCCCAGGGGGTCTTGCTGACCGCGGTGGTGGCTTCTGAAGACGGAAGAGAACTGATCAAAGAACAGGTTGTTTCCCCGGCGGACAAGGTCAAAGCCGGCGGCAGAGCCCTTGCGGACAGGGTCCTTGATAAAGGCGGAAAAAAGATATTGGAGAATCTGAATTCAAATGGCAATTAAGACCGGAAAAGTGTTTCTCATTGGCGCCGGCCCGGGGGACCCGGGTCTTTTGACCATCAAGGCCAAAGAATGTATTGAGACTGCCGATGTGGTGGTCTATGATTATCTGGCCTCCCCTCTGCTGTTGAAATATGCAAAAAAAGAAGCAGAGATCATTTATGTGGGAAAAAAAGGGGGGGACCATACCCTTACCCAGGACAAAATCAATCTCCTCCTCATTGAAAAGGCCAAACAGGGCCTTGATGTGGCAAGGCTCAAAGGCGGTGATCCCTTTGTCTTCGGCCGCGGCGGGGAAGAAGCCCAGATGCTGCTCGGTCAGAGCGTCCCCTATGAAGTAATTCCCGGTGTTACCTCTGCCATTGCAGCACCGGCCTATGCCGGGATTCCCGTCACCCACAGGGATCATACCTCCTTTGTTTCCTTTATCACGGGCCATGAAGATCCCACCAAGGAAGACACGGGCATGCAATGGGATGTCTTTGCCAAGTCCAACGCCACCCTGGTGTTTCTGATGGGGGTGAAGAATCTTGAAAATATTGTCAACAACCTGGTCAAAAACGGAAAACCTTCGGATACTCCCGTCGCCCTGGTCCGATGGGGAACCACCCCCAAACAGCAGACCGTCACCGGCACCCTAGAAACCATTGTGGATCGGGTCCGGGAAGCAAAGCTGAAATCTCCTTCCATTATCATCATCGGCCATGTGGTGTCTCTGAGGGATGAACTGGCCTGGTTTGATAACCGGCCTCTTTTCGGGAAAAAGATTGTTATCACCCGGGCCCGGGCCCAGGCCAGTGATCTGGTTTCAAGACTGTCCAAGCTGGGAGCATCCTGCATTGAAATCCCGACCATTGAAATTTCTCCGCCCCGGGACATAAAGCCTTTACAGCAATCCATTGAAAACCTGAATCACTATGACTGGATTGTCTTTACCAGCGTAAACGGCGTCAAATACTTTTTTGACACCCTGGCCGAGATGGGGAAAGATGTGAGAGCCCTGGGACATCTCAAATTTGCCTGCATCGGTCCCGTGACCAAAGATCGCCTAAAAGACCACGGTATTGTTAGTGATATCCTGCCGGAAACCTACCGGGCAGAAAGCGTGGTCCAGGCCTTTTCAAATGTAGACATCCAAAATAAAAGAGTCCTGCTCCCCCGGGCAAAGGTTGCCAGAACCATCCTGCCGGAAGAATTGACCAAAATGGGGGCTTTGGTGGACGAGGTCACGGCCTATGAAACAAATCTGAATGCGGAAGGCAAAATAGAGTTGATGGAACTTCTCAAAAACCACGAAATTGATGCCGTTACCTTTACCAGTTCTTCAACGGTTTCCAATTTCATGTCTTTTTTTCAGTCTGAAGATGAAAAAAAAGTATTGGACGGCCTCGTCTTTGCGAGCATTGGCCCCATCACATCGGATACGGCCCGGTCCCTCGGCATTGAACCTGATATTGAGGCAAAAGAATTCACCATTCAGGGGCTTGTGGATTCATTGCTGAATCATTATGAAAGCCGGCAACACAAATGATCGCCGGGAACCGCACCATCAATTACCTTCGCATCTCCGTCACTGACCGGTGTAATTTCAGGTGCCGGTATTGCGTCCCATCCACCCCCTTTACGGTGATTGAACATGAAAAAATCGCCCGGTATGAAGAAATCCTGAGAATAGCCAGGCTTGCCTGTGATCTTGGAATTACCAAAATAAGGATTACAGGGGGGGAGCCTTTTGTTCGAAAAAACATATTTTCTTTTCTGGAACAATTATGCGCCATTGAGCGCCTAAAGGATATTTCCATTACCACAAACGGATCTTTGCTAAATCGTGAAAAAATAGAAAGGCTGATAGCTCTGGGTATCAAACGCCTGAATTTCAGCCTCGATACCCTTGATCCCGTCAAATTCGGGCAGATCACCGGCAGAGACCGGTTTCATCAGGTCTGGGACGCTATTATGACATCCCATGAACTGGGCATCAATCCGGTTAAAATCAATGCCGTAATTTTAAGAGGCATCAATGATGATGAGATTGAGACCATCGCCGCTCTGACACTGAAATACCCATTTCACATCCGGTTTATCGAATATATGCCCATGGGAGACTCTGCCGTAGAAAAACAGCAGCAGGTTTTGTCCGAGGAAATCAAAGAAAGAATTGAATCCCGGTTTCAAACCTTAAAAGCGGTCATAAAAGATTCCAATGACGGGCCTGCCAAAAAATTCCGAATTGAGGGGGCCAAGGGAATTGTTGGATTCATCACTCCCATCAGCTCGCATTTCTGCTCTGAGTGTAACCGTTTGCGGTTGACATCCAGGGGAACCCTTCGGCCTTGTCTTTTGAACAATTATGAAAAAGACATCATCAATCCCCTTCGCAATGGCGCCTCCGATGATGAGCTCAAAGACATCATCCTTTCTGTATTGTCCAAAAAACCATCCTTTCACGGACTAACCGACTCTTCCTCCATCAAGGGCGCCCCCATAAGCCATATGACCTCAATTGGCGGTTGATTTTTTTTGGCCGTTGTTCATAAATAATCAGTGCTGTCCGGTTAGGTTTTTGCACATAAAAACCCATTAAATTTATTAAAAATTTTTCATTTTTCTATTGACAAATGTGCGCAAAAATTTTTGCGCGCCTTGAAAATTTTATTTCAAGGAGGTCAATATGGCGCACATTTCAGTT
>JAMPXP010000018.1 GCA_023701135.1 Desulfobacula sp. | reverse complement strand
GGCAAGGACAAAAGAGCAGTTAAAACGCAAAGCCATATCGCACCTCAGAAAACTTCAAAAACTGCCCGGCAGGGTCATGAAATATTTCAGACATCCGAAAATTGCTTATGCTAATTTGGGGGCGGCTATTTAATTGCCGGATTAATATAAACAAATTGCACAAATAAAGAACAGGCAAATGCTCCCCAAAAAATAATCAATATCTTTTAATTATGAAAGATGTTGAAATTTATCTCCTATGACAGTATGATTTTATAACACTGCCATAGGAGACAAACCATGCAACAAGAAAAAGCCGAGAGAATTACAATAACCCTTCCCCCTGATATGCTGGCTGCAATAAAGAAAAAAGTCGGCTCCGGTTCCTACGGGTCCACAAGTGAATTAATCAGGGAGGCTATGAGGTTATGGCAAAAAAGAGAAGAAGAGCACCAAACAAGACTTTCTATAATCCGTGAACGGTTGGAACATTCGGCCCAAAATGGGACTCCTGTCCCACTCAAAACAGCATTTGAAAGCATTGAAGCACTGCATAAACAACGGATAAAAAAGAACGTCTAATGAAAAAATATGATGTTTATTTAATGCCGGATGCAATCAAAGATCTTGAAAATATATATGACTATATCACTGAAGAAAGCGGCTTTCCAGAAAGAGGATGGTCATATATTGAGAAACTAAAACTCAAATGCCAAAAGCTGGAAATAGCCCCTTTAAGAGGTCAGACGCGTAATGATTTAATGATAGGCGTAAGAATATATCCCCTTGATAAAAAGACGGTTGCAGCTTTTCTAGTCGATGAAGATAATCAAATGGTGAAAATTTTGAACATATTTTATGGCGGCCAAGATTATGAGGCAATCATGTCCTCTTTTAAAACGGAATAGTCCCGACAATAGTTTTTTATTGGTTCTTCAAGGTGTTGCTTTTAACCCAGTTTAACAGTCGAGTATCCTTGCATTTATCTGGATATTAAATTTACATCTGCCGGAACAAATGGGAAAAGGACCGGGAAACCATGAGGGGGTCGTCGTAGCCGTCCAGGCGGACCACGTAACGGCCCGTCACGGAGCGGCTGACCTTTTGAATGGCGGAAACATTGACAATGGCGCCCCGGTGGATTTTCCAGAATTTGTCCGGGTCCAGTTCTTCTTCCAGTTCCTTGATGGTCTTGCGGATCAGGGATTCGGTATGGGCGGTGATGACCAGGGTGTATTTGTCTTCGGCCTTGAACAGCAGGACGTCCTCCACCCGGATCAGGCGGATGGTGTCTCCGTGCTGGGCCCTGATCCACTGGAGAAAGGGCGAGGTTTTGTCCCGGACGAGTTTTTTTTCAAGCAATTGCAAAAGAGGCCCCAAATCCCTGTTCTCCTGCGCCGGTGCGGCCATTCTTTTTTTGCAGCGCTCCAGGCTTGCGGCCAGCCGGTCTTTTTGGACGGGCTTCAGAATATAATCCAGGGCCTCGCTTTCAAAGGCTTCCACGGCATACTGGTCATAGGCCGTGATAAAGACGATGGTGCATTGCCCCGAGATTTGTTTGGCCACTTCCAGGCCGGAAAGGCCCGGCATATTGATGTCCAGGAACACAATATCCGGGGACAGGGCATGAAAAAGGTCCAGGGCCGCCGGTCCGTTGTCCGCTTCCCCGGCAATGGCCAGTTCGGGCCAGAGCCGGTTCAGCAGCCGGACCAGGTGCCGTCTCAGTTCCGGTTCATCATCGGCGATGAGGGCTGTGATCTGCTTCACAGGGGATCTCCACAATGGCTTTCAGGCCCGAAGGGGCCAGATCTTCGAAATTCAGGCTTGCCTGGTCTCCGAAAAGGGAGGCCAGCCGTTTCCGGATATTTCCCGTCCCGACCCCGGTGGCTGATTTTTCCTTGATTCCCATGCCGGTATCACTGACTTCCAGAGTCAGCAACCCTTCCTTACGGCAGGCGCTGATCCGGATTCCGCCCCCTTCAATTTTGGGTTCAAGCCCGTGTTTGATGGCGTTTTCCACCAGGGGCTGGAGGATCATGGGGGGAATTTCAAGGTTCAGGACATTTTCCGGGATATCCAGCTCATAGGACAGCCGTTTTCCCATCCGGATTTTGTAGATGTCCAGATAGGTCCGGATCATGCCGATCTCATCGGCCAGGCGGTTGGCGGGTTTCCTGGACTGGATCAGGGAGGTGCGTAGGTATTGGGTCAGATTTTCCAGCATGCGTTTTCCGGTTTCAGGGTCGTGTTCCAGGAGGCTCAGGATATTGGAAAGGGTGTTAAAGAGAAAATGGGGTTCCACCTGGGCCTGGAGAAGTTTTAAGTCGGCATTGAGCTTTTCTTTCTCCAGAACGGTGCGCCGGAGATTTTCCTCGTTGGCCGCAAGTTTGAAGCCGGTATATTTTTCATAGAGGATGAAGCCGAAGGAAATGACAAAGCCGATGATGGAGGCCACGATAAGCATTTCAATGGGGATCCGGCCGGGAATGTTTGAAAATTTATGAAAGCCCATCCGGGTGGCCAGAAAGCTGCCCAGGAGGGCTCCGCCAAGGACGCAGAGGATCACGATGAGAACCTGGGAGGAGGTCTTGGCGGGTTTGAAAAAATGAAAGGCCAGGGAACAGGGGATGGCAATGGAAAGACCGATGAGCTGGGCAATGAGAAAATATTCGCCATAGGTCTTCAGGGTGACTTCTGCGGAGGTCGTCAGGATGAGCACCAGGGCGATGACCAGGCTGCAAAGGGAGGTATGGAGGATGTCCCTCAGGATATGTCCGAGGGTGAGTTTTCTGTATTCATAGACCGGCATGGCATGTCCTGACAATTTCGGGTTCATATGGGGATATTGTCATGATTCAAGCAATCTTTCAATCAATATGTATATTCCAGGGCCAGTTGGATCTGGTAATCCAGAAAGGCCCCAAAGGCGCCATGGGTGCCGCCTGTATTGATCATGGCGGCGGTTTTCAGTTCCATATGGCCGCCCAGTTCCCGGGACAGGGCGGAATAGAGCCGGGAAGACCCGTCGTCCAGGCAGAGGGTCACCCGGGAGACCAGGTCTATGTTGCCCGGGAGGTCGTCCTTTAAAAACTGGACCAGGATATAGTTCTCCCGGAGAAAATCAGGGTTCCGGTCCCGGCCCTGTTCAAAATAGAGGTATTCAAGGCAGAGGCTGTCCCCGGATTCCAGGGTATAGGTCGCTCCCAAAAGCAGGGAGCCGGAAAGGCCGCCGTCATTTTGCAGGCTTCCTTCCCCGTAAACCAGGACGGCGTCGGTGAGGGTGGCCCCGGTAAAGGCCCCCAGCCTCTCCGGCCCGTGGTCCCTTTGGGACAGGATCAGGGACCCGTAACCGGTATCCCCGGAATAGTCCAGCTTCAGGGCCAGGGTTTTTTCAAAACCGGATTCATTAAAGGCCCCCTTGTCCGTATTATAGATCAGGGAGGCGGCAAAGGCTTCGTCATGGACCATGACCATCTTCAGCAGGCCCTTGCCCTCAGGGTTCTGAACCAGGCTTTTTTTTTCGTTGTCAGTGAAAAACGGATTGGACGGGGAATAGAGAAAGCTGGGGCCCCATTGCAGGTTTTCCCGGCCATAGGAGAGAAAGAGATCCTCCGCCAGGCTCCGGCGGACCATGAATTCCGGGATATCGGCGTTGCCGTCGCTGCTGTCGCCGGATACCCCCCGGATCTCATAGTGGTTCAGGGAGAATTCAGCCCTCGGTTTTACGGAAACGAGCCAGTCTTCGCGGACCAGGGTCATGTCCGGTTTCAGGAGAAGCAGGGATTCCTTATCCGGGAGCCGGGCCCGGCCGTTGCCGGGATTCAGGTCCGAATCGGCCAGACCGTTGATCCCGGCCAGGGCCGTGGCCTTGAACCCCAGGTCCAGGCCGCTGATGCCTTCCAGGGCCAGGGCCGGGGCCGCGAGGAAGAGCAGGAAGAGAAGGGCCGGTACCAGGGCTTTGATGGGAAATATCATGGCAATCCTCCCCTTTATTTCACCAGAAGGTCCAGGTTAAAGGCCGATGGGCTGATGTCCCGGAGCCGGATACGGCTGTAGGCCATGACGGTTTTCTCTGTTTCCACCACGGCCCCGGTGATGGTCATTTTGGACACAAAGGGCCGCTCCTGGCCGTTGAGGGAAATTTTGTGGTCATATTCAAATACGGCGGTTTTGAACAGCTTCCCGGACAGGGTGAAAAACTCGGCCTTGACCCCGGTTTTCGTCCGTTGGGAGACCCAGTACCTGATGCGGTCATAGGTCAGGTTTTTATTTTTGGCCTTCAGGTCATAGACCATGCAGGGTTCCCCGTCCAGGACCTCCCCGGTAAAATGTTCAATGGTATAGTCCCCGGCATAGTTGGTGGAGGCGATATCCCCGTTGGAGGACCCGCCCAGGAGTTTCTGCCGGGGGGAAATGGGAACGGGTTTGGACAGGCCCGGTTTGATGAACCACATATTCCGGTCTTTCATGAGCAGTTTTCTTCCTTTGACATTGGCCGGGGACTGGTACTCGGCCAGGCAATTGGTATCCTTGACCAGGACGGTGAGGCTATTGGCTTCGGTGTCTCCTTCTGTCTGGCTTTCAATATCAATATCCCATTCCAGGCCCGAACTGTTGCCCCGGGACAGGTCGGATTCGGCCAGCAGGGCCGTGGCTTTTTCCAGGTCCATGGGGGCTGGTGCGAGGGGGTCTTGGGCCTTTACCGCCGTGACCGGCAGAAGCAGGATCAGGGTGAATGCGATTATTTTCAAGGCGTTCATGTGAGGGTCTCCTTTTTTATGGTTTTTTAAACATGGGTCAGGGATTGGACCACATTCTGCCGGGCCGCCCGCCGGGCCGGGAGGATGGCGCTGAAAAGGGCCAGGCCGGTCATAAATACCATGAGCAGGGCCAGGCTCTGGGGCAGAAAATCCACCAGGAGCGGAACCGGGGATGAATTGCCGGGCGGGGTATAGGAAGGCCGGGCATAGCGGATGGCGGCCCAGACCAGGCTGTGGAGGCCCAGCCCGAAAATACAGCCGCCCAGGCCCAGGAGTCCGCCTTCAGCGGCAAAGAGAAAACTGATGCCCCGCCTTTTCAGCCCCAGGGCCCGGAGGGTGCCGATTTCCCGGGTCCGCTCAATCACGGCCATGCCCATGGTATTGGTGGTGCTCATGATCACGATGATAAAGACAATGATGAAGATGAACAAAAAGATCATGTCAAACATGTTCCGGACATTTTTATAGAACAGGGACAATTCTTTCCAGGTTTTGAATTCAATATCGATATGATTTGCGGCAAACCGGCCGGACAATTCCGCCTTGACAAGGTCGGTGTTCTGCCAGTTATCCAGGAGAAGGACGATGCTGTCGGCCTTCGGGGTGTCATAAAAGGCCTGGGCAAAGGAAAAGGGCAGCTTGATGAATTTATCGTTGGTATCGGCGATTCCCGTATTATAGGTTGCGTTGATATGGATATCCATGGCATTCATCTGGCCGCTGAGGGTTGCGCCCATGACCACCCCGTCCTGGCCCGGGGAAAGTTCCAATTGCCCGGCCAGGCCCTCGGCCATTTCAACGGCGGCCTCATCCCCTGAATTCAAAGGGCTGCCGACAACGGTCTGGTAATGATAAAAATCACCTTTGATTTTTTTCTCATGCTCCGGCACCACCCCGGCGCCAATGAAGATGGTGGAGGTTTTCCCGTTGGAGACGAGACCCGATACGGACAGTCTCGGGCTTGCCAGGGTCACGTGGGGGTTTTCCCGGGCCAGGGCCATGATTTTTTCCATGTCCGGACCCGTGATCATATAGGCTTCCGGGTCGGATTTGCCGTGGGCCTCCCACCCCTTGGCGTAAAGGGTCAGGTGGCCGATGCCGGAGCCGTGGATGGCCGAGGCCCGGAGGCCCTCATAGATGCTGTGGATATAGCCCTGGAACAGGGCAATGGAGGCGAAGCCGAAACCCACGGCCATGAGGGTGACAAAGGTTCTGCGCCGGCTTTTTAAAATATTCCGGAAGGCCAGTTTGATCCAGTGTGTGAAAATATTCATGATGTTTCTCCTTTAATTTGCGGGCCCATCTGCAATGCAGCCGTCTTCAAGCCTCACCAGCCGGGTCATGCGGTCCAGCAGCCTCTGGTCATGGGTGGAAAACAAAAAGGTGGCGCCTTCGCTCTGGTTGAGTTTCTGCATGATGTCCATGATGCCCATGGAGGTGGCCAGGTCCAGGTTGGCCGTGGGTTCGTCGGCGACCACCACTTCCGGGTCCGTGACCAGGGCCCGGGCAATGGCCACCCGCTGGCGCTGGCCCCCGGACATCATGTCCGGCCGGTTCAGGGCCAGGTGTTCCAGACCCACCTGGCTGAGCCGGTCCATGGCCCTGGATTTGGCCGACCGGGTTTTTTCATTCCGGATCTGCAAGGGCAGCATGACGTTTTCAAGAGCGTTCAGGACCGGGATCAGATTGAAATTCTGGAAAATAAACCCGATCTTTTTGTTCCGGTATTCGGATTTCCGGTTGTCGGACATTTTTGACACATCCTCCCCATGGATGAGAAC
The DNA here is from genome assembly GCA_023701135.1 of Desulfobacula sp. GTDB lineage: Bacteria > Desulfobacterota > Desulfobacteria > Desulfobacterales > Desulfobacteraceae > Desulfobacula. Next base: position 105,743 of record JAMPXP010000018.1, on the reverse strand, counting down.
CTTTCCGGAACTGGGTTCGTCAATGGTGCCGATGAGGTTTAAAAGGGTGGTTTTCCCGGACCCGGAAGGGCCCCAGACCGCCGTGAACTCGCCCTTGTCAAAACTGAGGCTGACGTCTTTCAGGGCCGTCATGGGGGTTTGGCCCAGATGGTAATGCTTGGTGATGCGTTGCAGTTCTATGAGTTTCATTCTTCCTCCTGTTGAATAAAGGATATGTCCATGTGTTGAACGGGATCATAGACGAAACAAAGGAAGGGCTTCAACGCCGGTGAGACGAAGGGACAAAAAAAAGGGATGAAAGGGTGATTTCAGGGATGGACGGAAAGGCTCACATAAAATCCGTGATATAGATATTTTCTTTTATCTCCCTGCCCAGGGTCGAAAAGGGGGTGGGCCCGTAATCATGGCCCGGATAAAGGCGGGTCTCCGGGGGCAGGACAATGATCCGTTCCTGGATGGAACGGATGAGGGTGTCCAGGTCTCCGCCGGGGAGATCCGTCCGTCCCGCATTTCCCACAAACAGGGTATCCCCGGAGAAAAGGCAGTCGCCCACATACAGGCAGACGGACCCGGGCGTATGGCCGGGGGTGTGAATCACCTTGATGTCAAGGCTGCCCACGGTCAGGATATCCCCATCATGAAGGCCGATATCTATGGCAAGGTTTTTCTCTTTATAAAAGGCTTGATCCGCCACATGCATGGCCGTGGAAATCCTGTAGTGGCGGGACAGGGAAGCATTGCCGTGGACATGGTCCCGGTGCCCGTGGGTATTGATGATATACCGGGGAAGGATTTTGTTGTCATTGATCACCCGGATGATTTTTTCATCCTCGCCGCCGGGATCAATGATCACCCCTTCCCGGGTTTCAGGGCAGGCCACAATATAGGTGTTGACGGCAAAGTCCCCGACATTCAGGCAGTGGATTGATAAATCGGTTTTCATGGGTATCTTCCCTATCTGTTTTTTATGGTTTTGACCGTTCTGGTGATTCCATAATAGATTAACACAAAACCCACAATACAGTTTAAAACCTGTACCATCAAGTCCGGGATATTGGATTTTAATAAAGACAGGATCATCATGCTGAAAGATAAAAAAAGAAAGGTGGACAAACCGGTGCCGATTCCAAATATCACCAGTTGTTTCTTTTTATAATTTTTTTCAATGGCCTTGGCGGAAAATACACTGCTCCAGAAGACGATGGTCAGCGGGCTGGACAGGGTCAATACAAAGCAGGAGGTAAAGCTGCGAAAGGGGGTCCATGCAGCACCCCCGGCCTGTCCGGGGTCATTGATAAAGACCAGTCCCTTATATAAAATCATTACTCCGAAGAGGATCAGGATGATGGAGCTGATGATCCCGAAGATTTTTTTTATTTTATCTTCCTGAAGCAATCTGCCGATCCCGATGAGGGAGAGGACAATATAAATATAATCGGCAAGGGTGACGGCCAGGATGCCGGACAGGCTGTTGATGTAAATGCTCTCGACGGTGATTCCGAGAATATAGAAAAATACGGGTCCCAGGGCCAATTGAAGAAACAAACCGGTCAGCATTCCGTTCAGCAAGGGTATCATTTTATTCCTCATTTAAAATTGAATCATTCTTAATTGTCCATTATGATATAGGATCACACCCGATGAGAAAAGGGCGGTTTTAAGTTTAAAAAGGGCGTGGGATTAATAATTTAAGGAATGACGGGCAATGAAGGCTAAATTTGAAAGTCCGGTGGACGCCATCGGCATGAACATCCTGCGGGAACTTGAGAAGAATGCCCGATCCGGTTTCAGTGAAATCGGCAGACGGGTGGGGCTGTCCTCGCCCGCCGTGGCGGACCGGGTGTATAAAATGGAGGCAGCCGGCATCATCAGGGGCTATCATGCGGACATCAACCCCGGTGTCTTCGGCCGGGACATCATGGCCTTTATCACCTTGACCACCCGGCCGGAGAATTATCCGAAAATTTACGCCTTTGCCGGAAAACAAGAAGAAATCCTTGAATGCCATCATATCAGCGGCCATGAATCTTTGCTCCTGAAAGTGGTCTCGGGCTCCATCCCCCAATTGAACACCCTGGTTCAAAAACTGGGCCGCTTCGGAGAGACCAAAACCGCCATTGTGTTCTCCTCCCCCGTCCAAAAAAAATAATTTTTTTGTGAAACGCCGGGGGAATTCAGAATAAGTCAATTTAAGCTTTGCGTACTCCTAAAAACAGTGATATGAAATTTTTTATTCAGGATGAGGGATTGTCATTCTCTTGCTTTCCATGCGGTTGTCATCCGCCGTGATCATGCCAAAGAGACCGGAATTGTCGAACGAATGGCCGATTTTTAAGGGTACAAACTTGCGGCACCTGATGACGGAAACTTATGACAAACTTATGACAAACTTATGACAAGACTTGTGACATCAGCAAAACCTGTTCAGATGTTTGAGAACGTCATTGTTTAACATTACAATTCAAAGGAGACGACAATGCCCTATGTGAACATCAAAATTACAAATGAAGGAGTGACCGCAGAGCAGAAGGCCGAGCTGATCAAAGGCGCCACGGATCTGCTTTTCAGGGTCCTGGGGAAAAATCCGAAAACCACCTTTGTGGTCATTGACGAAGTGGATACGGACAATTGGGGAGTCGGGGGAGAAACGGTTACCGTGCTTCGCAGGCGGGAAAAATAAGGGGAACCGGGACGGGTGAAGACAGCAGACCCCCCGGAGGCGGAAATGGCGGAAACCGGATTTCCACAGGAAAATGAATTCTCCGTCATGACCATGAATCTTAGGTTCGGCCTGGCCGAGGACGGGGAAAACGCATGGCAAAACAGGGAAGCTATGTTTGCCGAGGTGCTCAAGCGGTATCCGGCAAGCTTTCTGGGCATCCAGGAGGCCAATCATTTCCAGACCCGGTTTTTGATAAATAATTTGGACGGTCATGATGTCATCGGCTGGCACAATCCCGACAGGGAGCGGTGGCAGAGCAATCTGATCTTTTACCACAAATCCTGGACCTGCCTGAGGCACGGGCATCATTTCATCAGCGATACACCCCAGGCCGAATCCCGGCTGCCGGGCAGCAAATGGCCCCGGCAATGCGTCATCGGTCTTTTTGAAAAGGATTCCCGCAGGATCATTATGGTCAATACCCATTTTGATTTTGACGAGGCCGTTCAGGAAAAAAGCGCCCATTTGGTCATGGATTTTTTGTCCGACTTTCCGCCGGACTGCCCCGTGGTCATCACCGGGGATTTTAATGCAAACCCCGGCGGAAAAGCCGATGCCGTCTTCAGGGCAGAGGGGTTCGCCGAAGTCTTTGACAAGGGGCATGCCACCACCTTTCATCAATTCAGGGGGGAAGAAACCCTGGAACATATTGACTGGATCCTGTACCGCGGGATGGAACTGCGCCAAAGAAAGATCATCACGGATTCTTTTTCCGGCCGCTACCCGTCGGACCATTACCCGGTTCTGGGGCGGTTCCGGCAGTAAACCCCGGATCAGGTTATTTTTTCAAGCTGAACCGCGCAGGCCTTGTATTCCGCCGTCAGGGTAAAGGGATCAAGGGCGGCGTGGGTGAGCCAGTTGGCATTGCCTTCTGTAAAATGAAAGGCCATCCAGACCATTCCCGGCGGCACTTCCGGTGTGACATGGGTGGTGACGCAGACCTCCCCCCGCCGGGATTTCACCCGGATGCGCTCTCCTTGGGTGATGCCCAGTTGCGCGGCGTCGGTCTGGGAAATATCGGCCCGTTCTTCCCCCAGAAGGTCATTGAGCCCATCGCACCGGCCGGTCTGGGTCCGGGTGTGGTAATGGTAAAGCCTTCTTCCCGTGCTGAGGACAAAGGGGTATTGGGCATCGGGCACTTCGGCCGGGGGAGTCCAGTCGGCAGGCATGAAAACGCCCTTGCCGTGGGTGAAATTCCCATCCTTGTGCAGGAAGGCGGTGCCGGGATGATCCGGGGTGGGGCAGGGCCATTGAAGGCCGTCCTGTTCAATGCGGCCGTATTTGATGCCGCCCAGGGCCGGGGCCAGGATGCTGATTTCATTGTCCCATAATTCTTTGCCGCTGGAGGAGGGCCAGTCATGGCCGAAGCGCTTTGCAATTTCCTTGAATATCCACCAGTTGGGTTTGGCCTGGCCCGGGGGCGGGCTGGCCGTGCGGACCCGGCTCACCCGTCGTTCGCTGTTGGTAAAGGTGCCGTTGTTTTCACTCCAGGCCGCCGCCGGCAACACCACATGGGCGAACCGGGTGGTTTCCGTGAGAAAGAGATCCTGGCACACGATGAATTCGGCCGAAGAAAGTTCCTCAGCCACCTTGTTCATATCCGGTTCCGTGTTGGCCAGGTTTTCGCCGAAGATATAAAACCCCCGGACCTTGCCGTTGGTCAGGCCGTGCATCATCTCGGGAATCATGAGGCCCGGCTTGTCCGGAAGATCCGTCACCTGCCAGGCCGACTCGAATTTTTTCCTTGCCGCCGGGTCATCCACCCTCTGGTAGCCGGGGAATACATTGGGCAGGGCTCCCATGTCACAGGCGCCCTGGACATTGTTCTGGCCCCTGAGGGGATTGACCCCGCCCAGTTCCATGCCCAGGTTGCCGAGGAGCATCTGAAGATTGGCAACGGTCATGACATTGTTTTTTCCGCAGGTGTGCTCGGTAATGCCCAGGGTATAACAGGCCATGGCCGGTTTGATGGAGGCCAGGAGCCGGGCCGTCCGGATAATGGTGTCTTCATCCACTCCGGAGATTTCCGCAGCCCGCTGTGGTGGATATTCGGCAACGGTTTTTTCCAGGGCCTCGAACCCGGTGCATTTGTTCAGGGCAAAATCCTTGTCATAGAGATCTTCTTTGATCAGCACATGCATGATGCCGTTGAGAAGGGCGATATCACAGCCGACCTTTAACTGGAGATGGATATCGGCAAAATCCGTGAGCCTGTGTTTCCTGGGGTCCACCACGATGAGCCGGGCCCCGTTTTGCACCGCATTTTTCAAAAAGGTGGCGGCCACGGGATGGGCCTCGGTCATATTGGACCCGATGACCAGAAAGAGTTTTGCCTTGGCAAATTCCGAAAAGGAATTGGTCATGGCGCCTGATCCGAATGTGGTCGCCAGCCCGGCGACAGACGGGGCATGTCACGTTCGGGCGCAGTGATCAATATTATTGGTTTTGAACACGGCCCTGAACAGTTTCTGCATCTGGTAGGAGTCTTCGTTGATGCTCCTGGCGCAGGAAACCCCGGCCAGGGCGTCGGGACCGCTTTCTTGGATGATGGTTGTAAATTTTTGGGCCACCAGGTCCAGGGCCTCATCCCAGGAGGCTTTCCTGAATTCTCCGTTTTCCTTGATCAAAGGGCTTGTCAGCCGTTCTTCGGAATAAATGAAATCAAAGCCGAACCGGCCTTTGACGCAGAGTCTGCCCTTGTTGGGAGATCCGTCTTCCACCCCCGTGACCTTGAGGATTTTTCCGTCCTTGACGTGGAGCAGGAGCTGGCAGCCCACCCCGCAATAGGGGCAGGTGGTCCGGATGTGGTCCATCTCGTTGGCCAGGGCTTTTCCGAAACTCTTCCGGTCAAACAGGGCGCCCACCGGACAGGCCTGGACACATTCCCCGCAATGGGTGCAGGCCTCGTAATCCGCAGCCGGATACCAGCCTTCCGGATGGTCGGCCCGGCGGCCCCAGGGCGGGGTAATGGCCAGGTTGACTTGGACGTCGTTGCAGGCCTGAACACACCGGCCGCAGAGGATGCACCGGGAAAAATCCCTTACAATGATGGGAGTGGCGTCATCCAGGGGATGGCCTTCCCAGGCCAGATGGTCCTCTTTTACATGCACATCGTATTCAACGGCCAGGTCCTGGAGGCGGCAGTCACCATAGGCCGGGCAAAGGCCGCCGTGCCATGGCTGTTCCATGATGCCCTTCTGGTCGGAATTCCAGGAATCGGCCGGAGATTGCATGACCAGGCAGTTATGGGCTCCGGAGGCCACCAGCATCTCGATGATGGTTTTCCTGGCTTCATGAACCCCGGGGCTGTGGGTCATGATCTTCATGCCTTCACCGGCCGGGGTCTCGCAGGCCGGTAAAAGCTCGTCGGTCCCGCCCACTTCCACCACGCAGATCCGGCACTGGCCCGTGGGCGTGCAACCGGCCAAATGGCACAGGGTCGGGATATGGATATTGTTTTTCCGGGCCACTTCCAGAATGGTCATGCCCGGCTGGAATTCCAGGCTATTATGGTTAATGCTGAGAATCGGCATTTGGATTCCTTTCATCTTAAAATAGTCCACTCTCCCTTAGAGGGCAGCCACAAGAATACGGTAACAGCGAAGGCAGCGGTTGGCCTCCTGTCTGGCCTGGGCCGGGGATAATCCGGCTTCCACCTCGTCAAAGCTCTGAATCCGGGTTTCGGGCGCCAGAACCGAAGCTTCCTCCCGCCGGGTCACCCCGGGGTAAGGCAGGGGCGGGTCGGTTTCAAACAGGGCCGGATTTCCGGTCAGGGCTTCCATCAGGTCTTCAGGCCCGGGCGTGCAATCCCCGGTGTCCAGGTAACGGACAATGGATTTAGCCCCGTATTTGCCGGCCGCCAGGGCGCGGATCAGGATATCCGGCCCGGTGGCGCAGTCTCCGCCGCCAAAGATATGGGGCACCTGGGTCTGGCCCGTGGTTTTATCCGCCACCAGGGTGTTCCATTCACTGACCACGGCCTGGGGCAGGAATTGGTCCACGGCGCAGGCCTGGCCGATGGCCGGGATGACGGCGTCGCAGGCTATGACAAATTCCGAGCCTTCAATGGGCACGGGCCGCCGCCGGCCGCTTTTGTCCGGTTCTCCCAGTTCCATGCGCAGGCATTTGAGGCCCGAGACCTTTCCGTCGGCATCGGCCTGGACCTCGATGGGGGCCATGAGCATGTGGAAATTCACGCCTTCTTCCCGGGCTTCCTTAATTTCCAGGGCATCGGCCGGCATCTCGGCTTCCGTGCGGCGGTAGATGAGGTTCACATCGGTAAAACCCAGGCGCCGGGCGGTTCTGACACAGTCCATGGCCACGTTGCCGCCGCCGACCACCGCCACCCGGTCGCCGTTAAGGGGTTTTTCCCCCCGGGCGGCCCGGGCCAGGAAATCCACACCGGGCATGAAATTCTCATACCCCTGGTCCTCCCCCTTGCAGTTCATGCGGGTGGGACCGGGGGCGCCGGCTCCTACGAACACGGCCTTATACCCCTGTCCGGCCAGGTCTTCCAGGGTGATGTCCCGGCCCACACGGGTATTATATCGGATGACGGCTCCCAGGGCTTCGACTCCGGCGGCCTCGTGGGCGATGACTGACCTGGGAAGGCGGTAGGACGGAATACCGTAGGCCGCCATGCCACCCGGACCTTCCTGGGCCTCGAAAATGGTGGTTTTTATGCCTTGGCGTCCCAGGTAATAGGCGCAGGAAAGACCGGCCGGGCCCGCACCCACAATGGCCACTCGTTCAGGCCGCTTGGGCGGAGCCAAGGGCTTTGGAGTCAGTTTTCCCTCCATTTCCCGGTCCGCCAGAAAGCGTTTCAATCCTTTGATGGCCAAAGCCTCATCCAGGTTGCCCCGCCGGCATCGGGTTTCACAGGGCCGCACGCAGACCCGGCCGATGGTGCCGGGCATGGGGCAGTCCTCCCGCACCTTGTCCATGGCTTCCGACCAGCGGTCCATGCGGATGTTTTCCAGGTAAAAGGGGACATCCACATGGGAGGGGCAGGCGGCCACGCAGGGGGCGGTGACCAGGGAGGTATACGCTTGGCCCTCTTCCACCCTTTTTGTACCCCTGGCTGCTGCCTCAAAATCTTTGCTAAAGGATTCCATCAGGTCCAGAACCGGGCGGGCCAGGGTCCGGCCGATATCGCACCGGGCGGTCCGGCTGATCTGGACGGCCAGAAATTTAAGGCGGGTCAGGTCCTCGGTCTTGCCCCGGCCTTGTGTCAGGCCTTTGGCCAGGCCCGCCATCTGCACGGTGCCCAGGCGGCAGGGGGTGCATTGGCCGCAGGACTCATCTTTGGTCTTTTCCAGATAGGCGGCCAGGAGAGCCACAGCATCCACGGTCTTATCCCAGACTTTGATGCCGTTCCATCCCATGATGGCCCTGAGTGTCGTCCGCCCCGGCCACTTTTCCATATCCAGAACGGATAGATCCGGGTCCCGGGCCTTTCCGTTCCATGTATCGATTTCCGGATGACGCATATAAGCCCCCTTTGCATGAATGGATCAAAACGCATCCATTATATCTGTATGCCCGCTTCCCGTCCAGGCAGGGCGTCGAAATTTATGGTTTATGGTTATGCCTTGACTGACATAACGATTCTATTTAGTATGGGTTGCCGGGTTTGTCAAGAACGGATAAAGAGGAAAAACTTTCTTTTTTAAGACTGCGGCGGTATGGTCTACGACAGGGAACAAGACAGGGAAAAGGACAACCCATGAAAAGGAGGGTCAAATGACAGGATTTCCACGGATAAAAAGCTATATGATCGTTGCAGGCCTTTGTCTACTCCTGTGTGCCGGCCGGGGCCTTGCCGGGGATGCGGCCCTTCCCGAACGGATCATTCTGAATCTTACCGAAACCCCTTTCAGCAGCCAGGCCGTTACCTGGCGGACAAGGGAGAAAGGCCTTTCCCCCAGGGCTGAAATCATCCCGGTATCGGATCTCCTGAACCCGGAGATCAGGCCAGGGGCCTTTCCGGCCCTTTCCACCCCCGTGGCCCTGGATGACAAAACCGGTGTTTTTCAGCATTCCGTTGTCTTTAGCGGCCTGCTTCCGGGAACAGTCTATGCCTACCGGGTGGGGGAGGACCCGGCCTGGAGCGAATGGAACCAGTTCAAAACCGCCCAGGACCAGCCGGAGCCCTTTACCTTTCTGTATTTCGGAGATGTCCAGGAAGAGGTGTTCTCCATGTGTTCCCAGGTTTTCAGGGTGGCTTTTCAGAAAGAGCCCGAGGCCAGGTTCTGGCTCTTTGCCGGGGACATGGTGGACAACGGTCCCGATGACCGGCTCTGGGGTGATTTTTTTTCAGCCTTGGGATGGATCTCCCGGACGATGCCCCTGGTTCCTGCGGCGGGCAACCACGAATACCCGGACCCGCGGAAAACCACGGCCGACCAGCGCCGCATCACTTCCCTGTGGCGGCCCCAGTTCACCCTGCCGGAGAACGGGCCCGAAGGCCTTGAGGAAACCGTGTTCCGCTTTGATTACCAGGGCCTGCGGGTGGTGGTGTTGAACGGGAATGAAAAAATTCCGGAACAGGCCCTCTGGCTTGAAGGCGTTTTATCCAACAACCCACAAGCCTGGACCATTGTGGTCATCCACCAGCCCGCGTATCCCATTTCACAGCGCAAAACCCATACCGATTTCCAGGATCTTCTGGTTCCCGTTTTTGACCGGCATTCCGTTGATCTGGTCCTCCAGGGCCATGACCACGGCTATGCCCGGACCGTTTCCCTGAAAAATCACCAGCCCGTTTCCGAAAAAGATAAGGGAGTTGTTTATATCATTTCCAACAGCGGGCCTAAATTTTATCCGCCCGGCGACCGGTATGACCATCTCATGGCCAGGACCCTGTCCCGCACCATCAGCTTCCAGTCCGTCCGGGTGGAAGACAATATCTTGCAGTATCGGGCCTATACCCTGGCCAAAGAAACGGTGGATGCCTTTGAGATCAGAAAATAATGCGGCCCCGGCTCGTCTTGGTGCTGGTGTTGTAACGAAACCCGATTGGGGGAAGCAGGGATCAGCTTGAAATCAGATGGGATACATAGCCGTTGGCCGGAGCGGTTTTAACCTGCTCGGGGGAGCCTGTCTGGGTGATTCTGCCATGTTCATAAATGATGATCTGATCCGAGACGGCGGCGGCCTCGTCAAAATCATGGGTCACAAGGATGGCGGGGATATTGAAGGTTTCCCGTACCTCTTTTAAAAAATCCCGCATCTCCAGGCGGAGGGGACGGTCCAGGGCGGAAAAGGGCTCATCCAGGAGCAGCATCCTGGGCCGCCGGATCAGGGCCCGGGCAAAGGCCACCCGCTGCTTCTGCCCCCCGGATATCTCGGACGGGTATCTTTTCTCAAGCCCGGAGAGTTTGAAGGACCGGATCAGGTCATGGGCCCGGTCTGCCTTTTCATTTCCGGAGAGAAGGGGGGCCCCGTAGAGGATGTTCTGCCATACCGTCATGTGGGGGAAGAGGGCCAGGTCCTGGAACACATAGCCGAACAGCCTTTTCTGGGGAGGCAGATCCGTTTTGGACAGGGAATCAAAATACAGGGTGTCGTCCAGGTGGACAACTCCGGAATCCGGTTTCATAAGCCCGGCAATCAACTGAAGCGTCATGGATTTCCCGGCCCCGGAAAACCCGAAGAGCACAGCCGGTTCATGGCCGATTTCCCATTCAATGCCCAGAGAAAATCCATTGACCTTTTTTTGCAGATTGACGTAAAGCCCCATCAGAATGTCCTTTTTGAATACCGGTTGGCAATGTAGAGAAAAAGCCCGGATATCAGGGTCATGAGCATTACCAGCCCATGGGCCTTGTTCCATTCTCCGCTGTTGGACAGGCTGTAGATGGCAATGGGCATGGTCTCGGTCTTGCCCGGCAGGTTTCCGGCCAGCATGAGGGTGGCCCCGAATTCTCCCATGGAACGGGCAAAGGCGAGCACGGCCCCGGCGATAACCCCCCGTTTGGCAAGGGGAAGAATCACCTTCAGGGCCGTGTTGATTTCGGAATGCCCCAGGGTGTAAGAGGCATTGATGAGATTTTTATCGACGGATTCAATGGCGGCCCTGGCGGTCTTGATCAGGAGGGGCAGGGCCACCACATAGGAGGCGAGCACGGCTGCATACCAGGTGAACATGATGGTCCACCCGGTCCATTGGTAAATAAAGCCGCCCAGGAGTCCGTTTCTGCCAAAAATGATAATCAGATAATAGCCCGTGACCGTAGGCGGCAGCACTAGGGGCAGGGTGAAGATCATGTCCAGCACCTCCCGGCCCCTGAACGCTTTCCGGGCCAGGAGATAGGCTATGGGTATCCCGGTCACTACGATCAGGAGGGTTGACAGGCAGGCCACCTGCAGGGACAGGCGCACGGAAAAAAGAACGGATTCCATGTCAAGCCCTATCGAACAGCTTTAAAACCATAATTTTTGAGAACGGCCTGACCTTCGCCGGAAAGAAGCAGGGCGATGAAGGCTCTGGCCTCGGCCTCATATTTTGACCCCTTGACCACGGCTACGGTATAAACAGCCGGTTTATGGCTTGTTTCAGGGGCCGCAGCCACGATCTTTACCTCTTTTGTCCGGACAGCGGCATCCGTGGCAAAGACAACGCCTGCATCCACTTCGTTTCTGGCCACATAATCCAGAACCTGCCGTACATTTTCCGTGTAAATGAATTTATCTTGAATGGAAGCGGAAATCTTATAAAAATGGAACACATCTTCGGCATATTCTCCGGCTGAAACAGTCTTTGGGTTTCCCACGGCAATCTTTTTGATCGTTGCGGAATTCAATCCCTCAAAGGAATTGAGAGCTGTTTTTGAACCGGCCGGAACAACCAGAACCATACTGTTCGAGGTGAATTCGGCACGGGTGCCGGCAATAGTCAGCCCTTCACTGTCGGCCTCATCCATAAATTTTTTTGCGGCAGAGGCAAAGACATCCACAGGGGCTCCTCCGGCAATCTGCTTGAGAAGGTTTCCCGCGGCTCCAAAATTGAAGACGCACCCGGTGTTGGTGTTGGATTCATAGCGTTTGCCGATTTCCTCAAATGCGTTTTTGAGGACAATGGATGCCGATACGGTGATTTCTTTTGCTGAAGCTGAAACGGCAAAAGAAGATAGTCCTGTGTAAAGTAAAGCGATTAAAAGATAAACAGTTCCTATTTTTTTCATTTCAATTTCCTCAAATTATGATCTTTCTGTGGGGATCAAGGTGTATTTCTGTCCATATCGTATAAAATGCAAAGTCATCCGCCTGTATTTTATTATCCTGATTTTCCAAAGGAACAGGCAGGAAACCTGCACGTCTTGCAGTTGAGGCAGAGACCGCCGTGGCTCAGGCGGGCCAGATCCCTCGGTCCCGGTTTTTCCCCGGCCATGATTCTCGGCAGGATCAGGTCGAAAATCGTGGTCCTGTGATAGAGGCCGCAGGCCGGAAGCCCCATGACGGCCGTATTTTTATGATATCCCAAAAGGAACATGGCCCCCGGAAGCACGGCTGCGGAATAGTGGATCTGTTCAAAGCCCGAATCCTCAATCCCGGCCTTTGTCACATCGTCGGGGTCCACGGACATGCCGCCGGTGGTGATGATGAGGTCGGTATCCTTTTCAAGATAGTTCCGGATCTGTCGGCTGATCATGTCCCGGTCGTCGGGAAGGATGACGGCTTCTTCCATGACGGCCCCCAAATCCGTTGTCTTCTGCTCTACAATGGCCTTGAAACGGTCCTGGATCAGTCCCTTATAGACCTCATTCCCGGTGATGATGAGCCGGATTTTCAGCGGCTGGAAGATTTTGACGCTGAAAATAGGGTAATTCTCCCGGGCAAAATTTACGGCGGCATCAAGGTCGGTCCGGTGAATCACCAGGGGGATGGCCCGGGTGGCCGCAAGGCTCTGGTTTGCTTTGACGGCCGCATGGGTGTGGATGGAAGCGCACATCACATCCCGGAGCATATTGAATTCTTCCAGGGCCTGAACCTTGACCTTGAACAGACCGGGATAGTCGGCCCTCAGTTCCAGTTTTCCCTCCGCCGGAGAAGCGGAAAAGGTGACACCGGGTCCTGACAGGGCAGCGGCCAGCTCCAGCACGGCGTCATCTTCATGGACCTCATCGGCGGCGAGATCCAGAATATAGAGATTGTTTTTGCCCATGCGCATGAGCCGGCACAAATCCCCGGAACTTATTTTATGGCCTTTTTTAAAGGCCGGGCCCTTGGATTCTCCGGAAATGACCTCGGTCACGTCATGGGCCAGGGTGGCGCCCACGGCCTCTTCAACGGGTATGGTTCTGAAGGCCGGGTCTCTTCTGGTTTTACACATGTTTCTTTCCTTGTGGAGTGACGGGTTGGTAATAGGTTCCCAGGGCGCAGGGCCTGCAGAGGATCCGGTCGTTTTTCATGACTTCCCGCTTGTCCCGGACCACCTGACCGCAGTTTTGGCAGACGGCTTTGAACCGTGTGGGGCCGGGCATATCCGAGGCCTTTACCGTTACCCGGACTTCTTCAATGCGGAACAGGTCCTCAAGACTCATTCGCTTATAGGCTTCCAGTTGCTGCTGGTGTTTATCCCCGATTTCCGGGGCATAGGTGTGAGCCAGATCCCTGGCGGTTTCCCGGGATACGATCCTGAAGGCCTTGCCCGTCTCAAGATGGACAAAGGTGGCGGCCATGATGCCGTTGTCTATGAATTTCAGGGACCTCCGGCCCAATTTCACGCCGGTGACAAAGGAAATGGCATCGGTGGCGCACCGGTCCATTTCCACATACACGATGAGGCTTTTGATCTGGGGCAGTTCCCTCGGGTTGTCCAGGCCGAGAAGCCGGCATCCCTCCATGGCCATGCGGACCCCCACCACCTGTCCGGGGCAGAGGTGGCCGTGGGCGGCGGCCGATCCTTTCAGAAGGGTTTCAAAATCTTCCATGGAGTCTTTCCAGGGTTTTTGGGGTTCGGATGGTTCATGGATAGACCTTATGTTATGATTAACATAAGGTCAAGGGGCGGTTTGTTTTTTTTTAAAAATAGATCCGGCCGGTTTTGAAGGGCTAAAACCATATACACCGAATTTAAAAGCATGTATAAGGGGGAGAATGAAAAAGACAATCTGAAATAAAGGCGAAAAATGAAGCTCAGATCCAGCCAGTTTCTTATTGCCGACGACGGCGGCATCATCATGGGTTCAGGCCGGTTGGCCATCCTTGAATCCATTGACCGGACAGGGTCCATCAACCAGACCGCCAAAGAGCTGAAAATGTCCTATAAAAGCGTGTGGAGCAAGATCAAGTCCACGGAAAAAAATTTCGGAAAGCCCGTGGTCCTGGCCGACAAGATTACGGGAACAAAACTGACCGATGAGGGCAGGGCCCTGATGGAATGCTACCGGGAATTGAAAGACCGGTGCATCCGGGCCGATGACGACGTCTTTAAGGATATTTTCCCCGGCCGGGGAGAAGCATAGGCAGAGTTCCGTCTTTTTTGAGGTTAAGGCCCATGTGCACCAAGGGGGCTGGCGCCTTTGTCTGCGGAGAATCCACGGCCCTCATGGCCTCCCTGGAAGGAAAAGCCGGGGAACCCCGGCCCAAATATGTCCGGTCCAATGTCAAAGGCCTCTGGGAAAGACCATCGGCCCTCAACAACGTCGAGACCTGGGCCAATGTGCCCCTGATCATCAATAACGGGGCCGACTGGTTCCCCTCCATCGGCACCGAGTCCAGCAAGGGCACCAAGATCTTCTCCCTCGTGGGCAAGATTACCAATACCTGCATGGTGGACGTGGCAAGGTATTTCATCAATTTTCTCACCGAAGAATCCTGTGGCAAATGCGCGCCCGTACCGGCAGCCCTGCCCGAAGACCAAAGAACGATTAAAAATCAGAAACCCAGACCCTAATCTGTGATTCAGGGCTGATTAAAGGTCATTGCCCGGTAAGAGATTTTTTTAATCAGAATTACATTCCGAATCCGAAAATACGCTCAAGCCTTACCAGGTGCAATTTACCCGGATTTCTGATCAAAGAGATATTTTCCCACTGTCGTTTCAACAGGTTGATGACTTCTCTTTTCCACATAGTCAATAGCAATAAGCCGATGGTATCTGCATATCTGCCAGTGGCCTGCCCGCCGGTTACCTATAGAAGGATAATATACCGGATCCCAATAAAATATGAAAAATCAATTGTTTGTCACTTGCTTTTAGAATAGAATAGCGCATTTTTTACTCCAAGGCGGATATCATGATTCGAATACATAAAAGCACAGATGTTCGGAAAAAAGAAATTGTCAGCGCTGTTAGGAAGTTAATTATCAAACATGGAAGTGAGCATGTCAGCATCAGAAATATTGCAAAGGAAGTTAACCTATCGGAGGCTGCAATTTATAGACATTTTAAAGGCAAAGGAGAGGTTCTTGAATTTTTGGCCAGAGATATTATAAAAGGTTTAATCAAAGATATCGATGCCGTCGACAACAATGTTTTTGAAGGAGGCGATTTCATAGATTTTGTTTTAAAAATGCATCTTTCTTCCATTGAACAGAGAAAAGGAATTTCATTTCAGGTTATAGCAGAGATCATCAGCTTTGGAGATAAAAAAATTAATATGCAGGTGACAGAAGGCATTAATAACTATATAGACCAACTTAAAATCCTTCTTTCAAAAGGTATTGAAGCAGGATTAATTAGAAAAGACATCAATCTGGAAGCTGCTTCCATCGGATTATTCGGAATGATTCAAGGCTTGGTCAATATGTGGGCGCTAAGCGACTACAGTTTTGATCTGGTTGGCAGATATGAGTCATTGTGGAAAGTATTTCGTGGAGCAATTTTTATTTAACCCCGGAACGTTTATTGGGGAGCAGTTCATGAAAAATGAAGGGAAACACCCCTTAGACGATTTTTCCCCTCACATTGAAGCTATTGTTTTACATGTCCTTGGTATTTGCAACTGAATATTTTATGTAAATACTATCAAAAAAATCATAAGTGAACGTTTGACCACATCTGAAAACTGAGATAGAACCCCCCGGATTATAAATTTCAAGCTTCGCCAGGATATGTGTTTAAAAAAAACGCAGCCTGAGACAATATCAGGATAGGGATAAAATGTATCCGTACTTGTCAACTTCAGTATTTCTTCTGGTTATTATGGCAGAATTGTTTTTTTTCTGCCTGTGTCTTCATACCATTTATCTCCTAAGAGCAAGGATGGAGATATATGTCTAAGTCAAAGTGATATTAATCTTTAACCTCAGGAGGAAATTTTAATGAAAAAGTTTTCAGTAGTGTTAGCTTCAGCCATTCTTTTTGTTTTTATTTTCCATGTTTCATTTCCCGCTGCCTCTTCAGCAGCCGATGGGCCGATTAAACTCAATTATTCTAACTTTTTCCAGGCAGCGCACAAAAACAGTATCCTTGCAGAGAGCTGGTGTAAAGAGATTGAAAAAAGGACCAACGGCAAGGTTGTGGTTTCTTATTTTCCAGGAGGCACATTAACTCCGGCAGCCCAAACCTATGACAGCGTGGTTACAGGGATAGCCGACATCGGGTTCAGCGTTTTTGCCTATTCAAGAGGGAAATTTCCTCTTCTTGAAGTGATTGACCTGCCGCTGGGTTATAAGAATGGTGTCCAGGCAACGGAATTGGTCAATGCCCTCTACGCCAAATTTCAACCCAAAGAATTGGATGAAGTGAAGGTCATGTACCTTACGGCCCATGGACCAGGATTTATACATTCGAAAACCCCGATTTCAACACTTGATGATTTTAAAGGAAAAAAGATCCGGGCATCGGGTATTGCCAATAAGATCGTTACCGCATTGGGCGGCGTACCCGTTGGTACAACCATGCCGGAAACCTATGAGGCCCTTCGTACGGGTGTCGTAGAGGGTTCTGTGGGGCCCATGGAAGCCTTGAAGGGCTGGAAATGGGGGGAAGTTGTTTCATCCTCGACCTTAAACTATGCTTCAGCCTATTCCACTGCTTTATTTGTTGTCATGAACAAGCAAAAATGGGCCTCCCTTCCCCCGGAAGTACAGACAGTCTTTACTGAAGTGAACCAGGAATGGGCTGAAAAGCAGGGTAAGGTCTGGGATGAAATTGATGCGGAAGGCATGGAATTTGTAAAAGCCAAAGGGAACAAAATTATCAACCTTACTCCTGAGGAAGATGCAAAATGGGCTGAAAAAGTTAAACCCATGCTGGATGAATATGTGGCAAATGCAAAAGCCAAAGGCCTTCCAGGAGACGAAGCCCTTAAATTCTGCCTGGACTTTTTAAAAAAATAGTATTGGAAATAAAATAGTAACCCCCAAAGGAAGGGGTATAGCTTACAAACCCCTTCCTTTTTATTTTGACCCAGAAACTTGTAATGGTATGTAACCATATAATGGTGATCTTTCTTATAAGATGCCGGTCACGAGTGCTAAATCTGTATTTAATATTAGGAGGGGTATGGGAAGATATCTTATATTCGTTGAAAAACTAAGCAAATTGATGAATGTGGTTGCCGGGACCGCACTTTCATTTATCATGCTGCTTACGGTTGCAGACGTGGTTTTGCGCTATTTTAAAATGCCGATTGTCGGAACCTTTGAAATCGTCGGATTGGGTGGTGCAATTGCCATTGGTTTTGGAATGCCTATTACTTCAGTTTTCAGAAATCATATCTTTGTTAATGATTTTGTTGAAAAATTTCCGAAAACAGGCCAGAATATTATCAATATCGCAACCAGATTGGCAACCATCGCCATCTTTGCATTGATCAGCTACAACCTCTTTCTTTTTTCCAGTAGTCTTTTAAGATCAGGGGAAGTGACCCTGACTCGCCAGATTCCTTTTTATCCGATTGCTTATGGATTGTGCTTTTGCTGTTTTGTTCAGTGCCTGGTGATGATAGGCGACATTGTGAAAGTGTTTGGGGGTACATATGAATGAGGTACAGGTAGGCCTATTGGTATTAACGATCACCTTGTTTGTTTTCCTGACCGGGATCGATCTTGCTTTTGCCATGATCATTATGGGGTTTCTCGGCTTTGGGTATTTGATTTCGTTTCATGCGGCTATGAATCTTTTGGCCAAGGACTTTTATGATGTCCTGAACTCATATGGATTTACCGTTATCCCTCTTTTTGTGTTAATGGGTCAAATCTCTTTCAACTCCGGCATTGCCAAGCGCCTCTTTGATGCAGCTCACAGGTTTATCGGCCACATCCCGGGTGGTCTTGCAATGGCTACAGTTTTAGGGGCCACCGTTTTCAAAGCCATCTGCGGATCATCAGCAGCCACATCAGCGACCTTTGCCTTTGTGGCTGTGCCGGAGATGGACCGATATGGATATGACAGGCGACTCTCCACAGGAGTCGTCGCCACCGTAGGCACCCTCGGTATTCTGCTCCCCCCCAGCGTTACCCTTATTATTTACGGCATTATTACCGATCTTTCCATTGGAAGGCTTTTTCTTGCCGGTATTTTTCCGGGGCTCATGATTGCCACTTTTTTTGTAGGCATCATCTACGGCTGGTGTAAAATCAACCCTTCCGTTGGGCCCAAGAGTGAAAAATATCCCTGGGGCGAAAGAATCAAAACCATTCCGGAAGTTCTGATTGTTGTCGCCATTTTTTCTCTGGTTATCGGCGGAATTCTGGGCGGTTTTTTTACCCCTACGGAGGCAGGTAGTATCGGCACGTTTCTGGTTCTTATACTGAGCTTAGCCCGGAGAGATATTACAATAAAAGGCTATATTAAATCCACTTCAGAATCTGTCAGGACTGCCTGCATGGTCATGATGCTCATTGCCGGCTCAACGGTTCTGGGTCATTTTATTGCGGTTACAAAGATTCCGATGATTACGGCGGACTGGCTTATCAGTTTGACCTTGCCTCCATCATTAATTATAGTTTTAATTGCTTTGATTTATCTTATCGGTGGCTCCTTCATTGACGATCTGGCCTTCATGATTCTTGCCACACCGATTTTTTATCCGGCAATTATTAAACTCGGCTATAATCCGTTGTGGTTTGGTATTTTAATTTCTATTACCGTTATGATGGGAGTTGTTATTCCTCCCATGGCCATTTGCGTTTTTGTTGTAAAACAGATAACAAAGGAACAATTTGGTACCATTTACGCTGGCGTATATCCATTCCTTCTCGCCCTGTTACTTGGTGGTGTAATGGTATTTGTGTTTCCTCAAATCGCCACTTGGCTACCGTCGGTTTTAATGCCGGGATAAAACTTTCTCTCATGAGAAATTTGCAATTTGAAAAATGAAAACAGATCAATTAATATTTGATTCAACAGGATTGGTTGAATATTCCGCAAGGAGGGCAAATGGATAACTGGACATTTGGGTGGACAATGATCATCGTGGGCATGGGCGGAACCATGGTCACCTTGGGCTTTTTCGCATTCCTGATGGGGGTTTTAAAAAGAATTTTCCCTGTTAAGGAAGAAAAATAAAACAGGGAATTTAAAACAAACCATTTCTATGAATAAGGAAATAAAACAATGTTTGAAGCCGTCATAAACGGAATGAGCGGGTTGGGAGCCGGATTTGTCCATATGCATTGGTCCAATCCTGTAATGATCTTGGTGGGTTTTTTTCTGCTCTATCTCGGAATCAAAAAGGATGTGGAACCGATGCTGCTGTTGCCCATTGGATTCGGCGCCATTCTGGTCAACATCCCCCTTGCGGGATTAATGGGCGATGATGGCTTTTTACGCACCATTTACAACATGGGTGTTTCCAACGAGCTTTTTCCGTTGCTGATCTTCATCGGCATCGGTGCCATGACCGATTTCGGGCCCCTGCTTGAGAACCCGAAAATTTTCCTGCTCGGTGCAGCCGGTCAATGCGGCATTTTTCTCACCATTGGACTTGCGCTGTTCTTTGGTTTTCCCCAACTGGACGCCGTGGCCATTGGTGTAATCGGGGCCTGTGATGGTCCCACAGCCATTTATGTGACCTCCAGGTACGCCCCCCACCTGTTGGGAGCAGTGTCTGTGGCAGCCTATTCCTATATGTCTCTGGTACCAGTCATCCAGCCGCCCATCATGAGGCTGTTGACCACAAAAAAAGAGCGCAACATTAACATGAACGCTGTCAACCAAAGCTATAAGCCGGTTTCGAAAAATGCCCGCATCGCTTTTCCATTGGTCATTACTATTGTTGGCGGAATGATCGCTCCACAAGGGCTGCCACTTCTTGCAACCATCATGCTGGGTAACCTTATGAGAGAGTCGGGTGTTGTCAGTCGACTGACTAAGGCATCTGAAAATGAGATTGCCAATGTTGTCACCCTTTTCTTAGGTATCTCCATCGGCGCCACCATGGATGGGCAGAAATTTCTAACAGCCCAGACCTTGATGATCCTGGGATTTGGTTTTCTGGCGATTTGCCTGGATACAGTGTGCGGGGTTCTTTTTGCCAAACTCATGAATGTGATGACCGGTGGAAAGATCAATCCGCTGATAGGCGCAGCCGGAATTTCTGCTTATCCCATGGCGGCAAGGGTGGTTCAGCGCGAAGGACAGAAATACAACAAGCAAAACTTTCTGCTCATGCATGCTGTCGGCGCTAATACGGGCGGCCAAGCCGGGTCTGTCATGGCTGCAGCAATTATGCTCTCGGTGCTAAAGGGAATGGGGGTAATTCCATAGACAAAAGCATTTGCTGAAAATCTGAGCCTCACTGCACTCAGGAGGCTTGTGCAGAGAAACCCTTTGTTAAACATCGGTTCAATAATTGGGGTATTTGTCGCTTACTATTTAAAATGAGAATATGCTTCCCTCCCCCAGGGGTTCTCGTGCTATCTTCCCTAATAATCATATTTTCATGATAGTGATTTGGTTATATAATAGGCGTCTGCTTTTTGTCCCCCGATTTTAAAAAATTCAATACCAGCCATCAAAAACCGGAATTCGATAGTCTGTTTCATTATAGTATTATTATCGTTATGTCAATTAAGATATAACGATATGAAAATTTTTATACTCAGGACAATCGCAATAAATTATCTATGGTGTGTAAGGCAGAGGCCGTCAAAGCGCTTTGCAGCCCTTCGACGGTTGGGAACGCAACATTTTTACCGATTTTATAAAGGGTTCCTTGGCTGATGAATTTTTACCAAACAAAAAATTTGGCAGCAAAGAGAGATTGGATTATACGGGACTGGCCGATCCCAGATAATTATAGCTGATCAGTCTGATGGGGCTCATATACCGGCTGTCCATATGGTTGATGTGAAAGCCGCTGTTCTGGATCAGCCCTGATATGGAGCGGTTGAGATGGCAGCCGCCGCTGACCTTCATCCACAAAGGATTCAGGCTGTCTTGCCACCGGATGACGGAAGGGTCCAGGCCCCAGACGAATTCGATCCGGTCGGGATTATAAAACGGGAGATTCAAGCCCATACCCATTTCCAAAACCCTCCCCCTGGCCAGGGGAACAATCCTTCGGCGCTGGTCTGCAATGTCTTTCTGTGGGCCCTGGTCCGGGATCAATATTCTGTTTTCGCCTTGACTTTCTGAGGCAAATCAAATAGTCAGAGGGTATATTTCGGTTTAAGCGGTTGTACTACTCCATTGTCATTATTGCAGAGAAAGGGTCACCATTATCCTGAGATTGACCAAACAAACATTCAAAGGTTACGTTACACCCAGTTAACCAGGAGGGAACGGATCGATGAAATTTGACAGGTTGGCGTTTTTAAGTCTCTTCTTAATTTTTCTTTTATCGTTAACTCCTGCATCTGCACAAGATCCCGGCGGAGAAAAAGCCCACGGCGGCGGTGGAATTTCAGGGGGGGCGGAAACCGGCCCGCCGCATGTTCAGGAACAGGCCCATGAACCTGCCGGCAGCCATGTGAATCTTGGGGAAGTGCTGCCCCTCCTCAGTTGCATCCCCTTTGCATGTATGCTGTTGTCCATTGCCTTGTTGCCCCTTGTCGCCGCCAATATCTGGCATCACCATTTCGGCAAGATTTCGGCCTTCTGGGCCGCTTCCATGGCGGTTCCGTTCATCTATGCCTATAGAGGGACGGCCATCTATGAAATCCTTCACATTATTCTGGCTGATTATGTTCCCTTTATTATTCTGCTATGGGCATTGTTTACGGTGTCGGGCGGCATTCTGCTGAAAGGGACCCTGCGGGGGACCCCCCTGGTGAACACGGGAATTATTCTCATCGGAACCCTTCTCGCGTCATGGATGGGGACCACGGGAGCAGCCATGCTCATGATCCGGCCTTTATTAAGGGCCAATGATTACCGGAAAAACAAAACCTTTATGGTGGTGTTTTTTATCTTTCTTGTGGCCAATATCGGCGGCGCCCTGACCCCCCTGGGAGACCCCCCCCTGTTTTTAGGATTCCTGCACGGGGTCAGCTTTTTCTGGACCTTTAACATCTTACCCCATATGCTTTTATGCGTCGGTATTCTCCTGGTGATCTATTTTATTCTTGATACCTATTATTATAAAAAGGAAAAGGCATCGGTCCCGGATGAAGGAGAAAAGAAACCGCTGCGCCTGGTGGGGATCTATAATTTTATTTTTCTTCTGGGGATTGTGGGTTCGGTATTGATGAGCGGTATCCTGGATCTGGGCGAGGTATCCACCCTGGGCATTCACCGGGCGGTACAGGACTGGCTGAGGGACGGGCTTTTGATCGCCATGGGAATCGGATCACTTCTGGCTACCCCCAGGGAAATCAGGGAAGAAAATCAATTTTCATGGGCTCCCATTATTGAAGTCGCTTATCTGTTTATCGGCATCTTCATTACCATGATCCCCTGCCTCCTCTTGCTGAAAGCAGGGCCAAAAGGTGAGTTTGCGTTTCTCATCAATGCCGTCCAGAAACCGGTCCATTATTTCTGGGTGTCCGGGATGTTGTCCTCTTTTCTGGACAATGCCCCGACGTACCTGACATTTTTTAATACAGCCCTTGGGAGTTTTTATGGCGGTATGCCGGAATCTGCATCCGTTCCTCTGCTCATGACGGAAAATGCAGTCTATCTCCAGGCGATCTCATGCGGGTCCGTATTCTTTGGTGCGTGCAGCTATATCGGCAATGCTCCCAATTTTATGGTTCGGTCCATTGCCAGTGAAGCAGGGACACCCATGCCAAGCTTTTTCGGCTATATTCTGAAATATTCCCTGGTTTTTTTAATACCGACCTTTGTGGTTGTAACCTTTATCTTCTTTTAATATATTCGGGATATCAAAGATGTGCAAAGGCATTGAAAAGGAGCCGGCAAACCAATGAATATCAACCTTAAAGGACTAAAGATAGCCGTTATCGGAGGGAACAATCCCTGTAAAAGGATTCTTGAAATATTGACGGGCCCCGGTTTAAAGGAACTTGCGCCTGAAGTGGTGATGGTTGCTGATAACCTGACCCATTCGGAAGGTATCCTTTATGCAAAGGAAAAGGGAATCCGGGTGACGGCGGATTATAATGATATCTGTAAGCTCTTTGGTATTGACGTCATTTTGAAACTGAAAAACGACGCGATTTTGAGCTGTATCCTGGAAAAAATAAATACCGAACGGGTCAGCATCATTGATCTTGGCGCCCACAGGGCCATGTCGTTTTTAAATTTTCTGGAAGCTGAAGAAGAAAAAATCAAGATAAAAAGAAAACTCCAGGCTTCGGAAATTGACAGAAACGAAATCATGGAACTCTTTGACATGTATTCAGGAAGAATCCGGAGGAATGCGGATGAGGAAAGCCGGTTTCTTGAGTCGGAAAGAGAGGATCTGATTGAAATTGAAAAAGAGCTTTTCCAGGTCATTCAGGGCAGCATGATCCCTACCTTTATCATCAATAACGAGCATATTATTACCCATTGGAACAGGGCCTGTGAGGAACTAACCGGACAAAAGGCCTATGAGCTGGTGGGAACGGACCGGCAATGGGTGCCCTTCCGGTCGGCTAAGAGGCCCACCATGGCCGATGTCATTGTGGGCGGAATGTCGGAAGAAGAGGTGTCAAAATATTATGGTACGTCATGGAGAAAGTCTGCCCTGATCAAAGAAGCCTATGAAGCGGAAGAATTTTTTCCCCATTTAGGGGAGGGCGGAAAATGGATATTTTTTACGGCGGCTCCCATCAAATCGCCGGACGGCAAAATCATCGGCGCCATTGAAACCCTGAGGGATCTGACTGAAGACAAAAGAGCAAAGGAGGAACTGGAACTTCAGGACAAGGAGCTTTCCACCCTTTATGAAAAATATAAAAAATCAGAGGAAAAATACAGGTCCCTGTTTAACAACAACCCCAATCCGATTTTTATTGTTGACCGTGAGACCTTTGAAATTCTGGACGTGAATCACAGGGTGGAAAACGAATATGGATATGCCAAAACAGATCTTCTGGGCAGGTCCTTTTTTGATATCTGGGAAAAATCCGATGAAACCGTTCGGCAAAGTCTGGAAGGGCTTCCTAAAAACGGGGCCATTCTTTTTACCAAGAAAAAACATTTCAAGAAAAACAAGACTTCTTTTTTCGTCAATGTCAAGGTCGTCCATGCCACCTATATTCACCGGGATGTCCTGATTGCATCGGCTACGGATATCACCGAGAGCGTGGAAAAGGACACCCAGTTGATTCAGGCCGGAAAACTGGCGACCCTCGGCACCATGGCCGCGGGCATGGCCCATGAAATCAACCAGCCCTTGAATGTCATCCAGATCTGTGCAGACCTGATTTTAAAGATGATCAATAAGGGGATGTCGATTCCAAACGATGAACTGGTGATGATGGCCAAGGATATTATTGATAATGTCACCAGGGCTGCCGGTGTCATCAAGCATGTCAGGGACTTTTCAAGGCAGTCGGAGAGAGATCTGAAAAAATTGATTGTCAATGATCCCATTAAGGACGTTTTCAAGGTGCTGGGCCACCAGATCAGTGTCCATTCCATTCAGGTCAAACTGGAGCTTGATCCGGAACTTCCTGAAATCCGGGCCGAACACAACCGACTGGAACAGGTATTCATCAACCTTGTCACCAATGCCATCGATTCCATGGATGAAAACGCCGACAAGGCTGAAAAAGAAGGTGTTAAGGCTGAAAAAATGCTCGGTATAAAAACCTATGCCAAAGAGAATCAGGTGGTTGTTGAAGTATCGGACACAGGCCTTGGCATGGACGAGGAAGTCAAACGAAAGATTTTCGAGCCTTTTTTTACCACCAAGGAAACCGGGAAAGGGACAGGCCTCGGCACCAGTATCAGTTTCGGTATCATCAAGGACTATGGCGGAACCATTGAAATAGAAAGTGAATACGGCAAGGGGGCTACATTTATTATCCGGTTTCCGGCAATCGTTTAGGGGAATGAATGATGTCAGCTTTTAAAATACTGATCGTTGATGATGAAGAATTGATTGTCAGGCTTCTTTCCATGTCACTCCGCAGTGACGGCTACCAAACGGTTTCCGCCTTCAGCGGGGAACAGGGCCTTGAGGTGTTTAAAGCCGAATCCCCGGATATCGTGGTGACGGATATTAAGATGCCGGGTATGGACGGGCTTGAACTTCTCAAGAAAATAAAGGAGATCGACCCTGAGAAAGAGGTCATCATCGTCACGGGCCATGGGGATATTGATTCCACCATCACGGCCCTTCAATACGGCGCCAGCGATTTCATCAACAAGCCGGTCCGGGATGCGGCTCTGGCCATTGCCCTTGAAAGGGCAAAATCAAAGATCGCCATCCGCAAAACACTCGAAGAATATACCACCAATCTTGAAATCAAAATAGCCGAAGCAACGGAGGAGATCCGGAGAAAATCCAATTTCCAGAGGCTGTTGATTACCAGTTCCCATGACGCCATTGTGGCCTTTGACAGGGACTGGAAAGTGGTCGTGTATAATCCCGAGGCGGCACGGATATTCGGAGAGGCGGCAAAGGACGTCCGGAACAAGATGACCATTGACGACCTGTATACACCCAAGATTGCAAAGGTTTTTAAAAATCAGGTCAAGGATGAAAAAGATCAGAGAAATTTTCCATGGAAAGAGCAGGTGATTCATACCAAAGACGGGAGGCAGATACCGGTCCGGTATGCCAGCAATGTCCTGTTTGAGAACAATGAATTTGTCGGCACCGTCAATTTTTTTCAGGATTTGACTGAAATCAAGCGGCTTGAAAAGGAACTGGTTCAGTCCGAACGGCTGGCGGCAGTGGGACAGACCGTCAGCGGCCTTGCCCATTATGTAAAAAATATTCTTATCGGCCTCAAGGGCGGTTCCTATATCGTGGATGTGGGCATACAGAAAAACAATATGGAAAAACTCAGATCCGGTTGGGAAACCATTAAAAAGAACATCAAGCGGATCAGTGACCTGACCCAGGACCTTCTGACCTATTCCAAACAGAGGGAACCGGAAATGGAGACCTGTTCCCCCCATGATATCATCAACGAGCTCATGGAATTATTAAAGGGATTTGCCGCATCAAAAAACATTATCTTTTCAAAGAACCTGGACAAATCCATTGGTCAAATAACGGCCGATCCCAAGACCATTCACCACGCTCTTTTGAATATCATCAACAATGCCATGGATGCCTGTATTGAAGATGAGGATATCACTAAAAAACATGAGGTCAAAATTTTAACCCATATCGATAAGAACCATATGATCTGTTTTGAGGTTGAGGATAACGGATGCGGAATGGATGAGGATACACGAAAAAAACTGTTCACGCCCATGTTCAGTTCCAAGGGAGGCAAGGGAACCGGGCTCGGCCTGCTTGTGACGGGAAAGCTGATCGAAGAGCATAAAGGAGTCATTGAGATTGAAACAAGTCCCGGTGTCGGCAGTACATTCAGGATCAAACTTCCCTATACAAAGGTAAAATCGGTTGATGGAAATTGACCAAGGAGGATAGATTATGAGTAAGAAGGTCCTTGTGGTGGATGATGATCCGGATGTCAGATCATTTGTTGTCACGGTTCTGGAAGAAAATCAGTACATCCCTTTGATCGCTCAGGATGGTGTGGAAGGTCTGGAAAAAATTGAAAAAGAGAAACCAGACCTTGTGATTCTGGATGTATTGATGCCCAGAGGGAGCGGAATAAGACTGTATCACCACTTGAAAACCCATGACCAATTCAAGGCGCTTCCCATTATCATGTTCACCGGGATAGCCCTTCGCTCTTTTCTGAAATCCCAGAAAGTGCTGGATGAATTTCAAGGGGCTGAGGTTCCAAAGCCTGATATTTACCTGGAAAAACCGGTTGATCCGGAAGTGTTGGCTGCGGCCGTCAGAAAAAAACTGGGTTGACGGACAGCCGGCCATAGATACAAAAATGGAGTTATTATGGAAATAAAGAAACTGCTTTTTGTGACAAAGTTTGAAGACCTTTGTTATGACGCGTTGAACTCATTGCTGATACTCAGAAAGGCGGCACTGGAACATGTTATCTTCCTCAATGTGATTGAAAGAGACAAGGTTGCCATGAAAAGAGGGGCAGGCTATCTCAAGGAAGAAGAGGTCAAACTCAAGGAAACGGCCAATATCCGGTTTATTGACTGGGCTGAAAATCTTTTTGAAATGGGAATGGAGGTCGGGGCCTATATCGAAGTCTCCACCCTGATTCCGGAAATTCTGAAGGTCATTGAAAAAGAAGCCCCGGATCTCATTGTCATCGGCCGGTCCCATAAAGGAGCCCTGGAGCAGCTTTATTCAGGTTCCGATGTTTCCGAGCTGGTTCGCAGAACCCGGATTCCCATTCTTGTGTTCAAGCATATGGCTGAAGATAAAATCATTCCCGAAAAGCTTTTCGAGCGTCCCATACTGGCCACCAACTGGTCTGAAACCGGGGCCAGGATGATGGAATATATTAAAGGCATGAAAAATGTGATCGGAGAAATTCATATCATTCATGTGGTGAAGGACAGCGCCTTGAAAAGTCCGGACAGCCATGAAGTCCAGAAAGTCAGAAAAAAGGAACGCAAAAAACTGGATGCCCTTTGTGATGAGCTTGATGATCTGGGAATCAAGGCCAGATCCCATGTATATGTGGGAGACCCTCAGAAAGAAATTGAAAAGGCGGCCAAGGAATACCAGGCCAGTATGATTGTTTTAGGTTCCAGTGACAAGGCGGCCATCCTAGAGCGCTGGACCGGCTCCATTTCAAAGAATATAGCGGATAATTCAATCTTTCCCTGTTTGATAATTCCCGGTAAAAAAGAAACCTGATCCTGTTTTAAAACGATATAATATAAATACAATATAGCTTATTTCCCAACAAACCAGTTGACTCGGTAAAATAGAGCTGTTATAAGCACCTCCGAACCTGATATTGACAGACAAAGTTAATTTAAGGAAAATATATGAAACTCCTATTCATAGACGATGAACAAACCTTTTTAAAATATCTTGCCAAGCGTTTGGTTCTGGACGGTTTCTCCGTTAAAACCACTTTTTCCGGGGAAGAGGGCGTTGACGCTGCTTCCAGGGAAAATTTTGACGTGGCTGTGGTGGATCTGCAAATGCCGGGAATTGACGGGATTGAAGTTCAGAAAAGACTCAAGGATCTTCAACCGAACCTGCCCTGTATTGTGCTGACGGGACATGGAAGTGTTGAGAATGCGTTGGAAAGCGGTAAATATAACGCATTTAAGTTTCTTTCAAAGCCGGTGGATATGGACACCCTCATTGAAACCATAAAATCGGCCTATGATTTCAGGATCCAACAGGAAAAATTATCCTCTGAAAAAGAAGGCAGCGGCAAAGGCTCCGAAAAAAAAGGCCCCCTCGCAAAGCTATTTGGCAAATTCCGCAAACTATATGGCGTTGAAAAATAATAGCTAAGGCTTAGAGCGTATTCTATTCAGGGAGGATAATTCAATGACTGATATTCGCAATGGGGTTTCCAATGATGTCGGCAAACCATCGGCCACATTTTTAAAGTCTTTTTTTTCGTTTTTAATTACCTTCGTCCTCATGCTTTTATGCTGGCTGGTTCTTTCGGGGATATTTGTACCGCTAATTCTGTTTTTGGCCGTCATTTCGTGTTTTCTGGTGGCCTATTTTTTTTCCGATCTTTTATTTCCATCACTGGAAAGGGCTTATATCGGGATATTTTTCAGATTTATCGGATATCTGCCCTGGCTGATCTGGCAGATTATATTAGCCAATTTCCATGTTCTGTATGTGACGCTTCATCCGCGGATGAAGGATTTGATCGACCCTCAGATCATCACCTTTAAAACCAATTTAAAATCCGAGATGGCCATTGTCACCCTGGCCAATTCCATTACGCTGACACCGGGGACGATCACGGTAACGGCGGACAGCGAAGGGGTGTTCAGGGTTCATGCCATTGATAAGGCATCGGCTGAAGGTTGCCCTGGGGATATGCTGGGAAAAGTTGCAAAGATTTTTGGAGAAAATATATGACATCATTCTTTCTTTATGTATCCGTGGCCTTATGCCTGATCATGGTTTTATCCATTTACCGGGTGCTGTTCGGGCCCACAACCCTGGACCGGCTCATCGGCGTCAATGCCATCGGCAGTAAAACCGTTATTCTCCTGCTTCTCATTGGATTTTTATACGGGCGCGTGGATATGTTTGTCGATATTGCGCTGGCCTACGGACTATTGAATTTTGTGGCTGTTGTTGCGGCCGCACGGTATTTCCACAAGAGAAAAGGGCTGTACGAAGAATCCTTTATGGATTGATCGTCAGGAGGGAGAAACCATGAATATCATCGTCATCGCATTATTGGTGTTTGGTTTGTTCTTTTTTTTAGCGGGCGCCATCGGTATCATGAGGATGCCTGATTTTTACAGCAGGCTTCATCCAGCCGGAAAACTGGATACCCTGGCAACCCTTGCCATGGTCATGGGCCTTGCCCTCTATAACCTGAACCAGATCACCCTTGGAACCATCCTGGTATCCATTAAAATGTTTTTAATTGTCTTTTTTGTGTCTCTGGCCAGCCCCACCGCCACTCATACCATTGTGGATGCAGGCATGCGGGCCGGATTAAGGCACTGGACCAAAAAGAAAAAAAGGGGTTAATCATGCACTGGCCCATTGATATCATTGTATTAACCTTTGTCATTTTTTGCGCCATCGCCGCCCTTTCCGTCAAAGACCTCCTGGGAACCGCCATTCTGTTCGGTGCATATTCATTCCTGATGTGCCTGTTGTGGACAATTATGGGAGCTGTGGATGTCGCCTTTACAGAGGCGTCTGTTGGCGCAGGAGTCAGTACGGTGTTCTTTGTGGCGGCAATTTTCAGGACCAGCAGGAGGACAAAAGATTGAGAATTCTAGCATTCATTGTGGTTTGCCTGACAGGGGCATTCTTATTATATGGGACAAGTGAGTTTCCGGATTGGGGCGATCCCAATTCACCGGCTTCTCTTCACGTGGCTGCTTATTATATTGAAAAGACCTATGAGGAAACCCATGCACCCAATTTTGTGACAGCGGTTGTGACCGACTACCGCGGGTTTGACACCATGTTTGAAACGGCGGTTATTTTTACTGCCGGGATTGGATGTTTCCTTTTGTTGAGGGATTTCAGGGGAAAAAAAGAGCATTATTACCACCACATTCCCACCGGGGTCATTCTTCATATCAAGGACGAAAAAAAATCACTGACCATTGGAAAAGAATTCGGATATATGGACAAGGAATGGGTGCCGCCGGATTTGATCAATAAAACCGTCTGCCGGATATTGATCCCGTTTATCCAGATCTATGCCCTCTATGTGGTAGCCCATGGGGATTATTCTCCGGGCGGGGGGTTCCAGGGAGGCGTTATCTTTGGTTCCAGCCTCATCCTTCTGGCCATTTCCTATGATCTGAAAACCCTTGTAAAACGAGTCAGCGAAAGACTGCTGGGCATTTTTGCAGCCCTTGGCGTATTGATCTATGCCGGGACCGGTGTCCTCTGTCTCGTTATGGGCGGCAATTTCCTGGATTATGGAGTACTGGCGCCGTTGTTTCCAGGTATGGCAGATCATATCCGGGCTCTTGGAATGCTTGTCGTTGAAATCGGGGTTGGAATCGCCGTCATGGCCGTCATGACCATTATTTACATTAACATCGTCTCCGAAGGACGACATGATGAAGGGCTATAGGTAAGGCTATGAGTGATGTATTATCCCTGATTATCGCAAAATACAATTACTGGCTGTATGTGATTCTCATGATGATCGGCCTTTACGGCATGATTGCCAAAAACAACCTGATCAAGAAGGTGGTGGGCATGAACATTTTTCAAACGGCCATCATCCTTTTCTATGTGTCCATCGGATACAAGACCAATGCCGGCATCCCCATTATTACAACTGCAGATACCGCCCACGGGGTTGTCGTTAAGGCGGCGGATTATATTAACCCCCTGACCTCCTGTCTCATGCTGACGGCCATTGTGGTTTCCGTGGCGACCTTTGGGTATGCCATGGCCCTTGCCGTCAGAATATACCAGCGGTATCAGACCCTGGAAGAAGATGAACTCAGAATGCGCTTATCGGAAGAATAAATCATGGAAAATTATCCTGCCCTCATCGTTGTTGCACCTTTTGTAACCGGGCTTCTGGCCGGGCTTTTTGTGTGGATTGAAAAGCGTCTGTCATACCCTATTGTTCTTGCAGGCCTTTTTATTTCATCCTTTTCAGCCGTTCAGGTACTGATCCGGGTGATGGAATCCGGCCCCATCCAGTACAAGATGGGGGGGTGGTCGCCGCCCATCGGGATTGAATACCGGATCGACCTGCTGAATGCCATGGTCCTTTGCCTGGTTTCAGGCATCGCCTTTCTGAATCTCATCGCCAGTTACAGGAGTGCGGAAAAAGAGATCGGGGACCGGGTCAGTTCCTATTATACGGTCTATAACCTTTTTTTGACCGGACTTCTCGGGGTGACCATCACCGGGGACTTGTTCAATCTTTATGTCCTGATTGAAATCACCTCCCTGACCAGCTATGCCCAGGTGGCCATGGGAGATAGAGACAGGGGGCCTCTTGCCAGCTTGAATTATATCTTTATCGGCGTCATCGGGGCCAGCTTCTATCTTTTGGGGGTTGGTTATCTCTATATGTATACCGGGTCATTGAACATGGCCGATGTGGCCGTGCTCATCAAAGGCTCCCAGGGATCGTCAACGGTTCTGGTGGCCTTTATCCTATGCATCCTGGGGATCTGGATCAAGATGGCCCTTTTCCCCTTCCATGTCTGGCTTCCCAACGCCTATACCTATTCCCCCGTCATATTCGCACGGGTGGTTGCCCCCCTCATGACCAAGGTCATGGTCTATATCATGCTCCGGCTCATGATCACCGTGTTCGGGTATGATTATATCTTCAACACCTTGAATCTTTCCGATGCCGTGGTCTGGCTGGCCACCATTGCCGTTCTTGCAGGCGGGGTCATGGCCCTGGCCCAGAAAAACCTGAAAAAAATGCTGACCTATATCATCGTCAGCGAGATCGGCTATATGGTGGGCGGGGCATGGATGGGAAACCAGCTCGGCATGACCGGGGCCATCCTCCATATTCTCAACGACGCCCTCATGACCTTCGCCCTTTTTCTTGCCGTGGGGAATATGGTGTACCGGATTGATAGAGTGGACATTACGGATTTGAAAGGGCTCTTTGGAAAAATGCCCTGGACCATGGCCGGCTTTGTCCTGGCCGCCTTCAGTATTGTGGGCGTTCCGCCCACCTGCGGATTCTTCAGCAAATGGTATCTGATCCTGGGCGCCATGGAAAAAGGGGCCTATCATTTTGCCGCTGCCCTCATCATATCCAGTCTCATCTGTGCCGTTCTGTTCTTCAAGGTATTTGAAATCTGTTTTTTCGAATCCGGGTCCCACGGACATGACCACTCCTCCCACGGCCCTGTTGCCATTGAAGAGGCGCCGGTATCCATGTTGATTATCTCAGGGCTTGTGAGTCTTTCCCTGATTGTGGCGGGCTTTTATTCAGGTGCTATTGTAAACACAATTATTCTTCCTTTTTTAAAGTGAAAATAAATTAGACATTATAAAGGCAAAGGCATAAATGGAAACCATTATATCGATTAAACCCCTTTTAGCCGTTCTTGTTTCTCTTCTGGTCATTCCGATGCTGGTCTCTTCTTCAGGCAAGCCCAATGTGAGGGAATCATGGACGTTTATGGCAGGAATCATTAAATTTCTCCTTGTGGTTTCAATGCTTCCGGTCATCCTATCGGGGAAACAGATTGCATTGACTCTGTTTAAAATTGCTCCGGGAGCCGATATCGCTTTCCGGGTGGATGCCCTGGGCATGCTGTTCGCCCTGGTGGCCTCTTCCTTGTATATCATCACCTCCATGTATTCCATCGGATATATGAGGGGATTGAATGAACACGGGCAGACCCGGTTTGTCTCCTTTTTCGCCCTGGCCATATCCGCCACCATCGGGGCGGCTTTTTCAGCCAACCTGCTGACCCTTTATCTGTTTTATGAAATATTGTCCCTGGCCACCTATCCTTTGGTGACCCATCACCAGGATGCAAATTCCAGGATTTCGGGCAGAAAATATCTGATCTTCATCCTGGGGACATCCATCGGCCTGGTGCTGCCGGCCATGATTTATTGCTATCACGCCACCGGAACCCTTGAATTTGCCGGCGGCGGTATTTTTTCCGGGCAACTCAGCAAACCCTCTGCGACCGTGCTGTTGCTTATGTTTGTCTTCGGCTTTGCCAAGGCCGGGATCATGCCTGTCCATTCCTGGCTTCCCGCAGCCATGGTGGCGCCGACACCGGTCAGCGCCCTGCTGCATGCGGTGGCCGTCGTAAAAGTCGGGGCCTTTTCCATTGTCAGGGTCATCACCGGTATTTTCGGGGTTGATTTCCTTTTGTCCTTTCACCTGGGAGCCGTGGTGGCGGCCATAGCCTCGGTCACCATCCTGGTAAGTTCCTGCATCGCCTTGACCCAGGATGAATTCAAGCGTCGTCTGGCCTATTCCACCATCGGACAGTTATCCTATATCATATTGGGTGTGGCCTTGCTGTCTCCCAAGGGAATGACGGGAGGAATCCTGCATATTGCCATGCATGCCTTTGGAAAAATAACCCTCTTCTTCTGCGCCGGGGCGATTTTCGTGGCCACGGGGAAAAAATATATCAGCCAGATGGTGGGCATCGGCAAAAGAATGCCCCTGACCATGATCGCCTTTCTCATCGGCGCCATGAGCATTATCGGACTTCCGCCCACGGGCGGGTTTATCAGCAAATGGTACCTGGTCCTGGGAACCCTTGAGGGCGACCAGATGATCATGCTCTTTGTCCTTTTGTCCAGCTCTCTGCTGAATGCGGCTTATTTCATGCCGATTTTTTACAAGGCCTTTTTCTGCACCAAGGAAGAGTCCATGTTTGAGGATAAAATTGAAGAAGCGCCCATGATGTGCGTGGTCCCGCTGCTGATTACCGCTCTGATTTCTTTTGCCCTGTTTTTTTTCCCCCAACCGTTTTTAGACCTGGCGCAACTGGCTGTAAAAGGATTTATAGGAGGCTGATTCAAAGATGAAACCCCATAAGGATAAAAAAGAATTAATGGAACTGAAACATGACGCCGTTCCGGGATACCGGGGGGTATTTTCCGTTGTGTTCACCCTGAGCCTTTTATATATGGCTTTTATATTATTTCAACCTTGTTTCTGAGGATTAGGCGATATTTATGGAAAAAAAGCATGTATTTGATGACCCCCGGAATGTAAAAAAACTGTTGAAGATTTTTTTCAGTTCCGTGGTCATCCTTCTGATTCTTGATGGTTTTTATATTGTTCTTTCCAAAACCCATGTGATCCACAGCCATATGAATTATCAATGGGAAGGATTCTGGGGTTTTTACGCCTTTTATGGATTTGTGGCCTGTGTCATCCTGGTCCTGGTATCCAAATATATCCTGAGACCCCTTGTGAAAAGAGAGGAGGACTATTATGACAAATAGCGTCCTTCCCGCTTTGATTTTCATGATCGGCGGGTTTCTGATCCCGTTCTTCAAGGGCCGGGCAAAATCGGTGTATATGATGTTCATCCCGTTGGTGGGCTTTGTCAATCTGATCAATATCCCCCTGGGCGACCATTTCCTGATGAATTTTTCAGACTTCAAGCTGGTCCTTCTGCATATCGACCGCCTGGGCCTGCTCTTCGGCTATATTTATCATATCATTGCCCTGATCACGGTCATCTATATCCTGAATTTCAAGAACGATGTGGAATATGTGGCCGGCTTTTTCTATGCCGGTGCGGCCCTGGGTGCGGTTTTGGCCGGGGATCTCTTTTCGTTCTTCATTTTCTGGGAAATGCTGACCATCGGCTCGGTCATGCTGATCTGGGCCAGAAAGACAAAATCCTCCCAGGCGGCAGGGCTGAGATACCTTCTGGTTCATGCCTTTGGCGGGCTGGTACTGCTGGCCGGCATCGTTCTCCATTACACGGAAACCGGCTCCCTTGAAATGCTGAAATTGACCCTGTCCGGCCCCGGATCTTATCTGATCTTTCTGGGCATCGGGATCAACTGTGCCTGGCCGGTTCTTCATCCATGGCTCACGGATGCCTATCCCGAAGCCACCATTGGCGGGACCGTTTTTTTGAGCGCATTCACCACAAAAACAGCAGTTTACGCCCTGGCCCGGCTCTTTCCTGGAACCGAAGCCCTGATATGGATCGGTGTTGCCATGGCCGCCTTCCCGATTTTTTACGCCGTTATTGAAAATGACCTCCGAAGGGTCCTGGCCTACAGCCTGATCAACCAGGTCGGATTCATGGTGGTGGGTATCGGCATCGGCACCGAACTTGCCATCAACGGTGCCTGCGCCCATGCCTTTAACGATATCCTGTTCAAGGGCCTTTTATTCATGTCCATGGGGGCCGTCATGTACCGGACCGGGAAAATCAATGCAACGGATCTGGGCGGGCTCTATAAAAGCATGCCCTGGACGGCCCTGTTCTGTTGCGTGGGTGCGGCGTCCATTTCGGCCTTTCCCCTGTTTTCAGGGTTTGTCAGCAAGTCCATGGTCATGGAAGCGGCGGCCTCCGGCTCCCACCTGATGGGTCAGAAAAGTTATGTGGTGGTCTGGCTGGTGCTTTTATTTGCTTCCGCCGGTGTGTTTCACCATGCCGGCATTAAAATTCCGTTTTTTGCCTTTTTCGGCCATGATGCCGGCCACAGGGTGAAAGAAGCGCCGTTGAACATGCTGATTGCCATGGGAATCGCCGCCTTTCTCTGCATTTTTATCGGGACCTATCCCAAGCCCTTATATGATCTTCTGCCCTTCCCGGTGGACTATCACCCCTATACCATTTCCCATGTTTTATCCCAGACCGAGCTTCTCTTCTTTTCAGCGCTTGCCTTTACCCTTCTCTTGCTTTCCGGTATTTATCCGGCGGAGATGAGGGCATTGAATGTGGATGCCGACTGGATCTACAGAAAATCTGGAAAAGCGCTTTATCATGCTTTTGATGGGATTTTAAATCCTTTGAATGCATGGTGTGATAGAGTCGTCAGGGGCACAGCCTCGCGCACGGCCTATTTTTTTAAAGACGCCGGTGCAAAGATTTCCTTATTTGTAGCGGTCAATATCTGGCTTCTGGCCGGATATCGCGATCAACGGCTGGAAATCAAAAAGAAAAAACTTTACAATGATATCCTACACGGGACTTTACCGGCCGGGATAGGCGCTGCAGTGACCATTACATTCATCTTTCTGGTCTATGTGTTAATTTAGAAAGGCATCACTCATGGTTAAAATTGAAGATTTAAAACGGATTAATTTGTTAAGGGATATTCCGGATCATCTCCTTGAGATCCTTGCCCGGGAAGCACAACTGAATATTTACGGGACCGGTACCCAGTTGATGACCATCAATGAAAAAGTTGATACCTTCTTTATGCTCATCATGGGGCAGGTGGCCTTGAAAAAGGAATTGACATCGCATATCGATGTCATTTTTGATTATGTCCAATCCGGCTCTTCCTTTGGTGCTTCCGCACTCATGGAAGGATCTATCGCTTTTCACAATGCCGTCTGCCAGGAACCCTGCGAAGCCATCACAATTTCGGGAAAACGGATCAGGGAACTATTCGATCAAAATCATGAGCTCGCTTTTTACATATTGCAGGGTGCTGCAAGACAATACAAGAAAAAAATGGATATCCGGACAAAGATGATCATAAAGACCCTGGATGAAAATCCTGAGCTGAAAAAAGATATCCATGACATTGAAACCCTAACTCCGGTTGCTTAAATAAGGATCTTTTATTATGGTTGAAAAAGAATATTTAAAAAAGATTAATTTTTTGAAAGATCTGCCGGACAGAATTCTTGAAAAAATTGGGGCTGTCTCTCAACTGGAAACCTTTGATGAAGAAACCGTGCTTTTCAGACAGGATCAGCAAAAATCCCTTTTATACATGTTGATTTCGGGCAAAGTGTTTTTAAACAGCCGATCCGGGTCCGGCAAATCCCTTACCCTGGATGAAGTGACACCGGGAAGAACTTTCGGCGTTTCCGTTCTTTTAGGCGGGGAGCATACCAGCTCGTTTACGGCTGTATGTGCGGAAACCAGCACCATGATTACGGTTTCAGGAGAACAGATGCGTCAATTGTTTTTAGAAGATTTTGAAATCGGCCATGCCGTCATGTTAAAGATGGTGGCACTTTTCAGATCAAGAATGGAGATGCATACCGGCCGGTTTCTGAACTCCCTTGCCAACCATCCTGAAATCAAGGAAGCTTAGCAGGTCTTATTTTCTTTATTTTTTCCAGAATTCAGGAACAACCAGAATGATCATCGTATAAAGCTCAAGACGGCCGAGAAGCATACAAAAGGATAATAGCCATTTGGCCGATGCCGGCAGATGGGCGAAATTTTCCGTGGGTCCCACGGAGCCGAATCCGGGTCCGATATTTCCGATACATGCCGCTGTCGCACCGAATGCAGTCATCATATCCAGCCCCATGATGCCGAGAAGGAGACTGGACAGGATAAAGATTCCCATATACAGGGCCAGAAACGCCATGATGCTTCTCAGCACGTCATTGGAAATCACCATATTATTGATTTTGACCTGGCTGACACTCCTGGGGTGGATAATCTTGAACAATTCCCGGTATACATATTTGCCGCAGACAATGACCCGGGAGCATTTCATCCCGCCGCCGGTTGATCCTGCCGAAGCTCCTATGAACATGCACAAAAAAAGAATCATCTGGCTGAGGCCTGGGAATTTTTCATAGTCTGCCGTGGCAAAGCCCGTGGTGGTAAGGATGGTGACAACCTGGAAGCTTGCAAACCTGAAGGCTTCGGAAAAGGTCTGGTATACGGAACCATGGATGTCCCAGGTGACCAGAAGGGTCATGGCCAGGGTGAATAAAAGGAAAAACCGGCATTCCGTATCCTGCCAGAAAATCAGGGGTTTGCCCCTGAGCAGTTGAAAATGCAGGGTGAAATTGATACCGGCCAGGATCATGAAAAAGATAAGGGTAAAATCGAAAAAGGCACTGTCATACTGGGCGATGGAGAGGTTTTTTGTGGAAAAGCCCCCGGTGGGCATGGTGGTAAAGGCATGGCAGGCAGCTTCAAAAAGGCTCATGCCGCCGCCCAGAAGAAAAATAATTTCAAGCAGGGTGAGGACGGCATACACAATCCACAGGATTTTTGCAGAATCGCTCAGGCGGGGAGTGAGCTTATCCGGCACCGGGCTGGGCACTTCAGCCTTATACAATTGAATCCCGCCAACCCCCAGGAAGGGCAGGATGGCAATGGAAAGCACGATGATGCCCATGCCTCCAAGCCATTGAATAAAACTTCGCCAGAAAAGAAGGCTCGGGGCTGAAGCCTCGATATCCGTCATCACCGATGACCCGGTGGTTGTGAAACCGGATACGGATTCAAAAAAAGCATCACCGATATTTGAGAATTCAACGCTGAAATAAAAGGGAAGGGCGCCGAAAAGGCTGATGGCTGTCCAGGCAAGGGCTACCGTTGTCATTCCTTCCTTTTGGTTGATATAATCGTCCCCTCCTCGTTTTTTGGACAGAACCGTGAGAATAAGGCCTGCTGCCATTGTAATGCCCAAAGACCTGATAAAGACATCCTGGGCCTGGTCCTGATAATAGAAGCTGACCAGGAGAGGCATAACCATGGTCAGGCCCAGAAGAATCAACAGGATGCCGATGACCCCTGCAATAAACCACCAGCGCATCAGAAGAAATCCAGTTTAACGGTCAGCAGTTTTTCAAGTTTTTTCACTGCATGCCTGACGGCAAACAGGATCATCCTGTCGCCGGGTCTGACAATGCTGTCACCGGCCGGTATCATCACTTGTCCTTCCCTGACGATGCAGACAAGGATGGCGCCTTTGGGAAAGGAGATTTTTTTTAGAGGGCTATTCGTTATATCGGATGTCTCAAGGGCAATGGCTTCAATGAATTCACCCCGGTCCCCGGAAATGGAAATATCGGATAGGACCTTCCCTTTTCGGACTTCCTGGAGGATGGAGCTGACGGCAGATAATCTCGGGCTGACGATTTTATCAATACCGATGGTGGACAGGAGGGGAAAATAGTTGGATCTATCGATTCTGGTGATGGTATTCCGGACCCCCAGGTTTTTAGCCATGAGAGAGACAAGGATATTGGTTTCATCATCTTCCGTTACTGTCACCATGACATCACTCCGGCTGATGTTTTCTTCGAGAAACAGTTTTTGATCAGATCCGTCTCCGTGAAGGATAACGGTTTTATCCATTTTTTCAGACAGGTAGCGGCAACGCTGGATATCCGACTCTATGATTTTGGTTTTGATGGCGTCTTCTTCAAGTTTTTTGGCCAGTCTTTCACCGATCCTCCCGCCGCCGATAATAAAAACCCTTCGGGTGGGTTCGGTCTTAAGCCCGAAAAGGTTAAGAGTGGGCTCAAGCTTTTTCGTTTCACAGATAAAATAGATCAGGTCCCCGGGTTCCACATAATTGGTGCCCCTGGGCACGATAACCTCATTATTCCTGATGATGGCCGCAATCAAAGGCCTGTCAGGGCCGAATCGGGATGCAAAATCAACCAGCCTTGTTCCAACCATGGGAGATTGTTTTTCAAGCCGGATACCCACATATTTGACCTGGCCGTCCACAAAATCTCCGACATCGGCTGCTCCCGGGACCTGGATGAGCTTTCGGATGGTATTCACCACCTCGATTTCAGGATTGATTACCGTATCGATATGGGGGTGTTCTTTTTTAAACCGGTCATGGTAGGGATCAAAGCCTGAATCTCTGATCCGGACCAGTTTCCGGGTTGTGGGTGAAATCAGATTGGCCATGAGGCAGGCCACAAGATTGGTTTCATCGCTGTCGGTAACGGCCAGAAGAATTTCAGCATCTTTGATACCGGCATCCATCAGAATTTTGGGGTTGCTTCCGGAGCCGGTGATGGTCTGAACATCCAGGTCTTCGGCCAGACGCCGGACAGCCTCGGGGTTCTTGTCAATAACAATGACATGTTTGTTTTCCGAAGACAGCCGGCCTGCGATGTTGTACCCGACCTCTCCGGCCCCCACAATGATAATCCTCAAATAGACGCTCCTGTCTTCATGGTGACGATTTGGCGCTTAATCTACTAAATCACTGAAAACCTGTCAACACAGGAGAAAGATAAGATTCAGGGGCTTGGATAATCCTGAAGGGCAGGGATCTGTTTCGGATGGATATTCCCGGTTACAGGGCTGCCAGGTTATAATTGCCGGCAATGAAATTGTCCGCCACCCATTTCACACTGTCTTCCGTTGTCATGAGCATATCCATCTGGCGGGTAAACAGAAGAAGGCGGCCCAGGATATCCAGCCGGTCCTGAATCAGGGGGCATGGATATTTCTGAAACCTGGCATCGACTTTGTCTTCTTTCACATCCACGGTAAAATCAAAGGATTTGAGGATCAGGGCGATGGCCCGGACCCGCCTGTTTCTTTTAATGTCATCGGCGGCGCCGCCTTTAAAGGAAAAGGAGATATAGTTTTTATTGACCGTTTCTCCGCAGTAGGCATCCACAACGGAATAATGATATCCCACCCGGGAGCTGAAATTCAGGTATTTGTCTGCAATGATAGCATAACTTCTATCGCCGAAACGGTCACCCACATGGCCGGGAGAAAGCATCTGTTCCTGCATGACGGACAAAAAACCTGAAAAATTGACCGGTTTTGGGTCGCGGGTGTTGAGATCCTTATGGAGCATGCCCTTCATCAGGGCCAGAAAAGGGACGGATTGGATCTGATCCAGGGACACCATTCCCTGACAGGTGTTTTCGGTTGCCGGATCACCGGATTCACCGGAGCCTTTCATTCCGCTGCCCAGGTCAATGATGTGAAGATCAATGGGAAGTGGAGCTAAGAGACGGAAAGAACATTTATCCCGTTTGGATGCCATGTCGCTGACATTGAACATTTCAATATATGAATATTCATGGCAGAAGCGGGCGATATCATGGAGGGTTTTGCACCCGGTTGGGATAAAATCGGGGGCTTTGGGATTGATGAGATAAAGGGGCAACATGAGTCCGGCTATTTTTTTAAGGTGTTCGTGGACAGGTGTCCCCTCCATATGGGCCTCTTGTTTTTCAACCGCAGCCACCAGTTCCGTCACCACCCCTTGGTAAACTCTTCCGCCATAGCCGTCCACCGTGATTTCCATCCCATGGGGGATGTCCCGTAATGCAGTAGCCGCACCAAGGCCCATGAGGGTCGGCACATTGAATTCCCGGGCAAGGGCGGCCATATGGCCGCTGATGCTGCCGGATTCTGTAATGATCCCGCTGCATTGCCGCATGACCATAGTATATTCGGGAGAGGAGTGGTGGGCAATCAGAATTGCTTTGACGGGAAAGGCGGCAAGGTCATCTTCGGATTTGACATGAAAGGCTGTTCCTGTACCGATGCCCTGGGATGCGATCTCGCTTTCTTCAATGAGGACCCGGTAGCCGGATATGGGGTCGGGTCTTTTCCGAATATCTGTTCCATGGGTTGCCCCTGATAGGTCTGAAGCAGCGGAGGCTGGAGAAACAGCATTTATTTTCAAGGGCCTTGATTGAAGTATAATGATCCTGCCTTCCGGGTCAAGGGCCCATTCAATATCCTGGGCACATTTGTAATGGGCTTCAAGCTTTCGTCCGTAACCGGCAAGCGCTTGTATCTGAAGGTCGGTAAGGGCGGGCGCCGAGCGTTTTTCGATGGGTACGGGGATCTCCCGGATGCCTTCCGCCATATTCTGTTCAACCGATTTGCTTTTGGTAATGCCCGGATTTTCAAGGGCATCCGTTGACGGGCGGTGACAGACCAGTTGAACGGCCTTGTCTGATATATCCCGGCTTAAAATCTGAAGCTCATCGTTTTTTTCAACCACAAAGGTGTCCGGCCGGATAATGCCGTCCACGGCATAGGGTCCAAGACCCCACACGGCATTGATCAGGATATGGTCATCCAGAATATTGCAGGGGTGGCGGGTGTACATGACCCCGCTGGCAACGGAATCCACCATCCGGATGCAGGCAACCGCCATGGAGAGGTCTTCCTCCTTGATTCCCTTGGACATCCGATAGGAGACGGAGCGGGCTGAATAAAGACTGGCAATAACGGCTTTATAGGCCTCGCCGATCTGGTCCAAACCGATATTGAGAAGGGTCAGATACTGCCCGGCAAAGGACAAATCCCCGTCTTCTCCGATGGCGCTGCTTCTCATGGCCACCCGCACATCAGAAGGAGAGGCTGCCCATAAGGTGTCCACGGCTTTTTTAATTTCGGCCATGATCTCATCCGGTACGGGTTTGGATAAGATCAGGCCCGTTATCTCACGGCTCAGGCGGTTGAGAAGATCGACATCATGGATATCATCTGCATCAATGAGGTTTTTCCGTTTCGAAATGTCTTCCCGCAGGTTGTTTACATCCAGAAAACCATTAAACGCTTTTGCCGTGATTGCAAATCCTTCCGGTACGGGGATATTCAGGCGATTTTGAATTTCGCCGAGATTTGCACTCTTTCCCCCGACAAAGTCGGCATCCTTTTTCAAGATATCCTTGTAGGGGATGACGTAAAAAGGCGGTTCACATTCATTTTTTCCCGTGTTCACGGATTTGATGTCCTGATTGATCTTCTCCAGAACCTGGTAGAGCTGGGGATATTTGTTGCCGGACAGCACATTCAGGTTTTTTACCATTTTAAAGGTCTGGATCATGGACCGGATAACCTGGTTTTTGATATAAGAAGCACCGAATATATGGGTTCCTTTGAGCTTTTGTTCCATATCGGCCAGGATATTGAAAAGTTCTGAATTTGCGGAAAGAAGTTCTTTAAAAAGTGTGTATTTGAACCTGAACACGGCATTTGCTTCGGCATTGTCTCCTTGGTTTTTGCCCTGCTTTGCCTT
The DNA here is from genome assembly GCA_023701135.1 of Desulfobacula sp. GTDB lineage: Bacteria > Desulfobacterota > Desulfobacteria > Desulfobacterales > Desulfobacteraceae > Desulfobacula. Next base: position 62,606 of record JAMPXP010000018.1, on the reverse strand, counting down.
GACAAGTCTTGAGCGGATCAGCTTTTTAAAATTCCCGAGAATGGTCGGCATGCAAAACTCCTTTAAAATAGTCATAAAAGATTACTGTGAAAGACGCAATCAAAAAACATGCCATTCTCTGTTATTTCTAAGGCTTGCCGATACCAAGGCCTTTAGGAGCTTAGGGATATCCTATCCATCTTTGTTTAAAGCTTCCGGCCTTATTTTTTTTTGCAAGGTGTAAAGAAACTCGACAGAGTAATTGTTGCAAAACAGTTCAACACGACGTCGGCCTTTTTATATTTTCATTTCAATCCCCTGTGAAATAAGGGCCAAACAGATTTTTGTCTGATTCTCATCCGCATGGCATGAAACTTGGTTAGAGCGACTACAGGACACCAAAGCACGGACACCGGCTTTGAATATAGTAAGGGATTGAACGTAAAACAATATAAAAGGATTATGGAGGAAATGATGAAAGGAATCTGGACGAAAATAAGTGTTTTTGTTCTCATGATCTGTACGCTTCTGCCCCAGGCGGTAATGGCTGCCGGCGAAAAAGCGGACCTGGTGGTCATTGTGGCGGATACCCGGGGCCTGACAGGCATTCTGCATGCCTGGGGAACACTTTACAATGAGAGCCATCTGTATTTTTCCCTGCTCACCATTGTATTGATACCGGTGATCGGTTTGCTCTTCGGAACCATAGCCGATATCGTCATGAAGACCATCGGGATCGATCTGGAGCACAGAGAATTGTCGGAACATTGATATGGATTTTTTGATACTATTAAATTGATGGAGGAACTATTTATGGATTGGTTATATGTACTGATGCCTATTTCCGGGGTTACAATTTTCTGGCCGGGCCTGATTATTCTCGGCGTGGGTGTGGGAATTATCGGCGGATTTTTCGGCATGGGCGGGGCCTGGATGGTGACCCCCGGCCTCAATATTCTAGGGTTTCCCATGGCCTTTGCCATCGGCACCGACATCGCGCATATGGCGGGAAAATCTCTGATTTCCACCATGCGTCACGGCAAATTCGGGAATGTGGATTACAAGCTTGGATTCATCATGCTGGTGGGAACCGTTGTCGGTTTTGAAGTGGGCGCCCAGATGATTATGTGGCTGGAGAGGCTCGGCAATGTTGAGATCATTGTCCGTTTGCTTTATCTGGTTCTTCTCGGGCTCATTGCCTGGATGGTTTTTTCCGATGTGTCTAAAAAACGGAAAAAAGACAGGGAAGCCCGTGCCAAGGGTCATGAGGTTGATGCCTTATCCACCGGGATTGAATGGCATAAAACCCTTCATAAAATCAAGCTCGCCCCCATGATTCATTTTAAGGCGGCAGGGATTACCTGCACAGCCTGGCTTCCCATTGCCATCAGTTTTTTTACGGGCTGGCTGGCCGGCATCCTCGGTATCGGCGGCGGTCTGATCCGCATGCCCGCCCTTCTTTATCTATTGGGATGTCCGACCCATGTAGCTGTGGGGACCGACTTGTTTGAGGTTATGATTTCAGGCCTTTATGGTGCTTTCACCTATACCATGAAAGGCCGTACGGAACTGGTTGCCGCCATCATCATGCTGGTCGGAGCAGCCATCGGCGCCCAGATCGGAACCGTTGCCACCAAATATATAAAAGGCTATGGCATCCGCATTGCATTCGGGCTGGCTGTTGTCGGATGCGCTTTGTCCATCATCTTAAAGCTCCTGGCCAAGGAATTGCCGGCCTATGCAACCCTTTTGAACAATTCTTCAACAACCCTGGTGCTGGGCCTTGTTTTTTGCATGTCGCTCTATATCACGGTGAAAATGGTTCAGGGGGCGAGAGCAGAGATTGCTGCGGCCAAGAATAAATAATAATCTGAAAAACTGATGTGAGAATCAGGCCACTATAAGGAGAACCATATGAAGAAGTTTATCGGACTCATACTCGCAATGCTTATCCTGATGATGTTCATAGGCTGCAATGACGAGGGCAAGGTGAAACAGGGACGCACCATCGCCTTTGATAAGGAAAAAGGCCAGGTTACATTTATCGAGGATAAAAGCCTTGTAAAAGGCAAACCGGAATATACCATTCTTCCGCCGTCGGTCTTTTTAATTCCAAAAGATAAAAGCGAAATGGGCGGAGATCCGACACCTGGGCAGAGAATGAAGCTGGATGTCGAGAAAGGAAGTATTACTATTTTTGATACGGTCACCCGGCAGTTTAAAGAGATTCCCTATACCCTCATCGAGAAAAAGGAGAAAGTCGGCAAGGATGATCCTCTAGTCAAAGGCAAGAAATTTCCCATCGTGGACAGGACTGCCAAAACCATTGAAATTTATTCAAGCCGCCAGAAAATTTATGTATCCTTTTCCCTGCCGATCGAATATTTTGCCCTGCCCGATGAGACCTGGGCAGCCGGTGATGAGATCAGAATCTATTACAAGGAAGAAGGGAAATCTCTTCGGTTGATGAATATCACAAAAACGGATATTTTTAAGAAATAACAGGCACACGGCAGATAAGAGACAGCGGCCATGGTATTCGGCCGCTGTCTCTCTATCTCCGGCATAAGAGGACCTAAGATTATGGATAAAAACAGACGGATGCACAAGAGGATGATTCTGGGGCGACTTTGTCTTTTTGTTTCCATTATGGCGATGATCAGTGTTTTGGATGGATTGACCGCAGCCCACAGAAAGCCGGACAATGATCTGGATATCATTACGGGACGGTCTTTCAAGATTACGGGGAATGTTTACGGCAATGTTAAAAAGGCCCGTGATATCGGTGTGGTATCGGACTCACCGGAACTCAGTCTGAATTTTGACGAAGATATTTTTTCCGGCTATTTTCTGGGTGTTGAAATGTGGAGAGCGGAACTCAAGGCCGGTTCTGCTTTAAGTCCGGGACGATATCATCTTAGACTGGTTCCGCCTGATCTTCCGGAGATCAAACCCGGGGACCGCCAGAAACTGGATGCGCTTTTATCCTATACCGTCAATGTATATGCGGATGCCAAGGCCCAAAGACAGGGGAGCCTGTCTTTGATCAACCGGTATACCGGAGTATCCCCCTGGTTTTCTGCCATTGGATTTTTTCTGGCGGCCGTTTTAACCGGGGTTTGGATTTTTGTCATATCCGGAAAAATTGAAGCGGATCTGGCGGAACAAGGGTTTGCCGAAATCTACCGTGTCAGTAAGAATGCCGGTGGCCTGGAGATTTTTTTCGGCTTGGGGCAATGCCACGGGCTTGAGGACGGTGAAAAGATAGGACTTTTTAATGCATCGGGTGATTTGTTAAAAGAATTGGTTGTGGAGACCATAGGAAAAGAGACCTCCAGTGCGAAGGTGGATCTGTTGAATATCAGACCCGGCTTCATGGTGGCAAGGATGAGCCCGTCTTCCATGAATATATCATCCTAACGGATAAAGGAAGGAATATGAATAAGCTGAAGGTTCTGGTCGTTGATGACGAAGCGGATTTTTGCGAATTGGTGGTCAAACGGCTCATTGCCGGCAAAATGAATGCCGAAGGGATCCAAGACGGCCCCAAGGCCTTGGAGATTCTGAAACATAAGGATATTGACGTGGTGGTCCTGGATGTCAAAATGCCGGGCTTGGGCGGAATTGAAATTTTAAGATGGATCAAAGCCAATACCCCCGGGGTTGAAGTCATCATGCTGACCGGTGATCAGTCCGTTGAGGCCGGTATCAAGGGCATGCAGCTTGGAGCCTTTGATTATGTCATAAAGCCTGTCCCCATGAACGAACTCCTCGATAAGATAAGACAGGCCTACGAAAAACGACTGGGACAATGACCCCTTGCCCGGCTGGGGTATCTGAGACCCACCGCCTATAAAATTTTTTTAAATTTACAAACTGAAAAAATAACTGACAGGAATTTTTTGAGCATTCTTTTTTTAAATGAGGCATATTTTCTAAATTTAAATATGATTTCGGATGGTTATAAAATATTCCCATGGCTTAAAAATGACAGGCACCATAGTTGCTGTTAGAATGTAAACCCGATGAAAAATTTTTATATTTTGTAAAGGCTAAACATATGACGGATGATACAACCCTTCAAGAGGCTCAAAAAGCGGATAAACTCAGGCGATTCATTCTGGTCAATATGATCATCGTTCCCTTGATCCCCTTTATGATGGCCATAGGCGTCAGTTTTTATTATTTTACAACCTCCCTTGAGAATAATACTGAAGCAAGCATGAAACGGATCGTATCCGACCACAGGAACATGATCGAATCCTTTCTTCTCGAGCGGAAAGCCGACCTGGAATTTGTCACCAATGCCTTCCCATATGATGAGATCAACGAGCAACAGGCCATTGATACGATTTTTGAAAATTTGAAAAAACAATCCGGCGCCTTTATAGACCTGGGACTCTTTGATCCGCAAGGGATCCATGTCCGGTATTCGGGCAAATACGAACTTCAGGGGAAGACCTATGCAGATGAATTCTGGTTCAAACAGGTCATGCAGAACGGATCCTATATCAGCGATGTTTTTCTCGGGTACAGGCGGATTCCCCATTTCGTTGTTGCCATAAGACACGGCCGCGGTGAACATACCTGGGTCCTGAGAGCCACCATTGATACCTTATATTTTGACAGAATGATTTCCCAGGTGAGAATCGGGAAGACTGGAGAAGCCTATATTTTGAATAAGGACGGGATCTCTCAATCTGAGAGACGATCTTCAAATATCCAGGTCATGGAGAAAGACCCTGAATTTGCAGACCTCTCCAAATCCGAAGAATTGATACACACCTTTATTAAAACCGATTCTTCAGGCATCAAATATCTCTATGCCACCACCTGGCTCAAAGATAAGGAATGGATGCTGGTGGTCAGGCAGGAAAAAAAAGACGCCTACCGGTTCTTATATACGGCTGCTTATATTAATTTGGTCATCATGATTATCGGTCTTGCCGTGATCATTGTGGTGGCCACTTTTATCACCGACCGCATTCTGAAGCAGATTGAAAAGCTGGGCCGGGAAAAGAAAAATCTGGGAAACCAACTGATCCGGGCGGCCCAATTGGCGGAGATCGGTGAAATGGCTGCCGGATTTGCCCATGAGATCAATAACCCCCTCCAGATTATAAAAAGCGAACATGCACTGATTGAAAGCATTCTGGAAGATTTGTCCGGTAAAATAGATACCGGAGAAAAGCAGGATATCAATGAGATTGAGGATTCCCTATCCCAGATCAAACTCCAGGTGAACCGTTGCTCGGATATTACCCATGCCATTTTAAGATTCGGTAGAAAAAATGAGGTCCGCCAGCAGGAACTCAACCCCTGCCGTATCATCCCGGAAATTGTTCACATGATTGAGAAAAAGGCAGAGGTGAACGGGATTGAAATCATCCAGTATTTTTCCGAACATTCGCCCAAATTCATGGGAGACCCTTCCCAGTTTCAGCAGGTGATGCTGAACCTATTTAATAATGCCATGGACGCCATCATTGAACGCCATGGATCAAAGGGAGGAATGTTGAAAATCGAGACCGGAATAAAAGATGAAAAATTCCTTACCATCAAGATCACAGACAACGGCACAGGCATCAGCCGGGAAAATCTTTCCAAGATCTTTTCCCCGTTTTTTACCACCAAGCCTGTGGGCAAGGGAACCGGTCTCGGATTATCCGTCTGTTACGGAATCATAGAAAGCTTTGGCGGAACAATGGAAGTGCAAAGTGAAGACAGGACAGGAACGGCTTTTATTATTATTCTGCCGGCAGCAACACCATAAACACCATACATAAGACAGGAGAATATCCATGGAAAAGATGAAATTAATGCTGGTGGATGACGAAGAACGATACCTCCAGACCACTGCAAAATTGATTGAAAAAAAAGGATATGAGGTTTTTACGGCCCGGAGTGGAGAAGAGGCCCTTCAAAAACTTAAAAACCAGGATGTCCATGTGGTGATTCTGGATATGAAGATGCCGGGCATGGACGGCAATGAAACCTTGAAAGCCGCTAAGATGTTGTATCCCCTGGTTGAGATCATTCTATTGACTGGCCATGCCACAGTGGATTCAGCCATAGACGGTCTTAAAAACGGCGCCTTTGACTATCTTATGAAACCTGCCGATATCGACCAGATCCTGGAAAAAGCCCTGGACGCCTTTGAGAAACGTCAGCGGGTCGAAGAGAAAATCAGGGTGGCTCAAATTAAAAATTTATGAGGGGGTTCCCGTGGCCTTTTTGCTGCCTGGAAAAGTATTGAAATCCTTTCAGTTCTATGGATATGCCTTAATCCAGATTCTGATTGAACCCAAACGGTTTTTTACGGAATTGCCGGACAATTCATCCATATTGAAATCTTTGGGATTCTGTATCCTGTGCGCCGTTTTTTATACAGGGGCAAGCCTTCTTATCACCAATCATGCCCATCCTGTGGAGACAGGAGCCCTATTTTTTCTCGGCAGTCTGGGCATGACCTTTTTTTCCGCCTGTGTCAGCTACGGCATCATGACCGTAACCGTTGGACGAAAAACCGGCTTTGAAACCATATTCAGCATCCATGCCTTTTCGTCGGGGATGATGCTGCTGCTCTCCTGGATGTCTTTTTTCTTCTGGGTCACGGAACTCTGGAAATGGTGGCTGATCTATACCGGATTCAGAAATGCAGGAAAATTATCATGGAAACCGGCCATCTTGATACCGTTCATCAGCATGGCGGTTTATGTCTTTTTAGCCTTTTCTTTGTTTCCCGCCTTTTTCAGGCCCTAACACACTGGCCGGCTGTTATTTTTTCATGAGGGATTCTATTTCAGAATAAATATCCTCATCCCGGATAATCCCGATTACCTTTGAAATATCTTTTACCAGCAGAACGCCTCCCGTTGTTCCGGATATCATATGGGCGACTTCCAGAAGATTGGCGTTTTCACTGATGGTAGGTTGAGGGTCGGAGAGAATTTCCCAGACTTTTTTCTGGGAAACGGCTTTTACCCGGTCTGAAAAGAACCCGGACCAGAACATGGATGAAAACCGTGAGCTTTGTTCATTAAACGTTCCTCCACCGGAAATATATTCCGGCCGGACCGACCGGATGATATCCATACGGGTCAGTATCCCGGCCAGCATTTTTCTTTCGTCCATAACGGCCAGGAATCCTTCACCCATGGCCATGGCCTCCTTGAGCCCCATGTCGGCAGGGATGGATTTAAGCTCATGGATCGGAATCATGAGGTTCAATGCTTTTTTGTCATCAAATTTAAATCCCCGGTGCTTGGCGAGATAGGCGTCATGGATTCTGGATGCAAGGATGTCCACATCGCAGGGTTTGGCGAGATAGTCAAATGCTTCCCTGACAAGGGCCCGCATGGCTGAATACCTGCTTCCATGACCGGTAAGGATGATGACCTGGATATCGGGGTCGGTTTTTTTGATCTCGTGGAGGGCTGTATGTCCGTCCATTCCGGTCATCTGGATATCCAGAACAATAACATCTCGCTTATTGCCTTTTAAAAGATGGATGGCCTTTTCAGCATTATTGGCAATGGCGGTATCAAACCCCTTTTTGGTCAAAAGTTTTGATGTCGTTTCACAGAAACGGTCCTCATCATCCACCAATAAAACTTTTATTTGATGTTGCATAGCTGCCTCCATGAAATAGATTCCATATTTAAGGATTCTTCCTTTTATTGCTAAGAATATGAAACAGCAATTAATATGCCATCAGAATAGGGATCAATATGTGCCGGAAAGACACTTGTCTTTATCCTCAAATGGGATTGAGGTGTCTGTTTTTTTTACGGTTTGAAAAGAGTTATGGGAACCCCCCCATGGATAACGGTTTTTTCCATCGTTTTTATCAGGGGAAAACATCTTTCTCATAAGGGTTTTGATTGATTTTAAGCCTTTGGCACGCCAATTGCTGATAATCAGGGTAAGTCAGCCGGCCCATAAGGAGAAAAATTATGGATGAAGATATGAGGCAAATAAAAATCAACCCGTATCATCTGAAAACAGTTATTTTTTACGAAACAGCGGGATTTGGAGTCATCTTTCTTTTCCTCTGGCTGGATGAAATTTATGACCTGCCCCATTATTTGTTCAAAAGCATGGCAACTCCCGTAAACATGGTTGAAAGTATTTTTGAAAGCATCATGATTCTCATGGTCGGTTTTATCTGCATCAGACGGACGCTGGGGCTTTTATCAAAGATTCAGATTCTGGAAGGATTGCTTCCCATCTGTTCTTCCTGCAAAAAAATCAGGGATGGGGAAAAGGGCTGGCAAAATATTGAGACTTATATAGAGCGCAGATCCAATGCTTCATTTACCCATGGCCTTTGTCACGAATGCATGAATAAGCTCTACGGCAATGAGGACTGGTATAAAAAAAAGCAGGGTCCGGGTTAACCCATCCGGTGCATTGAAAAAATTAAAAAAAAGACTCGAAGAGTTGTCAATATATTAACCATTTTGGAGAAACAAATTTACAAAGGAGATGACAAATGAATCAGAAAACAGGATATAAACCAGGGTTTTACGGGAAAAAGAGACAGTCGGCCGCTGAATGGGCAGACCGGTATATTAAAAAATACACACAGGACGAGGCCGATAAAAAACAGGCGGACAAAAAGCCCGGCATTTTGCCCAGCGTCTGCTTTTCCCGGCAGATCGGTGTGGGCGCACTGGAAATCGCAGACCTTCTCGCCGGAATGATCCACTATAGGGTTATTGACAGGGAAATTCTGGAGCACATGGCCAAGGACGCCAAACTGTCCCAGAAAATGATTGAATTCTATGATGAGCGCTATCCCGGCCGAGCCAGTGAACTTTTTTCAATGCTGATCAGTGAAAAAACGTTTATTAAAAGCGATTATGCAAGGCAGCTTGCCAAAACAGTGACTGCTCTCGCCGCCAGCGAGCCTACCATTTTTGTGGGAAGGGGAACCCATCTTATTCTGCCGAGAAATTCAGTATTGTCGGTCCGGTTTATCTGCAGCAAAGACTATCGGGTGGACCGGCTGGCCCGGATGATGAATATCGGCAAATCCGAGGCTGAACGCCAACTGGAAATCTGCGATGCAGAACAGCACGAATTTTTCAAGGCGGTTTACCAGAAAAAAGAAACCAGCCCGGATGAGTTTGACATGGTTATCAATATGGATCATATTAAGGGAATTTTTCAGGCAGCAACCATAGTGGCATGTGCCTTTGAACAGAAATTCGGATCCGAAAAATAGTGAACACCCTCATAAAAAGATGAGCCAGGCTTCCATTGAAACGCAAAAGGGCGCTGTCTATATTCAATCGGCTAGGAATCCGGGGGTGTTTAAGGGTCTTTCCTTCCCCTTTGAAACCTGTCATTCGGCTGCTTACAGGCTGACACACTGCACCAAAAAAAGCCTTCAAGGTATTATCGAAAAGGGCGGGAGGGTTGCTCTCGCCCTTTTGGAACATAAAATTATTGTCGGATTTGCCGTTCTTGATTTCCCCGATAAAAATGAGCGATGGATCCTCTCGGACCCTAAAATTGCCATGGAATTGAAAGCGGTTGAGGTATTGAGGGAATTCCGGAATCACGGCATTGCCCGGCAACTTCTGGCCTGTCTCTTTTCAGAGGATTTTGTAGAAGAAAAAATTATCTACCTGACCGCCTATTCCTGGACCTGGGACCTTGCCTATCCCGGGTTCACGGTCCTGTCCTACAGGGATATGCTTCTTTCTTTGTATAGGCCGGCCGGTTTCCTTGAATTTCAAACCAATGAACCCAATATTTGCTTGAAACCTGAGAATCTGTTCATGGTCAGAACGGGCAAAAAGATCTCCCGGGAAATTCAGGATGAGTTTAAGCTGCTTCGGTTCGGCCTTCTTTCATAACACGCCTTCTTTATAACGAACCCATCCTCCCGGTCTCCTGTCAGGTTTTTTTTCAGGTTGATAGATTCTCTTTGACCCATTTTCATGAAACAGGACTGATATTCAATTGCCATCGGTTCAACCAGACTGAATTTCAAGGGTTTTGGATAATTTTATGAAACTGGCACAACAATTGCTCAGTACAGGTCGTGGATAAGCTGATATGAACGGAAAAATCATAAATATACAGATATATGGGAGGAGACCATGTTGATTAAAGAATGGATGAGCAAACCCGTGATTTTGATCGATCATGATGAATCACTGAATGAGGCTGCCAAAAAATTTAAAACCCGGTTGATATCCATGCTGCCTGTGCTAAAGGATGGAAAACTGGCCGGCATTCTGACCGACGGGGACATCAAAAAAGCCATGCCGTCGGAGGCCACATCTCTGGACCGTTTTGAAATCCCTGCATTGCTGGATTCCGTAAAAGTCGAGACAGTCATGTCCAGCCCCGTCATCACCATCCAGGGGGACCATACCGTTGATGAAGCCGCCGTCATCATGCTGAAAAAAGGGATCTCCGGCATGCCGGTGGTGACCGGGAAAGGATATATTGAGGGCATCATCACCAAGAGCGATATTTTCAGATGCTTTGTTTCTTTTACCGGAGTATCCAATAAAGGCCAGATTTTCGCCTTTACCATCCAGGATAGACCCGGCATCATCAAAGTCCTTTCAGATATCATCCGGAGCAACGGAGGCAGGCTTTGCAGCATCATGACCTCCTATGACGATATGAATGAAGGCTATAGAAAAGTGTTTTTCCATACCTTTGACATTGATCCGTCACGGTTTGATGGTGTAGTGGAAAAGCTTCATGAAGCAGGGGATCTGTATTATGTAGCAGATCTGTCAAGGGGATTAAGACGATTGGTGAATGGATAAAGGAGATTATAAAATGAACCGGAAGATAAAAAACATGGCAGTTGCCCTTGATTTTTCAGAATATTCACAATCCATCCTGGACTATGCCGTTCATCTTGCCCGGCGGACCGGGTCCGGGATCAGCGTCATCCATATCATCAATAGAAAAGCCATTGATTGTGTTAAACGGCAGTTTGAGATGGATCATTTGGAATATTTTCCCTATGCCGATTATGTGGCCCGCGAAAAAAAACGCTGTGCATCAAAAATGGAAGCCCTCATCAAAAATGCCAAGGCCGATGATATTCATTTTCAAACCATTATCAACGAAGGGGTTCCCTCCGTTGAAATCCTGAAATTTCTTAAGGAAGGAGAAACGGATTTCATGGTCATTGGTCAGAAAGGCAGATCCGATCTTCCTGATTTTTTGACCGGCGGGGTTTGTGAGAAAGTGTTCCGGCATTCTCCGGTTCCAGTTTTAAGTTTGAGGCTTCCAAAACAATGAAAATGCAAAGGCCCAGGATCGTACCCTTGCCTGCGAAATTATTATGGATGCAGGAAACGAAAAAACAATGACCGATAGGGTCAATTCTTTGAACGTCTCATCGGAGACAAACCCATAAAGGAGATAAGACATGAATCAGAATATTCGAAAAATCCTCGCCTGTGTTGATTTCAGCCAATACTCACCCATGGTTCTGGAATATGCCGTAGCCCTTTCCCAGGGGACCGACACACAGATTCTGGTCTTCAACGTCATTAACCAGAGAGATATTGCCGGTGCGGAAATGGTTTTCAGCTATTATCCCGGTTCATTTACCAATGTTATCAATACGGATGATTATATCCGGGATTTGAAAAACGAAAGATCTGAAAAATTAAAACAAATGATAAAGGATGGGTTTTTTGATCAAAAGTCCAGGATGGAAATCAAAATTGATGTGGGGATTCCCTTTGAATGTATCCTCAAGGCCATAGAAACTGAACATATTGACCTTGTGGTAATGGCCAACAAAGGCCGGAGCAATATTTCACGGGTCCTGTTCGGAAGCGCGGCGGAAAAAGTATTCCGTCATTCACCGGTTCCGGTGGTCAGCGTCAGGGAAAGGGCCAAGTTTAAAAGGGAGAAATAAAATGAAAGAAAGCACCGAAAAAATCAGAAATGTGATGGCTGCCGTGGATTTCTCCCTTTATTCAAGGCAGGTGCTGGAATATGCGGGAAAAATATCAAGGCTCACAAATGCCGATATTTGTGTCATCCATATTATCAATCAAAAATCCATTGATCAGGTTGAACATGCAGTGAACAAGGCCCGGCCGGACAGTTTTATTCTGTCAAAGCATCTGGCAGAAGAATCAGGACGCCGTGAATTAAAACTCAGGGCCATGGTCAAAAATGCCGGTAGCCTGGATGAAAAAAAAGTAAGGATACGGATTGGTCACGGGGTCCCCTATGTGGAAATTCTGGCAGCCATTGATATGGAAGATATTGATTTTTTGATTTTCGGACCCAAGGGAAGATCCAATCTTGAGGGATTTTTGTTCGGAAGTGTGGCGGAAAAACTCTTCCGGCATTCCCCGATCCCGGTAATGAGTTTGCGCTCCAAACTCTGAACCTCATCATAGAATATAACCGTTTACAAAAGGAGAAATGATAATGGCCGACAATAGCAATAAAATACTCGTGGCCCTTGACGGTTCTGAAAGGGCCTTTCGAACCGTCCAGTACCTTTGCAGCTTTAAGCCGTTTTTAAAAAAGAAACTGGTATTACACAATATTATTACAAAGGTTCCCGTATGTTATTACGATCTGCAAAAAGAAACCTTCAGCGCAGGAGCAACCTCTGCCGTTTATGCCTGGGAAAACGCATACAAAGCCCAGATGGAAGAGTTCATGGAAAAAGCAAGAATGCAGTTGATAGCAGCGGGATTTAACCCCGAAGCCATCAGCATTGTCATCGCCGAAAGGAAAAGCGGGATTGCAAGGGATATTATGGACGAAGCCCAAAAAGGGTATGATGCCCTTCTTATCCGAAGACGCGGCGGGTCAAGGACCCTGTTGCCCTTTATCATGGGGAGCGTTTCAACCAAGCTCGTTGAAAAAGCCGGTTATATTCCCATCATGCTGGCCGGCATCCAGAAGGTGAATCATTCTCTGCTTCTGGCCCTTGACGGTTCGGAATGTTCCAAAAGAGCCGTTACATTTACGGCCAATATGATTCAAAATTCGGATTGCAGGGTTGTGCTGTGCAGTGTGCTGAGGGATTTTAACCTCTATGATGTAAAAGCCGGGAAGAAAAAACCGCCCGGTTTTGTTAAAGCGGTATTTGAAGAGCTTGATGCTGCGATTCAAAGTGCTGAAGGCGAGCTTGAAAAAGCCGGGATCCAGAAAAAAAGAATTACCGTTAAACTCATCCAGGGCGCCGATAGCCGGTCGGAAGCCATTATTTCCGCAGCCATGGAAGAAAATTGCGATACCCTGGTCTTTGGCCGGAAGGGAAAGTCGGATGTTGACAATTTTGATATCGGGTCCATTCCCTGGAAGGCCATTCAGGGGGCAAGAGAGATGACGGTATGGATAGTGCCCTAGCCTGGCACGATATTCGATTTTTAAATCGGGATGGGTATTCTTGTGAACTTATGAAGGGATGAGGGGTAACGATGACTACAGTCAATTTGCACAGGCTTTTTAATCCGAAAACCGTTGCTGTTGTCGGAGCAAGCGAAAAAGAAGGATCTGTCGGATTTTTGATCATGAAAAATCTTCTGGGCCAAGGATTCAAAGGAAATATCATCCCGGTAAATCCGGGACACAGCCAAATTATGGGCCAAAAATCCTTTGCCCGCATTGAGGACGCAGATTCAGCCATTGATATGGCCGTGATTGCCACCCCCATCCGGACGGTGCCTGAAATCATGGAGTCCTGCGGCAATGCAGGCCTTGCCGGTGTTGTCATCATATCATCCGGCGGTAAGGAAGTCGGACTCAAGGGCAGGCAGATGGAAGAGACGATCCTTCAGACGGCTAAAAAAAATAACCTGAGGATCATCGGTCCCAATTGCCTTGGGTTTGTCAATACAGGCATATCTTTAAACGCCAGCTTTGCCCACCTTTCTCCCTTACCCGGAAAGATTGCCTTTTTATCCCAGAGCGGGGCCGTGTGCACCTCGGTGCTGGATATTTCCCATCGAAACCATGTGGGATTTAGTCATTTTGTCAGCCTCGGCTCCATGCTGGATGTGGATTTTGCCGATATGATCGATTATTTCGGCTCCTTAAATTCCGTGGGCAGCATTGTCATGTATATGGAAAACATCACCCATATCCGGAATTTCATGAGTGCGGCCAGGGCCGTTTCCCGGGTGAAACCCATTATTGTCCTGAAGGCCGGCCGGTCCAAGGCCGGAGCCATGGCAGCCGCCTCCCATACCGGGGCCATGGCCGGGGAAGATGCCTTGTATGATGCGGCATTTCAGCGTGCCGGGATACTGAGGGTCAATGAATTTGAAGAACTGTTCGACTGTACCGAATTCCTTGCAAAGCAGCGGCGGCCAGGTGGTTCAGGCCTTGCCATCATTACCAATGCCGGAGGGCCCGGTGTCATGGCGGCGGACGCTCTCTCCGCCCACGGCATTGAACCGGCCCAGCTTGGAGCGGAAACCCTGGGTCAACTGGACCGGATTCTGCCGGCCAACTGGAGCCGGGGAAATCCCATCGACATCCTTGGGGATTCAGGAAGGGAAATTTACCTTAAAACCGCCCGGATCTGCGCCAATGCACCGGAAACCGATGCCTTGCTCCTGATCTGCTCACCCGTCGGTACCATGGATATCCTGGGCCTGGCAAAGGCCCTTTCAGAGGAGATAAAAACCTTTCCCTGTCCTGTTTTTACCGCCTGGATCGGCGGAATCAATGTTGAAAGCTCAAGAAAAGTTTTTAATGAAGCCGGTATTGTAACCTATGATTCCGCCGAAAGAGCGGTCCGGGCCTTTAAAAATCTTTATCAATACGGCAAACATATTGAAATGCTCCAGGAGATTCCGGTCAGGACCGATACCAAACTGGTGATCAACCGCCAGAAGGCTAGGCAGATCATTCATGAGGCAGTTGCTGCGGGAGAAACCAGTCTTACGGAAATCGGGGCCAAGGAACTTTTGAAATCCTATGGAATTCCTGCCAATGTGACAAAAATGGCCGATTCAGAGCAAATGGCTGCGGAAATATCCGAGCAGATCGGATTTCCGGTGGTTCTGAAAATCTGTTCCAAAGATATCCTGCACAAATCCGACTGTAATGGAGTGGTTCTGGATTTGAAAACATCGGCAGAGGTCATGGCCGCCTATGCCGGGATCATGAAAAGCGCCAGGGCGTTTGCGCCGGATGCCCGGATAAGAGGGGTGTCGGTTCAGAAAATGCAGCCCAAGGCGGATTATGAACTCATCATCGGCGCCAAAAAAGACGATCATTTCGGTCCTGTTCTTCTTTTCGGTATGGGAGGAATCCTGACCGAGGTCTATAAGGACACGGCCATGGGCCTGCCGCCCCTGAACCGGCCCCTGGCCCGGCAGATGATTGAAAAGACGCGAATATCAAGGGTATTCAAGGGATTTAGAAATCTTCCCCCGGCCGGTATGGCCATGGTAGAGGAATTTTTGATCCGGGTTGGAAGGCTGGTCACGGATTTTCCTGAAATTCAAGCCCTGGATATTAACCCGCTCATGGTGAAGAACGGAGAGATGATGGCCGTAGACGCCAGGGTTCTGATCGGCCCTTCAGCGGTTCCAAGACCCAGGCACCTCATTATCAGCTCCTACCCCTGGCAGTATGAATCCACATTGCAGAGTGTGGACGGCCAGGACTTCTTTATCCGCCCCATCCGGCCCAGTGATGCAGACCTTTTGATCGAGCATTTTAATTCCCTGTCCCCCAGAAGTGTGTATATGAGATTTTTTTCCCCCATGAAAAAGCTTTCAAAGGAAATGCTGATCAAATTGACCCAGATTGATTATGACCGGGAGATTGCCCTGGTGGCCCTCATGGGAACGGACAAGGACAGAAAAATGGTGGGGGTTTGCCGGATCATTGATTATCTTGATGGAAAACAGGGTGAATTTGCCATGGCCATCACCGATGGATGGCAGGGCAAAGGCATCGGGGCAGCCTTATTGGGGCAATGTTTGAAAGCAGCGTGGGATAAAGGCCTTGAACGCGTTAACGGCGTCGTTCTGGCTGAAAATACCCAGATGCTGAAACTGGGGAAAAAACTCGGTTTTCGTATCAACCGGGTTCCGGAAAGTTCAGAATATGAATTGATTATTGAGCATAAAGACTTGATTGATGCTGAGGAATCAAAATCCTGATCTCTGCCTATGAAGCAGATGCTTTTTTTGCGAGAACCACGGTTTGGATATCCTTATCGATTTTTGCCCGGTAATAGCGGATGACGGATTCGTTGGACATGATCATGTCCAGTTGCCGGGTATGCATGATCAGATACCCCAGGATATTGAGCCGTTCAAGCATATAATCCATCTCATACCCTTCCACGCGGGCCACCAGATTGTCCTCCCGCAGTTCAACCCTGAAGGAATACCCGGTGAGGATATCGGCAATGAATTTGATCCGCCTGATCCGGCGCTGGCTGTCCGCGGCCCCTCCCTTGAATCTGAAACTGATATAATTTTCAGCCGTTCTGTTACTGACCAGGGCTTCAACAATGGAAAAATGGTAGCCCAACCGGGAGGTGAAGCTACAGAAATTTTTGGAAATCATGAAATAATTGCGCTCGGTATAGGCAGATTTCATGGCCGGTTCAAGGGACCGGTTGGCCGTGGACTGGAACATGACAGCGGCCATTCCTTTGCCGTCAATGGCAGGCGGGCCGTCCCAGGGCACGGCGATGATCCCCTCCCAGAGGGCCATCATGGGAATGGAGGCTATATTTTCAAGCCGGATATATTTTTCCCGACTCTCTTCTTTGAGGC
This sequence comes from Desulfobacula sp., assembly GCA_023701135.1. Taxonomy (GTDB): domain Bacteria; phylum Desulfobacterota; class Desulfobacteria; order Desulfobacterales; family Desulfobacteraceae; genus Desulfobacula. The sequence continues at coordinate 45,867 of JAMPXP010000018.1, read as the reverse complement.
CGTCATCCAGGTTTAAAATCCACCATTGCATGGGGACCTTATAAAAGAGCTGTTTGCTGGAGCGTTCGGAAAAATTATGTTCCTTGCCGAAATTAAACATTTCATGGACGGATTTTTCATGGGCAAACCGGGTGATATCATGGAGGGTCTTGCAGTTTTCCGGTTTGAAATCCGGAGAATAGGGGTCTAAAAGGTACAGGGGGATAATGAATTTGCTGACTTCCAGCAGCATATTGTAGACCGGACTTCCTTCAATGATGTCTTTTTCCGTTTCCCGGTCTTGAATCGGGATATCGATTTTCCCTTTATAGACGCTTAAAAGGCTGCTGTCCACGGTGATCAGGTCCCCGGTGTGTAATATATCGGCGATGTCTTTCAGCCCGAAAATGGCAGGAACCTTGAATTCCCTGGCCACATTGGCCAGATGGCCGGCAAAGGTGCCGTGTTCCGTCAGGACGGCCGAGGCCTTGTTTAAGAGTGAGGCCCATACCGGCAGGGCCTGCCGGGCCACCAGGATCCCGTTTTTGGGGAAATTCACCATTTCGTCAGGGCTGTTGATGATGAAGACCTCGCCACCGGCAACCCCAGGAAAGATATTGGTTCCGCCGGAAGCCAGAACATTTTCACGGGTCTTTTGGATCAGCTCTTCCGGATAATTCATTTTCAGGGCCTCGGTCTGCTGCAAAGGACGGCATTGAAGGATAAAAAGAGTGCCGTTCCGGTCTATGGCCCATTCCACATCCTGGGGAGACCCGTAATACTGCTCGATGCGGACCGCCAGCGTTGCCAAGGCCACGGCCTCCTCATCATTGACGGAAGGCTCCTTTCTGTCCTCTTCGGTGAGTTCAAGCTGGCAGACTCCGTCTTCGGCATAGCAGAGAAACTGGGATTTTTTTTCTTTAATATCCCTGTAGGACACCTGCATGGGCTGATGCCGACCCACCACAAACAGGTCACAGTCCACGCTGCCGTCCACAACCGCCTTGGGCAGCCCCCAGGCCGAATTGATGAACACTGAACTGTCGCCGGAGTCCAGGGGATTCCGGGTATACATGACCCCGCCGGACCGGGCATCCACCATGGCAATGCACCCCACGCTCATGAAAATATCCTCATCCCTGATCCCCTTATTAAGACGATAGGTGATGGCAGTGAATCCGTATTTACTGGCCACGATATCCTTATAGGTCGCGATCAGGTCTTTTTGGCGGACGTTCAGTTCGGAGCGGTATTGTCCGGCAAAAGAATTGGCAGCAGAATCTTCCCCCATGGCACTGCTTCGGAGGGCAACGGAGAGAGATCCTCCCATCTCCTGCTCAAGATCGGAATAGGCCCGGTGAATTTCATTTTCAAGGTCTTCCGGGAGGGGGGCCTCCGTGATGAGGGCCTGAATATCCAGGCTTAAGGCATAGAGTGCTTCCATATCCGTGATATCGGTGGAAACAAAGCGTCGGTCGATTTCAGTCTGAAGATCGTTATAGGACATGAAATATTCATAGGCCCGGGCCGTAATGGAAAAACCGGCCGGGACTTTGAGTTTGACAAGATTTAATATCTCTCCCAGGTTGGCCATTTTGCTTCCCACCAGGTCGGCCCGGGTCCGGTCGATGGCGGTAAGGGGGATAATGAGGCGCTCATCCTGGGCTTCTTTTTTTTGTTCGATCAACCCCCGGATGGTGTTGCATATTTCATCAAATGGGGCATAAAGCTTGTTATATTTTCCATCGCTGAGCTGTTCCAGATTTTTCAAGAGGCGAAGCAGGCTCACGGTGACGGAAATGCAATTGCTTTTGATAAACGACATGCCAAAGGGCCGTCGGTTCTGAAGGGCCTGTTCAATTTCCGTCATGGTCTCAAGGGCGCTGTTGTTGGCGTTCAACAGCATTTTGAAATGATGATACCGTTCTTTAAATGCGGCTCTGAGGGTTTCGGCATCTATAGAATCGGCAGGGGGTTTTTTTTGAAAAAAATCTTTTAGAAACTCGATCAGTTTTTTCATCGTCTCCTGGTTTAGCGCCGCCGGAAATGCCTCCCGGCGACGCTAAAATTTAAGCTTTTCTCAATGGGTCTGAGAAAATCAAGGGCTGATCATCAGTGTTCCAGTTTGATGCCCATGCCTTCGAACAGGAACAACAGGCCATAACCGTACCACATGGTGTAGATGACATAGAAAACGAGGGAGGCAACCAACAGGAAGATCTCCTCCTTCACCGGTTTTGCCTCAACCTCGTAATAGTTGTAGGCCGGCTCAACTGCTTTGGACATGCAGTTTTTAACAAATTTGGCCTGCTCAAACTGTCCCGCCTTGGTCATGTCTTTTTCCATGGCCACCAGAGCCTGATACCAGGAATAGACGGTCTGCCGCTCATCAACGCCGTATTTGGCTTTCAGAGCCTGGCCGTCATTTTTAAACATCAGGTCGGCATCTTTGAGCATGATGGTGATCATGGCGCCGTAATCACCGCTGACCTGTACCTTGTCGCCCTGGGCTGCGGCGGTGATCTGGTTCATGGCGAACAGCTTGGCGGTTAATGCGGCCTCCTCGGGCGATTTCATCTTCAAGGAGGTGGTGAACTGCTGGCCATTGTATTTTTCCGCTTTCTTTATCTGTTCAGGGATGTAATAGGCCGAGCTTTTGGACAACTGGTTGAAAAAATTGTCAAGATAGACGAGGCCATTGATCTTCTGGCCTTGGGCACCCGGGAACAGCGGCATGAAGATGGCCGCCAGGACCACGAAAAAGGATGCCAGCAGAAGGTATCCTTTGGTTTTGAGTTGAGCTGAACTTGCCATGATCAATGCACCTCCCCTGATTTCAGGACCTTAAGATTAGTGAAAAAGCACCAGAAAACCCATGCCGCAAAGGCGGTGATGATGATGAAGAAGCCGGCGATGCCGATAATGTCGACGGTTGTGATAAAACCCTTGGACAGTTCGACATAGCCCATTTTCATCATTTTTTCCGGCAGGGCGCAGACCCGGTTGAGAAAACCGGCGGTCACGGTGACGGCGTAGAAACCGCGGATGGTGGTGCCGGGAACGACCTTGGTGACGATGGAGCCGACCTGGATGCCGATCAGGGAGCCCAGCAGCATGCCCATGGCCAGGGTGTAGAAGATAAAACCGTAGATTGCATACTGGCTGATGGCGGCATAACCGGCGGTGAACACGATCTGGAAGATGTCGGTGCCGACGGTGGTCATGGAAGAAACGCCCAGGCCGTAGACAAACATCGGGAAGGTGAGGAAACCGCCGCCGACGCCCATGATGGCGGCGGCCATACCGACGATGAAACCGCTGATGATAAGGAAGATGGCGGAAATCCTGCGGCCCCCCGGGGTGATGTTCGCGTCAAAGGTGAGCATGGGCGGAATGTTGACCGACTGGATGCGTTTACCCATGGGCGGGATCTCTTCGGCAATTTTCTTGGCGCCTTCCTCGATCACTATTTTCTTGGAGCGTGATTTGAGATAGTCGTTCATGGCATAAAAGGCGAGGAAGCCGAGGATGACGACGTAGATGGCGGTGATGAACATGTCGCTCAGCACCGGGTTGGCATCATAGATTTTGCGGTTGAGAAAACCGCCAAGGCTCGAGCCGCCGATGGCGCCGATGAGGAAGGTGACGGCCAGAGAAACCGAGATATTGCCCATCTTGCGGTGAAGGACCGATCCCATGATGGCCTTGGCGAAGATGTGGAACAGGTCGGTTCCGACCGCAAGGATACCCTTGACGCCGGCACTCATGAGGGCCGGGGCGATGATGAAGCCGCCGCCGGCGCCGATGCAGCCGGTGATGAGACCGGCGCAGACGCCGACCAGCACCGATGCGCCGAAGATGAGGTTGGTGTAGTGGGCGGGCCCATAGGCCTGCTTGCTGCCGATGAAGGACGGCAGGGCCTGGCTGACGGCGTCGGCAAAGGCAACGCCGCCCAGGAAAACGGGAATGAGCAACAGCCCCAGGATCAGCATTCGGGTGCGGCTGTGCAGGATGTTGTTGGACATTTCCAGCTCCCAGCGGGCGTGGGCCTTTGACCCGGCCACCATGAACTGATTCAGATCACGAAAAAACTTCATTTTTTTCTCCTTGTAGTTGTATTTAAGTTAAATAATCAATGTATCCAATTGATTATATGATTCCATGGGTATTACCCGGTTGGTCCTTTTTCCCTTATGGGTAGCATGATGATAAAATCGGTGCCCCTTCCTTTTTGACTTGAGACCTCCAGGGTTCCGCCGTGTTCATGGATGATATTATAGGCAATGCTGAGCCCGAGGCCCGTTCCCTCTTCCTTGGTCGTAAAAAACGGGTCAAAGATATTTTTCATGATCTCCTCGGTCATCCCCTCGCCGTTATCACTGATCCGGATGACATCTGCTTTTTGAAGGAAACCGGGTTCCACCTCCTGTTCCCGAATCATGATATTGCCCCCTTTTTGCATGGCTTCACAGGCATTGATGATAATATTGACCAATACCTCCTTGAGTTGTTCCGGGTCTATCAGGGTTTCCGATAAAGGTCCCGACCGTTCAATCTTTAAATTCACATGATAGGACCGAAGCCGTTGGTCGAGAAGATACACCGCACTGTCCACCACCGTTGAAGGGCTCATCCGTTTCATGATGAGTTTGGGAGGCCGGGCAAACTCCAGAAAATTTTCAACAATTTTATTGATCTGGATGATCTCACCGGAGATGACATTCAAATCATCCCTCTGGGTATTGGAGAGGGCGGCGGACCGGTTCAGGGAAAACAGCCTCATCTTCACCGAGGTTAAAGGATTCCGGATGCTGTGGGCCGTTCCCGCGGCAAGTCTTCCGATGAGCGCCATTTTTTCCGACTGCAAAAGGGAAACCTGGCTCTGCCGTAATTTCTGATGGGTCTCCTCGGCGTCCTCAAGAAGACCCAGGACTCCCCGCTGGAGGGCGTCCACCTCATCACGGGCCTTTCCCGTGCCATCCTCGCTCACCTGGGATATCAGTTTCCGGATGGGCTCCATGATATGGCGGGCAAATATAAAATTCACCAGGAGGCTCAACAGGGTAACGGAAACGATGGCCATGAGGGCAATGATCCTCAGGCGGTTGGCTTCTTCACTGCTTTTTTCAATGGCGGTCTCTATCTTTTCCTTATGGAAGTCCTTGAACTGGTTACATAATTCAAGAATTTCAAAAAACGACTGCCGGACATCCTGGTGCATTGAAAACCCTTTTTCCCGATCCCCTTTTTTATAGAGTTCGATGACTTCATCCCGGGCGGCAATATATTTCCGGTAATCGGCTTCAATCTGATATACGGTTTTTATTTCCCAGGTGTCCTTGACCTGGGCCTTCAATCCTTCAAGGGTGTTTTCAAAACGGGTCCGGTAACGGGCCAGCTCCACCAGCCATTCCTGTTTCCCGTCCTGGAAAAAATAGGTGACATAGCCTTTCTGATTGACTAAATCCGTTCCCAGAGCTTCGGCTGATTCGAAAATCACCACGTTTCTGCTGATAATGGTTTTAAACACATTTTCGATTTTGTAGGTGTACCAGACCATGAGAACGGCTCCCACCAGGGTGATGCCCAGAAGAACGGCATTCACCAGGTATACCCTGGATTTCAGGCTCAGATGGAATGAAAATAATTCCGGGATGCCTTTGGTTTTTTCCCACATATTCATGATCTTATCGGATCAGTGCTCCCCTTGAATTTTTGATGATTAATCCTTGTCAACATCTAGTAGATTAAAATTTTCTGCAAGTTTTTGATGGTGTTCATGGGCTTCTTTGATTTTTTCCATGAGTTCCACCAGTTCGCAGGGTTTGGTCAGAAAATCAAAGGCGCCGGCCAGAATCCCTTCCTTTGCCGCAGTTTGGGAGCCATGTCCGGTCAAAAGAATCACCGGAAGATCCGGAACCATCCGTTTGATCACTTTCAAGACCTCTATCCCGTCCATGTCTTCCATCTTCAGATCCAGGACCACCACGTCAAAATCCTGTTTACGCAGAATCTGGATGGCCTGTGTCCCGCTGTAAGCCTTGACGGGATGGATCAGCCTCCTGGACAGCCGGTTGGAAAGAACATCCAGATATCCTTTTTCATCATCCACCAGGAGGAGACGGATGGCTTTTTTTTCTTTATCATTACCGCAGGGATTCATGGTCGCCTCGTTTACCTATACCCTTCGTTCAGTGATTTCCTTGATGCGGGCTTCGGTAATTTTTTCTTCATGTTCTCTTTTTTTTGCCGCGGCCCCCTTCACTTTTCCGATCAGAGTATCGATGTCACAGGGCTTCATGAGATAATCAAAGGCCCCCAGCTTCATCCCGTCAATGGCGGTTTCTACGGTGGCATGGCCGGTCAGCATGATGACCTCCACCAGGGGGGCCTTTCGTTTCAGTTCGACCAGGGTCTGGATGCCGTCCATTTCAGGCATTTTAACATCCAGAACAACGACTTCAAGGGTCTTGTTTTTTTCAATTTCCGCAAGCGCTTCTTTTCCGCTGTAAACCGTTGAAACATCCAGGTCCCTTTTTTCAAGGCGTTTGGTAATGGTCTCCAGAAATGCTCGTTCATCATCTACCAGCAATAGTTTAATTTTTTTCATGGTTACGCTCCTTATACGATTGTAGAATTAAATTCATTGGTTAGGGTATCATTCGAACTGTCCTGGAACGGGATAAAGATACGGAATTGGGTACCGACACCTACCTGGCTGGACACCTCGATTTTTCCGCCCATTTTTTGGACAAGACCGTAGCAGATGGAAAGCCCTAATCCTGTTCCTTTTCCAACGGCCTTGGTGGTAAAAAAAGGATTAAATATCCGGTCCAGGTTTTCTTTAGGGATACCCGGTCCGGTGTCTTCAATGGAAATAGCAATATGATTCTGTTCAATCCTGCTTTTCCGGGTTTCTATGGTAAGGGTCCCCCCTGTTTTTTCCATGGCGTCAATGGCATTGTTGATGAGGTTCAGCATCACCTGCTGAAGCTCTGAGGGAGAAATCCGGACAAAGGGGAGATGGTCCTCCAATTTCGTCTCTATGATGACATTGTTATACCGGGCCATCTGGGCGGTGAGGGACACCATTTCCCGGATGGCGTCATTGACTTCCACGTCATTGATGGTGGAATCGGTTTTCCGGGCAAAGCTCAACAGTTTATGGGTGATTTCCTTGCAGCGTTTGCCCTGGGTGTTGATCTGTTTTAAAGCCCGTTTGAATTCGGCAAGGTTTTCCGTTTCTTTCAGCACCTCATCCTCCAAAAGGTCTTCGATCCATCCGGCCTCTTCAACCATGATGGCCACGGGATTGTTGATCTCATGGGCGATGCCGGCCGCCAGTTCACCTATGCTGGCAAGCTTCCCGCTTTCGATGACCTGCCGGTTCATGGCCTCGCTTTTAGTTTCTGCGCTGGAAATCAGCTTTATGATATACCGCGGCAGGGTAAAGGTAACGGCAACGACCGCGATACATCCGGCCATCATAAGAATAAGGGTCAGCATCTGTGTTTTCCGGAGTTCACTGAAGGCATCCCTTACGTCCTGGCGGAATACCACGCTCCAATCAATATTCTTCAGTGTCGAGATGGCATAGAGATATCTGGTTCCGGCCGGGTCCTGTTTTTCCGTGATAATGGTCCGGCTCTCCGGGTTTTTATAATCCACCAGGGAGGCGATAATCGTCGGATCGATCCGGATATCGGCCTTGGTCTGAAGCTGGCCGTCGGCGTTGAGAATATAGGCGATACCGGTTTTTCCGATCTGAATATTTTCCACCATGGAATTGAATCCGGTAAAATTGATGGTGGCCCTGAGAATATGTTCCATTCCGTCGATACGGACCCTGACGGCGATGATAAAATGGGGATGCCCCCTCAGCCCGGCAAAGACATCGCTGATATAAAAGGGCTTTTGTATGGCGTTTTGAAACCAATCCGCATTTTTATAATCCGCATTTTTAAGGTTGAAGGGTCCTTCATAGGCGATCTGTATCCCGTTTCCATCAACAATTCCGATATCGGTGAATGAATCCGGGTATTCCTCTTCCAGCAGTTCAAGATTTGTTTTTAAAAAGAGTTCAATGGATTTGGTACTGTTATTTTCAAGTTGATAGGCCAGATAACGGATATTCCCCAGTTTTTCCGATAAAAAAGTGTCGATGTTCTGGGTATGCTTCTGAACCAGTTCTGAGACATGGGCCTGGATTTTTTCGGTATAGGTCAGGTTGAACCGGTAGAAGAGAAAACCAGTGGTCAGGATAAAGGGGAAAAATGAAATCACCAGAATCAGGATTTTGATTTTTCTGGATAATTCCTGGTAAAATGCATTTCGTTCTGCTGATAGAGTTTCCATTCTTTTCCCCAAGTTTCAGCTTTTATTTATGAGCCGTCTTTATTGCAGCAAAAGGTATGCCATACAGCATCTCAGACATGCATTTCCTCCTAAGGGATTTAAAACAAAGGTATTATTGAAACACCTGACAGGTGGTCGAGAATTATAAATCTGTCTGTTTTTTTTACAGATCGAAAACTATATCGACAGGGTGTTAATTTTTTTTACCGGGCTGTCTGCCCTTGAAATCCACTAAACTGAAGCTTACGTAAAAACAAGTGACTTATTGGAAAGGATCCGAATCGATTTTCTGGATACCGGACAGATAATTCTGATAATTTGTAAGATAAAATGACAGGGGCTTTGAAAAATTTTTCCCCAGGATTCCATCCACAAAAAGCCGGCTGATATACTGTTCATGTTCGAGGATTTTCTGGGATTGAATAAACAGGGTTCTTTCTTCCGGAGTCAGCCGGGAAACCATATCCAGCATGGTCATCCGAGCTCTTGGCAGGTACATCCAGAAATAAAAAAGATCAAGGGCACTGATAATGATCATGACGGCAAGATCCCTGACCTCTGAATTCCTGCTGATAAAAAGTTTTTCCGGTTTTTCAAGTATTTTCATTTCTTCCGTTTCGGGGAAGAGGAGTTCAAGTTTGGTATAGGTTTCAAACAGGTCTGAAAATTTCTTCCCAATGTCCCTTTTTCTCAAGTCCAGGTTGGAGAATCGGTCCACCGTGCCTTCAATCAGGCCCGCCACCGTATCAGATGCGGCCTTTGAAATAACGGCGGCCCATTTCTGGAGAATGCCTTCAATGGACGGCACATGATAAAACGTTAGAATTGCGCCGATGATGCTGTTAAACAGGATGGCCACGGGAATGGAAAGAATGCTCCTGAAAAAATTGCCCGTGATCATTCCTTTGGGAAGGCCGCGAAAGACATTATGGGATGATAGATAAATTCCGTTGGCCAGTCCCATGACGGAATACAGAAGGACCGGGCTGGTGGACATGGTGACCCCGAAGGTCCGGTCCAGGATAAGGGTTTTGACAAGATAATCCAGGATCGGCACGGAAAAGCCTGTAAAGAAAAGAGAATCCGTCAACCGGTCCCAGCTCACATAATCATTCCATTTGGTCAGAGAAGACCGGTTGATGCCGCCGCCTCCCAGGACCGATTGCAGAATGACCCGAAAGCCGGTAATACCGAACCAGATCACAGCCCCGAAATAGGCCAGGAACCACCAGTCTTTGGTCAGATAGAAACAAAGAAAGGCCGGGATAAACCCTCCCAGAATTTTCAAAGAGTTTTTCAGTTTTGTGTTCAGGTTTTGCCAGGAAGCAGGAGATATTTGTTTTTCTTTTTCCGACAGGTCCAGTTTCAGATTGTTTTTGGCTTCTTTCTGAATTCCGCTCAGGGTTACAACATTTCCAAGGGACCTCATGTCCAGGGCAAAGGATTCAAATACCCATTCCCTTGTCTTGACCGGCAGAATTTGTTCCAAACCGGGAAGCCACCGGAATTTTTTTATAACCCATTTCAGGATGGGGGAGATCTCATTCAATGCAAAGGTGGTCATTCGTCGGCTGACATTCATCTTTGCGGGCAAAATCAGTCGATCCACCTTATTCTTACGAATTTCCGCCCGGGCTCTTGCAGAAAGGGTGGGGATGATGCAAAACCCCATGCCGTAAGTCTGATGGGCCTTCCCGGTTGAATCGCTGCCAATCCTGGACTTAAGGGGCCGGATGGTGTACATGTCTTTTAATGCATCAATATCATGGAGAATATTGAGCAATTTTTTCAACCGGTCCTCTTTATCCGGATAATCGGTTTTTTCTACGGCCAGGATGATCTGCCGGACCACCCGTTTGAGTTTTAACAGGCTTCCGGAGTTGATGGATTTCTGGAGCACATTGATGGAGAAAAGGGATTCAGCATCATCGGATGCAAAATCCTTTAAATTGATGATTTCAAGCCGGTTAACATATCCGTCTCCATCATACAGGATTTCAATCACATCTTCAGGTTTGAGATTGCCGAGTTTCAGGGTGATCCTGAAATCATGGCGAAGTTTCCTGACTTCAAAAAGAAGGGTTTTAAAATCCAGTTTGAGACGATGGGGGATATCGGCATCAATACTGAGGGAAAAAGGATGGGGCACTTCCGGGTGTTTCAGGGGAGTTAAATAGTTGACAATAACATCCTTGGTCGAAAAGGAATTCATTCTTTCGACCAGGTCTTTGATGCCCTCCCTTTGAGCGGGGTCTGCTGTTTCATAGGTTTGGCTCAGATCTTTGAGGCGCTGGGACATGGCCTTCACCGCAAGGGAATGGATATATTCTCCCAGATGGGGAATGGAGGGCAGTCCCGGCGCAGCAAATTTCAGGAAATCTTCAGGCTGCAAGGGTTGAAGATCAATGCCCAGATCCCGGCACATGTCTTCCATATAGGTCCGGTTAAAGCTTGCAAGGATTCGTAAGACATATCTTTCCTGATATTTCAGAACGGTCTTGCCCTGTTCCATGAACGACACCACATGGGGTTCGGCCAGAAAGCAGAGAAAGGCTTCGGTATCAGGCAGGCCCCGTGATACCCAGATAAAGGAGATATAACGGTCACGGTACCGGGCCCAGAATTCAATGCCGATCCGAAGGTCGATTTCCATGATCCGGGCGGCCTGAATCAATTCCGTGGCAAACCGGGGTTCAATACAATGATAGTAAATCACCCTGAGCCGGCGGATACCCTTGATCCAGGCATCCATGATGAGATGGGTGGGAGATTTTCTACCCGAGGTATTGGCATCGTGAACATGGTCGTCAAAAGCAATCTGGTCCCATTCTTCAGGCATTTCCAGGAGGTGGTAGTGTTTGAGCAACCGCCGGATCACCCTGGGTTTGCCAAAGGCCGCCATACGGAAGCTATGGGCCAGTTCAAGCTGAAGGGCGTCGTTGCCCCTGGCCCTGACCAGTTCTTTCATGATCTGAAGGAGAACCCTGGCCGTATTCTTGGGCATGGAACCGGCGGTGGTATTCAGGATTTCATCTTTAAGCCCCTGGAGGGCCTGGAGCCGGTTTTCGATCACCCCCCGTTCCATGGACTCCAGGAGGGAAGCGATGGCATAGGCCGTGCGAAGGCCCTTGGATTCAGCCAGTTCCTTGATTCCCAGGGGATGAAAAAAAGGATAATAGAGTTTTCGTGTATATCCAAGGGTCTTTCCGGAATCATAGACGGAATTAACAATCCGGATCAGATCATGGTCGCGCTTGTCGAAAAACAGGTGCCTGAACTTCAATCTTCTTTTGAATCCTCATCAAATGATGTCTATTTATATGAGAGCTATACCACGGCATTAAAATCTATTCAATATTGATTGTTATCTTGTTTGCATCCGGATTCCGGGAAAGGAAAATGTCGTCCGGGGTATCCGTTATTCCGAAATGATATTTTGATTGACAAGATCAAGGTTCCTATCCTACAGTTTCCAGGCTAAATCAATACAAAAAGAAGGTGGATAGGAAATGAAAGTATTGTTTGTGGATGATGAAACCGGTTTTCTGGATGTGATCATCAAACGGATCAGAAAAAGGGATATTGACGCTTCCGGGGTATCGGACGGAGAACAGGCCCTTGAGCGCATTGCCAAAGAGAATATTGATGTGGTGGTTCTGGATGTGAAAATGCCGGGCAATAGAAACGGGATCATGATCCTTAAGGAGATTAAAACCCGGTGGCCCTTGATAGAAGTCATCATGCTCACGGGCCATGCCATGCTGGAAGCGGCAAGGGCAGGAATGGACAACGGCGCCTTTGATTATATTGTCAAACCGGTGGATATTGACGAGTTGTATTATAAGATTGGGGACGCATATAAGAAAAAATCACTGCAGGAGGCAAAGCATAAATGAATTCCTATTATTTTCTTCACACGGATGTTAAACGATGAATGATGGAGCCTAGGCGATGAATACCATCCTTGTAATCGATGATGATGACCAGTTGCGGTTAAGTTTCTGCCGTCTTTTAAAAGAAGAAAACTATACCGTCATCAGTGCTGCCTCCGGCGAGGCCGGGATTGATATTGTCCGGGGGACCCCACTGGATCTGGTCATCCTTGACATGCGCCTGCCGGGCATGAATGGTATGGAAACCTTTAAAGAGATCCGCAAGATAGACACAAAATTGCCGGTCATTATTGTAACGGCTTACGGCACAACGGATATTGCCATAGAGGCCACGAAAATGGGGGCCTATGACTATGTGCTGAAACCCTTTGAGGTCCCGGAAATGCTGGTTCTCATCCGCCAGGCCATTGAAGCGGGCTATTTCATGCGATCCCCTGTGGCCGTGGATGCAAGCCCCGGAGGCCAGCAGGGGGATGCCATCATCGGCCAGAGTCGCCTCATGCAGAGCGTCTATAAAACCATTGGCCGGGTATCCCAGACCGATGCAACGGTTCTCATCCGGGGGGAATCCGGAACCGGAAAAGAACTGGTGGCCAGAGCCGTTTATCAGCACGGCATCCGTTCCGGAAAATCCTTTCTGATTATCAATTGCGTGGCCATCCCGGAGACCCTTCTGGAAAGTGAATTGTTCGGCTATGAAAAAGGGGCTTTTACCGGTGCCTCCCAGCGGCATATCGGGAAAATAGAACAAGCCAACGGTGGAACTGTATTCCTGGATGAAATCGGGGATATGCCGCTGAATATCCAGGCCAAGATTCTAAGACTCCTACAGGAAAAAAGCATCGAGCGGCTGGGAGGTGAAGAAACCATTCCGGTTGATGTCCGGATCATTGCCGCCACCAATAAGAACCTGGAACAAGCCATTTTGGAAGGAAAATTCAGGGAAGATCTCTATTTCCGGTTAAAGGTCGTGACCATTGAATTGCCGCCGCTGAGAGAAAGAAAAGAAGATATCGACCCCTTGATTTCCTTTTACCTGCATAAATTTTCCGCGGAATTGAAAATTGATAACCCCAGCATCCAGCCTGAAGCCTTGGCCCTTTTGAATCGCTATGACTGGCCGGGAAATATCAGGGAATTGTCCAATCTGATCCAGAAGGTGCTGATTTTCAACCGGGGAGCCCCGATTTCTGCTGCAGACCTGGAGCAGATCATTGAAAAAAAGAACACGGCAGGCCGGGAAGGGGAAATCGAATTGATCACCATCCGGGACTGGGTGCGACAGATTTTGGCAGGTTCGTCCGGAACCTACAGTTTTGACGATTTTATGGACACGGTATCCGGCATTGTGATTTCAGAGGCCCTTAAATCAACAAACGGCAACCGCACCCAGGCGGCCAAGCTCCTGGGGCTGTCAAGGCCCACCCTCCACGCCAAGATTGAAAAATACAATATCAAATTGAAAACAGAAATTTCAGACTAAGAAAGAGAGAAAATTGAGCCAACCCATTCAGGTTGTCTGCCGGAATGGGTTGGGCAGACAACCTGAAATTTTTGCGGCTTATTTTTCAAGGGCCTCGCTGACCAGTTCAAACATATCCACCAGGCGCAAAACCCCGGTTACTTTTTTATCTTTAGTCACCAAAAGGGACTGGTGACATCCCAGGATGAACTGGTGAACCGCCTCTGCAACAGAGGCTTCTTCATCCACATATTCCCCGTTGGAAGGGGTGTACATGATATTCTTGACTTTTAATGCGGACGCATGTTTTACCAGCTCTTCCAGGCTTTCATCCCAGAGGCAGAAATTTTTGACCATGGAATTCAGGAAGTCATCGCTGAAACCGAATCTGGACAATCCAATGTTTTCGTGGCCGTTGGGATTTTGAATATGACAGTATTTGGGCTCAAGGGATTGCAGAATGCAGCGGATACTGACTTTGCCGACGATTTTTTTATTCTTATCATACACCAGCACGGCCCGGTGCTTGTGCGTGTATTTTTTATCCTCACGGGCTTTTTTAAGCGTGCGTATGACAGAGGCAAGGGTATCCTCTTCTGACACGGTGGCATAGTCGGACAGGGCGATCATGATTTCTTTGACTTTTTTATCTTTCATTTTTTTCTATCCTTAAACTTGGAGATTCTTTCATCCAAATATATTATTTCAGTAAAATAGGCATTCCCATCATGGGCCAGATGACGGCTACGGCCAGCCAGACCACGATCATCAATATGATACTGGCGATGATGCCGAATTTGAAAAATTCTCCGGCCGTGAACTGGTTGGAATTATAGGCAATGGCATTGGGGGCCGCACCGATGAGAAGGATAAAGGGCATACCCGCAGTCATGAGGGCCGAGAAAAAGATGACCTCTCCGGCCACCCCGAGATAGGGGGCAATGACCAGGGCCACGGGCAGGGAAATGGCAATGGCGGCCACATTCATGATAAAATTGGTCATGATCATGACAAAAAAGGCCATGCCCAGTATGAAGACCACAGACGGCGCATTGGCAAAGAGCTGAAGCCAGTTGACGGCCAGCCATTCGGCCGCCTTGGTCTGCCAGAGGCAGAACCCGATGGACATGGCCCCGCCGAAAAGCAGGATGATATTCCAGGGGATGGCTTCAAGATCATTGATATCAAGAATATTCAAAATAAAAAACAAAAGGGTGGAAGTTAGAAGAATGGCGGTTTTGTCAATGGTCTGCAGGGCCGGGACAAAGTTTTTGAGACCGATGAGGACAATGACGGCCAGGGTGATGGTCAGGGTCAGGATTTCCTTTCTTCCCCAGCCTCCCAGGTCGGCATACATTTTGGTGGCCTTTGCCTTGAGACCGTGGATAACGGCTTTTTCAGGTTTACACAGAACCATGATGAGGCCCCAGATGATGAAGACCATGAGCCAGCCGATGGGGGCCATATAATAGGATAATTCAAAAAAACTGACTTCTCTTCCCGTCATTTCTTTGAAAAAACCAATGGCCACGGCGCCCCGGGCCGCACCCAGCAAGGTGATGATGGACCCGGCCCCGGCCACATAGGCCATGCCGATGAAAAGGCCCTTGCCGAATTTGGTGGGTTTGTCTTCATCTGAATAAAAGGAATGAATGGCCAGAAGCAGGGGGAACATGGTGGCCGCCACCGCCGTATGGGCCATGAGATGGGTCAGGGCCGCAGTCATGACAAAGCATCCCAGATAGATCATGCTGGTCTTTTCACCGACGATGGAGAGCATCTTATAGGCCATGCGCTTGGTCAGACCACTCTTGGTAAAGGTCAGTCCGATAACAACGGAGCCCAGGATAAAAAGCACGGAAGGATCCATAAAATCCTTGAAAGCCACCTCCGGCTTACGGATGAGAAACATGGCCTGGGCGACGCCGATGGCAATGCCGGTAACGCCGATGGGCAGGACTTCAAAGATCCACCAGGTGGCGGCCAGGGCAAAAACCGCAAGGGCGCCTTTTCCTTCCACACTCAAAGTGAAATGCTTGCCGGCCGGATCAATGGCATCGGGCCAGGGCGGACAATAATAAATGATAAAAAACAGTGCCACCCCGAGAACCAGGAAAAATATTCTTTTCCAGTCAATGCGGGCGCCTTCCAGGGTCATTGTTGCATCATTCATGGTAATTCATATCTCCTTAAACATTTATATAATTTATCACGGGCTTATATCCGCCCCTTGCTTTTAAAAATTTCATTAGATAATCAGGGAAATTAAATTTTGTCAAGAAAATGATTCAGATTGAAACAGTTCCGGCTTGACAAAAAATATCGGCTATTCTATTTGTCACTGGATTAAATTTCCATTTTATGGTTGAAATGGGATGCCCTTTAAAAAGGTTGGGCAATACAGATGAAAATCTAAAATCGGGGAACTTATGAGTCAATTTTTCATTTCCATACTGATCATTCTGACCGGGGGTTTTTTTTCCATTTGCTTTGCAAGACAGGCGAAGTCCGGCAGAATCATTACGGCTTTTCTTTTAAGTATCGGCTGTCTTTTGGGTTTGATCAATGCAAGTTCAGCCCTCATCCATTCCGTCACCGCCGCAAGAAGTTTTGAATATCTGACGCTTTTCTCCCTGTCATTTAAAATGGACGGGCTTTCCGCATTTTTTCTTGTTGCCGTGTTTGGTATCTGTCTTTTGTCCTCAGTTTACAGTTTCCACTATATGGCCCATGAAAAAAAACCGGTAAGGATAGGGGTCAATTATTTTTTCTTCAGTGTTCTCATCGCTTCCATGGCCCTGGTCATTACCGCTTCCAATATTCTTGCCTTTATGCTGTCCTGGGAAGCCATGTCCCTGTCTTCGTTTTTCCTTGTCATATACAACCATGAGGCTTCGGACAATCGAAAAGCCGGGTATCTGTATTTTGTGTTTTCCCATGTGGGCGCCATGTTCATCCTGGCCGCCTTTGCATTGATCTACGCCCATACGGGAAATTTTGCCTTGGGCCCCATGACCCGGATGCCTGAAACCATGAAAATCCTGATCTTTCTTTTTTCCTTTATCGGCTTCGGGTCCAAGGCCGGGGTGTTCCCCTTCCATGTCTGGCTTCCCTTTGCACATCCGGCCGCTCCCAGCCATATATCTGCCGTCATGTCCGGGGTCATGATCAAGACCGGTATCTATGGGATGATCCGCATCTATACCCTGCTGGATCTTCATACTCCCTTGCCGGGCATGGTGATGATCATTGCCGGGGCCGTGTCCGGGATACTGGGAGTGGTCTATGCCCTGGGCCAGCATGATCTGAAGCGTCTGCTGGCCTATTCCAGCGTTGAAAATATCGGTATTATTCTTATCGGAATGGGTATCGGGATGACGGGTGTATCGTCGGGCAACCCGGCCATGGCCGTCCTGGGGTTTACGGGAGGGTTTTTACATGTTCTCAACCATGCTGTTTTTAAAAGCCTGTTGTTCATGGGAGCCGGCATGGTCCTGCATCAAACTGGTACCCGCTCCATTGATGCCCTGGGCGGATTGCTGAAACGTATGAAAATCACGGGAACGGCGGTGATTATCGGTTCCCTGGCCATATCGGGTCTGCCTCCCCTGAATGGATTTGTGGGAGAATTTTTAATTTACCTGGGGGGATTCAAAGGCCTGGCCCTGGAAACCTCCGATTTCATCATGAGCATTGTGGCCATCATCAGTCTTGCGGTTATCGGGGGCCTGGCCCTGGCCTGTTTTACCAAGGTGGTGGGAGTTGTCTTTCAAGGAGAACCCAGAACCCGGGCCGCTGAAAAGGCAACGGAAAAAGGAGCGACCATGCTGGTTTCCATGGTGGTCCTGGCCGCTGCCTGTGTGTTGATAGGCCTCTTCCCCGGTGTCATCATCCTTTTGCCGCTTCGGGCCGTTGCCGCCCTGGGCCTTGGGCTGGAACCCACCGGGTTCCAGCCGGTCATGACCATTGCCGGCAATCTCAGCTTTGCCGCCGTTGTTTTCTTTGCCGTAGTGATCCTGGTGGCCCTGATCCGGTCTTTTTTTTACCGGAACAAACCCATTGCCGCGTCCGGTACCTGGGGATGCGGGTTTACCCAGCCCACGGTTAAAATGCAGTATACCGGGTCCTCCTATGCGTCCTTTATTCTGGATTTTTTCCGGCCCGTGGCCCCCTTGTCCGAAGAACACCCTGCCATTCAGGGCCGGTTCCCTGTAAAAACCCATTATAAAAGCCACATCAACGATATTGCCGGGCTCCATATGAACAAGCTCGTGGTTGATCCCATCCTGTTGGTGTTTGAAAAGCTGAGATGGATCCAGCACGGGGATATTCATCTGTATATCGGATATATCCTGCTGGCCATTGTATTATTGCTCTTTTTTATATAATTAAAGGTAAACCGATGATTGAATCCATTCTTCTTTTTATTCTGGCTGTTCTGACGGCGCCCTTTTTTTCAGGGATCATCCTGAAAGTAAAGGCCTTTTTTGGAGGGAAAAAAGGGCCTCCGGTCCTGATCCAGTATTATACCCTGATCAAGCTGATACAAAAGGGATCGGTTTACAGCAGGAGCACAACCCTGATGTTCAAGCTGGGACCCATCGTTTCTCTTGGCTCGGCCCTGACCGTCCTTCTTTTTCTGCCCATTGCCGGGCATGCCCCTGTGTTTTCATTTCACGGGGATGTGATTGTCGTTCTTTATCTGTTGGGGCTGGGCCGGTTTTTCACCATTTCCGCGGCCATGGATACGGCCTCTCCCTTTGAAGGCATGGGTGCGGCCCGGGAAGCATATTTCCCGATTATCTGTGAAGCCGCCTTTTTCATGATCCTGATTCTGTTTTACCGCCTTACCGGTGAACTTTCCCTGTCTGCCTATTTTTCAGGAGAGAATCCTTTTTTGCTGTGGCATTTGGCCGGTCCGCCCTTATTGTTTATTGTGGTTGCATTTTTTATCATTTTGTTGACAGAGAATTCCAGGGTTCCGGTGGATGATCCCGCCACTCATCTTGAATTGACCATGATCCATGAAGTCATGGTCCTGGACCACAGCGGTCCTGATTTTGGTCTCATTGAGCTGGGATCATTCTGCAAATTGTTTTTTTATGCCACCCTGATTTCAAGGATGATCCTGCCCTTTGACCTGAATATTCCCCTCACCTTTGCGTTCTATTTTTCAGGTCTTGTCCTTGTGAGCGTGGCTGTTGGGGTAACGGAATCGGTCATGGCCCGGTACAGGATGGATAAGGTTCCCCAGTTTGTTCTGACCTCTTTTGCCCTGGCCTTTTTTGCAACCATCATCACATTGGAGTTTATCTAAAATGAGCATACTTCAAGTTGACACCATTTTAACCCTGGTTTTGCTTTCCGTCCTGTTTTCCTTTGGCTCCAGCCGGTTGCCCCGTCTGATATCGGTGGTTGGCTTTCAGGGCATTGTGGTTTCCCTGGTTCCTCTTTTTGTGGGCCATGACATGACGGCCGGAGGCATTGTGTTCACCCTGGCCACCCTGGCCATCCGGGGTATTATTATTCCCATGAGCATTTATAAGGCCATCAACCGGGTGAATATCAAAAGGGAGGTGGAGCCCATTGTCGGTTATCATGCATCCATCATCTGCGGGCTTCTGCTGATCGTGGCCGCCACCTGGATCAGCCGGCAATTGAATATCCCGGCCATTAAAGACTATACCCTCCTTTTTCCCACGGCCATGGCCCTTCTGGTCACCGGTATGTTTCTGCTCATGGCCAGGAGAAACGCCATTGCCATGGTTCTGGGCTATATCATGATGGAAAACGGGATCTATCTCTTGGGAACCACCATATCGGTCCGGGCCCGCCACATTGTTGAGTTCGGCATCCTGCTGGATATCCTGGCCGGGGTCATGATCATGGCCGTTATTCTTCAGAATATCAAACAAACCTTTGATGATGTGGACACAGCCCATCTGAGATCATTAAAGGAATAGGAGGAGCCATGGTTGAACTTATCTTTCTAACACCTTTGGTCGCTGGCATCCTGGCTTTTTTCCTCCCAAAATCCCTGGGCCGGTGGCTTCTCGTGGGAACCGGGGCACTTCATCTGATCCTATCCCTTTTTTTGTGGAACAACAGGCCCGAAGCTGTTTTTAACCGCTATTTCTCCGTGACACCGGAGGGCCTTTTGTCTCTTTTGGTCATTTCTTTTTTGTTTTTTCTGATTTCCATTTATGCGGTGTCCTATCTGAAGGAAAGAGAACTCCAGGCGGAAAACGTCTTTACCGGGTTCATGCTCTTGTTTTTGTCCACCATGTCCATGGTCACGGTATCCGATCATATCATGGTGTTCTGGATCGCCATCGAGGCCACCACCCTGGCCAGCGCCCCCCTCATCTATACCCACCGGTCTTCAGCCTCCCTGGAGGCCACCTGGAAATACGTACTCATCTGCTCCGTGGGAATCGCCATGGCTCTTCTCGGGTCCGTCCTCATTACCCTGTCCATGGATATCGGGAATGTGAATGCGGTACTTTCCTTTTCAGCCATCACCGGGGTTGCCGGGAAACTGGACCCCTTCTGGCTTAAAGCCGGATTTATTTTTATCCTGGTGGGCTACGGAACCAAAATGGGACTGGCCCCCATGCATACCTGGCTTCCCGATGCCCACAGCGAGGCCCCCGGACCGGCTTCGGCCCTCTTTTCCGGGGTGCTCCTGAACTGCGCCTATCTGGGCATATTCAAGACCAATAAAATCATGCATGCCGCAGGGCTTGGCGATTTTTCCGGGATAATCCTGATGGTCTTCGGGCTTATGTCCATCCTGGCCGCCGCCACCTTTATTATCCGGCAGAACGAATATAAACGGATGCTGGCCTATTCCAGCATTGAAAACATGGGCATCATCGCCTTTGGCACCGGTATCGGCGGGATAGGGGTATACGGGGCCGTCATCTGCATGATCCATCACAGCCTCATCAAGTCCTCCCTTTTCCTGTCGGCTGGTAATATTCTGCTGGGATATGGAAACCGGCTCATCAAAAACACAGGGGGCCTCATCACCCTCATGCCGAAAACCTTTCTGGCCTTTTTTGCCGGGTTTGCCGGAATTTCAGGCTTCCCGCCCTTCGGGATCTTCATCGGTGAACTGTTTATTATTCTGGGGGCCTTCAGGGGAAAGCATTATGCCATGGCGGGGATCTTTATCCTGAGTCTCTGCGTGATCTTTGCCGGGTTTGCCAACCAGGTCATGAAAATATCCTTTGATCATTCAAAGGCGACCATCCGGCTCAAAGAAAAGCCGGGCCTTGTCTGGCCCCAGTATGTCCTGCTGTTGACTTCCCTGGCGCTGTGTATTTCTATCCCGGACACGGTTCATCAAACCATTATTGATGCGATATCGGCCATTGGCGGAGGATTTTAGCCATGAATGCATTTTTGAATATTTCCAATGGTGAAAAACTGGATCGAAGAAAAATACCCCATCTTGCCTTTGCCGATTTCCGGGAGAACGCTCTGGAAATAGTGGGAAAGGGCGGAAAAGTGGTTCAGTTTTTCGCTTACCCGGACGGGACATCCCTCAAGCTTCTGGCCGTGCTCAGAACCGACCGGCTCATGGTGGCCGGATGTGACGCGCCTGGATCCTATCCGTCTTTGACCCAAGTTTCTGAACCTTTCCATCTGTTTGAAAGGGAGATGGCCGAACAGTTCGGCCTGCGGCCCGAGGGTCATCCCTGGCTGAAAATGGTCCGGTATCATCCCAATTACCACAAGGCAAAGGATGTGTTCGGCAATCATTATAAAGAGGATATTCCGGGCAATTACACCTATTATCAGGTGGAAGGCAATGAAATCCATGAGGTTGCCGTGGGGCCGGTCCATGCGGGCGTCATCGAACCCGGCCATTTCCGGTTTAACTGCATTGGAGAAAAAGTTCTTCACCTGGAAATCCAGCTTGGGTATCAGCACCGGGGCGTAGAACAGCTTTTACAGGGGGTTCAGGCCAAGCGTTTGCCCATCCTGGCAGAGAATATTGCCGGAGACACCACCATCGGTCACAGCCTCTGTATGGCCCAGGCCGTTGAAGCCCTTACCCCTGTTCAACCGGATAAGGGGGCCAGGATCATTCGCTCCATTGCCTTGGAATTGGAGCGCTTGGCCAACCACATCGGGGACCTCGGGGCCCTGAGCGGGGATGTGGCCTTCCTGCCGCCGGCCAATTATTTCGGCAGGCTCCGGGGGGATTTTTTAAATCTCAGCCTTCTTCTCTGCGGCAACCGGTTCGGCAAAGGCCTGGTCCGCCCGGGCGGGGTGAGGTTCACCCTTTCCGATGAGGTTCGGAAAACCCTTAATGAACGGCTCAAAGAATTAAAGCCCCAGGTTGAACATGTCCTGGAACTTCTTTTTCTTGCGTCCACGGTCCGGGCCAGGTTTGAAGACTGCGGCTGTGTCAGCCCGGCCGATGCGGATCACCTGGGCCTTGTGGGACCGGCCGGAAGGGCCTCCGGACTTGCTTATGATGTCCGGCGCTGTTTTCCCACGGAGCATTATGGTGAGCTGGGTATTCCTGAAAACAAGAAAACCACGGGCGATGTCTATGCCCGGGCCAGGGTTCGGTACGATGAAATCCATCAGTCCATGGGCATCATCCAGTCCCTGATCGGCAGTTCTGTTGAAACAAAAACAGTGGCGGCTTCCGATCTTAACCTGGCGCCGTTGAGCTTTGTCGTGACCCTGAATGAGGCCTGGCGGGGGGAAGTGTCCCATGCCCTCTTAACGGACAATGAAGGGAAGATTTTACGGTATAAGGTGAAGGATCCGTCCTTCCACAATTGGAACGGGCTTGCCATGGCCCTCCGGAATACGGGAATATCGGATTTTCCCCTGAATAACAAGAGTTTTAACCTGTCCTATTGCGGATTTGACCTTTGATAAAACACCATAAAGAGGGTAGATGCCATGTTCAGCGTACTTAAAAACAGATATGAGCAGGGATACAGGACCTGCAGCTATCCCAAGGAAAAGCCGGCCGTTTTTGGCCGATACCGGGGAAAACCCTTGGTGCGGCAGGATGCTTCCCCGGAATGGGTTGAAATCTGCGCCAATGCCTGTCCCCAGGATGCCATTGATGTTCAGCAAAAAAAGATAGACATGGGCCGGTGTATTTTTTGCGGCACCTGTGAGCAGATCTCCCAGGGAGAATTTGTTCGGTTCACCGGAGATTTTGAGATTGCAACGGCTCAAAAAGAACATTTGCTGACGGCCGGAGATCTGCCGGACCTGGCCCGACATTCCAAGCAGCATTTTAAAAGTCTCTTCGGCCGCTCCCTTCAACTGCGCCAGGTATCTGCCGCAGGCTGCAATGCCTGTGAAGCGGATTTGAATGTACTGGCCACCCCGTTCTTTGACCTGGCCAGGTTTGGTATTAATTTTGTGGCCTCTCCCCGCCATTCCGACGGGATCGTCGTGACGGGGCCGGTGTCCCGGAATATGAGAACCGCCCTTTTACAGACCTATGAAGCGGTTCCAGATCCTAAGGTGGTCATTGCCGTGGGCAGTTGCACCCTCACGGGCGGGCCTTTTTCCGGCAGCCCGGAGATCACCGAGGGCCTGGACAAAATCCTGCCGGTGGACCTTTTCATTCCCGGTTGCCCGCCCCATCCTTTGACCAATCTTCATGCATTGCTGAGGTTTTTTAAATAGGATTTAATTTAAAAGGAGAAGATCATGGACCAGTTGACCTTACTCAACGACAGAATCATCAGCCGTGTGAACGTTAATCTGAGCGAATTTGATTTTGATACGGAGCCCTTTGTAAGGGATGCTCTTGACCATGAAAAGATGCTGAAATTCTATGCATTTTACGGCATAACCTCCCAGCATCCGATTTTTTTTGATTTCAAACATTCCAATATTGCCGGCAGTTATTTTCTGGGCAAATGCCAGGTGAGCCGGTCTGCCATTTATAAAAGCGATGTCCGGGGCGATGAATTGAAACGGGCTGGGGATAAAATTCGCAGCGCCAAAAACATTCCCCTGGTGGAAGATGAAAAGATTGTCATCAGAGATAGCCTGCTTTATAAAACGCTGGTCCACAGCAATTCCCACAATTTGGAAAACCCTGAAGAATTCAGTATCCACAATACCATATCCGCCCATCATGCCAATATCCACGGGTCCACCTTGGAAGGGTGCTTTCTGGGTGCCTTTTCCACTGTGGATCTCATGAATCTTCACTCCTGCATTCTGGGTGAATTTGCTTATGTCCAGGCAGGGGAGCTGTTTCACCGCAAGATTGATCCGGGAACCGTCTGGATCCGTCATCCGAATTTTGAATTCAAATACCGATTTGAAAAGAGTATCCTGGATAATTTCGTGGGAGTCAACGCCTCCCACCAACCCCGGGGCCTGATCTATGATTTTGTAAAAGAACGGGAACAGGATTATGAAAGACTCTTTGAAGTGATGAATCTCGAGCTTTATGAAGCTCCTCCCACCTCGGCCGTGAACCGGTATGCCGTGATCAAGGGAAAGACAAGGATCGGTGAAAATGTACTGGTTTCCCAGCGGGCATTCCTTGAAAATGCCGTCATGGGAGACGGCTCCAACGCCCAGGAAAATACCTATATCATTGACTCAACCCTGGAAGGAATGAATATTACGGCCCATGGCGGGAAAATCATCCATTGCCTCATGGGGCACGGCACCTTTGTCGGATTCAATTCCTTCTTAAACGGCAAACCCGATGCCATGATAGAAATCGGAGAGCGATGCATTGTGATGCCCCATACCATCATCGACCCCCAGGTGTCCATCCGGATCCCGGCCGAGCATCTAATCTGGGGTTTTATCCGGTCAGAGGAAGATATTGAGACCCATACCATTTCCCTGGACGGACTGGCCGAGGTAAGGGATACATTAAGAATCGGTAAAATGACCTTTTCAGGCAAGGGCTCCATCTTTCTGGATGCATTCCGGAAAAGAATCAGTAATATCCTGCTGCAGAACGGGGCCAGGTTCCATAAGGGAGAAAACCGGGGCCATGCCCAGGATGACCAGAATATTTCCTTTAATCTGATCCAGCCCTATACAACGGGAAAATATATGGGCTTGTACCCGTCCATCCGGATTGAACCCTAGTTCGGTTTTAGAGCAGCTTTAAGCTCCAGTTCCAGAGACCGGGCCGGTCTTTCATATGGACGCCTTTGGGAATGGGCTCATGCATATGAACAAAGAGTGAAAATCCGGCCTTGGTCAGGATTTCTTTTTTTGCGGTCAAATCCAGGGGCCAGTTCGGGAAAATATAATAATTATGGCTGTGTTTGGAAATCCAGGCGGTTTCCCCTTTGGGGCTGATGAAAGCCTTGTCAATGTCAAGATCCTTTGACATAATCCGTGAAATTCCCAGGGGCCAGTTGCCATAGATGACAAGACCCAAAGGCAGTTCACTCCGGCCGGGAAGCGCCATCAGAGTTTCCTGGTCCAGTTCCGGGCTGACAACGGCACCGGAAAATCCATGCTGCTTCAATAAGTTGACGGTCATGCTGTTGGCGATATTGCAGAAGGGCCCGGCCCAGATATTCAGGTGTTTTAGAGATTTAAAAAAAGAGATCTGCCAGATAGAATTCAGGACAAAATGTTTAACTCCTTTTTTGACGGCTCCGGCAATATAATCAGCGCATTTTTTTTCTTCCCCTGGAAACAGGACCGGGTCCAGCCATAGCCAGGTTCCGGCCGAGGGTGGGATGGAATAGTCCTGGGAGGAAATCCAGATCCCGGTATCCCCGGTCCAGTGTGAAGATTTTTGGCGGCCTCTCATCAGCATGATTCCCCTGGGGAGGGCGGCTTTTTTGCCTGCCCTCCGGGCAGGGGCTGTTTTTTCTTCAGGATCAACGGGCCGGACCGATATTCTCTCCAAAGCGTTCAGTTCATCTTCCAGTAGCCTGATCTCGGATTCAAGTTCCGGTCCTCTCCGGTCAATGATATACACCGGGGTACCCACCTTGATTTTGAATCGGGAGGATTTGCTCAAATAAAAACTTCCTTTTTTCGGCACGGCCCGGGTCACCCGCTGGATGTCGTGAAAGCTGTCTTCTTCGGATCCTATTCTCAGGAGGTCTGAGGGGAGAAGGGCTTCCCGTGCGGTAAAAAACGGGGCAGGAGGGTTCTGGACCCGTCCGGCAAAAAGCCCTGAGCCGGTTTCCGATTCATGGTCCAGGGGGTTCATCATCCTCTGGGGCAGCAGTTGATAATGGGTGAATTCCCTTCCAAGGGCATAATCCAGATAGGCCAGGGCCTCTTTTTTCTTTTCAGGGGCATCTCTTAACAACCGATAGGCCTTGACCGTATAATACACATAATGGGGGCTTTTTTTCCGGCCCTCGATTTTAAGGGCCGTGATTTTTGGGATTTGTTTTAATATCTTTGCAAGGACATCAGCCGAAAAATCCATGCAGGAAAAATGTCTTTTTGAGATGCCTTTTTGTTCATAGATCCTTCTGCAGGGCTGGACGCATCGGCCCCGAAGCGCACTTTTTCCGCCAAACCAGGAACTCCAGTAGCACCGACCGGACACGGAATAACACAAAGCCCCGTGGATAAAAATCTCAAGCCCGATATCGGCAGGGGTGTTCAGGGCCATTTCCTTGATTTCATCAATGGTGAATTCCCTGGGCAGCACGATTCTCTTGAATCCCAGGGGGGGCATGGTCTGCAATCCCGCAGGAAAGGTGAGGTTGCCCAGGGTGGACAGGTGAAATTCTTTTTTAAATCCTGCTTTCCGGGCCAGGGGGATCATGGAAAGATCCTGGATGATCAGGGCGTCCGGATCAACATATTCAACCAGTTTGGATAAAATCCGAAGGACTTTTTCAAGCTCTGTTTCCTTGATCAGGGAATTAAACGCCACATAGACCTTTACCTTCCTTTTTTTTGCAAGTTTTGCCAGTCCTGCCAGGTCTTCCATACTGAAATTTTCAGCTTCCATGCGGGCGGAAAAGATTTTCAGGCCGCAATAGACAGCGTCGGCGCCTGCGGCCAGGGCAGCCAGAAACGAATTTTTATCTCCTGCCGGGGCAAGGATTTCAGGAAATTTCAAATCAATAGCATCCTTTTTTGAATTTATAATGGCAACAGTATTGCAATTTTATGGATTTTTGTCAAAAATATGAAAATTTGAAATGTTTATCATAGCTGGAAAGGAAATTTGTATGTTTGCAAAATACACTCCCGCAGGTTTTATCAGCCCTGTTGACGGCATTGAAATGAAAACTTTTGTTTACGGTGAAAACAGCCTTCTGGCCCGGTTTCATCTGAAAAAAGGGAGCTTTTTGCCCCTTCACAGCCATCCCCAGGAACAGACCGGTTTCATGGTATCGGGAAAGATGACGCTCTTTATCGGTAACGAAGCATTTACGGCCGAAGCAGGGGATTCCTGGTCCATCAAGGGCGGCGTGGTGCATCGGGCGGAGATACTGGAGGACTCGACGGCCATTGAAGTGTTTTCTCCCATAAGGGAAGATTATCTTCCGGCCTAGGCTGTTCATCAGAACGCGTTTGTTCCATAATAAGCAAACCGGGGCGAATCATGATTCAAAAAGGAGGCGGTTATTTTTTTAAAACCAGGGGATACATTGGGTGTTTGTGCACCTTCCGGAAGTTTTGACATGGAAAAATTCAATCGGGGGATTGAGGTCTTAAAAACCCTTGGTTTTCAGGTACAGGTTCCCCGGGAGATTTTCCAAAGAAAAAGATATCTGGCCGGTGATGATATGGAAAGGGCAAAGATTGTCAACCGGCTTTTTTCAGATCCCGGCATCAAGGGGATCATTTGTGCAAGGGGAGGGTATGGCGCCCTAAGGATTCTCAACCACCTGGATTGGGACCTGATCCGTAAAAATCCCAAACCCTTTATGGGCTATTCCGATATTACCGCCATTCTCACGGCCATCCTCAGCGAAACCGGGATGCCGGTCCTTCACGGTCCCCATGTGGTGTCTCTGGCGACAGCCGACGCAAAGACCCTGGCTTCCTTTGTCGATGCGCTTTCAGGGTCGTCAAAGACCATTGAAATCCCTGACGGAAAGGCCATCAGAGAAGGGATTGGGATGGGTATTCTAAAAGGGGGAAACCTGGCCACCCTTTGCCATCTTCTGGGGACCCGGTTTCAACCGGATTTTGCAGAGGCCGTTCTTTTTTTTGAAGATATCGGGGAACCGGCCTATAAAATAGACCGGATGCTGACCCAGATGAAACTGGCAGGACTATTTGACAAAACACACGGGGTCATCACCGGGTCCTTTGAAAATTGTGACAATGGAGAATATATTGAAGAGATCGTGGATGAATGCTTTGATGAATACCAGGTGCCTGTCCTTTTCGGACTTGACGCAGGCCACGGGAAAACCAATCTCTCCCTGTGCTTTGGACGAATGATCAAGATGGATACCATGGCCCGGAAAATACAGTGGGTCTGACCATTAAGCATCCGGACCGGATCAGGCAGGCGGTTGAGGACGCCGTTTCAAAGGGAGTCTTTCCGGGGGCAGTCCTTTTATGCGCTCTGGACCACCGTATCATTTTCCATGAAGCCTTCGGCATGGCAGATCTGTTTGAGAACAGAAAAATGCAAAAGCACAGTCTTTTTGATCTGGCCTCCCTTACCAAACCCCTGGCAACCACCTTGGCCGTATCCAAACTCATAGAAAAGGGGAAACTGTCCCTGGATCAGCAAATCGGTACGATTCTGGCTGAATTTCAAAATTCCGACAAAGCCGGTATCACCATTGATATGCTGCTCCGGCACAGATCAGGATTCCCGGCTCACCGGCATTATTATCGAGATATTCTTCATTCCGGAAAAGAACCCAGGCCATATTTAAGAGATCTTCTGATCAAAGAACCGCTTGAATCCAAGATCGGCGAAAAAGAGGTTTACAGTGATCTTGGGTTCATGGTCCTGGCATGGATCATTGAAAGGGTGTCCGGTCAGCAGTTGGACCGGTTTGTCTCCCATGAAATTTATATCCCTCTTGGGATTGACCGTTTGTTTTTCATGGAATTGAACCCGGAGAGAGAAAAATTCAAACTTTGGCAGGGACAATTTGCATCCACCCAGCGATGCCCCTGGCGAAAACGAGTCCTGAGAGGGGAAGTCGATGATGACAATGCCTATGCAGTCGGCGGAATAGAAGGCCATGCCGGACTTTTTGGAGATGCCCTGTCCGTGTACAGGATTTGCTCCGAAGTATTGAAAGCCATTCAGAACAGCCCTTCGGCGGTTTTAAACCCGGATATCATTAAAAATTTCGTCAAAAGGGACAAAGGATTTGAAAGGGTGGCAGGATTTGATACCCCTTCAAAACAAGAATCCTCTTCAGGCCGTTTTTTTTCGGAATTTTCCATCGGCCATCTTGGATTTACAGGGACCTCTTTCTGGATTGATCCTGAAAATGGATTGATTGTCGTCCTTTTGACCAACAGAGTTCATCCATCAAGATCCGGAGAGGGAATTAAAAAATTCCGGCCCCGGATTCATGATCTGATCCGGATTGAGCTGATGTAAAATAATATTCATTAATGGTTTTTGGGCTTGTAAAAAACCTGTAACTTTGTTAGCAGATAATGTCTGATTATTTTGTTATAGTTGAACTCGGTAACCCGATATTATTCTTGAAAGAGGAGATATGAATTTTATAATGGACTCCATGCTTGGGGCATTTTCCAATGATCTGGCCATTGATCTTGGAACAGCAAACACACTTGTTTATGTTAAGGGGAAAGGCATTGTTCTGAGCGAACCCTCGGTCGTTGCGGTCAGAACGGATAAGGGAGCAAAGAGCAAGGTCCTGGCCGTTGGTGTGGAGGCAAAACGAATGCTTGGCCGTACACCCGGTAATATTGTGGCCATAAGGCCCATGCGGGATGGGGTGATTGCCGATTTTGAAGTTACGGAAGCCATGTTAAAGCATTTTATCAGAAAAGTTCATAATAACCGTAAAACCCTTGTTCGCCCCAGAATTATCATTGCCGTCCCATCGGGGATTACCCAGGTTGAAATGAGGGCTGTCCGGGAATCGGCGGAATCCGCCGGGGCAAGGGAGGTCTTTCTCATCGAAGAACCCATGGCTGCGGCCATAGGAGCAGGTCTTCCCATTACCGAACCCACTTGCAATATGGTTGTGGATATCGGCGGTGGAACAACGGAAGTCGCCGTCATTTCCCTTGCCGGTATTGTGTATACCCGGTCTTTAAGGGTGGCCGGAGATAAAATGGATTCGGCCATCAGCCAGCATATCAAGCGAAAATACAATCTACTCATCGGTGAAAGAACGGCTGAAATCATTAAGACAACCATTGGGAATGCCTATCCTGATCCCCAGAACATAGAGACCATAGAGGTCAAGGGAAGAGATCTGGTCTCCGGTATTCCGAAAATCCTTGCCATTGATTCGGAGGAAGTCCGTCTGGCCATCTCCGAGCAGATTGATGCCATCGTGGAAACGGTCCGGATAGCCCTTGAACAGACACCGCCGGAACTCGCTTCGGACATTGTGGATTCAGGGATTGTTCTGACGGGGGGCGGTGCCTTGCTCAAAAACCTGGACAAGCTTCTCCGGGAAAAGACCGGCCTTCCCATCGTTGTGACCGATGACCCCTTGTCTACGGTTGCTCTGGGCTGCGGGAAGGTTCTCGA
The DNA here is from genome assembly GCA_023701135.1 of Desulfobacula sp. GTDB lineage: Bacteria > Desulfobacterota > Desulfobacteria > Desulfobacterales > Desulfobacteraceae > Desulfobacula. Next base: position 15,515 of record JAMPXP010000018.1, on the reverse strand, counting down.
TAATATCGATATTCTGAGAGAAGTAGTCATTAACTGATTTAATGTTTTCAAGAAGACTGTTTATTTTTGTAGGGGTTGCTCTGTTTATTGCGATCATTTTTACCGTAATAACCATGAGCAGCAGAGAAAAATTGCCGGTCAGCGGCATTAAACGGGTTGCCATTTCCATAACCTCCCCTTTTTTGGGAGCCGTCACAAGTATCATTTATTTTACACGGGATCTGTGGAGTACGTATTTTATGGCGGTCAGTGCCGTTAACGAAAATACGCTGCTTAAAAAACAATTGGGAGAAGCACTGGAGATCAGGAACCGGTATCAGGAGCTGGAACTTGAAAATATCCGGTTAAAGAAATTTGTTAATTTTACAAACTCAGGTCCTGGCATTTATATTGCGGCCAGAATTATTGCAAGGGACCCATCCCCCTGGTTTCAGACGGTTATGATTGATAAGGGCTTCAATGACGGGCTCCTGAAAGGAAGCCCGGCAATGGTATCCGAAGGGATTGTCGGACAGGTCATTGAAGTTACGGGTAATTTTTCCAGAATCCTTTTGATCACGGATAGGAATTCAGCCGTTGACGCTCTTGTTCAGAACTCACGGGTTCGAGGGATTGTAAAGGGAAATAATGAAGATGACTGTTCATTTGTATATACCTTGAGAAAAGATGAGGTCAAGGAGGGCGAATTTATTGTTTCTTCCGGCCTGGACCAGGTATTCCCCAAGGGATTGATGATCGGTCGGGTTTTGAAGGTGACCAAGGACCAGTCCCATCTTTTCCAGGACATTACCATCGAGACCAGTGTGGATTTTGAAAAAATAGAAGAAGTCCTGGTGTTAAAGAAATAATTCAGGGGCTCAATTTAAGATGACCTATCCATGAACACGGTATTTTTAATACTTCTCACGTTTTTTCTGGCAGTCATGCAGACCGTTATCCTCCCTTCTTTTTCCCTTTTTTCAGACCGGTTTGATCTGTTAATCATTGCCGCACTTTATTTAAGCCTGATTTCAACCCACCATACCATGGTTATCGCCCTCGTCATGATCGGGTGCATCATGGACAGCATCTCGGGAGTTCCCTTCTTTTTTCACATTTTTTCATATGTAATGATTTATCTGATTGTCCATTTGGTTAAGAGACTGATTTTTAAACAAAGCATTGCTTTTCTTATCATCATCAGCCTCATGGCTGTTCTCATTCAACACCTCTTGCTCTTTTTTTCCATATTTGTTCGCCAGAAGACCGGCACCCCCCTTGGGTTTGATTTCGTTCTTCTGTCCAAGCAGGCCTTCCAGGGTGTTATCATCATACCGCCCTGCATTACCCTTCTTCACCGATATCGGCGCAATTGGCTCGGGATGACAAAGAAGATAAAAAAGCAGATGGCCGAGACGTATAGAGGATAATTAACATTGACTGAATTTGGAAAGAACCCGGACCGGGAATGGTTAAAGCAGCGGATTATCGGTGTAAGTGTTTGTATTATTTTTGCTTTTTCAGTCCTCTTTCTCAGGTTTGTATACCTTCAGATCATCAAGGGAGAGGAGTTCAGAATCCTGTCGGAAAAAAACGCCGTCCGTCTCACGGGGATCAAAGCCCCCCGGGGTCTTATTCTGGATCGGAACAGGAAATTGCTGGTGGATAACCGGCCTTCTTTCAATCTTAAAATAATGATCGAAGATGCCGGCGATCTAAAGGAAACCATGCGTAAAGTATCTCAGATGATGGAAATACCCTTTGAAGACCTGATGAAAAAAATTTCAGATGCCGGTCAGGGGGCATTCTACAAACCTGTTGTATTGCAGGAGGATATCTCAAGGGATCATCTGGCCATTATTGAAGCCCATAAATTTGATCTTCCCGGGGTTTTTATCGACATTGAACCCACACGCCATTATATCCATAATAAAACTGCCTCCCATCTCCTGGGATACTTGGGAGAGGTGAACAATGACGAGCTTCTCGGCGGGAAATATCCCAATGTCAAAACCGGCGACTCCATCGGCCGGTATGGTGTTGAAAAAAGCTTTGAAACTTATCTCCAGGGGAAACGGGGAGGACGGCAGATTGAAGTCGATGCCAACGGCAGGACCATCAATGTCTTAAAAACTGTGGAGCCCATTACCGGTCTCGATTTGAAACTGACCATTGATCTTGACCTTCAGCAGACAGCCGAGAAAATGCTGGCGGATAAACATGGGGCCGTGGTTGCCCTTGATCCGAATACCGGCGATGTGTTGGTGATGGCCAGTGCCCCGAGTTTTGACCAAAATGATTTTGTCGGCGGCATCAACAGCAAAAAATGGAAAGCATTGATGACGGACCGGGGAAAACCCATGAGTAACAAAGCCATCCAGGGAGAATACCCTCCGGCCTCAACCTATAAAATCATTACGTCCATGGCTGCCCTTGAAGAAAAAGTAATCGATTTGCATACCACAACCTTCTGCCCCGGGTTTTTCAAATACGGAAACAGGGTGTATCGCTGCTGGAGCAAACACGGACACGGGAATGTAAGCATTATCGAGGCCATCACCCAATCCTGCGATGTGTTTTATTACCAGGCAGGGGACAAGGTCGGTGTGGACGGTTTGGCTAAATATGCCATGGCCAGCGGCCTTGGAAAAAAAACAGGCATCCTGCTGGAAGACGAAAAAAAAGGACTCATCCCGACATCTTCCTGGAAAAAGAAAAGATTTAATGAACCCTGGCATCGGGGGGAAACCCTTTCCATTGCCATTGGTCAGGGTTATGACCTTGTTACCCCGCTTCAAATGGCTGTTTTTATAGCCGCCGTCGGGAACGGCGGGACCTTATACAAACCCAGAATCGTCAGCACCATTGAAGGCAGTCAAGGCAATGTCATAAAAGAAATTCTTCCTGAGGTCTCAGGGAGGCTGCCTGCCGGTGTAAAAACTTTGGAGATTCTCCAAAAAGGGCTTTTGGATGTGGTTGAAACGGATCGGGGAACAGCCAAAAGAATCCGGCTCAAGCATGTCAAGATTGCCGGTAAAACAGGAACCGCCCAGGTGTTCAGCGTTAAAAGCGGTGAAAAGCTTAAAACCGAACACCTGGATTTTTATCTCCGAGATCATGCCTGGTTCATCTGCTATGCCCCGGCTGAAAACCCGGTCATCGCCGTCTCGGTCCTCATTGAGCACGGCGCCCATGGTTCCACGGCAGCAGCCCCCATTGCCGCAGCATTGATCGGACAATATATTCATGATCCTTTGGCAGAAGAAATTGAGACAAAGGTTTTAGAAGAAGAATCAGAAACGGAGTAATGATGTTTGATAGACGGCTCATCGAAAATTTTGACTGGGGATTTCTGATGGTTATCTCTTCCATTGGTTGTCTGGGATTGGTCGTTTTATACAGCGCTTCAAGCGCCGGTCATGAAGCCGGCATCGTCAGTGTTCTGTTTAAAAAACAGATGGTCTGGATGGGCGCAGGTCTTATTATAATGATGATTCTAACCATAGTGGATTATCGGGAATTAGATAAACTGCATCTTTTTATTTACGCCCTTTGCGCCGGACTTCTTGTAGTTGTTCTGATCTTCGGACAGATCAGCGGCGGGTCCAGAAGATGGCTGGCTCTTGGATTCATCCGGATTCAGCCGTCGGAACTGATGAAAATCGCGTTGATCATCAGCTTGGCATCTGCTTATTCCACAAGCGTTTCCCAGACCGGGATCAATTTTCGAAAATTGATAAAACCGGCCGTTCTGTCTCTGATCCCCTTTGCATTGATCGTTGATCAGCCGGATCTTGGCACCGCCATGCTGATGATTTTAATCGCAGGGTCCATTACTCTATTTGTCAAGGTTGAACGGAAGGTTTTCGTTACGCTTTTTATAGCCGGGCTATCTGTCGTTCCCCTGTTCTGGTTCATGTTGAAAGACTATCAGAAAGACAGGATTTTAACGTTTTTAAATCCGGACCGGGATCCTCTGGGTGCAGGCTATCATATTATTCAGTCAAAAATTGCCATTGGCTCGGGTATGCTGACCGGAAAAGGGTTTTTAAAAGGAACCCAGAATGCCTTGTCTTTTTTGCCTGAACAACATACGGATTTCATTGTTTCAGTCCTTGCCGAAGAATGGGGGCTTTTGGGCGTCAGTGTGCTATTGACTTTTTATTTAATCCTTCTTTTATGGGGCCTGAACATCGCCTATAACTGCCGCAATATGTTCGGGTCCATTCTGGCCTTCGGCATCACCGCCATGATTTTCTGGCAGATATTTATCAATACCGGCATGGTCATGGGGCTTATGCCTGTTGTCGGTGTGCCGCTTCCCCTTGTTTCCTATGGGGGCTCCTCGGTCATCACCAATATGGTGGGGTTTGGAATTTTGTTAAATATCAGCATGCGGAAATTCTCATCCCATTAAAGGTTTAAAGCCGCTTAAAATAAAAGGCTAAAATATCCTTTAAAGACCTTAAATATTTTGTGAATCCATGTTGACAAATGTGTGTCCGGATGGTACTCAAATCACGATTCAATTCGAGTTTGGGCTGTTTTTGTTGAAAAACAGTCAGAAAGATATAAGGTGTTAATTTTTTTATAATTATTAACTGGCGGAGGGGATTTTATGATAACTGTGATTCCTGATATATCCCTGGTATATCAGATGATCAATTTCCTTGTTCTGCTTTTTGTGCTCAACCTGGTTCTGTACAAACCAATCCGTAATGTTCTTCTTGAAAGAAAGGCAAAAATTGAAGGGATGCAAAATGGGGCTGAAAAAGCCCAGAGCGACCTTGTTGCCGGAGAAGATGCATACAATAGCGGATTGAAACAGGCCCGGTCAAAAGGCTTAAAGAGTAAAGAAGCCTTTATTGAAGAAGCATCAAAGGAAGAAAAGGAAATTATCGACAGGATTAACAAGAAAGCTCAGGCCAATCTTGCTGACATCAAAAAGCAGGTGGCCCAGGAAACTGAGCAGGCCCGAAAGGCGCTGGAAGCGGAGGTTGACGGTTATGCCAAAGCGATCGGTGAAAAGATATTAGGGAGGGCTTGCTGATGAAAGAAAAAAGAACAATTCAAAAATGCCTGAAGTTCATCGGCTGTGCCGCTGCTCTTCTCTTTTCTGTTTGCGGCATTGCTCTTGCGTCTTCCGACGGAGGACACGGCGGAGTTCACAATGCATGGCTCGGCATTGATACTGCCAAGGTGTTAAACTTCGGTGTGCTGATCATTGCCTTGTTTTTTATTGCCAAAAAACCAGTGGCTGAGTTTTTCTCATCCCGTGCCAAAGGCATTGAAGATGAGATCAAAGCCCTTGAACAGAAAAAGGCAGAGGCTGAAAAGAAGCTGGCCGAATATCAGGCCAGGTTTAAAAGCCTTGATCAGGAATCCAAAAAGATTCTTGAAGAATACATGAAACAGGGCCAGGAAGCAAAAATCAGAATTCTTGCCGAAGCTGAAGCACAGGCGGCAAAACTTGAAGCCATGGCCAAACGAAATATTGAGCAGGAATTCAAGTCTGCAAAAACAAAACTTCAGCAGGAAATTGCCGAGAAAGCAATGATAAAAGCTGAAGAACTCATTAAGGCCTCCATTTCATCGGATGATCAGGACAAACTTGTGGATGAATATTTGAAAAAGGTGGTGGCATAATGAAAAATCTAACGGTTTCAAGGCGTTATGCCAAAGCATTGATTCTTATCGGCCAGGAAGACGGCAGGGCTGAACAGTATAATGCCGAGCTTGAATCGGTTGTCGGACTTTTTGATTCCCAGAAAGATTTTGAAAAGGCGTTAACCAATCCCTTATATAACAAGAATGACCGGAAAAGAGTTCTGCAGGCTGTATTGGCTGCAACGGACCTGTCCGCCATCATGAAGTCTTTTTTAACGCTTTTGTTTGATAAGGGCCGTATTGGTTTCCTGCGTGAAATCGCTTCATATTATAAAGATCTGGCTGATGAACTCAAAGGGGTTGTCAAGGCCAGTATCGTTTCCGCCACTGAGCTGTCATCAGATGCGGTAAGCAAAATCAAAGAGGCATTGTCGAAAAAAGTCGGAAAAAATATTGTTCTGAAGGTGGAGCAGGATCCAAGTCTCATTGGGGGTGTGGTTACAAAAATAGGCGATCTTGTTCTGGATGGCAGCGTAAAAACCCAGCTGATGAATTTGAGAGAAACATTAAAAAAAGGTGAGAATGTCTAATGGAAATTAAAGCAGAAGAAATAAGCCAAATCATAAAAGACCAGATCAAAGGTTTTGATGCAGAGGTGGACCTGAGTGAAACAGGCGTTGTCCTTTCGGCAGGCGATGGTATCGCCCGCGTATATGGTCTTGAAAAAGTAAAAGCCATGGAGCTTGTTGAATTCCCCGGCGGGATCTTGGGACTTGCCTTAAACCTTGAATCCGATAATGTGGGTATCGCGATTCTGGGGGATGACAAACAGATCAAGGAAGGCGACATTGTAAAGCGGACCGACCGTATTGCATCTGTCCCTGTCGGCGAAGAACTTCTGGGCCGCGTTGTTACAACAACAGGTGAACCGGTAGACGGTAAGGGCCCCATCAATGCCAAGACCTTTATGAACATGGAACTGGTTGCTCCCGGCGTTATTGCCAGAAAATCAGTTCATGAACCCTGCTACACAGGTGCCAAAGCCGTTGATGGCATGACCCCTGTCGGCAGAGGGCAGCGGGAACTCATTATCGGTGACCGTCAGATCGGTAAAACAGCACTGGCTGTAGATGCCATCCTGGCTCAAAAAGAGACGGATATGAAATGCATCTATGTGGCCTGCGGTCAGAAAAAATCAACGGTTGCCCAGGTTGTTGCAGCACTTGAAGAACACGGCGCCATGGAATATACGACGGTGGTCATTGCCTCGGCCTCTGAATCGGCAGCCATGCAGTATCTGGCTCCCTATGCCGGATGCGCCATGGGCGAATATTTCAGGGACAAAGGCGAACATGCCCTGATCATTTACGATGATCTTTCAAAACAGGCCGTTGCCTACCGTCAGGTTTCCCTGCTCTTAAGACGTCCGCCGGGACGTGAGGCCTTCCCCGGTGACATTTTTTACAATCATTCTAGATTGCTGGAACGCTCTGCAAAGCTCAGTGATGAAAAAGGCGCCGGTTCTCTGACAGCTCTTCCCATCATTGAAACTCAGGAAGGTGACGTATCTGCCTTTATTCCGACCAATGTTATCTCCATTACCGACGGTCAGATCTTTCTGGATAAGAGTTTGTTTTTCGCCGGTATCCGTCCTGCCATAGACGTCGGACTTTCCGTATCCCGCGTGGGTGGGGCTGCCCAGGTGAAAGCCATGAAACAGGTGGCTGGAACCCTTCGTCTGGATCTGGCCCAGTTCCGTGAACTGGAAGCCTTTGCCGCTTTTGGTTCAGACCTTGATGCGGCTACCCAGAGACAGTTGACCCGTGGTGAGAGACTGGTTGAACTCTTAAAACAGCCCCAGTTTAAACCGCTTCCAATGGAGAGAATGGTTACGGTTCTTTTTGCCGGCACCCGGGGATATCTTGATAAATATCCCAGAGATGCGGTTGCAAAATATGAAGAAGGCCTGTATCCGTTTGTCGAAAATCGATTCCCTGAAATTTTTTCCGGCTTGAAGGAAAAAAAGGAAATTACAAAAGAGATTGAAAGCAAACTCAAACAATGCCTTGAAGCCTATGATGAAGAATTCAAGGATACCATTTAGTGGGTATTTTTGGATTTTTTTAGTTTAATGATTCATTAACAACAGGCTTGAAAGGTAGATCATATGGCAACTTTAAAAGAAGTAAAATCAAAAATAGTCAGCGTAAAAAAGACTAAACAGATTACCTCTGCCATGAAAATGGTCGCCACTTCAAGATTGCGCGGTGCTCAAAACAGGATGGAAGCATTTAAACCCTATGCGGGTAAATTTGCAGAAGTGTTGGGCAGTATCGCGGGTAAATCCGGCGAAGATGCAAGTCCTTTGCTGGTTGCCCGGGATGAAGTAAAAAAAGTGGCGGTCATCCTCTGCACCTCCGACAGAGGATTATGTGGCGGTTTTAATTCGAATTTAATTACTAAGGCAGATAAATTTGTACAATCGGAACTTGACGGAAAAGAAGTCTCTTATATCTGTTTCGGCAAAAAAGGAAGAGACTGGGCTAAAAAACAGCCCCAACCTATTGAGGAGCAGTATATCGGTGTTGTAGGCGGAAATATAGGCTTTGGGATTGCCTCTTCTTCCGGGCAGAAAGTGATCGACAGTTTCCTTGGCGGAGCTGTTGATGAAGTATATCTGATTTATTCCAGGTTTGTGACCATGGCAAGGCAGGAAGCAACTTTAAAAAAGATTTTACCCATTCCCTCTCTTAATGAACTGACGGGAGAGAAAGAAGCGGTTCAATCGGATGGATTCCTTCCGGAGCATATCTGCGAACCATCTTCTGATAAGCTTCTGGGTGAAATGCTACCGAAAAACGTATTTATTCAGATATATGATGCTTTGCTTCAGACATCCACCAGTGAGCATGCCGCCCGAATGAGGGCCATGGAAAATGCAACCAAGGCGTGTGAAGACATGGTCGGAGAGCTTAAGTCCATATTCAACAAGACCCGGCAGTCAAAAATTACCGGTGATCTCATGGATATTGTCGGAGGCGCTGAAGCACTCAAGGGATAAATTTTAATCGATATGCTTAATTTAAGAAAACAGCTTTATAGGAGATAAAAATGGCTCAAAATATAGGTAAAATAGCGCAGGTACTGGGTGCTGTTGTTGACGTCGAGTTTGAACCCGGAAAACTTCCTCCGGTTCTGACAGCATTGACGGTAACCAACCCGACCATCGGCAATGAGGAAGACAATCTGGTTATTGAAGTGGCCCAGCATCTGGGTGATAATGTAGTCCGATGCATTGGGATGGATGTAACAGACGGCCTTCAAAGAGGAATGGTTGTCAAAGATACCGGCGCACCCATTATGATGCCGGTGGGCAAAGCTTCCCTTGGCAGGGTTCTAAATGTTGTGGGAAAACCCGTTGATGGTCTTGGACCCATTTCCCAGGAAAATATGCTCCCCATTCATCGGCATGCGCCTCAGTTTACTGAACAGGATACATCTGTCCGGGTTCTTGAAACAGGGGTCAAGGTGATTGACCTTCTGGTTCCCTTCCCACGCGGCGGTAAAATGGGGATGTTCGGGGGTGCAGGCGTTGGAAAGACCGTTATCATGATGGAAATGGTGAATAATATCGCCATGCAGCACGGCGGCATTTCCGTGTTTGGTGGTGTGGGTGAAAGAACCCGTGAGGGGAACGACCTTTATCATGAAATGAAAAATTCAGGCGTTCTTCCCAAATGCGCCCTGGTTTACGGCCAGATGACGGAACCTCCCGGAGCACGAGCCAGGGTTGCCCTTTCCGCATTGACCTGTGCCGAATACTTCCGCGATGTGGAAGGACAGGACGTGCTCTTGTTTGTTGACAATATCTTCCGTTTTACCCAGGCTGGCGCAGAGGTTTCCGCGACCCTCGGCCGTATGCCGTCTGCCGTCGGTTACCAGCCGACCCTGGCTGTTGACATGGGCGAACTTCAGGAAAGGATCACATCAACGGACAAAGGTTCCATTACCGCTGTTCAGTGTGTGTATGTCCCCGCCGACGACTTGACTGACCCGGCGCCGGCAACTACCTTTGCCCATCTGGACGGAACCGTTGTTCTGTCCCGCCAGATTGCAGAACTTGGGATTTATCCGGCCGTGGATCCGCTGGACTCCACCTCCAGGATTCTCGATGCTGCATATATTGGTGAAGAACACTATCAGGTTGCCCGTATTGTTCAGCAAACCCTGCAAAAATACAAAGAACTTCAGGATATTATTGCTATCCTGGGTATGGATGAATTGTCTGATGAAGATAAGGTCACGGTTCAGCGTGCCCGGAAACTTCAGAAATTTTTGTCTCAGCCTTTCCATGTTGCAGAAACCTTTACCGGCATGGCCGGCAAATTTGTAAAAGTTGAAGACACGGTAAGATCATTTAAGGAAATTATTGATGGGAAACACGATGATCTTCCTGAAAATGCTTTCTATATGGTGGGCTCCATTGAAGAAGCCATTGCCAAGGCAAAATCCGCTTAAACATCCGGAGGTATATTATGGCTGAGAAATTATTTCTTGAAGTCGTTACACCGCAGAAATCAGTTGTCAGCGAAGAAGTTGAGATTGTGGTGGCTCCGGGTTCAGAAGGTGAGTTTGGTGCTCTGAAGGGGCATACCACATTCCTGACCTCCTTGAAGCTGGGGACCCTCCGGTATAAAGGAACCGATGGAAAAGAAAGATATGTTTTCATCAATGGCGGGTTTGCCGAAGTGTTACCCCATAAGGTGACGATTCTTGCCGAGTCTGCTGAGCGTCGAAAAGATATCGACGTTGAAAGGGCAATGAAGGCCAAGGAGAGAGCTGAAAAACGTCTGGCGGCAAAAACCCCCGACACGGACCTGGTCAGGGCCGAAGCTGCTTTAAGGCGCGCTTTGCACAGACTTAAGCTGAAAGATATCAGATGATGTGACCAAGACGTATCCATACTCTGAAGAAAATGATGAAATACAGGGAGGAGGCTCACGCAAATGGGGGCCTCCTCTTTTCATATGGGCAATTCGGTTTTAAACACTAAAATTAAGTTACATCGGATATGACTATGAATTTTGATGATGTTGGGGTTATCATCCTTGCAGCCGGCAAGGGGACCCGGATGAAGTCCGAAACGGCCAAGGTCCTTCACCGGGTGGCCCGGAAAACAATGATTGTCCATGTGGTGGAGCGTGCCCTGGAAATTGCCCCGGATCATGTTCATATTGTTGTTGGACACCAGGCAGAGAGCGTAAAAGATGAGGTCAACCGGTTCTATCGAGTCCGTTATGTTTGTCAAAAACAGCTTCTTGGGACCGGAGATGCTGTTAAAACGGCAATCCCAGACCTTGATCCAGGGATTAGAGATGTCCTGGTGTTGTGCGGAGATGTTCCCCTGATCAAGGGAAAAACCCTTCAAGAACTTGTTCGCACCCATAAAAAATCCAAATCAGGGATCACGGTGCTTGCGACCAAGGTCGATGATCCAACGGGCTACGGCCGGATTGTTCTGGATCATCACAACCGTCTACTGTGTATCAGAGAAGAGGGCGATGCCGGCCCTGATGAAAAACAGATTAGAACCATAAATACTGGAATATATTGCTTCAATAAAGATCTTCTGTGTGATGCCATTAGCGCAATATCCCCGGAAAACAGTCAGGGGGAATATTATTTGACGGATGTTGTTGAAATTGCACAAAAGAAAGGTCAAAAGATCACGGTTGTCACCACACTGGATTCAAACCAGGTCATGGGAGTGAATACGCTTGAAGAGCTTGACAGGGCAGAACACCTGATGCAGAGCCTCGGCGGATAATTGCCTTGACTTTGTTAAATATTTTGAATTATAGTGAACAAGAAGCAGTATTATGAGAAGATGACATTGGGCAATGACCGTATTAAAAAAAAGTTTGATGATATCGATGATAAAATAGATTTAATGATTGAATGTTGCCAATCGCTTCAGTCGGAAAACAAGGCGCTTTTGCTGAAAATTGAAACGCTTAAAGCAGACCTTGACGGAAAAACAACCGCTGAAACAAATAGTTCGGAACAAGAGGCAATTATTCAATCAAAAATTGAAGGGCTTTTTCTAAAATTGGACACTTTTTCAACCGCCCTGAATAGAACCGAGTCATCAAGCCTGTGATCAACAGGATGTCAAAAAAAAGGGAATTCATTGGATGAGCTTATTGTAATTGAAATTTTCGGGGAGGAGTATAGATTTAGGCCGGACGGCCAGGTTGAGAATCCGGACCAAGTTGCTCAGCATTTAAAACAATATATAAAAGAGTCTGAAGCAATATTTCAAAACAAGCCTTCAGACAAAAATAAAATTGTTATCTTATTGCTGGCTGCCATGAATTTGTCCAGGGATTTTCACGAACTTAAAAAGAATTGTTCAGAACTTGAAGAGGTTACTGAAAAAAGAGTCTCATCCATATTGGAAAAAATTAACAAAGGATTTGAAAAGAACAACAATTTTAAATTGTTATAAATATTTACCCCTGCAGTGTGCGTGATTGTATGACAGTCTTTGTCCTAACGCATAAGCAAAAGGGAGTCCACACTTGTACCGGTGTGCTATGTTCCTCTTGTAAGGAAAAGCCTAAAGGTATAACTGGACGACCACCTTCTGAACCCATGGTTCAAAGCCTTTATAGCAACACGGCAGTTTGTGGGGGTAATTTATATTAAAATCCGGTTTTTTTCGATTTTTTTCCCTTCTTAACGGTTTTTCCCTGATTCATATTTTTATAGCGTCTGAAAATTAATAAGATTGCACCATAAGGTGTTGATATCAATATAATTTAGGAGATTTTTCTAATGGAATATATGGTTGTACTCTCATTAATTGTTCTTCTGATCATAATGGGAGTCTTTGCCTTTTTCAAATTCAAGAAAAGGGCGGTTCAGGAAAATCTGAATATAGAAGAAGAGCAAAAGCGCTTGATTGAAGAAGCCAGAGCCAAGGCAGCTTCTTTATTGAAAGAAGCAAAGCTGGAAGCCAAGTCCAGGCTTTTGGAAATGAAAAGTGATTTTGATTCAGAAACAGAAGAAACCAGAGCTGAGTTAAAAAAAGAAGAAAGACGATTATCAAAAAAGAGCGAGAAACTGGATAGCCAGGAAGAACAATTGGCAAAAAGGGAGCAGACCCTTCAGAGAAAAGAAAGTGAAACCCAGAAAAAATTAGAGTCAGCAACACATAAGGAAAATCATTATTCCGAGCTGTTGGAGGAGACGAAAAAAGAACTTGAAAAAGTCTCCGGGCTCACCCTGGAAGAAGCAAAAGAGCTTTTGCTCAAGACCATTGAAGAGGATGTCAAGCACGAAGGGGCCAAGCTGATCAAGAAGATCACCAGCGAAGCCCGGGAAAATGCCGATAAAGAAGCCAAGAAGATCATATCAACGGCCATACAACGGTATGCGGGCGACTATGTGGCGGAAAGGACCGTTTCAGTGGTTCATCTCCCCGGAGATGAAATGAAGGGACGGATTATCGGTCGTGAGGGAAGGAATATAAGGGCCCTCGAAGCAGCCACCGGAATTGATCTGATTATTGATGATACGCCCGAGGCGGTTATCTTGTCAGGGTTTAATCCTGTCAGAAGAGAAATAGCAAGGCTGTCCCTTGAAAAATTGATATCCGATGGAAGGATCCATCCGGCCCGCATCGAAGATGTGGTTCAGCGGGCCACCGAAGAAGTAGACCTGGCCATTAAGGAAGCCGGCGAACAGGCAGCCTTTGATCTGGGCGTTCACGGCATTGATCCTGAATTGATCAAGGTCGTCGGGAAACTGAAATTTAGAACCAGTTATGCCCAGAATGTTCTTCAGCACTCTGTCGAGGTCGCTTTTCTGGCAGGTGCCATTGCTGCCGAACTGAATTTGGATTTCAAGCTGGCCAAACGCATGGGTTTGCTGCATGACATTGGAAAGGCGGTTGATTATGAAGTGGATGGTGCCCATGCCATCATCGGGGCAAAGCTTGCAAAAAAATACGGTGAAATCGATAGCGTTGTCAATGCCATAGCCTCCCACCATGAGGATCAGATGCCTGAAACCGTATATGACTATATTGTCCAGGCAGCGGATGCCTTGTCCGGGGCAAGGCCTGGAGCAAGAAAAGAAAGTCTTGAAAATTATATTAAAAGACTGGAAGATCTTGAAAAAATTGCCAATTCCTTTGATGGAGTCACCAATACCTATGCCATCCAGGCAGGACGTGAAATCCGGGTCATCACCGAGAGTGAAAGAATTTCCGATGAAGACGCCATGCTTCTTTCCCGGAACATTGCCCGTCAGATCGAAGAAAATTTGACCTTCCCCGGACAGGTGAAGGTCGTGGTCATCCGGGAGACCCGGGCAGTTGAATATACCAGGAAATAAGGGTTAAAACAGATGAGTGTGCTATCCATATTAAAAGAAAGAGGGTTTATTGAAGATCTGACCCATACCGAAGAATTGGAGGCCTATCTATCCAATAACAGGGCGACCTGTTATATCGGATTTGATCCCACGGCATCCAGTCTCCATGTCGGAAGCCTGGTTTGTATCATGACCCTGGCCCATATGCAGAGGGAGGGACACAGACCCATTGCCCTTGTCGGGGGAGGAACCGGCCTTATCGGAGATCCCTCCGGAAAAACGGAATTGCGTAAAATCATCACCCAGGATGAAATCGATGTCAATAAAAACGGAATCAGAAGACAATTATCCCGGTTCCTTGATTTTTCTTCGGACAAGGCCCTGCTTCTAGATAATGCCCTCTGGCTGACCAAACTCGAGTATATTCCTTTTTTACGGGATATCGGACGGCATTTCAGCGTTAACCGGATGATAAAGGCAGAGGCCTACAAGGCAAGACTTGACTCTGAAGATGGATTAACGTTTATAGAATTCAATTATATGCTGCTTCAGGCATACGATTTTATGCAATTGGCCAAATCCTATGATTGTTTACTGCAAATGGGAGGCTCAGACCAATGGGGCAATATCGTAGCAGGCGTGGACCTGGTAAGACGGACCCTCGGAAAACAGGCTTTTGGCGTCACTTTTCCCTTGATCACCACGGCCAGCGGCATCAAGATGGGAAAAACCCATAAAGGGGCGGTATGGCTTGATCCTGAAAGATTTTCACCCTATGACTATTACCAGTTCTGGGTCAATGCAGAGGATGAAGATGTCCATCGATTCCTATCCTTGTTTACTTTCCTTCCCATGGAAGAAATAAACAGGGTTAAACAGCTAAAAGATGCTGATGTAAACAAGGCAAAAGCGGTTCTCGCCTTTGAGGCGACTAAGATATGCCATGGGGAGGAGGAAGCCCTTAAAGCGCTGAAGGCGTCAGCGTCGGTTTTTGGGTCAATTGAAATTCCGGATGATATTCTTCCGGCCAGCTCCATTCCAAGGGGAATTTATGCTTCTGCAGAAGAGGATTCCATACCCTCAACGGCTTATAACCTCTCTGAGATTGTCGGACATCTGTCCGTGGTTGATCTTTTTATGGCCGTAAAGCTGTGTGCATCCAAATCCGATGCAAGGCGGTTGATTCAGCAGGGAGGAGCATACATCAACGGTTTCAGGGTTTCAAGTCTTGACCAAGTGGTCTCGGGAAAAGATGTTGACAAAGATGAAATCCTGCTGAGGGCAGGGAAGAAAAAATATCATAAAATTATTTTAACCAAAAACTAAAAACTAATTGACAAAGACCTGATCCACATATATATTGATCGGGTTTTGTCGGTCACGCGAGCAGTGATACGGAACAGCAGTAAGATTTGATCTTTGAAAATTGGTCAGTGAAGAAATTAAGAGCGGGTCTATAACAAGACCTTAAGAGTTTGAAGTACAAAGGATAAAACTGGAGAGTTTGATCCTGGCTCAGAATGAACGCTGGCGGCGTGCTTAACACATGC
>JAMPXP010000036.1 GCA_023701135.1 Desulfobacula sp. | reverse complement strand
GTGCGCCATATTGACCTCCTTGAAATAAAATTTTCAAGGCGCGCAAAAATTTTTGCGCACATTTGTCAATAGAAAAATGAAAAATTTTTAATAAATTTAATGGGTTTTTATGTGCAAAAACCTAACCGGACAGCACTGATATTAAATACGTTAATGTGAAAAATTATTTTTGACTGCGATTTTGATTTATACAGTTTAACCGAATTACCTAATCGCCCCATCAACCGGGAAGAAATCTCAAGAATGGTTTTATATATAAAAAAAATATTTCCCCACTCAATTCAATTTCGATAAAAATTATTTCGCCATCGGATTCAGAGAGATTTAGATTCTTGACAAAAAATGTCTGACATAATAATGCAGATGGAAGCTATTTGATTGATTTTTATATTTTTATTTAGGCAAAACCATTTTAGATTGAAATATTTTTTACGGTTATGTTTATGGGGTAAAATAAATCAGGAAATCAACAGGAGGTTATTAGTATGGCAGGATATAATATCAATATTTTCTTAAATGATGAACGATTAAAAAAAATTGAATCCGTTGACTTGGCTGATCAGGTCAAAGAGATTGACGGCAAGAAGGCAATTCAGGTTGCTTTCAGTGACAAGGAACATAAGAAGCTCATAAAAGGGTTTCCGAATCTGGCTTTTGATGCTTCGAACGGCTGCATCATTCCGGAAAATGCCGAAAACATACTTTTTGACATTATAATCAATGCCAAGACTGTAGATGTCATTAAATTTGCAATTATGAAGATCTATAACCCTCTTGCCGGAAAACCAATCCGGTCTTCATAAGATTAATATCATATCAAAATCCTTTGTATCAAATTAAATCCCATTAGAAAACCAACTTCTAATGGGATTTTTTCATTGTGCGCCTTGCCTGGCGCTACTCATTTTATCTGAACTTATCCGGATCAATCTCATACCGTTTCATGATCTGCTGGAGGGCCTGGCGGTCCATTTCACACATGCCGGCGGCCCGGGTGATATTGCCGCCGGCCATGGAAAGCCGGGCTCCGATATAGCTGTGGTTGAATTCCTTGAGGATCTTTTCCTTGGCTGTTTTATAGGACAGGGTCTCCATGGCGGATGGGTCCATGCTTCTTTTTTTCCCCTCATCCATGTCCCTGATGGGGATGTCCGCCAATCTCAGGGTATCATCCTTGGAATAGAGGATTCCCTGGACCAGGATATTTTCCAGTTCCCGGACATTGCCCGGCCAGGGCTGTTTCATCAACAGATCCATGACGGGTTCGGAAATGGTTTTGGGGTCTTTTTTCATTTTTTTGCAGTGCTTGGCCACCAGATGGTCTGCAATCATGGGAATGTCCATGATCCTGTCCCGCAGCGGCGGCAGTTCAATGGGAAGCACATTGAGGCGATAGAAAAAATCCTGCCGGAATTCATTGTCTGCCATTTTCTGTTTCAGGTTTCGGTTGGTGGAGGCAATGATCCTGACATCCACCTTCCGTATTTTGGTGTCGCCCAGGGGTTTGATTTCCTTTTCCTGGAGGACCCGCAAAAGCTTGGTCTGGATGGAGGGGCCGATGTCCCCGATCTCATCCAGGAAAATCGTACCCTTGTCCGCTTCCTGGAAAAGTCCGTCCCGGTCTTGGGTCGCATTGGTAAAGGCCCCTTTTTTATAGCCGAACAATTCGCTTTCAAGAATAAATTCCGGGATGGTCGGGCAGTTCACCGAGATAAAGGCTTCCTCCCGCCTCGGGCTCAGGGCATGGATGGACCGCGCCGTGAGATCCTTGCCGGTTCCCGATTCACCGGTGATCAATACCGTGACATCGCTGGCGGCCACCATCCGGATCTGGTCAAAGACCCGCTGCATGGGCTCACTTTTGCCGATGAGATCGTGGGGGTCGGCTTCCCGGTCCTTTAACAGGCGCTTGTTTTCCTTTAAAAGAAGACTTCTTTCCAGGGCTTTTTGGATTTTAAAAATAATTTCTTCCCGCTCAAAGGGCTTCGCGATAAAATCATAGGCTCCGGCTTTTATGGCCTTTACGGCGGATTCGATATTTCCGAAAGCCGTTAGCATGACCACGGTCAAATCAGGGTATCCGGCCTTGATCCGATCCAGGAGTTCAAACCCGTCCATGCCCGGCATTTTGATATCGCAAACCACAAGGTCAAAGGCGGTCTGATCGAGGATATCCAACGCCATTTCCCCGGAAAAGGCCATGGTGACCTTGCAGCCCAGCTCAGGCTCCAGGGTCCGCTGCAAAAGACGGGTCATATCGGTTTCATCATCCACCACCAGTATCTGGGCTGTCATGGGTTCCATCTCCTTGGTTTATATCAGGCCTGAATCTTTGGCCGGTTCTTCCGGTGCAGCATCCCCGGGCGGCGCAGCCGGGAGGCTGATGGTAAAGGCCGCACCCTTTGTTTTCCGGTTCCGGGCGGTGATATCTCCGCCGTGCCGCCGGATGATACCGTATCCCACGGACAAGCCCAGACCGGTCCCCTGTCCCACGGGTTTGGTGGTGAAAAAAGGATCAAAGATCCGTGAAAAATGCCTTTTACGGATCCCGGTGCCGTCGTCTTTCACCGTGATGAAGATCCGGCCGTCGTCTGATTCTTCCGTTGAAATCTCGATCCTGCCCTTTTTTTCAACGGCGTGACAGGCATTGATCATCAGATTGATGATGACCTGGGCCAGTTCCTGCTCATTACCCGTTACAATTAAGGGCTCCCGGCGCAACAGGTCCAGACTTACATCCACCTTCCGGAAATCCGTGTGGTTGGATAAGAATTTGATCACATCTTCAATCACCCGGGTCACATCGACCCGGCCCATTTCTGCGGAGCCTTTCCTGGAAAAGGAGAGAAGGTCCGACACCACATTCCGGCAATTTTTCACATGCTTTTCAATGGTTTTCAGATCTTCTTCAAACCCGGAATTCTCTTTCAGCAGAAGCTGGGTATATCCGAGGATGATGCCCAGGGGGTTATTGATCTCATGGGCCACCCCGGCGGACAGTTCACCCAGGGCCGCCAGCTTGTCGGCCTGGGCGATCTGCTGCTCCATCTGTTTTTTATCATTGATGTCCTTGATAATGAAATGAAAACTTTTCCCGCAGCCAAAGGCGCCGTAATCCACCCCGCCGGTGATCAATACCCGGACCAGGGATGTGTCGGGCCGCAGAAAATCCGTTTCCTCATTCACAATATATTCATGGACTTCCAGCAGACTACGGATTCTATCCCATTCGGACGGGAGGGCCATAAAATCCCCTATGCCCATTTTGTTTTCCAGCATGTTCTTTTTTTCATATCCGGTGAGGACCACGCCGGCCTGGTTGATTTCGGAAACATTGAACCGGTCATCCGTCACCAGGATGGTGTCCAGGGACTGTTCGAAAATCCTGCGGGCTTTGTATTCGCTGCCGGCAAGGCGTTCTGTTCTCTCGATGACCTGATGCTCCAGGGTCTGGTTCAGTTGGCGAAGCCGGATATGGGTTTCTTCCAGTTCTTTTCTGCCGGCAAGTATTTTTTCATTGATCTTCCAGGTCTGGTTAAAAAAAAGGGTAATGAGTCCCACCAGCATGAAGGATACGGTGTTCACCCCGCCGGAATAGGGGCTGATGGCATGCCAGGCATCGGGATTGCCGGTCAGAATTAAAAATTGTTTCAGGATATGCCCAAAGGACCGGGATACGGCAAAGACGGCAAACCCGGTACTGATCCACATGAGATACAGGAAAACGGCATTGTCCGTATCCAGCTCCCTTAAGATCCTGGCCTTGTAGAGACAGAGAAGGGCAAGGATCATCATGGCAAAGGAACCGAGGACATCGGTGAGCAGGATGGGAAGAAATGATCCGGTCAAGCGTTTTCCTTTTTGATCCCCAGGGACTGCTGTTCTTTCACCAGGGTCGAAAGCCCCCTGAAAAAAAGCAGCATGGCCGGGACGGCCAGGAGATGGTCCAGCTTTAAGACATAATACACCCAGTAGAGAATCCGGGAGTTTTCATGGGCCACTATCCGCATTCGGTTAAAGGAAATATTTTCCAGTTTGACGACCTGGATCTGGTTATCCAGGAAATGCCCGAACACGGCGTCCAGGTTCCAGAGGATAAAAAAAAAGGCGGAATACTGGATCAGGCGCCAGCCCTTCTGCTTGTTCAGCCCCTTGCCGGAAACGGTAAAAATCAGGGCCACCATGGAAACCAGGAAAAAAAGATGGCCCAACTGGTGGGTGATGATCCCCTCCGAGGTCAGGTGGAGCTGGATGGCCCAGGCCCGGGCCGGCAACAGCAGAATTGCGGCTGCTGCCGGTAGGGCCGTGAATTTCAACCGGTTAACAGGATTCATTTCCCCTCTTTCCAGAAGATAAAGCCAATGACGCATAGGCCATTATAGAGATTCGGCGCCGGGGTTTCAAGACTCGGGTCTCTTTATTCCCCAAAACGGATCTGATTATTTCTTAATTCTTTCTCTCTCTGTTACCGCCCTGTTGGACAACAGTTTGGTGCAGGAGGGACAAAGACGGTGATGCTCTTTTGTATCCGGATGCAGGCCCATGCTTTCTTCCACATGTTTGAGAAAATTCTCGGTGGCATAGAGATTTCCGCAGCCTTCACATCTCTCCAGGGGCAGTTGTCCGATGATGTCATCTTTTATGGAAATGGTCCGGACCCCTTCCTGATCCTTGACCTGAATCAGATTGGTAGGGCACAGATTGGCGCAGGTGCCGCACCCGATACAGCGTCCCGGCTCCGGCACAACCCGGCTCCCGGTTTCATCCGCAACCATTTTCAGGGCCCGGGCCTTTACGATTTCATTGCAGACCCGGATGCAGAGCCTGCACCGGATACACCCGTCCGGCGGCGGTGTCACCTCCACCCCCCATTCCCGGGCCAGGCTTCTGATTCTTCCGGCATCCGGCGCCATCTGCAATAATTTGTTAAAGGCCTTTTTCCGGTGGGCCTTTACCATTTCCGAATCCGTCCGGATTTCAAGATTTTCTTTCACCTTCAGAATACAGGACAGCATGACCACATGTTTCCCGCCGGGAGATATGACCTCAACCCCGCAGAGCTTGCATGACCCCGAAGGTTTCAGAGCAGGATGGTAACATAAATGGGGAATCTTGATCCGGTTTTCTTTGGCTGCCTGAAGAACCGTCTGGTTTTCTTTGGCTTCAATTTTTTTTTCGTCGATAAAGATCTTAATCATGGGCTGCATCCTGGAGATCCGATATATAATCCTTGAGATAGTGAAGTTCCCGGGTCAGGGCGCCCACATGCTTTCCCACAAGGTCTTCCAGTCCGAGCATCCCCGTAATCCGGCCGGCCGAAACAACGGGCAGATGCCGGATCTTTGCCTGGATCATCATGCCCATGGCCTCTTCAATGGTATCTTCAGGCTCTGCCACAATAAGCCGGGACGTCATGACCTCCTTCACGGGAATTTCTCCAACGGCCCGGTCCGGAAAAAGAATATGACAGCGGATAAGATCCCTTTCCGTGAATATGCCGTGTAATTCATTTTCCGCCCGTATCACCAGGGCAGACACGGAATAGGCCGACATCCGTTTAATCGCCTCTTCCACGGTCTCGTCCCCCCGAAGCTCATGGAAAGAAAGGTCTCCCTCTGTTAAAAGATCTTTTACCTTCATCATTCCCCCGTTTTATAAAACAATCTGTTCCAGACAATCCTGGGGAAGGCGATGGGTGCCCTTTTCCTCCAGGCTGACCTCGATGAGTGCGTCCGGATCATTGATGGAGGTATCCGGGTCCGTGACATAGCCGTGAAGCCCGATAAAATCATCCATATACGGTTCCCAGGCTTCGTCCCGGGATTTTCTGGCCACTTTGACCTTTTGGCCTTTTTGAAATTGCATGGCGGTTTCCTTTATTTGGGGTCCGACGGCCGTGTTTCAACATTTATTTTTGCACTGAGGCTGCGCCGGCAGTTGTCGCACAGAAGCCGGTGCTGAGTCTTTTTTACCATATCTCCGGTTTTCCGGGCAATAAACGCCAGGTATTCGGCAGAAGGAAGGACGGCCCGGCAATGATCACAATAGAGGATGGCCTGGGAATTTAAAAGGGTGCCGCATAATTTTAAATTCCGGTGCCCGTCCTTTTCTTCCAGGACAATGGCCTGGTTTTCACAGTTGGCGGCGCAGGCCCCGCAGGTAATACATTTTTTTTCCGTTGTCCGGAAATCGGTTTCAGTGGAATGATCAAACGCCAGATATCCCAACTGAAGGGCATCAATCCCCATTTTATCCCGGCAGACCTCAATGCATTTGCCGCACCGCCGGCAGATATCACACCTCAGGCACCTTCCCGCCTCTTTTCGGACACTTTCTTCATCATAACCCAGTTCCACCTGCTGAAAGGTTGTTCTCCGGCGGTCCACATTCAGCATGGGCATGCTTGGCCGTTTCAGGGTCATCTTCCGGGCCGCCGTCATCTCCACCGGGGGTTCCCTGTGGTGGCGCACCGGGATTTTGGGCATCCGGGGCTGGGGAATATGGTTGAAATACCGGTCTATGGCTTCGGCGGCCCGTTTGCCCCCGCCAATGGCCTCAATGACCGTGGCAGGCCCGGACACCGCATCTCCCGCCGCAAACACGCCCGGCATGGCGGTTTCCATGCTGGCATGACTGACTTCGATGGTGCCCCTCCGGCTCCAGTTCATCCGGTCAAAGGCCTCCATCCCCTTGTCGTCCACATATTGGCCGATGGCACTGATCACGGCGTCGGCCTCAAGGATAAAATCCCCGCCCGGGATGGGAACCGGCATCAGCCGGTCGGAACCCTCCTTTTGGATGAGTTCGGCCTTGATGCAATCCAGCCCGGTGATCCGGCCCTCGCTGCCGAGGATTTCCTTGGGGATGGTCAGAAATGAAAATTCAATGCCTTCTTCCATGGCCTGTTCCACTTCTTCGATATCCGCCGGCATCTGGTCCTCGGACCGCCGATAGGCAATGGTCACCTTTTTCGCCCCCAGCCTCAGGCTGGTCCGGGCCGCATCAATGGCCACATTGCCGCCGCCGATGACCACCACCTGTTTTCCGGGCGCATGGTGATTGCCCAGGGCCACATCCTTTAAAAACCCGATGGCCTCCAGGGCCTTGGGGAACTCCTTTTCTCCCTGTATGCCCAGGTCCAGGGCGCGATGGGCGCCGATGGAAATGAAAAAGGCCTCAAACCCTTCTGCCTTCATGTCTTCATAGGTAATGTCCGCTCCAAACCGGGTATTGTAGGAAATCTCCACCCCCAGATCTTCGATCATGGCCACTTCCCTGTCAATAACCTCCCGTGGCAGGCGGTATCTCGGGATTCCGATCATCATCATCCCGCCGGACACGGGCAGGGCTTCAATGACCCGGACCCCGTATCCCATGAGGGCCAGATAATAGGCGGCGGTCAGGCCGCCGGGTCCTGCGCCGATGACACAGACCTTTTTTCCGTTGAAGGGTTTTTTCTCAGGATTATGATAGGCCCCTTCGGACATGGCCCTTTCCGCAGCAAAGGCCTTTAAAAATTTAATGGAAACGGGCGTATCGATCCTGGACCTCACACACATCATCTCGCAGGGCCGGGTGCAGATGAGCCCGCAGACCCAGGGAAAGGGATTGTCCCTGCGGATGACCTCAATGGCCCTGGCATCTTCTCCTTTGGCAATCAGGGTCAGATAGGTCGGGATATCGATTCCGGCCGGGCAGGCCATCTGGCAGGGGGATGGGGCCAGCTTCCCGCAGTCGTGGGACGGGCAGTTCCGGGTGGCAATATGGCTTTCAAACACTTCCCGGTTTTCAGACAGCATTTGTTTTAACCGGTCTCCGTTCACCCGGGTCTTCTGGGAGCCCTTCCCGTCCAGGTATTCTTCCACCAACGCATCAATGGCCGAAAGATGGTCGTTTCCGGCCGCGCCTTCTGAAATCTCTTCAACCAGATTCAGGATCTGTTCGCAGATCCGTCTTTCCCGGGGATCTGTCAGGACCCCGGACTCCGTCAGATCGGACAGGTAGACAATGGTGCTTCGAACCGGACAGGTCTGTGTTGCCATTCTTGCTCCTTACAAACCTAAAAACTGCTGTTTTCAAAGGATGCCACGGATTCGGCATGCCGCACGCGCCGGATCTGGGTCATATCCTCAACATTTCCGAATTTCAGGCAACCGGTGGTGCAGGTGGTGACGCAGGCCGGTTTCAAGCCCTTATCAACTCTGTCTTTGCAATAATCACATTTTTCAACCTTGCCCGTTTCCGGGTTCCACTGGGGAGCTCCCCAGGGACAGGCCGACACACAGGTTTTGCATCCCACGCAAAGGTCCTTGTCAATGAAAACGATGCCGTCGTCGCTTCTCTTCTGCATGGCGCCCGTGGGACAGGCCGACACACACCATGGATTTTCGCAGTGAAAGCAGGGCATGAAAATAAATGACATTTTCGGCAATCCGCCGATGAATTTCGGACCCACCTGGATGATCTGGCAGGGTTTGGGTCCCTTGGGCAGGTTTTTATTGGACTTGCACTGGATTTCACAGGCATGGCACCCAATGCATTTCCGGGTGTCCTGAAACAGATAATATTTACTCATTCAACGCCTCCGGGTTCTTATATACCATATTGAAATTAAAGGGGGTTCACCGATACAAAGGTATCGTGATAGGCCGGGCTGCCGCCGACTTTATCATAGACGTTCTCCTGGATCAGGGCATCGGAAAGCCCTTTGTTAAAGGAGCGTTTGGCCCGGCCGGCCTCATGCCCGAATCCGTGCAGCATAAACACGGCTTCCGGGTGGATGAAATCCGTGACAAAGGCTTTGATCCGCCCCTTTCCGCAGGAAGAAGCCACTTCCACCAGGGCATTGTTCTTAATTCCAAGTTCGCCCGCCCTTTTTGTATTGATCCAAAGCGTGTTCTCTCTTTCCAGTTCGTTCAGATAGGGCACATTCTGAGTGGAGACATGGGTGTGCAGGGCCGACCGGCCCACCACCAGGCGGAACCGGCCGTCTGTGGGCGCCTGAACAGGTTCATACGTCGGAAAAGACGCGTATCCGGCATTCTCCAGCAGGCTGGACTTGAATTCAATCTTTTTGGAAGGGGTCTTAAAGGGAAGATTGTTCCGATCCCAGAAAATCTGTTCCGAACCATAGGCCACAAAGCCTTTTTTCTCAAAATCCGCCATGGTGAACCCGGTTCCTTCAAGCTGCCAGGCCACGAGATCTTCCATGGTCTCATAGGGAAAATAGCTCCCAATGCCGAGCTTTTCACCGATCCGCTTCAAAATAAGGGCGCCGTCCAGGGTATCATGACGGGGCTCAACCGCTTTTTTCCGGAGGAACATCTGGGGTTTGAGCCCATTCATCTGCTGGATGCAGTCGGTCCGCTCCAGGTATGTGGATTCGGGGAGAATCACATCGGAATACCAGGCCACATCCGAATAATTGATATCAATGGTGACAACCAGATCCAGCTTGTCCAGGGCCTTTTTGGTCCGGGTGGTATCGGCAATGGACATGAGGGGGTCCATGCGGTAGGCGATCAGGGCTTTGATGGGATAGGGGTCCTCATTCAATACGGCATGGGGAAAAATCTGGGCCACCCCGTGGTTGGGGTCCGGCAGGGGAAAATCCTTTGTGCCGGCCTTGTCAAACCGGACGGCCTCGATTTTCGGGAATTCCTGTTCCGTCAGTTTCCGGGCGCCTTTTCCGCCGGCAGCCCCCGGGCCTTTTTTAAAGAAAATACCGCCTTTGGCTTCCACGCTGCCCATGAGGGCGTTGAGCATGAGAAGGGATCTTCTCATATAAATTTCATCCCGATGATTGGCGCCCCGGTATCCGTAATGGAAAATGACCGAGGGTTTGTCCCGGCTGACTTCACGGGCCAACTGGATGATTTCTCCGGCAGGTATCCCGGTTTGCGTCTCAGCCCATTCCGGCGTATACGGTTCTACAAAATCCCGGAGTTCATTTAAGCCGTGAACCCATTTTGACACGAATTCCGCATCATAGAGCCTTTCCTTTAAAATCACATGCATCAGCGCGTAATTGAGGGCCAGGTCGGTTCCGGGCCGGATCATCCAGTAGCGGTGGGCCTTGGATGCGGTCACCGTCACCCTGGGATCGATATAGGTCAGTTTTGCCCCGTTTTCCAGGGCCTTCATCAGGGTATTGACTTCCTTTAAAGCAATGGATTCGAAAATATTCCGGCCATACAGAACAATATGCTTGGTCTCGCCGTAATGAATCCCCACCTCGGCGTCCGTGTACCCGAAAAGAGACCGGCAGGCCGTATTCACGCTGCCCTTGCACAGGGCGTCATGGGAAAAATAATTGGGAGACCCCAGGGCCTTTAAAAAGGTCTTGCTGACATGGGTGGCAAGCTGGGCTCTTTCACACAGGGCAACCGACTGTGCCCCGTTTTTGTCGATGATGTCTTTGAGCCGGGAGCCCACATAATCGATGGCCTCCTCCCAGGACGCCTTTCGCCAGTTTCCCGAACCCCTTTCCCCGACCCGGATGAGGGGAGACTGGACCCGCTGGTCATCGTAGAGCATGGAAATCCCTGCCGATCCCCTGGGGCACAGACTTCCGTCAATACCGGGAACATGCGCATTTCCCTCGATCCAGTCCACATGACCGTCCTTCACCTTCACCGTGATGGGGCAACGGACCGAACACATGAAACATAAACTGAAAACTTCTTTATCCATAATTGATTGTCTCCTTTGGCAAATTTTTATCCCCAATATTTCAGGGGATACATAGCGATAACCATGCCAATCTTTTCAACAGAGCCGGTTTTTACCTGTATTTTTCATAACCGGTTTAAATCATATCGGAATTTAGAAACAAAAATTTTAAAACCCGGGTTTTGACGAACGGATTCAACCGGCTTAGGGTCAAAATACGCAATAAAAAATATGCGCCGCATTTTTTTTATTGCGGTTGCAGGGCCTGTCCTTTACCCCAGGGTCAGCCAGAACCCATAGGTCACGCTGGAAAGAAGGGTGCAGATGGATATGGCAGCCACGGCAAAATCAGGGTCACCGCCGATCTCCTTGGCCATGATATAGGTCAGCGTGGCCGTGGGGGAGGCAAGGACAATCAATCCGGGAAGGTAATGCTCGGGCTGAATGGAAAATATCCTAAACAAGAAAAATCCAATGGCAGGGGCGATGATCAATTTTAAAAACACGGCAATGCCGACATTCATCAACCTGGGCTTCAGACTTTCAAACGACAGGGAGGCCCCGATAATCAAAAGGGCCAGGGGCAGGGCCATGCCCTTTAATATGTCAAGGGACCGGTCAACGATTTCCGGCAGGGGGATGCTGAAAAAGGAAACCAGGATGCCGGCCAGGGCCGACAATATCACGGGATTGGCCATGGTTTTTTTCAGGGTATCCCGCAATTTGGGGCTGCCTTCATTTTTTTCGCTGTGAAATTGAAGCACAAACACGGCCAGGACATTCTGAAGAATCATGACAAACCCGGAAATAATCGCCGTCTTCACAAACCCCTGGTTTCCGAGATAATAAAAGGCAACGGCAAAGGCAATATACCCTAAATTGCCATGAAAAGCGCAATGGATAAAGGAGCCCTTGGAGGGCCGGGGCATGTTCAGGACCCGGGCCAGGCCAAAGGCTGCGGCGGCAACGGCCGTCAAGGCAAAAAAAGTGATCAGGATGACGGACAGATGGACTTCGGTTTTCAGGCTGGCCTTTGCAATGGAACTGAAGATCATGGCCGGGATGGCAATATAATAGACGAGCCGGTTGGCCTGGTTTAGAAAATCCGGGCTGAAAAATCCCCGGCGCTTTGCATAAAGCCCGAGAAAGATGATAACAAAGACCGGAACAATGGTTGAAACGATATTCATGGGGCCTGCCTATCCTTCGGCTTAATATACTGCTTTCGCATTAACGCGGTTTCCGGGAAAGGATCACTTCACAACACCCATCCCCCTGGTTCAGGTTTTTCGTATGTTGCACAGATACCCCCATCTCTTTTCCGAATAATCCCCGGATCATTCCCTCATAGGTCTGTACCGTCACGATGCCGCAATCTGCAATCCCGGCCTTGGCAATTGCCTTCTGGGTTTCGCAGTCTGTAACCCGGACGGTGATGGTATCCGACTCAACAATTACTTCACGGCCTTCAATTTTCAGCACCTTACTGAAAATTTCCAGCATCTCCAGAAAACTTTCCGGCCATACCGGATCAGGGATAATGTCTTTTCTGATTTTTTTTCCAAATACATAGGAGAACCGGGTCCACGCATCCACATCCATCTCCCATGCCGTTTCTTTCCCAAGCTTTCCGGCCAGGGCCATAAACCAGGCGCCATCCATACGTACAAACGAAAACTGCGCGATGTCCAAAAGCTGCTCAACTGATAATTTCACGGTCCCGTCTCCCTTTCTGCTCCAAATGTTCCGTTTGCGCTCCATTACCGCTCCAAAATCCAAATTTTACGCTCCATTACCGCAAATGAGTGTCGGAATCTTCCGTTTCTGAGCGAGGCGGTCCTCGTGTGTTGCCGACAAGCCACCTCCGGCATCACTGCCATACTCAGTGCCGATAATAAGAAGGTAGATTTGGCACTGCTGGAGCAAATCGAGATAGGCTTTCGGATTCGGGCGAAGCGATTGCGGGTAGTCCTCGAAGATACGCGGGACAGTGCACTCGCGCAAAAAGTCATCCATGACGAGGAAACGTCCAATCGCAGTCCGTTCTTCCCGCAACTCTTTTTGTACTGAGCTGATGAATATCTTGAGCCTGATCAATTCAGTATCTCCCTGTGTTATTGTCACCCATAGGCGCTAAACGCCATCTTTGTCAACCGTTCAAAAACCAATCATGACGGGTCAATTTCGGTCGGTCATGGGAAGGTTCCCGTGATCCCTCCATTTTTGGCCGTCCGGTTATGGCATTGTTAGGGCGTGGTGTGCAACCAGCATTACAGTCTCCTGATTAAGTTCTTTGCCCAAATCATACAAAACTCAATTGCCCAGTCTGTTTGAGCATCGGACAGTTCTGGAACTGGTTGGCTCCCCGCACCATGCCCGAATGGGTTTCGAACTTTTGAGAAGAACTCGACCAAACTTTCTCGCTCCCAGCCAATTATAAACTCACCGTTTGCTCTTGCTCGAAGATTATCAATGTAATTGGCAGCCCCTTTTTCGTTACCCCTGCTCCAACCTTTAGTGTCAGAGATGATTTTAATTGTGCTTTCCAAAGCCTTTGCTGCAAACAGTGCGGGATCTCGTCCGCCGCTGTCCCGGAGATCAATAGCTTCTTTCATATCATGATCAACACTCTTCCAGATTGGGTCGCTAACCAAATTCCAAAAGGGCTGTTCAATCTCTCGCGTAACGGTTTCATCCTCTGAGATTTGTATAAATCCATTATGATAATGAAGCTTCGCCCTAGAACGACGGAACCGCTCGTTTAGTTCGTCGCACGATGCTCTAAACTTTTTGTTCTGAGTTTGATTCCATGCACGAATGCCATCACCTCGATTACCTGGCAGGCGTAATCCCCGGCTTGGCCTCGTTTTCGCCTCTAACTCAGCTTCTTGTACTCGACTCTCTAAGGTGGCATTAAGCTCTGAAAGTTTCTCTTCTTGTTGGCGGAACGCTATTTCTATGAAGCTCAAGCGCTCTTTAATAAACTGATCAGCTGGAACGGAACCATCGTACTTTGCGAGAACGAAATTCTCGCAAACCGTTATTTTCGACCATGACCCGCTAGTCCAGTGCTTGTTCCCATTCCACTCGGTGTAGTAACCATAAGTCGGGGAAGACAGATCCTTAAGGCCAAGCTCCATTGCTAATTTCTTATTTAGACCATCCCATATTGCCTTAGCTTCGGTTTTTTCTTTGCCATCGGCGTCGTAGTAGGGAAATAGCTGTTCGGCAACAATTCGAAATCCTTGAACTATCAATCTACGCGCGTTCTCGTCGAAGTTTTCCCATATGGGATTTTCGAGATACCGATAAGCGAAAATATCAGTGAGCATTTATAAGCCACGTATATCTAAATATTTGTAATCTAATCTTAATCATAATTACGCAGAATCTCCTTTCGAGCACTAACGACGGGTTTCACGGGGAGCGGCGCTTTTTGCCGCTATCCCGTGGAAACCCTTGTTAGACCACTATTTTTATTCTGGCAATATTGGCATAAAGGTTCTCAATAGAAATGCACCAATAACTAACAGCGCCATCATAATGAAGGTGGTCTGTTTTGGTTTGCGTAATTTTCTGTCCACGAGAAAAACCTTCAAGTAAGATAAAACAACTGCAATGACCAATACCCATAATAGCTCAACAACGTTAGAGAGGCTTTGAGCGCCATATCCTATTCCAGTTAATCCAAGCCAAAATACAAAAGCCGGCAAAGATATAAAAAGAAACCATTTTGACTCATTGCCATTTCGGCGTGATGCAATATAGGCGGGAATACATACTGCTCCTGCGATAATCAACAAAACTGGAAACAAAATAGTCATCTTATACTTTCAATGGGTCTAACAGTATTAATAGATAAAAAGTTTTCCATCTATTGCCTATATACAATAGAAAAAAATCCATCTATGTCCGTTAAAAATCAATAAACATGGAAAACCGGCATTACATTTTCCATGCCTCCCTGTTGGATAGCAAATCGCATTGAAAATGGATAGAAAAAAATTTAAGCCTGATCCGAAAAAAAACGGGTGATTGTCACCGGTCTTTTCAAGACTTAGGTCCTCAGGCTGGCCCTGAGGCGGTCCGGGGTCCGGAAAAAGCCGAACACGTCCAGGACGTTTTTGACCAGAAGGTCGGCGGCCAGAAGGGAGGTTACGGCCAGCCCTTCCTCCTGCAGCACGGCTATGCCGATGGCGGCTTCTTTCAGCATGAGCCAGTCATTGGCCCCGTTTCCCACGCAAAGGGTCTGATCCGGCCCGAGCCGCCGGACAAACGCAAGCTTGGCTTCGGCCTGGTCTTTTTCAGGGATGATGGTAATGGAGCAGTGAATTCCTGAAAGCTCTTTTTGTACAAATCCGAAGGTGTCGGCGGTGATGACATGGAAGGAGAGCCTGTCTGAAAAGGCGGCCATTTCCTCCCGGACGCCGGGGATGAGAATCCCGTCTTTGGCAATGGTGCCGTTATAATCAAAGACCACGTGGCTGATATGCTTTTCCCCCACGCCGGGGATGTGGATATGAATCATGTTTTTGTCCTTAAATGTCCCGGCCCTTTGCGGTATCCGGCCTGAGCCGGCGGTCCGACAGCACCAGGCAATGGTCGGCAATCCGTTGGATCTGGTCCATATAATGGGAGACCAGGATGATGGTGCAGCTTTTTTTCAATTCCAGGAGCAGGTCTTCGATGACCCGCACCGAGGCCTCATCCAGGGATGAGGTGGGCTCGTCCAGCAGCAGGACCGTTGGTTCCGCCGCCAGGGCCCGGGCCATGCAGAGCCGCTGCTGCTGTCCGCCGGACAGGGTTTCCGCATTTTCAGCCAGCCTGTCCTTGACCTCATCCCAGAGATACGCCTTTTTCAAAGCAGCTTCAACCCTGAAAGCTATTTTTGCCCGGTCTTTTTCTCCCATGAGGGTCAGGGGAAAGGCGATATTCTTATAAATGCTCATGGGCAGGGGGTTCGGGGTCTGAAATACCATTCCCACCCTTTGGCGGAGACGGTGGACGGGCAATGATGACCGGTGGATATCTTCAAAGCCCTTTCCGAAATCCATCTCCACCCGTCCCGTCACCCTGGCGCCGGGAATATTTTCCCAGAGCCGGTTCAGCACCATGAGAAAGGAGGATTTTCCCTGGCCCGAGGGCCCGGATATGGCGGTTATGGCATTTTTTTCAATTTCGATGCGGATGTCTTCCAGCACCACCCGGTCATGGTAATGGAACCAGAGATGGTCCATGCGGATCTGAATGTTTTTTTTCATAGCGGATTCGGCAGGTATTGGGTTTTTGCCCTGAGCAGGTGTTTGATCCCATGGGAAAACACAAACAGGACAGTGCAGAGAATCAGGAGAATCAAGGCGGCGCCGTAGGCTTTCATGAGTTCCGGGGGGCCGGAGTATTCCGAAGCCATATAATAGATATAAAAGGGCAGGGCTTCAAACCCGGAAAAAACGGATTTGGGAATGCCGGCCGTGGCCACGGCCCCGGTTAGCATGATCACGGCCGTGTCTTCCGCGCACCGCCCCATGGCCAGGATCAGGCCGCTGATGATGCCGGACAGGGAGGACGGCAGCAACACATAAAAAATATTCCGGGCTTTTGTGGCGCCCAGGGCCGGGGCCGTGAGCCGGAGCGACAGGGGAAGGCTCTCCAGGGCGATCTGGGTGGTCCGGATGATATAGGGCAGCACCAGGAAGGCCAGGGACAGGGCTGAAATCAGAAGACAGGGAAAAATCCGGCCGCCAAAATAATGATGCAGAAAAATCGTGATGGAAAATCCAAAAAGCCCCACCACAATGGACGGTATCCCGGAAAGGATGTCAAAGAGAAAACTCAGGACCCGTTTTGTTCCGGAGGGGGCAAATTCGGCCAGGTAAATGCCCGAGGCAAGGCCCAGGGGAAGGGCCAGGGCCATGGACAAAAGGATAAGAAAAAAGGTGCCGGCCATGGCCGGAAAAAGCCCGCCGAAGACCTGGCGTTTGAGCAGAAGCGCATCCAAAGGCCGGACATCGCCAAAGATCAGCTCCGGGGTAAGGGCCTTATACCCTTTGAGAACCAGGAACCCGATGATGATGAAAAGGGCAGAGATCAGAGAAAGGGCGCAGGCCCAGGAAAAAAAAGAAAGCAGCCTGTCCGGAACGGATCTTGTCATGAGAGAGCCCTTTTATGAAAATACCGGGCAAAAAGAATCCCCAGGCTGGTCATAGCGTACAGCACAATCCCGGAAATAAAGAGGATTTTAAATTCCGTGCTGTCAAAATCCGCCGCAAAAATCAGGGCGATATGGGCCGTCAGGGTCCGGGTCGAATCCAGGAGGGAGGAGGGCATCAGCACCGCATTGCCGCTGATCATGAGGGCGATGAGGGTGTCTCCCATGGCCCGGCCGAAGGCCAGGACCATGCCGGTGAGCATGCCGGGCCAGGCCTGGGGCAGGATGACATGGCGCAGCTTCTGAAATACGGTTCCCCCCAGGGAATCCACGGCATTGAGATAATGTTGGGGAACCCGTGAAAAACTTTCTGAAAAAAACAGAATCAGGGTGGGGGAAATGACAAGCCCCAGCATGAGGGAAGCGGACAGGATGCACATGCCCGAGCCGTAGGCAAAGAATTCCTGGACCAGCGGCACCAGCAGAAACACCCCCACAAACCCGTAAATCACTGTGGGAACGGCGGTCATGAAATGAACGAGTTTCTTGAGGAGGGCGCCCGCTCCCCGGGGGTGGAGGATTTCCATAAAAAACGCACAGCCGAGGCTGACGGGAAGGCTGACCAAAAGGCTCAGAAATGCTAGGGCAAGGGTTCCGGCCATCATGGGCAGGATGCCGAATTGCCCCCGGCCCGGAGACCAGGGCGAGGTCAATACTTCCCAAAGAAAACCCATTTTCAGCACCGGGAGGCTGAGCAGGATCATAAACCCGAGCACTGCCACCGTAACCCCGGCGCTTAAGACCGATGCCCCGAAAAAAACGGTCCGGAAGACCCTATCCTGAAAATCCATCAGTCGGCCGGGATAAATCCTTTTTCCATGACAATTTTCCGGCCTTCGGGGCTTGAGAGATAATCAATGAATGCTTTGACCAGCCCGGCGGCCTCGCCCTTGGTATTGCTGTAAAGTCCCCGTGAAACCTTGTATTCCCCGGATTTGACCGTTGCAATGGAAGGGGTGACCGTGTCCAGCACCACCGGGGCCACGGACTCGTCCAGATATCCCACGGACATATAGCCGATGGCATAGGGGTCATTGGCCACCCCGGATTTCATGGCGCCGTTGGAGGCCACCACATTGGCCTTTCCGGAAATTTCCCCCTTGTTCAGGGCCTTTTCCCAGAAGACTTCCCGGGTGCCGCTGGACTCGTCCCTTGTGTAAATATTGATGGCCCGGTCCTCGCCCCCCAGGTCTTTCCATCCGGTGATCTTCCCGGCGTAAATGTCCTGGAGCTGTTCCTTGGACAAGGCCTTGACCTTGTTTTTCGGGTTCACCACGGGGGCCACCCCGTCAATGGCCCACATATGGGTGACAAGGCCGTATTTGGCAATTTCCTCATCCGTGGCCTTCCGGCCTGAATTGCCGATATCCACGAGGCCTTCGCCCACCTGTTTGATGCCTGCGCCGGACCCGCCGCCGGCAATGGTAATCTGAATATCCGGGTTAAAGGACATGATCCGTTTGGCAGCCTCTTCCATGACCGGGATATGGGCTGTCCCGCCGGAAATCTTTAATCCCTGTTTTTCTCCCTTAAAGGCGTCCAGATCCCCGGCAAGGCAGAAGGCCGGGACAAGCACCATCATCAGGAGCACCGCCAGTTTCACAACGCAATTAGAGTTTTTCATATTTTTTTTCCTTTCCTTTAAGACGCCTTAAGGGAATAGGTCCCTCCAAGCCTTTTGACTTCATCCAGAACCAGGTCCGCAAGCCCGTCCAGCCGTGATTCGATTTCCGGAGTCAGGTCCTCGCCCAGGGTATTGAGGTCCTTGGGTTCAATGCCGATAATCGTGGTCCGGGGCACGTGATCCAGGGCATGGCAGAGGGTCAGGGCCTCGATGAGGTCCACCTGGTGGAGGGAATTCTTGGCCAGGATCCGGTTGGGGATGTCCTCATGCTCCAGCCTGTGAAAATCACCGGGCGCCCCGTGGTTCATCACCGTGTCCACCACGATGAGATTGTCTGTGCCGGCAATGATCCCCAGCAGGTTGACCCCCAGGACCCCGCCGTCCACAAGGGTGACGTTGTCGGAAAATTCATACCGGCCTTCAAGCCGCTCAACCACCCGGATGCCCACGCCGTCGTCCCGGTATAGAATATTGCCCACCCCCAGAACCATAATATTTTCAGTCATATTTTCTCTTTCGGAAACGGGGCCCCGGCCGGGATGGCCGGAACCCCGCTTTATGGGGTTAAATAACGCTCACCTTATAGGTTGAATGGTTGTGCAGATCCGTGACATGAACGGCGCAGGCAATGCAGGGATCATAGGAATGAACCGTCCTCAGCACTTCCAGGGGTTTCTCCGGATCGGCAATGGGGGTTCCGATGAGGGAATTCTCCACAGGGCCCTTCTGGTTTTTGCCGTCGCTGGGTCCGAGATTCCAGGTGGAGGGCACCACATACTGGTAGTTCTTGATCTTGCCGCCGTCGATTTCGATCCAGTGGCCCAGGGCGCCTCTCGGCACATCATTCAGGCCGAAGCCCCTGCCCTTGTCCGGCATGGTCCAGGGCTGGTAGGTCTTTTTATTGCCTGCGGCAATATTGGATTTGAGCTTTTCAATCCATCCGCCCATGGCATTGCCCACCACAACGGTTTCAATGCCTCTTGCAGCCGTCCGGCCCAGGGTGGAGAAAAGGGCTTCCTTGCCCACGCCAAGGGTCTTCAGGACATGGTCCACCAGGGCCTTGACATCTTTCTGACCGCTGGTATAGGCCACCAGGACCCGGGCCAGGGGGCCGACTTCTGCGGATTTGCCGTCATATCTCGGGGCCTTCATCCAACTGTATTGGGCATCGGTATTATAGGTGACTTCACCCTGGATGGGTTTGGTCTCGCCATCGTAGGGATGTTTTGCCCCGCCCTTTTCATACCAGCCCCGGGTTACGTCTTCGGTGATTTTCAGGGTGTCCACGGGTTTGGGGTTCAGGTCGCCCAGGAGCACGCCGGCCGGCATGAGCAGGTTGTCGTTGATGCCGGCCTGGGGGAAATCGCCATAGCAGAGATAGGTGGTATTGTTGCCGCCGATGGCGCCCCAGTTTTTGTAGAAAGAGGCCACGGCCAGGAGGTCCGGGATATAGATTTCATCCACAAAGGCCTTGGTTTCCTTCCAGATGGCGGCAAATTCATCAATTCTTTCCGGGGTCAGATCGCCGACGCTGGTCACTCCGCCCACCACCAGGGACTGGGGATGGGGGTTTTTCCCGCCGAAGATGGCATGCATCCGGGCGGCCTTGGCCTGGAGCTTGATGGCCTCCAGGTAATGGGAAGCGGCCATGAGATTGGCCTCGGCCGGCAACTGATAGGCCGGGTGTCCCCAGTAGGCATTGTTGAAGGGTCCGAGCTGGCCGCTGTTCACAAAGGTTTTCAGCTTGGTCTGGACTTCTTTGAAATATTCTGCGGTTTCCCGTCTGCCGCTTGTATTTGCAGAGAGTTTGGCGGTTTTGACCGGATCGGCGGACAGGGCGCTGACAATATCCACCCAGTCCAGGGCGTGAAGATGATAAAAATGAACAATATGATCGTGCTGGTACTGGGCCCCGTGGAGCAGGTTCCGGATGATCCGGGCGTTTTCCGGGATTTCGATCTTGCAGGCGTCTTCCACGGCCCGAACCGAAGACAGGGCATGGATATAGGTGCATACCCCGCAGGACCGCTGCACAAAATGGTGGGCATCCCTGGGATCCCTTCCCTTGAGCATGATTTCAATGCCGCGGAACATCTGGCCCGAACTCCAGGCGTCCTTGACTTTTCCGTTTTCAACTTCCACTTCTATTCTCAGATGACCTTCGATCCGTGTGATGGGATCGATCATAATTCTTTTCCCCATGATGGTTTCCTTTTCGTTTAAAATTTAAGATTTCACAACGGTTTCAGATTTGTTCATGCCCCTGGTTTATGATTCCTCATAGAACGGGGTCATGGTATCCCAGAAATCCGGCTCACTGCATCCGATGCAGGGATGGCCGGCCTGGATGGGGAAACTGGTGCCGTCATTAAATTTTGCCGTGGGGCAATTATTATAGGTCTGGGGGCCCTTGCAGCCCAGTTGATAGAGACAGTAGCCCAGCTCTGCTTCCTTGGAACCGAATTCCGTCACAAATTTGCCTTCGTCATAAAACTTCAGGCGGGGACAATTGTCGTGAACGGATTCGCCATAGGCAAACATGGGTCTGCCGATGCTGTCCAGTTCAATGGGCTCTTTGCTCAGGTATTTGACAATGACGCCCAGGAGGTTGAGGGGATTGGGCGGGCACCCCGGAATATTGATGGGTTTGATGCCCAAGGCATCGCCGACCCCTTTGTAACCGCCGGGGTTGGGTTTTGCCGACGCCACACCGCCGTAGGCGGCGCAGGTGCCGATGCTGATAACGGCCGCAGCCTTGGGGACGATATCCTGGGCAATGGCCAGGAAGGTCCGGTTCCCCACCTTGCCGTAGGCCCCGTTATAATTGGTGGCAATAGCGCCTTCAACAATACAGACAAATTGCCCCTTGTATTTTTCAACGGCGTCATGGAGGTTTTTTTCGGCCTGGTGACCGGAAGCGGCCATGATGGTTTCATGGTATTCCACGGAAATGGTTTCCAGGATGATGGCCCCCACATCCGGGGTCCTTAAAAAGGCTTCGGAACATCCCGTGCATTCGCCGAAATGCAGCCATACCACAGCCGGCCGAGGTTTTGAGGCCGCCTGCTCAATCTGCTCGGCAACCTTGCTCACACAGGAATAGGGCAAGCCCATGGTGGCCGTCAAAACCGTACAATACTTGATGAAATCCCTTCGTGAGACCCCCTTTGCTTCCAGTTTCTCATAAAAATCATGTTGCTGATCTGTTTTCATGGCACCTCCGTTAGTATTATTATGATTTCATATCATAACGCTCCACCCTGCATTCATAATTCAAACAGGGCCATGAGATCAAATAGATTCTAATAATAAGAACAAGCGAACCTATCAGATATTTCTATGATGGAACCCCTGGATATTGAAAAAAAGAATTGGACCGCATGGGTCCGGGTGCCTATAATGAAAAGCAAGGATGGGACGCGAATACCGGAGGACCGGGTTGCGCAAGGAATGAAACACGTTGCAAGGTTGTTTTCCAATGACGGATATTAAAAAAATTCGCTTGACCGAATCGGTTACCGGCGCCGGCTGAGCTTCCAAACTGGGTCCGGGGGACCTGGAGAAGGCGCTGTGCGGCATGACCTTTCCAACCGATGAAAATGTTATGGTCGGGCTGGACCGGGCCGATGATGCCGGGGTTTACAAGGTGTCCGAGGACCTGGCCCTGATCCAGACCGTGGATTTTTTTACGCCCATTGTGGATGATCCTTACTGGTTCGGCCAGATTGCGGCCGCCAATGCCCTGAGCGATGTCTATGCCATGGGCGGCACGCCCAAAACCGCCATGAACCTGGTGGCATTTCCGGTCAAACAGATGGACCTGTCCGTTCTGCGGCAGATCATCCAGGGCGGCATCGACAAGCTGGTGGAAGCGCAGGTGGTCCTGCTGGGCGGCCACAGTATTGAAGACAAGGAATTGAAATACGGCCTGTCCGTTACCGGTTTTGTGCATCCGAAAAAAGTGCTCATCAAAGGAAATCTGAATGCCGGGGACCGGCTGGTCCTGACCAAACCCCTGGGCACGGGCATCATCAACACCGCCGTCAAGGCGGCCATGGCCTCCCCTGAACTCACCGACAAGGTCACCCGGCTCATGGCGGCCCTGAACCGGAAGGCCGCCGGAATCATGTCCCGGTTTGATGTCCCGGCCTGTACCGATGTCACCGGGTTCGGGCTCCTGGGGCATCTCTCGGAAATGGTGTTTAAATCCGGCAGAAGCGTTCGCCTGTTTTCAAAGGAAGTTCCGGTCATCCCCGAGGCCCTGGACTTTGCCGCCATGGGGCTGATTCCCGCCGGGGCCTATAAAAACAGGGAGTTCCGGGAGTCCATGGTCCTCTTTGATAAAACCGTGAACCGGACCTTACAGGATGTCCTCTTTGACCCCCAGACCTCGGGCGGGCTTTTGATGAGCGTCAAGGCCTCCCAGGCCGCAAGTCTTGTTGCGGCCCTGAAGGATGCCGGGATCGAGGCGGCGGCGGAAATCGGCGAAGTCGTCGACGGCCCCGAAGAAAAAATCAGGGTTGAATAGGGATGGGGCCATGATCGCCCGGATTCATGTCCACCCCAAGGTGGAAAAGCTGCTGGACCAGATGGAAGCGCTTGAAAAAGCCCCTTCCATTGCCGCAAAAAGGGCCCGGAGCATCATCCGGAGCCTTTTGGACGGGGCCGCGCCCTCCCATGCCGGCCGCCTGTCCAAACGAAAGGATGCCCGCATCGACAACCTGTTCAAATTCGATCTGGGAAGCGGCTACAGGCTGGTCTGCATCAAGGAAAAATTTTGCATCCACATCCTTTATGTGGGGTCCCATGACCACTGCGATACCTGGCTGGATACCAACAGCCGGAAAAAACCCCATAAGACCGAGGTCTGCATGAATGTTTACTGCGTGGCCCCCTCACCGGCAGAGGGCATGGCAAAAGAGTTTCCGGCCGAATCCGAGTGTTTCATGATCCCGGAACTCAGCCAGGAGGATTTGAAAAAAGTGTTCCGGGGCCTTGTGGGCCGTTAAACCCTTCGGACACGCCATGAAACGCAAAAAGCAAATCATCCAAAAAATTAACACAAAACAGGAAGGACCGTATTTTGTGCCCAGGATTCAATTTTCTGAAAATCCCGGAAATCTCCTTCAGGAACCCCCTGTTTTTCCATCTTGGATTTCATGATCATTCTTACGACCATGTTCAGTTTGCTGTAGTCCAGGGCGCCGGCAAAAGCCTCCACGGCTTTGGGCTTAACCTCGGGTGCGGCTTTCAGCACCGGGTTAAAATAGCTTTGGGCGAGTTCCCGGTTTTCTTGCGTGTCCTTATATAGTGCAAGGCAGGCCAAAAAATAAACAACCGGAATTTGCCTTAAATGGTCCTGATGGTCTTTGACGAACCGGATGGCCCCGGGATACCAGGAAGCCGATTTAACAGCGCTTCCCATCACAACACCGGCATAGGTTGAGACATCGCTGACATTTTTGATATGACGGACATCCACCGAGGCCCCCTGCCTGCACATCACATCAGCGATGGTCTGAGCCACTCCGGATGTGCTGCCGCAATTGCTTTCATAGGCAACCAGGTATTTTTTCCCTTCTTTTCTGCAATCGGATTCAATCCATTGGATGTCATCTGCAAGGGCAACCCCCGGTTGAACCACACCCATGCCGATCAATCCTCCCACAGCCGCTGCACTGCCAACCACAAATTGCCTTCGTGTCATGGTTTCCATATTAAATCTCCTTATCATCGCATGGAAAATTGTTGTTATGATCATTTATTCTTTCTTTGATTTTATCCGTGATGGTTTTTTTCTGAGCCGGATCAAGGGAATTAAAAAAATCTGAAAACAGGGTCAGGGCATCCGATATTGATCCGGATATCATTTCTGCACGCTCTTTTGCCTCTGTTGCCATGGCGGAAAGATCCGGGGTTTCATTTTCTAAGGAGGAGAAAACTTGTTTATGAAATTCGATCCTTGTCTCAATTGCCTTTTCCATGGTTTCCAGAAACCGGGTACGGAATTTATCATATTGCTGCTGCTGTATTTCCGACAGGCCAAGGGCTTTGGCTTCTTTATCCATGCGCCAGGCAATAAAGCCTTTAATCTCGTCATGCATAAAAGGCGGCAGGCCCCTTTTGCAGAACCCCTGCCTGTGAAACGAACCAAAGCCGCAGGCGCCGGAGTTGACTGCAAATCCAAAACCGGTTACGGTCATTGCCATTACTAAAACCCCTGCAACCCAGACTGCTTTTCTTTTCTTGGTCATTTTGCTTCTCCTTTTAATTCCTTTAAAATTTATATCCGTATCCTTTGCCGGGATGATCCAAGGATAAGGAAAAATTGTAAATCAGGTTTTTCCGCCTTGTAAAAAATTGTAAATCAGATGTAAAAGAAACAAAAAGGATGGGTTCATGAATAAACATATTCTGATCATTGACGATGATATCAAATTGATCGAACTCCTGACCGAATACCTGGAACAACATCAATTCAAGGTGTCTTATATTCTTGACGGACTGAATGCCGTTGAGGTGATCAATGGGAAAATGCCGGATCTTGTCATCCTTGACTATATGATGCCGGGAAAAGACGGCCTTGACGTCCTTCGGGATATCCGGTCCCGCCATGATCTGCCGGTTATCATGCTTACGGCCCGGGGAGATGATACCGACAAAATCGTAGGGCTTGAACTGGGGGCTGATGACTATCTATCCAAACCCTTTAATCCAAGAGAACTCCTGGCCAGGATAAAAGCCGTCCTTCGGCGTCAGGTTGCGCCTTCTTCAACCACGGCTCAAAAAAAAGACCAGATCCTTCATATGGATGATCTTATTCTCAACAGGGCCGCCCATACCATTGAAGTAAAGGGCAGGAGAATGGATCTTTCCACCACTGAATTTAATATCCTGGACGTATTGATGAAAAACCCGGACAGGGTTTTAAGCCGTGACCAGATCATGACCATGGCCAGGGGAAAGGATTTCATGGCCTTTGACAGAAGCATTGATATCCACATCAGCAAATTAAGATCAAAAATCGAAACAGATCCTTCTTCTCCAAAGCGGATCAAAACCGTTTGGGGGTCAGGCTATATGTTTGTGGAATCCCTATGAAATTTAAAAGCCTTTACCGAAGACTGCTCGTATCCTTTCTCGGTATTCTTTTTGTCACGATCTTCCTTATCCTGGCCCTGTTCCTGGGCACGGCAGGGCGAGGCTTCAGGGAAGCCCTGGAAAATCAGTCCTTTGGAAAGCTTAAAATTTTTCAGGGGGTGGTCCAGGAAAAAATAGACGGGATGCCGGGAATTCCTTTAAACGAAAACAATGAAGTGAAAGAACTGCTCCACATTTTTTCCGATCTTTTTAATCTGAAAATCTGGATCACCGCACCTGATAACACCCTATTGCTAAAGACATTTTCAACATCCGCGGATATCTCCCTGAAACAAAAACGTGCCGTTGTCCGGGAGGGGATCGAACTCTTTTCTCTTTCCAGGCGGCATATTTCCTATTATGCCAAAATTCCGGTTACCTCCGGCAACGACATCCATACCCTGCATATTCACCATGCCGCCGGACATACCAATAAGCCTGAAGCTCTGTTTTTGTTCGGCCTTTTAAGTATCGGCCTCATTATCGCCGGCCTCATTATTCCCTTAACAAAAATCATCACCGGCAGGATAAAACTATTGAACCGGTCTGCTCTTCAGTTTGCCGACGGCAATCTTGACCAGAGGATCAGGATTAAAGGCCGTGATGAAATTGCCGAACTTGGGAATTCCTTTAATTTCATGGCCGACAAGCTTGAAAAAATGATCCAGGGAAACAAAGAACTCACAGCGAATATTTCCCACGAACTCAGAAGCCCCCTGACGCGGATCCGGGTGTCCAACGAGATGATTCAGGATCGGCTGCCGCCCGATGGAGATGAGGATATCAAACGCTATGCGAAAAATATTGAAAATGAAATACAGATTCTGGACACCCTTATTGAAAAGATCCTGATGTTATCAAAGCTGGATTTACAAGAATCCTCCCTGTCCTTTGAACCATTGGATTTCAATCTGATGATCAAAGACCTGGAAAAAAAATTCAGCCCTTCCCTGAAACATAAACATCTGAGCCTTGTATTACATCTGAGGGATCCACTGATCCTGGATATCGATAGGACCCGGGTTGCAACCATCCTTATGAATCTCATGGATAATGCCGTAAAACACACCCATGAAAACGGCGCCATCACAATCAATGCATCAAAACCAACAGACGATAGCCTGATCCTTTCCATCACCAACACCTTTCGCCCATTGAATTCTCTGGAACTGGAAAGGATTTTCGAACCCTTTTACCGGATAGAGCCGGGTCAAAACCCTGGGTCCGGCCTGGGATTGTCCATTGTGAAAAAAATGGTCGCCCAGTGTAAAAGTCATATTCGTGCAAAAAACAGCGAAACCGGCCTGACCTTTGAAATACGGTTTCAAGGGTAATGCGCATCTTCCATCCGCCGCTGAAGGATTCCACGGGTCGGCTGTGTTGCAAGAAAAAGAAAAAGGTGATAGCCTTTCCGGGTCTCCATAAACTGAATTTAAAATTTGAAAGGGCCTTTAAAAAATGAAAGAAAAGACAAAAGAAAATATTTATAAGGCATTTATTGGTGAAGCCAAGGCTTATTTCAGACTGCTGGCCTATGCCCAAAAAGCCGAAGAGGAAGACGTCCCCCAGATTGCTCTCCTGTTCAGGGCCATTGCCGAAGCGGAAAGGGTCCATGCCGTCCGCCAGCTCAACCTTGTCAAGGAGCTGGTGGTAAAGGACACCGACGCCAATCTTGAACTCTCCTTTCAGCGGGAAAAAACCGTGAGCGAGAATACCTACCCTGACTTTATCAAAGATGCGGAAGATGATGGAGAAGCTGCTGCGGTGCTGGCCTTTACCCATGCCAGGGATGCGGAATCCTTTCACGCAAAACTCTATGACCGGGCCATCTACCGGATGATCAAAAAAGAGGTCAAGGCCTACCATGTGTGCCAGGTGTGCGGGTATGTCACCGATAAGAAAAAGCCGGCCAAATGTCCGGTCTGCGGCGCGCCCGAGGAATCGTTCAAAACCATTGGCGAAGAATGATCCCGGCGCCTGATCTTTCATGGGTTAAAAAAAACCATGGTTTAATCCGTGAGCACCAGGCTTTCCTTTACGGGGGGTTCTTCATGTCAAGTGAATATCGATTCACTCCCGCCCCTGAAAACTTGACATCCGGTTTGGATGTAATTACAATACCTACAAAACTAACCGGCTGAACATCAGGGAGGACGAAATCAATGAAAAATCAAATCCGTTCACGGGACGCCAAACTGATCCCCATCGGGAATTCGAGAGGAATCCGCATACCCAAGGCGCTCCTTCAAAAATACGGCTTGAAAAATACCCTTTTAATAGAAGAAACAGACAGGGGGCTGCTTCTCCGGAATAAAGAAGAAGGCAAACTTTCCTGGGAAGATACCTATAAGGCCATGGCCGATGAAAAGGAACACTGGGAGGATTTTGACGCAACCCTTTCCGACGGCCTGGAGAATGAGCTTGAATATTAAACGGTATGACATATATTGTGCGGATCTCAATCCCACCATGGGAAGTGAAATAAAAAAAATACGGCCCGTTGTCATCATCAGCCGGGACGAAATGAATCAATACCTGGAAACCGTTGTTGTCTGCCCCTTAACCTCAAAATTGCATCCGCAATGGAGAACCCGGCTCCAGATCAGATGTGCTGATCAGGATGCGGAAATCGCAGTGGATCAGATCCGCACCATCAGCAAGCAGCGATTGAAAAATAAGGTTGATGCCTTATCCACCGGTAAAGCCGCCCGGCTAAGAAAGCTCATCACGGATATGTATGGGGAATAAGCCGGCTGGACAAGACAAATCACATCTCATCCTTCAGAGTATTAGGGTCTTCCGTGGATGGAAATCTTCAGGGATCGGAAAAAATCATTTTTTTGTCCTGAATTCAAATCGAATGCTTAGGGGTTAGAAACTAATAATTTTATCGCTCTCTTTTATGATGTCATAAAGATTTTTTTGAGTCGCTCTTTTATGGTATCCTTCCTTCACACCGTGAAGGTCCATTAATTTACCTCAGGCCAACAGAACCCCTTCTGAAAGTGTAAATATTTTTGACAATTCTATCAGCGGATATGTTTCTGAGTCCATATTCTCATATTTCACAGATGGCCCGTTCAGAAAAATTGTGACATCTTCCATCCCCTCAAGCATCATATTGGCTAACCGAAATGCATTCCAAATGACGTCGGGAGACTCATGGCAAACCATAAATGAAATTTTCATAAACCAATCTCCTTTAAAAAATCTTTTAATTGAAAGAGATTAGCATTCCGCAACAGTTTGTTCAACTGTTCCTACACAAATGGTTGAGAGTCGATCGCCATACATAGAAAAACGGAAATAACGCCTAAAGGAAAAGCCCTCAGATCATCTCCAGGAAGGCCTCGATCCTTACAC
Organism: Desulfobacula sp.; assembly: GCA_023701135.1. Lineage (GTDB taxonomy): Bacteria > Desulfobacterota > Desulfobacteria > Desulfobacterales > Desulfobacteraceae > Desulfobacula. Next base: position 2,120 of record JAMPXP010000036.1, on the reverse strand, counting down.
GGAGCTGTTCGGTGTCGGATTCGGAATAATCGGTTTCCAGATGGAGAAAGGGCAGGCCAAAGGAATCCTGCACCAGCTTCCGGACATGGAAGGATTCAATATTATAGGTATGGCAGGCCTGCCAGGTCAGATCCACCACCCCGTCGATGGAAAAGGACTTGATCATCTCTGTCAGCATCTCCATCCGTCCCGGGTTGGGGCTCATGACGGAACAGGGGATGGACAGGTATTGCCCGGCCAGGGCCTGGATCGGGTCCACGGTCTCATCCACCTGGAAGGTCTGTTTGTATCCGGAACAGCTTTCAAAGGCCACCACATTGGCCCCGCACTGCTCGATAATTTTGACCACCTTGTCCGAACCCAGGCCGATGGGTACGCCGGTCAGAAGAATCCGGAAGGTGTTTTCGGTATAGGGGCTTTCTTTTTTCTCAATCAAGGTTTGACAGGCATCGGCGATTTCGTTCATGAGATCGATGCCCTTTTCCTTGTCTGCAAAAAACCCGGTCTTGAACAGGATTTCCACCAGTTCCGGGCCGGTCAGGGGGGAGGGTTTGGCTTGGGTCACATCCATGAGGCGCTTTTTGGCCCGGCGCTCTTTGTTTAAAAGGGCAATGCTGCGGCTGATTTTTTCCGGCGTGATCTGCCGGTCGGTGAGCTTTTCCAGGACGGCAACCAGTTTCTCAATCTCATCCTTCCAGGGGGAAAGGGATTTGGCCATATCCTGGTTCTGGGGAAGCTGAAGCACATGGACCGGCTTGATGGCGGCCATGATCTCAAACATTTTCTTTTTGCCGTCACAGGTGGTGTCGGCCACAACCATGTCGGAAAACCTGAAAAAGGGGCAGGTGTCCGTGGCGGCAAAGCCGTAGCTGCTCTTGATGAGAGGACAGAGGTTCCGGGGCAGGACTTCTTCGGCCGCCTCGATGGGGGCCTGGCGGGTCCCGCACAGGGGCAGCGGAATGGCATCTGCGGCCACGGCAAGCTCGGTGGGGGCATAGAGGCAGTAAAAGCCCACCACATGGTTTCCCCTTTGTTTATGGGCCTCAATATCCAAGAGGTTCTGCTCCGTAATCTGCTGGAGTTTTTTAAATAATTCCTGTTTCATGGTTTTTCCTTTTTATTTCCTTTCTTGCGCTAAAAGTGCCGCACCTACGGCACCGTTCATTTCAGGATGATCCGGGACCCAGATCTCTCTTTTGCTTTCCTCGGCCAGGAGCCGGGCCATGAACGGGTTATTGGCCACACCGCCGGTAAACACCACCGGTCCGTCCTGGGAAACCCGTTTCAGCATGGACAGGGCCCGTTTCACCACGGCAATGTGGAGGCCCCTGGCGATTTCATTGGGGTTTTCACCCTTGGCCACCAGGGAGGTCACCTCGGATTCGGCAAATACCGTGCACATGCTGTTGATGGTCAAATCCTTTCGTGCCGTCATGGCCTCTTCCCCAAAGGTTTCAATGCTAAAGCCGAGAGCCGTGGCCATGATTTCAAGAAATTTGCCCGTCCCGGCCGCGCACCGGTCGTTCATCTCAAACCGGGCCACCTTGCCCGCGGCATTGAGGCTGATGACCTTGCTGTCCTGTCCGCCGATGTCCAGGACCGTCCTGGCCTGGGGGAAAAAATAAACGGCCCCCCGGGCATGGGCCTTGATTTCCGTTATGGTGGGGGCGTCATGCTCGATTTCAAACAGGGTCCTGCCGTAGCCCGTGGCCAGGATGGCGTCATATTTCAGGTCGTGAATGAGTTTTTTGGCCTGGCCGATGGGGTCAAAGCCGGTATCCGTTTTTCTTGTCTCCCGGATGGCCCCGTCTTCCAGGACCGCGATCTCAATGGACCGGGAGCCGATGTCTATGCCTGCACTGATCATACCAATATCCTATCTACACTATCAAAGGTGTGCCCTTCTTAACCCGGCCGGAAAGGGGAAATCAAATTGATTCTCCTGATGAAAAAGACGGAACATATCAGAAATTCACAGTGCTGTCCGGTTAGGTTTTTGCACATAAAAACCCATTAAATTTATTAAAAATTTTTCATTTTTCTATTGACAAATGTGCGCAAAAATTTTTGCGCGCCTTGAAAATTTTATTTCAAGGAGGTCAATATGGCGCACATTTCAG
>JAMPXP010000002.1 GCA_023701135.1 Desulfobacula sp. | reverse complement strand
TCTCGATTAAAAGAGTTCGGCAGTTGCGGACTGCAATTTTGAATGATCTTTTCACCAGATGTGATGGCCCCCCGGGTTCAGACCGGGACAATATTGTCAAAGATCGAAAAATATTAACACAAGCAAAAACCTAACCGGACACTACTGAGGATGAGTATAATAATTTTATCGGTGCTTTTTGGTTTGATTTTGTTCTTAAGTCCGGCTATATGATATCTTAATCTTATTGCATTATTCATGGCCAACACCTGAGTTGGAATTTAATAAAGGCGTCAAACAATGACAAACTCATTAACCACGGTGCTCGGAAAAGTTCAGGATGGCGTTGGACAGGGCGGTGTTTTTGATCAGGTCGATAAAATTTATCGTAAACAGCAAAGAATCAACCTGTTTGAAAAGCTCGAAACGATCGATAATCAAGATATCAATGATTTTCTTGTCGTCCTTTATAAGAGCATCATACCAAACGGGAAAAAGCAGCCTGCCTTATTGCGCTTTTACCTTCCGGCCTGGAAAAATCAGAATGAGATATTTTGGCAATCGCTTGGTGATTATGCCATTCTTGCAATACACCGAGTCATCGATATCGAATTCGATAGTTCCCGAGGCCGGATGAAAATGACATATTTTCCAAAAGTTAAAGGCCGGATAAAAAATCCGGAAGAAATTCGGAGAATCATCCAGAAAATTGCTTATCTTGTGGATACAGAAGGTCTACCGACAGACTTCACCCGCTTCCGACGCATGACGGAACGACGAGACAGCCTGGGTGAGATGAGCAAAGAACAAGCCGCACTTATCGGTGCGGCACTAAAGCTTATCCAGATACCATAGCAGTTAGGTATCAACTTGTATGGAGATTCCTTGGCCTGCAGAAATTGTTACGATTTATTGGGCTTTGGTAAAGCAAATCGGAAAGATTAAGATATGGCGAAAGGAGGTGGGTTTATGTCAGGACAAAGTCCGGAATCTGTTTCCCGAAAATCATTCCCGGGAAAATAAATGCCATCTGTTCCAATGCCTGCCAATTCAATGATATTGGCTTTTACAAGGCCTGAATCAGACGCTTTGGCTTCTTTCTTTAAGACCGCAATGATACCGGACAATCTTCCTATGGAATAATTTCTTCTTGTTTTCCCAGGCAATTGAAGGATTGCAATACTAACCGTCATCAGTTTGATTTTTTCATTCCTGCCTGCCCTGCCCTTAACTTCAAGAAAGCCTTTTTCAATGGTTTCTTTATCATAAAAACTTTCCGCATTCGTTTTAAACCTCTGGGCAAGCTGTGTCATTTCCACTTCAATATCTTCAAAACGGGTATTTTTAATGCCCATAAAAAAATCATCTCCCCCGATATGACCGATAAACCGATTTTCAGAAAATCCGGCTTCTTTTAAAAGCTCGGCAAACATTAAAATCAGCCGGTCACCGGTTCTGAATCCGTATTGATCATTAAAGGGCTTAAAATTATCAAAATCAAAATAAATCAGGCAGTATTCCGAATCATGGTCTGCCACACTCTCGCTGAAATATTCATGGATCATCATATTTCCGGGTAACCGGGTAAGGGGATTCTGGTTCCGGGCCAGGGTCAGGTTTTTCTCATTGATGATTTTCAATAGCGATTTTGTGCTCAGTATCCCGACATATTTCATATCATCCACCATGATCAGCCCTTCGGCATTATCATAATAGGAATAGGTCTCAATCAGTTTTTCAACCGGCTGATGGATATCGGCTATGGGGATTTTTGTCATAAATCTTGAAATATCTTTGCCGAAAGAAGGGTTTTCCAGGAGCTGGCGACCGAATTTTGAAAAAATATAATCTTTAAATGCAGTTTCCCTAATCAGGCCGACAGGCTCTTCATAACGGTTGACGATCGGGAAAAAAGATGCGGATTCTTCTGTTCTGAATTTGTCAAATATGGTGATGATATCACAGTCTGAATATACGGGCTTGATATAATGGACCTGGCCGGCAATGAGAGACCGGTCTTTAAACGACGCATTACGCCTTTCCTTCCTGGAAATATTGCCGATATCTTCGTACCGGGTCTGCAATTTTTTCAGGTCCAGTTCAGGTTTCTGGATAAAATATCCCTGAACCATGTCGCACCCGATTTCTTTGCATAAAAAAAACTCTTCCATGGTTTCAACCCCCTCAGCCAAAACAAGGCTTCCCATGAAATGGGCAAAATTAACAATGGTGGAAACGACCAGACGTTTTTTGGGGTCATTTTCCATATTCTGGATAAAAAAACGATCAATTTTAATATAGTCTGGTTCTGTATAATACAGCATCTGAAGGCCTGAAAAACCGGTGCCACAATCATCCACGGCAATTTTATACCCTTGGGACCGGTAGGCTTCCAGAATTTTGACCGCATCCATATTATCTCGAAAGGGGTGTTTTTCCGATATTTCAAAGCAGAGATCATCCATTAAATATCCGGATTGATTCAGAATAACGGCTGTACAGCCGGAAGTATAATCTTTGGAATCAAAGGTCCGGTTGTCTATGTTATAAAACATCTTGATCTGGCTATTGCCTTTAAACTCTGCAAATTTAACCAATGCCTTCCGGCGCAGACACAGGTCAACCTGGTGGAGGATCCCCTCCTGATATGCCTGATTAAAAATATCATCAATGGACAAAAATCCCGCTTCTTTGTGGAACCTCAGCAAGGCCTCAAAGCCAAAGGGGTTGCCCGTATATATGTTCACAATGGGCTGGAATGCATAATCAATTTTCGAAAGCCGTGCTAGCCAGTTCTTATCTTTTAACTCAACCATTTTCGGTTCACCTGTTGTAACTCTGCGTTATTTGTATCCGACCGGATTATTTTCCTCAATCCCGCAAAAACCCTGTAGCCCATTTGACAGCCTCCAGCAAGGCATGGACATCCTTTGGATAAACCTCCCCGATGGGGCCGATGCGGAAGCAGTCGGCCATTGACGCTTTGCTCCATAGGTGTGTCGGTTGATCCGTCAATTCCGACGGTATAATTCCCGATGATCCTGACACAGGATGATGAGAAAGCGATTTGGATTCTGTTGAATTTTGGTTAGAATTATTAGTAAAAAATCGATTCCGTCTGATAAAATCCTAACAATTATGTATCAGGATAAGGATTTAATGATTACCTGACAAAAAAAAAGAAAGGGCACTCCCTATGGAACGCGTATTGTTCATCTGCGGACGCAACAGCGGCAGAAGCCAAATGGCGGAAGCGTATCTGAAAATGCTGGGCAAAGAAGAATACCAGGTTTACAGCGCAGGTCTGGATCCTGCCGAATCGGTCAATCCCCTTGTGGTTGAAGTGATGAAAGAAGAAGGGATTGATCTATCTCATCACCGGCCAAAGAAAGCCTTTGATCTGCTCAAGGGAGGAGAACTTTTTAGCTATGTTATAACGGTGTGTGACAGGGAAACCGATCTACGCTGCCCTGTTTTCCCCGGAATCACAAGAAGAGAAAACTGGCCTTTTCCTGATCCGGAGAACGTGGCCGGCACCAAGGCGGAAAAGCTTGATCAGGTTCGATCCATAAGGGACTCCATTAAAGCCAGAATTGCCGGATTTTTCGGTCCGTTTCAGAAATAAGATCAAGGTCGATTCGGCCCCTAATAAACAGTTTTAATGCTTTTATGGGCCATGGCAGGCAAATCTTCAGGGTTATCACGGCAGAACAAAATCCAACCAGCCTTTGTTTTTCAGTGTCTGTTATCAATTAATCCAAACCATTTTTTAGCATCCCGGTAATCATTTTTTAATAAAGGGCTGAGATACTGCCTTTACAAAAGTCAGGATCACCCGCAAGTGCGGTGAATATTACATCTAATGAATCAGGAGGTTGGTTATGAAAACGGAATCCGTCATCAGAAGCATGGGTCTCAAAGAGTATATGAATGAGGGGCAGCTTGAATATTTCAAAAATAAGCTGGTGGGCAGGAAAACGGAATTGCTGGGAAAAATATCCCGGCACCGGGAAAAGATAAAAACCCTGAAAACCAATCACGCAGACATCCTTGACAGGAGCTTGTATACCATGGACCTTGAACAGGAAATCCGCACCTATGAGCGGTACAGCCAGGTCCTCCGGCAGATTGACGAGGCCCTGGAAAGGATCAGCGACGGCAGTTTCGGGTATTGTGAATTCACCGGCAAGCCCATTGGGCTGGAACGTCTGGAAGCCCTGCCCTTTGCCAATCTTTCCATTGAAGCCCTGGAAGAGCTGGAATCAGGCTATTGCCAATGATCAAGAGAGAGATTAAGATCAATTTTTACATGCAGGAGGAAGATGAATGTTCAGAAAACTAAGATTATCCCTATTCGTGCTGATGGTATTGCTGGTCACGGCCTTTGCCTATGCACAGGGCAACGCCCCCAAACACATTTTCATGTTTATCGGGGACGGCATGGGCGTGGCCCAGCGGCAGATTGCCGAATTGCAGATCAACAGCAAACCCGGTGTAACGGCGACCAGCCAGAAGGTCAGGCTGAATATGAATTCATTAAAGATTCTGGGGATGAATACCACCTATGATTCCAGCAGTATTGTCCCGGATTCCGCATCAACGGCCACATCTCTGGCATCAGGGTATAAGACCCTGAGCGGGGTCATCGGCATGAAGGAAGACAAGGTCACAAAGGTGCCCCTGATCAGCGAATTTCTGAAACAAAAAGGATTGTCCGTCGGCATCATTTCCGATGTGAAAATCGTGCATGCTACCCCGGCCGCCTTTTACGCCCATATCGATTCCAGAAACAAATACGATGAGATCGCCTCCCAGCTCATCCATTCAGACTTTGACCTTTTTGTGGGGGGCGGGGGAGACAAACATTTCAACCCGGCCAGACGCGAGGACGGCAAGGACCTTTATGCAGAGGCAGCATCCAAGGGCTTTGCCCTGGCAAGGACCAGAGACGAATTTTTGTCATTGAAAAAAGGAACAAAGGTGCTGGCCAACCTGCCGGGTGATGTTTATGACGAGGCCCTTCCCTATGTCATGGACCGGACCGGGGCTGATCTGAACCTGGACGAGATCGTATCCAAATCCATTGACCTTTTATCCGGGAACCCCAAGGGGTTTTTCATGGTGGTGGAAGGCGGGAAAATTGACTGGGCCTGCCATGCCAATGACACCGGAGCCGCCATTGTCAATATGCTGGACCTGGATAAGGCCATTGGTGTTGCCCTGGCCTTTAAAGAGAAAAACCCGGACACCCTGATCATTGTTACCGGTGATCATGAATGCGGCGGCCTGGGCCTGTCCATGGGCAATACCTACCGGGTGAATCCTGAACTTTTTTACAGCCAGAAAATTTCCCATGAGGTGGTGGATGAAACGATAAAAACCCTGGCAGGGAAAAAAGAGCTGACCGAGGAGGCCGTTTTCAGGCTTGCGGAAGAATTCGGCCTGGCCTCGCTCACGGAAGCGGAGAAAACAGCCATTGTCAAATCCATTGCCGATGAACAGACCGGGGACAAGGACCTGATCAAAACCCTTTACGGCGGGTACAGGCCGGTTTCCATGGTGTTTAAAAGGCTTTTCAATACCAGGGCCAATCTTTACTGGACCTCCTATTCCCATACCGGAATCCCGGTCATGCTCACGGCGGAAGGACCGGGCGCCGACCGGTTTGCAGGCTATATCGATAATACCGATGTGTGCAGGATTCTGAATACCGTTGCCCAGGCTGAAATGAAGTGGTAACCGTTAAGGCCAGGGGCCACGACATCATATTCACCGTTGTGGTCTTTATTTTTCTGGTGATCCTTTTGAGCCTGCCCGATTCACGCTATCTCACCCGGGAAAACACCGAATTTGAAGCCCGGTGCCTGGTCCTTGAAACCGATGACACCTATGTGTTTCAGCGGGGCATCTTCAAGCAGGGGGAACAGCGGGTAAAGGTCAGGCTCACCACCGGCGAGGACAAGGGCCGGGTCCTGGACAGCGTCAACCTTCTCCAGGGCGCCATAGAGCTGGAATGGTTTTATACAAAGGGAGAAAAGGCCCTTATCGGATATTCAAAATCCGGCGGGGCCATCGTCTCCTCAAGGCTTCTGGACCCGGTCCGGATCGATAACCTGATGGTATTGTTCGGTCTTTTTTTTGTCACCGTCATTGCGGTAACGGGCTGGGTCGGGGTCAAATCGGTATTGTCCTTTGTCTTTACCCTGGTGATCCTGTGGAAGCTCCTGATCCCGGGGCTTCTGGACAACCGGATGGATCCTGTCCTGCTCTCGGTCCTCATGACCGGCCTTTTATCCTTTGTCATCATCTTCCTGGTGGCGGGATTTACAAAAAAAGGAGTGATTGCCTTTCTCGGGGTCATTTCGGGCTGTCTCATCTCATGGATGGTTCTCCTTGTTTTTTCAAAACACCTCCATATCAACGGCACCACTTCCGGGTTTTCAACCACCTTGAGGTTTTCCGGGTTTGAGTCCCTTGATTTATTATCGCTTTTCCATGCATCGGTTATCATTTCGGCCTCCGGCGCCGTTATGGATATTGCCATGGACATTTCCGCCTCCCTGTGTGAAATAAAGGAGAAAAAACCGGATATCACACGGCTCGGCCTCATCAAAAGCGGGCTTACCATCGGAAGGGCGGTCATCGGCACCATGACGACCACCCTGCTCCTGGCCTATACCGGGACCTCCCTGACCCTGCTCATGCTCATGACGGCAAAGGGGATCCATATCTCCCGGTTGCTGAACATGAATCATATTGCCTCCGAACTTCTCATGACCGTGTCCGGCACTTTTGGGTTAACCCTGGTGGCCCCCATCACCTCCCTGATTGCCGGATGGATTCTTATCAAAAAGCACCAGGGCTGAAAGTCCGAAACCCTTATTTTACGGATTTATAATCCTTTCTTAATTCAATCCTCATCTTTTTTATCTAAAAACAGGTAGTTGCAACCCTTAAGAGGAGGAGAAATCATGACACGTGCAGACCTGCATGTTCATTCCAAGGCGTCCAAAAGGCCGTCCGAATGGTTTTTGCAGAAAGTGGGGGCAAAAGAATCCTATACCGGTATCGACACCTTGTATTCAACGGCCAAGGCCGCGGGAATGGATTTTGTCACCATCACCGACCACAATACCATTGAAGGCGCCCTGGAACTGGTTGAAAAATATCCGGCCGATACCTTCGTGAGCGTGGAAACCACCACCTATTTCCCGGAAAACGGGTGCAAGATCCATATCCTGATCTTTGATATTACAAAGGACCGGTTTGAACAGATTCAAGCGGTCCGGCATGATATTTACCGGCTCAGGGACCTTATCCGGACCCATGACCTGGCCTATTCCGTTGCCCACGGCTTTTACAGCATCAACAGGCGCCTCACCATTGAGCTTCTTGAAAAACTGATGCTGCTGTTTGACGTGTTTGAAGGTCTGAACGGGGCCAGAAACCGCTATTACAATGAGGCCTGGCAGGGCGTCCTCAAAAGCCTGACCCCGGAAAAGATCCGGGATCTCAGGGAAAAATACAAGATCACCCCCATGAGTCCGGATCCCTGGATCAAGGGATTTACCGGCGGCTCCGATGACCATGCAGGCCTTTTTATCGGCCGGACCGCCACCATTGCCGGGGGCTCTCGTTCAAAGGCCCTGTTCATCCGGCAGATAAAGGAAAGAAAAACCCTCAGCATGGGCCGGTGCAACGATTATAAATCCTTTGCCTTTTCCATTTACAAAATCTTCTGCGATTATTCCTCCCATGCCGGGAAAAATGATCCGGGCGGTATTTTATCCATTATCAACCATGTGGTGTTTGAGGATCGGCAAAGCCGGTTAAAAGAATGGGTAACCCTCCGCAGGATAAAAAAGGGCAAAGCGGTCAAGGATAAAATCATCCTGAGATTTTTTGAAGATGTCTACAACTGGTCCCATCATCAAAGTCTGGATGTGGAAACCAAATTGGCCAATATCTACCAGAGCATGGGGCTTTTGCTGGATGAATTTTTTAAAATGCTCCTGGACTCCTTTGTGAGGGATTTTGCAAAAGGGGATATCGGCAAGCTTTTCAGAAACCTGATGTCTTCCTTCCCGGCTTTTTTTATCAGTATTCCGTTTTTTTCATCCCTGAGCCATCTGGCCCGGGACCGGGAATTGATGACGGCCATGAAACAGCACCATACCGGCAAGGACGATACGGAACCGGAAAGGGTGCTCTGGTTCACCGATACCCTCAATGACCTGAACGGCGTATCCACAACCCTTGAAAGTTTCAGGCAGGAAAGCCTGAAAAGAGAACTCAATCTCACCTTTGTCGCCTGTGTCCGTGATCCGGATGAAAAGGAAGCCGGGAGCATCCTATACCTGCCATGGATATATTCCGTTAACCCGGAATTTTATGCCTCTTTCACATTGAATTTTCCCTCGCTCCTGGCCTCCATGGAAATGATCCACGAATGCCGACCCGAGCGGATGATCATTTCAACGCCCGGACCCGTGGGCATGCTGGGAATGATCATGGGCAATCTCATGGGCCTGGAATGCATTTCCGTTTATCATACGGATTTTGCGGCCCAGGCCGAATGGGTTTTTAAGGATGCCGATCTGACCGGGATGATCCGGTTTCTCATCAACCGGTTCTATTCCTTTTCAACCCGGATCAAGGTGCCGACCCGAGAATATATCCGTATCCTGGAAGACCAGGGCCACAACCCTGACAAAATGAGTCTGTTCCGGCGGGGAATGGTTGTCACTCCCCTTATTCCCAACCCTGCCGGGAAAAAACAGCTCATGAATGAAAAGGGAATCCAAAGGGGAACCACCATTTTATGGGCCGGAAGGATGAGCCCTGATAAAAACATCGAATTTTTGCTGGAGGTCTATCACGGAGCCAGGCGATCCATTCCGGAATTGAACCTCATTCTTTGCGGCGACGGGCCTGCGCTGGATCTCTACCAAATCCAATGCAGCGCCCATGAGCGGATCCATTTCACGGGAATGGTGGATCCTGCAGAACTCCTGCAATATTATGAAACAGCGGATCTGTTTGCCTTTCCCAGCACAACGGATACCTTTGGCATGGTGATCCTTGAAGCCCAGTCCCGGGGGCTTCCCGCCCTTGTCACCGATGTGGGAGGGCCCCAGGAAATCATTGAGGACGGCAGGACCGGCCATGTTTTAAGCCTGTCTGATAAAGAAGCCTGGGTAGAAAAAATAGAAGAGATGCATCTTTTGAAAACGGAACGGCCCAATGAATTCGCCATGATGCGGGCCGCCTGCCGGAACCATATCATGGAAAGCTATTCCTGGGATGAGGCCTTTGACGATCTCCTGGGAGAAAGGTTTTCAAAGCCCGGCATCAAGCAGGACAATGGGTTGGGCCATATCCTCATGGATGATGGGGACGAACCGATTAAAGGCGTTGCCTGAAAGGAGACATACCATGAAAATTCTATACGGCATCCAGGGAACCGGGAACGGCCATGTGAGCCGAGCCACCCAGATCATCGACCGGCTTAAAAACCGGGGCTCCGAGGTGGATGTGATGTTCAGCGGCTGCAATGAGGACAAGGCCTATGACGCTTCTATCATTAAAGCTCCGGGGTTTTACAAAGGATTCACCTTTTCCGTGAAAAACGGCCGGATCAGGCTCTTCAACACTCTGAAACATCTTTCCCCGGGCCAATTTCTTAAGGATGTGACCCGGTTTGATGCCAGAGACTATGATCTGGTGATCACGGATTTTGAACCCGTCAGCGCATGGATCGCCCGGAAAATCAACCGGCCCTGTATCGGTATCGGCCACCAGTATGCTTTTTTGCATGATATTCCCATGGACCGGTCCAATCCCTTGTCCAAATGGATCATCCAATATTTTGCACCGGCCGACATTGCCATCGGCATGCACTGGCACCATTTTGACCGGCCCATCGTTCCCCCGGTGATTCCATCCGGCATAACCCCTTCAGAGACAGTGGACGAGTCCCTGATCCTGGTCTATCTCCCCTTTGAGAGCAGGGATCAGATCCGGGACCTGCTTCTACCCTTTAAAGGATTCAGGTTTGCCGTCTATGCCCAGAACCGGGGGGAAGAACCGGCCGAAGAAGGCCACATCCAATGGCACCCATTTTCAAAAGCCTTGTTTTACAAGGATCTGGCCCAATGCGCCGGAGTGATCTCCAACGCCGGGTTTGAACTGCCCAGCGAGGCCCTGTCCCTGGGGAAAAAAATCCTGGTAAAACCCTTGAAAGGCCAGTTCGAACAAATTTCCAATGCCATGGCCTTAACCCTGCTGAATCTGGGGGTCACCATGTCGTCCCTGGACAAACACTGCGTTGAAAAATGGCTGTCCCAAACCTCGACCATAAAACGGAAATACCCGGATGTGGCGGATCATATTGCAGAGTGGGTCATGGCGGGAAATTTTACCTCCACAGCCCGGCTGGTGAAAAAAACCTGGCAGGAGGCGGCCTGATGGTCAGACCCCTTTTGGGTTCTCAAGGCCTTTGGTTTTACCGGGAGGCCTCCCCTTGTGCCTTGAGCAGCGCCACAAGGGATGTGGCAACAGTCTCGTTCAGGTCTTGGTCAAGGGCAATTCCTGCGGATTTTTGGGCAAAGGCCACCACGGTTTCCCAGAGTTCTGCGGCGGGTTTTGGGGCCGAGCGTCCGATGGTTTTCCCGAAGATTTCCGTCTGGTTTAAGGCCTGGGGTTTTTGAACGGCAACGGTGTACAAGGCTTTCGGATTGATCACGGCGGGGCCCCAGTAAACGCAATCTTTTAATATGGTCCGGGCAAGGACCAGATCCTCCCCCGTCATCTCCATCCGGTAAAGGCTGCTGCACCCCGGGGTTCCGGCGGGCTGGCGCTCCACCTTAAAGGCATCCAGAATATCCTGCCGGGTCAGCCGGCCCTGTCGCCAGTCCTGCCATACCGTTCCCTTGTGGATAAAAGCCGCATCCATATCCAGGGTTTCAACGGCTGCGCGGGCCCCGATAAGTGCCACCGCATCCTTTTCCCGGTCTTGGCGGATATGGGTAACGGCTTCATCCAGTTCCCGCTGGTAGGGATTGAGGATGCCGGCCACCACGCTCCGGGTGTACTCATCCTCCGGAACCTCTCCCGGCCGGTTGGCAATCAGACGGAACCGGGTATGGGCAATGCGTTTATTCAAAACATCATATTCAATATCCATCCTGCCGATGGTCTCGCCAAAGGCGCCGCTATGGACAATGAGGGTATTGTTCACGTTCAGGGGGGTGGATGTGGTCGAATGGGTGTGCCCGCCGAGGATGAGGTCGATGCCGCCGACGGCCAGGGCCAGGGCGGTATCCTCTTCAAGCCCCAGATGGCTGACCATGACCATCAGGTCCACGTCCTGCCGATACCGGGCAATGATGTCCCTGGCGATGCCGCTAAAATTAAAATCCGCCTGAAGGGCCGGTTGTTCCCGGAAATAGGGCCCGTCATAGGGTCTGTCGGCCTCACCCCAGGGCCGGGTCACGAGACCGAAAAAACCGATCCGGACGCAGCCCACGGTCAGAATTGAAAAGTCCGTCCAGCCTGGCACGGTGGGGGGAAAGTCGTCCTTTCCGGGAGTCATCCTGATATTCGAGGCCATCACCACGGCAGACGGATCATTGCTGAACCGTAACAATTCCTCAATGCCCCAGGCAAAATCATGGTTGCCCAGGGTGCGGACATCAAACCCTAAAGCGTGCACGATTTCCCTGGTGGTCCCTCCCCGGGAACGTTCTTCGGCCAGGGACCCCTTTTCATAATCGTCTCCGGCATTGGTAAAAAGGGTATAGGGGTTTTCTTTTTTGACCTGTTCGTAAACTCCCCGGATGCGGGCCACGGGACTGGACCCGTCCTTATCCGTATTGTAATGGGCATGCAGGTCGCTGATATGAACAAAGGATATTTTCTGAACAGGGCTGCGGTCCTCACAGGGCAGCCTGTTTTTCCCTTCCCGGCCGGCGGCCTTGCCCGCCGCAGCCAAAGAGGTTTCGGCATGGGCCGGCGCCAGGGCCTGGCCCATCATCATCCATACCCATAAAAGCAAAAGAAAACGGCATGGACCTGTCAGGGGAACAGCGGATAAGATGAATCGCATGGAAGCCTCCTCTTGGTTTTAAATCTTCATCTTTAGGAATTAACCCGAGTCAGGCCGATCTTGACAAAAGAGTGTTTGCAGGATGTGAGAAAATTGTGAAAATCAGAATAGGCTTTAGATCAATCTATAGTCAGAATACTCTATAGAAAGGTTCGTCGGACAGATCCAGCAGGTCCTGGTCCCCTTTGCTGTCCCCGTAGGAGCAGATATGGTATTGATCAAGGCTTCCCATGGTTTCAAAGAGCCTTCGAACCTTTTCTTTCCCATGGCAATTCGGAGAGCTGAACCGCCCCGTCAATCTCCCGTCTTTTATTTCAACCGTGGTTGCGATGACATGGCCGATGCCGTGAGCATCGGCCCAGGGCTTGATCCAGTTTTCCATGGACGCGGAGATGATCATCACCCGATCCCCCCTGTCCCCATGCCGGATTATTTTTTCAAGCGCCTTTATTCTTACGCCGGGGCTTATTCTCTTCAGGGAATAGCTTCTGCTGAGCCGGTTGAAATCGTCCTCCCCCATGCCCCTGAAAAATTTTCCAAACACGATTTCCTTGGCCCTGGAATTGGAAATAAGCCTCAGCTTGTACATCAACAGGATGGGGATGGATGTGATGGCGGTACAAAAGACCTTGTAATAGCCAAAGCAGAAAAAAAGGAAGGGAAGAAAGGAATCCCGCCGGGTAATGGTGCCGTCAAAATCAAAGATGGCCAGTCTGGTCTTCATGATGATCGTTCAACCTCCAAAAGCATTCAATGGATGGCCTTTAATGCGGTATACAGGGATTCATCATTGTGCAGGACGGTTCCGTGCCCCAGGAGGGTGTTCTCATAGGCCCAGACCGTTCCGATATCATCCTTTGTTTCAATATAGGCAATGCCCTTTTTCATCAGCTTCAACCGATCACTCCGGAAATTTTCAAAATACACGGCCATTTTTTGGGTGCTTTCCGATAACAGCTCCAGTTCATGGTTCAGGGCCCGGGTCTCTTTGATATTGGATCCAATATAAACAGTGGAAATCATGAAAATCGATACTAGATAAAAGGCAACCGGCACCAGTGCCAGTCCGGGTTTTTTGCCGGAAAATCCGGAACCGAGCAGCATCAGTACAGGAACGGCCCATAATTGGGGGACATACCTTGCCCACCAGAATTCCGGGTTGATGACAACGGAAAACACGACAAAAAAAAGGAGGACGTCCATCCAGATGCCTTTGCCTGGAAAACGGTCCTTTCCTTTTTCCTCCGTTTTTCCTACTAATTTGCCCAGCTTGTTCAAAACATACAGGAGGGCGCTGAGCAGGAAGATCCCGCTGAACAAGGGGCCGAATCCCGCCACCCGGACATCGCATCCGGCCATGGCCTTTATTTCTTTTAAATCAAAGGTAAAGGGCGGTTTAAGGTCGATTTTTTCATCGGACCAGGCCCTCATCAGATTGCCCGATCTGCCCAAAAAGGACAGATAGAATTTTTCAAACCGGTTTTTATCCTTGAATTCATGGGGCGCATTGCCGGTAATGATATCCACCTTGTTTTCACCATAGACGGGATAAAACGGATGGCCGTTGATGAGGGTATTGGTGACATAGGGGTTAAACCCGATAAAAAAGACGGCGATGAGGATGGACGTTCCGGTGACCATGACGGTTTGAATCAGCGCTTTTCCCGGCCTTGTCAACAACAGGATGAGATAATACCCGGCCATCATCACCATCAGATAGACCAGGGATGTAAATTTGATATTGGCCAGGGAAAAGATGACCAGGGCCAGCACCATATTCCAGGCCGTCTTTTTTTCAAGGACAAAAAGGATGATGAGATAGGCGCCGGCCAGTAAAAGGGACCAGGTCTGCCCATCCACGTAATAGGTCAGGGATTGGCAGACAGCCACCGGGTTCAGGCTGAGGATCATGGCGAATACCAACCCTGCACCTTGGGACAGCCTCCCCCACCTTAAAAAGACGCCGATTCCCATCAGGATATTGGAAATCATGAACAGAAGATTAAACGCTTTGCCGGTTTCAATATTTCCGGTGAAGGCATACACTGCCGAGGAAACAATCTCCATCGCTTTGGGATAATGATTGATCCAGAGCGCATGCAGCTCTTGATCCTCATCCAATTGCTGATAATAGGGGTTATACCCTTGGGCCAACCGGATAATGGCCTCCTGGTGGTAGGCCCGCCCGTCATAGGTGGTGTCATAGAATTGTGATGAACCTGCGGCGATGATCAAAAAGAGGGCCAGATAAACCGCTTCCAGAACCACCCTTTTTTGGACGGAGAATTCTTTGCCTTCTTTTTTATACAGGAGATATTTCAAAAACCCGCTGATGATCACGCTGATGATGAAAACGTCTTTGACGGTAAGGATATTGAAGGCCCTGGACAAAGAAAACAGCACCAGGATGACGGCGTAAAGGATATAGGAATTGATGCCTAAAAAGATATACGCCTTGAATGTCTTCAACCGGTTATTTCCCCCCGTGACATGATCAGTATTCCGGCAACGATAAACATGAGTCCGAAAATTTTATAATAGGACATTTTTTCATCCAGGAGAAGGATGCCGCAGGCAAAGGTGATCATATACCCCAGGCTCACAAAGGGATAGGCCCGGCTGAGTTCCATCCGGGACAGCACAATCAGCCAGACCATCAGGCTTGCCCCGTATAAAACCATTCCGCCCATGATATAAGGGCTGAAAAAAATGCTGCCCAGGTTGGGAACCAGGGTGGCCATGGATATCCGGCCCAGGGCCTGCATCCCCTTTTTCAACGCCACCTGGGCCAGGGCGCCCATGAGAATGGAAACGAGAAGATAGGTATAATTGCTCATAGGAACCACGGACCGGCATATTTGATGGTTAAAAATGAAATGGCCCAGAAGATGATACTCAGTTGGATGAATTTGTCCTTCATGAGGATTTCCGTCGGCACCCCGCTGTTTTTGTAGATAAAGGTGATCTGCTGGTATCTGAGGATCCCCAGCATGACAAACAGGCTGGTCAGATAGAGCTTGTCGGTGTGATGCTTTGCAATGATGTCGGGAGAAATCGTATACATGATATAGGATACCAGGATGATGGAAGAAATCATGCTCATGGCTGAATTGATGAATTCCAGGTTATACCCGCCGATATTCTTCCTCATCTTCTGACCGGTTTCCATCAGGATCAACACATCATCCCGTCTTTTGGCAAAGGCCAGAAACAGAGAGAGCAGAAAGGTCATGACGATGATGGAATAGGACAGTTCCATCCCCGATGCACAGCTTCCGACAAAGAGCCGGATCACAAACCCGGTGGAAATGATGAAGATGTCAATGAGGCTGATGTGCTTGAGTTTTAAGGTATAGATGACATTGATGGTCAGGTATGCCAGGATCAGGGCCAGTACCTGAAGGTTTAAAAAGGCCAGACAGCTTGCGACACTGATCATCAATAACCCTGTCATCAAAAGGAGGGCGCCGGTTCCGGAAACCTTTCCTGCGGCCAAGGGCCTGAATTTTTTCTTGGGGTGAAGCCGGTCGTTTTCCATATCACAATAATCATTCAGGATATAAACCGCACTGGCCATCATTGAAAACACAATAAACGCCGTCAATGCGTTCAGCAATGGTTCCGGATTGCCAATGGGCAATGCAAAAAACAAGGGGGCAAAAACAAAGATATTTTTCACATACTGTTTTGGCCTCATCAAGGCCAGATAATCCTTCAAGGTCGAAGGGAGATCCAGGTTTTCACGGGAATACAGAACGTTGTGAAGGGCTCCGGCGCCGCCGCCTTCAACGGAATGAAGCGGGGGAACGGTATCCCTGATGATTTCACCAGATCCGTCATTGACCGAACCTTTATATGGGGGATGCATATGGACTCCTTTTCATGCATGGTTTTTTCTTCTGGAGTCTTTTATACGCCGGTTGTGTTAGCGTATGATTCGAAGGCGGTTAGAATTTGACAATGGCCGTCTTTCCCTGTATTTTTCCAAGGCATTGGTGAATTGAATTTAAAATCAGGATGTCATGAATCAAAAAAACTGTATGGACCTTATCCGGGCTGCGGTTCGGAACAGCCCCCACCCGGGACTTCCCGATGACGATCTCTTGGAACCCACCGGTGTTATGGCCCTGTTCACGATGACCGAGGAGATCCGGCTCATGTTTATCCAGAAGGCCGATAAAAAAGGGTATCCCTGGGCCAACCAGATGGCCTTTCCGGGGGGGCACAAGGATGAAACGGACAAATCCACAAGGGATACGGCCCTAAGGGAACTTGCCGAGGAAATGGGCATCCGTTCGGAGAACGTGGAGGTCATCGGATCCCTCGGCCATTTCCAGACCATTAACAGCAAGGACATTGAAGCCTTTATCGGCATCTGGAACCAGAAGGATACCATCCGCCATGATCCGGCTGAAATTGCCAGGGTATTTCATATTCCGATGAAATACCTGGTGGATCTTCACAGAGAAAAAGGGTTCGATCACAGCCTGCCCAATGTCATGCACCTCACCTACCCCTATGAAGATGTCACGATCTGGGGGGTGACGGCCAAAATCCTATATCATCTCATTGAAATTGTTGTAAAGGCGCCTAGTTGTTTTTAGCGCGGTGTCTGAGCCTTAGGGCGATTTTCAGCACCAGAAACAGGCTGAAAACACAAAGAAGGGTGGGAAACCAGACATATTCCTGAAATTCTCCTGTGCCGGACCCGACAATGATACCGGCCATGGCAAAGATAAAGACAAAGATCATGAGGACCATAACGGTCCAGCAGACAAAATTGGAATCATACCAGGACGTGATGGGTTTTCTGAAAAAAGGGTTTTGATCCAGTTGCATCGATATCTCCAAATTATTTCCAGCAGCCACAATATATAGATTTTTTTTCTTGACAAGCAACAATATGTTGATTAAATATGGTCCTGCAGTCTGACTTCATTTATCATTAACCGTTATACAAAACTGAGAGACGATACGTTAATTTCTATCAGATTTCAAGGGGTGAATACATGTTTGACCAAATCAGGAAGCGGGACGGAAGAATAGCGGATTTTGATTCATCAAAAATAACCCGTGCCATTCAGAAGGCAGGTGAGGCCACCGGTGAATTCAATGAAAAAGAAGCCCGGAAAATGACCATGAAGGTGATTTCCATGGCCAGGGACCTGCGCCTGGGACCCATCCCGGAAGTGGAGGAAATCCAGGACATTGTAGAGCGGGTGCTTCTGGATTCCCCATTTTACAAAACTGCCAAGGCCTATATTATTTACCGGGAACAGCACAACCAGATCCGGAAAATTGCCATCAAGGAAAATGTGGGGCTCATGGAATCCTATATCCGGAGGATGGATTGGAAGGTCAAGGAAAACAGCAATATGAGTTATTCCCTCCAGGGGCTCAACAATTATATCTCCTCTGATGTTACGGCTGAATACTGGCTCAACAAGATTTATCCGCCGGCCGTCCGGGAAGCCCATTATTCAGGGGACCTTCATCTCCATGACCTGAGCCTCTTATCGGTTTACTGTGTGGGCTGGGACCTCCAGGACCTTCTCCTGGAAGGGTTCAAAGGCGTGGCCGGAAAGGTGGAATCCTCTCCTCCCAAACATTTCCGAAGCGCCCTGGGACAGATCGTGAATTTTTTCTATACCCTCCAGGGAGAAGCGGCCGGTGCCCAGGCCATGTCCAATTTCGACACCCTTCTGGCCCCCTTTATCTGGAAGGATGCATTAAATTACAAAGAGGTCAAACAGGCCCTCCAGGAATTTGTCTTTAATATCAATATCCCCACCCGGGTCGGGTTCCAGACCCCGTTTACCAATATCACCATGGATCTGACGGTGCCGTCCACCTTGAAAAACTCTCCCATCATCATCGGCGGCGAATACAAGGAGCAGACCTATGCAGATTTCCAGGCGGAAATGGATATCCTGAATGCCGCCTTTGCCGAGGTCATGATGGAAGGGGATGCCAAGGGCCGGGTCTTTACCTTCCCCATCCCCACATACAATATTACCCGGGATTTTGACTGGACCAACCCCAACCTTGAAAATATCTGGAAAATGACCGGAAAATACGGGATCCCCTATTTTTCAAATTTTGTGAATTCCGATATGGACCCCGAGGATGCAAGGTCCATGTGCTGCCGGTTGCGCCTGGACAACCGGGAACTCAGAAAACGGGGCGGCGGTCTCTTTGGCGCCAACCCCCTGACCGGCTCCATCGGCGTGGTCACCCTGAACCTGCCGCGAATCGGTTATCTTGCCGGGAATGAGGATGATTTTTTCAAGCGGCTGGATACCCTCATCAAACTGGCGGCCGAATCCCTGGCCATCAAACGGAAAATCCTTGAAAAATTTACCGAAGGCGACCTGTATCCCTATTCCAAATTCTATCTGCGCAAAATCAAGGAAAACACCGGTGTATACTGGAGAAATCATTTTTCAACCATCGGCATCCTCGGCATGAACGAGGCCTGCCTCAATTTCCTGAAAGAAGGCATTGCCACGTCCAAAGGCCAGGAATTTGCCGTACGGGTCATGGACCATATTCGGACCAGAATTGAACAAATCCAGGTGGAAACCGGCGAAATCTTCAACCTGGAGGCAACCCCGGCCGAAGGCACCACCTTCCGGTTTGCCAGCATGGACAAGGCCAAATATGAGAATATCCTCTGCGCCAATGAAGCGGAATACAAAGAGGGCAAATCCCCCTTTTATACCAATTCCACCCATCTGCCCGTCAATTATACCGACGACCTCTTCGAAGCCCTGGAGCTTCAGGACCGCCTCCAGACCAAATACACCGGCGGAACGGTCCAGCACCTCTTCCTGGGAGAGGAAGTCACCGATATCGAAGTGGTCAAGAACCTGGTCAGCAAAGTTTCAAATTCATTTAAACTGCCCTATTTCACCCTGACCCCCACCTTCAGTGTCTGTCCTTCCCACGGATACCTTGCCGGGGAACATGCAACCTGTGATACCTGCCATGCAGAGACGGAAGTCTATTCACGGGTGGTCGGGTATCTAAGACCGGTATGCCAATGGAACAGCGGGAAGCAGACGGAATTCTGCATGCGGAAAACCTATAAGACGGCGGGATAAGAAGACAGAATGAACATCGGCGGATTCCAGAAAAATTCCCTTCTTGATTTTCCAAAGACCCTTGCCTGCATTATCTTCACCCAGGGATGCAATTTTTCCTGTCCCTACTGCCATAACCCGGACCTGGTGGCCGGTTCCAAAGACCGAGCCGGCCGGCTCCTGGATGAAGCGGACATTTTTGCCTTTCTTGAAAAACGCAAAGGCTTCCTGGAAGGGGTGGTGATTACCGGGGGGGAGCCCACGCTTCAGGCGGACCTTCTCCCTTTCTGCCGGAAAATCAAGGACCTGGGCTATCGTCTCAAGCTTGACAGCAACGGCAGCAGACCGAAAGTGCTTGAACGGCTCTTTGAAGACGCCCTGGTGGATTGTATTTCCATGGATATCAAAACCCGGCTGATGGATTACTCCCTTGTGGCGCCGGGGAAATTTGACGCCTCAGCCATCGGCGACAGTATCCGGCTTATCATGGAAAAGGCCCCGGACTATGAATTCCGGACCACCTGTGTTCGGCCCCTGATCAGCAGGAAAATTTTAAATGACATGGGTCAAATGGTCCGAGGGGCGAAAAGTTATATCCTTCAGAAATGTTCACGGAACGTCAGGGTCCTAGACCCGGAATTTTTAACCCGGGACGAGCATTTTTTTTCCGAAGAGGAAATGCTTGAATTCAAGAACATCATTGAAAAGTATGGGGTCTCGGCAGTTGTCCGATAAAACATGGGCCCGGCAAAAAAAGGAAATGTCATGGATTATCCCCTGATCTCTGCCTGCATCGATCTTGATGCCCTGGGAAAAAATATTCAAGGCCTGAGCGCCTTGATGCGTCCGTCCTGCCGGTTTATGGCCGTGGCCAAGGCCGACGGCTACGGCCACGGGGCCGTCCGGGTGGCCCAAAAAGCCCTTGCAAGCGGAGCAAGCTGGGTGGGGGTGGCCCGGCTCCATGAAGCAGTGGAACTCCGCAATGCCGGCATCTCCGCACCGATCCTGGTGCTGGGATATATTCATCCCTCCCAGGCAGTCCAGGCCTCGGATCTGGATATCACCGTCACCGTATATGACCTTGAGATGGCGGCCCGATTGTCCTCCCAGGCCAAAACCTTTGCCAAACCCCTACGGGTCCATTTAAAGGTGGATACGGGAATGGGGCGGGTGGGCATGATTCTTACGGAAATTCCAAGGGACCCGGATATCCGGAAGAAGGCCGTCCGGGACATCAGGGACATCATGCGCCTGCCAGGCCTGAATCTTCAGGGCATCTACACCCATTTTGCCGTAGCGGACAGCCGGGATAAAACCTATACCCGGCTCCAGATTGAGATCTTTGACACCCTGCTGTCCGACCTGGACAAGGCCGGGATAGCCATTGAACTTCGGCATGCGGCCAATAGCGCCGGCATCATTGAATTTCCGGAGGCCCATTATGATATGGTCAGGGCCGGCATCTCCCTTTACGGGCTCTATCCTTCCAGGGAGGTGGACCGGACAAGGGTAAGTCTTTTTCCGGTCATGACCCTGAAATCCCTTGTGACCTCGGTCCGAAAAGTGCCGAAAGGGTTTTTCGTCAGTTACGGCATCACCCATGAAACCCAAACCGCCACCACCCTTGCCTCGGTGCCCATCGGTTATGCCGACGGATTTTCAAGGCTGTTTTCATCCAACGGCCAAATGCTGGTCAACGGCCAAAGAGCCCCCATCGTCGGCCGGGTCTGCATGGACCAGACCCTCATTGACGTGGGACATATCCCGGGTGTCGCCGTCGGGGATGAGGTCATTCTCATGGGGTGCCAGGGAAGGGAAACCCTTGGCGCCGATGAGCTGGCAGACCGGGTCCGGACCATCAGCTATGAGATTGTCTGCGCCCTGACGCCAAGGGTCAAGCGGATCTATTCAGATTAGGGCGGCAACCGCCCGTTCAACAACCTGCTCCAGGGTCAGAGAACTGCAATCAATTTTGATATCGCTGTATTGATCGTATAAGGGGGTTCTTTCCGCATAAAGATCTTCAATGGTTTTTCCGGGTTTAATGGCCACCCCCCGGGCAGTGATATCCGACAACCGGGTCAACAGTCCGGGAAGATCAATAAACAGATAAAGAACGGTACAGGTCCGCGAAAGATGGGTCATGGCTTTTTTGCTGTATACGGCACTTCCGCCCGTGGCAATCACATGGCGTTCGGGTGTGATGCCCAGGATATGTTTTTCCTCAATCTCTAAAAACCGGGCCAGACCCTTGTCACAAATAATCTCGGCCAGGGTCCGGCCTTCTCCGGATTGGATCAGATCATCCGAGTCAATGAAGTCATAATCCAGTTTTTCAGCCAGGAGACGTCCGATGCTGCTCTTTCCGGCGGCCGGCATGCCGATCAATGCGATGTTTTTATTGGTTTTCATCATAATTTAAATATATTTTTGCAGTATCCCTCTTATTTGTATAAAAAAATTTGATAAAATTAATACCTTCCTTTTTCGGGTTATGCAATAAAAAAAGCAGGACCCGCTTTGATGAACAAGACCGGCCCGGGCAGGCCCATAAAATAATTGGGCCCTGTTTTTTAGGCCTTGACATTGCCCGAGAACCAAAGTAAATATCTTGTTTAATTTTAAACAGTTAATATAGGAAACAAAGAACAGTGGCCTTTACAAAAACAACCATCATTGAAAAAATAGCCGGGAAAAATAATTATACCCCCTCCCAGGCCAAAGACATTATTGAAACCATGCTTGAAATCATCAAAGAAACCTTGACTGCCGGAGAGGACATTATGATTTCAGGCTTCGGCAAATTCCAGGTTAATGAAAAGTCACCCCGCAAAGGAAGAAACCCGGCCACCGGCAAAGACATGATGCTGGGAAAAAGACGGGTGGTCACCTTTAAATGCGCCGGCCGGCTGAGGGATGAAATCAACGGGCATAAGGACTGAGATGTCCGATAGTGCAAGCCTTTCCCCCGTATCTGCCGGACGGACAGACATTATCACCATTGTGGGAAAATCCGATTCCGGCAAGACAACCCTTCTGGAAAAACTGATCGCAGAACTGACCCGGCGCGGGTATCGGATCGGAACCGTCAAGCATGCCCATCACGGGTTTGAAATAGACACGGAGGGCAAGGACAGTTGGCGTCATAAAAGAGCCGGCGCCCATGCCGTTCTGGTGATTACCGACGACAAGATCGCCATGCTCAAGGATGATCGGACAAGCGATATCGAAAAGATGCAGGCCTATCTTTCCGGGGTGGATATTATTCTGGCCGAAGGGTTTAAAAGCCAGAAACTTCCCAAAATAGAAATTTTCAGAATGAACAGCGGACATAAAGAGCCCCTGTGCATGAATGATGACACCCTTCTCGCCTTTGTCACCGATTCTGATTTTCGGCCCCATGTCCCCTTGTTCGGGCTTGAAGACATCAGTGGGCTTGCCGATTTTATCGAAGAAAACCATCTGAGAAAATAGAAGGTGGCCATCCCATGAAAAAATTCCGGCTTCTCGCCGTTTTTATCCTCATCTATGTGTTTGCCCTTCCGCCAGGCGGCCTGGCCGCCCCGGAAATGAATTCCGACGGAGACTGCATCACAAAATTTGAGACCGGAACCGTCAACTGGACCACGGGGATGATCACGGCTTCCGGAAAAGCCTCTCCGGCGGATCAGAGCCCGGTGTCAAAAGAATCGGTTTTCTTGTATGCCAAGGCCGAGGCCGTGAAAAACATCCTTTCGACCTTGAAACAGATCAAAATCAATAATGAATGGACGGTGAGCGATTATGCCTCGGAAAACTTAATCATCCTGGCCGGGCTGGAAAAAACGGCACGGGAAGCCCCGGTCTCAAAACAAATTTACACCTCTGCCCTTGCTGTTGAAATAACTCTTAAAACCAGCCTGTTTGGCGGTTTTTTGCAATTGGTACTGCCTGAAGAAATCCGGCAGATCCCCAAAATAAATCCTGAAATTAACCCGAAAATTCTTCCGGTCATCGGAAAAAGCCTATATTCAGGCCTGGTGATTGATGCAAGGGGGCTTGACATCGAACCTGTTCTTGACCCCGTCATTGTCAGTGAACAGGGCCATGACGTCTATTCCTCGGTCTTTATCTCCAGGGAATTTGCGGTTCAAAACGGGATCTGCAAATATGTCTGCAACCTGGATCAGGCGGTCCGGGACAAAAGAATCGGGGACAACCCCATGATTTTAAAAGGGCTGAGAAAAGAAGGCAGTAAAAATGCCACCCTTGTGATCAGCATGTCGGACTACCTTGTCCTGGAAAAAACAACGGAACGCCATGCCTTTTTAAATGAATGCCGGGTGATCATCGTCCGGGATTGATCAGAACATTGTCGATCAACCTTGTTTTTCCCACCTTCACAGCCAGGGCCAGCAGCACTTTTGTTTCAATGACTTCTATTTCCTCAAGGGTTTCCGGCCGGCAAAAGGAAATATATTCCACCTCTGTTTCCGGAAAGGAATGAATCAGGGCCTCAATTTTACTCCGGAGGAGGGCGCTGCTTTTCTCCCCCTTGGCGACAAGTTCCCGGGCCAGGTCCAAGGACCTGGACAGGCTCAGGGCAGAGGCTCTCTGGGCTTCCGAAAGATAGGCATTCCGGGAACTCATGGCCAGCCCGTCCTTTTCCCGGATGATCTCTCCGGCCAGGATCCGGATATCCAGATCCAGATCTAGAACCAGTTGGCGGATGATCTGGAGTTGCTGATAATCCTTCATGCCGAATACGGCCATGTCCGGCATGACAATATTAAAGAGCTTGGTCACAACGGTGGCCACCCCTGCAAAATGGACAGGCCGAAATTTTCCGCATAAATGCCGGGGCAGGGATTGAAGCTTGATTTCCGTCTGAAAATGTTCAGGATACATATCTTTTTTATGGGGCAGGAACACGGCCGTTACCCCGGCTTTCTCCGCAAGCAAAAGATCGTTTTCAATATTGGACGGGTAGGAACTCAGATCCTCGTTGGGTCCGAACTGGGTGGGGTTGACAAAGATGCTTAAGACCAGTTCGTCACACAGGGGCCGGCCCTTTTCCATGAGAGACACATGGCCCTGGTGAAGATAGCCCATGGTGGGCACAAAGCACAGGGTCCGGGATTGTTTTTTCTTGTTTTTAGACCAGGCCTGCATATCGGCTTTTGTTTTTAGAATTTCCACTCGTTTTCCAGCTCCTCTTTTACTGCAATCCCCATGTCCAGAAGGGTATACGGTTTTTTAACAAAGCTTCCGGCACCTGGATTCTGGGCCGTCGGCACATCATCTGATTCGGGATACCCGCCGGCCAGCATGATCTTCTGGCCCGGACGGATTTTCTGAATTCGCCGGCAGGTTTCAAGACAGTCCTGGAGAGGGGTCATGACCGTGTCCAGGATGACAAGATCCACAGACGCCTCTTTGATGGCCTCAAGGGCCTCTTCCCCGATATCAACCGCCCTTGCCCGGTACCCGAGATTTTCAAGAAGGCCGAGGGCGATTCGCTGCTGGTCCTTCAGGCCGTCCACCACCAGGACCATCCGGTCGTCTCCCCTGATGTCCTCGGGATATCCCCTGGTCCCGGAGATGTCCGGCCGCAGGGCCGGGAAAAAAAGATCAAACCGGGTACCGTTGGCGTTTGAAGATGCCTTGATGAATCCCTGGTGATCCTGAACCGTATGCCGGACAAGGGTAAGGCCGAGACCGGTGCCGCTTCTGCCCAATTCCCGGGTGGTGAAAAAAGGATCAAATATTTTTCTAATTTTTTTTTCATCCACACCGGGCCCGTTATCGGCCACGGTTAATACGGCATATTCTCCTTGGATCATGTCTTCATGGCCCGGCATGGAAGGATCAATAAAGCGGTTGGCCGTGGTGACCATGACCCGGCCAGCCTTTGTTCCCGAAATATTTTCCACGGCATTCAGGACCAGGTTCATGATGATTTTTTCAATATGGAGATAGGCGCCTTTAACCGGCAGGAGTTCGGGTTCCGTGGAGAATTCGATGTCCGCGTCCTTATGGGCGGCTTTGATTTTCTCGAAATCCCGGGAACACAGATAGCGCTCCAGGACCGCATTGATATGGAGGGTTTCCATTTCCATGCCCCCTCCTCTGGAAATGGTCAGAAGATCTCCCACTACGGCAGCCGCCTTCCGGCCGGAATCCTTGATCAGGGACAGCCCCTGCAGGATCCGGGGGTCAAGGCCCGGGTCCTGCATCAGAACTTCCGGATAGGTGGCAAGCCCGGACAGGATATTGTTCAAATCATGGGCCGCGCTGTCGGCCAGGAGGGCCACGGCTTTAAATCTTTCAGCTTGAATGAGTTTTTCCTCAAGGGCCCTTTGTCTTGAAAAATTTTCCGCCATATTCCGGTAGAGGGTTGAGATGAGAAACGCCGACGCACAAACCCAGAGATAAATGCAGGTATATATGAAAAGCCTGAGCCATTCCGCATTTGCAAGGGCGTTCCGGCAGGCCAGCCCGTAGGGAAGGCTCCCCGTGAGGATGAGGATGAAGAAAAGGCGGTTGAGGTTGACTCTGTCCGGTATCATAACCATTGACTTGTATCCGTTTAAAAGATAAGGGAGATCTTAGCCATGTTGGCCTGAAAATGCAATAGGATAAAGGAAGCACCATGAATTCATATATCCCCAAAAGAGCGGATGCGTTTTTGCTGCTCAAAAAATATACCCGCAAGGACGGCCTCATCCGTCACGCCCTTGCCGTTGAAGCCGTCATGGCCCATTTTGCAAAACGGTTTGGCGAGGATGAGGAAAAATGGCGGGTCATCGGCCTGGTCCATGACCTGGACTATGACCTGTACCCGGAAGAGCATTGCAAAAAATGTGTGGACCTGTTCAGGGAACACCACTGGCCCGAGGACTATATCCGGGCCGTCATCAGCCACGGCTGGGGCATCTGCACCGATGTGAAGCCGGAGAGCAACCTTGAGAAAACCCTTTATGCCATTGATGAGCTGACCGGCCTTGTGGCCAGTGCAGCCCTTGTCCGGCCCTCCAAAAGCATCCTGGATATCACGGCCAAATCCGTGAAAGGCAAATTCAAGGACAAGAGCTTTGCCGCAGGGGTGGACCGGGAGATCATCAAAAAAGGGGCTGAATTTCTCGGCATGGAGCTGCCGGAACTGATGACGGAAGTCATCCGGGGCATGCAGCCCGTGGCGGCGGACATCGGGCTCAAAGGCAATTTATAAAAGCCGGGTCAAGGCAAATGACCCGGCAGTGTATCCATCCTATTGTGCGTTTCTGATGCCCACCTCTTCAAAGGTCTTGATGTCGGCCAGTATCCGGGTGGCCAGATCCAAAAGTTCCATGCAGACCGCAGCCCCGGTTCCTTCCCCCAGCCTGAATTTCAGATCGATCAGGGGCTCAAGCCCCAGCCGCTCATGCATGAAGGCATGGCCGATTTCAACGGATTTGTGGCCGGCAAACAGGTAGTTTTTGGCTGCCGGGCAGAGTTCGCAGGCAATCAGGGCCCCGGCCGTGGAAATGAGGCCGTCGCAGACCACGGGGATGCCCCGGGCCGCCGCTCCCAGCACCAGACCGGCAAGGGCACCGATTTCAAGCCCACCAACCTTGGACAAGACGTCGATGGGATCGGAAGGGTCGGGCCGGTGGAGGCTGAGGCCCTTTTTGATCACAGCAATCTTGTTTTCCAGCATGCGGTCATCAATGCCCGTGCCCCGGCCGGTGAGCTTTTCCACTGCAATACCGGAAAAGGCGGCAATGATGGCTGAAGACGGGGTGGTATTGCCGATGCCCATGTCTCCTGTGCCCAGGATATCCACCCTTGCCTCGGCCTCCAGCTCGTTCACGATATCTATCCCGGCTTCAATGGATAAAATGGCCTCTTTCCTGGACATGGCCGGTTCCCTGGTAAAATTGGCGGTCCCGTATCTCACCTTTTTATGGAAGATGGGAAGGTCCGGTTCAAAATCAAAATTCACCCCGATATCCGCTGCCTTGACAAAGGCCCCGGCGTGTTTGGCAATGACATTCACCGAAGCCCCGTTACGGGCAAAATTATACACCATCTGGGGGGTCACTTCGGAGGGGAAAAGGCTCACCCCTTCTTCGGTCACCCCGTGATCCCCGGCACAGGTCACGATGCGTTTGTTGGATAGTTTCACATCAATGGCGCCCTTGATGGCGGCCAGCCGGGCAGCGATATCCTCCATGACTCCCAGGCTTCCGGCGGGTTTGGCCTGGTTGGCCAGGCGTTCCTTTGCCGCATGAAATGCGTCTTCATTCAATGTCGGTTTAATGGAGGCTATGGTCTGATCCAGTAATCTCATAGGGATACCCTCTTGTCTGTAATATCGGTTTCAAATATCTCCATGCCTTTTTTCATGGCGCAGAAATCTCCGCACATGGTGCAGGTTTCTTTCTGGAGAGGACTTCTTTCCTGTCTTGTGCTTCGGGCAAGGTCCGGGAACAACAGAAACTGTTCAAGGTCTTCCCAGCGCATATCCCGTCTTGCCAGGGCCGCCTGTTTTTCATTTTCCCGCCTTTCCGGGTATTTGGCAATATCTCCTATGCGGGCCGCCAGCCGGGTGGCTCTCACCCCTTCCCGGACATCTGTGACATCGGGAAGGGCAAGGTGTTCGGCCGGGGTGATATAGCAGATCAGGTCCGCCCCGAACCTGGCCGAACTTGCAGCGCCGATGGCGGCTGTAATATGATCGTAGCCGGCACCCGTATCACAGGGAATGGGGCCCAGGACATAATAGGGGGCATTGCCGGACATGCGTTTTTCAAGAAGAATATTGGCCTCAATCTCATCTAAGGGGACATGGCCCGGACCTTCCACCATCATCTGGCAACCCATGTTCCGGCCGATTTCCGCCAGTTCACAGTTGATGATCATTTCCGCCATCTGGGCCCGGTCATGGCTGTCGTGGATGGCCCCGGCCCTGATCCCGTTGCCCAGGGAGAGAACCGCATCATATTTTTTCATGAGGCCGCAGACCCGGTCAAACTGTTCGTATAAAGGGTTCTCCCGTTTGTTGATGTCCATCCAGGCCACCATATAGGTACCGCCCTTGGAGGCCAGCCCGCCGTAGCGGAATCCCTGTTTTCTCAGGCGCTCGATGGTATATTGATTAATGCCGCAATGGATGGCCATAAAACTCAAGCCGTCCTCCAATTGCCGCTCCATCAGCTCGAAGAGGTATTCGGGGTCCAGCCGGGCAGGATTTTTGTATTTCCGGATGGTTTCCTGAAAGGCCTGATACAGGGGCACGTTTCCCACGGGAAGGTCGGTGCAGGAAAGGATGGTTCTCCGGATCTCATCCAGATCCCCTCCGGTGGACAATTCCATGAGGGTATCGGCCCCTTCCTCCTGAGCCGCCCTTGCTTTTTCCATTTCAAGCTCAAGGTCGCAGATATCCGATGAGGTGCCGATGGAGGCATTGACCTTGGTCCGGAGGCCGGTCCCGATACCGACGGTCTTTTGCCGGCGGCGGCCGGGGTTGCAGGGGATGACGATTTCACCCGTTGCCGTATGGGCCAGGACAAAGGCCTCCGTTACTCCCTCAGCCTCTGCCACGGCCTGCATTTCTTTTGTTAAAAAGCCCTTCCGGGCGTGTTCCAATTGGGTGGTCATAGTTTCCTCGCTATGAAGGCCTCACAAAACCAAAAAAGGTTCTGCAAGACCATATGTCCTGCAGAACCTTTTGCCATCAGGTCCCACGTTTTCAATTGCCCGGCTCGTCTTCTGGCTTCCGGCTTTGGATCTGTCCTGCCGCCTTCCCGTTTCCACAGTGGCCTGTTTGCAGACAGATATTTCCGGTTACAGCGGCGGGACCGCCACGGAATTTCACCGTGTTCCGTTGGCCCTAAGCAACCCTTAAAATTGGTCCTTATTTATAGAAAACAGATGCTTAAGTCAATATTTACTTTTAAATTCCATTGACAATGTGTTTGAAACGTATCAATGCGTTAAAAATTACAAATAAATTATGGATCTATCATGCTTGTGCTGAAAACGGGTGATGAGGTGAAAAAATTGTAAAAATGGTTGCACATGGTTTTGCTGTTTTCCGGAAGCTGAAGATTCGTGTTTTGTTTGATAAATAAAAAATGGTGAAGATTTGTTTCCGGAGAATTGTCCTGATAAAAATGCCTGCATTTTTCTTCCACGTCATGCAGGTTTAATCTCAGGGCAATGGCCGGGTTGTTGTTGACTTTGGGATATGCCTTGATTTCGCCTTGTCCGATTTCCTCAAACATCAAGACTTCCTTATATACCAGGCCATGTTTGGGGTGAACGGTAATCACCAGATCGTCCAGGTGAAGATATTCCATTGCATATTTCAGCATGATTTTATTGCCATGCATGAGAATATTCTGTGACCCGTCCCTGAATTCAGGATGTGTGGCAAGGCAACCGACTTCCCCGATCCTCCGCCCTTGAGTTCTCAGATGATCCAAGTCTTTTTTATAAATCCGGTCCATGGGCAATCCATGGGCCGAATCCGGAAAGAGGCTGACGGTAAATACCAGCTCTTTATTTTTTTTTCCGATGAAGACTGCGGTTTCCTCGAAAAAATGATTTTCAAGTATCCGGTATCGGCAGGCAGACTCTGAGGCATTGACATAGCCTTCTTTGATGTATACATCCTGAACGAGTTTTAATGCCGTGAAATAATCTTCGACACAACTGGCGGGATGGAAATGATATGATTTCATTTTCAGTTCATCTATTCTAATGAGCTGTCTCAATTCTGCCGGGGTCATCCGTTCTTTTCCGAGGTCAGCCATAGGTCCTTCTCCCTTAACTGTTCAAACAAAACCGTGCAGGGTTTGTCTACGCAACATGATGATTATTATAAAAACGGTATTCACACCAAAACAATATGAAACAATATGGGCTATAGCAAGAATAGCGCCAGGCGCTTTGAATACGCCTTAAAAGTTTGGGAAATACCTGTTTTGTTTTATAAAAAATTATAATTTCAAATAGTTATATATTTCAAAGACAATCCGGCAGCTTCAGAAAACAGACTCACGTCAGGAAATGGGAAACCATTGATTTCATTAAAAGTGTATGGAAAACCATCCAATAGATTTTTTTATAATCATAACATGATTGAATCGTTACGATAAACTGCATGATATCAGGCGTATGGAAAACCATACAAACGAAGTGCCAAACGATTCTTTCCCCTTGAAAAAGCTTGCCTGGAGATGGGTTGAGCAGATATGTATGGAAATCACTACACCGTATCCCTGAAGTCTTCGGCCTTCAGTCCGCATTTTTTCATCAGATCATAAAAATCAGCTCTGTATTTGCCTGAAAGTTTTGCAGCCAGACTGATATTCCCTTTGGTCACGCGGAGCAACTGCATGATATAGTCTTTTTCAAAACTCAATTTTGCATCCTTAAACGGTTTGAGCTCATCATGAACCTCCTTTTGGTCCAGCAGGATCAGGTCCGGTGAGATGACGGGATCTTTGGACATGGCAACACAGTATTCGACAATATTTTTCAATTCTCTGACATTCCCGGGCCAGGCAGCATGGACCAGTTTTTTCATGGCAGCAGATGAAAACTGGCTGACATTTTTTTTCATCTGCTGCCGGAATT
The DNA here is from genome assembly GCA_023701135.1 of Desulfobacula sp. GTDB lineage: Bacteria > Desulfobacterota > Desulfobacteria > Desulfobacterales > Desulfobacteraceae > Desulfobacula. Next base: position 261,164 of record JAMPXP010000002.1, on the reverse strand, counting down.
CATTTAAAAAATAATGGGCCAGAACAGGGATGCATTCTCGCCGTTCTCTCAAGGGGGGCAGGGTTATCGGAATGACATGAATTCTGTAATACAGGTCTTCCCTGAAATTCCCTCTGGATACTTCATCGGATAATTTTTTATTCGTTGCGGCAATGATCCGGGCTTCAAATTTTATTTTTTCATTCCCCCCCAGAGGGTAGAACTCATTTTCCTGCAACACTCTAAGCAGTTTGGCCTGGACGGAAACCGGTATTTCCGATATCTCATCAAAGAAAAAAGTCCCGTTACGGGCCTGCTCCAAAAACCCTTTCTTATTATTTGCAGCGCCGGTGAACGCCCCTTTTTTATACCCGAAAAGTTCACTTTCAAACAGCGACTCAGGAATAGCGGCACAATTGATGGCAATGAATGGCCCGTGTTTCCTGGAGCCGCTTACATGGATGGATTTGGCAACCAGCTCCTTGCCGGTGCCGCTTTCTCCTTCAATCAATATATTTGAATCGGTTGCGGCTGCCAGGACAATTTTTTCCAGGGCGGTTTTCATGGTTTCATCCTTGGCAATGATATTTTCAAACCCAAATTTTTTAAACACCATGGAGCGCAGCTCTTTTACTTCTTTTGTTAATTTGTTTTTTTCAAGGCATTGTCGGACATGGTGAATCAGTTCGGAACCTTCAAAAGGTTTTGTGAGATAGCCGTAAGCCCCTTTTTTGATAGCAGAGACGGCTTTTTCGATGGTCCCGTATGCGGTCAGTATAATGACGGGCAATTCCGGGTCAATCCTGTTCAGGGACACCATCACCTCAATGCCGGTTTCATCTTTCAGTTGATAATCGATAATGGCCATATCAAAAAAAACATGGGCTGATGCAGCCAGTGCCTCTGAACCGCTTGATACATCCGTGACCTTGTATTTTTCAGCCTCAAGCCTCATTTTAAGCACTTTCAGCAAAGAAAGGTCATCATCTACAATCAATATATGTTCCATTTTGAATCCTCCGGGGTCATAAATCATCACCATTTTTTGGTCTGGATTCCTCAGCTTTAGACCCTTCCTGACCCGGTTTTCCCATGGTTTTGTCTGAATTCAGGTCTATTTCCTTTAACCGCTGAATCTGATTTTGAAGCAGTTTTTTTTCATCTTCAAGGGCTTTTATTTTTAATGACAATACCGCCAGTTTATTGTTTTGAGCTTCTGTTTTCTTTATTAATGATTTCTCTGAAACAACCAATGTATCCATCTGTTTTTCATACGCCAGGATTTCCTGGTGAAGTGCCAGTTTTTTTTCTATGTCATCCAGGATACGGGTCAGCAGAAACGAGATGATCCGGGAAGTTTGAACATAATTGGATAAAATAACGTCCTTGGTTTCAGGCATACGGCTGTAGTATTCCAGAATGCGTTGACTTTCCTTGACAGCGGATGCGTAGTCCTCGTTTAAGACAAAGGCCTGGGTCATGGTCAGATATTTTTCTTCGTCCGTATCGATTGATGCGGGGAGGGTGAAATGCTGGCAACCTGATAAAAAGAGCCCGATTACAAAGCAGCAGGTAACGTAAAAACCATTTTTGTGCCTTTTGAATACCGGCTTTGTGCCCATATGTCTCCCCCATGTGCCTTTATGATATATTTTGATATTGAAAGTCCCAGTCCGGTTCCCATTCGAGTACCAAGGCCATTGTCAATTTGTTTGAATTTATAAAAAATCTTTTCAAGATCTTCAAGCTTAATTCCCGGACCGTTATCCTCAACCGATACCATCAGGTTTTTGCCGGAATCCCCGGTCAGACAGTGAATGAAAACCTTGCCCTTTTCCGGCGTGAATTTAAGGGCATTGCCGATCAGGTTGTCCAACACTTCTATGATCCTGTCTTCGTCAACGCGGACATCCGGAAGATTCTGAGATGGCGGAAAAAATTCCAGGATGATTTTTTTTTGTTGCGCTAAGGGCGCCAGCTTCAGAACCGATTTACGGATGACATCGGGCAGGCCTGTTTTAATGCAATTGTATTCCATACGGTTGGCTTCCATTTTGGAATAGTCAAGAATCCGCATGACCGAATTTAAAAGCCGGTTGCACTCTTTGTGAATCAGGAGGAACAATTCCTTTTGCTTTTGAGGCTCATCCGAATAAAAACCATTGGACAGCATTGCGGATGCTTCTTTTATGGAAGCGATCGGGGTTCTGAGTTCATGGGATACATGGCTGACAAAATCAGCTTTCAAGCCATCCAATTCTTTTAAACGCCGGCACATGGTATTGAAATGCAATGACAGGTCCTGGATTTCTTTTGGCCCCTTTATGGCTTGGATTTCCTCGAAATGTCCCTGAGAAATGTCCTTGGTTTTTTTTTGAAGGCGGTTGACGGATTTTGTAATTGACCGTGTGTTGAAAGTGGTAATGAGCATCCCGAAAAAAACGGTCATCAAGGTAACTATGACCGTGACGACAAGAATCTGATGGCTCTTTTGGATGGACCGGTTTGTTTTGGCAGTAATAATATCCTGGGAAACGGCAAGAATCTTTTTCAGATTACCGGCTGTCGTATTGAGATCGGGACGATTTTCCTTTAAAAATAAATCAATCGTGCTTTTTTCAGCGGATTTAAGCTTTTCGGCTGTTTCTTCAAACCAGTCCAGGTATTCATCCAAATTGGCAAGCACTTCAGCAAGGATGGCAATTTGCTCATCTGTCTCCATAAGGCCTTTAAATTTTTCAAAATCTCTGTTCAAATGAATTTTTACATCAAGAGCCCGGTTGTAATAATCAATATCTCTGGACACAAAATATTTTTCACTGAAATTGACAAGTGACGCAAGTGAATCCATGAGGCGATTTCCCACGATGAGGCTTTCCTGGTTTTTGACCACAATTTCCCGGGTAAGTTTCTGAAGCCCGGTCAGGTTGAAAATGACAGTGCTGCCAAGGATAAAAACAAGCAAAAGAATGATTACATTTCCGATTACCAGGCGTTTGAAGATGGTAAGTGGTATCATCATATGGTTAACTCTCAAATTTAATAAAAATTCATTTTACAATACCATGAAATGAGAATCCTGGTATTGTAAAAGTTGGGTCAAAACTTAGAATCCCTCTTTTGTCCAGCGACAAAATCAAACAGAAAGGGAAAAGAATGGTTTTGGGAACCAGCTTATCCTTGAGTGAAATAGCGGTGCATTGGCGGGAATTTCTGTGAAAATCAAAAGGTTTTGTTATTTTTGAAATTTTTCTAATACAATTGTTTTTTCGATTTTTTATATGATATGGTTTCCAAATCGTTCAAAGGATGAACAATTTCTTTAAGATATACAAAATTTCTAAATCATGGGAAAAGATTTTTCAAACACACAAACCATATGCCCGGTTACCGGGCTTTTGATAACAACACATCCTGAATGGACAGCGGTTCCCCTTGGACACCATTATTCTTCAAGTTTTTCCCTGATCGGTGAAAGAATCTTATACACAGTCCCCAAGGGCCCCTTAACTCCCGAGGGAATAACGGCTTTTCACGCCATGCATGAAAAATTCCTAAAGGCCGTGGGTCTCGCAGGCAAGCCCTATGTTGAAATCCGGGATAACAGCGGGGTCACCGGCATTCCCTCCAGAGAGGTCCGGGTCCGGCATTCGACCCTGACCCTGAAGGAAGTTGATGCCGGTTGCCTCTACGGTTTCTGGCTGTTTAACGCCCCCATGATGTTAAAGAATGTCTATAATGTAGGGATCCTTCTGAAAAAGCCCGGCATTCCCATGAAGGCGGTGGATGATTATACGGCTGCCGTCACGGCCGCCCTTTCCCTGCTCAAGTCAAAGGGGATTCCCGCCGGGTTACCGGAAGAGGCAGGAAAGCGGTACTCCAGGGAAGACTGGAAAATAGAATTTGGTGATTACGGGATAGATTTTGAACTCATTGACGACGACATTCTTTACAGCAATGCCCACGGCGTTTTAAGAGAAGATTATATTGATCGTTTTTTTGCCCTTCATGAAAAAGTAATCCGCGAGGCCGGGCTCTCCCGAAAAGACGGGTATTTCAAGATAATGAACTGGGAGAAACTTGAAAATTCGACCTGGAAGGCCAGGCAGACGTATAGAAAGCGCTTGGTGGAGTTTAATAAAAAAACACCTTGCCGGCTGACGGTTCTTTTCGGGGTGAACACCCTGATGAAAACTGTTATCAATATGAGCCGCATGCTGGCGCCGTTCAGGGTCATTGTTACAGATAACCTGGACCAGGCCTTGAAGATCATTGAAAAGGAAAAAAATAGTTCTGCCAAAGATCAGATCCATTCCCGATCGGATATCCTGGCGGAAAAACCGGGTGAAGCCCATAGTCCCGACGCCCTCAGGGACGAATTGCTGAAACATATCGGATCATTAAACTGGGATGAAAAAGGGATTTCTTCCGACAAAATACAAGAAGACCACCCTTATAAGGAAGTGTTTCTGGCCCTGAATATCGTCAAAAAAGACCTGGATACTATTTTTGAAGAACGGGCCAGTGCGGAGCAGCATTTAAGACAGAGTGAAGAAAAATACAGGGCGATTCTGGAAAACATAGAAGATGCTTATTATGAAGTGGATCTGAGGGGAAACCTGGTCTTTTTTAACAAGGTATTGCCCCAGTTGCTGGGATATTCGGCCGAGGAACTGACGAATATGAATTATGCCCGGTTTGTGGCAAAGGACTCTGCTGCTGAAATCATGGAAGTGTTCAATCGTATCTATTCCACCCATAGCCCTGAAAAGGAATTCGGGTGTGAATTGATCCATAAAGACGGGCGGCGTCTCTATGGAGAGGTCTCCATTTCCCTGAAAAAGGATATTCATCATCGGATCACCGGATTCATGGGGCTGGTAAGGGATAAGACCGACAAAAAAGCCCTGGAAGACGAGCTTGCCCTCCACAGGGACAATCTTGAACAGATGGTTGAACAAAGAACTTCCCAGCTTAAGAAGGCAAACATTGACCTCAAGATCGAAGCCAATGAAAGAAATTATGCAGAAAAAATCAATGCAACGCTTTTTGATATTTCCAATGCCATCACCACCACTCCCAGCCTTGATGATCTCTACAGATCCATTCATAAAAGCCTTAATGAAATCATGTGCCTGTCCAATTTCTTCATCGGCATTTATCATGAAAAAAAGGATCTGATCCATATTGTTTATGAGGTTGATGAGCTTTCCGAAGAGATTAAGGAAATACGAGAAGTCTCTAGCCTAAAATCCCTTTCCGGCGAAGTGATTTTCGGGAAAAAACCCCTGCTCCTGACCCGGGAAATGCTGGAACTGAGAAGCGATCAAGGGACCGTCATCGGGACGGTTCCCCTGGTATGGCTGGGGGCTCCGCTGATGATTCAGGATCGGATCATCGGCCTGATATCGGCCTATAGCTATTCGGATCCCGACTATTTTACAAAAAAAGACCTGAATATTCTCATCGCTGTTTCCAGCCAGATTGCCATTGCCATAGAAAGAAAACAGGCTCTGGACAATCTCAAGATCCGGGAAGAAAAATACCGGCGCCTCATAGAGACCACATCGGTGGGATACTGGCAGATCGGAAAGGACCGGATCACGACGGATGTGAACCAGGCCATCTGCAGGCTGCTGGGCTATGACGAACAGGAGCTGTTCGGCCGATCCCCCATTGATTTTGTGGATCAGGGCAGTAAACGTCTCCTGCAGGAACAATTTTCAAAAATGGCCCTTACCCAATCCCGTAATTATGAGCTGACCTTTATCAGAAAGAACAGGGAAAAGCTCTATGCCAATTTGGATTCGACCTCGATTTTTGATGAAAACAACGAATTTCAGGGGTCTTTTGCCTTTATCACCGATATTACCCGGCGGGTCATGGCCGAGGAGGCCTTGAGCAAGGCCAGAGATCAGGCAGAGCAGGCAACCCGGGCCAAAAGCGAATTCCTTGCCAATATGAGCCATGAAATCCGTACCCCCATCAACGGAGTCATCGGCATGGCCGAACTGATGATGGATTTCGACCTTGATGATCAGCAGCAGAACTATTTAAAAACCATTTCCAATGAGGCGGATGCGCTTTTGGGAATCATCAATGATGTCCTGGATTTTTCCAAAATAGAGGCCGGCAAGCTGGAGCTGGAGGAGATCCCCTTCAATCTGTTCCACACCATAGAGTCGCTTGCCGCTTCCTTTGCCGTCAGGGCCGAGAAAAAAGGGCTTGAATTGATTTCCTATCTTGAGCCGGATGTCCCTGCCCAGGTATTGGGAGATCCGGGGCGATTGAGACAGATCCTGATGAACCTGGTGGGGAATGCCTTAAAATTCACCCATGAAGGGGAAATCTTCCTTAAGGGTGAAAAACTGGGGGAAGACCGGAATACGATTGTTTTAAAATTTTCAGTGAAAGATACGGGTATTGGAATTCCAAAGGAAAAACAGGATCTTATTTTTGAAAGCTTTTCCCAGGCAGACGGATCAACCACTCGGAAATACGGCGGAACAGGGCTTGGCACCACCATATCAAAACAACTGGTGGAACTCATGGGGGGGACGATCGGAATAGAAAGCGAGCCCGGAAAAGGGAGCACCTTCTGGTTTACCGTCCGGTTCGGTCTGCACCAGGGGGATTCGCCGGTTTCAAAGGCATCGGCCGTGGATTTAAAGGGCTTGAACATTCTGATTGTGGATGATAACCCCACCAACCGGTATATTTTTACAAAATACCTGGAATTTTTCGGATGCTCCGCCTTCACCGCGAAAAATGGAGACCAGGCCCTTGAATTTCTTAAAAAAAGAAGCTCTGAAAACCCCATTGACCTCATCCTAATGGATGTTCAAATGCCGGGAATGGACGGCTTTGAATTGTCCAGAACCATCAGAAAAAACAAGGACGCTGTCCCCATTATCATCCTCACCTCCATGGGCAGAACCGGGGACAGCCGGATGTGCAGGGACATCGGAATCCAGGGATACCTGTCCAAACCGATCAGACGAAATGATCTGAAAATGACCATCGGTTCTGTTCTCGGACTCATTGAAAACTCAGCAGCCGATACAAAAGAGCTGGTGACCCGGCATTTTGTTGCCGACGAACAACGGCAAAGCAGTTGGATTCTTCTGGTTGAGGATTATCCCACCAACCAGAGAATTGCAGAAAAAAATATCACCCAGGCAGGCTTTAACATGGTCCTGGCCCAAAACGGCAAAGAAGCGGTGGACATATTCAAAACCCGGAAATTTGACCTGATCCTCATGGATATCCAGATGCCGGTCATGGACGGTTACGAGGCCTCCCAACGGATACGGGATCTTGAAAAACAAGGGGCCGGGTTTGATCCCGGTTTGGCAAGGATTCCCATTGTCGCCATGACGGCCCATGCCGTATCCGGCATCCGGGATAAATGTCTTGAGGCCGGGATGGATGATTATATATCCAAACCCTTGAGAAGAATTGATCTCATGGACATGATCAACAAATGGATACCTTCACAATCCAAGACAGCCACAACGACTTTGAAAAGAGACCTGCTGCGCCGTGATGAAAAATCCAGGCCCTTTGCAACGGACCCCATTGATTTTGAAAAGGCACTGAAAGAATTTGAAAATGACCGGGACTTTTTGACAGAGGTCATGGAAGAATTTATCCTGACCGTGGGAGAACAAGTCCCGAAAATCCGGCAGGCCCTTGCTTCAAAAGATGCAGCCGCCTTGAAACAGGAAGCCCATTCCATAAAGGGGGGAGCCGCCAACCTCACGGCCCGTGAATTGTCAAAAGCAGCCGGAGTGCTTGAAGAAATTGGGAAAACTGAGCATTTTCAGGATGGTCCGGGAGCTTTTGAAGCCTTTGAGAAAGCCTATCTCGGGCTTAAAAATTACAGCCTGCCTTAACAATAGCAGATCGCCTTTCTCGGAAGTTTTGAATGCAGGGCTGCACGGCCAATTATAATTACCCTTTAAAAATCAGCAGGGCCTCTCTCAGCGTATGAACGAACCGATAGAAGAGGATGGTTTTTTTCCTCAGCAGCCGGTGGTCTAACCGATCAAACAGCTTTTCTCTCAATCCCCGCGGAATTTCCAGTTGGACCCCTTTTCCGCCCTTGCACCGGTTGCAGATGTTTTCAGGGTTGATGCCGCGAAGCCCCGGCAGGTCCGTAAGCTCTGCATGGAATCCGGATGCGATCAAGGCCTCCCTGATGTTTTGTTTCAACTCCTGATGCCGTCCGCCGATATGAACCGTTTGTGTTCGATCTTTTGATCCGTGAATCGAAATGACAATAAAGGCATCGTGCGAGGCCTTCACACCAAGGGCTTCATCAAAGGCGTTGCTGCTGATGTGCAGGGCTTTATTCCCGGTTTTTTTCAGTCCCTTAAAGGCATAAAAGGTATACTCGTCTCCGGCCAGGGCATCTGCAATATCAATGGTGCCGGGTTCTATCCCGCCTCCGTGCAGGGCCATGACGGCCAGCTTGGAATCAAGCCCGCGATAGAGGATGGTATAATCTTCATCCGCCGTTTCATATTGTTCCAATTCCGCAAAATTTTTATATTTGTCCGTCATCTTTTGATCAGATTTTCTGTTCCACCTTCTGAAAACAGGGAATGCACAGATTTTTCCCGTCAAAGAGCCGGATGCGGGATTCCATGGTTTTTTCCCCGCAATCGGCACAGAGAATGCTGTTCATGATCCGGGCGGGCCTGACCGGCGGAAGGCGGACTTCCGATGTTTCAAAAAGGTCGGCCAGGTCCGCCTCCAGTATTTTTTTGATCCTGATGCTTCGGTCCTGTTCGTCTCCTGCAAACTCATTTTTAAATACGGCCCGGAATCCTTTTTGCGTATCCCGGTCATAAAAGGTAAAGGCGGATTTGCCGAAATCCTTGTGAATCAGGTTTCCCTTGCCAAAGGAACACCCGGTCAGAAACTGGATGGCATCCACGGCGCACATATCGGTTTCCGTGACGCAGACCGGGGCCGTGGAATTGCATATGTCCAGTTTTTCCATGGCCAGTTCCGACACCCGGATGCCGATGGTGAGCCCGGGGCAGTTGTGGCCGTGGAATTCAATGGTTTTATCGATTAAAGCTTTCTCCAATGTGCATGCCATGAGTCTCTCCTTTATGTTGCTTTAAAATCAGCACCGGATTTCCAGGATTTCTCCGATGTCCAGAATTTTGAACCGGTCAGGGTCCAGCCCCTTGGCCTTAATATGGCGCCGAAGATCCAGTCCGGGAAACCCGGCAGGTTCCTTTCCGAGATGAAAGGTGCCCCACTGGGTCGGGATGAAAAATTTTGCCCCAAGCTCGTCAAACCCTTTGATTGCTTCTTCTATATTCATATGCTGGTAATTCATGAACCATCTGGGATGGTAGGCCGTGGTGGCCATGAAGGCATAATCGATGCCTGGAAATTTTCTGCCGATTTCCCTGAAGCCTTGGAAATAGCCGGAATCTCCGCCAAAATACAGGGTGGCCCCGGGTGTGACCAGCAGATAGGACGCCCAGAGGGTTTTATTCCGGCCCTGGCCGATCCTCATGGACCAGTGCTGGGCCGGAAGGCAGACCAGTTTTGATCCATTTCCGAGATCGGCTTCTTCCCACCAGTCCATTTCAACGACATTGGTTTTGTTCATGCCCAGGACCAGGGGTTTCAATCCTTTGGGCACAAATACAGCGGCATGTTCAGGAAGGGCTTTTATACTGTCCCGGTCCAGGTGGTCATAGTGGTTATGGGAAATGATGATGGTGAGGTCCTTGGCAAGGGAGCCGACTTCTTCCAGGCTCAAGGCCGGCGGGGTCAGCCTTGCCGGAAGAAGGGCCCGTTTTGAAAAAATGGGGTCCGTCAGAAAATAGGCGTCCCCCAGGCGGATTAAAAAGGTATTGTGCCCGATCCAGAGTATAAAATCGCCCTGAGTTTTTGCAATTCTTTCGGCTGTACCGGGAATCACGGACGGCAGAAAACTTTTTTCCTCTTTTGAATAGGCTTCCTTTGAAAAAAATTTCCATCCCAGCACATCCACAAAACTTTTATCCGGCATTTTCATCCAGGGGGCAAAGAACCGGCCGTTTTCATGATGCGGCACATAAAGATCCTGGAGCCTGGTTTTTTCGACCTGCTCGGCCCACACTGCCTCTGAAAAGCTTTCCTTGTCTCTGGAGGAGCAGGAAAAAAGAACCGGCAGGAGGACCAGGAACAGAACGGCCGGACACCGGGCTTTTTTCGAAAGGGTCAATTCACCGCTCCTGTGGCCAGATCAATGGTCAGGTCATTGTCCCGGGGCGGAAGATCCGTCCACCAGCCGTTGATCAGATCCTTCTGCATCCAGGCGATGAACCTGAGCCATATCCCGAAGCCTTCCGTGTTGATGACCGGGTCCGGTTTTTTTTCATCCCCGCGAAGATGGGCGCAATAGGCCTGGGCCACCTGGCCCGTGACCAGGGGCTGCTGTTTTTTGGACACCCAATATTGATCGAGGCTGGCATTGGCCATGGTGATGGTTCCGTTAAAAACAAAGTCCCGGGCGTATCCGGCAAAATTTTCCTTCATGGAGGGAAGAGCCTCGATGAAAACACTTCTGATAACCGCCCGGTGGCCGTTCCGTATCTCCACCACCCGGTAGGGGCAGGGAGCTGTTGCCAGGGAGCCGGTTTCAATGTCAAAGATGAAATCGCCGGAATCTTTGAATTCTTTTTGGGTCACATCCTGGGCATGGTAATGGCCCGTGAACACCAGGCGAACCCCATAGACGGCCAGGAGCTTTGAAACGGTTTCGGCGTCATCCACAAGATATTGCCCGTAAAATTTTTTATTGGCCGGATAATGCTCCATGATCCCGTGGTGCATGAAGGCCAGGACAGCCTTTTTCTCTTTTTTGGCCAGGATGAGCTGGGATTCGATCCAGGCCAGGGTTGAAGCGGAAAAGGCCCCGCCGGTGAGGGGATGGGCCTGGGGCTTGTTTTCCTTCCATTTGCAGGAATCAAGGCCCAGAAGCCACAGGCCCTTTTCAGGCTCCAGGACATAGCTCAAAGAATCCCTGTCCCGGGCAAGGGTTTCGTTATAGCCGAATTCATGGTACAGGACTTCAAAATCCTTTTCGCTGACGCCGGGGACCGGTTTTGTGTCATCCCCTGTATATTGAACAGCGGCGCCGTTGTTGATGTCATGGTTTCCCGGCACCACATAGACCCTGGGCCCTGAGTATTCAAGCTTTTTCAAGGTTTTGACCACGCCTTCGTGATTGATCCGTTCACCGTCTTTGGTAAGGTCCCCGGGAACAAGCACAAACCTCACCCTTTCCTTTGAAATCTTTTCCATGGCCGCTGCAATTATTTCTTCGCTATGAGACAGGAGTTTCCGGTCACCGTCCAGGTATTCTTGAAAAGCCTTGCCGCCGGTTCCAAGGCTTTTATCATAAAAATGAAGGTCTGAAACAATGGCAAAGCGCGTGTCCGGATAGTCCGGCCGGATCGGCAGAAGGGCCTGAACCGCTTTGTCCGTCTGGTATAGAAAGGTTTGAGGGGCGCTGCTCTGCGGGGTGCTGCATGCAAAAAGGGATGCGGCGCACAAAAACAAAAGGCAGAGAAAAGAGACATTTCTGGATCGAATCATGGGTGGTCTCCGGGAAGATGGACGTCTGAAAGGCCCTGTCCCGGTTTCGATGCCTTAGCCGTTCAAAACCAGGGACAGGGGTAAGCCTTTATTTAATTTCCGGCTTCATAGGCACAGGATGTAAAATCTATTTCTTCTCCGCATTTGCTGCATTTATGGGCCTTATTAAACTCATCGGAAAAGATTTCCTTTACGGCTTTGCATTTCGGGCATTTACAGGTAAAGGATTTTAAATTTTTAAACTGCTGAAAACCTGGGCAATGTTGCGGTGTGGTCATGATATCCTCCTCTTGTTTAAGGTTGGTGTTGAAAACCGGGGACTGCCAAAATTAAAGGGTAATTCATCCCCATTGTCAATGATAAAACAAAATACCTAGTTCAAATTCACCAGGGTCCTGCCTTTTAACTCCCCCTTTAGAATCAGGTCGATTTTTCCGTTCAAGCCGTAAAGATCGGTTTCATCATAAATACTGTCCAGACCTTCGAATTTCCATTCCCGGGCGAGCTTTTTCCAGATCAGGATCCGAAGATCCATGGAATAATGCTGGGAATCGATGCCCAAAAGGGAAACCCCCCTCAGGATGAAGGGGTATACATTGAGGGGAAGGTCAGCGGAGGCCACATTGCCGCAACAGGTCACGATGCCCTCCTGCTTAACGGATTTGACCGCCGTGGCCAGGATGTCTCCGCCCACGGTGTCAACGGCACCGGCAAAGCGCGGTTTTAAGATTGGAGAAGCCGTGTCGGCAAGAAAATCCTTCCGGGGAAGGACGGCTCTTGCTCCCAGGCGGGTCAGAAACCCGGTGTCGGGTTTTCCGGACAGGGCAATGACGGCATAGCCCAAATGGGAAAGAATGGCCACGGCCATGCTTCCCACCCCGCCGGTGGCGCCGGTGACCAGGATATCCCCGTGCCCGGGCGTGATGGTCTGCGTCAATTTAAAAACAGACATACCAGCCGTAAACCCGGCGGTTCCGAAAATCATACTTTCCTTTTCATCCAGGCCCTGGGGCATTTTCACCACCCAGTCCGCCGGAACCCGGATATACTGCCCGAATCCGCCCTTGGTATTCATGCCGAGATCATAGCTCGTCACAATGACCTTTTCCCCCTTTTGTACGGATTGGGCCCGGCTTTCTTCCACAATCCCGGCCGCATCAATGCCCGGCGTGTGCGGATAAGTCCTTGTGACGCCCCGGTTGCCCGTGGCGGACAGGGCATCCTTATAATTCAGGGAAGAATACAATACCCGGACCAGGACATCATTGTCCGGCAGGTCCCGGACCTGCAATTCCCGGATCTGCCTTGTGAATTTGTTTTTTTCAATTTCTTCGACCACCATGGCCTTGTAAGTGATAGGGTCCATAAGCGTCATCCTTTTATGATGGGGTTTAAGGTATGGCTTTTTCTTATTCTAAGTCCGAATCCAGGGAAACGCCATACAAATTCTTTTACTTTAGCGGGTAAATCTGATAAAAGAGCTCAAATGAAACCTGAACCATTCCAGACCGGCAGGGTAATGCTGGTTGCTTTTTCCCATTTTGTCCATGATGTGTACACCAGCTTTCTTTCACCCCTTCTGCCCCTGATCATTGAAAAATTGTCCCTGACCCTGGGCCAGGCCGGGCTTTTGTCCACGGTGATGCAGGTCCCGGCCCTGCTCAATCCCGTCATCGGCCTTTTTGCCGACAACCGGGGGCTGGCCCGGTGGCTGGTCATCCTGGCGCCCACCCTAACGGCGGTATCCATGAGCCTGATCTTGAACGCCGGCACCTATTCTTTACTCCTGATCCTCGTGTTTCTGGCCGGCATCAGTGTGGCACTTTTCCATGTGCCCTCCCCGGTCCTGGTGGCCGGATATTCGGGCCTGAAAAAAGGCCGGGGCATGGGCCTGTATATGACCGGCGGAGAAGCCGCCCGGATGGTGGGCCCCATGTTTGCCGTGGCTGCCGTTTCCTTTCTGGGGCAGGACCGGTTTTATCTGGTCATGGGCCTTGCCGTTCTCATTTCGGTCCTGCTGTATTTTGCCCTGGAAAAAGAAACCGAAAAAACCGGCATGAAGCGGAAAGGCTCCATTAAATCCGCCTATGATGAAATCAAACATGTGCTGGTGCCCATCACCGGGGTATTGGCGGCCCGGTCCTTTATGCACGCCGTCATGGGCACCTTTCTGACGGTTTTTGTGGAAAGGCAAACCGGGAGCCTCTGGTACGGCGGGGCAGCCCTGGCCCTGTATGAAGCCTTCGGCGTGGCCGGCATCCTCTGCGCCGGAACCCTCAGCGACCGGATCGGAAGACAGCGGGTCCTGTTCTGGGTATTGATGGTGGCGCCCGCAGCCATCCTGACCTTTGTGTTTACCGACGGGTTCATCAAAGTTGCCATGGTCGGGGTGGCAGGCTTCACCGTTCTGTCCACCACGCCCGTCATGCTGGCCCTGGTCCAGGAAAATGCAAAAATGAACCCTTCGGCCGCCAACGGGCTTTTCATGATGGCCTCGTTTTTTGTCCGGTCCGTGGCCGTATTCCTGGCCGGGATCATCGGCGACCTGGCAGGGCTTGACAATATGTTTATCGTCAGTGCCGTGATCGGGTTTTTCGCCATCCCGTTCCTCTTAAAACTGGATCATTCATAAGGAAGATACCATGCTGAAAACAAATGAAGACAAACTGGTTGAAGTTCTGCTGCAATGCAAACCCGGCCCCCCCCGGCTCAGAACCGGCTGGCGGGTGAGCCATGAGGGAAAACCCTTTATCCTTCCCAGCATCGGGGGGATCACCCTGAATGTCCGGGTGGGGGATTCGGCCTTTGGACTGGCCGGCGACCATATTGAGCCCGGGGTCAGTTGTTCGGCCAACCCGGAAAAACCCTTTGAATTCCCCAATGACGCCTTGCAGATCCTTTCCTGCATCGGAAACGAGGCCCGCATCGTGTCCGGGGACGCCAAGGGAGAAAAAGGAAGAGTCACCGGCCACCACGGCGGCTCCGAACACGTCATGGTGGATTTCCCGGCCTCGGCCCTGGAAAAGCTGACCTATGACGACAAAATCATGATCCGGTCCAGGGGTCAGGGCCTGAAACTCCTGGATTACCCGGATATCCGGCTCTTCAACCTGGACCCCGGTCTATTGAACAAAATGAAGATCAAAGAAATCAAAGGCGGCAGGCTCCGGGTACCGGTCACCACCCTGGTCCCGGCCCAGTGCATGGGCTCCGGCCTTGGCTCGGCCCATACGGCGGCCGGGGATTACGACGTCATGACCAGTGACCCGGACACCGTCCGGGAATACGGCCTGGACAAGCTCAGATTCGGGGATTTTGTGGCCCTGCTGGACCATGACAATTCCTATGGCCGGGCCTTTGTCCGGGGAGCCGTCAGCATCGGCATCGTGGTGCATTCGGACTGCCTCCTGGCCGGTCACGGCCCCGGCATCTCCACCCTCATGACCTGCCCCATGGCCCTCATCGAGCCGGTCATTGACCCTATCGCCAACCTTGCCGGTCTCTTGAAGATCGGGACCCAACGGAAAAAAGCACCCGCATTAAGGAAAAAAATTTGAACACAGGCAAAAAAGCCATCCTTGAAAAAGGAACCGGCAAGGACAGAAAACAGGCCAAGCTCACCTATCTGTATGAAAAGGAATCCCGGTATTTCGCCCAGGTATCTGAAACCGTCAAGGACCTGGCCGTTAAAGAACTCCGGGAACTGGGCGCGGCCAGGATCAAGCCCGTCTACCGGGGCATCTGGTTCACGGCCTCCCGCCGGGACTTTTACCGGATAACCTATTTTGCCCGGCTCCTGTCCAGGATCCTGGCCCCCCTTGCGGTCTTTGAGTGCAAGGACAAAGATGAACTTTACGCCCAGGCCGGGAAGATCCGGTGGGAAGAATTTTTAACCCCGAAAAAAACCTTTTCCATTACCGCCAATGTGTCGGAATCCAAGATCACCCATTCCAATTTTGCAGGCTTAAGGGTCAAGGACGCCATTGCCGATTATTTCCGGGACAGGTCCAACAAACGGCCCGATGTGGATGCCAAAAACCCCTATATCACCGTCAACCTGCATCTTCACCGGGACATGGCCACCCTTTCCATTGACGCCTCCGGCGGCACCCTGCACAAACGGGGCTACCGGGAGGAATCCGTTTCCGCGCCCATGCAGGAAACCATTGCCGCGGCCATCATCCGGATGTCGGAATGGGACGGCAGCCTGCCCCTGTACGACCCCATGTGCGGCTCCGGCACCCTTTTGTGCGAAGCCCTCATGGCCTATTGCCGGATCCCGGCCCAGGTCTTTCGAACCCAATTCGGCTTTGAGCGGCTGCCGGATTTTGACGCCAGCCTCTGGGAAGAGGTAAAAAAAGAGGCCGGGGACCATTACCGACCCCTGCCCAAGGCCCTGATCGGCGGCAGCGATATTTCCGAAGAATCGGTGGCTGCAGCCAGGGTCAATATCATGGGCCTTCATTTCGGCAGCGAGATCGAGATCCTGCAAAAGGATTTCAAGGAGATCGAAGGCATCCGGGGCAGCGTCATTGTGGCCAACCCGCCCTACGGCATCCGCATGGGAAAGGACGAAAACCTGAATCAATTCTATACGGACCTGGGCCTGTTTTTAAAGGACCGGTGCAAGACCTCCAGGGCCTTTATTTATTTTGGCGAACCCAAATACATCAAAAAAGTACCCCTGTCCCCCACCTGGAAAAAACCCCTTCAGATCGGCGGCCTTGAAGGCAAACTGGTCCGCTACGATCTCTTTTAACCATCCGTTCACAGGAAAGAACCCATGCCAAAAAACGACCCCGCTCCCAAATACACCTGCAACCAGTACAGGGAAGAGATGATCCTGCTCGGCCTTCAAAAACGCCTTGCCTCCCCCGGCCTCACGGCCGAGGAAAGGGAAAGCCTTTTAAAGGAAATCGAGCGGGTTGAGCAGGAGATGGGCATGGGTTAACGCCCCTTCCTCAAAACCCCGCCCGGTGATGGTTTCCCCACACCTGCAAGATCCTTTTCCGTCCCCACAAATATGTCTTTACAACCGGAACGAAATCCTGATAAGGCATTTAACAGGATTACGGATTCATTTTATATCTGGAGCAGCACATGGCAAACGCCAAGAGGCCTAATGACAAGGAAGAGCCGCTGGAGACACAGCTCTGGAAAGCGGCGGACAAGCTCAGGAAGAATATTGATGCTGCGGAATACAAGCATGTTGTCCTGGGATTGATCTTCCTCCGGTATATTTCCGATGCGTTTGAAGGCCTCTATGACACGCTGAAAAGCGGTGAGGGCGAATATGCCGGGGCCGACCCGGAGGACAAGGACGAATACAAGGCGGAAAATGTCTTTTTTGTTCCTGAAAAGGCCCGCTGGGCCTATCTGCAGTCCATGGCCACGCAGCCTGCCATCGGCAAGACGGTTGACGAGGCCATGGATGCCATTGAAAAGGACAACCCGTCTCTCAAGGATGTGCTTCCCAAGGTATACGCCAGGGGCAATCTTGATCCCACCAGCCTTGGCGGTTTGATCAACCTGGTCGGCAATATTGCCATGGGAGACGCCAAAGACCGCAGCGCAGACGTGCTTGGGCATGTGTTTGAATATTTCCTGGGGGAATTCGCCCTGGCCGAGGGTAAAAAGGGCGGCCAGTTCTATACCCCGCGTTCCGTTGTCGAGGTGCTGGTCGAAATGCTGGAGCCGTATAAAGGCCGGGTGTTCGATCCCTGCTGCGGCTCCGGCGGCATGTTCGTGCAGTCGGAAAAGTTTGTGGTCGAGCATCAGGGCAAGGTGAACGATATTTCCATCTACGGCCAGGAGAGCAACCACACCACCTGGCGGCTGGCCAGGATGAACCTGGCGATCCGGGGCATTGACAGCTCCCAGGTCAGGTGGAACAACGAGGGCTCTTTCTTGAATGACAGCCACAAGGACCTGAAGGCCGACTATGTCATCGCCAATCCGCCCTTCAATGACAGCGACTGGAGCGGGGAGCTTCTTAAGAAAGACGGCCGCTGGAAATACGGTGTGCCGCCTCCGGGAAACGCCAACTATGCCTGGATACAGCACTTCCTTTATCACTTAAGCCACAGCGGCCAGGCCGGTTTTGTTCTGGCCAAGGGTTCCCTGACGTCCAAGACTTCCGGCGAGGGGGACATCCGCAAAGAGCTGGTCGAGGCCCGGCTGGTGGACTGCATTATCAACCTGCCCGCCAAGCTGTTTCTGAACACCCAGATCCCGGCCTGCTTGTGGTTTTTGAGTCGCAACAAGGCCAACGGCAGGTTCCGCAACCGCACCGATGAAATCCTTTTTATTGATGCCCGCAACCTGGGCCACCTGATCAACCGCCGAACCAAGGAGTTTTCGGAAGATGACATTGC
Organism: Desulfobacula sp.; assembly: GCA_023701135.1. Taxonomy (GTDB): domain Bacteria; phylum Desulfobacterota; class Desulfobacteria; order Desulfobacterales; family Desulfobacteraceae; genus Desulfobacula. The sequence continues at coordinate 243,201 of JAMPXP010000002.1, read as the reverse complement.
CGCCATTTCCGGCACCTACCATAACTGGCGGAATCCGGACGGGAATTATGAGGATGTGAAGGGCTTCTGCTGCTCCGCTCCCATTGACCGGGTCCGGGAACTGGATTATGTGCTGACGCCGGGCAGGTATGTGGGGCTGGCCGATGAAGAGGATGATTTTGATTTCAAAGAGCGGTTTACCAGGCTCAAGGCCGAGTTCGAAGAACAATTGAAAGAGGAGACGCGGCTGAATGCGCTGATCGCTGAAAATCTGGCAAAGGTGAAGATATGAGTCTAAGCCTGAAACCGGAGTTTGAGTTAGCCGAAAATTACATCTTTATGATCCGCGACAGGCACGTCATGGTTGATCGTGATTTGGCATCCCTTTATGGAGTGGAAACCAAGGTGTTGAATCAGGCGGTCAAAAGAAATATCGCCCGATTTCCCGAACAATTCAGATTTCAACTTAACCCATTGGAAAACGAGCAACTGGTCACAAATTGTGACCGGTTCGCCAGTTTGAAACATTCGACGAGCTTGCCGCATGTCTTTACCGAACAGGGTGTCACCATGCTTTCCGCAGTTCTGCGAAGTGAGACAGCCGTTAAGGTCAGTATTCAGATTATCAATGCTTTTGTCGCCATGCGCCGTTTTCTTTCGGCCAATGCCCAGGTTTTTCAACGGCTGGACTCGCTTGAAATCAAGCAAATCCAAACAGACCAGAAAGTTGAGCGGGTTTTAAGGGCCATTGAAGAGAAATCCGTTCCGCCAAAGCAAGGAATCTTTTTCGATGGTCAGGTTTTTGATGCCTACGCCTTTGTTTGCAATCTTATCCGTTCCGCCAGGCACCGGATTATCCTGATTGACAATTATGTGGATGAAAGCGTGTTGCTGTTACTCACCAAGCGCAAAGTGGAGGTGAGTGTGCAGTTGCTGACCAAGAGCATCAGCCGTCAACTTGCCCAGGACGTCGCTAAATTCAACGCACAATACCCGGCCATTGAGGTGCTGGAATTCAAACTTGCCCACGACCGGTTTCTGATCATCGACGACGATATCTACCACATCGGCGCGTCGCTCAAAGATTTGGGCAAGAAATGGTTCGCGTTTTCAAAGATGGAGATGCAGGCCATTGAGATGCTGAGGAGGGTTGAGTTATGACCCAAGGTGACCCGCCGGCAGTTCCGGCGCAAGAGATTGTTGCGACACGAAGGGAGGAGTGCGGATGAATGCGATGATCGCTGAAAACCTGGCAAAGGTGAAGATATGAGCGATGTTCACCTGGAAAAAGGAGAAATTCCCCTCTCGAAAACAACCAAATTTATTGTCGACAACCGGGGAAAGACCGCTCCTACTGAAAATTTTGGAATAAGTCTAATAGCAACAAATTGCGTGAATAATAGAAACTTATACCCAATCTATGAAAATATAAGGTTTGTGTCTCAAGATACCTATGACAATTGGTTTCGTGCCCATCCAAGACCTGGAGATATTTTACTCACTTTGAAAGGGAGCCAAAATGGTGCTGTTTGTCTTGTTCCCGACCCTGTTGATTTCGTGATTGCACAAGACATGGTTGCATTACGAGCTGACGAAGATGTCATAGATCCTTTGTTTTTATTTGCAGCTCTTCGATCAGCAGATGTCCAGGCCCAAATCAAGAATTTGGATGTCAGTGGAGTAATACCGCATTTAAAAAAAACAGATTTCGACAAATTATTAATCCCATATCCGAATCGGAATTTTCAACGCTTAGTTGGAAAGATCTATTTTGATTTTTCGGCAAAAATAGACCTGCTTCACCGCCAGAACAAAACCCTCGAAGCCATGGCCGAAACCCTTTTTAGGCAGTGGTTTGTGGAGGAGGCGCAGGAGGATTGGATGGATGGCTGCATTTCTGATCTTTGTCTTAAAATTACAAAAGGAACAACACCAACAACGCTTGGGCATCAATTTACAGAAACGGGGGTTAATTTTATAAAGGCAGAATCAATCACTGATACTGGCGATTTCATTTGGGACAAATTCGCAAAAATCAGCACTGAAACCCACGAATTCTTGAATCGTTCAATGCTCCAAGAAGGAGATATTTTGTGTAGCATTGCGGGTACGATTGGCCGAGTCGCTATTGCATCCGAAGATATTTTACCAGCAAACACAAATCAAGCAATTGCGATAATACGCATAAATCCAGTGAAATGTTACCCGGAATTCTTATATCTTTTTATGAAATCAAATATGTTTCAAGAGATTATGGATGGGAAGATTGTTCATGCGGTTCAGCCAAATTTAAGTTTAGGCGAAATTGGAAGTACAACCATAAAGATACCACAATCATCCTATATGTTGGCTTTCAAAGGAATTCTACAGCCAATTTTCCGTAAGAAGAAAGAAAATTATAGTCAAATCCGCACCCTCGAAAAGCTCAGAGACACCTTGCTCCCCAAACTGATGAGCGGAGAAGTACGGGTTGAATATGAAAACTGAGGCGATATAGCAAATGGAAAGGCTCAGAAAGGTAATCGAGCAATACGGCAGATGGTCGGCGCTGACCACCTATGCGGACCGGATTGAAGCGCACCTTTCTTCTGATTTCAGCCATGCCGTTGAAAATGCCAAAGCCCTTCTGGAAACCATCGGCAAGGAAATCTGCAAAACCAAGAGCGTTGAACTTGGAGCTAAGCCAAAAACCAATGCGGTCATGAAAAAGGCTTTCACTGCCGTCGGGTACCCAGGTGAAAACCGGGTTACCCAGATTTCCACTGCCCTGGCAACCATCGGCCAGCAGATGGGCAACCTTCGGAATGAAATCGGCATAACCGCCCACGGCAAAGGCCTTGATGAATTAAAAGCAAGGAACGACAGCGTGGATGCCCTCACCAGGGAGTTCCTGGTTGATACAACGGTCATCGTTGCCGCTTTTCTGATTCGTGCTTTTGAAAATGAAAACCCGCGCATCACGCCACTTCCAGAGGAAGAACAACCGCTTTATATTGCCAACGATTCATTCAATGATTTCTGGGATGATTTGTATGGTGAATTTGAGATGGGGGATTATTCGTTCCCGGCCAGCGAGATCCTCTTTAATGTGGATATCAAGGCATATCAAACGGAACTTGCTGCCTTTAAGGAAGATGAATGATGGAAAGAATAACCGAATCCGCCATTGAAAAATTCACCATCGATTTGCTGGAAAAAGCGGGCTACCACTATATCTACGGCCCAACCATCGCCCCGGACGGTGAAACACCGGAACGGGAATCCTTTGAAGATGTGCTGCTTATGGATAGACTGCGAAAGGCCATGGGCAGGATCAATCCCACCGTGCCGCAGGAGTGCCGGGAAGACGCCGTAAAACAAATTCAGCGGCTTATTTCCCCGGAGCTGACGGCCAACAACGAGGCCTTCCACCGGCTGCTCACCGAGGGCATAAAGGTCACCGTTCAAAAAGCCGGCCGCAGCCGGGGGGACCTGGTCTGGCTCCTTGATTTCAAAAACCCCGAGAACAATGATTTTCTGGTGGTCAACCAGTTTACGGTGATGGAGAACAACGTCAACAAGCGCCCGGATGTGATCCTCTTTGTCAATGGCCTGCCGCTGGTGGTCATTGAATTGAAGAATCCGGTTGATGAAAACGCCACGGTCAGGTCGGCCTTTAGGCAGCTTCAGACCTATAAACAGGCCATTGCCGGATTGTTTACGTTCAACGCATTCATGGTTGCTTCCGACGGTTTGGATGCCAGGGCGGGTTCCATCTCCGCCGGATTCACCCGGTTCATGGCCTGGAAAACCGCAGACGGCAAGGTGGAAGCCTCGCCATTGATCGGCCGGTTGGAAACGCTGATCAAGGGCATGCTGGACAGGAAAACCCTGCTGGACCTGATCCGCCATTTCATCGTGTTTGAGAAATCGAAAAAGGAAGACAGGGACACCGGGATCATCACCATTCAAACGGTAAAAAAGCTTGCCTCCTACCATCAGTATTATGCCGTTAACCGGGCCGTGGAATCCACGCTGCGGGCTTCCGGTTTCGGGGCAGACCCTCAAGACGTATCAGAGGTGTTTGAGGTAAGGGAATCCCCGGAGAGTTACGGCCTTCCCGGAGTGGGCGCCCAGCCGGTGGGGGACAGGAAAGGCGGGGTGGTGTGGCACACCCAGGGAAGCGGCAAGTCATTATCCATGGTGTTTTATACCGGCAAGATCGTTCTGGTCATGGATAATCCGACGGTGGTGGTCATTACCGACCGCAACGATCTGGACGACCAGCTCTTTGACACCTTTGCCGCCTCAAAGCAACTGCTGCGCCAGGAGCCGGTCCAGGCGGAAGACAGAGGCCAATTAAAGGATCTCCTCAAGGTCGCATCGGGCGGGGTGGTCTTCACCACCATTCAGAAATTTCAACCCGAAGCGGGCAATGTGTATGAAACCTTGTCTGAGCGGGAAAACATCATCGTCATTGCCGATGAGGCCCACCGGACCCAGTACGGCTTCAAGGCCAGGCTCATCGATGACAAGGATGAAAACGGCAAGGTGGTCGGCAAGAAGATCGTCTACGGTTTTGCCAAGTATCTGCGGGATGCATTACCTAAAGCCACCTATCTTGGATTCACCGGCACCCCCATTGAGAGCACCGACGTCAACACCCCGGCGGTGTTCGGCAATTATGTCGATGTGTATGATATTGCCCAGGCAGTGGAAGACGGGGCAACCGTTAGAATTTTCTATGAAAGCAGGCTGGCCAAAATCTTCTTGAGCGAAGAGGGCAAAAAGCTGGTTGCCGAACTGGACGAGGAATTGAACCATGAGGATCTCACCGAAACCCGGAAGGCCAAGGCAAAATGGACCCAGCTTGAAGCGCTGGTGGGCAGCGATAACCGGGTAAAACAGGTGGCCCGGGATATTGTCGATCATTTTGAAACACGGCAGGAGGTGTTCCCCGAAGGCAAGGCCATGGTGGTTGCTATGTCCCGCCGTATTGCAGCGGATTTATATAAAGAAATCATCAAAATCAGGCCCGGGTGGCACAGCGGCGATCTGAAACAGGGAAAGATCAAGGTGGTCATGACCTCGGCCTCTTCCGACGGCCCTGAAATAGCCAAACATTATACCACCAAGGATCAACGGCGGGTGCTGGCGGACCGGATGAAGGACCCGGTGGACGGGCTCAGGCTGGTGATTGTCCGTGATATGTGGCTGACCGGTTTTGATGTGCCCAGCATGCACACGCTGTATATCGACAAGCCCATGAAAGGCCATAACCTGATGCAGGCCATCGCCAGGGTAAACCGGGTCTACAAGGACAAACCCGGCGGCCTGGTTGTTGACTATCTGGGGATTGCCGCGGATCTGAAAAAGGCCCTGTCGTTTTATTCGGACAGCGGGGGCAAGGGTGATCCGGCCATCGCGCAGGAAAAGGCGGTTCATATGATGCTGGAGAAACTGGAGGTCGTATCCCAGATGTTCCACGGTTTTGCCTATGAGGACTATTTTGGATCGGATACAGGCGCAAAACTTTCCCTGATTCTGGCGGCGGAAGAGCACATTCTCGGCCTGGAAAACGGCAGGAAACGCTATATCAACGAGGTGACGGCCCTGTCTCAGGCCTTTGCCATTGCCATCCCCCATGAACAGGCAATGGATGTCAAAGATGAGGTTGCCTTTTTTCAGGCGGTCAAATCACGCTTGGTCAAATTTGAAGGGACAGGGCTGGGAAAAACGGATGAAGAGGTTGAAACCGCCATCAGGCAGGTTATCGACAAGGCCCTGGTGAGTGAACAGGTTATCGATGTCTTTGATGCCGCCGGCCTGAAAAAGCCGGACATCTCCATTCTCTCAGAGGATTTCCTTCTGGAAGTGAAAAACATGGAGCATAAGAATATCGCCCTGGAGGTCTTGAAAAAATTGCTTGATGACGAGATCCGGGTCAGGACAAAAAAGAATCTGATCCAGGGCAAATCCCTGATGGACATGTTGGAGAATTCCATCAAGAGATACCACAACAAAATCATTACGGCGGCTGAAGTCATTGAAGAGCTGATCGCCCTGGGCAAAGATATCCGGGAGATGGATAAAGAACCCAAAGAAATGGGGCTTTCCGACTTTGAGTATGCTTTTTATACCGCCATTGCCGATAACGACAGCGCCCGGGATGTGATGGGGAAGGACAAATTACGGGAACTGGCGGTGGTGCTTTTTGAAAGGGTCAGGGAAAACGCCTCCATTGACTGGACCATCAAGGAAAGCGTTAAGGCCAAATTGAAGGTCATCGTCAAGCGGACCTTACGGCAGTATGGCTACCCGCCGGATATGCAGAAGCTGGCAACCGAAACGGTACTGAAACAGGCGGAAATGATAGCAGATGAGATGGCCCATGCGGAATAATCCTTTTTGCCGCATGCCATTCCAGAAGCAATTTTTTTAACAACAACTGAAAGATAGGGATGGCGTCTTCTTACAGCGGACCGCAAGAATTCGTGGTTGCTGAAGATGACATTAGCCGGAAAAATTTTAAATATTGCGGAGCAAGGGTAGACTGTGAATATACGGCAGGCAACACAATCAGACCTTCAGGACATTGCGGCCATTCATATTGAAAGCTGGAAGGATTCGTACCCGGATATCCTGCCTGCAGAATTTTTAGCCGGGCAGATTGACGGAGAGTTCAAACGGCATTGGAATGAAATCCAAATACAAGAGGGTGATATTGTATTGGTGGCCGAGGACAATTCACTGGTGGGGTTTGCGGCTGTTTGGTGCCGCCCCGATCCATTCATTGACAATTTGCATGTAAGGCCTTCCTGGAGGTCTAAAAAAATCGGATCTTCCCTGATGAAGGCGCTGGCAACAGAACTCGTCCGGAAGGGGCACAAGGCAGCCTTTCTTTGGGTTTTTGCGGGCAATGAAAACGCCATACGCTTTTATGAGCGGTTGGGAGGCTTCGGGAAGGAGCAGTCCATAAAGAATGTCTTCGGATATGATGTTCTCAGCCGGAAAATTGAATGGAATGATTTATCCGGGATTTGTGAAGATGAATAGGGCCAGGCCCGCCCGGAAACTTTTTCCGGCGGAGCGCAAAAAGCCGGCGTACCCTTTGAAAATAAAGATTATAGACTTAAAGGAAACACAAAATGAACAAGAATCAGGAAGCTGCCATAAAGAAATTTGATGAGGGCCTGTACTGCGCTGAAAGTGTGCTTGCCACGGTTGCAGAGGCCCTTGGTATTGAATCTGCGCTCATACCGGGCATCGCCACCGGCTTTTGCAGCGGCATGGCCCGCACCTGCGGCCCGTGCGGTGCTTTGACAGGTGGGATTTTGGGGTTGAATCTGGCGTTTGGCCGCAGCAGCGCCGCCCAGTCGGTTGAAAACAATTACGCTGCGGTTCAGGCGCTGGTGGAGCAGTTCCGGGAAACCTTCGGTTCCACCAATTGCGCGGAATTATTGGGCTGTGATCTGGGGACCCAGGAAGGGCAGCGGATTTTCGGCGCTGAAAACCTTATCAGCCGGTGCCGGGAGTTTACGGGCAAAGCGGCTGAACTCACCATCCGCATGATTGAAACAAAACAACAGCCATAATCGGGCCTTTGCGGAGAAGGGATGTGCCAACAATGATGATGAATAAGGACGAGGCAAGGGAATTTGCAGCCAAGTGGCTGCCGGCCTGGACAGGGAATGATCCTGAAAAACTGGCCGGGTATTATTCCGAGAATTGTTTTTACCTTGATCCGTCCATACCGGACGGCGTGAAGGGAAAGCAGAACCTCATCCGGTATTTTAAAAAACTGCTTTCCCGGAACCCGGACTGGGTCTGGACCCAGATTGAGCCCATTCCCATGGAAGGCGGGTTTTTGAACAAATGGTCGGCAAAGATACCGGTGGGGGATAAAACCATTGAATGTATCGGCGTCTGCTTTTTGCAGTTTGACGGGCAGGGAAAAATCCGGCGCAATGAAGTCTATTTTGACCGGAGCGAATTGCTTCCGGAGATCAGCCGGTACAGAAAATCCTGAGGAGAAGCAACGCATGGAAATCAACCTGATGGAGCTGGAGCCGAGGCAGGCCCATGACCTTCTGACCAGCGCCCTCATTCCCCGGCCCATTGCCTGGGTGTCCACCATAAATAAAGAGGGTCAAACCAATCTGGCGCCCTTCAGCTTTTTTACGGGCGTGTCCTGGTCCCCGCCGGTTCTGGCCTTTTCCGTGGTGAACCGGGCTGACGGGACCTTGAAGGACACGGCCAAAAATATCCGGGAGGTGCCGGAGTTTGTGGTGAACCTGGTGTCCGTGGATCTACTGGCCCCAATGGAATACAGCGCAAGGCCCATTCCCTATGGGACCGATGACCTTTCTATTACCGGGATTCACTGGGAACCTTCGAAAATCATCCGGCCCCGCCGGGTCCGGGAAGCCAGGGTTGCCTTTGAATGCACCCTGGAGCGCATCGTGACCGTGAGTGAAGGACCCCATGCCGGGAATCTGACCCTGGGCCGGGTCCGGCTGGTTCATGTGAGGGATGATCTGTTAAAGGCCGGCAGGGAGGTGGACTGGCAGGGTCTGGACATCCTGGGCCGCCTCAGCGGGAACCGGTATTGCGCCGTGCGCTCGGTCATTGAAAGCGAAACACATTAGGGAGCCGGATATTCCCCCATGAGCAGCCGGTTCTTGGGCGTAATGGCGCCGGGAATGGTCTGGGTCAGGATTTTGTAGCCCAGGGATTTGAGCCTCAGGGCCCGGGCCGCATCAATGGCCAGATCCGGGGCCATCCAGCCTTCCAGGCCCTCCGGGGCGCAGCGTTTTGCGTCATGGCAGCAGGGCAGGACCGCCACCCGGGCATACCGTTCAACGGCCTTGTCCAGGACCAGGTCCGTTAAGGGGCCGCAGGCATGGACAGACACCACAAGGTCCCCGGGCAATACCGTGATGTCTTCTATGGACGCCTCTTGAAAAATGATCCTGTTTTCCAGTTGAGGCCAGGATTCCACCAAGGCCCGGGACAGTTTCCGGGCATTTTCAGGAATGGCTTTGTCCACGGCCAGGGCCGTTTCCGAGGTCTGGTCCAGGATAAGCATGATATGGGCCAGAAGGCCGTGGCCGCAGGCAAGGTCCAGGACCCGCCCTCCCCGGAAGCGCCGCCGGACCCGCCGGGCCGTTTCCCAGGCTTCGTGCAACTCTTTTCTGGGGAGGACCCCGGCCCGGCAGACGGCCCGGGCAATGGCGTCAAACAGGCCTGGGCCGGGAAAAAGGACCTGCTGTTGGGGGGTCAGCCTGTTTTTCGAGGAAGGTTTCATGGCCGGCAGTCAGGATCACAGGTCCATTTTCTGGAGCGGGGGCGGAAAGCCCTGTTCGGCGGCGGCCCTGTATTTGCTGAACACATAGGATTCATAGACCGCCGGTTGATCCAGGAGGGAATTGATCTCTGCATCCAGTCTGATCCGTTTTTCGTTCTCTTTCCAGGCGTTCCAGTCTTCAATGGTTTCCCAGGTGCCGATGACCATGACCCGGTTGGTATTTTCCGTATGAATCAGAGTTTCGCCGGAAATATAGCCCTTTTGATCCATGGCATGGAAGCGAAGGGTTTTGAGTTGTGAAAAAAATTCTTTTTCCTTGCCCTGGGTGACCTCCCTTTTAATCATGACCTTGACAATCATCACGCCCTCCTTTTTGCCTGTTTTTTCCCATGGTTGTATTTTTTGGGGTATTCTGGTAAAGAATAGCTTTTAATTTTTTAAAAGAGAAGCGGAAAAAGAACCAAGGCCCTATGAACATTCACATCATCCAGGAAGACTGCACCCGTTGCCTGCTCTGTGTCAAAGACTGCGCCGCCGCCGTGTGGCGGGAAGAAAAGGGCCTGCCTATGGCGGTATTTCCCGAGGCCTGCACCCTGTGCAGCCATTGCCTGAGTGTCTGCCCGGCCGGGGCCATCCGGCACGACGGCCTGGACCCTCTCCAGGTTCGGCGGATCGACAAGGGCCTGATTAACCCGGAGGCCTATGAAACCGTGGTCCGGGGCAGAAGAAGCATCCGGCGCTATAAGGACCGGCCGGTGCCGGAAGACCTGGTTCAAAAGGTGATCGGACTTGCGGCCCATACACCCACGGCCACCAATTCCCAGAATGTCGCCTATACGGTGATAACGGACAGGGACCTTCTGGAAAAGATTTCACAGACCATCTTCGGCTTCAGCGTGAAGGTGTTCCGGTTTACCCAAAAATTCCCGGGAAACCTGGTCTATAAACTCGTCCGGAGATTTCCCGGCTCCGAAGTCCTGGCCCGGTACCTGGACCCCATGCCCTATTATCTGGAAGAAACCGGAAAGGGCCGGGATCTGATCCTGCACAAGGCACCGGTCCTGATTCTGGTCCACGCCCCCGGGGGAAAAAATTTCTCCTGTGAAAACTGTAATCTGGCCGCGGCCAATATCATGAATTTTGCCTATTCCCTGGGTCTTGGAACCTGTTATATCGGATTTCTGACCCTGTATCTCAAATATTCCAAAACCCTGAGAAAGGCCGTGGGCCTCCCTGACAACCGGATGGCGTACGCCGCCCTGGTCATGGGATACCCGGCCTACGGCCATACCCGCACGGCGTCGCGGAACACCCCAAACATAGAATGGTTGAAAGAAAAAATATGAAATACGTTTTTAAATGGATGACCCTTTGCTTTGCCCTTTTTATCATCATACCCGCGGCCGTTGTGTCGGCCCGAACCGCTGAACTGCCCATCACCATTGACTATCCCCTCTTGAATGCCCTGGTGGGGTCCCGGCTTTTCAAAGGCGATGAAAAAGAGGTGGAACTGGTCAAAGACCCCCTGGGATGTAAAAAGATCGTCATCAGTGATCCGGAATTCCGGGAGGAAAACTCCCGCCTGCGGTTTGAAATCAAGGTCCGCATCAGGGCCGGGCTGGAAGCCAATAATGATTGTTACCTGCCCGTGGAATGGGAGGGTTATGTGGTGTTTTTCCAGACCCCGGTGATAGACCCTGAAACCTTCCGGTTATCCTTCAGAACCGAGGATTCCCGGGTTCTCAACAAAAAGCGGGAGCCGGGCATCATTTCCGGACCCCTGTGGAGTCTGGTCAAGGAAAAGGTCCATACCCGGGTGGACGACCTGCGGATTGATCTCATTCCCTGTGTCAATGAAATGAAATCCTTCCTGGCCGTCATGTTTCCTGAAAGCAGCCTGGACAGGGCCGTGGCCATGGTGGAAAGCATGAGGCCGGGAAAGGTGGAGGTGGGGGCCAAGGCCGTCCGGATTGCCTTTGATGCCGATGTATCGTCTGTCTATGACCGGGAAAGAAAACAGGAGGAAGCCCCCCTCAATGAAGAGGAGCTTGCCGTATTCATCGATACCTGGCAGACCATGGATGCCTTTCTGGTATTTGCCCTGGGCTCCCTGTCCGGGGAAGGGCTGACTCCCGATGAAAAACAGATCGTACTGGAGACCCTGTTGGGCGCCCGGTACGGGTTTCTGGCGGAACTGGACAAACCGGAAACAGAAGAGGATTTTGTAAGGACCCAGTTTATGGAGGCCTGGGGCAACCTGTCCGGGTTGTTCAGGCAACATCTGGAAAAAAAATCCTCTCCCATGGGAACCCTTGCCTTTTTCTCATCCCTGGACGCCTTAAAGGCCCTGGATGACGTCGGGCCTGCCCTGAATATCGAAATCAGCCGCAACGGCCTTTTAAGGCTGGCCCGGCTCATCTCCGGCGGCCAGGGAGAGGGAGCGGATCTGTATTATTCCTTTGAAATCGATAAAAACCTGAGAAAGGTCATGGGGTTTGGCGCGGAATTGATCGAATCCCCGGAATATATAAAAGAAGACCCGGGCAAGGAACAGGATTTTCTCCACAAGATTCTGAACCGGATCATCAGCGCTGCTTTAAACCTCATGGGCCTCAGCCCCCATGCCGAAGCCTTTGCTGCGGATAAGAAAAAGCCCGACCGGGAAGACCCGGCCAAATGGCTGCCGGATGCGGAGAATATTGACGGGTATGTGGAACGGGTGAGAAAGGAACTGAAAATCGCCGCCGACCAGACCGTGATCAAAAAATCACCGGCCCCGGAATTCCGGGATCTGTTCTATCCCATTGTGGATGCCGTGGCCTGGCAGGAGAGCTGTTTCAGACAATTCAGGCGGAACAAGGGCGTGATCGAATATCTCAGGTCCTATAACAATACCTCCGTGGGCCTCATGCAGATCAACGAACGGGTGTGGCGGGGCATGTATGATCATGAAAAATTAAAATGGAATATCCGCTATAATATGGCGGCCGGCTGCGAGATCCTGGACCATTATCTCCAGGACTATATTCTTAAGAAAACGGAAAAGGCGAAATACCCTGCTCTGGAAAATAAAGACAATGTTGCCAGGACCCTGTATGCCCTCTACAATGGAGGGCCCGGGGAATTTTCAAAATTCCTGGACAGGCTGGCCAAAAAGAAATTCTATGCCAGCGACGACCTGTTCCATGAAAAATACCTCTGGGTCAAAAACGGGCAGTGGGACAAGGCCGGCGTCTGTCTTGTCGGGGAATGATGGGGTCCGGTCTGAAAATATACCATGAACTCATGGCCAACAAGGTCGGGGACATCCTTCTGGTGTCCTGCCCCTATGACGCCTTTATCATGGAGGAGGAGGGCCGGCTTTCCACCCGGATCATCAATGAATACAAGGGGCTGAACCTTTCAAAGCCGCCCCGGCTCACCTGGGTGTCCTCGGCCGCCGAAGCCTTCAGCAAACTGGAAACCAAAAGATTCGACCTCCTCCTGGCCATGCCCAGCCTGGACGGGATGGATGTCTATACCTTCGGCGCCGAGGTCAAGGCCCGGCACGCCCACCTGCCGTTTTTCATGCTGCTTCACAATACCGCGGATATCGACCGGTATATCCGGGCCAACCACGCCGCCACCATTGACCGCACCTATGTCTGGGGCGGGAATGCCGATCTTCTTTTAGCCATCATCAAGAATTTTGAAGATGAAAAAAATGTGGCCTTTGATACGGCCAATGCCAATGTCCGGGTCATCATCCTGGTGGAGGATTCCCCCTATCATTATTCCTCCTTTCTGCCGGTCCTGTATAAGGAAATCGTCATGCAGACCCAGTCGGTCATTGACGAATCCATTAATGAGGAACACCGGCTCCTGAAGATGAGGGGCCGGCCCAAGGTGCTGGTGGCCCACACTTACGAAGAGGCCCTGGCCCTTTTTGAACGGCACAGGCCCTATCTTCTGTCCGTGTTTTCCGATGTGCGGTATAAAAAGGACGGGGTTGAAGACGAGCTGGCCGGGTATACGTTTCTGACCCGGATCAAAGGGGAGATCCCGGACCTGCCCGTCCTCATGCTCAGCACGGAAGAAGAAAACCGGGAAAAGGCGGCCCAAATTCCGGCGGTGTTCATCAATAAGAATTCCAGCACCCTGAATGACCAGATCAGGAATTTTTTTGTCTCCGACCTGGGATTCGGCCCCTTTGTGTTCCGGCTGCCCGACGGGGAGGAAATAGAACGGGCCGGCGATCTCCGGGCCATGGAGCGGGTTTTACCGGATATTCCTGATGAATCCATTGTCTACCATGCCATGAACAATGATTTTTCAAGGTGGTTCATGGCCCGGAGCGAGATTGATTTCGCCCTGAAACTGAAGCCTTATAAGATCAGTGATTTCCCGGACCCCAAGGATTTGAAGACCTTTCTCATCGAAAGCATCCGGGCCCGGAGAAAGGGGTCCAGGCAGGGTCAGATCATTGATTTTGACTCCGAGGCCTTTGATTGGGATGCGGATTTCATGAAGACGGGGAACGGCTCTCTGGGCGGCAAGGCAAGGGGGCTGGCCTTCATGGCCTCCCAGATCCGCCGGGACCCTGCCTTGCAGGAAAAATTCCCGGACGTGGACATCTCCATTCCCCAGACCTTTGTGATTTCAACGGAGGGGTTTAAAACCTTTGTCGAGCAGAACCGCCTTTCAAAGCTCCTGGATTTTGCCGATGATATCCCGGACCAGGAAATTGTCCGGCAGTTTGTCCAGGCAAAATTCCCGGCCCGGCTGAAAAAAAACCTTGAAATCTATCTCAAGGCCGTCCGGTATCCCATTGCCGTCCGGTCCTCTTCCCTTTTTGAAGACGCCCATTACCAGCCCTTTGCAGGCCTTTACCGGACCTATATGCTCCCCAATTCCCATTCCAGTCTTGAGAAACGGCTGGACCGGCTCATCATGGCCGTCAAGCTGGTCTATGCCTCCACCTATCTCAAGGCTCCCCGGTCTTACGCCCGGTCCACCATGCACCGGACCGAAGATGAAGAAATGGCGGTCATTCTCCAGCAATTGACCGGCCAGGCCCACGGGAATTATTTCTATCCGTCCATATCCGGAGTGGCCAAATCCTATAATTTCTATCCCATTGCCCATCTCAAGGCGGAAGACGGCATCGCCTATATTGCCCTGGGCCTTGGGAAAATCGTCATGGAAGGCGGCAAGACCCTGAGGTTCTGTCCCCCCTATCCCACCTTCCTGCCCCAGTATTCCGCGGTCAAAGACGTACTTGAAAATTCCCAGAATTTTTTCTATGCCCTCAAACTGGATGAATTCCCGGACGACGACGTCTTCATCCGGGGCCCGGCCGATGACCCCACCCTTTCCCGGCTGGATCTTTCCGAGGCGGCCGATCACCCTGAGGTGAGGTTCCTGTCATCGACCTACCACGCCGGGGACAACCGGATCAGGGATTCTTTTTCCCCTGACGGATTCCCTGTCCTGACCTTTGCCAATATCCTGAAATACAATTCATTTCCCCTGGCCGGGCTTCTGACGGAGGTGACCCAAATCGGCAAACGATGGATGGGGTCTTCCGTGGAAATCGAATTTGCCGTGACCCTGCCCCAAAAACAAGGGCAAAGGCCCGGGTTTTCCCTTTTACAGATCAGGCCCATGGGGCGGTATCAGCAGAATTTCCGGGTGGACATCGGCCCAAAGGACATTGAAACCGCCTTCTGTTATTCGACCCTGTCCCTGGGAAACGGGGAATACAAGGACATCCGGGATGTGGTCTATGTGGACCCGGAAACCTTTGATCCCGCCAAAACCGTTCAGATTGCGGCGGAAATCAATACCATCAACGCCCTGTTCAACCGGGACCGGAAACCCTATGTCCTCATGGGTCCGGGCCGGTGGGGATCTTCGGACCGGTGGCTGGGCATCCCCGTGAGCTGGAACGATATATCCAATGTGGGCGTCATGGTGGAAACCACCATTGAAAGCATCAAGGCCGATCCTTCCCAGGGGTCCCATTTTTTCCAGAATATCACTTCCCTGGGCATCAGCTATATCACCATCTCGGACAAGGGGGAGGACTTCATTGATTATAATTTTCTGAAGAACCGGGAATATGAAAATACAACCCCCTATCTGAAGCATGTCCGGTTTGAGGCCCCCATCCTGATCCGGGTCGACGGAAAGACCTCCAGGGCCGTGTTTCTTCCTCCCGGATCAGGGGGCCCGGAAAATACCGTGGCGGATATTCCCCGGCCCGCGGGCTAATCCTTTACATACCGGGGATAGCCGTTCTTTGCTTTTTTTGCGGCGGAAAGATCGATATCCAGGGTTAAAAACGGTCTGGACTTTGAGGTGGTCTTCAGGACCCAGCCCCGGTCTCCGTCCAGGTATTGGGTAATTTGCACACGATGACTTTCATGATCAATACCCCCTAAGAAAATTTGCATCTTTTGCAAATCCGTTTTTTATGGTTATAGTGAGAAAGTGGTATAAAATGGCTGAAATCAGTCTCTATATATTCGTGCGGAGGTGTGTATGAGCAAGGAAACCCTGACCCTTCCCATTACCGGGATGAGCTGTGTCAATTGCGCGGCCAGCATTGAAAGAACGGTGACTAAGCTGGAGGGTGTGACCGAGGTCCAGGTGAATTTTGCCGCCGAACAGGCAAGGGTGTCCTATGACCCGGAAAAGATCCGGTCAAGGGAGATCCTCCTGAAAATCAGGGACCTCGGGTTTAATGTGCCCGTGGGCAGAAAAGAATTCCCGGTGACGGGCATGAGTTGCGCCAATTGCGCGGCCAGCATTGAAAGGACCCTGAATAAAAAGGTGGAAGGGGTGGTCTTGGCAACGGTGAATTTTGCTTCGGAACGGTTGACCGTGGAGTATATTCCCTCCATTGTTTCCCTGGATGGCATTGTTGCCGAAGTCCGGAAGATCGGTTTTGATCTGGTTCTTGCCGAAGAAGGCAAGGAAGAGGATGCCGAAGAGATTGCCAGGCATCTGGAAATAAGGGACCAGACCCGGAAATTCATCGTGGGGGCGGCTTTTGCCCTGCCCCTGTTCCTGATCAGCATGTCAAGGGATTTCGGCTTCATCGGGTCCTGGAGCCATGCCCCCTGGGTCAACTGGTTTTTCCTTTTCCTGGCGAGTCCGGTCCAGTTTTACACCGGGATGGACTATTATTTCGGCGCCTATAAGGCCCTGAAAAATAAAAGCGCCAATATGGATGTCCTCATCGCTCTCGGGTCCTCCGTGGCCTATTTTTATTCCCTGGCCCTCCTTTTGGTTCCCGGCGGCCACGGCCATGTGTATTTTGAAACCTCCGCCGTCATCATCACCCTGATCAAATTCGGCAAACTCCTGGAAGCCCGGACCAAGGGCAAAACCGGTAGCGCCATCAAAAAACTCATGGGCCTTCAGCCCAAAACCGCCACCATCATCGCGGACGGGCAGGAAAAGGAAATCCCCATTGCCATGGTCCAGGTGGACGATATCATCCTGATCCGGCCGGGGGAACGAATTCCCGTGGATGGGATCATTGTCGAGGGAAATTCTTTTGTTGACGAATCCATGCTCACCGGAGAACCCATTCCCGTGGACAAGGCAAAGGAGGACCGGGTCACCGGAGGCACCGTCAACGGGGAAGGGCTTTTAAAATTCAGGGCCACGGGCGTGGGAAAAGATACGCTGCTGTCCCGGATCATCCGGCTGGTCCAGGAGGCCCAGGGCAGCAAAGCTCCCATCCAGGCCCTGGCCGATAAGGTGGCAGCCGTATTCGTGCCCGGGGTCATCGGCATTGCCCTGGTCACCTTCTGTATCTGGTGGGGGGTCACCGGAGAATTTGTTCCTTCCATGATACGGATGGTGGCGGTCCTGGTCATTGCCTGCCCCTGTGCCCTTGGCCTGGCAACCCCCACGGCCATTATGGCGGGAACGGGAAAAGGGGCCGAGAACGGAATTTTGTTCAAAAGAAGCGAGGCCCTTGAAAATGCGGCCAAACTTAAAATCATCGTCATGGACAAGACCGGAACCCTGACCCTGGGGAAACCCGCGGTGGTGGATATTGTCCCGACCCGGGCCTCAGGTCTTTCCCCGGAAGCGCTGCTGACCCTGGCCGCTTCCCTGGAAAAAGGGTCCGAGCATCCCATCGGCAAAGCCATTGTCTCTTATGCCCTGGAAAAGGGCCTGGCCCTTGAGGACCCCCTCAATTTCAAGGCCCACAGCGGTTTCGGGGTGGAGGCCCAAATCAAGCGCGAGACGTATCGGTTCGGCAAGCCCCGATGGTTTGAGCAGAAGTCCGGCCTGGAAGATGAGGCCAAAACCCTGATCCTCGAATTGCAGAAAAAGGGAAGAACCGTCATGGTCCTGGTAAAGGACAGCACGGCCCTGGGGGTGGTGGCGGTTTTTGATGTGCTGAAACCCGAATCCAAACAGGCGGTGAAGGAGCTTCATGACGAGGCCCTGCGCGTGGTCATGCTCACCGGCGACAACCTGGAAACGGCCAAGATCATTGCCGCCGAAGCCCAGGTGGATGACGTGGAAGCCGAAGTCCGGCCCGATGAAAAATCCGACCGGGTGAAACAGCTCCAGAAGGACGGGGTCCTGGTGGGCATGGTGGGGGACGGCATCAATGACGCCCCGGCCCTGGCACAGGCAGATATCGGATTTGCCATCGGCACGGGCACGGATGTGGCCATTGAAACCGGGGATATCATCCTTTCCAGCGGAAATCTGACCGGTATCCCCAAGGCCATTAAAATCAGCCGGAAGACCATTGCCACCATCCGGCAGAACCTGTTCCTGGCCTTTGTCTATAATATCATCCTGATCCCTGTGGCCGCCGGAATCCTGGCCCCCTTTGATCAGTTCCCGGATTTTTTAAGACAGCTTCATCCCATCCTGGCGGCCATGGCCATGGCCGCCAGCAGCATATCGGTGGTCACCAATAGCCTGAGGTTGTACAGGGCGGACCTAGGATAACAAATGACCCATTTTATGGCGAGGTTCGATGAAACCATTGGATAGGGGGCCGGAAAAGGAAGGCTCACGGAATATCAAAAAATCAACGGCCCAATTGTACCGGGAAAGCCGTCTGGCCCAGAAACGCCTGAATGCCATGTTGAAATTTCTGCCGGACCCGGTATTCGTATTCAGCCTCAACAATACGGTGGAATATATCAACCCTGCCTTTGAACGGGTCTTCGGCTGGACATTGAAGGAGGTCAAAGGCAAAAACATCCGGTTTATTCCGGACCATCTCATTGCCCAGGCAAATCAGGGAATGCGATTATTGTATCAAAACCGACTGGTTCATGATTTCGAAACCCAGAGATATACCAAGGACGGCCGGATTCTGGATATTGTCATCAACGGCTCCATTCTCTATGACGAAGAGGATAAACCCGTGGGACAGGTATTGATCCTAAGGGATATGACCGTTGAAAAACGCATGGCCAAGACCAACCAGATCATGTTCCGGATTTCAAAGGCCCTCCACAGCTATCAAAAACTGGGGGATCTCATCGCCCTTATTAACAGTGAGATTCAAAAGCTTATTTCCGTAGAAGGAGCCTTCATTCTCCTGGCCGACCAGAGAAAAGACCAGCTCTATTTTTTCTCAGCCCAGTTCCGGGACAAGGAATCGGAAAAATTATTCAAGAAAATCAAATTTCCCGCTGACCAGGGCGTTACCGGCCATGTGTATAAAACAGGAAAACCCTTGATGATTCCAGATGTGTCCCAATGTTCTTTTTTCCTGCGGCGGGTGGATGAAGAAACCGATATGGTCACCAAAAATATGCTGTCCGTTCCCATTCAACTACAGGACCGGACCATTGGCGTGGCAGCGGTGGTCAATAAATTACACGGAACCTTCGACACAACGGATATGGAGCTGTTGAGCATGGTGGCCAGCACCATTGCCCTGCCCATCGAGAACACAAGGATCAATGAGGCCCTGAGAAAATCCTATAAGGAGCTGAAGACCTTAAACCGGGCCAAGGACAAGGTCATCAACCACCTTGCCCATGAGCTGAAAACCCCCGTATCCGTAGTGGGAGCCTCCATGACGCTGCTGTCAAAAAAAATGAATGCCCTGGGCATCAACTCCCAGCCCATTGAAACCATTTTGAACCGGGGCCGGAGAAATCTTCAACGCATCCTGGACATCCAGTATGAGGTGGAAGACCTGTTACGGAAAAAAGAGTTCAAGGCCCACCACCTCCTGACCCGGCTCATGGATGCCTGCCGGGATGAATTGGATTCGCTCATCGCTCTTGAATCGGAAGATGCCGGTCTGGCCGGGAAAATTCATCGTAAACTGGAAACCCTGTTTGCACCAAAGGATCTCAAATCCCGAACCCTTCACCTGGATGAATACCTGGAAGAAAGCCTCCGTCAACTTCGGCCCGAGTTTTCCCATCGCCGTTTGTTTCTGGGCATCAGGATTGAAAAAACCCCACCCGTCCACATGCCTTCCGAAATTCTGGATATCGTCATAAAGGGGCTGATCCGCAATGCCGTTGAATATACCCCGGACGCCGGGAAAATCGATATCACGCTGAGGACCACGGACCATCAGCCGGAACTCATCATCCAGGATTACGGCATCGGCCTGACCCGG
This sequence comes from Desulfobacula sp., assembly GCA_023701135.1. Taxonomy (GTDB): domain Bacteria; phylum Desulfobacterota; class Desulfobacteria; order Desulfobacterales; family Desulfobacteraceae; genus Desulfobacula. The sequence goes on along the minus strand of JAMPXP010000002.1, from coordinate 223,327 downwards.
GAAAAGCGGCGGCTCATCCTTGAAAACTATTTCACGCCCCCGGAATCCATCCATTATGCCACGAAAAACCCCTATGATTTTAATGCCGGAGGCCGGGGTTTTGATCTGTTAAGGATCAAACTCTTTTCCGAACGCTATCCTTATGCCCTCAGGATCGATTCGACCCGGTGCCCGGTCATTCCAGAAGACACGGATCTCTGCCCCGGTGACATCTCCCTCTGTCCTGCCTGTCAAACACCGGAGGATTGTTTTCATTCCGGAGGAACAGCGGTTCGCCTGAAATTTGGCAAAGCCTGATATGGATTTGAAAAATGGGCTGTCAAATTCATGACGCAAAGAAAATTTTTCCCTGTTAAAGGCAGGTAAAAAAACAGGTAAAAATTTTCAACATACCGAATTTAAACAATAATTATTCTTATTGCTGCACAGGCACAAGTATTGCTTATCCCTTTCCAGGATCTGATATGAACCTGAAATTAGGGAAAAAACATGAACCAGACCATCGGCAGCCTACCCGGAAAACTAACGGCATTATTTTCCATGCTCTTCAGGGCAGCGGAAAAACAGGCGGACCATAAAAAATTGGCAGAGCACATCCTTGCTTTGAATAAAAAACAATCCCCAACAGATATTATTCACGAAGTCGCCCTTTGTTTAAAAGATATTCTGAATTACAGACTCTTTGCCCTTGTTATGAAAAAACAAGGCGGGGTGGACATCTGGCTGGACCCGAGGATGTATAAAAAATCTCTGGAAGATATTATCCTCAAGGATTTCGGTTTTGAAAACAACAACAGCCTGAATTATCTGAATCATCGGTTTTATGAAGATGAGCCTGAATTGTCCTTTGATATGAAGGATCTTTTATATTATGAAATCCATGAAGAAAATATGAGTTTCAGGCTATATATGCTGGCCAAAAAACAGCTTTCCCTCTACCATGACGAAATCGTCAACCTCATTCTCCAAGGCGCTTCCGTCGCACTCTCCCGGCAAATCAGAATCGAAGATCTAAGGGATGCGGCGGTGATTGACCCTTTGACCGGATGCTATAACCGAAGGGAATTTGAAAATCAGCTCAAAAGAAATATTTCAGGCGCTGTGCGGCATAAAACAAAATTGTCCTTATTCATGTTTGACCTGGACCATTTTAAAACCATCAATGATACCTATGGCCATCCTGCAGGAGATAAGGTTCTCAAAGAAGTATCCGCCATTGTTCAACAGAACATGAGAACCGGCGATATCCTTGCCCGGTACGGCGGTGAAGAATTTATTGCCATCCTTCCGGATACTGATAAAACCAGGGCCATAGAGCTTGCAGACCGATTAAGGAGCCAGATTGCCCGAAAAACAGTCACCCACGGCGACCATCAGATAAAAATCACCGCCAGCTTCGGCGTGTCTGAAATGGGCCGGGACACCGGAATGGAAAAAATCATCCAAGATGCCGACACCATGCTTTATAAGGCAAAACTGAACGGCCGGAATACCGTGATGCCGGGCATCATTAAAATCCTTCCGGATAAGGGCCGGGATCTGTTAAAAGAAAATAGGAATTAGCCCTTTTTCCTCCTAAATTTCATTGCCAACCGTGTTCTTCCCTGGTAAGGGATGTAATACAAATTAAATTCAGGGCAGTTGAATTTCTTGAGGGGAAAATATGAGCGCCATCCAGGAACTGGTCAGGGACATTAAAAATCTGAAACCCATTCCGCCCGTTGTTCATCAGATTCTTGAAGTGGTTGACAGGCCGGACAGTTCCATGGCTGAAGTGGCCAATATCATTCAATATGACCCGGCCGTCACGGCCAGTGTTTTGCGAACCTGCAATTCCGCCTATTTCGGGCTGAAACACCCTGCCGAATCCGTTCAGGATGCCGTAACGCTTCTCGGTATCGATCAGGTGGTTCAAATCGTTTTAATGAAATCCGGGGTAAAACTGTTGTCCGGAAAACAGGAAGGATACGGCCTGCATGAAGGCGCCATGTGGAAATATTCCGTATCTTCGGCATTGATCGCAAAACAGATCGCCAAAAGGCTGTCCCTGAACAATAAGAATACGATTTATACGGCAGCCCTTCTAAAGGATATTGGGAAAACGGTTCTGGACAGATTTGTTCTGGATTCCTTTGAAAAGATATCGACCCTGGTGGTCGATGGCGGCCTGAGCTTTAGGGAGGCTGAAAAAAAAATCATCGGTGTGGACCATGCCGAGTTGGGCGGCATGATCGCAAAAATGTGGAAATTTTCACCGAGGATGGTCAAACTCATCCGGCACCATCATCTCTCGGATATTTCAATGGTCTCGGACAAGGAAGTCGCAACGGTTTACCTGGCCGATTGCATCTGCATGATGATCGGCATCGGCGTCGGGTCCGACGGCCTTGCCTACCGCTTTAATGCGGAGGCCATGAAGGCGCTGGGCATGGACGCCGATGATATTTCACGGGTCATTGCCCTGTTTGCCGTCAATATGCAGGAGGTTGAAAACCTGTTAAACCTGATTTAATCCCTAAATTTTAAATTTTTCGGTCATGGCCTGCAACTGAAGCATGACATCGTTCAGCAGGGTTGCTTTTTCCTTCACCGTTGAGGACAGGCTGTTGATTTCCTGAGAAGCCTTGAGAACATCGCTGATCTCCTGGGCCACCTGGCCGGATACCTGGGAACTCTGGCTCACATTGACGTTAACTTCCTGGATGCCCTGGGACACCTGGCCGATATTTTCCGCAATGGCGTTGGTGGTGTCGGATTGAAGCTCAATGGCTGTGGCCGCTTCATTCACAAACCCATTGATCTGGTTGATGATTTTGGAGATATCCTGGATTTCGGTAACGGCGCCGCCGATCTGATCCTGGATTTCCTGGATATTCCTGGCGATATCTTCTGTTGCACGGGCGGTCTGGCCTGCAAGTTCCTTGATTTCATTGGCTACAACGGCAAATCCCTTTCCGGCTTCACCTGCCCTTGCCGCCTCAATGGTGGCATTCAGGGCCAGAAGATTGGTCTGGGAGCTGATGCCGTTGATGGTGTCCGTCACCTTATTGATGGCCTCGGCAGCCCGGCCGAGTTCGCTGACCCGTTTAGATGTCTGCTGGGCTTTTTCAACGGCCTTGTTGGTGATTTCACGGGTATGGTTGGAGTTCTGAGCCACTTTTTCAATATTTTTGCTCATTTCCGCAGTGCCGTTGGCGACAATTTCAACATTGGTGCTGGCCTGTTCCATGGCCGCGGCCACGGAATCCATATTCACACTCATTTCTTCCGCAGCAGAGGCAACGGTATTGACTTTTGAAACGGTTAGTTCAGAGCCTTCCGTCATTTTATCGGAAATCAGATTTAGTTCTCCGGATGCGGAACTCAAGGTATGAACACCCGAATTCAGGTCTTTGATCATCTGGGCAAGTCCCTTTACCATCTCATTCATGGAATCCACCGTATCTTTGATGGCATCCTTGGCTTCATAGGCAAAACTGTATTGGAAATTTCCATTGGCAACTTCCTTGGCAAGGGTGGCCATGCCGTTCATGCTTTTCATCAATTGCCGGTTCATGAACCCGATGATAAGAATCCCGACGATCAGGGCAATGGTGCCGGAGATGGCGACGCCGGTGAGAATCTGTTTGTTGACCCCGGTCATGAGTTCACCTTCGGATACCGCCACAACGAAATAGATATCCCAGGGCTGAAAATAGGTGGCATAGGCATAATAGGGTTTGCCTTCATGTTCATAGACCGCAAATCCGGACTTTCCGTTCAGAATATCTTTTCCGTTTTTAAAATCCTGAACTTTCATGGATTGAAAAGTCTTGTCCGGGTGGATGAGGATCTCCCCCCCCGAATTGCAGACAAAAGAGTATCCGTATCCTCCGACATTCACCTTGTTGATAAGTTCAATCAGGTCGGGGGTCAGAATTTTGCTTGCAACGGAATAGGCGCCGATCATGGTCCCTTCCAGCTTATCCCTAAAGGGCTGAAGAACCTGCATGGAAATCGCGGCCCCCTTTTCGGTGATAAATTGATGGGGCTTATCCTCTATTACGGATTTGTAGGCACCGGAGTCGGCTGGATAATATTCACCGATGAGCCTGGATTCATCTTTATTTTTAACGCTGGAGGACACCTTGATCAGCTTGTTGTCATGGAGCTGGTACACGGCAATGTCCGATGTGCTGAATTGAGCGATTTTATCCACGGTCACAAAATTGCCGGTGGCAAATTCAAGTCCGAAAATGATTTTCGGAAGGGTTATCTTTTCTTTTGCACCTGAATTGACATTGTAAATATCCATGTCCATGGTTCTAGACGCGACCAGCATAACATTTCCTCCCCCTGTGCTTTCTGAGACAAGGGCTCCCATGTCGGCATCGATTTTTTCCTTTTGAAGGTTGTATTTGAGTTGAATGGTTTTTAAAAGGACATCGGACACATTTTGAATACTGGTCTGCCCTTTGGCAAGAAAAGAATTTTTACTCTGATAAAAATTGACCATTGCTATGATCAAAATCGTAAGAAAGATAATGCCTATGGAACCGATATAAAGCTTTTTATCAAAACCGATGTTTACCATTTTTACTCCTCGTCTGAGTCGCCATTGCATCAAGGAAGCAAGGGCGGCTAATAAAATATACAAAATGACGCAAGTTATGAAACAGGGGTACCTAAAATCAAAAATTATACTACGCTTGAAATTTTATAAATTGCAAGCAAAAAAGCTATATCATGGCCCTCACAGGAATGTTTCTGCCCGAAAGAAACTGCTTTACCCGTTGGATCGGCACTTCCTTCCGGTGGAAAATACCGGCTGCCAGTGCAGCCTCTGCGCCGGTATTCTCAAAGACCTCTGCAAAATGAGCTTCACAACCCGCCCCGCTGGAAGCAATGACAGGAATGGAAACCGCTTTTTTAACCGCATTGATGAGTTCAAGATCGAATCCTGAATTGGTGCCATCCTTGTCAATGCAGTTCAATAGAATTTCGCCGGCCCCCAGCTCCTCGCAGGCCTTTGCCAGGGTGACAGCATCCATTTCCCGGCCTTCCCGGCCGCCTTTGACCGTGCACTGATACCAGCACCAGGATTCATTGTTGGGGCCGGAGAATTGGGTGGGGATCGCGTGATGGGGTTTGGCCTCATCCGGCGAAGCCACATACACCCGTCTGGGATCAATGGAAACGACAACAGCCTGGTTTCCATAGACCCTTGAAATCTGTTCAATAGAACTGGTTCCTGTTTTTTTCCCTGTTTTCACATATTCTTCCGCAATCAACACGGCATCACTGCCGATGGAGACCTTGTCCGCTCCGGAGCGAAAATATTGGGAGGCCACGTCCAGGGCCGTATAGGTTTTCCCTTTGCTGTCCGTATAATCCCTGATCCCTCCGCCGATGGTCAACGGGACAAAGACATTTTTGCTGGTCTGTTCCAAAACTTCGATCATGGGCATATCTTTAAGCGGGAAATCCCTGAACCCGGTGATATTGAGGAAGGTGATTTCATCAGCCCCTTCTTCATAATACCGCCGGGCCAGATCCACAGGTTTTCCGAGATTTCTGACATCGCCTTGCTGCCGCACATCATACTGGTCGCCCTTGGTGACCACCAGATCGCCCTGGTCATTGCTCCTCACATCCAGACAGGCGATGATCCTTTTCGACAGACCCTTTCCCCTGACGTCAACCGGTTTTCCCGGTTTCAGGTCTTTTTGAGTCATGAAATTTTCAAGCAGCCGGATACCGGCGGAACCGCTTTTTTCCGGGTGAAACTGGGTACCGATGATATTGCCTTTTTGAACACTGCTGACAAAGGCATAGTCATAATCCGTGGTGGTAAGAATGACGGATTCATCCTCCGGCACCACATGATAGGAGTGAACAAAATAAAATTTGGCGTCTTCCCCGATTCCCTCGAACACAGGGGAGTCTTTTTTCAGGTTGACCCCATTCCATCCGATGTGCGGAACGGCGAGCTCTGTCCTGAACCGTTTGACCCTTCCCTTGAAAAGTCCGATGCTTTCATTGCCGGAGAAATCCTCCTCACTGCCTTCAAAAAGGGCCTGCATCCCCAGACAGATCCCCAAAAAGGGCCGGTCTGCCTTAAGATATTCCCTCAAAGGCCGGATATACTGTTTCCGGTTGAGAATGTTGATCATGTTTTCATAATTGCCTACACCCGGGAAGAGCAGTCGCTCCGCATCTTTTATATCAGAAGGAGTTTGCACCGTCTTAACCTTACCGCCTATCTTTTCTATGGCATTGACGACGCTTCGGACGTTTCCGGCGCCGTAATCCAGAAGAGTGATGATCATTTGTTGTATCCTTCAAATAAAGGGATCTTCAGTAAATTTTCCCTTAGATCTCCCTGAAATTTCATGGGGTTCCCGTTGATATCCGCGATCACAAAGGTCACATCCGCATCAACGCAGACCGTCTTTGTGCCTTTGTTGATAATCTGCTGCCGGAAGACGGCGCTCTTGTTTCCGATCTTTTTAAGTCCGGACCGGATGACAATGATATCTCCAGCCCTGGCCTGGCTTTTATAGGAAATATTAATGTTAACAACAAAAAATGAAAATCCCTTTTGTATGAATTCTTCCAGGTCCAGATGGTCTTCCAGAAGTTGCCACCTCCCTTCTTCCAGGAATTCAAGATACCTTGCATTGTTGACATGCTGATAAAGGTCGGTGTGATAGCCTCTGATTTTTATTTCCGGTTCCACTTTCAACTCCTGAATATTGATCCCATCCATTCAGCGGTTTGTTTTATCATTCAACATCGGTTTTTGAAAGGAAATTATCCCCCGGCCGGATCAATCCTTTTTTGCAAAAACGCCCTGGAGGTCATCTTTAAACATAACAGAGTGAAATCCGGAAGCTTCAAGCCGTTTTATCGTATTTACAACAAACCGGTCGCCGGTTTTGATCTTTTTGGGGATACCGGTATAATGGAAAAGTTTTGATCGGGGCGCCATGACCCTGAAAAGCCCTTCATAGAATTTTTTCCCGTACAGATCCCCGGTTTTGGATGTGAATCTCGGGGGATCATGAATCACGCTGTTAAACATATTGCTTTCCATACCGTCAATATATTGGGTGATATCTGCATGGACGAACTCAAGTGCATCCCCATTCCATTTTTTCAGCCAGGGATTCAGGTTGCGAAGCTGGATGACCTCATGGCTTTTTTCCGTTGATATTACTTTTTTAGCCCCGGCTTTCAGGGCAAAAAAAGCTGAATAGCCAAGACCGCCGCAGGTATCCAGAACCGTATCTCCTGTTGAAACCACCATCCGGGTCTTTTTCTGAGCATCCGCCAAGGGATCCATCTCCTTTGAGCGGTGCATCTTGATGCCGTCAATTTCCAGGATGGGGGCCGTTCTGGTGGGAGAAAGCTTATAATAGGCATGGCTCCGGATTTCAAGAGGGGTCAGGGCATTGTCCCGGAGCCTGAAAATTATATTTCGTCTTGAAGCCACGGCCTCCAGCATTTTCCGGTCAATAGACACATCTGGGTCCAGGATCAGCCGGTCCTTTTGAATAGGCCAAAGCTTTTCCGTCAGGTTGAGATCCAGGGACACCAGGATGTCTTTTTTCCCCTCCTGCAAAGCCCGGAGAATACGGATGACCGTTTCAACATCAAAATAAAAATTGGTCATGGGTTAAAAATCAATGCTGCCCGGAGTTCTGGGGAAGGGGATCACATCTCTGATATTGCCGATACCGGTAATCATCATTAAAAACCGTTCAAATCCCATGCCAAAACCGGCATGGGGAACAGATCCGTATTTTCTGGAATCCAGGTACCACCAGTAATTTTTCAGGGGCAGGTTCATCTTTTTCATCCGGTCTTCAAGCACATCCAGGCGCTCTTCCCTCTGGCTGCCGCCGATGAGCTCTCCGATTCCCGGCACCAGGAGGTCCACAGCAGCCACGGTTTTTCCGTCCTCATTCACCCGCATATAAAAGGGCTTGATCCCCTTGGGATAATCCGTCAGAAAGACCGGCTTTTTGCAATAGGTTTCCGCCAGAAACCGTTCGTGTTCGGACTGGAGGTCTGTGCCGTATTCCACCGGGAATTCAAAACGCTGGCCGGATTTTTTCAGGATGTCCACGGCCTCGGTATAGGTGATCCGTGCAAATTCCGAATTCAGGAGGATATCAAGCCTATCTGTAAGGGTTTTGTCCACAAAATTTTGAAACAGGGACAGGTCTTCGGCACATTCTTCCACGGCATGACGGGTCAGGTATTTGACCAATTCTTCCCCATGATCCATATTGCCGTTTAAATCACAGAAGGCCATTTCCGGTTCCAGCATCCAGAACTCGGCTACATGGCGGCTGGTATTGGAATTTTCCGCCCTGAAGGTCGGGCCGAAGCTATACACATCTCCCAGGGCCAGGGCAAACATTTCCGCAGACAATTGGCCGGACACGGTCAGATTCGATTCCCGGCCGAAAAAATCAAGGCTGAAATCCATTTTCCCCATTTTTTGAACGGTTTCAGGATCAAGGCTGGTCACCCTGAACATTTCTCCGGCGCCCTCGCAGTCGGACCCGGTGATCAAGGGGGTGGTCAGATACCGGAATCCCTTTTCCTTGTAAAATTTATGAACGGCATAGGCCATTTCCGACCTGAGCCGGAAGGCGGCTCCGAATTTATTGGTTCTGGGTCTCAAATGGGCAATGGTCCTTAAGAATTCATCGGAATGTCTTTTCTTCTGAAGCGGGTAGGAGTCCGGTGCAAGATTGATAATCTCAATTTCTCTGGCCTTGATTTCCCATTTCTGGCCCTTTCCCGGAGATTCCACAAGGGTTCCCGAAACCGATACCGAACTTCCCGTGGTAAGGGCTCCGATTTCTGCATAATTGGCCAGACCCTTATCTGCAATGGCCTGGATATTGGTAAGGCAAGATCCGTCATTGATTTCCATGAAGGAGAATTCTTTTGAGTCCCGCTTTGTTCTGACCCAGCCTTTGACAAGCACGTCTCCGGGGGATTGATCAAGCCTGAGCAGTGCATTGATTTTGGTTCTTTTCATTGCTTTATCCTGCAAAAAATATTAGATTAAAAAATTTGAGTACACCCTATACCGAAAAGGTTTTTTTATAAAAATCAGTATCATGCACAAGCAAAATTATCAAGACATCCTTTCTCAGGTTCAGCGGCCCACCCAATATGTCGGCAATGAAATCAATACCATTCGAAAAGATCTGAAAACCGTGGACCTGACCTTTGCCCTGGTATTTCCGGATCTCTATGAAATCGGAACCTCCCATTTCGGGATTCAGATCCTATACTCGATTTTAAACAGCCATGAAAAGATAGCAGCCGAACGCTTTTTTGCCCCGGCCCCGGATATGGAAGCCCTGCTGTCCCAAAAAAAGATTCCCTGTCTGTCCATGGAATCCAAAAAAGAGCTGAAAAGCTTTGATATCATCGGCACCAGCCTTTTGTATGAATTGAATTTCACCAATATTCTTACTCTGTTAAGCCTGTCTTCCATCCCGTTTTATGCAAGGGACAGGGAACGCCTCTTTCCCCTGGTCATCGGAGGAGGTCCCTGCGCCTTTAATCCCGAGCCTCTGGCCGATTTTTTCGACGCCTTTGTCATCGGGGACGGAGAAGCGGTATCCGTAGAAATTGCAAATCTTGTCATGGCCTTTAAAAAAGAGGGGGATGGCCAAAAAAAGACCCTGCTGAGGCTTTTGTCTAAAATAGACGGGGTCTATATTCCCTCCTTTTTTACCCCGGCCTATAATCGGGACGGTCTTCAGCATCTAAGCCCTGTGTTTGAAGATTACCGGACCGTCCGGCGGGCCTTTTTGCCGAGCCTGACCAAGGAGAGCTTTCCTGTTTCTCCCATTATCCCCTTTGCAAAACCGGTCCATGACCGGTTAAGGCTTGAAATTGCCCGGGGCTGTTCGAGGGGCTGCCGGTTCTGCCAGGCCGGCATGATATACCGGCCGGTGAGGGAAAGATCATTGGAGGACCTGATTGACATCACAAGGACCTCTTTAAAAACCACCGGCCATTCCGACATCTCTCTTTTGTCCCTGAGCACCGGGGATTATTCAAGCCTGACGGAATTGATGAAGCGCCTGCATGCCATCGGGCAGGAACACTGCAATGCCATCTCCCTTCCCTCCATCAGGGCGGAAAAACTCACCCCGGATCTCATGCAGATCATCAAAAAGGTTCGAAAAACGGGCTTCACCATTGCTCCTGAGGCCGGATCCCAGCGGCTGAGAGACATCATCAATAAGAACCTGACCGAAGACAGCATCCTATCAACCGTTGAAAACGCAATGAATCTGGGTTGGAAAAATATCAAGCTGTATTTCATGCTGGGATTGCCCTTTGAAACCGTGGAAGATATTGAGGCCATCTGCCGGCTGTCAAGGCGGCTGGCCTCTTCCTATGCCAAAGGCAAAAAGACCATCAATGTCAGCACCACCTGTTTTATTCCCAAGGCCCATACTCCGTTTCAAAGGGTTCCCCAGATTTCTCTGACTGAGGCCAGGGAAAAACTGCAATATCTGAAAAATAACCTCAGGCATCCCAAAATCAACCTGAAATGGCAGAGCCCTGAAATGAGCCTCTTGGAAGGGGTCTGGTCAAGGGGAGACAGAAGATTATCCAAACTTCTGGTGTCTGCTTTTGAAAAGGGCTGCCGCCTGGACGGGTGGACGGATAAATTCGATTTTTCCTTGTGGCGGCAAGCCTTTGAGGAAACCGGGATTGATCCTTTGTTCTATACGACCCGTGAAAGGGATGAGGATGAGCCTCTTCCCTGGGATCATATTGATTCGGGTGTCAGCCCGGAATTTTTAAAACAGGAATTTCAAAAAGCCAAAGAAAAGTCCCTTACCCCGGACTGCCGGGATCATGACTGCAACGGTTGCGGAGTCTGTGATTTTAAACGGATCAAGCCTGTTCTTTACGACGGCATTCCGGTTATCCTGGAGGCGGACTCTCTTCCTTTTCCGGATCAGAAACGATTGCCGGACGATGCCTTCACCAAATTTGAACTCTCCTTTTCCAAACTGGATGGCGCCAGGTTCTTTGGCCATCTTGAACTGGGGATCATTTTTCAGCGGGCCGTCAAAAGAGCGGGACTCACAGCCAGATATTCCCAGGGGTTTAATCCTTTGATGCAGATTTCTTTTGAAAACGCCCTGCCCGTCGGCATGGAAAGCGAAGAAGAGATTCTGTGGATCTATTTTGAAAACGGAACACCGCCGGATAAAATTGTGGATGCCCTGAACAAAGAACTTCCCCAGGGCCTTTTCATTACCGGGTGCAGACCTTTCAGACGGTCCAAAAATGAAGATGAAAACTCCGCCCGATATACCATCTGGTTTTCGGAAGGATCCTTTGACAAGGAAGCCGTGGAAAATTTTTCCCGATTATCGGAATTTATAGTTCAGGATTTGAGCAAAAAGGGGAAAACCCGGACCACGGATTTGAGAAAATCCGTTGAGAAAATATCTTATATTAATTTATATACCCTTGAAATGATACTGAAACCTTATAATGAACGAACCGTAAGGCCCATGGAAATACTGACAAATTGTTTTAAACTGGATGAAAAAGCCCTGGCCTCCATCAGGATAACAAAGATGAAACAACAAAAATAAAACAAGGATAGATCCATGTTAAAAGAACTCGTTGTCAATTCAGCCCCCCATGAAACCCGGGTGGCGCTTCTTGAGAACGGCACGGTGGTGGAGGTTTTTATTGAAAGACCGGATGAGACCTCCATTGCCGGAAACATATATAAGGGAAGGGTTCAACGGGTTCTACCCGGGATGCAGGCCGCCTTTTTGGACATCGGGTTTGACCAGGCCGCCTTTATCTATGTGGATGATGTCCTGGATACGGCCGGCCATGTCATGTACCAGGAATTTGAACAGGGCAATGAGGGGGATGTAGAGTCCGGGGAAGCGGAGATGGAATCCGGGGAAATGACGGACGGCCTTCCTTCCTGGAAAGCATCCATGAATCATGACTGCGGTATTGAGGAGCTTTTGACGGAAGGGCAGGAAATACTGGTTCAGGTGGCAAAATCCTCCATCGGGACCAAGGGGCCCAGGGTGACCACCCATATTTCCCTGGCCGGCCGCTATATGGTATTGATGCCCACGGTGGATCATATCGGTATTTCAAAAAGAATTGAAAATGACACCGAACGGGTCCGCCTGAAAGACCTTTTATTATCCATCCGCAAAAACAAATTCGGTTATATTTTAAGAACCCAGGCCGAAGGGATTGACGAAGACACCATTGCAAAAGAAATCGAATTTCTGACCAAAACATGGGATGCCATTCTGGTCAAGACTAAAACCGCTCCGGCCCCGTCCCTTATCTATAAAGATCTTACCGTCACCTTCCGGGCCGTAAGGGATCTTCTGGCCAATGAAGCCGATAAACTGATCATTGATTCAAAGGAAGAATATGAAAATGTTCAGCGCTTTTTAAAACGGCTCATGCCCGATGTTAAATTGTCTGTGGAACTGTACCAGGGTAGGGAATCGATTTTTGATGCCTACAATATTGAAGGAGATGTGGCCAGGGCATTGAAGAAAAAGGTCTGGCTCAAATCCGGGGGCTATATCGTCATTGAGCAGACCGAAGCCCTGGTGGCCATTGATGTCAATACCGGCCGTTATGTGGGCAAACATAATTTTGACGAAACCATTTTAAAGACCAACCTGGAAGCGGTAAAAGAGATTGCCTACCAGATCAGGCTCCGAAATATCGGCGGGATCATTATCATTGATTTCATTGATATGAAAAAAGAGCATCATCGGGAAAAGGTCATGGCCCAGATGAACGATGCCATGAAAAAAGACAAGAGTCAGACCAATATCCTGCCCTTGACCGAGCTAGGGCTGGTGCAGATGACCCGGAAAAGAATCCGCCGCAACCTGACCCGGACCCTTTGTGAGCCCTGCTTTTACTGCAATGGAGATGGCCATCTGCTGTCGGGAAAGTCCATCTGCCATAAAATTTACAGGGACCTTGTCACTGAAGCCGCTGATATGATGGGCAACCGGTTTACGGTAAAAGTCCATCCCGAAATCGCCCAATTGCTCCACGGGCGGGAAAAACACCTGATCTCATCCCTTGAAAAACAGTTTTCAAAACCCATTGCGATCTATCCTGAACCCAATTACCACATTGAAGAATACCATATATTTGAATCCCTATTAAAATAAGACCTGATTGAATAAGACCTGATAAAATACAAAAGGCTGGATTGAATATCAGCCCCTATTCGCGCAAGGAGACCCCATATGCAGAAAATCAAAATGAAAACCCACCTGGTGGAGCTGGACGGAGATGAAATGACCCGGGTGCTCTGGCCGGTGATCAAGGAAAAGCTCATTCACCCCTTTGTCGATCTGAAGACGGAATATTATGATCTGGGCATTCAACACCGGGACGACACCGATGATCAAGTAACGGTGGATGCCGCCAATGCCATTAAAAAATATGGGGTTGGGGTAAAAAACGCCACCATCACCCCCAACCGGGAAAGGGTGGCAGAATACGGTTTGAAAAAACAGTGGAAAAGCCCCAACGGCACCATCCGCGCCATGCTGGACGGCACCGTATTCAGAAAACCCATCATTGTCAATAATATCAAGCCTGCGGTAAAATCATGGAAAAAACCCATTTCCATCGGCCGGCATGCCTATGGGGATGTTTATAAAAACGCTGAAATAAAAACAGAGCGAGGGGGTAAGGCGGAAATCGTGTTTACCGATGCCCTGGGCAATGAAACACGGGAAACCATCATGGAATTTTCCGGCCCCGGCATTATCCAGGGAATGCACAATACCGAGGCTTCCATTTCAAGTTTTGCCAGGGCTTGTTTCGAGTATTCTCTGGCGGAAACAATCGACTGCTGGTTTGCAACCAAGGACACGGTTTCAAAAATTTATGACCAGACCTTTAAAAATATATTCGAAGGCCTTTATGAAACCGAATACAAAAAAAAATTTACCGCCGCCGGGATTTCCTTTTTTTATACCCTGATCGACGACCTTGTGGCCCGGATCATGAAGACCGAAGGCGGTATCCTCTGGGCCTGCAAGAATTATGACGGGGATGTCATGAGCGATATGGTGGCCTCGGCCTTTGGGTCCCTGGCCATGATGTCCTCGGTCCTGGTTTCGCCCCATGGATATTTTGAATATGAAGCTGCCCACGGAACCGTTCAAAGACATTATTACAAACACCTGAAAGGGGAAAAAACCTCAACCAATGCCGTGGCCCTGATCTTTGCCTGGACCGGGGCCTTAAGAAAACGAGGAGAACTGGACGGGCTGCCCCTGCTTTCAGATTTTTCAGACCGGCTTGAAAAAACAGTGATTGAAACCATTGAAGACGGATATATGACCGGAGATCTTGCCGCCATTTGTGATCCTGGTGCAAAAAAAATCCTGGATTCCTATGAATTTATCGACACCTTGGCAAAAAGGCTATTAGAAGGCTATTCTGAATCCATATAAATTAAAAAAGATACCCCATCATTCTTGACAATTTTAATTAAAAACGATAAAGTCCTGCGTTTATGGTGGTTTACAGTATTGAAGTGAACATATGGAAATTATTTAGGTAAGGATTAATTATTTATGAAACGAACATTTCAGCCCAGCAACCGGAAAAGAGTTAGAAAGCACGGATTTCTTAAACGAATGGCCACACCCGGAGGACGGCGCGTCCTCAACGCCAGAAGAGCAAAAGGAAGAAAAAGGCTTGCCGTTTAATAAAGGGAATGATTGACTAATTTTTGTTTGCCAAAAAATGTACGGCTCCTGAAGAGAGCTCAATTTCTAACACTTTCAGAACATGGAAAAAAGGTATATACAGACAGCTTTATAGCAATTGTGCTTAATGGAACTGCTCAAAACAATCGAATTGGCATTACAGTATCAAAAAAAGTAGGGAATGCAGTAGAGCGAAACAGGATAAAAAGAATCATTAGAGAATATTTCAGGCATAATAAAGAGAATATTTCAGGACCAAAGGATATTAATATCATCGCAAGGAAGGGTCTGGCTACGCTATCCAATCAGCTGATTATTGAAAAGCTTGATAAACTTTTTATAAAAATAGCATTATCATGAAAAAGCTATTATTGATATTTATTAAATTTTATCAATTTTTTATATCACCTTTTACAGGACATAACTGCCGCTATTATCCGACCTGTTCGGCCTATGCAGTTGAAGCCATTGAAAGATACGGCAGCCTGAAAGGTGTATTTCTAACGGCAAAAAGAATACTGCGGTGTCATCCTTTCCATGCAGGGGGATTTGATCCTGTACCCTAATTTATCCGAACGCACGACGTATTTCCTCTTCTAATTGCAGTTGCAATATATTTTTAAGACTTAGGAGAGAAAATGGATGAACAAAAACGGTTAATACTCGCTGTCGTACTTTCTATACTGGTCCTTGTCGGATATCAGGCCTTCTTTGTAAAACCGCCTGAGCCGGGCATTCCTTCACAGGGAGTTCAGACCCAGGGGGAAGTTCAGTCAAAGGACCCCGTACCGGCTGTTACCGAATACCCGTCAAAGACCGAGGTTGTTTCTGAAACCGTTGAACCGCAAAAGACAAATTATCGCACCATAAGCGTATCAACCCCGCTGTATAATATTGTCGTTTCAGAAGCCGGAGCCACCGTTACAAGCTTTGAACTTAAAAATTATTCTGAAACCAATGAAAAGAATTCTCCGTTAAAACAATTGGTGCCCAAAGAGATCAGCGAAGGTATCTTTTCCGTTGATCTTGAAGGACGATCCATCCCCGGCCTGAAAAATGCCGTGTATACGGCCGACACCGATGCCGTCGAGATCAATGTCTCTCAAGGGGAAAAAACCCTTGAATTTGTTTTTGAAACATCCCAGGGAATCCTGGTGAAAAAGAGTTACACCTTTAAATCCGATTCCTATCTCATTGATTATGACATCACCTTCCAAAACGGGTCCGGAACAGCATTAAACGATGCGGTAGTGGTTTCCATCCCCGGAATTTATAATCAAGCCGTCAAGGACAGATCAAAATTCGCCTTTGAAGGACCTTCTGCTCTCATCGGCAATGAATTTATTGAAATTGATCCCGATGACCTGGATGAAAAAAACACCTATATCGGAAAAATCGGCTGGGCCGGTTATTCGGAACGGTATTTTTTCACCGCCCTGATGTCGAAGCAAAAAGACGGTGGCAATCCGGCCGATGCCAAGCTTGTAATTTCCTACGCCAATGACAGAATTGCCAATCAATATATCCAGAAAATGGAGCCCTTGAATCAGGGCGGCCAGGAAACCTATTCTTTTGCCGTCTATATGGGTCCCAAAAGCCACAAGGTTCTGAGCAAATTCGATAATGGTCTTGACAAGGCCGTCAATTTCGGTTTTTTCAATGTGATTGCCAAACCGCTTCTCATCGGCATGAACTACATTCATGGGGTGATTCCCAACTATGGCATCGCCATTATCCTTTTGACCGTCATCATCAAGCTGGTGTTCTGGCCCCTGGGTACAAAAAGCTATAAATCCATGAATGAAATGAAAAAAATTCAGCCCTTGATGATGGAACTCCGGGAAAAATATAAAGATGACAAGCAGAGAATGAACCAGGAGGTCATGGGCCTTTACAAGACCTATAAGGTCAATCCGGCCAGCGGCTGCCTGCCCATGCTGGTCCAGATGCCGATTTTCTTCGCGCTTTACAGAATGCTTTACCAGGCCATTGAACTGAGGCATGCCCCCTTTGTGGGATGGATCACCGATCTGGCAGCCCCGGAACGGCTGTTTCATTTTAATTTTTCTATTCCATTCATGGATGCCCCCCACGGCATCCCGGTATTGACTCTGTTGATGGGCGCATCTTTCCTGTTGCAGCAGAAGATGACACCTGCGACAGGTGATCCCATGCAGGCCAAAATGATGATGCTGATGCCACTGATCATGACGGTTTTATTCATTAACTTCCCGGCAGGATTGGTTCTTTACATGTTTGTAAACAATATCATTTCCATGGGACAGCAGTATTATATTCAAAAGAAACTCGCATAAGCAGGAGGACGGCTTAGATTATGACAAAAACTCAAGAATTTAGCGGAAAAGATGTAAATATTGCTATAAAAAATGCCTGTTCGGCATTATGCCTTTCCAAAGACAAATTGAAATATGACGTCATTTCAGAAGGAACATCTGGTATTTTCGGGATTGTCGGCAGAAAAGAAGCCCGGATCAGGGTCTTTCTTCCTGAAATAGACGACTCTGAAGAAAAGGAAGGGATTCTTTCCATGGTGGACGAAGCCTTTGGGGGAGGAACCCGTCGTGAAGAAAAACCCTTGGTGTCCGGACCGGAAACAGAAGAAGATGATGATGACGGGGATAGTGATGACTATGTAGATGACTTTGCAAATGAAGAGATTGATGAAGATACCTATGAAAATGTTGAGACCGATGAAGAAGAAACAGAAGAAGATGCAGTCGATGTTACTGAAGAATCGGTTGCTTTAGGGGTTGAGACCCTCCAGAAGATAGCTGATCTGATTACGGAAGATGCAAAAGTCAGCGCCCAGACCGAAGGGAATCGCCTGACCCTCTGCATTGAAGGCGGAAATTCAGGGATCTTGATCGGCAGAAAAGGCCAGACCCTCGACGCCATGCAGTTTTTGACGGATAAAATCATCAACCGCAAAAGCGAGGCCCGGGTCAGGGTAAGGGTCGATATTGAAGGCTATATGGAAACCCGAAAATCCAATCTTAAACACCTGGCCTATAAAATGGCGGACAAGGCTAAGAAAACGGGGCGCCCTGCCACCATCAACCAGATGAGCGCCCAGGACCGGCGCATTGTTCACCTGGCCCTGAAGGATGATACAAAGGTCAGAACCCAGAGCATGGGGGAAGGATATTACCGGCGGCTTGTGATTTTTCCAAAAAAGAAAACCGCTTTCAAGGGTAAAAGACGGGTAAAAAAATAAGCGCCTATGAATGATACAATTGCCGCAATAGCAACTCCTTTTGGAAGCGGCGGAATTGGTGTCATCCGGATCTCAGGCCCAGATGCTTTCAGCATTGCTTTAAAATTGTTTTCAAAAAAGAAACTCCGGTTTGAGCGCCTGGAAAACTTAGAATCCCACAAGGTCATTCACGGCTATATTTTTGATGTCAAAACCTTTGCCGTGATCGATGAGGTGCTGCTGATCCCCATGAAAGGGCCCTCCTCTTACACGGCAGAGGATGTGATTGAAATTCAGGCCCATTCAGGCACGTTTGTATTAAGGGCTGTTCTTGAGGACGTTCTGTCATGTGGGGCAAGGCTGGCCGAACCGGGTGAATTCACCAAAAGGGCCTTTCTGAATCACAGGATTGATCTGACCCAGGCCGAGGCCGTTGCCGACATCATCAATGCCAAATCCGCCAATGCCTTGAAATTTGCCACATCCCAGATTCTTGGAACCCTGGGGAAAAACATTCAGGAATTAAGAAAACAGTTAATTCGGTTTTTATCCCTTATCGAGGTCAATATTGATTTTCCTGATGACTCAGCACCCTTTCATCCGTCGGAAAAGGAGATCCAGGGTCTTGAGGATGTGCTTGAAAAATGCCGGGAATTCATTCAACAGCATAATGATGCCTGTTTCTTAAAGGAGGGCATCCGGGTGACCATCTGCGGGTCGCCCAATGTGGGCAAATCAAGCCTCATGAACCGACTGCTGGAAAAGGACCGCTCCATTATCACCGCCATACCCGGAACGACACGGGATCCTGTTGAAGAGGGACTGAATATAGAGGGGGTGCCCTTTGTCATCGCCGATACGGCCGGGATTCATCAAACCGATGACCTTGTGGAAATTATTGGAATAGAAAAAGCAAAAGATCATATCACCACATCAGATATTATCCTCTATATGAAGGAACCGGGAGCTGAATTTTCCGAAAGGGAATTTGAAAAACTCATACCCCCAGGGAAAAAAGTGATTTTTGTGGTGAATAAGATTGATCTTGGCGAAGACAACCTGCCCAAACTTTCTGAGAAATACCGGCATATTCCAACAGTTGAAATTTCAGCCCTTTTGAACAAAGGGGTGCAAGAGCTGAAACAGAAGATTCTCAATATCAGTATTGCCGACCTGGATATGGAAAAATCTCCGGTCATTCCGAACCTGAGGCATAAAAAAGCTCTGGAACAGGCTGTGGAAAGTCTTGAAGCCGCCCTGGACGGATTGAAAAACGGGCAGGTCGAGGAAATTCTGGCCATTGATATTAAAACCAGTATTGATTCCCTTGGCGCCATTACCGGGGAAACAGCTTCTTTAGACATATTGGACACTATTTTCAGTAATTTTTGTATTGGTAAATAAAGGATTAAACCTATGGCAATAAATTTAAGGGAACATTTTGTAAAATATGAAGCCCTGGTTCAGATGACGGATGCCGTATTTGACCGGATTAAAACCGAATTCCCCAAAGAGGTGTTCTGCCGGGAGAAATGCAGCGACTGCTGCTATGCCATTTTTGACCTCACCCTGATTGAAGCCTTGTACCTCAAAGACCGGTTCCTGAAAAAATTCAGCGGCAAGGCCAAAAATGATCTCATTGAAATCGCGGATAAAACAGACCGGGCCCTGGCCAGGATGAAACGGGATGCCTTCATGGAAGTCAAGGCCGGGGCAAATGAGCTGGATATCGTCGGAAAAATGTCCATGGAACGGGTAAGATGCCCGCTTCTGGGCGAAAACAATCTCTGTCTCATGTATGAATCCCGGCCCATCACCTGCAGGGTATACGGCATTCCGACCTCCACCGCCGGGACAAGCCATATCTGCGGGCGCACCAATTTTAAACAGGGGGAACCTTATCCCACCCTGAACATGGATAAAATTTATACCCAGCTCCAGCTTCTTTCGGCTCAACTGGTCAAAGACATCCGTTCGAAAAATATCCGGATGCATGAAATGCTTATTCCGGTTTCCATGGCCCTGGTAACCGATTTTAACGAAGACTATCTGGGAGTTAAAAAAGATGGATAAATTCACGCCGGAAGAGATCCAAGACAAGAAAAGAGCCATATTTGACGCCATGGGCCAAAGAGGGCAGAAGCAGATCCTGAAAAAAGGATATGAAAACTGGGACCCTTTCCAGGAGCCCAAGGACCCCATTGATATCCGGAAGGATAAGACCAAGCGGACCACCCAGGTCCTTATCCGGGAGTTTTTATCCGGCACGAGCCATGAGGAATATTCCAACACCTTTGCCCAGGGCGCCCTTGAAATGGCCCTTGGAATTGTCAATAATGACGAGAAGATACGGGGAATGTTTGAATTTGCCTGCTGGTATCAGGATCTCTTAAAAAAAGAAGGTTATGAGACCCCCTGAGCTAAAAGAAATTCAGGAAAAAATTTTAAATATCCTTTATCAATCCGATGTCCGGCTGACGGCCCAGGAATACCTCAAAAAAATAAAGACCCAATATTCTTTGCCCTTTTCTGAGGCAAAAAAAATATTGCAGGGTCTGGTTGATGCCGAAGAACTCTCCTATCACTATCTTTATGGGTCCACCTATGTTGAAAAGAGCTTTTTAAAACCGGTCCGGATTTCCCCTCATTTTATCCTGAAACCTCCCTGGTCCACCGCCAGTCCGGCCGGAAATCATATTGAAATCATCATCGAGCCGGGCATTTCCTTTGGTTCAGGCCAGCATCCCACAACACGTTTGTGCCTGAATGCCATTGATTTCTGCTTTTTTGAAAATCAGAGGACAAGCCTTCAGCCTGGTGATATCGGAGCCGATATCGGGACCGGCTCCGGCGTTCTTGCCATGGCCATGTGCCTTGCCGGGCTTTCCTCCTGCACAGCCTATGAAATTGATCCTGTTTCCATCCGGGAAGCAAGGAGGAATATTGAACTGAATCGGCTTTCGGGCAAAATCCATCTGCTTGAAGACACAATGAAAACCGGGGAAAATAGTTTTTCCATGGCCTGTGCCAACCTCCGGTATCCCACCCTAGTGAGCCTTTCTGAAACCCTTTCTTCAAGCCTGAAAGAAAACGGGGTGGCAGTGTTATCCGGTTTCAGGGAATGGGAAAAAGACCTGGTTTTGAATTCCTATGCCGAAAAAGGCTTTGCGCTTATATGGCAAAGGGACGATAAAAACTGGTCCTGCTTTGTGCTCGTCAAAAAATAATGATACATACAGTAAATGAAGGCTTTTTTAACCATCCTGACTTTCCTAATTTTAAGCGGCTTTCTTTACGGCAATATTTATTTCTGGGTCGATGAAAGCGGAACCAGGCATTATACCAATATTGCCCCGCCCACGGGCGAAGCTGTTGAAGAACTCGTCGAAAGCAACAAAGCTTTTGAAAAGCTGACATCCGGAAAAAATGATCACCAAAAATTCAAGGTAATGAAAATCTTTGACGGGGATAGCCTTCAGGTTTCGGCCATGGATCTTGTATTCAGCATCCGCCTGGTCGGGATTGATTCACCGGAGATGGGTGCCAATGGGCTGAATGGACAACCCTTCAGCAGGGAGGCCCGATCATATCTTGAGACGCTTCTCATTGACCGGGAGATTACCCTGAAAAGCTATGGTGCAGACAACTATCACAGGCAATTGGCGGAAATTTTTCTGGATGGGAAAAATATAAACCTTGAAATCATAAAACAGGGCCTGGCAGAAGTTTATCGGGGCGCTCCGCCGAAAACCCTTGATATACAGCTTTATTTAAAAGAAGAAGAAACGGCGAGAAGCGCCGGCAAAGGCATCTGGCGGCTCAAAAAAACCTATAAAAGCCCGAAACAGTGGCGCAGGGAAAACCCCAGAAAATAAATTCCGGCTTGCGAACTTCAATTTGAATGTTTATCGTTCTATATAAGAGGCATCATACGGGTAAACAAAAAGGTATGGTCCGGCAGTAAACTTGCAACTGTTATGAAGGAGCCGCCACGATGAAAGACAGAGCACTGAGAAGGCACCAGGAGTTTAAAGTAAAGAAGAGAAGTATAGAGACATATGAAAATTGCATTGGAGATGATCTGCCTGAAGCAGAATTGCAGGAACTGGAAAATAATGTTGAAAAATTAAGAAAGGTCTGTGTGGCCAACCAGATGAGTGAAGCGCCCCAAAAAGCCGGTAAAAAAACCCTCCGGGAATTGAAACATGATATTTCCATGAAAGAACAGTTAAGTTAACCCAGTCTGATTTAAAAAGAGGCCCCATTGAACCGGCCATGGGCCATTCAATGGGGCCTCTTTTTATAAAGAAGCGTTAAAACGGGATATCGTCATCGGGCATGGGGCCCTGCCCTCCGCCCATACCGGGTTGGGTCTGGCCCTGGTAATGGTTGGAAGGACCCGAATCGGATTTCTGGTATCCGCCGCCACTCCCCCCGCCGCCTTTAGCATCCTGTTTCCCTCCGAGAAACATGAAATTGGATGCCACAACCTTGGTCATATAATGGGTTTGCCCGTCTTTTTCATATGTTGAGGTTTGGAGTTTTCCTTCGATATAGATCTGGCTGCCCTTGGACAGATATTTCTCACAGGTTTCCGCCTGCTTCCCGAAAACAACAATATTATGCCATTCTGTTTTTTCCTGCCGGTCACCGCTGGTTTTGTCGGTCCACTGCTCACTTGTGGCAAGGGAAAAATTAACGATTGCCAAACCCTGCTGGGAATACCGGATTTCCGGGTCTCTGCCAAGGTTTCCGATAAGCATCACTTTATTAAGGCCAGCCATTTTTTTTCTCCTGTTTTAGGGTAAATTTTAGAATATGGTTTGTAAAATATTTACCCGATTCAACCCCTTGTGTCAAAGAGATATTTTTTATCAAAAATCAATATGAGTTGACAACAAGGGAATTTGAGGTTATGTTGCTATTAAAGTAGCAACGCTTCTGGAGACACTTATGGATACCTATTCAAATTTAAAAGAGCTTGGTTTTTCACAGTACGATGCCACCTGCTATATGGCGCTGGTGGCGGAACACCCGGTGAATGGCTCCCAGTTGAGCAAGATATCCGGCATTGCCCGGTCAAGGATTTACGATGTGTTAAGAAGCCTGATCTCCAAGGGCTATGTCATGGAAATCAATCCCGGCCAATATGCCCCCCTGCCTTCCGATGAATTGATCCGGCGGCTCAAGAAAAGTTTTGAAACCAATCTCAATGCCTTTGAGACCCAGATTTTAAATTCAACCCGGAAGGAAGATTTTGAATATGTCTGGACGATTACCGGGTATGACAATGTCATGCATAGGGCTGCCGACATGATCCAAGAGGCCAAGGAAGAAATTTATGTGCGCCTGTTTCCAGAAGCAAGCCGGCGCCTGGACCCGTATTTAACGGAAGCAGAGCAGCGGGGCGTGAAAATCCGGTATATTGCCATGGGCAAAATTCCGAAAAAATTTGATGTCATGGTCATGCATCCGGATCATGAACACCTTCAAAAGACCATCGGCGGACGATCCTTCGAAGTCATTACCGATAAACGGGAAGCCCTGGTCGGAATTTTCGGAGCCGGACAGGAAGATATTTCCCCCATCAACTGGACCCGGAATCAATGGTTTATCGTGGCCAACCGGGACAGCCTGCGCCACGACTTTTATCACAGTTTCCTGGAAAAGATCCTGGATCAGCGCCAGGAACTGACCGAAGACGAATTAAGAATTTACAGCATCATCAAAGCGGATAATTAGAGGAGATCAACATGACTGCCATGAGAAAAATAAATTATTTCAGCGGGTTCTCCAATGAAAAGGATGAGACCATTTTCGATCTGGAAAAAGATTACGGTGCTCATCATTATGAGAGAATCCATCTCGTTGTCAGGCATGCAAAGGGCTGCTGGCTGACCGATGAAAAAGGCCGGAAATACCTGGACTGCCTTGCCGCTTATTCTGCCGCAAATCCCGGCCATCACCATCCGACCATTGTCAATGCCGTCATGGATGCCCTGATCGGAAACTATGCATCGGTTCTGTCCAATGTGGTCTTCACGGATCCCCTGGGGATTTTCCTGTCTGAGGCGGCCAAATTCGCCCCCCAGATGGCCCCCCGCTTTGGCGCTCACGGTAACAAGGTGCTTCCCAAGAACGGGGGCGTGGAATCCGTTGAAACCGCCATCAAGACCATGCGCTATTACGGGTTCAAGAAAAAGGGGATCAAGGACGGAAAACAGGAAATCATCGTGTTTGACGGCAATTTTCACGGCCGGACCATTTCCGTGGTCTCATTCTCATCCAGCAAAAAATACAAAGAAGGCTTCGGCCCCCTGACTCCCGGTTTTGTGTCCGTTGAATTCGGCAACCTTGAAGCGGTTGAAAAGGCCATTACCCCCAACACCTGCGGCATCCTGGTGGAACCCTTCCAGGGCGAAGGCGGAATGAGAATCCCGCCCAAAGGGTTTCTCAAAGGGCTTCGAAAACTGTCCGACGACCATGATCTTCTCCTGGTCTGTGATGAGATCCAGGTGGGCATGGGCCGGACCGGGAAAAAATTCTGCTTTGAGCATGAAGGCATTGTCCCGGACGGGGTTATCCTGGGCAAGGCCCTGTCAGGCGGTCTGGTCCCCCTGTCCGTGTTCATCACCAACACCGTCATCATGGACTTGGTCTTTTCCAAAGGCTCCGACGGCTCCACATTCGGTGGCTATCCCCTGGCCTGCGTGGCCGGAACCGCTTCATTGAAAGTGTTTGAAGACGAGAAACTGGCGGAGCAGTCCGCTCAAAAGGGGGAAATCCTTAGACAAAGAATTGAAGATATTGCCAAAAGATCCCCCCATGTCAAGGAAGTCCGTGGAAAAGGGCTATTCATCGGAATCGAAGTCAAAGAGAGCAATGCCATGGACTTCTGCAAAAAATTGTTCAAGCTTGGAATTATCGTCAATGACAGCCACGGACACACCATCCGGATTTCTCCTCCCCTTGTCATCAATGAGGATGAGATGGATTTTCTGGTGGAACAGATTGAAAAGGTCCTGGTGGGATGAGATAACGCTGCCGGCCCTCAGTCCCAGGACTGGATTTCGATAATATTTCCCTCGGGGTCCCTGAAATAAACAAAGGTGAGAAGGCCGACGCCTTCCACCTCTTTTTGGGTCACTTGCCCAAGAGGACTGCCACCCTTTGTGAGGGCCTTTTTACGTGTCTTTTCCACATCCTCCACCTCAAAGGCCAGGTGGGTGAGCCCGGTGTGATGTGCCATGATGGGCTCCTGCATGACCATGTCCTCATAGGTGAAAATTTCCAAGGTCGGGCCCTTCTCCCCATGGCCCGGCAAGACCAGATGTACGCCCTGAAGTTTTGCCGATGTCAGGCCCGTTGCCTGGTCCAGCCAGTCGCCGGAGAGATTCCTTTCCGGCGGTTTGATTTTACAGTCAAAAACATCCATATAAAACTGTGCAAGCACCCTAAAATCTTTTGCCGCGATATTGGTGTGGGCATATCTCATGGCGGGTCTCCATTTTCCGAATCAAAAGTTCAGGGTTTCTCCGTCTTCGGGGATGAACAGGCGATCCGTTGAAATTTTGTTTTCAACGGCCAACGCTCTTAACGCTTTCCGGGACACTTTGCAGTGATCCAGGGCTTCCATATGAATTGCGACAACCGTAGCTCCGGGACAAAGCTTGCACACGTCAACGGTCTGCCCTGCATCCATGACAATGGGACCGCTGTCGCCCAGCTCTGCTCCGCCTGAATGGGTGAGGATAATATCAGGCTGGACCGAGGTAAGGAGGGTTTTGGTCTCATCATACAAAACCGTATCCCCGGCCCAATACACCACCGGTTCCCCGGGCGCCCGGAGAACATACCCGGAAACCCTTCCCAGGATGGCTTCCCATTTTTCATTTCCCGCATGCCGGCCGGAAGTGGGGGTGATGTCGATCTTTTTCCAGGTCATTTTGGTTTCAATGGGGGTTATATTTAAAAAACCGTTCCTTTTTAGGTCCGCCTCATTGACCTGGCGGCAGAGGATGGGGATATCCCTGGGCAGCATGCTTTTGGCTCCATCATCAAAATGATCCCGGTGGAGATGGGAAACCAGCACCATATCAATATCTTTGATCACCTCTGCTGCGGGAAAGGGAAGATTCACCGTGGGGTTTCTTTCAATCCCGGCAAATGAGTCTATCCCATGCCGCGGCAGAAGTACCGGGTCCGTCAGGATGGTGACGCCGGCCATGGTAATTTTTAATGTGGCATTGCGGATCAGTTGGATTTTCATGAGATGCACACAAATCCGTACCGGTTCTGGACTTCATCCGCAGCGCATTTCAAAAGGGTCCGGATATCAAATACCATGTCTTCCGGCGAGATGAGCCGGGCGTGAAGCATTTTCATTTCCAAAGCAAGTTCGATATAGGTTTGCATTTATTTACCTCCCAGGGTCAGCATCAAACGGTTCTTTCATGTTTTTTATTGAATTATCAGACAAATTTAATTATTGCTATCGGTAATATATGAACGCGGCGTTCGGATTTTTCGAACGCTCAAGATCCATCAGGGGAAAAATGGAAATTTATCAGTTGCAGTCCTTTATGGCGGTTTCCGAGACAGGGAATCTCACCCGCGCCGCACAAAAAATGAATATCAGCCAGTCTGCCCTGAGTTCACACATCAAGGCCCTGGAAGAAGAACTGGGGGTGGAACTCTTCATCCGGCAACCCAGGGGGATGCTCTTGAGCAAAATGGGAAAGGAGCTGATTTCCGAGGCCGGGGCCGTTGTCCAGGCGTCCCGGAAAATGAAGCAGAAGGCCATGGACCTGCACACCCGGGTTTCCGGGACTCTGAATATCGGCATCAACACAGACCCCAAATTTCTGGAAGTGTCCGATATCAGCAGGAGAATGGCGGGCCTCATGCCGGGGGTAAGCCTTAGTTTTATGGAGAGCCAGACCTTTGAAACCTGTAACATGCTCAAGGATGAAAGGATGGATGTGGGGTTTCATTACGGCCGGATACCGGACCCTACCGTTTTTTCCCTTGCTCTTTTTCCGGTGACCGTCTGTGTGGCCCTTCCCAAACGCCTGGAAAAGGATATGGAAAATGCGGATATTGAGTCCCTGGCTGGCCTTCCCTGGGTCTGGACCCGGCGCGGCTGTCCCTTTCACCTGGAATTTCAAAACCGGCTCAAGGGAAAAGATCTCAAATTGAACCAGGTCACGGATGCCGTGGAAGAAAACATCGTCAAGGAACTGGTCAAATCCGGAGCCGGGATAGGTCTCATGCGAAAGGACGAGGCCCTGGACCTGGTCCGGGAGGGAGCGGCCATGATCTGGAAAGGATTTGAGCTAAAAGTCCCCCTCGGAATCGCCTGCCTTGAAAAACGAAAAGCGGAAAAAATGATTTCAGGTTTTCTGGATGCCATCCGGAATAAATATAAAATCGTTTAAAATATAAAACCAACTTAAATCGGTCAAAATGTCTTGACAACTTGACTTATTTTGAATATGCTGACCCATCTTTTAACCGATAAACCGAGGTCAGCCATGCTCAACCCCCAGTCCCCGCTTCCCTTATACCACCAACTGGCGGATATCCTGACGGAACAGATCCGGTCCGGGGGGTACTTACCGGGTCAGGCTCTGCCTTCCGAAACAAATCTTGCAAAGCAATACGGCATCGGCCGCCCCACGGTCCGGCAGGCCATGGATATTCTTGTCCGCAAGGGAATGCTGGAAAGGAAAAGGGGGTCCGGAACCTTTGTCCGGCACAAGGAGCATGAGGTGGACCTCTTTTCCCTGGCCGGGACCTCCCAGGCCTTTCTGACCAAAGGGATCAAAGCTGTACCGGAACTGGTTGAACCGGTCTCGCTTTGCAGTGTCGGCCTTGATGACACCAATCCCTTCCAGGGGCGGGACGCCATTTTCCTTTCACGGTTGACACGGGTCGGGACCGAACCCGTATTGCTGGAAGACTTCTATCTTCACCCGGTGCTCTTTGCCGGTCTGGACAAAATCAATCTTGAAAACAGATCCCTTTCAGAGGTGGTTTCGGACCAGTATTTTCTTCACCCTGAGTCGGCCCGGCAGACCTTCAGGCTGTCAAGCCTGACCGGCGCAAGAGCCAAACGGTTGGGCTTGAAAGACTCAGACCCCGTCCTTCTGGTGGAAAGAACCCTTCATTTTCCGGGGGTTGAAAAAGCCGTATTTTCAAGGCTCTATTGCAGGACGGACCAGTTTGTTTTTTCCCAGGTCATCCGGCTTTCGTGAGATCATGAACCCTTTATCAGGAGTTATTGTATGAAAAACAGAGGCTATTACGGCAAATTCGGTGGGGCCTTTCTCCCGGAAATCCTGGTTGCCACCTTTGATGAACTGGAAATTGCATTTGAAGACCTGAAATCCGATCCCGCCTTCTGGGACGAATATTCAGCCCTCATGTCCTCCTATTCCTGCCGACCCACCCCCCTGACCTTTGCCGCCAACCTGACCCGGGAATTTAACGGGGCCAAAATCTATATCAAGCGGGAAGACCTGAACCATACCGGTGCCCACAAAGCCAACAACGTCATGGGCCAGGGCCTCATGGTCCGGAAGATGGGAAAAAAGCGGGTCATTGCAGAAACCGGGGCAGGCCAGCACGGGGTGGCAACGGCCACCATGGCGGCCAAATTCGGATTGGACTGCACCATCTATATGGGAGAAGTGGATGTGCTCAGGCAGCGGCCCAATGTGTTCTGGATGGAACAGCTCGGCGCCACCGTGGTCCCGGTGAAAGACGGGACAAGGATTTTAAAGGATGCCATTAACGAGGCCTTCCGGGACTGGGTCACGAACATGGACACCACCCATTATGTACTGGGCACGGCCTGCGGCCCCCACCCGTTTCCGGAAATGGTGGCCTATTTCCAATCCATCATAGGAAAAGAAGCCCGGCAGCAGATCCTCAAAATCGAAGGAAAGCTCCCCAGCCGGGTCTATGCCTGCGTGGGCGGCGGCTCCAATGCCCTGGGCCTGTTTTCAGGATTTTTGAATGACCCTGTGGACCTCGTCGGCGTGGAAGCCGGGGGCCGGGGCCTCCAATCCGGCATGCATGCCTCGCGGCTCTGCTCAAAGGACGCAAGACCCGGCATTGCCCAGGGCTATAAGACCTATTTTCTCCAGGACAACGACGGCCAGATGAAGGAAACCCATTCCATTTCAGCCGGGCTTGATTATATCGGGGTTTCGCCGATCCTGTCCCATATGAATGAAACCGGCCGGGCCAGGTTCGAAAGCGCCACGGATGACGAAGTCATCGCCGCCCTGAAACTGACCATGGTCAAAGAAGGCATCATCCCGGCCCTGGAATCGGCCCATGCCTTTGCCCAGGCCTTTAAGGAAGCCCCCGGCCTTTCAAAGGAGGATGCGATCATCATCAACCAGTCCGGCAGGGGGGACAAGGATATTTTTACGGTGGCGGAAGCGTTTAATGACCCCAAATGGAAAGACTTTATCATCGGAAAGGCGGCAACCTATCATGCTTGAATCCTATATAAAAGAACGGCGCAAGACCAAAGACATTCTGCTCATGACCCATATGGTCCTGGGATATCCCTCCTTTGAGGCGTGTTTTGACATTGTGGAACAGATGGTGGAGGCCGGCGTGGACCTCATGGAATTGCAGATCCCGTTTTCCGAGCCCATGGCCGACGGCCCGGTCATATTGACGGCCAATCAGAAGGCCCTTCAAACCGGCACAACCGTCCCAAAATGCCTTGAATTTGCAGAAACCGTATCCAAGGATTTTCCCATCCCCTTTTTGTTCATGACCTATGCCAATATCCCGTACCAATACGGCATGGAAAAATTTGCCGCCAAAATGGCGGCCCTGAATATGCGAGGGGCCATCATCCCGGATCTCCCGCCCGAAGAAGGGGAAGATTATATCCAGGCCATGAGACACAACAACCTTGACCCGATCTTCATCTTTTCCCCTGAAACCAGTGATGAACGGCTTTCATACCTTTCTTCCCTTGCCTCGGGATTTGTCTACTGCACGGCCAGAAAAGGCGTGACCGGGAAAAAGACCCGTTTTTCAGAAGACCTTTCCGCCTATCTGTCACGATGCAGAAAAGCCGTTTCCCTGCCCCTGGCCGTGGGATTCGGGGTCCGGGAAAAAGCCGATGTGGAATTTTTAAAAAGTCGGGCCGACATTGCCGTCATCGGGTCTGAAACCATCCGGGTGGTGGAGGAAAAAGGGATTTCAGCCGTTGGGGAGTTTATCAGAAGTATCCGGTGAGATGGGTCATTTAAGATCAGGATGGGTTCCCTTAATCTTTAATAAAAAACATTCTGGTAGAACCTCTCCAGGTAAACAATATTTTCACCAATGTATAATTTTTGAAATGACTTTACATGTCTAAGTGGTGTTGATATGGATCTTCAGATGATATTTTATAATTTCTGGTTGGATATCATTACAAATTAACATGATACACAGATCAACACATTAACTTCTTAGGTGTAAACAATGTCAGACGACAACTCCACATCATTAGTCAATCTTGGTGGGCTTTCGAAGCCAGCCAATACTTTAATTGAAAAGGTGTCTTCTGCGATTGGTGGCATTTTCGAGCCATGGCAAATTAAGCGTGTAGCAAAGGCCGAAGCTGAAGCAGGCTTGATTAAAGCAAAGTCAGAAATTGAAATAACGGATTTACATCGTCGAGCTATGCATAGGTTCGTCGAGGAGGAAGCCAGTCGCCAAGAGAACATGGAGGAAATTACCAGAAAATCTATTCCTCACCTATCTGAGGATTCGAATCCAGAGAACATGGAAAATGACTGGGTTACTAATTTCTTTGACAAATCTAGAATTGTGTCCGATGAAGAAATGCAGAACATTTGGGCTCAGGTTCTTGCTGGAGAAGCAAATGCCCCCGGCTCATTTTCTAAACGCACAGTAAACCTACTCGGAGATCTCGACAAAAGAGATGCGGAACTGTTTCAATCGTTGTGCAGATTTGGATGGCTTGTGGGAAACTTCACCCCATTAGTCTTTGATAACCAAGAAAAAATCTACAATGATCTTGGCATTGATTTCGAGAGCTTGTCCCACCTGGATAGCTTGGGGCTCATACAGTTTAATGGGGTATCTGGTTTTAAGAGGCAACGATTGCCAAAGAATTTCGCCGTAGCCTATTGCAGGGAAGTCTTACCATTAACGATGAGTAAAGAAACAGACAATGAGCTTTCTATTGGTGAAGTTTTGCTAACGAAGGCAGGTCACGAGTTGGCGCGGGTTGTTAAAGTGCCCGGCGTTGACGGTTTTTATGACTACGTTAAAGAAAAATGGAAAGCGCACATTCCGAGCGATGAAAACACCTAATCGGGTAGCCGGGGGTTTTAATCCCCCTGTCCCCACAACACCCTGCATGCGGGTCCGCACCGGGCGGTTCACTTAAATTACCGAGCCATAGCCGGGTAATGAATTCTGACCCAATGATCTTTGGCAGACAACCCTTTAATACATCAACAAACAGCTTGACATTTTTTTCTCGATCGGGCGCAGTCCTGCATCAAAAACGCCTATATTCAAGCGCCGGAAAAAATAAAAGCTCCTACGCTTTCAATTTGGTGCAGGCATAAATCCGGCAGCCGGAATATATGACCCGTCATTTTTCTTGACATGAAATCGAAATCAGCATAGATATAAATCTGATTATATTTTTGATTATATATTAATTTTAACCATAACCATCACAGGCAGATGAAACAGATGCCTGAAGATAAAAAGGAGTTTTTTATGTACGGATGGATGGGAAAAATACTACGCGTGGATCTCACGGCCGGAACCTGTAAAGAGGATCCGGTGGACCCGTCGGTCGCAAAGGATTATATCGGCGGCCGGGGGCTGGGGATCTATTTGCTGCGGCGGGAAGGGGATGCCAGGGGCGATGCCCTGGCGCCGGAAAATCCGCTCATCATGGCCACAGGCCCCCTGACCGGGACCGGCGCCCCCACCGGGGCCCGTTACATGGTCATGACCAAGTCCCCGCTGACCGGGGCCGTGACCTGCTCCAATTCCGGGGGTATGTTTCCCACGGAATTAAAACGCACCGGATTTGATGCCATTGTCTTTACCGGGCGGTCCGAGGCCCCGGTCTATCTCTGGATAGACCAGGGAAAGGCGGAGCTGAGACCGGCCAATCATCTGTGGGGGAAAAACACCCACGAGACCACGGATATGCTTCTTCAGGAAACCCAGGCCAATGCAAGAGTGGCCTGCATCGGGCCTGCCGGAGAAAAAAAGGTCTTGTTTGCGTCCATCATGAACGACAAGCACCGGGCCGCGGGACGGTCGGGCGTAGGCGCGGTCATGGGCAGCAAAAACCTGAAAGCCGTGGTGGTAAGAGGTAAGGGCAGGATTCCCCTGGCCGATAGCGACGGCTTTAAAGCCTTTAACAAGCAGATCCTGGATGTCTTCAATGCCGGGGTCAAACAGGCTCCCTTAGGCCTGACCGTCAACGGCACCGCCGGTGTGGTCATGTCCACCCAGAATTTCGGGGTATTGCCCACCAAGAACTGGCAGCAGGGGACCTTTGACGGCTGGGAAAAAATCCATGGCGAAGAATTGACCAAGCGGTTTCTGAAAAAAAATATTGCCTGTTACGGCTGCCCCATCGGGTGCGGCCGCATGACCCAGATAGATGATCCAAGGTTTTCGGGCGAAGGCGAGGGCCCGGAATACGAGACCATCTATGCCATGGGGTCCAACTGTATGATCGATGATCTGGCCGCCATCGTCAAGGCCAATTATATCTGCAATGAACTGGGCCTGGATACCATTACCATGGGCGCCACCCTGGCTTGTGCCATGGAATTGGTGGACCGGGGGTATCTGCCCGAAGACCGGGTCGGACGCTCTCTTACCTGGGGCGATGGGGATGCCCTGGTGGAATTGACCCGGATGACGGGCATGAGAGAGGGTTTCGGCGACCAGTTGGCTGAAGGCAGCTACCGTCTTGCCGAACGCTACGGCCATCCCGAGCTGGCCCCGGTATCCAAAAAGCAGGAATTCCCCGGATATGAACCCAGGGGCGCCCAAGCCATGGGGCTGGCCTATGCCACGTCCCCCATAGGCGGCTCCCATATGCGCGGTGATCCAGCCTATTTTGAATTGTTTTCCGTGCCCAAACCCATGGATCCCCATATATGGGAGGGCAAGGCAAAGGTGACGGCGGCATTCCAGAATTTATCCGCCATCATCGATTCTGCCGGGCTGTGCATTTTCTTTGCCGTCCGGAACCTGGCGGCCAAGGATCTGGGGGTGGCCCCCACCGGAGTCCTGGAATATCTCAATGCCGCCACGGGCATGAATTATACCCTGGAAGAACTGATGCTGGCCGGGGAACGGATCATCAATGCCGAACGGCTGTTCCTGGCCGAGGCCGGGTTCAGCAGAAAGGATGACAGCCTGCCGGACCGGCTCACCCAAACACCGGCCCCCACAGGACCGGCCAAGGGCATGGTCTGCCATTTGGACAGCATGCTGGACGACTATTACGAGGTCCGGGGATGGAGCCAGGACGGAATACCCGAAAAGGCGGTGCTGGAAAAATTAAGCCTGACCGTATAGGGTAACCCCGGCCATGCGCATCCACGTCACCTTGTACAGTGAATTTAAGCAATTTGCCCCCGGCGGCACAGGTTCCTTTAATCTGGACCTGCCGCCGGGGGCAGACCTCGGGCACTGTTTCGAACATTTAAATATCCCGGAAAACAGCGCGTATACCGCCCTGGTCAATGGGCGGCGGGCCGACCGGGATACCCTTCTCAGGGAAGGGGATACTCTGGTGGTCTTCCCCCTCATCTGCGGGGGATAGACTAAATCCCCTAAAAATTCAGCTTAAATTTCCTTCCAGGCTTTTTTGCTTTTGTTGATCTTTATCTGCACATTTTCCCAGGTTTTTGTGGTCAGAAACGAGGTTTTATACCGGTCTATCATCCGGGTAAACATGGAAAAGGGAACCGTAAAGGAAAGCTCGTCCGTCTTGAAAAATTTTCTGGCCGACGGGTCCCATCCCCCCACCACGGCCCTTTCCCGTCCTTTTTCAAGATAATGCAGGGGCCAAACCACCAGGCTTCCGCAAGCCGCGCTCCAGGGGGAGGCCACCACCTCGGGATCATTGGTGACAAAGGCGGCCAGTTGATGAAGGCCGTTGAGAGATTCCGGCCGGGTGAAAAAAGACACCAGGACCGGGGTTTGTGTTTCATCGAATTGGCTGAGGGGTTTGAAGACGCAGAATTCCTTGGCCGCCGGAACGGGATCGATATATTCAAACATTTTTCTCAAATTATCCGGCGAATCGCAATAATGTTCCCCTTCCATCCGGCCGGGAACGCCTGAAGATACATAATGGATAATGGTTTCCGACTGGGGTTTGTTGAACCCGAGCCAGAAGGCGCCGCCGGGGCAGCCGAATTGTGAGGAGGAAAAATAGGCTGCGGTCTTCTTTTTCCTTGCCAGCCAGATATTGCCGATGACGCAGGAAAATTGGCCGAACACCTCCTGCCAGTTGATTTGGTTTTTCTTTTCCTTTTCCAGGGTCGGCAGGTCCATGGGCTTGGGGGAAAAACCGGCCTCGGGTTTGATATCGGTGAAAAACATGCCCATGGGTTCTTCCATCATCCCAAGGATGTTTAAAAAATCGGGAACCGCGGATTGAAGGACAGGGTCCATGATACCTCCTGTGACGGGTTAAATGGATATGTATATTTTCTAAACAAAATCCAAACCAAAGGCAATAAAGAAAATGATTAATAAAATGTTTAATATTTGATATAAGGGTGATTCTGTTTTGGTAAAATGATATTCAATTGAAGAGGAGATCCCATGAATCAAACATATGTCAAAATCATCCTGCTGATGGCGGCCGGTCTTTTCCTGTCCGGTTGCAATTCGGTCTATTATAAAACCATGGAGCAGTTCGGCAAGGAAAAGCGCCATATCCTCAAAAGCGATGTCAAGGATGTCCGGCAGAGCCAGACCAAGGCCCAGAGGGAATTCCAGGATGCCCTCACAACGGTCAGGGAGCTTTACGGGTTCCAGGGCGGGGATCTGGAGCAGTTTTACAAACGGCTTAAAACCAATTATGAAGACTGTGAATCACGGGCCAACCAGATTGAAAAACGGATCAATACCGTGGAAGAGGTGGCGGCGGACCTGTTCAAGGAATGGGACGCCGAAATCGCCCAGATCCAGAACCCTGAGATGAAAAGCAGCAGCCTTCAATCCTATGCCGATTCAAAGGAGCAGTATGAACGGCTCCAGAAGGTCATGAAAGATTCCACCAAGGGCATGTATCCGGTCCTGGCCAAGTTGAGGGATACTGTTCTCTACCTGAAGCATAACCTGAATGCAAAAGCCGTGGGGGTCATGGGCGGCGAGGTTGATTCCATTGAGCAGGATGTGGAAAAACTCATCTTTGACATGAATGCCTCCGTTGACGAAGCGGAAGCCTTTATCAACCGGTTTTAACCTCGGAGTATCCGGCAATGAAAGTAGACGGAAAAGACATGAGGCCCATCTGGTTTGATCCATACTCCCAAAGGGTTCAGGTCCTGGACCAGCGGTTTCTTCCCCATGAACTGGTGGTCAATACCCTGGCCACAGTGGATGAGACGATTTTTACCCTCAAAGAAATGGTGGTGAGGGGAGCGCCCCTCATCGGCGCCACCGGCGCCCTGGGGGTTTATATCAGCCTGGTTCAGAAGGATCATAAAGGCGCAGACAATGACTATCTTCTATCCGAATGCCGGCGGCTCAAAGATGCACGGCCCACGGCCGTGAACCTGGCCTGGGGGGTGGACCGGGTCATGGCCGCGGCCCTCAAATACGAGGCCCACGAAAAAAGAGTTCAGGCCGCACTGGACGAGGCCTTGACCATTATCGAGGAAGAAGCGGTCAATTGCCGGAAAATCGGCGAATACGGCCTGCCCCTGATTGAGGCCCTCAGCCGGAAAAAAAAGGGCGAGCCCGTCAACATTCTGACCCATTGCAATGCTGGGTGGCTGGCCTGCATTGAATACGGAACGGCTACGGCGCCCGTTTATACGGCCTTTGATGCCGGTATCCCGGTTCATGTCTGGGTGGATGAGACAAGGCCCCTGAACCAGGGGTCCCGCCTGACGGCATGGGAACTCGGAAAACACGGGGTCAGCCATACCATCGTCACGGACAATGCCGGGGGCCATCTGATGCAGCACGGCCGGGTGGACCTGGTCATTGTGGGGACGGACCGGACCACCCGGACCGGGGATGTGGCCAATAAGATCGGGACCTATTTAAAGGCCCTGGCGGCAAAAGACAATGGGATTCCCTTTTATGTGGCCCTGCCGTCCTCCACCTTTGACTGGCGCCTCACCGACGGAATCACGGGCATCCCCATTGAAGAGCGGGACCCCGATGAAATCCGGTATGTCCAGGGGCTTTGCAACGGCCGATCGGAAAAAGTCCTGGTGCCCCCGGAAAACAGCCCGACAGCCAACCATGCCTTTGATGTGACCCCGGCCCGGCTGGTGACGGGGTTTATCACGGAAAGAGGGGTCTGCCGGGCCACCGAGGAAGGCATCCTGTCCCTGTTTCCGGAAAAGACACCCGTGACAAAATAACCCATGAACAGAAGGAAGCAAATGAAATCAAATACCCTGGCCATTCATGAAGGCACATTAAAAGACAGGGTCACCGGCGGGGTGAACACCCCGTTGTATACCTCTTCGGCCTGCAATTATATGGACCGGGGAGAGGCTGTGTACCCGCGCTATTTCAACGCCCCCAACCAGGATGCCGTGGCCCGGAAACTGGCAGCCCTGGAACATGCCGAAGCCGGGCTGGTCTTCAGTTCGGGCATGGGCGCCATGTCCACGTCCATCCTGGCCTATGCCGGGAGCGGGGACCATGTGGTCATGCTGGACGCCCTCTATGGCGGCACCCATCATTTTGCCACGGAATGGTTTTCCCATTTCGGTATTGATTGCACGTTCACACTGACTTCCGCCGAAGACGTGATCCAAAAGGTGACGCCCAAGACACGGGTGATTGTGATCGAATCCCCCACCAACCCGCTTCTGGCCGTGGTGGACATTGAAAAAATCGCCCAATTCGCCCGGGAGAAAAAGATCACCACCATCATCGACAATACCTTTGCCAGCCCGGTGAACCAGACGCCCCTGGATCTGGGCATTGATATCGTGGTTCACAGCGGCACCAAATACCTGGGCGGCCATTCCGATCTCTGCTGCGGCATGGTGGCCTGTTCCAAGGAGAAAATGGCCCGGATACTGAGCCTTGCCAAAGTCCTGGGGCCCAGCCTGGACCCCAGGCTCTGCCATCTGCTGGAAAGAAGCATGAAAACCCTTTTTCTCCGGGTGACGGCCCAGACTCAAACCGCCATGGACGTCGCCGGCTTCCTGGAGACCCATCCGGCCGTTGCAAAGGTCTATTATCCGGGGCTGGAAAAATGTGAAGGCCATGAGATCGCCAAACGGCAGATGACGGGGTTCGGGGCCATGCTCTCCTTTGAGATTTGCGGCCATGATCCGGACCGGTTTATTGAAAGCCTCTGCCTCATCCGCCCGGCCGTGAGCCTTGGCGGGGTCGAATCCACCATCTGTCCGCCGGCCCGGACCTCCCATGCAAAAATGTCGGCAGCGGAAAGAAAGCGGGTGGGGGTAACCGACGGGCTCTTACGGCTGTCGGTGGGACTTGAGGACGCAGAGGATTTAAAACAGGACCTGGATGCCGCACTCCATAAAATTTCAAAGGACATCTGATACCCCTATGACACATGAAAGCAAAACCCCACCAGAGTTCACGGACCTTGAGAAAAAAATCATCGCCCTTTTGCAGACCGATATTCCGGTGGTGGAACGGCCTTTTCTTGAAATGGCGGAACGGATCGGGATCTCGGAAGAGGAGTTTCTAAGGGTCTTAAGGGACCTCAATGACCGAGGGATGATCCGGCGGTTCGGCGCCACCCTGAAACACCAGAAATCCGGATTCAAGGCCAATGCCATGGTGGCCTGGAAAGTGGCGGAAGAACGGGTGGAACAGGCCGGGACCATCATGGCCGGTTTTCAGGAGATCACCCATTGCTACCGGAGGAATCCGGCTCCGGGATGGCGGTATAATCTATACACCATGGTTCACGCCGCCAGCGAAGAGGCTGTCCATGCCATTGTGAAAAGGATTTCAGAAGCCGTGGAAGAAGAGGATTATGAGATCCTCTTTAGCAGGAAAGAGCTGAAAAAAACCTCCATGAATTATTTTGAAGACTGATCCGCCCCATATTCTGTGTGTCAATCCCTGGATCCATGATTTTGCCGCCTTTGATTTCTGGGCAAAACCCCTGGGCCTTCTGTCCCTGGCCGCCATCCTGAGGGAAAACGGGGTAAGAATCAGTTATATCGATTGCCTGGACCGCTTTCACCCCAAGGAGCCCCGGGCCCCGAAAGTCCTGTGGGATGGGAGGGGGCCTTTTCGAAAGACACCGATCCCGCTGCCCCAGGGACTTGAACATATCAGCCGAAAATTTTCCCGCTATGGCATTCTTCCGGAATGGTTCCTGGCAGATCTGACCCGGATTTCTGCACCGGACCTCATCTTTGTCACCTCCCTGATGACCTATTGGGCTTCGGGTGTGAAAGAAACCATTGACCTCATTAAAACGGTTTATCCGGATGTTCCCCTTGTCTTGGGCGGGATTTATGCCGGCCTCTGCCATGACCACGCCGTCGGGACCAGCGGGGCCGACCGGGTGGTCATGGGGCCCGGCGAACCGCTGTTAGCTGGTCTATTAAAGGAGTATACCGGATTTGATTTAGAGGATGAACGGCTTCTTAGGTCGCCCATAGACCTGAACTCCCTGCCCTTTCCCGCCCTGGACCTCCAGCACGGGATCACCTATGCCCCGGTGCTAACCTCCCGGGGCTGCCCCTTTTCCTGTGAATACTGCGCCTCCTCCTATCTTGAGCCGGTCCTGAGACAGCGGTCGCCGGAAGCCGTATATGATGAACTTGTCCATTGGTGTGAAACCCAGGGGGTGAAAAATTTCGCCTTTTATGATGACGCCCTCCTGGTCAATGCCGAAGACCATGCCTTCCTCCTGTTTGAAAGGATCATTGCCTCCGGCCTGGATCTTTATTTTCATACCCCCAACGCCCTCCATATCCGGGCCGTTACAAAAAAGGCGGCTGAGCTTATGTTCCGGGCCGGGTTTAAAACCATCCGGCTGGGCCTTGAAACCGCAGACTTTTCCAAAGAAAGGGCCTATGATGCCAAGGTGACGGAAAGGGAATTTGGTCTTGCCGTTGAGCATCTCAAGGCCGCCGGATTTGACGGACGGCAGATCGGGGCCTATTTATTATGCGGCCTGCCGGGTCAGAATCTTGACAAACTGGAAGCTTCCATAAAATTTGTGAGAAAAACAGGTATCCAGCCCATCCTAGCCTATTATACCCCCATCCCCCATACCCCGCTGTGGGCGGAAGCGGTTCAAAGTTCAAGATATGATCTTATCCAACATCCTGTTTTTACAAACAATACGCTCTTTCCATGTGTGGGGTCAGACCAGGATCTGATACGCATTTCACAATTGAAAAATTTATAGAACTAAGCTATAACCCTTTTGCTTTGTTGGAATTGTGTTAGGGGCATCAAAGACGGTATTATAATGAGCATCATAAAGAGGACTAAAACGTGAACATAGCAGGTATGATTATTCAAACCCTCGGCGGTCTCGGGCTCTTTATTCTTGGGATGAAAATGATGAGCGACGGACTTCAGGCCACGGCCGGGCAGAAAATCCGGCGCATCCTGGAAGCCATTTCTTCCAACCGGTTCATGGGATTTCTGACCGGTGTGGGGGTTACCGGCATCATCCAGTCTTCATCGGCCACCACGGTCATGCTGGTCGGTTTTGTGAGCGCCGGCATCATGTCATTCCAGCAGGCCGTGGGCGTGGTCATCGGGGCCAATGTGGGCACCACGGTCACAGGCCAGCTCATTGCCTTTAACCTATCGGATGCGGCTTTGCCGGCGATTACGGTTGGCGTTATCCTGAAATGTTTTTCAAATAAGAGAAATTACCGGTATATCGGTGAAATCATCCTGGGGTTCGGACTTTTGTTTTACGGCATGGAACTCATGAAAGACAGTCTTGCGCCCGTCAAATCCGATCCCGAGTTTATCCGGTTTTTCACCACCTTTAATACGGACAGCCTGGGCGGTGTGCTGCTCTGCGTGTTCATGGGGACAGCGGTAACGGTTGTTATTCAATCCTCTTCCGCCACCATCGGGTTGACCATGGCCCTTGCAACATCGGGCCTCTTAACCTATCCCACGGCACTGGCTCTGGTGCTGGGCGAAAATATCGGCACCACCATAACGGCCCAATTGTCCACCATCGGTTCCAATAATGAAGACGCCCACAACACGGCCAACGCCCATACCCTTTTTAACGTCATCGGCGTCTGTATCATCCTTTTGATATTTCCCTGGTTTGTGGAGATTGTCGAGGCCGTCACCCTGAGAATCGGCGCCGGCGGTGTGACCGAGACGGTGAACGGGGAATATATCAATGCCGGAAGATATATTGCCAACGGCCACAGCCTTTTTAATGTGATCAATGCAGTGATCTTTCTCATCTTTCTCCCCCGCCTGATTCAACTGACCCTCCTGATTTCCCCCAAGCTTTCAAAATCAAAGGAAAGATACGCTCTCCCGAAATTTGATTCAGGGTATATTGATTCCACCATCGCCGCTCTTGCAAAGGTGAAGGGGGAGATCATTAAAATTCTTGAATTTACCCAGATGAACCTGAAAAAGACCTCCAAATGCCTGATCAAGCGGGATGATGATATTCTAGGGGAAAGGGAGGCCATAGAGCAGCATCTGGATGATTCGCAAAAAGTCATTATCAAATATCTGACCACCGTTTACCAGGGTGAAGTCAATGAACCCGAGGCCAATGAAATCTCCGAACTCATGAGAATCACCAATAATATTGAAAGAATCGGCGATTCCATGGAAAGCGTGTCCAAGCTCCTTGAACGGATATATGACAATAAATTTGAATTCAGCGAAAAAGCCAAAGAGGATCTGGTGGCCATGTCCGAACAGGTGGACCAATTTATGAGCCTGATTGTAGCGGAACTGCATGAAAAAACCGACGGGTTTTATCCAAAAGCCCTGGCCTTTGAGGATTTGATTGACCAGATGCGGGAAAACATGAGACACCAGCATATTGAAAGGCTCAGGGCAGGAGACTGTTCCGTAGATGTGGGGGTCTTTTTTATCTCCCTTGTTTCCCACTATGAAAAAATGGGGGATTATTGTTACAATATCGCCACCGGAGTGGACCGGATCCTATAAAATGATTGTATTTGATCTTGAATGCTTGAATGGTCATTCCTTCGAAGGCTGGTTCGAAGACAAGGAGGATTTGAAAAGACAGCAGGAACAAGGGATATTGGCCTGCCCGATTTGTGAAACAACCGAGGTGGTGCAGAAACTTCACGCCATTTCCATTCGAAAATCATCCGCCTGCCCTGTTTCCCGGAAAGCCTTGCAGGCCGGCCGGGAAGCCATGACGGAATTTGTGGAAAAAGTGGCCGAATATGTGGAAAAAAACTTTGAGAATGTGGGCACGGATTTCACAAATCAAGCCCTGAAGATGCACTATGGAGCTGAAGAATACAGAAGCATCCGGGGCACCACAACGGCGGAAGAAGACAAGATCCTCGCCAAAGAAGGCGTCCCTGTGCTCAAGGTGCCCATGGTGAAAAAACCCCATGAGGACCTGAATTAAACACCATGAAAAAAGCCAAACTCATGGCCGCCGTGGGCGCCCTCCTGGTGGCGGGATTTTTAATCACAAGCCTTGCAAGCTATTTCGTCTCCAGAAAATCCCTCCGGGCTGAAATCTCCCTCAATGAATTGCCTATGACCAGTGATAATATTTATTCGGAAATCCAGAGAGATCTTCTCTCCCCGATTTTCATTTCTTCTCTCATGGCCTCCGACACCTTTCTCCGGGACTGGGTCATGGCAGGGGAAACCGATGAAACGCAGATTACAAGGTATTTGAAGGAGATCAAGACCAGATACAATACCTTTACCAGTTTCTTTGTTTCGGAAAAAACCAGGACCTATTATCATTTTGACGGCATACTCAAACGGGTATCTGAAAAAGAGGAAAGGGACGCATGGTATTTCAGGGTCCGGGACATGAAAGAAAATTACGAGATCAATTTTGATCCGGATCTGGCCAACAAAGACAACATGACCATCTTCATCAATTACCGGGTCTTTGACTATGACCACCAGTATATCGGGGCAACCGGCGTGGGCCTGACCATTCATGCCGTTAATGAGCGGATTGAAAGTTACCAGGAAAAATATAAGAGGACCATCTATTTTGTCGATAAAAAAGGGGATATCAAACTGACCGGTCCGGGATTTGACAAAACCATT
Organism: Desulfobacula sp.; assembly: GCA_023701135.1. Classification (GTDB taxonomy): domain Bacteria; phylum Desulfobacterota; class Desulfobacteria; order Desulfobacterales; family Desulfobacteraceae; genus Desulfobacula. Next base: position 180,838 of record JAMPXP010000002.1, on the reverse strand, counting down.
ACCAATATCTCCCATCTTGGACAGGATTCCCTTTTCAAGGACCGGCTCAACGAAACATCGGAAACCTCCTTTTCCTATGCCAGAGATGGTCACATCATACATGCCAATATCCGCTATATCAAAGAATTCGGCTGGTATCTGGTGGTCGAACAAGCAGAAGAAGAAACCCTGAAGCAGATCCATTCCACTCTTTTGATGAACCTTGCCGTCTGCCTTGCCGTTACCCTGGTGATTCTGATCCTTGTCAATATGGCCGTAACGGCCTATCAGCAGAGAATTGAAACCCTGAGAGGCATCGTCCCCATTTGTTCCTTCTGCAAACAGATCCGGGATGACAAGGGGTATTGGAACCGGGTTGAAGCCTATGTGGCCAAATATACCGATGCAAAGTTCAGCCACTCCGTCTGTCCGTCCTGCATGGAAAAGCATTATCCTGAAGAATTCAAATATGCCGAGGAAAAAAGGAAAAAAAGGGGAAATAAAACCGTCTAAAAGACACTCTTTACAGAATAACCAAGGAGAAAACCCATGAAAAAATTTCAAAAATACGGTCTGATGGTTTCCATACTGATTTTATCGCTGTTTTTTTCAAGCCTTACGTGCCCGGCCCAGGAAAAAAACATGGCCGGCTGGGGGATGGATGACCCCTACAATCGCCTGTATGATGTTCAGGAAGTAGACACGGTCAAGGGCGTTATCCGCGACATCAAGGAAATAACCCCCCTCCCCGGAATGGCGCCGGGGCTGGGCATGGAGATTGAAGAGAAGAGCGGGGACCGTTATCTGGTCCATATCTGCCCCCTGGCCTATAAAGATGCGGGGTCCATCGGGCTTAAAAAAGGGGATAAAATCGATCTGAGAGGCTGTCTGGTTGAAATTGACGGGAAAGAAGTCATCATGGCCGCCAAGATCAAAAAAGGCGAAAAAGCCGTCAAGGTCAGGTTGACCAGCAACGGAAAACCCTTTTGGACCATGTCCCCGGAAGAGCTTAAAAAAGAGCTGGAAGACAATTAAGGGCCGTCCATTAAACGTTAACCGGGCATGACGGTAATATGGACCCGGCGGGTCCGGGGCCCGTCAAACTCGCAAAAATAAATTCCCTGCCAGGTCCCCAGCACCAGGGAGCCCTTTTCCAGCGGTATGATCTCCGACGGCCCGAAAAGGCTGACCTTGATATGGGCTGAGGAATTACCTTCCATGTGTTTGAAATGGTCGTCCCAGGGGACCACCTTGTTGATAAAGGCCAGCATATCCGCGGTTACGGCCGGGTCTGCATTTTCATTGATGGTGACGGCGGCCGTGGTGTGCATGGAAAAGACATGGACCAGGCCGTTTTCTATGCCGGATTCCCGCACTGCGGCCCGGACCTCGGCGGTGATGTCGACCATCTGGGTCCTGTCCGTGGTTTTGACACTGATCTGCATGGCCTGCCTCCTCTTTTAAAGCCGGGTGAAAGAAATTCCTGCACCCGGCGGATATCCAACGTGAACGCCTATTTTTTAAACATCTCCAGGGCGTTTTGTACAATATTTTCCGGTGAGAAACCATATTCCTTCAACACCTTCCCGCCCGGCGCCGAGGCCCCGAACCGGTTGATGCCCATGATCCTGCCGCCTTCACCCACATATTTTTCCCATCCCATGGAGATCCCGGCTTCAACGGCCAGCCGCTTTTTCACATCAGAGGGCAGGATTCTTTCCCTGTAGGGCGCCGGGGCTTTTTCAAACAGCTCCCAGGAGGGCATGGAAACCACGGCGGTTCTGATGCGGTGATCCTTTTCAAGCATTTTGGCCGCTTCCACACAAATATGGACTTCAGAACCTGTGGCAATGAGGATCAGTTCGGGATTCGTCACATTTTCCACGGTATAGGCCCCGTACATGAATTCCCCGTCCCGTTTGGACACATCCAGGGTCGGCAGGTTCTGGCGGCTCAGGATCAGGGCCGTGGGCGAATCCAGGGTCGTGAGGGCCTTTTTCCAGGCCAGGGCCGTCTCATTGGCATCGGCCGGCCGGATGACGGTCAGGTTGGGGATGGCCCGCAGGGAGGCCAGGTGCTCCACGGGCTGGTGGGTGGGCCCATCCTCTCCCACGGCCACGCTGTCATGGGTGAACACATAGATCAGGGGCAGTTTCATCAGGGAAGCCACCCGGATGGCCGGCCGCATATAATCGGCAAAGACCAGAAAGGTTCCGCCATAGGGCCGGACCCCGGAATGAAGATACATTCCGGACAGGATAGCGCCCATGGCATGCTCCCTCACCCCGAACCGGATATTGCGGCCTTCCCAGGCCCCTTTCTGGAAATCCGTTGCATTCTTGATATAGGTATTGTTGGACGGGGCCAGGTCGGCGGACCCGCCCATGAGGGTGGGCAGGTTGTCGGCAATGGCGTTCAGCACCTTGCCCGAGGCGGACCGGGTTGCCACAGGCCCGTCTTCGGGTTTAAACGCGGGAATTTTGGAATCCCAGCCCTGGGTCAGAAACCCGCTGACCGCATCCACAAATTGCCCGGCCTGTTCAGGATATTGTGTTTTATAGGCATCAAAGCCTTCCTGCCAGGCGTGTTCAAGGGCCTGGCCTGCGGACAATGCCCGGCGGCAGTTTTCCAGAACCTCGTCAGGCACGTAAAAATCCTTGTCTTCGGGCGCGCCGTAGAATTTCTTGGTCAGTTTGATTTCTTCAGCCCCCAGGGGGGAGCCGTGGGCGTCGGAACTGTCCTGTTTATGGGGGCTGCCGTAGGCGATATGGGTTTTGATCTGAACCAGGGTGGGCCGGCCGGTCTCGTCCTTCCCGGCCTGGAGGGCTTCTTGTATCTCATCCATATCATTGCCGTCCTGCACCGTCACCACATGCCAATTCTGGCTTTCAAATTTTGTTCTCACGTTTTCCGTAAATGCGATATCGGTCTTTCCTTCAATGGTGATGCCGTTGTCGTCATAGATCAGGATGAGCTTGCCAAGACCCAGATGCCCGGCCAGGGAAACCGACTCCAGGGCCACCCCTTCCATGAGGTCTCCGTCGCCGCACATGACATAGGTATGATGGTCGATGATGGCCTGGTCCGGCCTGTTAAAGCGGGCGGCCAGATGGCGTTCAGCCATGGCCATACCCACGGCGTTGGCAATGCCCTGGCCCAGGGGGCCGGTGGTGGTTTCAACGCCCGGGGTTTCCCCGTATTCCGGATGTCCCGGGGTCCTGGACCCCCACTGCCTGAAATTTTTCAGGTCTTCCAGGTCAAGGCCGTACCCGAACAGGTAAAGCAGGCTGTAAAGCAGGGCTGATCCATGGCCGCCGGAAAGGACAAAGCGGTCCCGGTCCATCCAGGCCGGATTCTTGGGATTGTGTTTTAAAAGATATTTAAACAGCGTATAGGCTGCGGGCGCAAGGCCCATGGGTGCACCCGGATGTCCTGAATTCGCTTTTTGAACCGCATCCATGCAAAGGGTCCGGATGGTGGTGACGGTGAGTTGATCAAGGGTTGTTTCAGCTTTTGCCATTGGTTTGTCTCCTGTTATGATAAATTCTCGGTTACAAGGCCCTTAGAAATTCCGGCCGCAAGGCCACCTTCCCTTTAAGCGCCCGGGATATGAGGTCAAGGGTTTTTTCTTTATCCTGGGGCAGCTTTGCCCGGATGGGAAGATAATTGGATGCATGGTTGGCGTGAAACCAGCCATCGGACAGATGGGTGGAAGCAATCATGAGGCCCAGTTCTTTCAACATTTCTTCGGGCCCGATGAGAATGAATTCACCCCTTTCGTACGCATCGTTGAGTTCTGTTCCCGGCACCAGCATGAGGCTCAGGGCGCCCACATAATCCGGGTCAATGGCGCTCAACACACGGCCGGTTTCCCCGGCATGGACGGCGGACCGTTCCCTCTGGCCAAGGCCGATGAGAACCGTTACGGACAGCTTGATCCCGGCTTTTTTGATCCGTTTTCCCATGGTGATCATCTTTTCGGAATCCGCGCCCTTGCGGATGTCTTTTAAAATCCGGTCATCTCCGCTTTCAAGGCCCATATAGGCGATTTTTACACCAAAGTCATGAAGTTCCTTCAGTTGCTCATCGGTCTTCATCACGATGCCCTTGGTATTGGCGTAAAGCCCGACCCTTTCCACCCAGGGCAGCCTCTCCCTGATCCGTTCCAGGATATGGACCAGCCTTTTCTGGGGAATGATCATGACGTCCTCGTCACAGAGGAAAACCCGGTTCTGCCGCCGGCAGTATTGCCGGGCAAATTCAATATCTTCAAAGATGATCGCATCGGTTTTGATATCAAAGCGCTTGTCCCTGAATGTGCCGCAAAACGTACATTTGTTATGGGAACAGCCCAGGGTCACCTGTAACAAAATACTGTCGGCCTCGCTGGGCGGCCGTATCATCATCCCTTCATAGTGCATGAATAGCTTCCTTTTCAAATTTCAGCCCTTTCATAACAGGTATTGCCGGAAAATTCAATATGGCGGTTTTCCTGGGAAATTCGCAGCCTGCTGCCTTATCCCAAAGGGCAGGGCCCCGCAAGATTCGGGTGGCAAATTTTTTTACTCTGGTTTATGGTACCCGGTGTTGAGGGAAGAGCAACCGATAATAAAATGACATGCAAAGGACAAAAAAAATGATGAACAAGGTAATGGGATTCAAAGAATGGGCACTGATCGGTTTTCTGGCCCTGATCTGGGGGGCCTCTTTTTTCTTTGTCAAAATTGCCGTGGAGCACATGACGCCTTTAACCGTGGTGGCCTGCCGGGTAGGAACCGCGGCCCTGCTGCTCCTGGTCTTTGTCATCATCACCGGCCGGAAACTGCCCCAAAGCCCCCGGACCTGGGGAGCCCTCCTTGTTCTCGGGGCACTGAACAATGTCCTTCCCTTTTCCCTCATCACCTGGGGCCAGACCCATATCGACTCCAGCCTGGCCGCCATCCTTAACGCCACCACTCCGGTTTTCAGCGTCATCCTGGCCCATTTTCTGACCCGGGACGAGCCCTTGACCAAAAACCGTCTGGTCGGGGTCCTCCTGGGATGGGCCGGGGTTGCGGTCCTCATGGGCATCGATTCCCTGCACGGCGTCGGCATGAAGACCGCGGGCCAGGCCGCCGTTCTGGGTGCCGCCTTTTTGTATTCCCTGGCCGCCATTTTCGGCCGACGGTTCAGGGACCTCGATCCCGTGGTGGTGGCCACGGGCATGCTCACGGGATCATCCTTTCTCATGATCCCCCTGGCCTTTATCGTTGAACAGCCCCTGGGCCTTCACCCGACGGCCAAGACCTTTGCCGCCCTTTTCGGGCTGGCCGCCGTTTCAACCTCCCTGGCCTATATTATTTATTTTTATGTGCTGGCCAGGGCCGGGGCCACCAATATTCTTCTGGTCACCTTTTTGATTCCTGTCAGCGCCCTTTTCCTCGGCATGGCGGTGCTGGGCGAGACTCCCGGCTGGAATGCCTTTGCCGGCATGATCCTGATCTTTTCGGGGCTCATCTTCATTGACGGGCGGCTGCTGCCCCGGAGAAAAAAGCCTGATTAAAAAGGGTGAGGCGGCCAGACTTTCTTCACCGGACGCCTGTTTTTAACAATTTATGCGTTCACCATGCGGATCATAAGCTCTTTTTTATCGGTATCATAAACGGCATATTTTGATTCGTTAAAATCATCCCGTGAAAACCCTATACTGCCCACATTCAACAGATATTTCCGGCCAGGGTCCAGGGGAATGGTGCAGTTTTCCCTGATCCTCCGGCGATAAAAATTTCTGTCCGTGTAGGTAATCAGTACCAGCTCATGGGTATGGCCTGTGAAAAAAATCTGCTTGTCCGAATTATTGAAAAGCGATTTTAAATAATAGTCCGTCACATCGTGGATATAGGTGGTGATTTTATCGGGAGGCGTGCCATGGACAAAATGACAGTTTTCAAGAGTTAAATAGGCCGGGGTATTTTCAAGATACCGGACCGATGCCGTGGAAAGAGCCGCCATATTATCCAGGAGCGGCTGTTTAATTCTTTTGGGGAAAAGCTCAAGATACTCCGGGTCAAACATGGCCAGCTCATGGTTCCCCCGGACGGAAACCACATTTTTGGACATCAAAAGCCGGACGGTTTCTTCGGCCTGACTGCCATACCCGATGATGTCCCCCAGACAGATATACCGGTCGATCCCGTATCTTTCCATATCATTGAAGACCGCCAGCATCTTTGTATAGGAGCTGTGGACATCTGAAAAAACAGCTAATTTCATATTAATCCTTATCCTAAGAAAACAACAGATTTCAAAATAAGGCCTGATCCGGCTCTGTAAACCCGCAGACCTATTCTTTCTGCCATTGGCCGGCCAGGATTTTGGCCATAATGGACCTGATGCCGTTTTGAGGGGATTCTTCAAGAAAGGAGCGTTTGACCACATCGTAAAAAGCCGTGGCCGCCGGAGAAAGGGGGATGTTTTTTGAAAATCCCAGGCTGACGTCCAGAAACAGCCGGATGCCCTTTAACCGCCGGACAGCGATCTTTTTTGTTTTGACCTTGTGCTCAACCGATGGTTTTACAAGAAAGGAGATACCCTCTCCCCTTTCCACCAGGTCAATGATAAATTCAGTATTGTTGGATTCCATAAAAACATTGGGAATGATGTTCTGTTTTTCATAGAGATCCACGACCTTTTTCCGTGTTCCTGATCCTGTTCCTTTCAGGATGACCGGTTCCTTTACAATGTCGTGAAATTCAATCTCTTTTTTCCGGGTCAGGGGGTGATCTGCAGAAAGGACAACCACGATTTCTTCCTGGCTGAAAGGGACAAATTGAAGTCTGGAATCATTGACATCCATCTGGGCCACCACAATGACCTCGTTTTTAAAATCCCTGAGGCTGTTGATCATGGCCATGGAACTGCCTTCTTCAAGAATGATCTTGATATTGGGGTAGGCCCTGTGAAATACGGAAATGATGGAAGGCATGATATGGTTGGCATAGGCCTTGGTGCACCCGATTTCCAGAAGGCCCTGGTTCAGCTCCTTGATCTCGACCAGGGTGGACTCCACCTCATCTTCAATGCTGAATATCCTTTCCGCCTTTTCAAACAATATTTTCCCCGCATGGGTCAGGGAAAGCTCCCGGCCCTGTTTTCTGAATAATTTCATATCGTAATGGTTTTCAAACAGCTTGATCTGGGCCGTCACGGCAGGCTGGGAAATACAGAGGGTTTCCGCGGCAACCGTATAGCTCGCATATTTGGCGACGTAATAGAAGGCCCGAAATTGATTTAAATTGATCATGGCTTGCATCCTTGATAACGGGTTCCCCCAGGACAACCATAAGAAAATCTTATACGACTCATAATTTTATATGAATTGACAGTTTTTTTGTCAAGTCCTATTACCGGACCAGGATACTTGCAGTTTGTATTTCATGGCCGGGTCTGCCTTTGTACGTTGGCGGCTTCTATCTTACCGTTGCTCTCCTTTGTCCGCAAGTATGGTTCGGTGTCAGGTTTTTTGTTTAGTTTTTTTTAACACTTAATTTTTTAATTGGAGGTAAAAATGGCTGACAAGAGTTTCCCCAATCCCCACGAGATAGAAGTAATCCCCGGAACAGAAGGATGGGAGCGCATGTATCCCTACCATTATCTTTTTACGACCAAGGACAAGGAAAGGGAAACCTATGAAAACAATATGTTCTGGTTCAATGACGCCCTTCATTACCCCGAACCCATGTATCCCTTTGACATCATCTGGGATGAAGCCTGGTTCCTGGCCCTGTCCCAGTTCAATACCCGGATTTTCATGATCCCGCCGGTGTATGGTGTGGACCACCGGATCATCAACGGCAATGTGTATATTACCCCGGTTCCGGTCACGGACCCCGAAGAGGTTCAGAAAAGGGTTCCCCTGTTCATGGAAAGGGCAGGCTATTATTTTGAAAACTGGGACAAGCTCCAGGCCAACTGGGAAAAAAAGATGAGGGCCATCATTTCCGATCTTGAAGCCCTTGAAATCACCAAACTCCCGGCCATGGAAGATATCTCCGTGGTCAAGAACGGGGTCGGCACCTCATCGGGCTATGAATTGATCAAAAATTACGACAAGCTCATCGACCTGGGCATTCGCTGCTGGCAATATCATTTTGAATTTTTAAACCTGGGCTATGCCTCCTATGTCATCTTTGTGGATTTCTGCACCAAGGCCTTCCCGGACATCCCCTTACAGAAGATCACCCAGATGGTGGCCGGGATTGATGTGCTCCTGTACCGGCCCGATGACGAGCTTAAAAAACTGGCCAAACTGGCCGTTGAATTCAACCTCACGGACCAGATCGGCAAGGACGGCAAAGATGTCAAAGACGTCATGGCTTCGCTCCAGGGTTCTGAAAACGGGAAAAAATGGATCACGGCCTGGGAAGGGGCCAAAAATCCCTGGTTTAACATTTCCACCGGCACCGGATGGTATCACCAGGATATTTCCTGGAATGACAACCTGAATATCCCCATGAGTTCCGTCCGGATTTATATTGAAAAAATAAAGGGGGGCCATAATATTGACCGGCCCGTGGATGCCGTCAAAGAAGAACGCAAACGGTTGATTACCGAATACCGGGGCCTTCTGAAAACCGATGAGGACCGGAAGACCTTTGACCAGCTCCACGGAACGGCTGAGCTAGTTTTTCCCTATGTTGAAAATCATATGTTCTATGTGGAACACTGGTTCCATTCCGTCTTCTGGAATAAAATGAGGGAAGTGGCCGCCATCATGACGGAATACAAATTCCTCAAGGGCCAGGAAGACATCTGGTTCCTGTCCAGGAGCGAAATCAAGGAAGCCCTCTGGGACCTGGTCACGGCCTGGGCCACGGGCACAAAGGGATACGGTCCCCTGCACTGGCCCGAAGAAATCGCCTGGAGAAAAGGGGTGTATCAGAAATTCAAGGAACACCGTCCCCTGCCGGCCTATGGAACCCCTCCGGAAGTCATTGCCGAGCCCTTTACCGTTGTTCTCTGGGGCGTCACCAATGAAAGCATGGCGGCCTGGGCCAAATTAAAGGAAATCGGGGACCCGGACAAGGTCAATGAAATAGAAGGCTTTGCAGGATCACCCGGTGTGGTGGAAGGCATTGCCCGGGTATGCCGATCCGTCGAAGATATAGGCCAGCTCAGGGAAGGCGAAATCCTTGTGGCCCCCACCACATCCCCCTCCTGGGCCCCGGTATTCCAGAAAATCAAAGGGGTTATCACGGATGTGGGCGGGATCATGAGCCATGCCGCCATTGTCTGCCGTGAATACGGCATGCCCGCCGTTGTCGGCACGGGCCAGTCCACCACCATTATCAAATCCGGCATGAAAATCAAACTGAACGGCGATACAGGAAGAGTTTACATCGAAAGGTAAGAGATTATCATGGAAAAAAGATCTGACTATGTCCTCTGGTTTGAAGAATGCGATATGAACTCCATCCCCCTGGTGGGGGGCAAAAATGCCAGCCTGGGAGAACTGTTGAAAGCCCAGATTCCGGTCCCGCCGGGTTTTGCCGTAACCACCAGAGCCTATAATCTGTTTCTTGAGCAGGGAGGCATCAAAAAGGATATTTTTAAGATTCTCAAGGAGATCAAAGTAAACGACATGGATTCCGGGGAAGCCGCCAGCAAGGCCATCCGGGCCATGATTGAAAACACGGAAGTGTGCGATGATCTCCAGGACTATATCGGAGAATTTTACCGAAGATTGTCCAAACGGTGCAATGTTCCTGCCGTTCCTGCGGCCGTGCGGTCCAGCGCCACGGCAGAAGACCTGCCCGGCGCCAGTTTTGCCGGGCAGCAGGACACCTTTCTCTGGATCAGGGGCATGGACGGCATTCTCACCCATGTGAAAAAATGCTGGTCCAGTCTTTTTACCTCAAGGGCCATCTATTACCGGGCAAAAATGGGCTTTCCCCACGAAGCCGTGGAAATCTCCGTAGGAGTGCAGAAGATGGCCAATGCCTGGGTGGCCGGGGTCATGTTCACCTTGAATCCGGCCACCGGGGACCGGGCCACCATCGCCGTTGACGCCAATTGGGGATTCGGGGAAAGCGTTGTCAGCGGCGAATGCACGCCGGACAATTTCCTGGTCAACAAAATCACGGACGAAATCATCAAAAAAAAGGTATCCCACAAAACCATCCTGTACACCCGGGAACCGGTCAGCCATTCCGTCGTCAAGCAGACGGTTCCTGCCGAACGGTCCGATATCCAGTGTGTGGTGGATAAGGATGTCATTGAGCTTGCGAAAATCGGCAAACGGATTGAAAAGCATTACGGCAAGGCCATGGACATTGAATGGGCCATTGACAAGGATACCCCCGGCCAGGCCAAAATCATGATTCTTCAGAGCCGGCCGGAAACGGTCTGGAGTGACAAAAAAGTGGAACCGGTGATGGCGTCCCGGTCATCGGCCCTGGAACATATCTGCGCAGGGCTTCTGGCGGGCCGGAGGATTAATCCCTGATTTAACCCATACCCTTGTTTAACCGCCGGGCTCCGAATATCCGGGGCCCGGCCAAAATATAACCCGTGCGCATGGCGCAGGCAACCCTATTCTTATGCCAAAAGGGGAGCAACTGAAAAAGGAGAGAAAATCATGAAAGACATGAGGGATTTTATTGCAATCTGTGAGGAAAAAGGTCTTTTAAAGCGCATCACTGCAGAAGTCGATACTCATCTGGAACTGTCCCATATTGCAAAATTGAATGAAGAAGCCCAGGGCCCTGCATTGCTGTTTGAAAATTGCAAAGGGTATAGCTCACCGGTTATCACAAGCGCCGCCACCACCGTGCAAAGGCTTGCCATTATCATGGGCGAGCCTGAAAATTCAAGCCTGACCGACCTTTATGGCGCCTGGGCTGAAAAAGCAAAAAAACCCATCCCGCCAGTGTATGTTGACCGGTCAAAGGCCCCCTGCAAGGAAAATATCATGATGGGCGATGATATAGACTTGAACAAATTCCCGATTCCCCATTATTATCCTTTGGATGGCGGAAAATATTATGGAACCGCCCATTTTATCATCACAAAAGACCCTGATTCAGGCTGGGTAAATCTGGGCACCTACAGAAGCCAGCTTCTGGGCAAAGACAAGATCGGCACCCAGTTTATCAAAGGAAAACATGCCGACATCATGCTCAAAAAATACCAGGCCCTTGGAAAACCCATGCCCTGTGCTTCCATTTCAGGCTGCGACCCCATATTGTTCATCCTTGGCGCCGCCCGGGTTGGGGCCTTCACCAGTGAATATGATGTGGCCGGCGCCTTCCGTGGCAAAGCCGTTGAAGTGGTCAAAGGGGAAGTGGTGGATCTGCCCATTCCGGCCCACGCGGAAATCGTTGTGGAAGGCTTTGTGGATGCGGAAAAATTCATGGAAGAGGGGCCCTTCGGCGAATACACGGGATACTATTCCGGTGTGGGGACCGACCCCAGAAATTTCATTGACGTCAAATGCGTGACATACAGAAACAACCCGATTCACTGGGGAACAACCGTCGGCCGGGCGGTAACCGACTCTCACATGGTCATGGCCCTGTCCTATGGCGCCACCCTCTGGCAACAGCTTAATGAAATGAATATTCCCGGCTTGAAAAACTGCTATTGCCCGCCGGAAGGAGCCGGCCGGTTCCTGGCCATCATTTCCATGAAACAGATGTATCCCGGCCATGTGGACCAGGTATTAACGGCCGCCATTTCCACGGAAATGGGAGCCTATGGTCTTAAAACCGTGATTGTGGTGGATGAAGACATTGATTCCTGGGATATCCCCAGGGTCATGTATGCCATGAGTTTCAGGTTCCAGCCCAACCGCTGCCAGATTATCAAGAGGGGCCGCTCCACCCCCCTGGATCCGTCCTTGCCCATCAATGCAAGATGGATAACCGGAAGGCTTCTCATGGATTGCACGATTCCCTATGAATGGGATCCAAAACCCATCCAGATCAAACTGGATCCCAAGATGGTGGAAAGAGTCAAAGAAAGATGGTCTGAACTCGGATTTTAAGAATAAGGATGCGCTATGAAACCCATTCGATATAAAAAGGCAATGACCGATGAATTTGTCAGGGACGGCTACTGGACCCAGGAAACCTTTTATGATTTCTGGGAAAAAAACGCCAGGGACATCCCGGACCAGGAGGCCCTGGTGGACTCAAAATACAGGCTCACCTGGAAACAGGCGGTGGAGCTTGTGGATGCCATGGCCGTCTCCTTTGTGGAGATGGGAATTGAAAAGCATTCCCGGATCATCATCCAGTCCCCCAACAGCGTATACGGCTTTTTGGCCCGGATCGCCTGTGAGCGGGCAGGGCTCATTTCCCTGACGGTTTACCCCTATCTGAGGAAAAAAGAGCTGACCTATATGGTGGATAGGACCAAGGCCTCGGCCGTCATCATTCTTCATACCTACAACAAATTTAATTATCTTGAAATGTATGAGGATCTTCAGAAGGATTTTCCCCATTTAAAGAATATTTTTCTGTTTGACGACCTGGTTCCGCCGGGAGCACCGGCCGGCACCTTTTCCCTGACCGCCATGGTTGAAAAACGGGTCCGGCTGCCCATTGACAAGGACGTCCTGGCCAAAAGGCGGCTGGACGCCATTGAAAACGTGGCCATCCTCACCACCACCTCGGGCACCACCGGCATTCCCAAGCTGGTGGAATGGCCGGCCGCTCCCCGCATCTGCACATCCAAGGGGCGGGTGGATATCTGGAGCCTGACCAAGGATGATATCACCATGGCCATTGCCCCCCATGCCGGCGGGGCCGCCGGGACCCTGACCTATTTTGCCGCCCCCATTGCCGGGGCCAAAACCGTGATGCTGGAAGAATTTTCACCGGAAGCGGCCCTGGCCCTGATCGAAAAGGAAAGAGCCACGGCCATCGGCGTTGTACCCACCCACCTCATCCGCATGCTGGAGGCCGACGTATCCAAATACGATCTGAGTTCCCTCAGGTTTATCCGGTCCGCCGGCGGCTATCTGCCGCCCCAGGTGGCGGAAGAAGCCGAAGCCGCCTTTGGCGCCTCCATCACCAGTGACTTGGGGACCCAGGACATGGGGTCGGTTTCAGGATGCCGGGTGGAGGATTCAAAGGATTTGAGACGAAGAACCGTGGGCAGAATGCTGCCAGGCAACAAGGTCCGTCTCGCCAACCAGGAAAACAGGGCCTTGAACGTTCCGGACGGGGAGCCCGGCATCCTTTATTTCAGGGGGCCCCATGCACCGGCCGGGTATTACCGGGATGAGGAGCTGACCTCCACGGTATTTGACAGGGACGGCTGGACCACCACGGAAGACATTGTCAAATTTGACCAGGGCTGCCTCTGGATTCTCGGCCGCGCCAAGGACATGGTCATCCGCGGGGGGCAGAACATCTACCCGGCTGAAGTGGAAGGGCTTTTGGCCGATCACCCGGCCATCGGCTCCGTAGCCATTGTCGGTTATCCGGACAAGGAAATGGGGGAACGCTGCGCCGCCTATGTCATTCCCAAGGCCGGCATGACCTTTACCTTTAAAGACATGGTAGATCATTTGAAAGCCAAGGAAATCGCCATGTTCAAGCTTCCCGAACACCTGGAAATCGTGGCTGAATTCCCCACGGTGGGGGATTCCGGCAAGATCAACAAGGAAACCCTGAAAAAGGATATCCGGGAAAGACTCGGTCTGGCATAAACCCTGAAGCGGGCGGCGGGGATGATCATTGACCCTGCCGCACCGCTTTATCCAAGGCAAAACCCATGAATACACCCAAAACCGTTTTAATTATTTCCACCCTGGATACCAAAAGGGAAGAAACCCGGTATCTGAAATACAAATTCAAGGAAATCGAGGTCCTGCCCCTGCTCATGGATCTGTCCATGCGGGGCAAGGAACCTTCCCGGGCCGAGCTGACCCCGGCCCATGTGGCCACGGCCGGCGGAAGCTCCATTGAGGAAATCAACCAATCCAGGGAGAGGTCCACCATCACCAATATCATCATTGACGGGGCCACCAAAATCGCCAAGGACCTGTATGCGGCCGGAAAAATCCACGGGGTCATGGCCATCGGCGGGTCCACCGGGTCCCTCATGGCCACGGACGTCATGCGGTCTTTGCCCTTCGGCATCCCGAAACTCATGATCTCCTCCACGGCGGCCCTTCCCGGACTTTCCACCAAATATATCGGCACCGGCGACATTCTATTGTTTCATTCCGTCATCGAAATCTCCGGTGTGACGGATATGCTGAAAAACGTCATGGACCGTGCCTGCTATGCCATGAAAGGCATGATCAAATATGTGAAAAACGATCTGGCCGTCCACAGCAAAAAAACCATTGCCATGACCATGCTGGGGCCCTGCGAACAATGCGCCGGTACGGTCCGGACCGCCCTTGAAAAAGAGGGATACCAGATCACGGGGTTTTCCGCCGCCGGCGTCGGGGACCAGGCCATGGAAAAAATGATTGCCGAAGGCTTTTTCCAGGGGGTCATTGACCTGGCCCCCGGCGGGGTGGGGGAGCATTATTTCGGTTATATGCGGGACGGGGGACCCCATCGCCTGGAATCCGCCGGAAAGGCCGGAATTCCCCAGATCATCTCCACCTGTTCCGTGAACCATATGACCCCCTCCCGGTCCAAATACAAAAAAGAATTTTACGAGCGCCGGAAATATGACCTGGACAAATACCGGACCTGGATCAGGCTTTCCCCGGAGGAATTGAAGCAGGTGGCCTCGGAATTCGCCAGAAAGCTCAACCAGGCCAAGGCTCCAGTCAAAATCATGGTTCCCCTGCAAGGCTGGTCCTCGGTGGATGCAAAGGGAAACCCGACCTATGATCCCGGAGAAGACCGGATCTTTACCGAGGCCTTGAAGGGCCTGCTGAATTCAAATATAGAAATCATTGAAGTGGATGCCAATATGGAAGATCCCTTGTTCAGCGAGCAGGTCACCCGGATGGCCCTGGAGATGTTTTAATGCCGGACACATAAATCTTTCAGATGAAAACGGTCTGCCCTGTTCACAGACCAGGGTATTGTGATACAACCCAGAAAGCGGAGGAAAAATCAATGATTGTCAAAAACTGGATGCGTAAAAATCCCGACACCATTTCAAGCGACCTCACGGCCAAAGAGGCCATGCACCTTTTTGAAGAAAAAAGAGTCCCTTTTCTGTCCGTGGTGGATAACAACAAATTCAGAGGCTTTCTGGCCCGGCGGGATTTGAGGGAAGCCGCCTCCTGGGCCATTTCCACCCAGGATATTTACGAGGTCCAATATTTTAACGAACGCCTCAAGGTCAAGGACATCATGGTCCGGAAACCCGTCACCCTGAATGTCAATGATACGGTTGAAACCGCCATCCAGAAAGGCAAACAGTTCGGCCGGACCTTTCTGCCCATCATGGACGGGGACAAACTGGTGGGAACCTTGTCCAACCGGGACCTGGCCAAGGCCCTCAGCCGGCTCCTGGGCGGAGATGAAGGGCTCCACGGGGTTTCCATCGAGCTGAACGGAGATTCCAAAACCACCATCCGGAACATCCTTGAGGATATTTTCATGATGGGTATGGACATCAAGGGCCTGTTTACCCTGAAGGATCCGGATACCGGTAAAAACCGGCTCATTATCCGGTTTGAGGCCAAATGTTTTAAACGAATTGTCTCTTTGATTGAAGAAAAGGGCTATCATCTGGTGGAAGCGACGAAAAACGAACCCTAACAGGGGTTTATTGAAAACCGGGAAGGAGAGCGGTATGACAAAACGATTGATCGTAGGAATAGCCGGGGCAAGCGGGGTGATCTATGGGGTCAGGATGCTGGAGGTGCTTAAAAATCGGGGCATTGAAACCCATCTCATCATTTCCGAGGCCGGAAAACTCAATATCAGGATCGAAACCGACTATGATGTGGACGAGGTCCTTGCCATGGCCGATATCACTTACAGCAACAAACAGATGGCCGCCTCCGTGGCCAGCGGGTCCTTCCAGACCATGGGCATGGTCATCGCCCCCTGTACGGTGAAGACCCTGTCGGGCATCGCCAATTCCTATAATGAAAACCTGCTCATCCGGGCCGCCGATGTCCAGCTCAAGGAAAAACGGAAACTGGCCCTCATGTTCCGGGAAACCCCGCTCCACGTCGGTCATCTCAGGCTTATGACCCAGGCGGCGGAAATGGGGGCTCATATTGTGCCGCCCATCCCGGCTTTTTACCACCATCCCAAGACCATTGACGATATCATCAACCAGTCCGTGGGCAAGGTCCTGGACTATATGGGCATCGAGCATGATCTTTTCAAACGCTGGGACAATTCGGAACTGGAAAAACTGGAGACGGTGTCTCAAACGCCCGGTAAAAAAAACGGGTCCAAGGTTATTGCCATGAAATAGCAGGGAGGAAATCATGACACTTCAGCCCAAGGCCAAAATCACCGTCATCAAACGGTCCCTGAACAAGGACATCATTGACGCCTATATGACTCCGGAAATGAAACACCATGCCCTGTGCACCAAGGTCAAGGAAGGGGATGAATTCCTGATCTATTCCGAGTGGGACATGCCGGAAAATTTCTGCCCCTGGGCCTGGGCCGATATCCGGCAGGACATCCTGGCCATTATCAGCGGCGCCCAATTCCCCTGGATAGGCCAAAGAGGGGTAACGGTGTCAGGCTGTACCGACTGGTTCAGGCCGGTTCTGTTTAAAATTGAAAAACTGTAAGACCTCTCATGACAAAAAACAGGAGGTTTGACCTTATCCTTTTTGATCTTGAAGGAACCCTGGTGGATTTTCAATGGCGTCTGGATGAGGCCGTCCGGGAAATCCTTCCCGTCCTTATCGCCTCGGGCATTGATACCCGGCGATACAGCCCTTCCCCCGATTATGCCGACCTGTTCAACACCACCCGGGACCTGACCCGGGACTGGGATTCCGGAAAATCCGCCCAATTGTTTGACCAGCTCGGGGTTATCTATGACACATATGACAGGGATGCTCTTAGCCGCTGGGCTCCTTATCCCGACACTCTTTCCCTGCTGGGCACCCTTGCCGCCTCCGGATACCGCCTGGGCGTGGTCAGCAATTGCGGAGCCAGCGCCGTCCATGGGGTCCTGTCAAAATTCAGGCTCTCAGACTATTTTGACATCATCTTATCCAGAAATGAGGTCTCCCGCATCAAGCCCGCTCCGGAAGGACTGATCCTGGCCCTTGAACGGCTCGGGGTGCCCCCGGACCGGGCCCTTTTCATCGGCGATTCCGTCAATGATATCCGGGCGGCCCAGGCCGTCCCCATGCACTCCTGCTTTCTTTCAGGCGGAGAAAGCCGGGTGACCGGTGAAGATGGCAGTATGGCCAGGTTCCGGATATCTTCTTTGTCCGGTCTTGCTCATATTCTTGTTGAATTCAATGAAGATCGGTGATCCGACTTGACACAGGTCGGGGTATCCGATAGGTTTTAAAAAAAAAAGAAAAAAAGCATGCATATATATACTCAGCTTTATGAATTTTCCGCATCCATTGGCGCTCTTGAGGGCTATGTGTATCAGAAAAAAAGTATGGCGGAGATGGATCAAAAAGCCCTGGATATCTGGACTGAAAATCTTTTTGTGGCTTACAGGCTTTTACCTGAGGGTGTGATGAAAGAAATCCGGCCCCGGCTTGACTTGACTTTGAACCGGACCATCAGTTCCTTTGAGGCCTTTCTTGAAAAAGATCATGAGATTTTAAAGCGGCTGCATACCATGATCGGTCAGAGGGAAGCCTTAACTCCGGATGATTTTCAAAAAAAGAAATGGTTTCAGAAAAATCAACATGAATAATATGGTTGTGATATCCGGCAAAGTGTTTTCAGGGGCAAACAAGGCCGCTTTTTTTACAGCGCTTCCCTGGGTTATAAAGCGGTGCAGGGAAAAATTCGGGTTCACCCCTTTTCCCGGAACCCTCAATCTTGAGATTGAATCGGATGATATTGAATGTCTTGACACGCTTTCAAGCAAAGAATGGAAAGACTTGGTTCCGCCGGATGAGACTTTTTGTTCATCACGGGCTTTGCCGGTATGGATTGGTCCCGTAAAAGGGGCATGGATCAGGCCAAATGATCATGTGGCCATTCACGGCCGCCATGTCATGGAAATCCTGGCGCCGTTGCGGCTCAGGGATATCCTGGCCCTGACGGACGGGGATCGGGTGGAAGTGACGCTTTGCAGCGGATTGGAAGCTTCTCTGACCGGGACTTATCCTCTTTTTGACCTGGAAGCGGTAATCTTTGATCTTGATGGCACCCTTATTGATTCCATTGAATCCTATTACCGAATCGTGGAAATCGCTCTGGAGCGTTTGGGGTTGCCAAAGGTGCCGCGATTAAAGATTTTAAAGGCCGCACAGAATGACTCATTCCAATGGGAAGAAATCCTTACGGCAGCAACGGGTAAAACCCTGGAAGAAACCAAAGCAAAGGCCTGGAAGATCATTGAGGAGGCTTATTCGGAGTTTTTTTTGGAAAACGTCCGGCCGTTTTCCAATACCGGGGCCGTGCTTCGGCTGCTTCATGCCTGCGGTGTCAGGATCGGCATTGTGACCTCGACCCCGCAGAAAAACATAAAAGATAAGATGAAAATCCTGGAACAGGCCGGGGTTGACGGTCTTGTGGAACTAGTGATTTCAGCCGGGGATGCCGCCCGGAAAAAGCCTTATCCGGATCCTTTGATTCTTTGCTGTGAAAAAATGGGGCTTCAAGGTGATGTCTGTGCCTATGTGGGGGATACTTCCGTTGATATGGTTGCCGGCAAAGCCGCGGGCATGAAAACCATCGGGGTTTTGACCGGGTTTGACAACCATGAAGATCTGTTGCGGAAAAACCCGGATTGCATCCTTGATTCTATTTCCGATCTGCCCAGGGTGCTGAAACTCTATGGCTGATTTTATGAACCCTGAAGAATATGTTGTGCTGGTGGATGAAAAAGACAGGGAAGTCGGCATTGAAAAAAAGTCCCGTGTTCATTCATCAGATACCCCCCTCCACCGCGCTTTCTCTCTTTTTCTCTTCAGCGCTTCCAAAAAGCTGCTGATTCAGCAGAGGTCAGCAGGAAAAAAAGCCTGGCCCCTGGTCTGGTCAAATTCCTGCTGCGGCCATCCCCTGCCCGGAGAATCCTACGAAGATTCGGTGATCCGCCGAACGCGGTTCGAGCTGGGAATAGAACCGGTTGCTGTTAAAAAAGTATCTGACTACCGATATTGTTTTTCAAAAGACGGCATTATGGAAAACGAAATCTGTCCCATCTATATGGCTTATTGCAGCGGTTCCGTAACCCCCAACCCGGATGAAATCCATGCTGTACAATGGATCGGCTGGAAGCAATGGCTTGAAGAAACACTCTGCCGACCCCATCTCTATTCCCCCTGGTGTGTGGAAGAGACCCTGATCCTGGCCTCAGGCCAATATGCCTTAAGAGATAGCGGGTAGACCCTATCCCGAAACCCTTTCCCTGCTGGACACCCTTGCCGCCTCTCCTGGCGCATTGATCCGTTGACCGGCGGTTTTGCCATGCCCGGACGTCACAGGATTTTCAGGCGTTGATTTCCTTTTCGGCGCCGCAGTGCGAGCAGTTTGGAAGCATCGCATGCCTGACCTGATGACAAGACGGGCATTCCTCGAACAGGTTGCAGCCGCAGGACGGGCAAGTGTAGTTTTCTTCCGGAACGCCGCCATCACCCGGCACCACAATCTTGTTGACCGTCCGGCGGGTCCAGAACAGAAAACGACGCGGGCCGATTCTGATGGGATACTCACACACCGGACACAGAAACCGCTCGTATGCCTCCCGGTACTGTTTGACCAGCCACTGGGTTTTTGGAAACGCAATGGTGCGGATGAAATAGATCAACAGCCGCGCCACCACAATCAAAAGGCCGCCGATGAGGATATATTTGAAGTATTTGCTGGGGAAATACTCGTGAACCACGAGCCCGACTTTGATCAGGGTTGCTGCGCCGAAGGCAAGAAACAGCGGGAAATAGATGCTGGAACGTTTTTTGATGATGACCACCGCAGCCACGGCGAGAATCGGCAACAGAATCGCCAGTTGAAGAAAGGCGAGCTTGAGCCGGTGTTTCCGGCTGAGGGTGTCGAACTCATCCCTGGCCGGCTGCCCTTGCTTTTTGATTTCTTGTTCCGCCTGTTCCTTCTCCCGGACCAGCCCCTGCTTCCGATCTATCATGTCCGATATCGTCCGGCTCAACTCCTGGTATTTCTGCTGGTTGTCCAGAAAGAGGTTCAGGCTGCTCGTGAAATTCGCCTGTTCCGTTTCGGAGAAGGCAATGCTTTTCTGCATGCCGAGTTTCCGGAGTTCGATAAGCTGGTTGATCGTTTGCTGCAAATTGCGGGAACTGTCGCCCACCACCCGCTGTTGCTCCGTCTGGTTTTCAATCTGACGGGTCAGGTCCGCGATCTGCTTTTCAAGCGCCATGCGATTTGCCACAAGGTCCTTGTCCTGATATTTTTTCTCGATGGTGTCATAGCTGGGGCCGCGGACGGATCGGATGTCGTCCACAAAAAAGCCAAGCACCCAGAAGATCAGCACCGCAAGAACGAGGGTGAACAACCGTATGGCAAAACGATGAATCCATGTTCCCTTTGACTTCCCTTCCGTCTTCATTCTTTTATTCCTTTACCTGTTCTAACGATGAAGCTTACCGGAATGTGTGGAGCAAGGAGGAGCACATTTCCGAGCAAAGCGTTTTGCTAGGTGTTCCTTGTAATTTCTTGCGTAAACCACATCAATGTCCCATTACCATTAGGTATTTTATGTGTTTTAGGTTCAATTCGATAGCCTGAATTCTTTTTTACGAAACCGGGGACCCAAGGTTCCATCCGACTGAAAAAAACTACAGATTCAGCACAACGTACAAGCAGTTGATTAATTGCCCTAACTTGATGGCGAGAAAGCGAGATCTTCTTGTATGAAAAATCTCGGAATTCAAAATCCGGGTTTTCTCTATCCACATGTATATTCGGGTTAATTTTGATTGCGAGCGTTGGAGTTAGTGGAAAAATTCTATTAAACACCATTGGATTTTTTGAAAGTTCTATAGCAACAGGATAATCACTAGTAAAAAATGGACTATCAGAATAGGGATTTGAAAGGACTTCCCAATGTGAATTACCGAAAGTTGCAACAACTGATAGAATAGAGGCTATCCCATGTGCCTGTGGGTACTTTTTATCAATATTGATAAAGATATGCCCGCTTTCCAACAGTTCTGTAAATGTCTCTCCACCCAACACCCTTGGGGGTGGAGGGAAGGCTTTTGTTTTATCTAATATGTTTGAGCTTTCTTCTACTGAACTTTTAAATCGCTCTGATTGGATTCGCATACCGCCGGGAGAGCAAGAAATAACGTAGGATAAGAAGCCAGCGATCACATAGATGCTTTCTAAGTTGAAATCACCGTTCTGTGCTTTCGATACTGATACATTGTATTTGGGTTCAATCTCTTTTAAGAACTCTTCAATGATTCGCTCATCATGAAGATACTTATTCGTACTTCCTTCTTGGATTCTGCATACAGACTTTGAGTTTGGAGTGAATAATTTTTGATCAGATTTCCTTATTGCATACATTTTTTCGCCTAACTGAGGAGAATAAAAATTTTTAAGATGAACTTGGGAAATGTAATGATCTAAAGCCATTGGTATTGTGTTGTCTTTTCTCACCTAACCAGTTAATGTGTGGTTCCGTGTATCATATGAATTTGAATGCTATCCGGCCAAATATTAAGATACATTCTGGAAATCCATATCAATATCTTAGAAGACTGTAAATATATTTCAATTAGAATCACGCCAGCATCTCCCAGCGCTGTGATTTTCCAGCCCGGTGTAGTCATCCCAATTCCCCTTCCAATTCCGCCTCAATCTCCTCCACCGTGGGCAGGCTGGATTTCAGTTCATCGGGCAGGGATTGGGTGATTTGCCGTTCCCGCTGGGCCACGCCAATGGGTTTGGTGTATCCGGCCAGGGCGTATTCCACCACGGTCCGGTTTTTGTCCCTGACCAGCAGGAGGCCGATGGACGGTTTGTCATCCGGATGCCGCAAAAGATCATCCACCACATTGAGATAAAAATTGAGTTGGCTGATATTGCCCAGCTCCAGCAGAAACCGCTGGATATGGTCAATGAGTTTCTGTTCCAGTTCAGCCTCGCGGCGCGGGTTTTTTCTGCGTACCACAGCCGGATTTCCGGATTATTCAGTTTATCCAGCAGGGTCAGATTGCTGCGCCAGGGAATTTGTGCAACGGTGCGTTGTACAATTGATGGGTCCGGCCAGGATTCGGCAAGTTTGCGCATGTATTTGAGATTGCGGGGTGAAAACCCGGTCATGTCCGGGAAGACGGCCAAGACCCTGTAAATGGGTTTCTTTATGACTCAAAACCCTTGGCGGCGCTTTCCGTCTGCTCCGGGAGGAAAAATCAATTGGTACAGATTGTCAATTCAATTAACAATCTGTACCAAAATCTGTTTTCGGCCGGAGAGCCACGAGGATGGCCGAGGAAAGAATCAGGGCCGTGCCCGCCGCCTGCATCCAACCGATGGGCTGCCCCAGGAAGACGGCGGCGAGGCCCACCGTGGTGACCGGTTCAAAGGTGGACAGCATGGAAGCGTTCACGGCCCCGGCCAGTTTCATGCCCAGAAAATAGGTATAAATGGCAAGGGCCGTGGAAAGGACGGCAATGGCAAGGATGTGGAGCCAGGCCATGCCGGGGCCGGGGATGAAAAACCCGGCCTTGAGATTATAGATCAAATAGAAACACCCGGAGGAGGCGATGACCACCAGGCTGGCGGTAAAGGCGTCGTTCCTGCCCATGACCCTGCCGCCGGCGACGTTGTAAAAGGCATAAATCACTGCCGCGCCGATTCCCAGAAGGACCCCGGTCCGGTTTCCCCCCGTATCCAGACCGATGACCAGGACGGCCCCGGAAACGGCCAGGACCAGGGCCAGGACTTTATTTCTTGTAAAGGATTCCTTCAGGAAAAAAAAGGACAGGCCGGCCACCATGACCGGGTATAAATACAGGAGGATGGCCAGAAGCCCCGGTGAAATATGGTTCAGAGCCGTGAAATAGCAGAAGGAAACGCCCGCGTATCCGATGAAACCCATGGCCATGAGGATGGCCAGGTCCCGGCCCCTGGGAAATTTTCTTTTCTGCAACAGGGCAATGGGGGTCATGACCAGGGCGGCGATGAGAAATCTGAAAAACAGGAGGGAATGGGTGGAGATGCCCGAGGCAGAGGCAAATTTGCCGAAAATGGCCATGGCGCCGAAGCAGGCGGCTGAAATCAATATTAATCCTATCCCCAGTAAATGGCCCATCTTTCCCCCTGAAACCCCATGCAGGGTCATACCCTTGGCAAGGTGTCCTGTTCATGGAAAAAAAGCAAGCCCTATGTGGCTGTATTTAAAAATAATTAGACGGTGAATCCTAGTTGCATTTTTTCCATAAACAAGATAATTTCCAGATCGATATGGATTTACCGGGATTGAGACGCCCAAACCGATAAAGGACTTGCCCTGCATGATGATTTTCGGCCGACCATGGACCCGTGACGGAAAATCTTTGATGTCTGCTGCCGCCCTGCTGTGGGTAGCTGTCATGGGCGTTTTTTCCCTTTCCGGGTGCGCCATGATGGTGAAATCAGCCACCTCAGACATGATGGGACATCTTTCCCAGACCATATTGAACAATGATGATCTCTCCCTGGTGGAAAGCGGGGCCCCGGCCTATCTGCTCATGATCGACAGCCTCATTGCCAAAGACCCAAAGAATTCAGACCTGCTCTCCACGGCAGCCCTTTTATACACGGCCTATGCAGATGTTTTTGTGAAAGACCAGGAAAGGTCCCGGAAAATGGCGGATAAGGCCCTGGATTATGCCGGTAAAGCGGTGTGCCTTGAAAAAAAGGAGGCCTGCGATCTCAGATCCCGGTCCTTTGATGAGCTGAAAATTATTCTTTCCCGGATGAAACAAAAGGAGGTCCCGGTTCTGTTTGCCCTGGGCAATGCCTGGGCGTCCTGGATCATGGCCAATAAAAACAATCTCAATGCCATTGCCGATATTTCTCATATCGAACTGATCATGCAGCGGGTGATCGAACTGGAAGAGACCTACCGGGACGGGGCGGCCCACCTTTATCTGGGCACCTTATCCACCTTTCTGCCGCCTTCCATGGGCGGCAGGCCGGAAGAGGGAAAGGCGCATTTTGAAAAAGCCGTTCTTCTGTCCCGGGGCAAGAACCTGATGGTCAAGGTTCTCTATGCCAAGCTTTATGCAAGAACTATATTTGACCGGGAGCTTCACGATCAACTGCTCCGGGAGGTCCTTGCCGCCGACCCCCGGGTCCCGGGATATACCCTAGTCAATACCTGGGCCCAAAAACAGGCCCAGGAACTTATCATCAGTGCAGAGGACTATTTTTAGACATGATTGAAATGAAGAGGCCCATGGTTTCAAAATGGATTGCCCGTCCGGCAGGGTTGCTGCTGTTGTTCATATTTTTGACCGCAACGGCATCTGCCGCCACCTTAAAGATCGCCACCCTTTCCCCGGAAGGGTCCATGTGGATGGAAAAAATGCGGAAGGGCGCAGACCAGGTTGCAAAAGAAACCGAAAACCGGGTCACCATCAAATTTTATCCCGGCGGTGTCATGGGAAACGACAATGCGGTGTTAAGAAAGGTCCGCATCGGCCAGTTGCAGGGAGGCGCCTTTGTGGCCGGCAGCCTTTCCCAGTTTTTCCCGGCCAACCAGATCTATGCCCAGCCCTTTAAATTTCAGAGCCTTGAGGAAGTGGACCATATCCGGCAATTTATGGATTCCTATATCATTGAAGGCCTCGACAATGCCGGATTCGTTGTTTTCGGCATCATCGGCGGCGGATTTGCCTATATCATGTCCAAGGAGCCCGTTGAGACGGTGGCGGATTTGAAAAAACGAAAGGTCTGGATTCCCGACAATGACCATATCAGCCAGGATTCCATCAAGGTCTTCGGCATTACCCCGATTCCCCTGCCCATTTCCGACGTCAGAACCAGCCTTCAGGCAGGCCTCATCGACACCATCGGCACCTCCCCCATGGGCGCCGTTGTCCTTCAATGGCACACCCAGATCAAATATGTCATGAATATTCCCCTGATTTATCTTTACGCCGTGCTGGCCATTGATAAACCCCAGTTTATGAAGATCAATGAGGCCGACCGCGGGATCATCACCCGGGTCATGACCTCGGCCTTAAATGAAATTGATATCCAGAACCGGAAAGATGATATTGAGGCCGTTGAGACCCTTAAAAGCCGCGGCATTACCTTTACCACCCCTTCAAAACAGAATCTGGAGGAATGGTACAGGATTGCCGGGCAGGCCTCCCAGGAAATGGTGGACTCCGGAGTTCTCCCCAGGGATGTCGTGGACAAATTAAACGGCCTTCTGGAGGCTTTCCATTCCAACAAAGCCAATGGCCAATAAAACCACAGACAGCCTCCGGAAAGGCATCCAAATTCTTCAAAAAATTGAAGACAGCGTCCTCATCGGCCTTCTTCTGGTCATGATATTTATTGCCGTTTTTCAAATCATTTTAAGAAATCTTTTTGATTCGGGCATGAATTTCGGGGATGAGCTGATCCGTATCCTGGTGCTGTGGATAAGCCTTGTGGGAGCCATGGTGGCCAGCCGGAACAACAACCATATCAATATCGACCTGGTTTCGCGATATCTTCCACACCCTGTCAAAAAATTTTCAACGGTTTTGGTGGGGATTTTCACCGCCCTTATCTGCGCCGCCATGGCCTATTTCAGCCTGGACTTTGTCATGCTGGAAAAATCGGAAGGGATCATTGCCTTTTCCGGCATCCCGGCCTGGGTCTGTGAAAGCATCATCCCCCTGGCCTTTGCCGTCATCTGCCTCAGATACCTGCTCTTATCCGTTACCACCCTTTCCAATCCAGTCAGAAAGAAGATCCCATGACCCTTTTCCTGACCGGCATCATCCTTGTCTTTGCCTTTCTCGGGGCTCCGCTGTTTTCCGTCATCATTGCCGGAGCCATGCTGGGATTCCATGCCGGTGATATTGATCTGTCCGTCATGGCCATAGAGCTTTACCGCATTGCCGACACCCCCATCCTGATTGCCCTGCCCCTGTTCACCTTTGCAGGCTATATCCTGAGCCGGACCAGGACCTCGGAACGTCTTGTGCGGCTGACCCAGGCCCTGCTGGGATGGGTACCGGGCGGGCTTGCCATTGTCGCTTTCGTGGTCTGTGCCGTTTTTACGGCATTGACCGGCGCCTCCGGCGTCACCATTGTGGCCATGGGCGCCCTTTTGTATCCTGCCCTGAAACAGGTGGGGTACAGGGACAATTTCAGCCTGGGGCTGGTGACCACCTCCGGGAGCCTGGGCCTGCTGCTGCCGCCCTCCCTTCCCCTCATCCTCTACGGGGTCATTGCCCAGCAGATGGATGCAGGACAGGCGGTAACCATTGAAAAGCTGTTCATTGCAGGAATATTACCGGCGATTTTGATGGTTGTTCTTCTCTCGGTGTGGAGTATCTGGGAAAACCGGAAAAATCCGATTCCCCTGACACCGTTTACCCTGGAAAACGTTCTTGCAGCCCTCCGGGAATCCGTCTGGGAGATTCCCCTGCCGATCTTTGTGTTCAGCGGCGTCTATTCCGGGTATTTTGCCGTTTCAGAAGCCGCCGCCGTAACGGCCATGTATGTTCTGGTCATAGAGGTCCTGGTCTACCGGGAAGTGAAACTCAGGGATCTTCCCGGCATCATCCGGGAATCCATGATCATGGTGGGGGGTATCCTTCTGATCCTCGGGGTCTGCCTGGCATTTACAAATTTTCTCATTGATGCCGAAGTTCCCATGAAAATTTTCAATCTGTGTAAAATTTTCATCGGCAGCAAATTTGTTTTCCTGATTCTTCTGAATATTTTCCTCCTGATTCTCGGCACCATGCTGGATATCTTTTCGGCCATCATCATCATGGTGCCGCTGATATTGCCCATCGCCCAGGAGTATGGGGTTGATCCCGTTCATCTGGGCATTGTTTTTCTGGCCAATATGCAGATCGGATACCTGACCCCACCGGTGGGGATGAATCTTTTCATTGCCGGATACCGGTTTAACAAACCCATTATTGAAATTTACAGGGCCACGGTCCCGTTTATGATGGTGCTGCTGCTGGCCGTCCTCATCATTACCTACTGGCCCTGGCTCAGCCTGGTGTTTATTTCCTGATCCGGCGCGCCCCTTTCAATCTCCCAGGTATTTATCATAGATTTGTGTGACCTGTTTTCCGGTCTCTGAAAACGAGGAGACCGGGACCACAGGGTTTTTCTCCTGGAGGCTCAGGCTGTGTATGGATTTTCGCATGGACAGGTAGGCATTCTGAAGCCTTTCACTCTCGCAGTCCGTAATGATCTCCTCGGCGTTCAGGCTTTCAAGAAGTCTCATATTATCCGTCCAGATTGTCAGATCCGGGCAGTCATGGGCATGTTTTAAGATCAGGTATTGAACCAGAAATTCAATATCCACGATTCCCCCCCGGGACTGCTTTAAATCAAAAAAGCCCTTTGAGGCTTTCAAATGCTCTTCCCTGACCCTTTCCCGCATCTCAGCCACTTCTTTTTTTAGCACCAAAGCATCCCTTTTTTCGATCAGAACCGCTTTTCTGATGTCATCAAATCGTGACCCCAGGGTTTGATCCCCGGCCACAACTCTTGCCCGGATCAAGGCCTGGTGTTCCCAGGTCCAGGCCTGGTGTTTCAGATAGTCTTCAAAGGCCTCGATATGGGACACAATCATCCCCGAGGCCCCTCCGGGCCTGAGCCTCATGTCCGCCCCATAGAGGGTGCCGGCCGGGGTGTGTACGGTGAGGGCATTGACGATTCTCTGGCCCAGGTTTGAATAGAACCGGAGGGTGTCGATGCCCTTGGCCTGGCCTTTGGTGACACCGGACTCCCCTTTGTGAAGGAAAACAATGTCCAGATCCGATTTATACCCCATTTCCAGCCCGCCCACCTTGCCGTAGGCCACAATGGCAAACCCGCAGTCATCCATGCTTTGCCCGGATACGCCGCCGGGAATTCCATATTTTTGCGCCACAATATCCCAGGCGATGCGGAGCACCCGGTCGAGAACGGTTTCCGCAATATAGGTCAGATGGTCACTGACCTTCATCAAGGGATAATTCCCGCTGACATCGGCGGCAGCAACCCTCAGCATATTGACCTGGCGGAAAATACACACCTCCTCCAGCAGGAATTCGGTTTCACCGGAAGGGATTCCGGCCATACGTCTTTCCATCTCATTTTCCAGGGCTTTTTTGCCCGGCGGAGAGTACAGGGTGGACGGATGCATGAGTTCATCCAGCAGGGCCGGATGTTTTGAAAGAAACCGGATGATCCAGGGGCTTTTTTTCGCAAGGGTGATGAGGGTATCCAGGGCGGTTTTATTTTCAATCAGAAGAGACAGGTAGCAGGTTCTTCTTTCAATGGTGATGATCAGATCAACCAGTTTGATCAATAGGGGCTCAGGGTCATCCTGGGCCCCTATTTTCCGGACCATCACCGGAATGAGCCGTGCCAGTTTTTTTCTTCCATTGGATGTCAACCGCCGGGTATTGGGATGTTCCTCAAGGGATCTGAGGATGTCCAGAACCCGGTCCGGGTCCTTAAACCCCTGGACGGCCACGGCATCCGCCGTGAACTGGGGGTCATTGATATTGATCCACAATTCTTTCAGGGCCTGGGCGGGTTTGTCAGGCGGTTCAGCTTCTTCCGTCAACAGCAGTTGGTTGAAATGATGGTGAACCCGTTGCATATGATACTGGAGATCCTTGAGAAACCCTTCCCATTCGTCATATCCCATGGAAAGGGCCAGAATCGTCCGCTGGTCTTCTTTTTCCGGGATATCGTGGGTTTGGAGGTCTGCATAGGCCTGGAGCCTGTTTTCCACCATTCTCAAAAAGCAATAGGCGGTTTTGAGGTCGTTTTTTGTGGTTTCATTGATACATTGATGGGATTCCAGCAGGTCCAGGACCTTGAGAATGCTTCGCTCCTGGAATGTGGGTTCAACCCCTCCCCGGATGAGCTGGAACAATTGCCCGAAAAATTCAATCTCCCGGATGCCGCCGGCCCCCAGCTTGATATTGTGTTTTAATTTTTTATGGGTGACCTGAAGCATGATCCTGTTTTTCATATCCCGGAAGGAATCAAAGGAGCCATAATCAAAATAGCGCCTGTAGATAAAGGCATTCAAATTTTTCAAAAGCCTGAGCCCTGCCTCGATATCGCCCGCCACCGGCCTTGCCTTGATCATGGCATATCTTTCCCATTCCCTGCCCTGGGCTTGGTAATATTCTTCAAAGGAAAAGCTGCTCATGACCAGGGGGCCGCCATCGCCAAAGGGCCGCAACCGGGTGTCAATCCGGTAAAGGGTATTTTCATGGGACCCCGAGGAAAAAAATTTTAAAAACAGACGGCAGGCTTTAACGAAGAATTCTTCGTTGGAAATCCTGTCCTGGCCGGTGGTATGGCCTTCCCTGGGATAGACAAAGATGAGATCCAGGTCCGAGGAAAAATTCAATTCTCCTGCCCCCAGTTTGCCCATGGCCAGCACAATGAGTCTCTGGAAATTTCCATCGGGGTCCGCGGGCAGGCCGTGGCGGCTGCAAAGGGCGTCATAAATGCTGCCCATGGCCTTGGAGACCACGGCATCGGCAAGGCCGGAAAGATCCCGGAGGGTTTCCTCAAGCGGGGCTTTTCCGGTCAGGTCCCGCCATGCGATCCGGATGGTTTCATAGACCTTGGCCTGAAGCAGGATTTCCCTGACCCTTGCCGTATCCATATCCTTTGAAATTAATTTTTCAAGCCTCAGGGCGTAGGTCTCTTCGGAATAAGCGGTTTCCAGGTCCCGTGAGTCTATGAACGCTTTCAAGATACCAGGGTTCCGGCTCAGTTGAGAGGCAATATACTCGCTGAAAAAAACAGCCTTGATCAAATCAGGGGCCAGGGCTGGGGAAAGGGTGATATCAAGGCCCTGCTGTTTAATGCTTCCGGCTATGGCGTCAAGCCGGTTCTGAATAGATGCTGCAAGGGGTTCGCCCACCTTCGGGAAGATACACGCTATGTCGGGATGATTCAATTTTCCACCTGGAATTAAAATTTTAAAATCCCACCATAATATCGGATGGAATTTTTATCAAGGAATAGACGAAAATGGATTCCTGGTTCGTTTACATGGCATACCGGTCCCGCTTTTTATATTCATGTTTATTCGGAACTTGAAAATATCACCTGCTCTGTTATGATTTACCGGCACTTCACTTTTTAAAAAAAAGAGATTATTGGATGATAACACCTCAACCTTTCGGGATGATTGATCAGGACCGCATCGTAACCCTTTATCGGTTAAAAAATACCAATCATATTGAAATAGAGATTCTCAACTATGGGGGAATTGTTCATTCCATCAAAACCCCGGACAAAAACGGACAGATCGGTGAAATAACCATTGGATACGATACCCTGGAACAATACCGGAACCACAACCAGTATTTCGGCGCAATCATCGGCAGATATGCCAACCGGATAAAGGATGCAAGATTTGTATTGGACAACACGGAATACCGGATATCAAAAAATCATGGAAACCATCATCTTCACGGCGGAACGTGCGGATTTGATCAAAAAATATGGAAAGCCGGGATGATAAACAAAAATGGTCAGGAATGCCTGGAACTGAGGTATCATAGCCTTGACAGGGAAGAGGGGTTTCCGGGAAATCTTGATACTCAGGTCATCTATTCGTTAACCGACAGGGATGAACTAATCATTGATTACAAGGCTGTGACCGATAAGAAAACCCATATCAATCTCACCAGCCATATTTATTTTAACCTGACCGGGGACAGTCAAAAATCTATTCTTGACCATGAGTTGACCATCAATGCAGCCGCTTTTACCGAAGTTGATCAGGACTGTATTCCCACAGGCAACATGATAGAGGTTGAAGATACCCCGTTTGATTTCAGGCAGCCGTGTGCCATTGGAAAAAGAATCGGCCATGATCATAACCAGCTCATCTTTGGTCACGGATATGACCATAACTATGTATTGAATTCTAATGGCAGTCCGGATATTCCGGCAGCCGTCGTCTATGATCCTTTTTCAGGCAGGAAAATGGATCTTTTCGCCACCCAGCCGGGTCTTCAGTTTTATTCAGGCAACACCCTTGATGAAAAACAAATCGGAAAAAACAGAGAGCCGATTCAAGTTCGGCACGGATTCTGTCTTGAAGCGCAGCATTTTCCAGACTCACCCAACAGGGCTGATTTTCCGTCAACCCTTCTTGAGCCGGGCAGGAGCTATCGCCACCAGCTCATTTTGAAATTTTCAGCCTGATGGTCACCAATTCCTTACGATAAATCATGCCGTTTCAGGAAGCTTGCCCATGATGATCATGCCAAGGACGTCTTCCTTAGTGACTTCACAGGTTCGCCGCGTACCGATCAGCCGGCCGTTTTTAATAACCGCGACACGATCCGAAAGGTCAAATACGTCATGCAGATCATGGCTGATCAAAAATATGCCGATACCCTCGCTTTTAAGCTGCTTGATCAGCTTGGCGACCATGGCTGTCTCCTGGGGGCCAAGCGCTGCGGTTGGCTCATCCATGATCAGGATTTTGGCGTTAAAATAAATGGCCCTGGCAATGGCCACGGATTGCCGCTGACCGCCCGACATGTTCTTAACCGCATCCGTGATGTTTTTAAAATTGGGATTCAGCCGATCAATAACCTTGCGGGCCTCGTTCTCCATGGCACGATCGTTGAGGGTCCCGTAAGCTGTCATGATTTCACGGCCCAGGAACAGATTTTCGGGCGCGTTCAGATTGTCGGCCAGGGCCAGGGTCTGATAGATGGTTTCGATGCCGTATTTTCGGGCATCACGGGGTGACCGGATGCTGACCTTTTCTCCGCTGATGCGGATTTCACCTTCATCACAGGGGATAGCCCCGGAAAGCGCCTTTATGGTGACGGTTTTGCCGGCACCGTTGTGACCGACAATACCGACGACCTCGCCGGGGTAAAGATCCAGATTCACCCCTTTAACCGCATGGACACCGCCGAAGCGCTTGTGGATATTGATCATCTCTACCAACGGGGTTTGATTCATGCCGATTCTCCCTAAGGCCTGTTCCTGTTATAAACGACGTCAAACCATACGGCAAGGATCAGCACGGTGCCGATAACGACCTGGCGCATGGCGCTGGATATACCCAACAGTACCATGCCGCTGTCCAGGCTTTGCATGATGACGGCACCCAGGATGGCGCCAATAATGGTTCCCTGTCCGCCTGCCAGGGAAGTGCCGCCGATGACGGCCGCGGCAATGACGTTGAGTTCGGCCAGGGTGCCCATGGAGTTGGCCCCGGCGTTTAAACGCGCCGTGGTAATCACGGCTGCCACAGCGCAGAGGATACCCATGACCATAAACACAAAGGCGGTGATTTTTTTAACATGGATACCGGACAGCTCGGCTGCTTCAGGGTTACCGCCAATGGCAAAGACATAACGGCCGAAGCGGGTAATTTTGGTCAGAAGGTTCATCGCCACCACAACACAGATCATGATCAGGACCGGCACGGGTATGCCGCGCGAAATTTCGGTTCTGGGTTTGTGGTATGCGTTCATCAACATGACAAAACCGCAGACCAGGGCAGCTCCAATGGCCAGTAAAAGTATTTGAATCCACATGGGTTTGACTTTAAACCCGTATTTTATGCAGCTTCTGCGTGACACCA
This sequence comes from Desulfobacula sp., assembly GCA_023701135.1. Taxonomy (GTDB): domain Bacteria; phylum Desulfobacterota; class Desulfobacteria; order Desulfobacterales; family Desulfobacteraceae; genus Desulfobacula. The sequence goes on along the minus strand of JAMPXP010000002.1, from coordinate 148,003 downwards.
TGCAGTGGATAAGCATCCAGGCGATGACCGCAATGGCAAAGATCCAACTCCACCGCGCTCCAATGGAGCCGTCAAGGCCGCCCCCCAGGATTTGATAGGTTTTGTCCATGGGCGCCACGGTGCGGCCGTCGGTGACCAGATAGGCTGCGCCGCGGAACATCAAAAGGCCTGCCAGGGTAGTGACAAAGGAGGGTACACCGCGATAGGCGATCCACCACCCCTGCCACAATCCAATTATCCCGCCCAAGACCAGTCCGCAAAGAATTGTCAAGGGCCAGTTCCAGGCCGCGCCGAGAGAAAATACGTGCACCTGCAGAAAGGCAATGACCATTCCTGTGAAACCCAGCACAGACCCCACGGATAGATCAATCTGCCGGCAAACGATCACCAGGACCATGCCCGTCGCCATAATCCCGACGACGCTGGATTGGACTGCCAGATTGTACATGTTTCTGGCAGTAAAAAAGATACCATCGGTCAAAAAATTCAGTGTTACCCATATCGCTATGAGGGCGATGACCATGGCCAGCATGCGGGTGTCGATTTCAGCCTGTTTGAGGCATCGAGACAGTGCTTGCTCCTCTACAGGTGTTTGTTGCATCAGGTCGGGCATTTCGTTTTTCCCGTATGGTTGTCTTCAAATAAGAAAGGACGTTCCAAAATTTATATGGAACGCCCTTTGAAAATCAAGTCCTATTTACAGGCCGCAGGTGCATTGGCACCGTTAACACCCTGGCACACCACCTCTTTTTTAACCCATCCGGCTTTGATGACGGTATCCAGGTTGTCCCTGGTAATCGGCACCGGTTTCAGCAGGATCGCGTTCATTTCAATCCCTTTGGGTCCTCCCGACCATTTAATGGCGTTGGGGACTGCCTTGCCGTTGGCCAATGCCACCGCTATATCGGCCGCCGCTTTTCCCAGATCACGGGCGTCCTTCCAAACGGAAACGGTCTGGATACCCTTGGCGACACGGTTCAGGGCGGCGTGGTCACCATCCTGTCCGGATACCGGCGTGATACCCTCCATACCCTGGGCGGTAAGGGCTGCAACAACACCACCGGCGGTGCCGTCGTTGGACGCCACAACGGCATCGACTTTATTATTGTTGGCCGTCAGGATCTGCTCCATATTCTTCTGCGCAACTTCAGGCTTCCACCCCTCGGTGTATTGCTCGCCCACGTTCTTGATTTTGCCGGCATCCATGGCCGATTTCAAGACCTCAAGCTGACCCTCATGCAGAAAGTTGGCATTGGGGTCCGTAGGGGAACCCTTGATAAAAACATAGTTGCCTGCCGGTTTGACTTTGAATACCGCAGCCGCCTGCATCCGGCCGACTTCCTTGTTGTCAAAGGTCAAATAAAAGGCATAGGGATCTTCAATCAGGCGATCATAGCCGACAACAGGAATTCCCTCGGCCTTGGCCTTGGCAATGGCCGGAGAGATGGCATCCGCATCGTATGCCAGGATGATAAGCGCGTCACAACCTCGTGAAATCAGGTTTTCAACATCGGAAATCTGCTTGCTGGAATCGGCCTGGGCATCGGCGCTGATATATTTTGCGCCCAGCTTCTCCAACTGCGTTTTGATCGCCGCCTCGTCTGTTTTCCAGCGCTCTTCCTGAAAATTTGACCAGCTCACGCCAACCGTCAGGGATTTTGCAAAAGCAACGCCGCTGAATGCCGACATCATGGTTACGGCAAGAGAAATACAGAATATACCCTTTAAGCGATTTTTCATGTTACTTCCTCCTTTTTGATAATATTGAGTGAGATTAACAAATAAGGCTAAAGAACAAATCTCCATTTAACTTTGGTGCATATAATTAAAAAATCCTATTAATTTATAATGTGAATTATTCATAGCACAAGCTATATTCACAACTATCATACGATGTCAAGAGTTTTTTCTACATTTGCCAGTATTGACCCTCTAAATAATCAATAAAATTTAATAATTTCAGGATATAAACCATTACAAACAAACCAGATTCAGATTCAAAATTAAAATATATTTGTGGAGGTTATTATTTTTGAGTTGACTTAAAGATAATATTTCATTTAATAAAATATTATATACATTCACGATTTTAAAATAACCATTTTGGCATTTATATTATTAAGTGGAATTTTAGCAATCAGCCCTAGGTGAAAAATATGCCCATACCTGTCCGAGACTTCATGCGTGCCATGAGCCGCTCAACCATTCTTGATGCCATCCGGAATGCAGGCTTGATATCAAGAATCGACCTCGCCAGAACAACCGGTTTCAGCCAGTCCTCGGTAACCGGACTGACCGCCGAGCTGATCAGGGAACAGTTGATCATAGAAAAAAAAGTCGGCGAGTATGAGGGCGGCCGGCCTCCCATGCTGCTTTCTTTGAATCCGGACGGAGCCTATGTGGTTGGGGTCAATATCACTTTCGACACCATCGTTGCGGTCATTATCAATATGGAAGCCAGAGTATTGGCCATCCAACGGACGCCCATTGAGAAAAACCGCCATTCAGTGGCGGATATTGCCGACGGTATTGTGCGGGCCGTGCAGGCGTGTATATGGGAGGCCAATTTTTCAAAGGAACAGATATCCGGAGTGGGAATCGGCATTCCCGGCCTGGTGGATTCAGATTCCGGCATCATCCGTTTTATGCCCAACTATAACTGGGAAAACGTCAACCTGAGAGACCTGGTACAGATGCAACTCAAGCATCCGATTTACATCGAAAACAGTTCCAACACCCTCGCCATTGCCGAGCAATGGTTAGGCGAGGGCAAAGGCGTGGGAAACTTTCTGGTGGTGACCCTGGAGAACGGGGTCGGACTGGGGATCGTTATCCAGGGACATTTATACCGGGGACAGAGCGGAACGGCCGGTGAGTTCGGTCATATCACCATTGATCCCGGCGGACCACCCTGCCGCTGTGGCAAAAACGGCTGTGTGGAATCATACGCCGGTAATATATCCATACTTCGGGCAGCGCGGATTGCCGCACAAAATGGGGATTGGAAACCGCAACATCCGGACATCACTTATGACGATGTTCTTAACTCGGCCCTTGCAGGCAATACCTGCCTGATCGATATTTTTAAAACCGCCGGGCAAAAGCTTGGACTGGGCATCTCCCATTTGATCACCCTCTTTAATCCGGCTAAAATCATTTTTACGGGCAGGGGTGTGCGGGCGGGAGCCTTGATGTTCGACAGCATGGATGCACAAATGAAGCTGCATCTCTCGACCAAATTCGGTCCCAGTCAGACACAGATCGTCATTAAACATTGGAATGAGAAAGATTGGGCCAGAGGAGCTGGAACCCTTGTTTTGGGGGAACTTTATAAATCACCTATGAGCCGGATGGCCGGCCTGGGAAAAACGATGTCGCCACCCGGGTGATATCATCTTTCAAAGATGCATTTGACTTTTTGGTAAAGGAGACACAGATGACTGATTTTTTTAAAGGGATCGCTACCATCCCCTTCGAGGGAGCCGGATCCAACAATCCCCTGGCATTTAAATATTACAATGCCCAACAGCAGGTGGCCGGCAAGTCCATGGCAGAACATCTTCGATTCGCCGTCTCTTTCTGGCATACGTTCAAAGGAACCGGCAGAGATATTTTTGGAGCGGAAGTCTATGACCGGAGCTGGGATGCCCCGGAAAACAAAATGACCAGGGCCAAAGCGACTCTGGAAGCTGCCTTTGAATTCTTTCAAAAACTGGGAGTTGATTATTATTGTTTCCATGACCGGGATATTGCCCCGGAAGGGGAAACCTTCAGTGAATCCTGCCGTAACCTTGAACAGATGGTTCAATCTGCCGCAAAATTGCAGAAGGATACGGGTGTGAACCTTCTCTGGGGAACAGCCAATCTGTTCGGCCATCCCCGCTATACCCACGGGGCAGCCACCAATCCCGATGCCCACGTCTTCGCTTATGCTGCCGCCCAGGTGAAGCATGCCATTGCGGCCACAAAAGAGCTGGGCGGTGAAAATTATGTTTTCTGGGGAGGCCGGGAGGGATATGACACCCTGCTGAATACCGACATGAAACAGGAGCAGGAACAACTGGCGCGCTTTTTCCACATGGCCGTGGACTATGCCCGGACGATCGGGTTCACAGGGCAATTCCTCATTGAGCCCAAGCCCATGGAACCCACCAAACATCAATATGACTTTGACGCGGCCACTGTTTTAAATTTTCTGCAAACCTACCATCTGATGGATCATTTCAAGCTGAATATCGAAGCCAACCATGCCAATCTTGCCGGTCACACCTTTGCACACGAGCTCAGCGTGGCCTCCTGTGTAGGAAAGCTGGGCAGCGTCGATGTCAACCGCGGAGATCCCCTTTTGGGCTGGGATACGGACCAATTTCCCGTGGACCTTTATGAAACCACTGCTGCCATGCTCGTCATCCTTAATCAAGGCGGGCTGGGAAGCGGTGGTCTCAATTTCGATGCCAAACTGCGCCGGGGTTCCACAGACCCCATCGATCTTTTTCATGCACACATCGGCGGTATGGATGCTTTTGCCCGGGGTCTTTTGATCGCCCGGAAGATCATCGACGACAAGGTTTTGTCCGGGTTTGTCAGCAACCGCTATGCCAGTTATGCGTCCGGAGTGGGCCAAGACATCATGGCCGGCAAAATGAATTTTAAGACCTTGGAGGAGTATATCCTCAAAACCGGGGAACCCTCCCTCAAAAGCGGAAGGCAGGAATATCTGGAAAACATTATCAACAGCTATATATGAGGATCAGCATGGCCGGCGATCAATTGTTCATCGGTTTGGACAGTGGCACTCAGGGTACCAAGGCTATTGTTTTGAGCCGTCAAAAGGGTCGGATTCTGGCCCAGGCAAATGCGCCCCACGGTATGATCGAAAACGAACGGGGCGGCAGGGAGCAACATCCCCATTGGTGGACTGATGCCTGCAAGCTGGCCCTGGAAAAGGTACTGGGAAATCGCTCTGTTGATCGCAAATTGGTAAAGGCCATCTCCGTGTCCGGACAACAGCACGGCATGGTGCCCCTGGATGCCGACGGTGTCGTCATCCGTCCGGCAAAACTCTGGTGCGATACGGAAACAAAATCCCAATGCAGAACCTTGACGGAGCGGGTGGGAGGTGATCAGGCGGTCCGGAGCGCCATCGGCAATGATGTGGCAGCAGGATTCACCGCTTCGAAACTGCTTTGGCTCAAAGAGAATGAACCACAGAACTATGACCGCCTGGCCACTGTCCTTTTGCCCCATGATTACATCAACTTCTGGCTGACCGGCGAGCGCAGGACTGAATGCGGGGATGCCTCGGGTACGGCCTATTTCGATGTTGAAAACCGATGCTGGTCTAAAATACTGCTCGATGCCATCGATGCTTCCGGGAAGCTCGAAACCTGCCTGCCGGAGTTAATTGATGCCCACAATCCCTGCGGTATTCTGAAACCGGAAATTGCCCGGCAATTTGATCTTCCAAAAAAGACCATAGTGGCAGCCGGCGGTGGTGACAATATGATAGCCGCCATTGGGACGGGCAACATTAAACCGGGTGTCATCACGGTCAGCCTTGGAACTTCCGGCACCATCTACGCATACAGTGACAAGCCCATCGTGGATTCCAAAGGTGAACTGGCGGCCTTCTGCTCAAGCAGCGGCGGCTGGCTTCCCCTGGTTTGCACCATGAACGTTACGGTAACCACGGAACTTCTGCGTTCTCTGTTCAAGCTTGACTTAAAAAAGTTCACCTCGCTGGTTGCAACAGCACCCCCCGGCGCAGAAGGTCTCTTGCTGCTGCCCTATTTCAATGGGGAGCGCACGCCGGCCCTGCCGGATGCAAAGGCCACCCTGCATGGCATGACCCCAATGAATTTGAGTGCACAGAATCTGTGCCGCGCAGGTATGGAGGGGGCCACCCTGGGGTTGCGCTACGGTCTGGACATAATTGAGCGCAACGGTATTTCTCTCAAAGAGCTGCGGTTGATCGGCGGCGGTTCCAACAACCCCATCTGGCGGCAAATGGTTGCCGATATCTTCGAAAAACCGGTCGTCCTGCCCAAGGACGCGGAGGCCGGCGCCCTGGGCGCCGGCCTGCAGGCCATGTGGTGTTATTGCAACCAAACCGAGGGCAAAACAGATCTTGAAGATCTGTGTGCTTCCTTTGTCCTTCTGGACGATACACGCCGAACCGAACCAGCGAAAGCAACCGCTTCCCTTTACCGGGATATCTACTCTCAATATCTCGAACTTGAACGCTGCATGCGGCCTTTGAATCAAGTTTAAAAATTACCGACGCCTGTAATATGGCAGAACATGGGGGCTTTTTAAATTTTACGTGCATTGGCCCAGTCTGAGGGCAAGAAGTCGCTTGCCAAAATCCCTTGGGTTTGCTATCTAAATAGGTCCGATTTGCAGGGAAATAAGTTATGGGTTCTAGTGACTCGGGAAGACCTTGGAGAGTGAACATCAATAGAACGGCAAACAGGTGTGAATTGTTATGAAAGCATTATTAGCCCTTGAAGACGGCAGGGTTTTCCCTTGTAGAAGTTTCACAGGACCTGGTGAGGCAAAGGGAGAAATCGTGTTCAATACCAGCATGACCGGTTATCAGGAAATTCTGACGGACCCTTCCTATTACGGCCAGATGGTCACCATGACCTATCCTTTGATCGGTAATTACGGGGTCTGCCCTGAAGATGTAGAGTCGGACAGGGTCCAGGTGGCCGCCTTTATCGTTAAGGAATACCAGGATTATCCGAGCAATTACAGATCCAGGGGAACCCTTGCCGACTACCTCATCAAATCCCATGTCTTGGGCATCGAAGACCTTGATACCCGGGCCCTGACCCGGCATATCCGGAAATCCGGGGCCATGAGAGCCATGATTTCCACCTCGGACCTGGCTCCCGATTCCCTGGTCCAAAGGGCAAGGCAGATCCCTTCCATGCTGGGAAGTGATTTTGTGGGAAAGGTGACCACCCGAAAACCCTATTTCTGGAAATACAATCAGCCCGATTATATTGACGCGGCCAAGCTGAATGATCCCCTGATCTGGCGTCACCGGGGCAAGAAGCATTCGGTGGTGGCCCTGGATTTCGGCATCAAATACAATATTATCCGGAGCCTGGAACGGGCAGGGTGCGAAGTCCTGACGGTTCCGGCCAAAACCGCCGCCAAAACCATCCAGGACCTGAAACCCGAAGGCATCTTCCTTTCCAACGGGCCGGGAGACCCGGAACCCCTGACCTATGCCGTTGACACCATCCGGCAGCTTCTGGGCACGGTTCCCGTTTTCGGGATCTGTCTCGGCATGCAGCTTTTGGGCATTGCCATGGGCGGAAAAACCATGAAGATCAAATTCGGGCACAGGGGCGCCAACCAACCCGTTAAAAACCTGTCCACGGGAAGGGTGGAAATCACCTCCCAGAACCACGGCTTTGCCGTGGATATGAAGACCTTTGGCCGGGATCAGTCCGCCATCACCCATATCAACCTGAACGAGGATTCCCTGGAAGGCCTTAAAAGCGACGTCATTCAGGCCTTTGCCGTCCAGTATCATCCCGAAGCCTCTCCCGGCCCCCATGATTCAGCCTATCTTTTTAACCAGTTTGCAAAAGTGATTAAAGATGCCAAAGCGTGAAGACATAAAAAAAATCCTGATCATCGGTGCAGGTCCCATTATCATCAGTCAGGCCTGTGAATTCGATTATTCGGGCACCCAGGCCTGTAAAGCCCTGAAAGAGGAAGGATTTGAGGTCATTCTCATCAATTCCAATCCAGCCACCATCATGACGGACCCGGAAACCGCGGACAGAATCTATATTGAGCCCGTAACCCCGGAAACCGTGATCAAGGTCATTGAAAAGGAAAGGCCCGACGCCCTTCTGCCCACCCTGGGCGGGCAGACCGCCCTGAACACGGCCATTGAAGTGGCCAGGACCGGGATCCTGAAAAAATATAACGTGGAAATGATCGGCGCTTCCGAAGAGGCCATCCAAAAGGCCGAAGACCGGGAACTGTTCCGGGACGCCATGAACCGGATCGGTCTGAGGATTCCCAAAAGCGGGTTTGCCGTCAATATGCAGGAAGTGGAAGCGGTTTCAAAACGGATCGGCTTTCCCATTATCGTCCGGCCTGCCTTTACCCTGGGCGGCACCGGCGGCGGGGTGGCCTATAATATGGAGGAACTGAACCGGATTTCAAAGGCAGGGATCGACGCCAGCCTCATCCACCAGGTCATGCTGGAGGAATCCGTCATCGGCTGGAAGGAATATGAACTGGAAGTCATGCGGGACCATGCCGACAATGTGGTCATCATCTGCTCCATTGAAAATGTGGATGCCATGGGGGTCCACACCGGGGATTCCGTCACCGTGGCCCCGGCCCAGACCCTTTCGGACAAGGAATACCAGAACCTTCGGGACGCTTCGATCGCCATCATGAGGGAAATCGGGGTGGATACGGGCGGTTCCAATGTCCAGTTTGCCGTGAACCCGGAAAACGGGGATATTATCGTGGTGGAGATGAACCCCCGTGTTTCCAGGAGTTCGGCCCTGGCCTCCAAGGCCACGGGCTTTCCCATTGCCAAGATTGCGGCCAAACTGGCCGTGGGCTATACCCTGGACGAGATCCCCAATGATATCACCGGCGAAACCATGGCCTGCTTTGAACCCTCCATTGATTATTGCGTGGTCAAGATCCCCAGGTGGACCTTTGAAAAATTCCCCGAGGCTGAGGATGTTCTGACCACGGCCATGAAATCCGTGGGGGAAACCATGTCCATCGGCCGGACCTTTAAGGAGGCCTTTCAAAAGGGGCTCCGGTCCCTTGAAATCGGCAGAGCCGGGTTTGGCGGGGACGGCAGGGACCCGCTTCCCGGCAGTGTGGCCGGAAATGAACTGGAATACAAACTGTCCACCCCCAATTCCCAGCGCCTGTTCTATATCAAATACGCCCTTGACAACGGCATGCCCATTACCATGCTCCATGAATTGACCCATATCGATCCCTGGTTTTTAAACCAGATGAAACAGATTGTGGATCTGGAAAAACAGATCAAGCTGGCCGGGAAATCCCTTCCCCGGGATCTGTTTGAAAAGGCCAAAAAATACGGGTTCTCGGACAAGCAACTGGGTTTTCTCACCGGGTTGACGGACAGAAAAATCGAAGAGGACCGGAAGGCCCTGGGCATTGTGCCGGTCTACAAGCTGGTGGATACCTGTGCGGCGGAATTCCGGGCTGCCACCCCCTATTATTATTCCACCTATGAAACGGAATGTGAGGCCAGGGTCTCGGACAAAAAAAAGGTCATCATCCTGGGCGGCGGCCCCAACCGCATCGGCCAGGGCATCGAGTTCGACTATTGCTGCGTCCACGCCTCCTTTGCCTTGCGGGAAGAGGGGGTGGAATCCATCATGGTCAATTCCAACCCCGAAACCGTGTCCACGGATTATGATACGTCGGACAAACTTTATTTTGAACCCCTGACCCGGGAAGATGTGCTGCATATCGTTGAAAAGGAAAAGCCCTTCGGCGTCATTGTCCAGTTCGGCGGGCAGACCCCTTTGAATCTGGCTTCCGACCTTCAGAAAGCCGGGGTTCCCATCATCGGCACCAGCCCGGACAGCATTGACCGGGCCGAGGACCGGGATCTGTTCCAGGAAATGCTCAAAAAACTGGGCCTCCGCCAGCCGGAAAACGGCATCGCCCTGAGCCTGGATGATGCCGTCAAGGTGGCCAGGGAGATCGGATATCCGGTCATGGTCCGCCCCTCATTTGTTCTGGGCGGCCGGGCCATGAAAATCGTCTATGATGAAAAGGACCTGGAAGAATTTTTTGAACTGGCGGTCCAGGCCTCGCCGGACAAACCCGTTCTCATTGACAAATTCCTGGAAGAAGCCTTTGAGCTGGATGTGGATGTTATTTCCGACGGGGAAAGGACCGTCATCGGCGGCATGATGGAGCATATCGAAGAGGCGGGCATCCATTCCGGGGATTCGGCCTGTGTTCTTCCTCCCTATTCCATTTCCCAGGCCCATATTGATGAAATGGCCCATGCGGCCCGGGCCATTGCCAAAGAATTGAATGTCCGGGGCTTGATGAATATCCAGTTCGGTATCATGAATGACCGGGTGTATATCATTGAGGTCAATCCCCGGGCCTCCCGGACCATCCCCTTTGTTTCCAAGGCCATCGGCGTTCCCCTGGCCAAGCTGGCCACCAAGGTCATGCTGGGAAAAACCCTGGATGAACTGGGCTTTACCAGGGAAATCATTCCGTCCTATTATTGTGTCAAGGAAGCGGTCATGCCCTTTGACCGGTTTGAAAATGTAGATCCGGTCCTGGGCCCTGAAATGAAGTCCACCGGCGAGGTCATGGGCATTGACAAGGATCTGGGTGCGGCCGTGGCCAAATCCCAACTGGCCGCCGGCCAGAAACTTCCCACCCAGGGAACGGTCTTCATCAGTGTTCAGGACAAGGACAAGGATAAGGCCCTTCCCATTGTCAAAAAATTTCACGGTATGGGCTTCACCATCATGGCCACCCGGGGCACGGCCCAATTCCTGGAAGAAAATGATATTCCCACCAAAATTGTTAAAAAAGTATCTGCCGGACGGCCCCATGTGGTGGATGCCGTGACCAACAATGAAATCCAACTCATCCTGAACACCGGAGCCTCCAGCCAGACCCAGCGGGACGGCTATGAGATCCGGCGTGCCGCCATCAAATACAAAATCCCCTATGCCACCACCACCGATGGGGCAAGGGCCATATGCAGCGCCATTGAAGCCCTTAAAAAAGAAACCCTGTCCGTAAGAACCATTCAGGACTATCACCGGGAAAACAACCATGCATGATCTGTTTACGGCCGGAGAACGGCCAAAGGATGAATGCGGTATCTTTGGGCTATACAAACACCCCGAGGCTGCAAAAATAACCTATTTCGGCCTTTATGCCCTCCAGCACCGGGGCCAGGAGAGCGCCGGCATTTCCGTCAACCGGGGAATCAACGATGCCATCTATTCCCACAAGGGCATGGGCCTGGTCCCGGAAATCTTTGATATGGCGGACCTGGAAAGAATAGAAGGGGGGTCCGCCGTGGGCCATGTCCGGTATTCCACCACCGGGGATTCGGTCCTGACCAATGCCCAGCCCTTTGTCGTTAACCACCGGCACCGCTCCTATGCCGTGGCCCACAACGGGAACCTGGTCAATGCCCATACGATCAAGGCGGAACTGGAAGAGCAGGGCTCCATTTTCCAGACCACCATGGATTCCGAGGTCTTTCTTCATCTCTTCATCAAGAACCTCATTAAGGGCGATATTGAGAATGCGGTTTTAAAGGCCGTTTCAAAAATTGAAGGGGCCTATTCCATCATCCTCCTGACCTGTAAGGGAGAGATCATCGGCATGAAGGACCCCAACGGGTTCAGACCCCTGGCCCTGGGAAAACTCAACGGCCATTATGTCCTGGCCTCGGAAACCTGCGCCTTTGATCTCATCCAGGCGGAGTATATCCGTGAGCTGGAGCCCGGGGAGATCGTCATCATCAATGAAGACGGCATTAAAACCATCCGCCACCCCAAGGCGGCCAAGCACAAGACCCTGTGCATCTTCGAGTATATTTATTTTGCCCGGCCCGATTCCACCATTGACGGGCTCAATGTCTATGAAATGAGAAAGGCCCACGGCAAGCGGCTGGCCCAGGAATCCCATGTGGACGCCGATCTGGTCATGCCCTTTCCGGATTCCGGCAATTATGCCGCCATCGGCTATGCCCGGGAATCGGGCATCCCCTTTGAAATGGGGATGATCCGGAACCATTACGTGGGCAGAAGCTTTATCCAGCCCACCCAGTCCATGCGGGATTTTACCGTGCGGGTGAAACTCAACCCGGTCAGGGAACTCATCAAAGGCAAAGACATCATTATTATCGAGGATTCCATTATCCGCGGCACCACGGCCAAAACCAGGGTCAAGGCCCTGAGGGAACTGGGGGTAAAAAAAGTGCATATGCGCATCTCCTGCCCGCCCCATCGGTTCCCATGCTATTACGGGATTGATTTTTCCAGCAAGGGGGAACTCATTGCAGCCCAGAAGACCGTGGAAGAACTCCGGGATTATCTGGGGTTGGATTCTTTGGCCTATCTGTCCATTGAAGGCATGCTGGAGGCCACGGGAGTTGAAAATCCGGACCGGAATTTCTGCAAGGCCTGTTTTGACGGAAACTACCCGGTTCCCTTTGACCCCAAATTCACCAAGCAATGTATGGGATAGCATGCAAAAGCAAACCGTTGCCTTTTCCAGGGAGTCCTCCAATCTCTTTTTTCATATCCTGACAAAATGCAATCTTTCCTGCAGCCACTGCTATATCAATCAGGACCAGCACGGGGCAGACACCCTTGATATAGAGACCATCGAAGCCTGGCTGGGCCTTTTTTCCGCTAAGGCTCCCTCCACCAACCTCATCTTTCTGGGCGGGGAGCCCACCCTTCACCAGGACCTATCCCTGGCTGTTAAAGCAGCCAAGAGGTTTGGTTTTAAATCCATTACCATTGATACCAACGGCTATCTCTTCCATGATATCCTGGACCGGATTTCCAGCGACGACATTGATTATCTGTCCTTTTCCCTGGACGGGGCCACACCTGGAACCAATGACGCCGTCCGGGGAAAGGGGAGCTATGACAAGGTCCTGGAAGGAATAAAAAAGGCCGTGGGCAAAGGCTTTTCCTGTTCCATGATCTATACGGTGTCGGCGCGGAACCGCCATGAGCTGAAACAGATGCCCGGTTTGGTCCGGAATCTCGGCATCAAACGCTTTTTCATCCAGGTCATCGGTATCCGGGGGGCCTCGGCGGGACATCCCCTCCAGGTATCCAAAAAGGACTGGCTGGGAACCATTCCGGAAACGGCGGAAAAAATTGCCGGCCAGGGCATTATCGTCACCTATCCCAAGGTGTTCCTCGACCCGGAAGACAAATTTGAATGCGCCGGAAACGTGGCTGAGAATTTTTTTGTCTTCCCCAACGGCCGGGTCTACCAATGTCCCATTTGTGAAGACTTTCCCCTTCATTCCCATGAAATCCGGCAGAACAGGCTGGTTCCCATGCCGAGACTCAATGAAAAAGACCTGTTTAGCCTTAATATCCCGGAAGGCTGCGTCATGAACAAACTCCTTCAACCCCGGAACCTGGCCTATGATAGGGACGGAAAACCTGAACACCGGATTGCCTGCTGCATGCTGAAAGAAGAAATCATGCCGTCGAGGACAACCCTGTGACCCCATTCACCATCCGAAGGGCCGAGGCCTGTGATGCCGACACCATCCTTTCCTTTGTCCGGAGGCTTGCAACGGAAGAAAAGGCCGGCCACGAGGTTGAGGCTGACCCCTCACAGCTTGTGAAAACCATGTTTTCCGGGGATTCCACCTGCCATGCCGTCATCTGTGAGGAAGGTGAATGCCCCATCGGCTTTGCCGTTTATTTTTTTAATTATTCCACCTGGCAGGGGAAAAACGGGCTTTATATCGAAGACCTCTATATCCTGCCGGAATTCAGAAATTTTGGGGCAGGTAAAAAAATCCTGAAATATCTCTGCCACCTGGCCCTGGCAAAAGACTGCGGCAGGGTGGAATGGTCTGTATTGAACTGGAACACCCCGGCCATTGGGTTTTATGACGCCCTGGGGGCGGAACCCCTGTCAGACTGGATTCGATACCGGTTATCGGGCAAACCCTTAAACAACATGGGCACATTATAATAAAGGGGGGATCGATGTTTGACCTTTCAAAAATGGATAAACTTTTTAGGCTGATGGAAGAGAATCACCTTGATGGGGTGGTTGTCGGCCCGTCCAATACCCTTGAATTCATGACCGGATTTAATCCCGTGGGCTGTGAACGGTTCCAGGCCCTTTTCATTGCCCGGGATAGACGATATTTCTATATCTGCAACCTGATCTATGCCGAAGACATGAAACGCTGGTTTCCGGACAATGCTCCCTTTTATGTCTGGAATGACGGCCAGGGGTTTCATGAAACCCTGAAAAAAGCCGTTGCCGACTTTGGCCTGGTCCACAAACGGATGGCCCTTGGGGAAACCATTCGGGCCGTGGACCTTATGGATATGGAGGGTCTTTTTTCCTGTGAATTCTTAAATGGCGTCGCTCTTCTGGAAGAACTGCGCATCATCAAAACGGAAGATGACCTGGATAAGATGAGAACGGCGGCCCGTCTGGCCGACGGCGTCATGGAGGATCTGGTCCGGTTCATCCGGCCCGGCATGACCGAAAAAGAGATCAAGGTTAAAATTGAAGACCTGTTCATGGCAAAGGGGGCCGACGGCCTTTCCTTTTCTCCCATTGTGGCCTGCGGGGCCAATAATTCCAGGCCCCATTACCGGGAGGATGCCGGCGTTATCGCCCAAAAGGATGTCCTGCTTCTGGATTTCGGATGCCGTTACCAGGGCTTTTGTTCCGATATTTCCAGGACCTTTTTTATCGGCGGCATCTCGGAAGAAGAAAAAGAAATTTACACCCTTGCCCGGGAGGCCCAGGCTGCCGCCGTGGCTGCGGCAAGGGAAGGGGTCCGTTGCTGTGATGTGGACAGGGCGGCCCGGGACCGGATTGAACAAAGCGGGATGGGAGACTATTTTCTGAACCGGACCGGCCACGGTATCGGCTTTGATGTCCATGAGGCCCCCTATATCAGCGGGAACAATGAAAGATGTCTTGAACGCGGCATGGCCTTCAGCATTGAACCCGGCATCTGCATTCCGGGCCGGGTGGGCATGCGGGTGGAAGATATCGTGGTCATCAATCATCAGGATGGAACAGAGGTGTTAAATCAATTTACAAGGGATATCATCATCATCAAAGAATAAGCCTGCTTTGACGGGCTTTATTTTGTTTTGTTTCTTTTCTTTCTGCCCTTTTCCCATTCTTCCTGTTCACGGATCATCTCCTGGATGCTCGCCTCTTCATGGGACAGGGACACCGTATAATCATAGTCTTTTTTACGGATTGGAATGACCTGGATCTTTTTATTCAAAAAGGTTTGAATGGATTCAAACCGGTCCTTTTCTTCTGTGCTGCAAAAGGAAAGGGCGATTCCCTTTTTTACGCCCCGGCCTGTCCTTCCCACCCGGTGGACATAATTTTCATCCTTATCCGGGAGATCATAATTAATAACATAATTGACATCCGGGATATCAATTCCCCGGGCGCTGATATCCGTGGCAATGAGAATGCGGGTCACTCCCTCTTTAAACCCTTCCATGGCAAGGGTTCTGTCCTTCTGGTCCTTTTCCCCATGGAGGGTGACCGACACAATTCCTCCCCGGTCAAGGGCCTTGGCAACCCGTTCGGCCCTGACCCGGGTTCTTACAAAAACAATGATCTTGGCCTCAGGGTGGTCGGTGATGAACCGCCTTAAAAAAAACCGCTTGTCATCCATTTCCACAAACATGATAAAATGGGTCACATTCTTTGAAACCGGATCTTCCGGAGAGATCTGGATT
The DNA here is from genome assembly GCA_023701135.1 of Desulfobacula sp. Lineage (GTDB taxonomy): Bacteria > Desulfobacterota > Desulfobacteria > Desulfobacterales > Desulfobacteraceae > Desulfobacula. The sequence goes on along the minus strand of JAMPXP010000002.1, from coordinate 132,497 downwards.
CTGATGGCCGAGGTTTTAACCTGGGAAAAGGCCAGTTTTTTGATTTCTTTGTTGATGGTTGCCGAAAAGAAAAGCGTCTGATGTTTCTGGACCAGCATCTTCTTAACGGCCTGAATATCCTTGATGAATCCCGGGTCCAGCATCCGGTCCGCCTCATCCAGAACAAGGGTATCCACTTGGTGGATGCGGATGGCGCCCTGGCTGATCAAATCAAACATCCGGCCGGGGGTGGCCACCAGGATATCAATACCGTCTGCCAGTTTTTCTATCTGCCGGTCCTGTTCGACCCCGCCGAAAACAGCAAAAGCCTTTACTTTTGTGTGTCTTGAAAGCTCATTCAGCACCTCGCCGATCTGGGCCGCCAGTTCCCTTGTGGGCACCATGACAATACATTTTATGCCGAAGGATTTTTTGGAGGTTTTCATCCTGTGAATCCTGTCAATGACGGGGATTGCAAAGGCGGCTGTTTTCCCTGTCCCGGTCTGGGCAACGGCAAGGACGTCCTCTCCTTTAAGGATGGATGGAATGGCCTTAAACTGGATATCGGTAGGGCGCTTAAACCCGAGCCCTGATAAATTTTTCTTTATATCTGATGAGATATGGTATGTTTCAAATTTCATGGAACCTTCACTGCTGTTAACATTAAGGCTTTAAGATACAGGCGAATCCGGAATAATGCAACAAGCTTACGGGAAACCGTAAAAGTTTTTCTTGACAGCTTAAGGATAAGCTTCTATTTTAGCTTGATAATTCAGGTGCTGCAGGCGCAGATAAAAGGGAATCCTGTGAGAATCAGGAACGGACCCGCCGCTGTAACCGGGGATGAAGGTCACAGATACCACTGTTGATAGGCTGATGAACGGGAAGGTGTGACCCGTAAAATGATCCGGAAGCCAGAAAACCTGCCTGGATGTTTGGTCGTGTTGCTTGCGAGGACAAGGGACGGATCAATAAAATGAGGATAAAAACGGTTCCCATATCAGACTGGTTCTGATATGGGATTTTTTATTGATGCCCGGTCCCGCGTTGGTAACCTTATAACCGAGGAGTGTTATGAAAAAATCTGGTTTTACCCCAGGGGGTCTCTATCCGGGCATGTTTTCAGAATCCCGCCGTTTTGGTTTGTTTCACATGAAACAGTGCAAAGACTCATATCCCTGCCATGAAACCGCCCCCTTTCATACCCGCTCGATAAAAACCGGGCTTCAGGATGAAATAATTCCCAGGGGCCATGGATCACATCATAAGACCGCGTCTCATTTCTCCCTGGGGGATGTGGTAAGAGCTTCAGGCGCAGGCCTGTAGATTATGGCATTGAGTATACCGGGCGCCATAGTAAAGGGGAGAACAGGATTTCTGGTGGTCCTGTTCTCCCTCTTCCTTGTTTCAATGATTTTTCTTTCCCTTTCCATGGGGTATATCCGGATTCCCATAACCGATATTTTGCAAATTTTTCTGGCAAAGGCAGCCTTGTCTGTTCATGGCCTTCAAACAATGAACGAAACCCACCTGGCCGTTATCATGGATGTCCGCCTGCCGAGGATATTGTCCTGTGCCGGCGTCGGCGCCGCCCTGGCCCTCTCCGGCGTGTTGTTCCAGGGGATATTGCTGAACCCCCTGGCCGATCCCTATACGCTGGGTGTTTCCGCCGGGGCTGCCTTTGGCGCCAGCATTGCCATTCTGCTGAACCTGGGCAACGCCTTTGTTTCAGTACCCCTGTTCGCCTTTGCCGGTGCCTCCCTTACCCTTTTTATGGTCGTTTTCCTCTCCTATTCAGCTAAAAATCCCATGGCAGGGCTTTCCTCCAATAACCTGATCTTATCCGGGGTGATTGTGGCCGCCATCCTTTCCGCCGGAATCAGTTTCTTAAAATTTATTGCCAATGAGCAGGTGTCCGTCATTATCTTCTGGCTCATGGGAAGCTTTGCTTCCAAAACCTGGTCCAATGTATGGATTATAACCGCCTTCCTCGGAATCGGCTTTTTTATCTCCATGTTTTTCGCCAGGGACCTCAACCTCATCTCCTTGGGGCCTAAATCCGCTGCAAGCCTTGGTGTCGATTTGCGAAAGGTCACCTTTATTCTGCTGGTTTCAGGCTCCCTGCTGGCTGCCGTGTGCGTGTCGATTTCAGGGATTATCGGTTTTGTCGGCCTGCTGGTGCCCCATATGGTCCGGTTTATCACCGGACCCGACAACCGGAAGCTGATCCCCCTGTCCATGTTGTCCGGGGCCTTCCTTCTTCTCTTTGCCGACACCATCACCCGGGCCGTTCTTCCCCATGAGATCCCCATCGGGGTTTTGACCGCCTTGACCGGGGGCCCTGTTTTTTGCTGGATATTTAAAAAGAACCGGTTTAAATAGGGTGCCATGAAAATTTCCCTCAATCATATATCCTTTTCCTATGACGCCGATGCCGGCTATGCCGATATGATTATTAAGGATTTCAGGGGATCTTTCACAGCCGGCGCTTTTTATTCCGTCATCGGTCCCAATGGAAGCGGCAAAACCACGCTTCTTGATTTGATTTCCGGTTTTTTGAAACCCCTGTCCGGAGCCATTGAAATCGACGGTGCCCCGGTATTCTCTTTTTCAAAAAAAGCCCTGGCAAGGCTTATCTCCGTAGTTTCCCAGGATCATACCGTCAATTTCCCCTTTTCTGTAAAAGATATTGTTTTGATGGGCCGTCATCCCTATATTCCGAGATTTTCTCCTCCTTCGACTGCGGACCTTAACAGGGCAGAAACGGTTATGGAGATCTGCGGCATGCGTCATCTGCAGGATCGAAAAATCAATGAGCTTTCGGGAGGGGAAAGACAACGGTGTGTGTTAGCCAGGGCCCTGTGCCAGGACACGCCCATTCTTCTTCTGGACGAGGCCTTTTCCAATATGGATATTCGCCATACTCTGGATATGCTTCATTTGGTCAGGCAATCCGTTAAAGAAAAAAACAGGCTGGTGATCTCTGTGTTCCACGATTTAAACATGGCCTCTGCCTGGTCCGATGACATTCTTGTCTTGAAAAAAGGAGAAATCAAGGCCTTTGGAAATTCAGCAGCGGTTTTGACGGCAGAAACCATAAAACAGGCTTTCGAGGTGAATTCCATTGTAGAGTATAGCCAACATGTTCAAGCCAAGCAGGTGTATTATCCGATTCATTAATCTCATAGCAGGATTGGTTTTCCTTGTTCTTTGCATTTTTGCCGGGGTCTGTCCGGCCATGACGCTGACCGATGACGGCCAACGCCAAATCGTTTTTGACAAACCGTTTCAGCGCATTATTTCGTTATATGGGGCCCACACGGAAAACCTCTATTATCTCGGCCTTGACAAGCAGATCCTAGGCGTTTCCATAAACGACACCTATCCTTCAACAGTTGTCGAAAAGCAAAAATTCTCCTATCATGATGATCCTGAAAAATTTATGGCCTTTGCACCGGACCTCGTTCTGATCCGGCCTATGATTGACAACGGTTATCCGGAATTGATCCGGCAGCTTGAAAAATCCGGCATCACGGTTGTTTCCCTTCAACCTTCGAACATCGACGAAATGTTTGATTACTGGCGAAAGCTGGGCCTTTTGACCGGCAAGACCGAGTCTGCGGAAGGAATGATACGGGAATTCAAAGAGAAAACCGATCATATCCGGTCTCTGACCCAGGATCTTCATTCTAAAAAAAAGGTCTATTTTGAAGCCATCCATACCAAGATGAAAACCTTTACCAGGGGTGCCATGCCCATCCTTGTCCTTGAAGCCGCCGGCGGTATCAATATCGCCTCGGATGCCCTTGCATCAAGAGATACCAATATTGCCGTCTATGGCAAGGAACAATTGCTTTCAAAAGCTCCGGAAATAGACGTATTCCTATCCCAGAGCGGCGTGATGAATTCCGTAAGCATTGAAACGATTAAAAACGAGCCCGGCTTTGATATCATTAAAGCCATAAAAGATAACCAGATCTATCTGATCGATGAAAATATCATTTCCAGGCCGGTCCCAAGGCTTTATCAAGGCATGGTCACCGTTGGACGAATACTTTACCCCGATATTTTCACTGAAAAAAATTTGAATAAGGAAATGGAATGACTAAAACCGGAAAACTTTTCGGGGTGGGTGTCGGCCCCGGAGACCCTGAACTCTTGACCATGAAAGCCGTTCGGGTCATTAAAACCGCTGACGTGATATTTACGGCGGCCTCATCCAAGAACGCTTACAGCCTTGCCGTTGAAATTGCAGCCCCCTATATTTCCACCGATGTCCCTGTAAACATTCTCTCCTTTCCCATGACCAAAGATGTCCGGACTGTTGAAAATGCCTGGGTTGAAAATGCCCGGATCATCGCCGACACGTTGAAAAAAGGTCTGAATGCAGCGTTTCTGACCCTGGGAGACCCCATGACCTATTCCACCTTCGGGTATATCCTCAAAAAAATGAACTGCGTCATGCCCGGGGCAAAGATTGAAACCATTCCCGGCATCACCTCTTTTCATGCCGCCTCTGCCCGATTGAACCGCATACTGGTGGAAGGCGAGGAATCTTTGCTGGTCACCTCAGGCGCCTTTGGCGGGGACCGGATCAGAAATGTGGACGGTGTGGAAAATGTGGCCATTGTAAAGGCCTATAAAAACATCAAAGATATCAACCAGGCCTTAAAGGATGCAGGCCTTTACAATAAAAGCGTGGCCGTGGCAAAATGCGGCCGTGACAGGGAAGAAATTATCCATGATATCTGCGAGCTTGAAAACAGGGAGCCGGATTACTGGACCTTGATCCTTGCCTCAAAATGAAAGACTTTTTGAATGCCTGATATGAATGCAATAGACATTATCGGAACCGGTCTTGGGAAACAGGACCTGACCCAAAAACACCTTGACCTGATCCGGGCCTGTGATGTTCTTGTGGGCGGAGACCGGCATCTCAAATGGTTTGATGACCTCGGCAAGCAGAAAATTCCCATCAAAGGCCCCATTGCCAAAGTTGTTGAGGCCATCCGGGAAAAAATAGGCAGGAACAGAATTGTTGTCCTGGCCTCGGGAGATCCTCTTTTTTATGGGATCGGGTCCACCCTGATTCACTATTTTGACAAGGTCCAATTGAATATCCACTCCAATATATCTTCTGTATCCGCCGCCTTTGCCGCCATTAAGGAGCCCTGGCATGATGCCGCGGTTATCAGCCTCCACGGTCAAAAAGAGATCGAAACCCTATCCTTTTCAAAGCTTTCCACGGAAAATAAAATTGCCTTTCTGACCTCTCCTGAAATGAATCCCGGGGTTATTGCAGAAGTGTTTATCAAGGCGGGCATCTATGATTTCAGCGTCTGTGTCCTGGAAAATTTAGGCGCCGGTGATCAGGAAAGAATTTCATGGTTTGACAATATGGATCTTGTGCGTCAGCAGACCTTTCAAGAGCCCAATATCGTCATTCTTTTAAAGCGGAGTTTACAAAAAAGCCCGGCTGTTTCACGGGAAACATATATCGGCATGGAAGATTCCCTGTTCAAGCATTCCAAGGGCCTCATCACCAAATCTGAAATCCGGTGCGTGACGCTATCCAAATTGAAATTCATCAAAAAAGATCATGTATTGTGGGATATCGGCTCGGGCTCCGGGTCCGTCGGAATCGAGGCCTCCTTTCTGATTCCCTGGGGCCTTGTTTATGCCGTTGAAAAACATCCGGGCCGGATTTCGGATCTGGTTCACAATATTAAAAATTTTAACTGCTCCAACGTGAAAGTGGTCAATTCTGAATTTCCGGACGGCATCGAAGACCTCAAAACCCCGGACAGGATCTTTATCGGCGGCGGCGGCAAAAACATGGCCAAGATTCTGGAATCCTGCTGTGAAAAAATGATGCCCTCCGGCAGGATCGTCGTCAATACAGTTCTTTTGCAAACCATTGCAACCACATTGGCCTGTTTTGAAAAACACGGATTTTTAACCGAGGTGGTCCAGATCCAGGTGTCCAGATCAAAGGCCATGCCTTATGGGGATCGGCTGGAAGCCATAAATCCGGTCTGGATTATTTCAGGTGCCAAGCAAGGATAAAGGGAATCATTTATGGAAGATACAAACAAGGTCGTTTTTGCAGGTGCAGGTCCTGGAGATCCGGAACTGATAACGGTTAAGGCCATGAAGGCCCTGGGCTCGGCGGACCTCATCATTTATGCGGGCTCCCTTGTGCCCGAGGCGGTGTTGTGCTGGAAAGGGGAGAATACAAAGACCCTTTCCAGCGAAAATATGGATTTGGCCCAGATCATCAACACCATCCAACTATCATTTTCCATGGGAAAAAAGGTGGTTCGTCTTCATACCGGAGATCCGGCTTTGTATGGTGCCATATTTGAACAGATGAGGGAACTTCAGGCATTGAATATCCCCTACGAAGTCATCCCCGGGGTCACCGCCGCCTTTGCAGCATCGGCAAAAATGCGGATGGAATACACCCTTCCGGAAAAAACCCAGACCCTGATTCTGACCCGGATTTCGGGCCGAACTCCTGTCCCCGATACGGAAGATCTTGACAAGCTGGCGGCCCACCGGTCCGCCCTGGCCATTTATCTGAGCCTGGGCCAGATAGGGCGGGTTCAAACTATTCTGGAAACCCATTACGGGAAAGACAGCATCTGTGCCGTGGCCTTTAAGGTCAGCCATCCCGACGAAAAAATCATTTACACCCGGGTAGACGGGCTTGTAAAAACCTGCGAAGAAAACCGGATTACAAGGCACGCCCTGATTATTGCGGGCAAATCCGTTGAAGCAAGCTTAGATCCAACGCATATCCTGTCATCAAAATTATATGATTCCGGATTTTCCCATGGATATCGAACCGCTAAATAGTGCCGGACCGGACAGCCTGGCCGTCTGGGTCATCACGCCTAAGGGAAGGGGCCTGGGACTAAGGATTAAAAATAGTGTTCAGGACTCCTCCTTGTTTATATCCAATAGGGTGAATCAAGGAAACGCTCCTGAAAGTCATATATTCGGGTTTGACACGCTGAGGCTTGAAATCAACCGCCACTTTCATCATTTTTCCGGCCATGTCTTCATTTTCTCCACCGGTATTGCCGTAAGGCTCATCGCGCAACTCCTAAACTCAAAAATGACTGACCCGGCCGTGGTGGTTGTGGATGATAACGGGACCCATGCCATCAGCCTCATTTCCGGCCATGTCGGCGGTGCCAACGCCCTTGCGTATAAAATTGCCGGCATCCTTGGTGCAACCCCTGTGATTACCACGGCAACGGACACCAACGGCCTCCCAGCCATCGACGTTATCGCAAAAGAAAAAAAGCTTTATATTGAAACCCCCCGGAATATCAAACGCATCAATATGGCCTTTCTCATGGGAAAGCCCGTTTATATCCATGATCCCCTGGGGTTAATCGAAAATGAGCTGCACGGTGTATCATTGGTAGAAGGATCTTCCAATGACCAGTCCCTTGAAAAGATTTACTGCTCCCACGAGATCGAACCAGTTTCACGTGAAACCATGGTTTTGAGACCGTCGGTATTAAGCGTAGGAATTGGCTGTAACAGGGGAGCCGGTGTTGAGGATATCCATGATTTCCTGACCCTGGTTTTCAAGGAAGGCAATTTGTCCATGAACAGCATCAAACGGATTGCCAGTATTGATTTGAAAAAAAATGAGCCGGGACTTTTGTCCCTTGCTGAAAAAATGGACCTGCCCCTGGATTTTCATACCCGTGAGGCCCTGAATGCCGTAACTGCCATTGAGACCCCGTCACCCATGGTTGAAAAACATGTGGGTGTCAAAAGCGTTTCCGAGGCATCGGCCATCCTTTCGGCCGGCCATGGCCGCCTGATCGTCACCAAAAAAAAGAACAAGGATGTCACCATTGCGGTGGCAATTGAAAAATGACATTGTACATCATCGGAACAGGGCCGGGAAGCCAGGCCCATATGTCGGGAAGGGCTGTGGAGGTCATCCGGGACGCGGATTGCGTGGCCGGATATACCACCTATATGGACATGATCGCAGATCTCATCAAGGACAAGGAAATCATTTCCACCGGCATGATGAAAGAGGTTGAAAGGGTTGAAAAGGCCATCGAAAAGGCCCTTTCTGGAAAATCCTGCGCCCTGGTTTCCGGCGGAGATCCCGGCATTTATGCCATGGCCGGTCTTGTCTTCGAGATCTGCAAAAACCGGGGGATAAGGCTTGCCAGGGCCGGGAGTGAAAAAAATCAGGGCTCCGAAAATCAGGCTGCCGGAGAATCTTTTCTCCAGATTGAGATTGTTCCCGGAATTCCGGCCCTGGCAGCAGGAGCCGCACTGGCCGGTGCGCCCCTGACCCATGATTTTGCAGCCATTTCCCTGAGTGATCTGCTCACGTCCTGGGAAACCATTGAAAAAAGGTTGTCCTGCGCAGCCATGGCAGATTTTGTCATTGTAATCTACAACCCGAAAAGCAAAAAAAGGGATTGGCAGCTCAGGCGGGCCCGGGAGATTATTCTTGAACACAGGTCCGGGGCAACCCCCGTGGCCGTCGTGACCGGGGCCATGAGGGAAAATCAGAAGATTTCCTTTACAACTTTGGACCGGCTGGAATCGGCCGAGGTAAACATGCAGACCGTCATTTTTATCGGTTCCAGCACCTCGGTCCAATACCTGGATTTCCTGTTTACACCCAGGGGGTATGCGGAAAAATACGAGATATAAAAAGATGTGAACTTTTTGGAGGGGGGTTGATATGAAAGGCTATATTCAAGTCTATACCGGCAATGGAAAAGGAAAAACCACGGCAAGCCTGGGCCTTGCCCTTAGAGCCGCCGGCGCCGGACTGAAGGTGTATATTGCCCAATTCCTTAAAAACGGTGAATATTCCGAGATCAAAGCTTTATCCAGGTTTGAGAATATTACCATCGAACAGTTCGGCATGGGCAAATTTGTCCGGGGAAACCCGTCAGAGGAAGAAATGGCTGCCGGGAGGGCCGGATATCTGAAATTGTGTGAGGTTCTGATGGCCGGCAAACATGATCTGGTCATTGCCGAAGAAGGTAACGTGGCCGTCATGTGCCGTATTTTATCGGAAAAAGAAATCCTGGATCTCATGGACCTGAAGCCGGAACATGTTGAGCTGGTCATCACAGGACGGGGAGCTACGGCAGCCATCATGGAGAAAGCGGATCTGGTAACGGAAATGATGGAAATCAAGCATTATTATAAAAATGGGGTTACAGCCCGGGTGGGCATAGAAAAATGAGAAAAAAAAATATCGCTATTTTGGGGACGGGCTCGGATGTCGGAAAAAGCATTGTGGCGGCTGCCCTTTGCCGGTCCCTGGCAGACCGGGGAATTAAAACCGCACCCTTTAAATCCCAGAACATGTCCAATAATTCCGGCATCACACCTGAAGGCCTTGAAATGGGCAGGGCTCAGATTGTCCAGGCAGAAGCGGCCCGGATTGCTCCCCATGTGGATATGAATCCCATTCTTCTGAAACCGACGGGAGAAAAGCAGTCCCAGGTCATCCTGCTGGGAAAGGTCCACGGAAACCTTTCAGCCGTGGATTACCACAGGCAGAAAGACTTTTATTTTAAAAAAGCCTGCCAGGCCTTTGATCGCCTTGAGCAGACCTGTGACAGGATTGTTCTGGAGGGAGCCGGGTCCTGCGCCGAAGTCAACCTGATGCCCGGCGACATTGTTAATTTTCCCATGGCCGAATATGCAAAGGCCGACGTGGTCCTGGTGGCCGATATCCACAGGGGAGGCGTCTTTGCCCAGATCGTCGGGACCCTGAGCTGCCTTCCGCAGAAATACCGGGACATGGTGAAAGGATTTATCATCAACCGGTTCAGGGGAGATATCACCCTGTTCAAAGACGGGGTGGAGTGGATACAGAAACAAACCGGGAAAAAAGTGTTGGGGGTTCTTCCCTGGTATTCCCATTTTAGAATAGATGCAGAAGATTCCGTTGAAATTGAAAACTGCCGGAATTTCAAGGCCCTCGAACCGGATATCCCGGCCATTGCCGTCATCCGGCTGCCCCATATCGCCAATTTCACCGATTTCCACGCCCTGGCAAAGACAAAGGGGCTCCAGGTCGTTTATATTGACCGGCCGGACCACCTGGAAAAATTCAAGGCCGTCATCATTCCGGGATCAAAAAATACAAGGGCCGATCTTGAATGGCTGGTCCGGGAGTTTAAGACGCCCCTGGAAAACCATGTCCGGTCCGGGGGATATATCCTGGGCATCTGCGGCGGATACCAGATGCTGGGGGAATTCGTGGATGATCCCGAAGGACTTGAAGGAAGTCCGGGAAAAACAAGGGCCTTGAATCTTCTGCCGGTTGAGACCGTGCTGAAAGCCCCGAAAACAACGACGTTGAGCGATTTTGAATGGGAAGGGGAAAAGGGGAAGGGGTATGAAATCCATATGGGATCGACCACACTCAAAAGCGGGACACCCTTGGTCAGAATCCTTGCACGGAATGCCATCCCATCCGGGGACATGGACGGATGCATGGACAAAAACGAAAAAATTGCGGGAACCTATATCCATGGTTTTTTCGACTCCCCCCGGATTTTATCCAAATGGCTGAGCCGTATCGGATTGAACCTGCCTTGCCCCGAGGAAGACATGGCCGGGTTAAAGGAAAAAAACTATGGCCTTTTAAAAGAGCATTTTGAAGCCAACGTGGACCTGGCCCCTTTCCTTTGATCCGGATTTTCCTAGAGAATTGTTCAAACCGGGCGAATTTTCAGAATCGCCATGAAGTCATTTACTTTAGCTTGTAAATTCTTTATTCTAATGGAATCATAAATAAAGATAACCACTGGAACCAATTATCGTGGCGCAATTGAATCAAATTCCGACCCTGGCCGATCTTGCCCTTCAATACGGCACCATTACCATTCAACAGCATCAGCATCTTCAGAAGCTATTCGCCCTCAAGAAAAAAGAAGACCCTGACATTAGCTTTGGCCCATTGATCCTCGGCCTGAACTTTGCCACCCAATATCAAGTCGGACTCTTAAAACTGATTGAGGATTATCTGATCGTTAAAAAGCAGGGGGAAGCCTTTGGCCGGATTGCTATTGAAAAAGGGTTTGCAACGGAAAAAGATATTGAGAAGGCCCTGGACTATCAGAAAAAAGAATTCCAACGGGCAAAGCTGAGAAAATTGATCGGCGATATTCTGGTCGAATCACGGGTGATAACGGTTAAGCAGAAAAATGACATTTTAAAAGAGCAGGCCTTTTTCGATTCAGAACTTGAAAAAATACAGGCTGAGGCGCAGCAGGAAGAAAGGGAGGATAGGGATTCAGCCTATAAAGATTCCACCCTTACGGAATATGAAAAAAAATTTTTACGGATAAAAGTCCTGGATAAAGAATTTTCAGCCCATGCCATTGAAAAAGGATTTGCCACTGACCGGCAGGTCAAAATCGCTCAGAAAGCCCAGGAAAAGGCCTTTGAAAAAGAGAACAGAATTCGAATCCTGGCGGATTTCATGGTTCAGCTCAATTTTATGACCGAAGACCAGAAAGCGCTTGTCCTCAAAGAACAACAGCGCCTGGAGGCGCTTGCCAGCCCTGAGAGAAACCCGGGTCTTACCATAGACATCAGTCAGGATAAAATGGAGGCTGTTGTAAAAATAACCAACGGTAATGAACATTTATGCGCCCAAGATATCCGGCACGCGCTTCAAACCAAGGGCATAAAATTCGGTGTTTATCCGGACCCCATCCTTCAATGCCACCTGGATATGAAAAATACGGAATTTGTAGCCGCACGGCAGGATTTTTCAGTGGAACTGGTAAAGGACAGGAAGGCCTCCTATTTTTTTGATGTGGACAAGGTGGATACCCAGGAAAAAAAAATGGGGGTCACCCTGGCGGAACAATATCGGGGCAAGGAAATCTTTTTAAAAAAGGATGTGTTCGGTAACAACCTGGAACAATCCCAAGGCTATGATTTTACATTCCGATGCGCTGCCGGAACAAGACTTTCGAGCGACCAGACAAAAGCCTTTGCAGGAAAAACCGGTTTTCCCTCTCTTTCCATTGAGAAAAAGCTTTATATTCATCCGGCGATTTTTGTTCTGGAAGACGCAGATCTTAAATACGGACCCCTTGAAAGCTATGCAAACCTGAATATTTCTGGCATCTTAACCGGTGCCTACCCTGTCACTGCGGGGGATCTGACTGCAAGAGAAATCAGGGGGGCACGGATAGATGCCATTGGAAGCGTCAGGGCCGAGATCGGTATCACGGATTCTTTTATCAGCGCCCAGGGTGATGTTTATGCAACATATCTTCATAACTGCAGGATTGAAACCTTTGGCAATGTATATATTGAAAATGAAATGATAGACTCAACCGTCTTCTCCAGCGGGAAAATAGATTCAAAAAAATGCCGGGTGGTTTCCTCAACCCTTTTTGCAAAAATGGGAATCGAGCTGGCAGGTGCCGGCAACGGCAGAACACGGGCTTGCATTCTCGGAGCCGGAACGGAACATCATCTTCTGAAAAAGGTAAAGCAGCTCCATCTTGAAATTCAAAACATCCGCCGGCCCCTGGATGAATTAAACGAAAAAAAAAATGAGCAGCATAGAGCTGCTGATAAAATTTTTCAGAAAATGATTGAATTGAAAATTTTTCATGACCGGGCCAAAAATAAAAACCGAATCCTTTCCAATGAATTTAAACAGAAAAAAGAATCGGCGGATACAAAGGATCTTAAAAATATCGTGACCCTGGTCAAGACCTTTGAAAAAAGAATGGAAGAGGCCCTTGATTCACTCAAGACATTAAACGAAACAAAAAAGAAACACGATAGGGCCGCCAGCCTTCTTGAACAAAAAATAAAAAAAATAGAACCCGGAATAGACAAAAGGATTTCAGAGCTTCAAATTGACGTGCTGGCCTTTTTCGAATGGGCAAGAAAACATGAAAACCATCCTTGCATTAAAATTCATGATCAGGCTTTTTCCGGGACTGTCTTTAAAGGGGTTTATTCACAGATGTCCATTGAAAAGGAGCTGAATCATTTTTCTTTGGTTGAAAAGCAGAATTCAACAGGAAATTTTAATCTTGTGCTTGGACCCTATTAAGGGGGAACGGTATAAAAAAGATCTGTTTGTGGATCGCTCCGGCCGATGAGAGATTGCTTTGAAAAAGACTGATCCCTGAGACTGAAAAATCCGGGGTATGAAAATTTTCAAAAGTTTTGATAGCTGAAAGAATAAGGTCAGGGGAAAGATTATGGTTGATCCGGGCCAACGTCAGGTGGGGCCGGAATATTTTTTTCTCTTTTTCCATGCCCAATTCTCTAAAAAGAACGGATTCCAATCCTGCTGCAAGGGCCCCAAGACACTGGGTTTCCCCCCTTATCCCAGACCATATGATCCGGGCGTGTTTGACTGAAGGAAACACACCGATGCCGGCCGCAAAAAGCCTGTGGGGTAAAATTCCAGCGACGGCTTTTTCCATGCTGCGTTCAAGGGAATCAAGGTCATCCAACCGGATATTCCCCAGAAATTTCAAGGTAAGGTGGAGGGTTTCCAGCTTGGAAAAAGAGGCGTTGATTCCGGATGCAGAAAGATTTTTCTGAAGATTTTCCAGAGAATTTTTAACCGTCTCCGGAATCTCTACGGCAATAAAGGAGCGGATCTGCCCGGAATCCTCTTTCATTTTCGTTTTTTGTTCACAAACCCGAGTAAAACCCTGTAAGGTCCCGGAATTCCCGGCGGAACAAGGGCAACACGGTCATTGTCCCGAAGAATGGTATCAAAAGAAGACACTTTTCCGTTGATGAATACGGCCTCGACTTCTTCCGGAGCCAGGCGGACCTGGGAGATAAGTTCTTCAACCGTTGTTTCCGGTCCTATGGTCATGGACGCATTGGAATAGGGTATTTTTTTGTCTTTTAACTTTTTTTGTAAAAATGAAAACGCATTAAATAAGATCACCGGCATTATGGAACCCTCCCTGATATTTTATCACCCTTTTACCATACCGCCTAAAACCGAAGCAAGCCATTAAGGTTTATCCTCATAATACCGCAAACGTATTGAAAAACCAAACGCCTGCGGGTATAGTTCGTTCATGAGACTCCGGATCATCATACTGATTCTTTCCTTATTGGCTTTTTTATCGGCTTCAGCCGGCGGTTTTTTATACTATCATTCCTTTAGAAGTTCAGCCCTGGAAAAAATTGAAACCGATGCCTTGTCACGCCTCAATCTGTTGGCAGACCAGCTTTCTTTCTATCTTTCCGAACATAAAAAACCGGTCAGGACCCTTTCCGGAATAAAAGAATTAAGAACCGCCCTTGAAACCCCTGGTCCCGATTCCATTGACCATGCAAACCGGATTCTTGATCATTTTACCGCATCCCTTGGCCTTGAAGTCAGCTATCTCATGGATAAAAACGGAATCACCCTTTGTTCCAGCAATCGAAATACGGAAAGCAGCTTTGTGGGAAATGATTTTTCTTTCAGGCCCTATTTTCAAAACGCTGTTAACGGTATTCCGGCAACCTATCTGGCCCTGGGCACAACTTCCAGAATAAGGGGGGTCTACCACTCGCATCCGGTTTATGATGCGTCACAAACCGTAATTATCGGTGTTGCCGTCATCAAGGCGTCGGCAGAATTTGTCGAAACAAAACTGTTTCGGGCTTCCGATGAGATCCTTTTTTTCGTGGACCCCAATGGCCTTATTTTCATTTCAAACAGGGATGAATTCCGGTTTAAACTTCTATTTGAAACAGAAGAAGAAAAGACCCGGCAGATTATAGATTCAAGGCAGTTTGGCGCTGGGCCATGGCCCTCCACCGGATTTTCAAGAACCCCCAAAGGAGAGGTAATTGATAAGAACCAGGAAAAATATCTTTTTTCCAGCCTGGATGTGAAAAATTATCCAGCCTGGAAAATCATCAGCCTTAGAAATTACAAAGACATTGGAAAACTCCTGTCAGAACCCTTTTTCCGGGTGATCGGGCCTGCCATCACCTCCATCCTGATATTGACCGGGATCCTGGTATTGATCCTTTACCATCTGGGAATCAAGGAAATCACCAAACGGAAAAAAGCTGAAAAAGAATTAAGACTCAGCGAAGAGAGATACCGGTATATCTATCATAAAACCCCGGTCATGCTCCACTCAATAGACACCGAAGGCGCCATTGTCCACGTTTCCGATCACTGGGTGGAAATGATGGGATATGACAGAGAAGAAGTGGTCGGCAAACAGCTCATCAGCTTTTTCACGCCTGAGTCGCGGAAATATGCCATTTCCGTGGTCTTCCCCGAATTTTTCAGAACCGGTTTTTGTAAAGATATCCCCTATTCCTATGTCCGAAAAAACGGGGAGATCATGGATATCATGCTGTCCTGCTATGGGGTCAGAGATGAAACCGGAAAAATTATCCGATCTCTTGCCGTCAGCGTTGATGTTACGGAAAAAAACCGGGACCGGAAAGAATTGCAGATTGCAAAGGAAAAACTCTCCCAGTATTCTCTTGACCTGGAACAGCAGGTGAAAAAGCGGACAACCCAGCTTGAAAAGACCCAGAATAACCTGAAAAACCTATCCAAGAATATCATTGCCTCCCAGGAAAGGGAAAAGGCCCTGGTTGCCCGGGAGCTTCATGACCATCTCGGGCAGGTGCTGACAGCCTTGAGAATTGATGCCGTATGGATTGAAAAAATTCTTTCCGGAGTTCATCCGGAGGCCCAGGGCAGGGTCCTGAAAATGTGCTCCCTGATTGATGATACCATCAATGATGTCAGGGCCATGGCCTATCGCTTGAGGCCCAGGGTTCTGGATGATCTGGGCCTTTCCGACGCCTTGGAATCCCTTTTGGCGGATTTTGAAAAAAGATCTGATGTGTCCTGCGTTTTCAAAGGCGGAATCATTCCAAAGATTGACGATACCCTGGCCACAGCCCTTTACCGGATCGGCCAGGAAGCTGTAACCAATGCCCTGCGGCATTCCGGGGCCACCACCATCACGGTTGAACTCACAGCCGATGAAGAAGGTATTGTTCTGACCATAGCGGATAACGGTAACGGGTTTGATCCCCTGGGCCATAAAGGGGTAAAGCGCTTTGGTCTTGAAGGGATGAAAGAGAGGGCCAGTCTTGTGGGCGGGAAACTGGACATCTCTTCTCTACCCGCCCATGGAACAACCGTCTGCTGTAAGGTAAAAGTGAAAGGATAAGCCATGATAAAAGTTCTGCTTGCAGATGATCACAGCATTGTCAGGGAAGGATTGCGAAAAGTTCTGGAAGACAGCAATGAAATCGAAGTAATTGCCGAGGCGGCAGATGGGGAAACCGCTCTGGATAAAGCCATGCACTATAAACCGGATGTGGCTGTCATTGACATCTCCATGCCCGGAATGGACGGCCTTGAGGTGGTTACAAGGCTCACGAATTATTGTTCAACCGTACCGGTCCTGATTTTGACCATGCACGATGAAGAGCAATATGTCATAAGGGCCATTGAAGCCGGGGCCATGGGATATGTCACCAAACAGTCCGCTCCGGAGCAACTGGTGGCAGCGGTTAAAAAAATCCATGGGGGCGGAAGGTATCTTACGGAAAAGGCCGGTGAGGCCCTTGCCCTGCGGGTGATCCGCGGCACGAAAACCCAGACGCTTACCGAATCCCTGTCCATGAGGGAATTGCAGGTCTTAAGAAGGCTGGCCATGGGTGCCACAAACCGGGAAATTGCGGTTTCCTATAATATCAGTGTTAAAACAGTGGATACCTATCGATCCAGAATTTTAAAAAAATTAAATTTAAGAAATAACGCTGAATTATCCAGATATGCGATCCAGAACAAGCTTGTGGAGTTATGATCTAACGATTCAGCGTATCAAAATTTGTAAATATCTTATTCAGAGTGGCCCTGCACTGGATAATATCATCCGGCTCGATTCCCTTTTCAGCCTCCTTCAAGAGATCCTCAACAATGTCAATGAGATCGGTCTTGAATTCTTTGGCCTTATGGGTCAGATAGACCAGTTTGCTCCGTTTATCCGTCCTGTCCGGAATCCTTAAAACCATATTCTTCTTTTCAAGAACATTCAACAGCCGAGTGATGGCGCCCTTGTCCTTGACGGCAATATTGGCCAGTTCCTGCTGGGTCTGCCCGTCTCTCCGATAAAGATGAACCAGAATGCTCCATTGCTCATAGCTCACGTCAAACCCGGCCTCCGAGAATTTATTGGTCAACCTTTTCATGATGGATCTGGAGGTACGGCCCACGAGATATGCAATAGACGAATCAATAACCTTTTCAAATAGTTCCATGTAATCTAATCTTATGTTAATATTAATAATACAATCAAATCAGCAGCAAATATCATGATATTTAAAAATTTACCCTAAAATTCAGCCATTTTCGGAGTAGTATGGTATAAACCTGTTGATGAGGCAACCAATTTCTTTGATATACAAAAAAAATATCCTCAGCAGGGATGACCCTTTTATTGTTTTTTGATACCGGTAAATTTTTTTACAGACTAACGGATCTGATCTAGGGAAGACAAAAGATGGGAAAATCTCTCACCTTTTTTGGAGGTTTTTTTATAAAATTTGAGGCAGTTTTTGAGTATTGCCAATACCTCATCATGGGAATGGATTCCCGGAACCTCCATGGCCAGTCTGGGGTGGCGTCCCAGCTTTCCTCCCAGCATGACCCGAAAGCCTTTTTGTGTTCCGGTCAGGGTTCCGGTGGGGCAAACCCTGATGCATTTGGCGCAGTTGAGGCAGAGAGGTTCACGGATGATGGGCCGCTGAATTTTTGTATCCAGGGTTATGGCCCCTTCATCGCAGGCTTCCGCACAGGACCCGCAAAGGGAGCAGGCTTCACCGGAAATTCCCGGCAGAACCACCCCCATGATGCCGATATCGGCGATCTGGGGCCTTGAACAGGCATTGGGACATTCGGAAAGCGACACCCGGAATTCATGATGAAATTTTAAATCTCCCTTGACAACGGATTTTAAAAACCCCGGGAGGTTTTCCCTTTCAAAGATTTTTTCCAAATCCGCAGCGAGCCGGGCCACCGGATTGGCCGCATTGGGACACCCGGACCCGCCAAAGCAGGAGGCAATCTCATAGCCTTTGACCTCCTTTTCCATCCCGCCTTTGGACAGAAATTTTTTTTTAAGCTCATCCACATCCGACAGCTCCACCTGCGCTTTGCCGCTTTGCATCACATGGGCCTCAACCCTTTGGATGACTTTTTTCCGGACAAAAAAGGGGACTTTTTGAATGGCGGCCTCTGCTTCCCTGGACCATCTCATGAAAGGATTTCCCCCCGGGCGCTGACCACCACTTCCTTGAAGGGAATCTCCACCCCGGCCTTGGCAAGGGCCTTTTTGACAATGACCGGCAGGGCTGAACAGCAGGGAACTTCCATGACCACGGACGTGATGCTCTTGATTCCGGATACCTTGAATACCTGGGAGAGCTTTTCCACATATTCTTCAGCATTATCGAATTTGGGGCAGCCGATCATGACGGCCCTTCCCTTTAAAAAATCCTGGTGAAAGGAGGGATAGGCCACGGGCACGCAATCGGCGGCAATTAAAAGGTCCGCATCTTTCAGGAAGGGCGCTCCCGCCGGCACCAGGCGGATCTGAACAGGCCAGTGGCCAAGGGCGGACTTGCCGCCGGTGGTCTGGACCGTTGGTTTGTTGGCGCACCCGCAGGGGTCGGCTCCGGCCATGTGAAAGGTTTTTACCGCCGCCGAAGGGCAGCCGCAGGCGGCAGGCTCCGTTTCTTTTGGATGGGAAGCCTTCCGGCTCTTGAGCAATGCTTCAACGGCTTTTTCATCAAAGTCCTCGGCCTCCCGTTCAATGATTTTCAAGGCATCCTCGGGGCAGTCTCCGATGCAGGCGCCAAGCCCGTCACAATATTTATCGGCAACCACCTTGGCCTTGCCGTCGATAATCTGAATGGCCCCTTCGGCGCAGGCAAGGACGCAATTGCCGCATCCCGTGCATTTTTCTTCATCGATCTGGATGATCTTTCTCATGATTTTCATGGGACTCTCCTTTTTTATTGATCAGCCCGGATAATGGATTTTAAAATCATCCGGCAGAAATTTTTATGTTGTCTGAACCAATACCTGTCTGGCCAGTTCTTTGCCCGCCGCCGTCAGAAAAATCCGGTCCAGCTTGCCGGCAAATTCATGGTCTTCAACTCCTGCCTTTTGTTCGCAGGCCGACATATAGGCCAGTTGGTCCGCATCATAGACGATCTGATGATTCAGGCGCCCATGGCCGGCCGGGCGCTGGTGGTCTCCGACGATGCCAAGGATCTCATCAATGAGGTCCTGTTTTGCGCCCATTTTTTCCATCAGGGCCCTGGCCACGGCAGGGCTTTCCTTTTCAATGAATTCGGGGGTATCGGACCCGTATTTTTCCAGGGCCTGTTTAGCCCCGATGTCATACAGATAGGCCGCGCAGAGCACCACCGGAAGATTGGCCTTTTCCTTTTTACCGATTTTTTCGGCAAAATTGGCCACCTTGGCCGCATGCCCGATGCGTTTGAAATCGGCGCCGAGATACCGCTTCATTTCAACGGCCACCCGGTCCTTAAAAAGGTCATCCCGTTTGGCCACAAATTCTTCCGGCAAAGTGCCCAGGCATTGTTCTGCAAATTTGCAATAGGAGGCGCAGCCGAAATCCATTTTCGGATTCACGATTTTTTTATGGCAATGAGCGCATCTCCGGGTGGCGTCATCCTTGAAAAACTCCATGGGATGGCCGCATTCCGGACATTCGGTTTCGAAAATGGCTTCTTCATTCCAGTATTGGGTATCCTGTCCCGGGCATTTCATGGGTGCCTCCTTTATTGAATCAAGGGTTTCGGGTAACGGCCGGTGCATGATTCATTCATGCACCGGCCCATGGTTTATTTTCCCTGCATGATGGCCGCAACATCGGCCCCGGGCTCGGTAATGAGTTTGATATCAAAATTCTTCACCAGCACATCCAGTACGGCCGGGGAAACAAAGGCCGGCAGCGTGGGTCCGAGACGGATGCCCTTGACGCCCAGGTGCAGCAGGGCCAGAAGAACGGCCACGGCTTTCTGCTCATACCAGCCGATATCAAAGGACAGCGGCAGGTCATTGATGCTTTCAAGGCCGAAGACTTCCTTGAGTTTCAGGGCGATCACGGCCAGGGAATAGCAGTCGTTGCACTGGCCGGCATCCAGAACCCTTGGAATCCCGCCGATATCCCCCAGGTTCAGTTTGTTGTACCGGTATTTGGCGCAGCCCGCCGTCAGGATGACGGCATCCTTTGGAAGCGCTTCCGCCACTTCCGTAAAATAATTTCTTCCCTTCTGGCGGCCGTCGCACCCGGCCATGACCACAAACCGTTTGATGGCCCCGGATTTTACCGCATCCACCACCTTGTCCGCCAGGGCCAGCACCTGGTTGTGGGCAAACCCGCCGACAATCTTTCCGGTTTCCAGTTCTTCGGGGGCCTTGCAGGTCTTGGCCAGGGCAATGATCCCGGAAAAATTCTTGGCCTTGCCGATGACCCGTTCCGGGACATGGACGGCGCCGGGATAGGACACCACGCCGGTGGTAAACAGCCGGTTCAGGTAGGTGTTTTTGCTTTTCATGGGAATGATGCAGTTGGTGGTCATGAGAACCGGCCCGTTAAAGGTTTCGAAATCCTCATTCTGGTGCCACCAGGAACCACCGTAATTTCCCTTGAGATGGGAATATTGTTTAAAGGCCGGGTAATAATTGGCCGGCAGCATCTCACCATGGGTATACACATCCACGCCTGTACCCTGGGTCTGTTTTAACAGTTCTTCCATATCTTTAAGATCATGCCCGGAGATCAATATTCCAGGATTCGTTCCCACGCCGATATTGACTTCCGTCAGTTCAGGGTTGCCATAGGCCGTTGTATTGGCGCTGTCCAGGGCAGCCATGGTAGTAACGGCGATTTCACCGGCCTTCAGCACCAGGCCCACCATTTCATCCACGGACAGGTCCTGGGTCGTGGAGGCAAGTCCGTCATAGAGAAAATTCCAGATTTCCGGCTTTGTCACCCCCAGTACGGCGGCATGATCTGCATAGGCTGAAATTCCCTTCAGCCCGAGAACAAGCAATTCTCTAAGGGATCTCACATCTTCATGGGCCGTTGCCAGTACGCCCACACCGGCCGCCTTTGCCTTGAATTCCGACACATCATTGGAATACCAGACAGCGCTTTCATGGAGGTCGGACCCGATCTTTCCCTTGACCGATTCAAACAATTCTTTTTTTACAGCCTGGGCCCTGTTGATCCAGTTGATAATGTTTTCATCATTAAAATTGGCATTGGTAATGGTGGTAAAGAGGGCCTGGGCAATGAACAGCCCTGTTTTCTCCGGCACCTGGAGCCCGGCGGCCCTGGCTTTACTCGCAATCACCGCAATTCCCTTGAGGTTATAGATCAACAGATCCTGAAGATCCGCCGTGCTTCCTTCTTTTCCGCACATTCCCTTGATGGTGCATCCCTGGTTTTTTGCCGTTTCCTGACATTGAAAGCAGAACATTGAACATCTCCTTCTTTTTGGGTTAATCAAACAATTGAACTTTACATTACGGCTTCAAATTATTATAAAAACAGGCAGAACTCCTTGACATGGATCAAGTAATCTATTTTTTTTTAATTTTTGTAAAAACAGCCCGGCGCGTTGAGTTTACCGACCGAGGAGCACAGATGATCCAAAAGCTGAAAACAATCCCTCTTTTTTCAGGTCTGTCCGATGACCACCTCTCGAAAATTGCCACTGCGGCCTCCACCCTTAACTTTGATAAAGGAGAGATGATCTTTCACGAAGGGGACAAAGGCAATGGGTTTTATATGGTGGAACAGGGGACCGTCAAAGTATTCAAGCTGTCCTTTGAAGGAAAAGAACAGATTCTTCATATCTATGGTCCGGGTCATACTTTCGGTGAGGTTCCGGTCTTTGAGGGAAAAAATTTTCCGGCATCCTCCATGGCCATTGAAAAATCCAGTATCCTTTTTCTTCCCCGGGAAAAATTTGTCAGCCTCATCACGAGCACGCCGGGGCTTGGCATGAACCTTCTGGCAGATCTTTCAAGACGGCTCAGGGAATTCACCGTACAGATTGAAAACTTAAGCCTGAAAGAAGTTCCGGCAAGGCTTTCAGCTTATATTCTCACCCTTTCAAAAGAGCAGAAAAACACCAAAAAAATAACCCTCCCCATTTCCAAGGCCCAATTGTCCAATCTGATCGGCACAACCCCGGAGACCGTTTCCCGGGTATTAAAAAAAATGATGGATTCTTCTCTGATTGAGGTTCAGACCAAAACCATTGTCATCAAGGATATGGAAGGACTTCAGGACCTGTCGGAGTCGGGAATTATTTAATAAAAAGGGGAACCCGGATGAAAAAGGCGCCCTATACCGTTTTTGGAAAAGACCTGGATCCCGGTGCCATATCCCAGATGGAAGATGCCGTCAGCCTGTCGGTGGCCGTCAAGGGCGCCCTCATGCCCGATGCCCACATGGGGTACGGATTGCCCATCGGCGGTGTCCTGGCCGTCAAGAATGCCGTTATTCCCTATGCCGTGGGCGTGGATATTGCCTGCCGGATGAAGCTGTCCATCCTTTCCCGGCCCTTTGACGATTATGAAGCCCATAAACAGACGTTCAGGGAAGCCATTGAAACACGGACAAGATTCGGTGTGGGTGAGGAGTTTTCACGCCCCCGACAGCACAAGGTCATGGATGAAGACTGGAATATCAGCCCCCTTGTAACATCATTAAAAGATTCGGCATACAAACAGCTCGGAACCAGCGGATCAGGAAATCATTTTGCAGAATTCGGCAGACTTATCCTGACCCGAGATGACCTTGGCTTAAAGGCTGGCGAATACCTTGCCTTTTTAACCCATTCCGGCTCCAGGGGGGCCGGGGCCAGGATTGCAGAGCATTATTCCAACCTGGCCAAACGCCTTCACCCGGAGCTTGGAAAAGCTTTAAACAATCTTGCCTGGCTGGACATGCAAAAGGGAGACGGCATGGAATATGTCAAGGCCATGGAACTCATGGGTCGGTATGCTTCGGCCAATCATGAGATCATCCATGATGCCGTGCTGGATTTTTTGGGGGAAACCGCCCTGGTCACCATTGAAAATCATCATAATTTTGCCTGGAAGGAAAAAATCGGGCTCCAGGAGGTCATGGTTCACCGCAAAGGAGCCACCCCTGCAGGAAAAGGTGTATTGGGAATCATCCCCGGTTCCATGGCAGACCCGGGTTTCATCGTCCGGGGGCTTGGAAACGAGGCGTCTTTAAGGTCTGCAGCCCATGGCGCAGGAAGACGCATGAGCCGGAATGCCGCCATAAAACGCTTTGATTTTAAAGATCTTCAGGATATAATGGAGAAAAAACGTATCACCCTGATTTCCGCCGGGCTGGATGAAATACCCATGGCTTACAAGAACATCGAAGATGTCATGGATCAACAAAAGGATCTTGTTGAAACCGTGGCAAAATTCGAGCCCAAGCTTGTAAAAATGGCGCCGCCCGACAGAAACAGGCATAGAAGAAGATAGGTCATTTTTATAAACTCTTGCCAAGGAGAAAAAAATGGGAAAACTATTAAGAATTAATACCAAGAAAAAAACCTTTGGATTTGAGGAAGTGCCAAAAGCCTATGCAGGCCTGGGAGGAAGAGGGCTTACATCTAAAATGATCCTGGATGAGGTTCCGGCCACCTGCCATGCACTGGGAAAATCAAATAAACTCATCTTTGCGCCCGGAATACTGGCCGGTTCAGCAGCGGCGGATTCAGGGCGCCTTTCCGCCGGCGCCAAATCTCCGCTGACGGGCGGTATCAAGGAGAGCAATGCCGGAGGACTGGTATCCCAGAAACTGGCCAGGCTCGGCATCACAGCCCTTGTGCTGGAAGATAAACCCGAAGCCAATGATTACAGCCTTGTTGTCATCAACAAGGCGGGGGTAAATATTCTTCCGGCCGGAGACCTGGTCGGAAAAGGCAATTATGAGGTCATGGAAAGCCTGTGGAAAACCTACGGCAAATCCGTGGGGGTGCTGAGCATCGGCCAGGCCGGGGAACAATGCCTGAAAGGCGCCTCCATTAATCAGGCGGATATGAACGGAAGACCGGGCCGGGCCCATGGCCGGGGGGGCCTCGGAGCCGTCATGGGGTCTAAAAAAATCAAGGCCATCGTTGTGGATGATAAGGGAGCCCCGCGCCTTGAAATGAAACACCCGGATGCGTTTAAAGCCGCCAATAAAAGATGGGTGGAGATGCTGCAACAGCATCCGGTCACCGGCCAGGGCCTTCCGGCTCTGGGCACCGCCGTTCTGGTCAATGTCATCAACGAGGCCGGCACCTTTCCCACAAAGAATTTCAGGAGCGGACGGTTTGAGCATGCCCAGGACATCAGCGGAGAAAAAATGGCCGAACTTATCACGAAAAGGGGCGGCATTACAACGGAGGCCTGCCATCCGGGCTGTGTGATCCGGTGTTCCAATGTTTACCATGACAAGGAAGGCAAATACCTGACCTCAGGGTTTGAATATGAAACCATCTGGGCCTTTGGCGGTCATACCACCATCAAAAAACTGGATGACATTGCCATGCTGGACCGGCTTTGCGATGATTTCGGCCTGGATACCATTGAAATGGGGGTGGCCATAGGCATCGCCATGGAAGGCGGCATGATTCCCTGGGGAGATGGCAAGGCCGCCATCAAGCTCCTGTCGAAAATCGGGAAATACGCCCCTGAAGGCAAAATCATCGGTAACGGAGCCAAATTCACCGGAGACGCCCTTGGAGTGGACCGTATTCCGGTCTGTAAAAACCAGGCTTTCCCGGCCTATGACCCGAGATCCTGCAAAGGGGTCGGCGTAACCTATGCCACAACCCCCATGGGTGCGGATCATACCGCAGGCTATGGGGTAACGGCCAATATCCTGGGTGTGGGCGGCACCATAGACCCCCAGAAAAAAACCGGGAATATTGAGCTGTCCCAGGGGCTCCAGATTGCAACTGCCGCCATTGATGCGGCAGGGCTCTGCCTCTTTGTCGCCTTTGCGGTGCTTGACAATGCCGACGGCCTTCCCACCATTGTGAACATGATCAATGCCCAGTACGGCCTTTCCCTGACCCCGGATGATGTCATGGCCCTGGGAAAATCCATTCTGAACAATGAAAGGGAATTCAACCGGAAAGCCGGGTTTACAGAGGTTGACGACCAGCTTCCGGAAATGTTCCTGGAAAGCTTTCCGCCCCATAATACGACCTGGGATTTCTCAACTAAGGAACTTTCCAAAACCCTTTCCTTCTAGTTCATACCCTTTATAAGCCTTCTCCAGGGGCAGAGTTTTCTGCCCCTGGTTTTATTTGAATGGATTTATCCCTGGTCTTCTGGTATAAAAAACCTGTTTTTTGCTTGAATTAAATCAGGAGCAGACCCTATGAAACTATATCCCTATCCGTCAAAGACGGCTGAAAAAAGAATCATAAAAACCCTGGAACGGGGTCTTGGATTTTCAAAAAAGGATTTAAAAGCCGTTGAGGCTTACCTTAAAGATGTCAAAAAAAGAGGGGATGAGGCCCTTGTTGAATACACCCGAAGGTTCGATTCAGACCAAATCAGCGTTGATTCTTTAAAGGTAACGCCAAAGGAATTTGATCTGGCACTCAAAACCGTTGACCCCTCTTTTTTAAAATCCCTTGACCGGTCTGCCAATCAGCTTGAATACTTCCATTCAAAGCAAAAAGAAAACTCCTGGATCGACACCCCCAGAAACGGTGTCATGGTGGGCCGGCTGGTCAAACCCGTGGGTGCGGCCGGGGTTTATGCCCCCGGCGCCAAGGGCGGGAAAACCCCGCTGGTCTCCTCGGTCCTCATGGGCGGGATTCCCGCCAAAGTGGCCGGAGTGCCCTCCATCCACCTGATGACCCCGCCCATGGAAAACGGCAGCATCAATCCCCATATTCTTGCGGCAGCCCACAGAATCGGCATCACCTCGGTTTTCAAGGCAGGGTCGGCCTGGGCCATCGCCGCCCTGGCCTATGGAACCCAAACCGTTCCCAAGGTGGATGTCATTGTAGGTCCGGGCAATATCTATGTCACCCTGGCCAAAAAACTGGTGGCCGGCACCGTGGGTATTGATATGATTGCCGGACCCAGTGAAATCCTCATCATTGCCGACAATGAGGCCAATCCTGAATTCCTGGCCGCCGACCTTCTTTCCCAGGCCGAGCATGATATGATGGCCTCCGCCATCCTGGTGACGGATTCCCGGGCCCTGGCCCAAAAAACCATTGCCGCCCTTGAAACCCAGATGGAAAAGCTGCCCCGGAAAGAGATTGCCAGAAAGTCCATTGAAAGTTTCGGGGCCGTCATGCTGGTCCCGGATATTGAAACCGGGATTGACCTTTCCAACCGCCTGGCGCCGGAACATCTCGAACTCATCGTTAAAAACCCCTTTGATTACCTTGACCGGATTCAGAATGCCGGGGCTCTGTTCCTGGGTCCCTATACGCCCGAACCCATGGGAGATTATATCGCAGGCCCCAACCATGTCCTGCCCACGGCCGGAACCGCCCGGTTTTCATCGGCCTTAAGTGTTGAGCATTTTATTAAAAAAACCAGTTTGATCCATTATTCAAGGGAGGCTTTTGCAAAAGAAGCCGATGATGTGATCCGGCTGGCGGAAACCGAAGGCCTTTCTGCCCATGCCCATTCGGTCAGAATCAGGAAATAGATATTTTGGGGCAAATGTCCTAGAGATGATAGGTTTTTACCTGTTTTTTAATTTGACATCCGTTGATTTTCAACCTATTTTGATCTCATACGTTTGAGAAAATTCTATTTCTCAATTAAATTGGTAGGATAGAAAATCAGCAGTCTTTCTTATATTCTATTCCGGTAAATCAAGGAGGTTTGATGAAATTTAACGATATCAGCATCGGCAGAAAAATGATCGGCAGTTTTACCCTGGTGGTTCTGGTTTTTCTCGGGGTAACAGCGTATCAGATTTTTCAGATGGGTGTTCTCGGCCAATTGCAGGATGAAGGCGCAAAAAGAGCTGAGGACTCCGTCACGCTTCATCAAACCATGATCCACCTGGGCGATATTTATACGGTTATGGCCGATGCCGTCATCAACCGGGATATGAAGGCCACCCATGAAAATTTCAAGGAAATCAAAGCCCTGGCTGAAAAGGACATGGCCTTGGTGGAAAGTCTCGTGGATACCGAGGCGGAAAAAGCTGTGGCCGGCGAATATCAAAAACAGCTCAAGGCCTATCTCGCAGTATTTGAAACCGGGACCCTGCCCCTCCTTGAGAAAGAAGCCTCCCTTGACTCCGATGCCGCAACCGTTGCAGCAAATGAAAAAAAAATCCGGGAATTTGATGGAGAAGTCGATCAGATCAGGGGACAGGCCATTGCCGCCCTGGAAAAAATCACAGGCTCCCTCGAAAAGGAGCAGATGGCATCAGATGCATATTATGATGAGATACAAAATAAGGTGAGAATTATTTCCATTATTCTGACTCTCTCCGGGGTTATCCTCAGTTTTTTGCTCAGTTGGATCATTACGCGGGCCCTGGTCCGGCCGCTGATAAACGGCCTGGAAGTTGCCAACCGGCTGGCCAAAGGGGATATGACCGTTGATATTCAGATCCCTGGAAAAGACGAGGTCGGGCAGCTTATGAAGGCCATGGAGACCATGGTCAAGGCCATCAAAGAGGTGGTAACGGACGTAAAAAGCGCCTCGGACAATGTTGCTGCAGGAAGCCTGCAATTGAGTTCATCCTCCCAGGAGATGTCCCAGGGCGCTTCCGAACAGGCTGCCTCCGGCGAAGAGGCTGCCTCCTCCATGGAAGAAATGAGCGCCAACATCAAACAGACGGCGGATAATGCCAAACAGACCGAAACCATCGCTGTCCAGGCGGCTGAAGATGCTGAAAAAGGCGGGCAATCGGTTGAAAAAACATTTATTGCCATGAAACAGATTGCTGAAAAAATATCCATCATTGAAGAAATTGCAAGACAGACCAATATGCTGGCCCTGAATGCCGCCATTGAGGCGGCAAGGGCAGGCGAACACGGCAAAGGGTTTGCCGTTGTAGCCGATGCCGTGCGAAAACTGGCGGAAAGAAGCCAGACCGCCGCAGGAGAAATCAGCAAACTTTCTTTTACCAGCGTGAGCATAGCCGAGGAAGCCGGAAAGATGCTTGCCAAAATTGTGCCGGATATCCGCAAGACTGCCGAGCTTGTCCAGGAAATCAGCGCCGCCTCTTCAGAACAGAATGTAGGTGCCGGCCAGATTAATATAGCGCTTCAGCAGCTGGATCAGGTCATTCAGCAGAATGCGGCCGCTTCCGAAGAAATGTCATCCACTGCCGAAGAGCTGTCGGCCCAAGCGGAACAGTTGAAAAGCGCCATCTCCTTTTTTGATGTCGGGGATACCGAAGCAAATACCAGCGGCACGGAAAAAAGATACAGACGGAAAACGGGCACGGAAAAGAAACCATCCGGCCAGATTAAAAAGCCATTGAAGAAAGGCGCCTCTGAAAAACCGGCCGGCCTGGACCTGAACATGGAAAATGAAAGCGACAGGGATGCGCTGGACAAGGATTTTGAGAACTACTAGCTTCGGTACCCTCTTAAAAAATTGATTTCACCGACGCTTCATTCTATATATTTTATGATCTGTTTTCACATTCTTATCTCTATACTGAGGCTTGAAAACCCCGGCCTTTTTTTCGAAACGCCATTTATATATTGACCAACGCTTTGATTTTAATCTATAAAGCACGTTCGGTGAAATTTTTGTAACACTATTAAATAAAGAAAAAACCATGCAGACCATACGAGGGTTCAGAGACATATTGCCGGAAACCATTAGACTCTGGCAAAAAGTGGAAAAAGAAGCCACACAGTTATTTGAAGCATTCGGTTTCAGTGAAATCCGGATTCCCATCCTGGAAAAAACAGAACTTTTTGCACGAAGTATCGGAGAAGCCACCGATATTGTTGAAAAGGAAATGTACACCTTTGAAGACCGGAAAGGGGATAAGCTGACCCTGAGGCCCGAAGCCACGGCTTCCATTGTGAGGTCCTATGTTCAGCATAAAATGTATGCCTCGGATCCGGTAAGAAAATTTTTCATGACCGGCCCCATGTTCCGCCGGGAAAGACCCCAGAAGGGAAGGTACCGTCAATTTTATCAGATTGATGCCGAAGTTTTCGGCATTGACTCGCCCTATATCGACAGCCAGTTGATTTTTATCCTCCATGAATTGTTCATGCGCCTGGGGTTGACAGGGCTTTTTGCCCATATCAATTCGCTGGGGTGTCCCGGCTGCAGACCTGCTTATCAGAAAGCACTCCTTGAATTTCTTGAATCAAAAAAAGAAACGCTTTGTGAAAACTGTTTGCGCCGGATGGATAAAAATCCCTTAAGAATACTGGACTGCAAGGTGATCGAATGCAAAGGCGCCCTGGTGGACGCCCCTTCAACCCTGGACCACCTCTGCCCTGCCTGCACAGACCATTTTGAAACCGTTAAAAGGACCCTGGAGAACCAGGGGGTTGATTTTATAGTGGACAAAACCCTGGTCCGGGGCCTTGATTACTATACCCGCACGGCCTGGGAAATTCAAACCACTACCCTGGGGGCCCAGAGCGCTGTTGCCGGCGGGGGAAGATATGACAAGCTTGTGGCTGAACTGGGAGGGCCGCCAACGCCCGCCATCGGATTTGCCATTGGCTTTGACCGCCTGGTGGAGGTCCTGGAACAGATTGAGGCCCCTCTGGAAAAGCCCCTTGATCTCTTTATCGTGTCCCTGGGTGAAACAGCCGTTGAAAAAGCCTATCTCTGGTCCTGTGAACTGAACCGGAATAATGTCCGGACTGAATTGGATTTCAGGGGAAAAAGCATGAAAGCCCTCATGAAACGGGCCGACAAACTGAAGGCCAGATATGTATTGATTTCAGGGGAAAATGAATTGGCTCAGAATACGGTTCTCCTGAGAAATATGGCAACAACGGAACAGGTTTCGCTGAAGCTTGACCACCTGGTTTTGGATTTGATCAGAATTATAAAAAAATAAGAGGAAATCTTAAGTGACTGACTTACTAGGAAATATGAAAAGGACGCATCATTGCTGTGAATTAAGCGCCGCCGATATCGGCAGGGAAGTCGTCCTCATGGGATGGGTCCAGCACCGCCGGGACCACGGGGGGGTCATCTTTGTTGATCTAAGAGACAGAGAAGGAATCACCCAGATCGTATTTAACCCGGAAATATCGAAAGACGTCCATGCAAAGGCCCAGGAACTTCGCAGTGAATATGTCCTTGGCGCAAAAGGAAAGGTCATTGCACGGCCCGATGACATGATCAATCACAATATGAAAACCGGCGCCATTGAGGTCATTATCAGCGAGCTCCGCATTTTTTCCAGGGCCAGGACCCCCATCTTCCAGATCGAAGACCGGACGGAAGCTTCGGAATCCGTCCGCCTTCAATACCGGTATCTGGATTTGAGGCGGTCCCAGCTTAAAAATAATCTCATTGCAAGGCATAAGGCCACCTTGGCCGTTCGAAACTATCTTGACACCCGGGGATTCATTGATATTGAAACGCCTTTTTTAACAAGGAGCACACCCGAAGGCGCACGGGACTACCTGGTTCCCTCCAGGGTCAATCCGGGCAATTTTTTCGCCCTGCCCCAGTCTCCCCAGCTTTTCAAACAATTGCTGATGATTGCCGGATTCGACCGGTATTACCAGATCGTCAAATGCTTCAGGGACGAAGATTTAAGGGCCGACCGTCAGCCTGAATTCACCCAGATCGACATGGAGCTCTCCTTTGTGACGGAGGAGGAGATCATGGAAATTGCCGAAGGCATGATTGTCACCATTTTCAAAAAAGTTCTGGACATGGACCTGGTAACGCCCTTTCCCCGGATGACCTATGACGACGCCATGGCAAGGTTCGGCATCGACAGACCCGACATCAGGTTCGGCCTTGAATTGTGCGATGTATCGGATATTGTAAAGGATACCGGCTTCAAGGTATTTGCCAATGCCGTAAAAACCGGTGGCCTGGTAAAAGCCGTCAATGCAAAGGGCTGCTCTGCCTTTACGCGGAAACAGATTGACGAGCTTACGGAATTTGCAGCCATCTATAAAGCCAAGGGCCTGGCCTGGATCAGGATCAAAGAGGATGAATGGCAATCACCCATTGCCAAATTCTTTACAGATGCGGAGAAAGAAGCCCTGCGGCAAAGGCTGGATCTTGAAATCGGGGATATTGTCTTTTTTGTGGCAGACACGGCCAAAATCACCAACGAAGCCCTGGGGCAATTGAGAAATGAACTGGCCCGGCGGCTGAACCTGATTTCCGACAATACCTTCAGCTTTACCTGGGTGACCCATTTCCCCCTTGTGGAATATGATGAAACGGAAAAAAGGTATCAGGCCCTGCACCACCCCTTTACCTCTCCTTTGGAAGAAGATATTGAAAAAATAGAAACAGATCCGCCATCGGTCAAATCCAGGGCCTATGACCTGGTCCTGAACGGGATTGAAATCGGCGGCGGCAGTATCCGTATTCATTCAACGGATCTTCAGTCAAAGGTCTTCAATTGCCTGGGTATCAATGAAACGGAAGCCAATGAAAAATTCGGATTTCTGCTCAACGCCCTGTCTTCTGGGGCTCCGCCCCACGGCGGCATTGCTTTCGGCCTGGACCGCCTCATCATGCTCTTGATGAAAGAAGACTCCATCCGGAACGTCATCGCCTTCCCGAAAACCCAGAAAGCCACCTGCCCCATGACGGAAGCCCCTTCAAAGGCGGCCCCGGCACAACTGATGGAACTTGGCATCAAGGTCTCTGCTGCGGAATAAACCAAAAGCTGATTTTAAGGTGTCTTCTTACAAGAAGACACCTTTTTTATGCCGATCTTTTTTCAAAACATCTCAAGATATCTCCCATACCCTTCTTCCTCCAGTTTTTCCTTTGGAATAAATCTCAAGGAGGCTGAATTGATACAATATCTCAAGCCGGAAGGTGCCGGGCCGTCATCGAACACATGCCCCAGGTGGGAATCCCCCACCCTGCTTCTGATTTCCGTGCGAACCATGAACAGGGTCTTATCTGTTTTTTCAACCACATGGCCCGGATCAAGGGGCTTTGTAAAACTCGGCCATCCGGTTCCGGAATCAAATTTATCCGTTGAGCTGAAAAGGGGTTCTCCGGATACAATATCCACATAGATACCTTCTGTTGTATTGTCCCAGTATTCATTTTTAAAGGGCGGTTCCGTTCCGTTCTCCTGGGTGACTTTGTATTGCAAAGGGCTGAGCCTGACTTTAATTTCAGCATTCCCAGGCCTTTTCCAGGAACCGGGTTCTACCCCTTCTTTCATTGTCGTTGATAGGTTTCCCGTCTCTGCCGTTTTCCATGTTTTTTCCAGAAATTTATCCCTTCCCGAACCCCACCGGTAATAGGTATAACGGCTGGAATTTTTCTTATAATAATCCTGGTGATAATCTTCGGCAGGATAGAATTTTTCAAATTTTGTGATGGGGGTTACAATGGGTTTATCGAATACCCGGGATTTTTCCAGAGCTATTTTTGAAGCCAGGGCTTCCTGTTTTTGAATTTCAGTGTGATAAAAAATTTCCGATCTGTACTGGGAGCCCCGGTCCACGAACTGGCCGCCTGCATCAGTGGGATTGACATGCCGCCAGAATACGTCCAGAAGCTCTTTATAGGTCACCACGCCGGGATCATAATGCACCTGTATGGCCTCGACATGGCCGGTATTGCCCATGGAAACATCTTCATAGGTCGGGTCCGGCTTTTGGCCGCCCGTATAACCGGAGATCACTTCCTTAACCCCGTTAACTTTTTCAAAATCAGACTCTGTACACCAGAAACAACCCCCTGCAAAAGTTGCGATTTCGTATTTTTCCGCCATGGCCGGATATCCTTTAATAAGTATTGAAACGATCGTAAGCATTATCAATAACGTTTTCATCCTGCATCTCCTTTGCATCTTTCATGCAGTTTCCCTGTAGATCAGCATTATTGTCTGATAAAAGGTTGAACATAAAATAATCATTATTTCATCATAAGACAATTAACGGGAATTTTTTTAAGGGGAGATGGACATATAAAAACGCACCAAAGCATGGCAGGCCTTGGTGCGTTTTGAAGGATAGGGCAAAAATCAGGACGCTTTTTTTCGCTTTACCTGAAGGATCGGTGTGTTAAAAACCAGGGCGGATACGTTATCGTCTCTTTTAACTTTCAGTTCAAGGGCGTCTTTATCGATTTCAAAATATTTTGAAATCACCGCCACAATATCGTTTTGAAGATCTGTCAGGGTTGTATCGTTCACCTCAAGCTTGTCATATATCAAGGAGAACTGGAGTCTTTTCTTGGCCGCCATCTTACTGGGCTTCTGACTCGTGAATCTTTTAAATAATGCGCTAAACATTCAATTCTCCTTATTATTTAAACCCAAAGGTTTTACTGATTTTTTTCCACATGCTGCTTTTATGGGTCGGTATCTCTATGGGTAAATCAGCCTCGCCGTTGAGCCTTTTGGCAATCCGCCTGAATGCGTGGCCCGCCTTTGATTCATTCTGCAAAACCAAGGGGGTTCCGGTATTGGAAGAAATCAACACATGTTCATCCATGGGGACAAGCCCGAGAAGTTCTATGGAAAGGACCTCCAGCACATCTTCATAACTGAGCATCTCCCCTCTTTCCACCCGGGCCGGTTCTATCCGGTTGACAACCAGTTTCGGGGTCAGGGAGCGTGAATACAAAATACCGATGACCCGGTCGGCATCCCGGACGGAAGATACATCCGGTGTGCAGATGACAATGGCTTCATTGGCACCGACGATGGCATTTTGAAATCCCCGTTCGATTCCGGCAGGAGAATCCATGATCACATAGTCAAATTCTTTTCGCAGTTCATTGGCCACGCGTTCGACACCGGCCGGGGATAAAACATCTTTATTATCGCTCTGGGAGGCCGGAATCAAAAAAAGATTATCAATTCTTCTGTCCCGGATGGCGGCCTGGCTGATTTTGCATTTGCCCAGAACCACATCCACAATATTAAAAACAATCCTATTTTCAAGCCCCATGACAACATCAAGATTTCTTAAGCCGATATCCATATCCACGATGGCCACCCGCTTGCCTTCTAAAGCCAGGGCTGCACCGATGGAAGATGTGGCGGTTGTTTTTCCAACGCCACCCTTTCCTGATGTTACAACGATTACTTTTCCTTCCAATTCACACCTCTATATTTGATATTTTAAATAGCTTCCGGCCAGGGCATTTTCCGGAAAGGATTGGTTTTCATATAATCCTTTACAATAATTCCGTCATTTTCAACACAGGCATATTCCGGCTTTATCCGGACTTCTTCATCAATTCCAGAGGCTGCTGCCTTCCCGATCCGGACCAGGGTGGGCCTGAACTCCAGGGCAAATACAATGGCGGATTCATCTCCTGGAAATCCGGCATGGGCTCTGCCTGCGAGGCGCCCGAGAACAATAATATCCCCGCCTGCACAGATTTCCGACCCAGGGTTGGCATCCCCCATGATGACGATATGTTTTCTGGATTCAATTTTCTGACCTGAACGGACAATGCCTCTGAGCATCAGGACATCACTTCTGTGATGGTTCCAGCCTTTTGAAAGGTCCCTCTGGCGGATCCGTTCAGTGGGAATGGATCTTTTTTCCGGGGGTTTGGATACTTTGGCCACTTCAAAAGTGGCCATAATATAGGATCTGAGTTGTTCTATGAGATCATCATGGCCTTTTGCATCTCCGACATCAATGACCACGCTTGCATTTATGGCCAAATGTTTCAGATTCCTGAATACTTTGTCGATTTCAGACTTGAGAACCTCTTCAGGATGAGACGGATCAAGGGTTATCCAGAAACCGTCACCAACTCCTTTCAACCTTACCGGGGCAGCGCTGTCAAAATTAATCATCTTAATGTCTTTAGCAAAAGCATGGGTTCATCCAAAATATTTTTCAAGGACTATAGATAATCATGAGATTTGTGTCAAGGATTGAATATACTTGAGAAAAAGACTTGCAGACAAATTTCAAAACCTCTCTGCAAGAAGGGTTTCCAGTATCTAAGGCTCCAGAATTTCTCTCAGCTTATGGGAAAAGTCAATGACGCTGTAAGGTTTTAAAATATATCCCCTGCATCCCTGTCTCAACATTTCCTGGGCTTTTTCATCAATAGAGTATCCGGTTGAAAGAAGAACCTTGACATCCGGGTTGATTTTTTTAAGCTTCAGAAAGGTTTCAAGCCCGTTCATCTCAGGCATGATCATGTCCAGGATGACCAGATTGATTTTGTCCTGTTCCTTTTTATAAATCTTAACGGCTTCTTTTCCTGAAGCCGCAGTGATAACACTGTATCCCAGGGCTTTGCAGATTTCCCGCCCTACGGTCAGGATTCTATCCTCATCATCCACCAGCAGGACGAATTCGTTTCCCAGGACTAGTTTTTCATCTTTTGAAGGAAGGTCAAGATTATCAGATGTTTCCTTCAGGGGCAGAATCACGGAAAAAGAAGATCCGATATTGGGAGAACTCCACACATCAATAACACCGGAATGATTTTGAATAATTTCTCTTGCAAAGGTTAACCCAAGGCCTTTTTTTTCAGGATAGCGCTCATGGTCGGCAGAATAAAAAGGGGTGAATATTTTATCCAGCACCTCTTTTTCCATGCCGATACCCGTATCGGTAATGGAAATTTTGACAAAAAATCCGGAATTTAATCCATAGGCGTCGGCGGTTCCGTTTAAAATAGCCGCAGATTCACTAACAACCGACAGCTTCCCCCCTTTGGGCATGGCCTGGAGCGCATTGTCAATGATGCTTATCAGCACCTGGCTGATTTTATCGGGGTCTGCTTCAATGATCAGGGGCTTGGAATCCAGGTCCACATCCAGGACGATCCGTTTTCCCTTAAGATCAAGATTTTCCACTGTTCTGCGAACCAGCCGGTTGACATCAATGGCGGCGGTATAATATTCATCCACCTTGGCAAAGCCCAGGAGCTGGGTTGCAATTTCAGATCCCTTGTCTATGCAGCGGATTATTTCAACGATATGATGGTAAAGAGGATCAGACGGCTTGATGCTGTTCATCATCAGGGATGCCCTGCCCTTGATGGCGGCCAGAAGGTTGTTGAAATCATGGGCTATGCCCCCGGCAAGAGCCTCCACTGCATCGGGGGCTTCGTTCTTTAATTGAATATGTTCCATGTTATCCCTTACCTTTATGCTTTATTGATGGCCGATTTTTCTCAAACAGTATTAATATAGTAAAAGTTTTAAGGGAATTCAATCAGGGAAAACCCTGAATTTTTAAAAATCAATTCATTATTCAATGGCAATAATTCCTTCCTGAATGGCAAATTTGGTCAGTCCTGCTATTGTAAAAATACTGAGTTTTTTCATTATATTCCGTCGATGGCTTTCCACGGTCTTGACACTCAGATTCAATCTCTGGGCAATATCCCTTGTCTTTAATCCTTCGGCAACCAACTGAAGAACTTCCCGTTCTTTTTTTGAAATATCCTTGGATTTTGAAATATCCTCAAGGGAATAAAATTCATTTTCTTCGGAATCAACATACATCCTGGCAATGGAAGGGGTCAGATAAAACCTGCCCTTGAGAACCTCCTGTATGGCGTCATACAGCTCTTCAAAAGCGGATTCTTTCAGGATATATCCGGAGGCTCCGGAGGCAAACATCTTATCAATAATATGTTTGCCCGAGTGCATGGACAATCCGATGATCTTAGTATGAGGGACCTCGCATCGGATGGCGGCCGTCGCTTCCACGCCGTTGAGATCCGGCATGGCAATATCCATGATCACGACATCGGGCCGATGCAGAATTGCCGATTCAATAGCTTCCCGTCCGTTTTTTGCAATCGCTGAAACGATTATTCCTCTTCTTTCCAGGAGGCTTTTCAAGCCTTCCCGGATAATGGCATGATCATCTGCCAGGATGACACTTATTTTCATATCCATCCGGTTCGTTTCCTTTTATAAAAAACTTTAGCCTGATGAACGGTTAAAATCAAATGGTAATTTTTCGAGTTCATTTTTTTATTGACAAAGAAAATTATTAATTTATAATACGACCCTATCATGATGTTACTATACATAGAAACGATATGCGAATGTTCTTTTTCTTATGACGCCGTTCCGGCGGGGTTGCCGCTCTGGCGATGGCAAAGCACTGCTTCAACGGCCCGACCTGATTAATCCATAAAAATGATGACATAGGTTGCCGGAACGTGCAGCCTTTTTTACGACAAGGCTGCACCAACATGCCGCAGCCTTTTTTATTGCTCAAAAGAGGGAATACTGATACAAATCCAAACGGAGGAAAAAATGCTGGTTGTAATGCAAAAAGGCGCGAGTGAAGAAACAGTTAAGGCTCTTGTAAATGCGATTGAAAACAGAGGCTATACAGCCCGCCCCATACCTGGGGGAGAAAGGATTTCCATCGGGATTCTGCACAATACCGGTTCCGTCGATGCCAATCATTTCCAGGGTCTTGATGGTGTTAAGGAGGTCATTCCGGTGACAAAACCATATAAGCTTGTCAGCCGGGAATTTAAGCAGGAAAATACCTGCATCAGGGTTGGCGATGCTGTCTTCGGCAATGGAAGCCTGCCTGTGATTGCCGGACCCTGTGCGGTTGAAAGTGAAGACCAGATCCTGTCCATTGCCAATTCCGTCAAAGATGCCGGTGCCGCATTGCTAAGGGGAGGGGCCTTTAAACCCAGGACGTCTCCCTATTCTTTCCAGGGCCTTGGAAAAAACGGCCTGGAATTATTGGCAAAAGCAAGAAAAGAAACGGGGCTCCCGGTTGTAACCGAAGCCATGGATGTTGAAACCTTCGATCTCGTTGAAGAATATGCCGATATCATCCAGATCGGGGCTCGAAACATGCAAAATTTCAGTCTGTTGCGGAGGGCCGGAAAATCCCCGAGGCCCGTCATCCTGAAGAGAGGAATGTCCGCTTTGCTCCAGGAATGGCTTATGGCTGCCGAATATATTATGGAAGAAGGCAATAACCAGGTCATTCTCTGTGAAAGAGGGGTCAGGACCTTTGTCAGGCACAGCCGGAACACGCTGGACCTTACGGTTGTGTCAGCCGTTAAAAAAGAAAGCCACCTTCCCGTTATTGTGGATCCCAGCCATGCCGCCGGGGTCAGAGAACAGGTCATTTCACTTGCTTTTGCCTGCGCCGCCTTTGGTGTGGACGGCATCATGATAGAAGTTCATAACAAGCCCGAAGAAGCCTTGAGTGACGGAGCCCAGTCCTTGTATCCCGAACAATTCAAAACCGTCATGGAAAAAATGAAGGCCATCCATGCCATTGTTGGAAAGAACTAATGGAAACCATTCATATTAAAGGCAAACTCGGAACCTCTTCCATCCATGTGGGGGAACACCTTAAAAATCTTGGGAACTACCTGCCCGAATCCCGCACCGTCATCATCACCGATGAAAACATAAAAAAATATTATGGAAACGAGTTCCCGGATCTTCCCGTCATTACCATTGGAACCGGAGAAGAGATAAAAACGCTTTCCAGCGTTGAATTCATATTAAAGGAACTGATCCGTTATTCCTGCGACCGGTCAAGCTTTATCGTCGGCATAGGCGGGGGGATTGTTTCCGATATCACCGGGTTTGTTGCCTCTGTCTTTTTAAGGGGAATAAAATTCGGATTTGTCTCCACATCGCTTCTGTCCCAGGTGGATGCCAGTGTGGGCGGGAAAAACGGAGTCAACCTGGATGCCTATAAAAATATGGTCGGCGTCTTTAACCAGCCGGAATTTGTCATCTGTGACCTGGACCTCTTACAGACCCTGCCCGGACCCGAAATTTCAAACGGTTTTGCGGAAATTGTCAAGCATGCCCTGATCTGTGACAAAGCCTTGTTTGAATTCATTGAAACCAACCGGAAAAAAGCCTTGTCTCTGGATGATCAAACGATTTACAGACTGGTTGCCGACTGCGTGAAAATCAAATCCGGGATTGTGCAACGGGATGAAAAGGAAGCAGGTGAAAGGCGAAAGCTGAATTTCGGCCACACCATCGGCCATGCCATTGAAAAGATTGAAAGAGCAGGGCATGGCAGGGCTGTTTCCATGGGCATGGTTGCCGCTGCACGCTTTTCCCGGGAACGAGGGATGATTTCCAAAAAAGATGTTTCAAGAATTATGGCCTTATTACAGGATCTCAATCTTCCAACGGGTTTGAATTATGATCCGGGTGCCGTCATCAACGCTGCCGGTAAGGATAAAAAAAAAGAGGGAAAAGACCTATTTTATGTTTTTCTTGAAGAAATTGGAACGGCCAGGGTTGAAAAAATCGGTTTTCATGAACTAAATGAATTCATTTTGAAAACCTTCATTTTCTGTTGAAATTCAATTGAATTCCTTTTAAAGTAGCCTGGGTATCTTTTAAAACCCGATGACCATTTGAAATCAAACAAATTAGCAACCCGATACAAGAAAAATCCATGCTTGATCTGGTGCTGCCCCTGCAAGCATGACCATGAAACAGAAAAAGGAGAAAGACATATGGCAAATTTAAAAGGAACAAAAACCGAAAAGAATCTGTTGACCGCATTTGCCGGTGAATCCCAGGCCAGAAACCGATACACCTATTTTGCAAGTGCTGCTAAAAAGGAAGGCTATGTCCAGATTTCAGATATTTTCACAGAAACAGCAGATCAGGAAAAAGAACACGCCAAACGATTTTTCAAATTTCTTGAGGGAGGGGAACTTGAGATTACGGCAGCCTTTCCGGCCGGTGTCATCGGTTCGACCCTTGAGAACCTCAAAGCCGCAGCCTCAGGGGAAGAATTTGAATGGTCGAAAATGTACCCTGATTTTGCAATAACCGCCCGAAAAGAAGGCTTTGATGAGATCGCCAAGGTATTTGAAATGATTTCGGTTGCCGAAAAACAGCACGAAAAACGGTATAGAGACCTTGCCGCCAATGTGGAAAACGGCCGGGTCTTTAAAAAGGATAAAAAAATAAAATGGCGCTGCAGAAACTGTGGGTATGTCCATGAAGGAGACACGGCCGTTGATCTGTGTCCGGCCTGCGACCACCCCCAAGCTCATTTTGAAGTTCTGGCCGAGAACTGGTAGGCCCGATTTTTCCAGGTCCGTCTCAAGGGGGGTGCCGGCTTTTTTCTCCAAAAACCGGCGTCCCCTTATTTATTCCGGCGGGGATAGATTAATTGACAAAGAAAGATTAAGAACATATATTTACAGGGTATTTTTTAACCCCCACATTTAAATTAGGACGGTTGCCATGGCAGAAAATATTATTGAAATTAATGATGATTCCTTTGAGAAAATCGTTCTCAAATCCGATAAACCAGTGATGGTGGATTTCTGGGCTCCCTGGTGCGGCCCTTGCAAGGCCATTGCTCCCACCATCGATGCCCTTGAAAAAGAATTCGGCGAGAAAATGAGCTTTGTGAAGGTGAATGTGGATGACAATCCCATCAGCCCCAGCAAATATGGTGTTCAGGCTATTCCCACGCTTATTTTTTTTAAAAACGGGGAAATAGCGGAACAGATTACGGGAATGGTGGCCAAACAAAAACTTGAAGAAACCATTAAAAGTGTCCTGTAGTGAAAAGGAAATCCAATGATGAAGACCGACTATGATCTTGTCATTATAGGGGCCGGACCTGCCGGTCTAACCGCCGGGATATACGCAGCCAGGGCAAGAATGAATGTTCTTCTTCTGGAAAAGGCGGCACCCGGGGGTCAGATCCTGATCACGGACTGGATCGAAAACTACCCGGGCTTTCCTGAGGGTATTTCAGGATATGATTTATCTGAAAAAATGAAAATTCAGGCTGAATCCCTTGGATTAAAAATT
This sequence comes from Desulfobacula sp., assembly GCA_023701135.1. Taxonomy (GTDB): domain Bacteria; phylum Desulfobacterota; class Desulfobacteria; order Desulfobacterales; family Desulfobacteraceae; genus Desulfobacula. The sequence goes on along the minus strand of JAMPXP010000002.1, from coordinate 91,494 downwards.
GAATCCGCCGAAGTTCATTCCCTGAACCTGTCCGGGCAAGCAAAAGAAATTGTTTTAAAGGACAGGACCTTGACGACGAAAAGCCTTATCATTGCCAGCGGAGCCTCTCCAAAAAAACTCGGTATCGGCGAGGAGAAATTCTTCGGCAAGGGGGTTTCCTTTTGCGCCACCTGTGACGGACCTTTTTTCAAGGGAAAAACAGTGGTTGCCGTAGGTGGCGGAGATACGGCTGTTCAGGAATCCATCTTTCTGACCAAATTTGCAAAAAAAGTGTATTTGGTTCACCGGAGAAATGAGCTTAGGGCTGCAAAAATACTTCAGGAGCGTGCCCTGAAGAATGAAAAGATCGAATTTGTCTGGGACAGCGTTGTAACAGGCGTTGAGGGTTTTTTCGGATTGGAGGGCGTAAAGGTTAAAAACCTGAAAACTGAAGAAGAAACAACCATAAGCGCCAATGGTTGTTTCATCTGGGTGGGAATTTTACCCAACACCTTTTTTTTAAACGATGCCGTCAAAACCGATGAATTCGGTTTTATCACTGCCGATGCAAAGATGCAGACCTCTGTGCCGGGCGTCTTTGCCGCCGGAGATGTCAGGGACACCCCGCTGCGTCAAATTGCTACTGCTGTTGGAGACGCCGCCATTGCAGCAATTTCTGCCGAACACTATATTGAGAATTTATCATGATAAAGAAATTAATCGTATCTACTATGGTTTTGCTGTTTTGCGGCTGCTCTTTTTTTGAAACGTCCAATGAAATGAATCAAAATGTAGAAGAGCTTGTCTCAGAAGGATCAGCCGCTTTTATGGACAAAGATTATGAAACCGCCTTAAAAGCGTATACAAACCTGAAAGACTGGTATCCGTTCAGTAAATATGCCATTCTGGCGGAGCTTAAAATTGCCGACTCCCATTTCTATCTTGAAGAATATGATGAGGCCATCATGGCTTATGAAGAATTTGAAAAAATGCATCCGAGGAATGAGGCCATTCCCTATATTATCTATCAGATAGGCCTGAGCTGGTTTAAGCAGTTGGGAACGGTTGACAGGGACCATACCCCGGCCCTGAACAGCCTGGCCCAGTTCAAAAGGCTGCTGAATCAATTTCCCCAAAGCGAATATGCATCAAAAGCAAAGGAATATATTGAAAAATGTACGGCCGGCATTGCCGGTCATGAGCTTTATGTTGCCAATTTCTATATGAAGACCAAAAAATATGCAGCGGCTTTGAAACGGTATGAAGATATTGCGGCAACCTATCCGGATTCAAAAGAAGGCCGGGAAGCCCTGGCAAAGATCCCGGAATGCAAAGCCCTGGCAGAGAAAGAAAAATAATCTCTTTACATTTATCGGATAGTGGTATATTAATTCCGGGTTATTTCGTTTGCTAAAAAGATTTTTAGGAGTATAAAAAATGTCAAAAGAATGTGCAATTTGTGGAAAAGTCCCCATGGTCGGCAACAATGTGAGCCATGCCCATAATTTAAATAAAAGAAGATTCAACCCCAACCTTCAAAAGGTACGCGCCTTTATCAGAGAAGGCTATATCAGAAAAATTACGGTGTGTACCAGTTGCATTAAGGCGGGAAAAGTGACAAAAGCCGCCTAATCTGCTTTTGTTTGATTCTTTTTCCGGGCATTTAAAAATTCAGGTTCGGACTGTCTAAAAACAGCCCGAACTTTTTATTTGGTCCGGTTAAAGGATTTTCGCCGCCAGTTCCGCCAGTTCGGAGCGTTCGCCTTTCTCCAGATTGATGTGAGCGTAAACCCTCTGCCCTTTCATTTTTTCGATGATAAACGCCAGCCCGTTTGTCTGGCTGTCCAGATAGGGGTGGTCAATCTGAAAAATATCCCCGGTAAAAACAATCTTTGTGCCTTCCCCTGCCCTTGTGATGATGGTCTTGACTTCATGGGGGGTCAGGTTCTGGGCTTCATCCACGATAAAAAAGACCTTTACAATACTTCTGCCGCGGATATAGGAAATCGGGGTAATCACAATCTTTTCTTCTTCCAGCAACTGACGGATCTGCTTTGAACCGGCATTGTTTTCATTAAAATGGTTCTGGATCACGGAAAGATTATCATATAAGGGCTGCATATACGGATCCAGTTTCGAGGCCACATCCCCTGGAAGAAACCCGATATCCTTGTTGCTCAAAGGCACGACCGGTCTTGCAACAAAAATCTGACGGTAAAGATGCTTGTTTTCAAGGGCAGCCGCAAGGGCCAGAAGCGTTTTCCCGGTACCGGCCTTTCCCGACAGGGTCACCAGGGGGATGTCCGGGTTCAGCATGGCATTTAAAGCAAAGGTCTGTTCCGAGTTCCTGGGTTTGATCCCATAACAGATTCTGGTCTGGACCCTCTTCAGGCTTTGGCCTGCCTCATCAAAAACTCCCAGGGCGGATTTCGATCCGTTTTTAATGATAATATTTTCATTGCTGAAAAGCGTATCCTTGATGTTGAGTCTTGAAATATGAATTTCACCGGGTTTCTGGTAGATCTCGTCCAGGATGCTTTCGTCTACAGGATCAAGGGTTTTTATACCCGTATACATATCGGATAGGTTTTCAACGTATTTTGAATTGTAGTTTTCCGTTTTCAGGCCTATGGATCTGGCCCTTAATCTTAAATTCACATCTTTGGTCACAAACACCACGTTGATGAAATCATGCTTTTTGGCAAGGGTATAGGCAATATTCAATATCCTGACATCCGGTGTAATGACATTAAAATTCTCATGGATCTTTTCATCCAGAGGGACCTCCAGCAGGATGGAAATTTTTCCCTCCCCGCTGTCTATCTGGGCTCCGCCGTTTAAGATCATATCCCCGGACAAGGCATCCAGGGTTCTTAGGAAATCCCTGGCATTGCAGTTAATGACATCATTGCCTTTTTTAAATTTATCCAGTTCTTCAATGACCGTAATCGGAATAAAAACATGATTGTCCTTGAACTGGTGAATACAACCGCTGTCATGGAGAATGACATTGGTATCCAGGATAAATTTTTTTTTCACAGGTCCCCTTTCAATTATTCTTCCCTGAAAATGCGTTTCACATCGGTGACTTTTTTGACTTTCCGGATATCGGACATGATTTTTCGAAGCTGGTCCGTCCCTTCCACCAGGATGGTAAAATAAAACAGCCCCACACCGGTTTCCAGGGTCTCGGTTCTGGCATTGAGAATATTGGATTTATTCTTACTGATCACATAGGCGATATCCGCCAGGAGCCCGAACCGGTCCTCTGTCCTCACCCTGACGCTGGCCGGGTAAGACTCTTTGGTATCATTGCTCCACTCGACTTCAATCTGGCGTTCCATGCTCATGGTCAGGACATTTGAGCAACGCCGTCGATGGATGGTCACGCCCTGGCCCTGGGTGATATATCCGATAATCGGGTCTCCGGGAAGGGGGTTGCAGCATTTTGAAAACCGGACAAGGATGTCATCAAGACCTTTAACAATAATACCCGTGCTTTCTTTTTTGGCTGCCTTTTCCGAAGCTTTCTGGGAAACCGCCTCTTCCTTTAATTCCTGTTTTTCAATATCCGGCAGGGCCTTGTTGAAAACCTGAAGAGGGGTGAATTTGCCGAACCCGACCTGGGCAATCAAATCTTCTATGGTTTTAAACCCATAGCTGTCGGCCACTTTCTTGATTTCACCGGATTTAACCAGAGCATTGAAGTTCTGATTTCTCTTTCTAAAGGTCTTTTCGCACATCTCACGGCCCAGGCTATAGGACCTTTCCTTTTCCCTGGCATTGATCCAGCCGCGGATCTTGGTCCGGGCCTTTACGGTTTTTACAAAACTGAGCCAGTCCGGACTGGGGGTATGGCCTTTGGTGGTGATGATTTCAACCGTATCACCGGTTTTCAATTGATGGGAAAGGGGGACTATCTTGCCGTTGACCTTGGCCCCGGTACATTCAGACCCCACTTCCGTATGGATGAGAAAGGCAAAGTCCACCGGCGTGGCCTTTTTGGGCAGGGTTTTAATCTCACCGGTGGGTGTGAAAACATAGATTTCATCGGGGTAGAGATCAATCCGGACGTTTTCCAGAAATTCATCCGGATCATTATAATTTTCCTGGTTTTCCACAAGCTTTCTGATCCAGGCAAACAATAGCCCCGTATTCTCGTCTATCTTAGTACCTTCCTTGTAACTCCAGTGGGCGGCGATACCGGATTCGGCCACCCTGTTCATCTCCCAGGTCCGGATCTGGATTTCCACCCGTTCTCCCTTGGGCCCCACCACAGTGGTATGGATGGACTGGTACATATTGGGTTTGGGATTGCCGATATAATCCTTGATCTTATAATAAATCGGTTTCCACATGGAGTGAATGGCTCCCATGGCGGCATAACACTGGGGAATCGTATCCACTATGATCCTGAAGGCGATGATATCGTAGACCTCATTGAATTCAAGATTCTGGGAGAGCATTTTCTGATAAATGCTGTAATGTTGCTTGTAGCGGCCCTTGATCTCACATTCGATGTCCATTTCCGTCATTTTAGCCTTGAGTTTTTCATTGACTTCCCGGATATACGCTTCCTTTTCATCCTTGGCCCGGTTCACCAGGGCGTCAATGCGCTCGTATTCATCCCGCATGGTATAATAAAAAGCAATTTCCTCAAGCTCGTATTTCATCCAGAATATGCCGAGGCGCGCGGCAATTGGAGCATAGATATCCAGGGTCTCCTGGGCAATGGCTGCCTGCTTTTCAGGACTTTTATGATATTTCAGGGTCCGCATATTATGGACCCGGTCCGCCAGCTTGATGAGCACCACCCGGATGTCGTCGGCCATGGCAAGAATCATTTTCCGCAGACTTTCCGCCTGCCGGGCCGCCTTGGTGCCAAAGGGCAGAACAGACAGTTTGGTCACGCCGGAAACAATGCGGGCCACGCCCGGACCGAACATTTCCTCAATGTCTTCCCTAGTGGCCGGAGTATCCTCAATCACATCATGCAACAGGGCTGCGGCGATACTTTCCACATCCATTTTCATGTCCGCCAGGATGGCTGCCACTTCCAGGGGATGGGAGAGATAGGGTTCACCGGAAAGCCTGACCTGGCCTTCATGAACCCTTGCAGAATAAATATAGGCCCGGTCGATGATATCGGAATCCCCGCCGGGATTATACTCGTAAATCTTATCCAGTATGTCGGTGATTCTGATCATGGACGGCAATTAATACGCTTTTGCAAACAATACCCGTCTTGAGCTGGCATTGCCGCAACAGATACATTCTCCTTTTTCCGTGGGGCTGTCAAAGGGGATGCAGCGAATGGTCACGGACAGGTCTTTTTTAATGGTTTCCTCACATTTGTCCGAACCGCACCAGTGAGCCATGACAAAGGCGCCGTTATGGTATCCCGAGGCTTTTTGATATAAATCATAAAACTGTTTTTTATCATCCATGACAAAGGTGTTTTCTTTTCTGTAACGGATGGCCCTGTTGAAAAGGGATTCCTGGATATTGTCCAGGATTCCTGGGATTGCGTTGATAAACATCTCCCGGTCCATGGATTCCTTTTTTGAGGACGGCTGATCGCGTCTCGCCATGAATACGGAATTTTTTTCAATATCCCGGGGCCCCAATTCGATCCGGACCGGAACACCCTTTTTGACCCATTCCCAGCCCCTGGCGCCTCCGATATCCCGGTCATCCAGTTCCACCCTTATTTTCCCGCCATGAAACTGCCTTGCTTCCAAGGCGTCTTTCAGGGCCCGGGCGCTTTCCAGGATGGCCCTGCGGTCTTCATCCTTTTTAAAAATCGGCAGGATCACGACATGGGCCGGCGCAACCCGGGGCGGAAGCACCAGGCCGTCATCGTCGGAATGCACCATGATCATGCCGCCGATCATTCTTGTGGAAGAGCCCCAGGAAGTGGTCCAGGCATAGGCTTCCTGGCCTTCCTCGTTCTGAAATTTGATCCCTGACCCCTTGGCAAAATTCTGGCCCAGGAAATGGGAGGTTCCTGCCTGAAGCGCTCTTTTATCCTGCATCATGGCTTCAATGCAGGTGGTGTCATCTGCTCCGGGGAACCTTTCCGACGGGGTTTTCTGGCCCCTTATCACGGGCATGGCCAGGTATTCTTCCACAAATTTGGTATACACATCCAGCATGAGAAGGGTTCTTTCCTTTGCTTCCTGTTCGGTGGCATGGGCGGTATGGCCTTCCTGCCATAAAAACTCACTGGTTCGAAGAAACATCCGGGTCCTCATCTCCCAGCGGACCACATTGGCCCATTGATTGATAAGAATGGGAAGATCCCGGTAGCTGTTGGTCCATCTGGCCATGGACTCGCCGATGATGGTTTCCGATGTGGGACGGACGATCAGGGGTTCCGCCAGCTCTCCGGCCGGTTTCAGACCACCCTTGCCGTCGGGCTCCAGCCGGTGATGGGTGACGACGGCGCATTCCTTGGCAAAGCCCTCCACATGCTCGGCTTCTTTTTCCATATAGCTCAGGGGAATAAACAAGGGAAAATAGGCGTTTTTAACACCGGTTTCCTTGAACAGGTCATCCATGAGATGCACCATGTTTTCCCAGATGGCATAGCCCCAGGGTTTGATGACCATACACCCCCTGACCGGCGAGTTTTCAGCCATATCGGCGGCCCTCACCACTTCCTGATACCAGTTGGGATAGTCTTGTTCCCGTGTTGGTGTGATTGCTGTTTTTTCACTCTTTGCCATTATTATCCTCCGAATTCTTCGTCATTTTATCAATTTCATTCAACAACTGATCCACAAGATCATCCTGATCTATTTTCCGGATCACTTTTCCTTTTTTAAACAGAATCCCCTTGCCGTCACCGCCTGCTATCCCTATATCCGCTTCTTTTGCCTCTCCGGGGCCGTTTACCGCACATCCCATAATGGCAACTTTAATCTTAGACGACCTCTCAAGTAAAGCATTTTCTACTTGTCCGGCGATTTTAAAAAGATCGATATTGCAGCGGCCGCAGGTGGGGCAGGAAATCAGTTCAGGCCCACGATTCCTGATCCCGAGAGCCCTTAAAATCTCATAGCCGGTCCGGATTTCTTCAATGGGATCCCGGGTCAAAGACACCCGGATGGTGTCACCGATGCCTTCGGCCAGCAGCATTCCGATACCAATGGCGGATTTGGTGATCCCGGCAAAAAGGCCCCCTGCCTCGGTCACTCCCACATGGAAAGGGACATCAGTAAGAGGTGATAGTAGCCGATAGGCGCGGACCGTTCGTGAAACATCCGAGGCCTTGAGGGACACCTTGATGTCCTGAAACCCCAGGTCTTCCAGTATCCGAATATTACGGAGCGCGCTTTCCGCCATAGCTTCGGCCGTTGTCCCGAGCCGCTGTTCAATTTCTTTTTCCAGGGAGCCGGCATTGACTCCCACCCGGATGGGGATCCCATGGTCCTTTGCACAGTCCACAACCGCCTTGATCTTTTTTTTGGCTCCGATATTGCCGGGATTGATCCTCAGGGCATCGGCACCGGCCTTGGCCGACGCAAGGGCCAGCCTGTAATCAAAATGAATATCCGCAATCAGGGGAATGGCGATTTCCTGCTTGATTTTTTCCAGGGCAAGGGCGGCCTCCATGTCCGGGATTGCCACACGGATGATGTCACATCCGGCCTTTTCAAGACCCTTGATCTGCCTGACCGTGGCCAAGACATCCTGGGTCTTGGTATTGGTCATGGATTGAACTGAAATGGGAGCGTTGGAACCGATCTTTACCTTTCCAATACGGATCTCCCGGGTCTTGCGTCTTTCCTGGACAATGGACATCTTTGGAATTACCTTTAAATTTAAAATCATCGTGTATCCGGTTTACCATCATGGAATTTAATGCTTTTTGGTCCTCAGAATATCAAAGCTCTTCTTTTAATTCAAGGTAACAGTTTTACCGGTTTGTTGGGTGACCTTTTCGCAGTCCTTGGCTGTTGTTTTTAAAAAAAAGGCCGGAAATAAAATTTTTAAAATATCTTCCCTTGTTTTTTTATCCCTGAGAATTATTTTTTTTTCAATTTGCCATACCGGCTATCTGCCTGCCTTTGCTGGCCGGACGGTAGGGGCGGACAGGGCATGATCCCTGATGACAATGTTAATTCTGGACATTTCGGACGGATAATACGGGATATTTCGGAATTGGCTGATCAAGGACTGTTTTTAAAGCTTTCTTCCCTTGAATTCAAAAAACCTTAAAAGCCTTCCGAAATTTCATTAAGAGCAAGTTGTCTTTTCGAAATGATCTGTGGTTCATAACACATATAATTTAAGGAGGAAAGATGACTGTAAAAATGATTATCCACGGCAGGAAAGCCAGAGAATTGATGCTTGAGGGAGTCAATGTGCTGGCCGATGCCGTAAAGTCAACCTTAGGCCCCAAAGGTAACAATGTAGTGATTGAAAAATCATATGGTTCCCCTGTTGTCACAAAGGATGGCGTCACAGTAGCAAAGGAAATCGTACTAGAAGACAAATTCCAGAATATGGGTGCACAAATGGTTAAGGAAGTGGCAAGCAAAACCAGTGATACGGCTGGTGATGGCACCACAACAGCTACGGTTCTGGCCCAGGCCATTTACCGGGAAGGACTGAAGCGGATATCTTCCGGGCTGAACCCCATGGCTCTGAAAAGGGGTATTGATAAGGGGGTTCTGGCTGTTGTGGATGAGTTGAAAAAAATTTCCAAGCCCACAAAAAACCAAAGAGAAATCGAACAGGTCGGCACTATATCCGCCAACAATGACGAAGCTATTGGTAAACTGATTTCAGAGGCCATGGACAAAGTCGGAAAGGAAGGGGTCATCACCGTGGAAGAGGCCAAGAGCATGGCCACCACACTGGATGTTGTGGAAGGCATGCAGTTTGACCGTGGATATCTCTCCCCCTATTTTGTCACCAATTCTGAGAAAATGGAGGCCGTTCTGGATGAACCGCTGATCCTGATTCATGAAAAAAAGCTGACCGTAATGAAAGATCTGCTACCCCTGCTGGAGCAAACCACCAAAGCCGGCAAACCTCTTCTGATCATTGCCGAAGACATTGAAGGGGAGGCTCTTGCCACCTTGCTTGTCAATAAACTTCGCGGCGTTCTGAAAGTGGCTGCTGTAAAAGCCCCCGGTTTTGGAGACAGGCGAAAGTCCATGCTGGAAGATATTGCCATCCTTACCGGCGGTCAGGTGGTTTCTGAAGATATCGGCGTTAAACTTGACAAGGTCACCCTCGAGGATCTGGGGTCCTGCAAATCCGTAAAAATAGATAAGGACAATACCACCATTGTAGACGGCAAAGGCAAAGAATCCGCCATAAAGAGCAGGGTCAAACAAATTCGGGCCCAGATAGAGGAAACCACATCGGATTATGATCGCGAAAAACTTCAGGAAAGATTGGCAAAACTTGTTGGAGGGGTTGCCGTAATCAATATCGGTGCTGCGACGGAGACCGAGATGAAGGAGAAAAAAGCCCGAGTGGAAGATGCCTTGAATGCGACTCGTGCTGCAGTTGAAGAAGGTATTGTCCCAGGCGGAGGCGTTGCCCTGGTGCGGTGCCTGAGTGCCCTGGAAAAACTGGATTGCAAAGGGGATGAGGCAGAAGGTGTGGCCATTCTGAAACAGGCCCTTAAGGAACCCATCCAGCAGATTGCCCGGAACGCCGGGTATGAAGGCTCCGTAGTTCTGAACAAAGTGCTTGAAGGAAAAAATGATTTTGGTTTCAATGCCCGAACCGGGGTTTATGAGAATCTTCTTGGAGAGGGAATTATTGACCCCGCCAAAGTGGTCCGGTTTGCCTTGCAAAACGCGGCCTCAGTGTCAAGTCTGATGTTGACCACCGAGGCCATGATCGCTGAAAAACCGGAAAAGAAAAAAATGCCGGTAATGCCGCCGGGCGAAATGGATGACGGCATGTATTAGACTGATTAAAGCACTTGAATCGACTTGATATACCCCATGAAAAATAAGCCAAAATGCACCGGCGATCGGATATATGCCGGTGCATCTTCCAGTTGAGTTATGCTGGAATAGAAAACAGAATATTTTGAAAATACCTGGAAAGAACCTGTAAAGAACGGTTTAGATTATCAAGATTAAAAACCTCAAGACTCACAGCCCCCCTGAAATTTTCAAGCACCCGGAGGACCCTCAGGATTTCATCTTGGGACAGGAGGTCGAGGGCTTTGTGGTCCTTTTTTTCCGGCCCTGAGCCGTCAACGCCGTGCAGATGAATCAGGGGAATCCGGGACCTGTGTGTCTCAAAGGTCTGGAGAAGATCATGGCCGCAGCGGATCTGATGCCCGGCATCCAGACAGACCGAGAGATGGAATTCATGGATAAGGGGTTCTATACAGGAGAAAGGATAATCCAGGGTTTCCACGGAAATAGCCGAGTTGTCGGGGATGCCGAACAAAAAGGCGGATAGGCCTTCACGGGTGCGGTCCAGCCAGACCTTTCTTGTTTCCGGATTCCCCATATCCCCGATGACATCCGTGGGCATCTCCAGATGAAGGGTATGGGTGGTGGGGGCCAAGGGGTGTAACCGGTCCATGACCCTTAAAAGCGTATCCGCCGCCGCCTGCCTTTTCCGGGGGGATTCATGGGAAAGGCTCACATCCGTTGGCAGATGGATATTATAGGTCAGGTTCAGGTCCCGGGCCAGGGATAAAAGGGTGTTTACCTCTGCTTTTGAAGGCAGGACATCCGAGGGGGCACTTTCAAATACCAACAGCTCTATTTCATCAAAAAAAGGCCCCAGCCGAATGACGTTGGGGATGATATGATCCGGAAGAATAAAAGAGGTTGTCCCCAGCCTGAAACCTCTTGGAAATGCTATGAAATTTGCAGGTTCTATGCCGGACACCCTTTCTGATCCAAAACCTGGCGGATGGCTTTTTCAAGGGCATTGATTTCAAAGGGTTTTTTGAGATAATCCTTGGCAGATTTGAGAATCGGATCTTCAAAATGGCCTTCATCATGGCCTGAAGAAATGATCACCTTGACATCCGGATCAATTTTCAGCATTTGCTTTAATAATTCCCGGCCCGGCATTTTAGGCATGATCATGTCCAGCAATACGAGATTCACGGCCCTGGCATTCTCTTTGAAACGGGCAAGGCCCTCCTCGCCATCACCTGCCAGAAGAATCCGGTATCCGAAATCTTCCAGGGCCCTTTGCAAGGATTCCCGGACCGACAGGTCGTCATCCACAATCAGGATGGTTTCAGTCCCTCCCTGGATAACGGCGGGCGGCTCTTCCAAACCGCAGGCATCATCGGCCTTGGGCAGGAAAATATGAAAAACCGTTCCCCGGCCGGGGCTTGAATCCACTTCAATATAGCCTTCATGCCGTTTGGTGATGATATCCTTGACCATGGCCAGGCCAAGCCCCTGACCGGTATTTTCCGGCCCTGTCTTGGTGGTAAACAAAGGATCAAAGGCTTTCCTAAGAACATCTTCCGGCATACCTATGCCCGTGTCTTCAAACAAAATTTCATAATACTCCCCCTTGGAGAGATATTGCAGATGCGAACCTTTCCGTGTTTCCGCATGAACGCTCAACCGGATACGATCCCCTTTTTTCAACCCTTTGGCTTCGATTGCATGGACCGCATTGGTGGCAAGATTCATGAACACCTGATGTATTTCATTGATATCGGCGCAGACAAAAACCTGTCCTTTTTCAATATCCAGTTTTTTTTCGATCAATTTATCCGTTGTTTTATCCAGCAAAAGAAATACCTCCTGGGCAACGGTATAAATATCAATATTTTCTTTTGGAGAAACGGCTCGGTTGGAGAGGTTCTGGAACTGTTTCACCGTCGCCGCCCCTCTTTTGACGGAATTGACTATATTCCGGACATAGGTTTTCTGGGAGGGGGAAAAATTATCATCGGTGAGGCTTAAAATATTCAGATAGGCCATAATGCCGGAAAGGATATTGTTAAAATCGTGGGCCACGCCCTGGGCAAGGGTTCCCAGAGAATCCATCCGCTGGCGCTGCCTGAGCTGTTTTTCAACCAGGGAGAACTGAGTTTCAAGGGACCGGAGTTCCTTTTCCAGAAGATGAAGATGGCCCACCCTCTGCTCCAGGACTCTGACTTTGTTTTCCAGTTCTTCGTAAGTCGGTTTTGCCATTTTCTTTTTTCTGCAGCCGGTCATTTTCATTAAGGTTATCTTAAAAAACAAAAAGAATAAAGCATGAAATTAAAAGAGCAGCCCATGAAGCGGCCATCATCAACCGGCACGCCTGGCAGATCTTTTCCTTGCCGGGATCAGGAAACCGGCTTCCAATGAAGGGTTTTTCAACAAGGGTGCCGTGGTAAACATTCGGGCCTCCGAGTCTGACCTCAAGGGCCCCTGAAAAAGCGGCTTCAGGATATCCTGAATTGGGGCTTTTGTGGCGGGAGCCTTGAGAAAAACCTGTCTTCAGGGCCAGGGCCCCTGTCTTAAACGACAGAAGAAAGGCGCTCAGACCGATGATAAGAACGGAAATCCGTGCCGGGATGAAATTGGCCAGGTCGTCTATCCTTGCCGAAGCCCGGCCGAAAAGCAGATAAGTCTCGTTTCGATACCCCACCATGGAATCCAGGGTATTGACCATTTTATAGGCAAGGGCAAGGGGAACCCCGCCCAGCAAGGCAAAAAACAGGGGGGATAAAAATCCGTCCACAAAATTTTCAGCCACCGTTTCCACGGCAGCCCGGGTGACACCCTTTTCATCCAGGGTCTGCGTCTGCCGTCCCACAATCATGGATACGGCCCGGCGTGCGGCTTCCATATCATGGGCCTCAAGGGCCCGGAAGACTTTTAAGGCAGCTTTTTCAAGGCTTCTGGAGGAAAAACAGAAAAACAGCAGGATACCCTGGACCAGATCGCCAAAGCCGGGATGGACCTTCATGGAAAGGGCAATGGCGCAAAAGGCCAGGGCCCAGGTGGAGAAGATGAGAAAAAGGGCAAAGAAAAAACCTGAAACCAGGAGGTTTTTAAACCATTTCCGAAACCGAGGTTCAAAAAAACCAATGGCCTTTCCCATATACACCACCGGGTGGGGCAGGAATCCGGGATCTCCCAGGATATGGTCCAGAATAAAGGCCCCCAGGACCACGTACCATTGAATATCACCCATGGGCCAGGGCCTTTCGGACCAGGGCCGAGAGATGGTCATTGGCCTCCCTTTTCTTCAGGGAAAACCGCACGTATTGATCGGATAAACCCATAAAATTGGAACAATCCCGGATCAGGACCCGGTGTTGACCGATGCATTCACAGAATTCACCGGAGGTCCGACCGTTTTCCAGGCGGGCCAGGATAAAACAGGTGGTTGAATCAAACAATTCCAATCCGCTCACTCCCCTGAGACTCTCCACAAATCTTTGCCGTTCCGCCCTGACATAGTTTCTTGTTTTTTTTAAAAACGGTTCAATGGCTTCGGGATGATGGTAAATATGCTCAATCACGGCCTGGGCCAGGGCATTGACGCTCCAGGGCTGATAAAAGGCCATGATCTTTTCAACGGTTCCAGGGTCTCCGCTTAAAAATCCAGTGCGGAGGCCTGGAATTCGATAGATCTTCGACATGGAGGAGAGCACGATGAGATTTTCATACCCTGTTTCCGATACAAGGGAGATGTCTTCATCGTTTTCCACAAAGGGAAGATAGGACTCATCAATGATGAACCTCGTATTTTTATGCGTTTTCAGCAAATATTCTATCCCGTCCTTTGACATCAGTGCGCCCGTGGGGTTGCCGGGATTGCAGAGGAATACCGTGTCCGCTTCTGCAGCCAGCCGGGATATCTCATCCACATCCGGTTGAAAGCCATTTTCCGGCCTTGCAAGACAATGCTCAGCATCCCTATGGTACATGAGGCAGGCATCCCTGTAATCCGAATAGGTGGGGCCTGCAATGAGAATCTTTTTTGACCCCAGGGCAAGGGGGAGAATATAGATAAACCAGGTGGTGCCGTTTCCCGCAATGACCCGGTTTTCATCCACCCCATGGAATCTTGCAAACCCTGCTCTCATGGAGGCCGCATCCGGGTCCGGCAGGGACCTTATTTTCATCACATTCCCACAGATGAAGGACTCGATGGTCTCCGGCGGTCCCAGGGGGTTCAGGTTGCTGCTCATGTCAATGATCTCTTCAAGGGCGCAGCCCAGTTTTTCTGCCAGCTTTCTTTTATTTCCGCCATGACCCGTAATCATGGATATTTTCCTTTTTAAAGGATCAATGCCCCGGCTGCCAGAAACAACACAGCTTCCGTGATCTCGTTCATGGCACCCAGCATGTCCCCTGTAATGCAATTCAGTTTCTTTTTATAAAACCCCAGGATCAAAACCAGGGCTGCAATAAAAACCATATTCAAAACCAGGCCCTTATAGCCTAAAAAAAGGGATATGACCACAGGAATCCCCACAAATATAAAATCTTTGGGCCCAAGGGGTTTTTCAAACAAATCAAGCCCGGTCCCGGCATCCTGCCTGCCGTATTTTAAATGCCGGATGCCGAAGATCATGGCCGACCTGGAATAGGAAGGAATGATGAAAAACATCAGAAGGGATTGGCCCTGGGTTAAAGCCGATTTAACGGCAAATATCCCTGCTGTTTTCAGCAGAAGAACCGAGACCACGGCCACAAGCCCCATCATCCCCGTGCGACTGTCCTTCATGATTTCAAGGACCCTTTCTTTGGGCCGATGGCTGAACATCCCGTCGGCCGTGTCGCCAAGGCCATCCAGATGGAAGGCTCCGGTGACGGCCACAAGGAAAAGAACATCCAGAACCGATACCACCGAAAGGGGCCAGAAACGGGAAACCATGAGGTCAAACAGGATGAGAAGCCCGCCCACCAGAAGCCCCACCAGGGGGAAGAACCGGATCATGCCCAGGGGGGAATAGGCCACCCCCTTTCCTGCCGGAAGAATGGTAATAAAAAGAATGGCCGATCTGAAATCCGTAAAAAATTGTTTCATGTCGGTTCTTTTACCGTTTGAAAGAAAATGCCCCGTTCCTCAATTTTACCGACGATTAATTTTTCCTGCAAAAGGAGGTTGATGCAGGCGTCAATCTCTTCTCTTTCAACCCCCAGGATTTTTAAAAGATCCTCTTTTGTACAGGGCCTTCGGTGGATGGCGTCAATGATAACCGCCCTGATGTCGTCCCGTTTTGCCCGGGCCTGGATATCCATACCGACCCTTGCGATGATCTCGGTGTCCGGGAAGTCGAGAATTTCTGCAACCCGTTCCAGATCCGATCTGGATGCAGGTTTGATATGGGTAAGAGTTCCGGGACGGTCCAGGGTATTGATCTGAAGCCTGTCCGGATGAATTCTGTGGATGGCGTCTTTCAGCTCGGCCAGATCCGATACCCTGTCATTCAACCCCGGAAGAATCAGGACTTCCAGCCAGATTTTTCCCTTGAATGCCTTTGCAAACGCTTCAATCCCCTTTGCGACCTCTTGTGCATCAATTCCTTTATGGGGCCGGTTGATCTTTGCAAAAGCTTTTTTGGAAACTGCATCAAGAGAAGGAAGAACAAGATCCGCTTTTAAAAGCGCCTGCCATACGGAAGGGTTGAGAATCAAGGTTGAATTGGTCAGTACCGCCACTTTGATGTGGGGCCGCCTGGATCTGATATGATCGATCACATGGCCCAGGCATGTATTCAATGTGGGCTCACCTGATCCTGAGAAAGTGATATAATCCGGATCAGGATGATGTTCCAGGTAATCATCCAATTCTTTTACCACATCCTCATACGAAACATATTCTTTGGGTTCAAGGGTGAGTTCGGTTGTTTTTCCGCACTCGCAATAAACGCAGTCCATGCTGCATGTTTTATGAGTGACAAGGTCAATCCCCAGGGATATACCGAGCCGCCGGGAAGGAATCGGACCAAAAATATGACGATATCTCATCTTAACGTCTGCCCCGGCTTAATTTCCACATCGATTCCGGCAACGGTCATGACAACCCTGTCCGATATCCTTGCCACACGCTGATGGATCATTCCTGCAAGGTCCCTGAACTCCCGGGCAAGCTTGTTTTCCGGAATGATCCCCAGGCCGACCTCATTGGATACCAGAAAAACAGGACATTGGCAGCGTAAAAGGGCCCTCTCAAATTGATCCAGAATCTCAAGGATAGCGTCAGCGTCATAGGAATGATATAAAAGATTGGACAGCCAGAGGGTCAGGCAATCGATCAGAATTACATCCGCTTTGCCTGAGTATTCATTTACAATTTCATGTATCAGGACAGGTTCTTCAATGGTCTGCCAATCTTTTCCCCTTTCCTTCTGATGCTTTTCCACCCGCCTTTCCATTTCCTGATCCAACGGCTGGGAAGTGGCAATAAAATATTTATCCTTTTTGGCAGCTTTGTTGGCTTGATCCAGGGCAAATGAACTTTTCCCGCTTCTGCAGCCGCCGATGACAAAGGTTATCTTTTTTTCCAATGTGCAAACCATCCCGTAGTGAGCTGTTTCAGATTAATTTTTTTTCAATTTATCTCATTCCCCAAGGGATTGGCAACTTAAAAATCAATTCATATTTGTGCTTTACTTTCGGTTTTGATTGATGTAGGAGTTTTAAAAAATGACTCGGGTTGCTTCAGTTAAGAACGGTAACAGTTCCAAGGAGGCGGTAATGATCAACAGGAATACGGTAAAGACCCTGAGCCTGAAACCCATTACCCGCACCATGTGTCATGAATTTTATATCAAAATCAATAAGGAGTTCACCTCATCGGCGGCCATAAGGGAATCGGTGTTCTGGTGGCAGGATGATCCTGAAAAATTGAACAGCCTCTGGTGGGTGCTGAACTATTATTCAGACCGGCTTGATCCGGATAGAAATTTAAGGGCTTTTGTTGAAAAAAACCTTGATTCCCTGGCACAAAAAACAAGGGCTTTGTCGCAGGCCCAGTGATTTTTTATAAGCTCTTTTTGGCTCATCAGTGTTCCATATCCTTTCCCACTCCCCAGATATCGATAATCTTTGTATTTCCTGGATAATCAACCGTCCTGTAATGGGTAATGCCGGACAATTTTCCCGTGATTTTATCCAGCCGGGCGGCCTGGGATTTTATGGAACGAAGCGCTTTTTTTTCCATAGGACGAGATTCATGCCCCATCAACATGAGTTCCGAGTAGCCCAAAATGGCCTGCAAGGGTTGATTGATTTCGTGACAAACGGCTCCGGCCATTTCAAGAACCCCCTGAAGTTTTTCTTTCTCGAATTTTTCCTTTTCACCGGCCTTCCTCTGGGAGATATCCGTAAAGGTTGCAATGGTCCACGCCATTGGATTTTCATCATCCCTTGAGTTAAGCCGGATATGAACCGGAAAAAGGGTGCCGTCTTTTTTCACCAGATCAATTTCATAATCTGCTGTTCCGCCCGTGATAACGCTCTGATAAATATTTTGACCAACCCTTTCAAAGTCTTCATCATTTGAATAAATCATCCGGGTGCTTTGATTTTCAAAATCCCGGGGGGATTCATAGCCGAACAAAAATAGCATTTCATGGTTCACCCATTTAAAAACCCGGTTCTGGACAAGAGCAATCCCGACAGGCAAAGATTTCAAAATTTTCTCAAGCATCCGGCGATGGTTTGCCAATTGTTCTTCTGATTCTTTCCTTTCAAGGGCAAGGGCAATATGCCGGGAAATAGAAGTTAAAAGCGCCAAATCCTCTTTTTCATAATCTCTTTCCGATCCATCGTTTTGAATCAAAATGGCGCCTTTTACCCTTTCATTAATCATTAAGGGAGCCCCCATCCTTATTTTGCCCAGGTTTCCAAAGGCCTGCCCCATCACGGCGTTCCCCTTTGGAGCCTCTGCCTCATAAAAAATCATGGGTTTTCGGCTTTGGATCACCCGCTTGGTATAGGAAAGCACTGCCTTGAAATCAAAAAAGGGTTCAGACGTCTTCTCTTTTTCTTTCACATGAAAGGGAAAAAAGATAGCGTCCTTTTCTTCATCGTATAAGGCAATATAAAAATGATTCACATTGAGAATTTCATCAAGGCGATGATGAATCACTTTATACAATTCTTCAAGATTGTCCGTGTTGCCCACCGCTTCTGATATTTTAAACAGAATTTCAATGGTTTTTCCCGGACTACGATTTCTTTTCAAATTTTTAATCTTGCCTGGCGCCATTCAACCCTGTTCTCTATCCATGAAAAAATTGTGTATTATGTCACCAACCCGGGTTTTTATCAAGGCATATCCAAGGTCCGAATCCAGGGAAATTGCCATGGAATTCCGGGTTATGGAAATCCGTCAGGCGCATAGCGCCATAAGATCTATTGAAATGAATCCTTTTGAATGGTAAAGACATTTCCAAGACAGGTTAATTATTGGAATTTATGAATACCGGATCATATCGGAGAATCCATGACTCAAGACAATGAAAAGATTGCACTGGTCACAGGGGCGGGAAAGGGAATAGGCAGGGCCGTTGCCGTTGCACTGGCCGGACAAGGGGTTTTCGTCTATATCAATTACCTTTCCGACGGGGCTTCTGCTGCTCAAACCCTTGAAGACATAGAGGCCCGCAACGGGCAGGGAGCCTTGCTGCCCTTTGATGTGACCCGTTCCGAAGATTCAAAAAAAGCGGTTCAGACCATCCTGAAGGACAAGGGCGCTCTCCATATCCTTGTCAATAATGCAGGAATTAGAAATGACGGGCTTTTGGCCATGATGAAGGAAGAGTCGTGGCAATCTGTTATCAGCACCAATCTGACCAGTTTTTACAATGTAACCAAACCGGTGGTAAAACAGATGCTGAAAAACAGATCCGGCAGGATTGTGACGGTGACGTCTGCTGCAGGCCAGATGGGCAATGCCGGCCAGGTCAATTATTCAGCCGCCAAATCAGGCCTCATCGGCGCCACAAAAGCTTTGGCAAGGGAGGTGGGAAACCGGAACATCACGGTAAATGCGGTTTCACCCGGATTTATTGAAACCCGGATGCTGAATGGAATGGATATGGACCGGATCATTGAGACCATCCCTGCCAAAAGGCTTGGAAGGCCGGAGGAGGTTGCCCATGCCGTTGCCTTTCTATGCTCGGACAAAGCAGCCTATATTAATGGTCAAATCCTCGGGGTTAACGGGGGATTGGTTTAGGACAGGGGCATTCCCTTATCCAGGATCTTTCTCAAAGCCCTGGCAAAATCGTTTATCGAAAAGGGTTTTTGTATAAATCCATGGCATCCCTGGTTCAGAAACCCTTCAATTTTATCATCAACGGCATATCCCGTAGATATGAGAATTTTTGCATCGGCCTTTATTTCCTTGATTTCCAGAAAAGCCTGCTTCCCGTCCATCCTCGGCATGATGAGGTCCAGCACAACCAGGGAAATCTGATCTTTGTAGGTTCTGAATATTTCAACAGCTTCCAGACCGTTTCGTGCAACCAACGGCTTATATCCAAGCTTTTCCAGAAAATTCCTGCCCACATTGACGATTTCTTCTTCATCATCCACCAATAGTATGGTTTCAGATCCCTTCTGAACCTGATCAAAGGGACGAATCTCCTCTTTTATGGCCTTGATATCAATAATATTGGAGGCCGGCAAACAGATCTGAAAACTCGCGCCCTTGCCTTTTTCGCTTTCAACCAGGATAAAGCCTTTGTGATTTTTGACGATACCGAATACGGTTGACAGGCCGAGTCCCCTGCCTTTCTTATCACCGACTCCCTTTGTTGAAAAAAAGGGATCAAATATTTTTTTCTGGATTTCCATATCCATGCCAATGCCCGTGTCTTTTACCGTAACCTTGATATATCGCCCGGGATGAACCTCAAAGGGATAGGGATGATCTTCGCCAATAAAGATATTTTGGGTGGTGACGAAAATTTCTCCGGGCCCGGGCATGGCCTGGGAAGCATTGATAAAAAGATTTAAAAAGACCTGTTCGAGCTGGGATTGGTCTGCATCCACAAGATGAAGTTCCTTTTCAAACACCTTATGAAGGATGATGTCCTTGCGAGTGGACTTAAAAATATCCAGGGCCATGGCAACCAGTTCATTGACGTTTAATACCGCAATCCGGTATTTCCCCCCTCTGGCAAACCCAAGCAGACGGCTTGTCAGTTCCGCTGCGGTTTTTACAAGCCGGCCGATATGCTTGGAATGAGCCGCCACCTTTTCAACGGCCGATAAATCAATCTGCATCAAAGACAAATGGCCCTGGATCCCCATGAGAATATTGTTAAAATCATGGGAAATGCCTCCGGCAAGAACACCGATGGCTTCCATTTTCTGGGCCTGCTGAAGCTGAATCTGAAGCAGCTTCAGTTCGGAAATGTCCGTAATAACGATAATAATCCCCTTGGATGGATCTTTGAGATCCAGTCTTGAAGCCCTGAGCATACAGGTCAGCGTTGTTCCGTCTTTTCTCAGGAGTTTGGTTTCCAGAAGGCTGGAACCAAGCCGGTCCAGATGGGAATAAAGGTCAACGCATACCCTTTCATACTCTTTCTGATCTGCATAAAGGATACGGACCTTTTTCCCTTTTAGGGTGTCCGGTTCATATCCCAGCATGGTGTGAAAGGCTTCATTGGTCCAGCCCATAGCCCGATTTTTGACAACCGTTATCCCCACCGGCGAAGAATCAAGGATGATTTTCATTTCTCCGGGGGTTAAATCCTGCCCATTTAAATCAAATAACTGTTTATGGGCGTTCAGGTCACGGGTATCGACGTCAACATCATTTACCTGATAAGTATTCTTCATAGGGTATAAACCTGATTGATTTCATAGTTTGACTGCCTGTCGACTTCTTGATAAGTATAGCAGATTTTTAAAATTAATATAAGAAAAGAAAACTAAGAATGCTACAAAAAAAAGATAATTTTTTGATTCCGTATTTACCGGCGCTTGCAAGCGGTCTGTTGCTGACACTCTCATTTCCGAAGGTTGGATTTTCCTATCTTGCTTTTTTTGCCATGGTCCCATGGATGATATCCCTTTCTTCCCTGACCCTGAAGCAATCCTTTTTCAGTGGGCTCATTGCCGGTCTTTTTCATTTTATCTCCTTGATTTACTGGATCATTCCAACGGTTCATATTTACGGTGGGCTTCATCCCATCCTGGCCGCTTCCACCCTGGTACTGCTGTGTCTCTACCTTGCCCTGTATCCTGCCCTTTTTGCCCTTCTTTTAAAGAAACTCGCTCCGGGCGCCAATCCCTTCACGGCTGCCTGCCTCTGGACAGGCTTTGAATATATCAGGGCCTATGCCTTTACCGGATTTTCCTGGGGAAGCCTTGGTTACAGCCAGTATTCAAATCTTTTATTGATTCAGATCGCGGATTTTTCAGGAGTCTACGGGGTTTCATTTCTCATTGTGTTGGTGAATTCTGTATTGGCCGATTTTTTTTTAAAAAGGGAAAAGGATGGAAGCCGGCCTTTTCTTCCCATGATTATGGCTGTCATCCTGATCTTCCTCACCCTGGTTTACGGACATCTAAGGCTCTCATCCATTGATGCACGGATGGCCTCAGCCCCAAAACCCGCCATTGCCGTTGTCCAGGGAAATATTGAACAGGATCTGAAATGGAGTGACGCCTTTAAACAGGAAACCGTTCATAAATACATTCTTCTTTCAAAGACCACGCTAAAGGATGAGCCGGAACTGGTCATCTGGCCGGAAACGGCTCTTCCCTTCTATTACGGCTATGAACGGGCATTATCGGATCTTGTGGATCAATTCGCCCGGGAATCAAAAACCAATTTTCTCATCGGCAGCCCGGCCTTTAAAATGGATGAAAAAGAAACCCTTTACTATAACCGGGTCTATATGCTGAACCGGTTTTCCATCGTAACCGCCACCTATGACAAAACCCATCTGGTTCCCTTTGGGGAATATGTCCCCTTTGGAAAATATCTGACCTTTCTCGGGAAAATCACGGCCCAGGCCGGTAATTTTTCCAGCGGAGACAAATCCTTTGTCCCCCTTGATTTCCGGGAGCATAAAACAGGGGTTCTCATCTGCTTTGAAATCCTCTTCCCGCGCATTGCTGCAAAATTTGTAAAAAACGGGGCCGATATCCTGACCACGGTAACCAATGATGCCTGGTTCGGACAAACCTCGGCGCCGATGCAGCATTTTTCCATGGCCGTCTTCCGGGCCGTGGAAAATCGGAGATCCCTTGTCAGAGCGGCCAATACGGGAATTTCAGGTTTCATTGACCCCAGGGGAAAAATCCTGGAGACCACTTCTTTGTTCACAGACAAGGCCATTACAAGACAAATGCCGGCCCTGACCCTCATCAGTTTCTATACCCGATACGGAGATGTATTTGCCTTTGGAACCATGGTTGCTTTCTGTCTCGGTTTCATGGTAAAAGGAGCCAGAAACCAGTTGAGGAGAAATAAAAAATGAGCGCAGAATTAAAACAAACCATTCACACCATTCGTGCAAAAGCCTTAAAACTCAGGGAGTATCTTTGACCTCCCGGTCAAACTAAAGCGTCTTAGGGAGCTTGAACATCTGATCTCCAAGGAAGATTTCTGGAATGACGCAGAAAAAGCCACAGATCTTTTAAAGGAAAGAACTGTCCTTTCAAATCTGACGGAGACCTTTGAAACCATCCATAAAGGGATTGAAGACGCTGAAGTCCTCTTGGAACTCGCCCTTGAAGAATCAGATAAGGAGAGCGAGGCGGAAGTGGCCTCTATTTTAGAGGATCTTGAGAAAACCATTAAAAAATTCTCCATTGAAATCACCCTGGACGGGGAAGACGATGCCCGGGACGCCCTTGTGTCCATCAATGCCGGAGCCGGCGGGACCGATTCCCAGGATTGGGCGGAAATGCTGTTCCGTATGTATACCCGCTGGATCGATAAAAAAGGCTATAAATGCGAGATCATCGACTACCAGGAAGGGGATGAGGCCGGTATCAAAGGGGTGACCCTTCGCGTCTCCGGCACCAACTGCTATGGTTTCATGAAGGTTGAATCCGGGGTCCATCGCCTGGTCAGGATTTCACCCTTTAATGCCGGCGGAAAACGTCACACCTCCTTTGCCGCAGTCTTTGTTTATCCTGAGATAAAAGATGAGATCGTCATCGATATCGACGAATCGGATCTCAGGATTGACGTATTCCGAGCCAGCGGTGCCGGAGGCCAGCATGTCAACAAAACCAGCAGTGCGGTCCGGATCACCCATCTGCCCACCGGCGTCGTGGTCCAATGCCAGCAGGAATCCTCCCAGCACAGGAACCGGGAAATCGCCTTCAAGGTCCTGAAATCAAGGCTTTATCAGCTTGAAAAACAAAAGCACGACAAAAAAATGCAGAGCCTCCATGACGGCAAGGATGATGCCGCCTGGGGAAGCCAGATCCGGTCCTATGTGCTTCATCCTTACCGGCTGGTCAAAGACCATCGCACCAATTTTGAAATGGGGGATGTGGACCGGGTTCTCAACGGAGATCTGGACCCGTTTATCGAGGGAGTCCTGCTGTCTTGAAAATAGACCCGCTTCAAATTATTGAAAAATTTTATGCCCCCGGAACCAGGCTTTACGATATCCTGGTCAACCACAGCCGGATTGTCACAGACAAAAGCCTTGATATCGCCCGGAGTCTGCCCCATCTGAACCCGGATCTGGAATTTATTGAAACCGCAGCCATGCTGCATGATATCGGCATTTTTCTCACCCGGTCCGAATCCATTGGCTGCTTTGGCAAGGCCTCCTATGTCTGCCACGGGTATCTGGGCCGTGAACTCCTGGATGAACTGGGCCTGCCCCCTGAATACGGGATGGTCAGCGAGCGCCATACCGGCGCCGGGATTACAAGGAAAAATATCGTCCTCAATAAACTTCCCCTGCCGCAAAGGGATATGGTTCCCCTCAGCCTTGAAGAAAAAATCATCTGCGCAGCAGACAAATACCATTCCAAAAACCCGAAGTTTTCAGGCCGGAATATCACCACAGCAGATGTGATTAAAGGGCTTCGAAAAATCAACAGCGATCATGCAGAGCGATTCATCCTCTGGGCTGAAGAATTCGGGTTATGAAAATGCAATTCCGGTGATTTTGGCCACATAATTTTTTGTTTCCTCGGGGATCCGGCTCCGGCGGGAGTCCAGGTTCCCCATGCCCCAGTTATAAGCGGCCAGAGCATGGGGAACGCTTCCGTCATAGCGGTTGATCAGTTTTTTCAGATACCGGGTTCCTGCCATGATATTTTCCGACGGGTCCAGGGGATCCGTCACCCCCAATTCCCTGGCCGTACCCGGCATGAGCTGCATCAATCCCATGGCCCCTTTGGAAGAAACCGCATCGGGTTTAAAATTGCTTTCCGCTTCAATCACCCGCCGGATGAGGTCGGAATCCACCCCATAGTGAGACGACGCCTTTTGGATAATCCCGTCGATATCATGACCCACGGATCTGTCCCCGGAAATTTTTTCTTTTTTTTCAAGCTCAGGCATTTGAATCTCCGGCTGCTCAATTTCTGACGGGACCTGTCGGCTCTTTGACAATAGCGGCTGCTTTTTTTTATGCCTGGGAAGAATTTCTTTAAGACCTTCCATCAAAGAAGTCTCATGGCTTTTTTCCCCTTCAGTATCGGACATGACCCTCAGTAAATTTTCATTCATTTGGAGCTTGACCCTTTGGCACAATTCCAGAGCCTGTCGCGCCTCTATGGAAGAAGTCGGCTGATCCCGCCGGGTCAGATTCGGCTCAACGCTCTCTGACGCTTTATTGAGAAGGCTGAGAAAAGACTCCGGCTCGGTGATCCTGTGCATGTTCTCTCGCCCCTGAAAAGATCCTGAAGCCGGATGGAGCCCCAATTTATCAATCGGATTGTCAAAATGAATCCCCATACAAATCCGTTCCTTATTTAAAATTTTCAATTCATTTGATCATGATAATCCGCCATGACAAAACAAAGCGGCTATCCCCGGAACGAAAGACAGCAAGAAACGTACCGAAATTGAAAGGGCTTTCTGTTAAAAATAAAAAGGGCCCTGGATTGTTTTTCCAAGGCCCTTGATTTTTATGGTAGGCACGAGCGGGGTTGAACCGCTGACTTCTACCGTGTCGAGGTAGCACTCTACCACTGAGTTACGCGCCTGAATCGTTATGTTCTATTAACAAAACACGGTATCCGTGTCAAGAAAAACTCTTCATCAGGGGGCTTCCTTTTTTTCCTCTGGTATGGGTGCCGGGTTCTGGCGGGCTTCCGGGCCAGCCGCCGCTTCCTTTTCGATGAACCGGAGGGTAACCCGTTCGTTGGCAACATCTGTAATTTCAAGGCCAAAGGCGTCAAAGGTCTTGAGCATAACGGCATCGGCAAACCGAGAGGGACTTCCCTTATAAACGATTTGCACAAGGGCGCTGTTGGACCCGACTTCTTTTTGCAGCATGCTTGTAAATTCCGGCATTTCCCTGAGTCTCTGCTTTAATGCAATAAACCGTGGAAGAAAATTATCCCCGGACAGGCTGAGATCAAAGGATGCCTCCTTTCTTAAGGTTTGAGCCCAATAGGCGTTGATTTTTTCAGTCAGATCCTTGGCTGACAGGTTTGCAGCCGAAGCAAGGGCCTGTTTATGGCCCTCCGCTTCTGAATCGCTCTTAGCCACGGCTTGAACCGTTGATACAATCTTTTTTTCCCCGGTAAGGACATCATAGGCCTCCATCAGAATTTGGGCGTCAAAGGTTTTTTCTTCCCCCATACGGTTGATGGCCAAGGATGCGGCGGCATGTCCAAAGATGATCATATCCGCCTTCATTTCCCGGCCAAAGCGCCTTGCCGCGTCAATATCCTCCATTGAATGAAAAATAATATCATAAAAAGCAGGATCAGGTCGATCGGGGGCGGTTCCGGCAATCACAAATCCGTCCCGGGTCATTTGTTCGATCATGACCGCTTCCACCAAAGAGGCATAGGAATCAGGATCACTGCCCCACCAGTACCGGGGCTGATCTTCGGACAGGGTTTTTTCGGAAATGAAAAACATGAGAACAGGCTTATCTTTAACGGCATCCAAAATTTTTGCCTGGGTCAATGTCTTTTGAAGCAGCTCCAGATTGACCCTGGATTCCACGGCCACAAGGGAAGCGTTTTTACTTTGAACATCACCCAGAACCCGATAGGTGATAATAAAATCCGAAGGACGCGACAGAATATCACTGTACAAAAAATCCAGATTGGACGCCAGAACCTGGTTGGTCAAGAGTTCCGGAATAGCATTCTGAACCGCGGCGGCCAGGGCATCGGAGATGGCCCCCTGCTTTGCCTGCTGGATATTATGGCCGGCCATCATTCTTCGGCCCGTGGTTACGGTGGTGAACACCCCGGCATCCTTTGACGCATAGACTGAACCGGCAAGCATCCATAAACAGAGAAAATAGAAAAAACCCCTTGCGGCTTTTGTTCTTTTTGACATTTTTTATACCTTTCTTTCAATGGAATACCCTGCAATCAGGCCCAGAATCTCTTTAGACGGCCCCTCTTCAAATTCTTCCAGGTATTGGACGGCTTTTTGGACATGATCCTGCGCGCATTGGCGGGTATGGTCGATTCCCTTGTATTGGATCAGTTTTTCCGTGAACCGTTCAAATTCGCTTGGTTTGAATACAGGGTCTGTTATGATTTTTTCCATCCAGACCCTATCCTCGGGCGATGCCTTTGCAAGACTGTAAATCACGGGCAGGGTAAGTTTGCCTTCACGGATGTCAGCACCGGGAATTTTCCCCAGGGCTTCCTTTGTCCCGGTATAGTCCAGGAGATCGTCGGCCATCTGAAAGGCCATGCCCGTGTGAAAACCATATTTTTTCAAGGCCTCCTGTTTTTCCCTGGATGCCCGGGCAAGGATGGCCCCGCTCAGGCAGGCGCCCTGGATCAGGACAGCCGTCTTTTTTTCAATGACATCCAGATATTCTTCTTCCGTCAGATCCAGTTTGCCCTTTTTTTCAAGCTGGTTGATTTCACCCTGGGACATGTCCCCGGTAATGCCGGCAATGACGGAAATAATGTCCGGCTGCCGGGTCCTGGCCGCCAGATCAAGGGCCCTGGCCAGAAGAAAATCCCCGGTCAGGACCACCTTGGGGGCCGACCATTGGGTATGGGCCGCTTTTTTCCCCCGTCTGGTATCAGCCCGGTCCACCACATCGTCATGAAGAAGGGTGGCGGCATGAAGGTATTCAAAAAGGGTGGAAAATTCTATTTCAAATCCATTGGCATAGCCGCAGAGTCTTGCGCTGTGGATCATCAAAAGGGGCCGCAGCCGCTTTCCGCCGCTGAACAAAAGATGGGAGGCAATCTCCCGGACCAGTTCCAGGTTGGGGTTCAGGTGATGCTCAAGGGCCGCTTCGACCTTTTCCAGGTCCTGCCTTGTCAATTCAATGATTCTTGTTTTCAGGTCCTTTGTCATGCAGGCTCTCCGGCAATATCATATTCAAACGCATCCGTAATTCTTACCTTAACAAAGGCCCCCATTTCAAGACCGTCTGCATAAATAAAGGTCACCCCGTCCACCTCCGGGGCCTGGAACCGGGTCCGGCCGATATAAACCCCGGGTTCTGGATTTTCTTCCACCAGGACTTCGAATATCTTTCCCACGTGCCCTTCATTAATGGCCAGGGAGATCTTGGCCTGGGCTTCCATGATCCGGTCATGGCGGATTTCAGCAATATCGGCTGGGACATGGTCCTTTAACAGGTGGGAGCTTAAATCCTCCGAATCCGAATAGGTGAATACCCCCAGATGGTCAAACCGGATATCCCGGATGAATTTCATCAGGATCTTGAAATCCTCCTCGGTTTCACCGGGAAATCCCACAATCAGGGTGGTTCTGAGGGCTGCCTCCGGGTCAATCCATTTTATGGTTTCAAATAAGGTATAAAGATCTTCAAGGGAATAGGGCCGCCCCATTTTTTTGAGCATGCGGGAGGAGGCATGCTGGATGGGAACATCATAGTAGGGCGCAATGGCCTTATGGGCTTTCACCGTCCGGATCACTTGCTCCGACAGGGTTTCCGGATGGGTGTACAAAAACCGGACCCAGGTCTTTTTATCTTCAAGAGCCCTGGCCAGCCCTGCCAGCACCTGGTCAAACCCGGTTCCGTCTTTCAGGTCCCGGCCATAATCCGTTGTGTTTTCAGCCGTCAGGATGATTTCCTTTGCCCCTCGATCCACCAGGCGTTCTGATTCCTTTATAATATCGGCAAGGGGTCTTGATCGCTGGGCGCCCCGAAGTTTCGGGATAATACAATAGGTGCAGTGCCGGTTGCAGCCTTCGGACACCTTGACATAGGCAAAATGGTCTGAAAGCAGTTCCCGCTGTTCGGACATATCCTGGAAGGCTCTTTGGTTGGGATCGGGAAAAAGGGTGAAGGCCCTTACCTCTCTGCTTTCCACGGCATCAAGGATACCGTCGCAGGCGGCTGTCCCGAGGAAGGCGTCCACTTCCGGCAGGGTGGCCGTCAGATCCGGGTCATCCTTATAGCGCTGGGCCAGGCACCCGGTGGCGATGAGCCGCTTGCAGGCCCCGGTTTTCTTGTATTCCGCCATTTCCAGGATAACATCAACAGCCTCATCCGAGGCTGTTGATATGAATCCGCAGGTGTTGACAATGATCACCTCGGCCAGGGCCGGGTCAGGGGTCAGGGTATGACCCCTGGCCAAAAGCTTTCCCAGCATGATCTCGCTGTCCACCTGGTTTCTGGAGCATCCCAGGGTTTCAAGAAAGACGATCATAGGCTTTTGGCCATGAGATCCCCCATTTGCTTTGAGAATCTTGCCGGGTTATCGAGTTTCCCGCCTTCGCTGATGACAGCAATGTCCAAAAGAAGCTCGCTGTAATCCTTGAGGACCGGGTTGGTGGTATCTGTTTCAAAGATGGTCTTCATTTTTGCCAGAACCGGGTGGTTGACATTGACTTCCATGACCCGTTTCTGTTCCGGACTCTTCTGGCCCGAGGCCTTGAGGATTTTCTCCATATAGGCGCTCATGCCCCAAGCATCGCCGGACAGGCAGGAAACGGAATCCGTCAGCCTGGCGGAAACCACCACATCCTTGACCTTGTCTTCCAGCTTGCCTTTCAGGAAGGACAGGAGGGCCGAATATTCATTTTTCTTTGCATCATCCACCTTATCCAGGTCCAGGTCCCCTTTTTCCGCACTTTTCAATTTCTTTTCCTTGTATTCAAACAAAGACTGGGTCACCCATTCGTCAATGGGGTCCACCATGAGAAGAACCTCATAATCCTTGGCTTTCAAGGATTCCAGCAGAGGGGAGTTGATGAGGGAGGTCAGGTTTTCACCGGTCAGGTAATAGATTTCCTTCTGGCCTTCCTTCATATTGGCGATATATTCATCCAGGGTGACATATTTGCCCTCGGATTTGGTGGTCTTGTATCTGAGAAGGGCCGCCAGTCTTTCCTTGTTCTCAAAATCCGTGGGAATACCGGCTTTCAGGGCCTGGCCGAATTCATTATAAAATTCCTCGTATTTTTCCTTTTCCATCCCTTCCAGGACGGAAAAAATCTGTTTCACCAGGTTTTTCCGGATATTCCGGACCAGGCGGTCTTCCTGGAGGATTTCCCGGCTGACGTTCAGGTTCAGGTCCGGCGCATCCACAATGCCCTGGACAAAGCCCAGGTATTCGGGCAGCAGTTCCTTGCAGTCATCCATGATAAAGACGCGTTTGCAGTAAAGTTGCATGCCATGCTTGCGCTCGGGCCGGAACATGTCAAAGGGGGCCTTGGACGGCAGATACATGAGGACATCGTATTCCGTCACCCCTTCGAACCGCTTGTGGATGATCTCCAGGGGTTTGTCCCAGTTGTGGCTGATATGTTTATAGAATTCTTCATGCTCTTCCTGGGTGACATCTTCCTTGGCCTTGGACCAGATGGCCTTCCGGGAATTCAGGGTTTCGTCCTTCCGGATTTTCCGGAAGGTGTCGCCGATGGGTTTGCCCTTGGAATCCTTGATAATTTCATTTTCAGGGATGGGTTCGCTGGTTTCCACATTCATGATGATGGGATAGCTGACAAAGTCTGAATGCTTTTTAACAATCTGGCGGATGGTATATTCTTCCGTAAAATCCTGATCCCCTTCTTCCTGTTCTTTCAGGAAAAGGGTGATGGTAGTGCCCCGTTTTTCCTTTTCAATATCCTCCACCGCATAGGACCCCTTACCGTCGGATTCCCAGCGGACCCCCAGTTTTTCGCCCGCAGCCCGGGTTTCGAGAACCACCTTGTCCGCCACAATAAAGGCCGAATAAAAACCCACCCCGAACTGGCCGATGAGTTCCGGCGTCAGAAGATTGTCTTTCTTGGAATTTTCAAGGGCCTTCATAAATGCGGCCGTTCCGGACTGCGCAATGGTGCCGATATTCTCATTGACCTCATCCATGGTCATACCGATTCCGTTGTCCGAGATCTGGAAGGTTTTTTTCTCAGGATCAAGGACAAGCCGGATATGGAAGTCATTGTCCTCGCTGAACAGTTCCGGCTGGGTCTGCTCTTTGAACCTGGCCTTATCAATGGCATCCGAGGCGTTTGAAACCAGTTCCCGGACAAAAATCTCCCGGTTGGAATACAATGAATTAATGATCAGGTGCAGCAATTGCTGCACTTCGGCTTTAAATTTACGTGTTTTTTTGGTTCCCATGTTCACTCCTGTTTTCAAATTTCACCGGTTAATAAATTTTTTCTAAATAATTATGGCAAAATCGAAAATGTCAAGGTATGTTACATGGCGTAATCACTCACCCCTTAAAGGAGATAAAAAATGGTCATGCCGATGATTCAACAGAAAACCATTGCAAAAAGACTCAAATCGCTTCTGCTCTCTCTGATGATCTTTTTTACTCCCTTGATCCAGGCCTCTGCCGATGAGGACATCTACAGAGATCTCTCTCGTATTGCAAGAGGAACGGGTGACACCTCCCTTTTTTACACATTGAACACAGCATCACGGGGCCTTGACTGGGAAAATTCAGATGAATTAAATTTTGAAGGCCATCTTCGTCTGCTTCAGGCTGAAACCATCACAGGCAGCCATGATGAAACCGCCCTGTATCTCATCCGGAACATTAACGGCGACCTTCACCTTCTTTCAATGCCGCCAGAAGAAGAAATCCTCAAACAGGGGGAAGCTTCTCCCTATTTCAAATTACAAGAAAAAATGGGCAATAAGCTTGTCTTCAAGGTCAAGCAGAAAAAAACCGTGGTCAACGGAGAAACCTACAGTTTTGTAGTGCTTCAGGATCAACCCGCCCAGCTTTTTCTTGACCGTATCTTTAAAATCTCCATTGTGATCATGCTTTTCTCCGTCATGGCAGGAATGGGACTTACGCTGACGATGAACGATTTCAGGCTTGTCTTTCAGAAGCCCAAGGCCATTATTACCGGCGCAGGCCTTCAATGGATTGTCATGCCGCTCATTGCAGTGGCCCTGGGGTATTTGATGGGATTTTACCAGTCATATCCGTTTATTTTTGTGGGTATGGTCCTCATTACCGTAAGCCCCGGAGGAGTGACATCAAACCTGATGACCTATTATGCCAAGGGTGATCTTGCGCTGTCCATCTCGCTTACCTCTTTTTCCACCGTGCTTTCTCTTTTCTTTACCCCTTTTCTGCTGGCCCTCTTTTGCGCCAACGTGCCTGAGGTCAAGATTCCGGTGGGCCTTGTTGTTCAGACCATCATCGTGCTGGTCATCATCCCTTTAACCATCGGAATGTCTGTCCGTGCCCGCTGGCCGGAATTTTCCAAGCGCGCCACGCCCTTTTTTTCGCTTCTGGGCATTCTTGCCCTGCTTTTTTTAATTATCGCAGGACTTCTTGCCAATCTGGACATGTTTACGGATACGGAGCGCTACGGCGTAAAATATTACAGCATGGTATTTCTGCTGACCCTTCTGGGCATGGGGTCCGGAGCCGTGATTTCAAAACTATGTGGTGTCAACAATTACCAGACACGGGCCGTCTCTCTTGAAACAGGCCTTAGAAACGCCTCTCTGGCCATGACCATCGCCCTGCTGATACAAGACCATATGGGTGATTTTTTCAGCTCAATGTTTTTTACATCGGCTATCTTCGGGCTATGGATGTATGTCGTCGGCTTTCTTTCCATAGTGGCTTTCAAACGGCTTCTTCCCCTTCGTGATGGAGCGATCTAATCCCCTTTGAGGTTTCACGGCATCAAGGCCCGGATTACAGCACAATGGCCCTGCCCGCCGGAAAATCTTCCAGGGTTTGGGCCATGACCTCCTTTAACACCCGGTGGGCCTTCTTGCCGGTGCAATGGCCGGTGTATACCCGCTCCACCGGGTATTTCAGCAACTCTTTCCCCATGGCCCGGACCTCGCTCTTGCCTGCCGCCATGGTATTCAATATGGGTAGCCCGATGAGATGAAATCCGCCAAACACGGCTTTAATGGGCTTATCCGGAAATTGCCGGGTCACTGCGGTCATCATATTCAAAATTCCGTTGTGGGAACATCCGGTGAAAACCACAAGATTTTCCCGCTCTTCCATGACCAGAATCAGTTCGTGCCCGAAATCGTCCGGCTCATAGGTGCCGCCCTTTTTCACAAAAAGCTTGCGGTTGCCCCGGGGCAGATCATATGGTCTCGGAATTTCGGTCAGGATGAATACGCCGGGCAGAATCCGGGTGAACCCTTCAATCTGTTCAAACCGGCTGGTGTGTTTCCGAAGCAGCTCCTGATCAAGCCCGATATATTTGTTTATGATACCCAGTGCCCTGAAATAAAAATTTTCTTCTTTGCTTTTCCGAAGATATATCTTTGCCTTTTGATTGAGTTCCAGAAACCGGGCCAGGCCGCCCCCGTGATCGTAATGATGGTGGGAGATGACCAGGGCTTCCACGATTTCAAGGTCAACACCCAATTTCTCCGCATTCCGGGCAAAGGCATCGGTTGCCCCTGTGTCAAAAAGGATATGTTGGCCTTTATGTTCAATATAAAGAGATAATCCATGCTCTGCCGTCAGATCATCCCTGCCTTCCTGCTTTGTGTTTTCCACCAGTGTGACTACCCGCATTTTTCTTCTCCTTATATTCTTTAATAGAGGAAGAGCCTCCGGCCTGTCAACCGCAAACAGGAAAATAAACCCGGCTTTCCTTGTCCTGCAAGGCCCTGGAAGGGTGTTTGGTCGATGTTTAAAGATTGACAAAGATAATGTCAATTCATGTCAAATCATGGTAGAGTCTGATGATGGAACCGCAACAAAAGGAAAAGGCAAGACGCCTGATACATGAAACAAGGGTCATGACCCTTTCGGTGTGCCGGGATGATATCCCTTGGTCTGCCCCGGTTTATTTTGTATTTCACGATCTTGGTTTCTATTTTTTCTCCAATGAAAATTCGAAGCATATCAAGGATGCAGAAGGCATGAGGCCTGTATCGGCGTCGATTTTCCAGGATTCGGATCAAATGGAAAAAATTTTCGGATTCCAGATGGCGGGCCGGATTGAACCGGCATCAAAACCGGATGTGCATCTTCGGGTGGTCCGGAAATATGTCTCCAAATTCAATTTTTTAAAGCAGCTATTCGGGCCTCAAATCCTTGAAAACAGGCGGTTCTTCCTGGAAAAATTCAAATCCCGGCTCTATTGCTTTCATCCTGACCGTGTTTATCTTTCAGATAATTCCAATACCTCTGGAAAACGATCTGAAATCGATTTGGCAACCCTCTTCCCAAGGGAAAAAGGCCAATGAAGCAAATAAAATATGTCATTCTCATCCTGTCCGTGTTCCGGCTTCTTTTTCCCGGTTTGCCGGTCCATGCCGCTGAAGAAAAACAGAAAGTATATGTGATTCCGGTTGAAGGAATGGTGGAACCGGGCATGGCCGCCTATGTCAAACGATCCCTGGAAAGCCTCAAAGACGAGACCGATGCGGTGTTTGTCTTTAAGCTGGACACCTTTGGCGGCAGGGTGGACTCGGCTTTCGATATTGTGGATTCGATATCCGATATCCCAAAAGGGAAAACCATTGCCTTTGTGGAAAAACAGGCCATCTCCGCCGGGGCCCTCATCGCCCTGTCCGCCAACCTGCTGGTGATGCAGGAAAATACCCTGATCGGAGACTGTGCGCCCATCATCAATACCCAGGAAGGCCAGGAAATGGCCGGGGAGAAAGTCCAGACGGTTTTGAGGGCCAAGTTCCGGGCCCTGGCCAAAAAGAACAATTATCCGGTGGTCCTGGCCGAATCCATGGTCACCATTGATATGGAGGTTTACCAGGTGGAAACGGGCAATGAAAAAACCTTCATGGATAAAAAAGCCTATGATGACCTGACCGAAGCGGAAAAGAAAAAAATAACCGCCAAAAAAACCATTGTGGCCAAAGGAGAACTTTTGACCATGGATGATGCCGAGGCCTTTGACCTGGGCTTTTCCCGGAAAAGCGTGAAAGACATCAGCGAGGCCCTGTCGGTTCTCGGCTATGATCATGTGGAGATCATAACCATTGAAGAATCCTGGTCCGAAAGCCTGGTGAGGTTTCTTCAGCCCCTTCTGCCCGTCTTGATGCTCATCGGCATCGGCGCCGTCTATATGGAAATAAAATCGCCGGGATTCGGCATCCCGGGCATTACCGGCATCATCTGCCTCGCCCTGGTTTTTTTCAACCAGTACCTGGTGGGCCTGGCCGATTATACGGAACTCCTGTTCCTGCTCATCGGGGTCCTGCTCCTGGGAATCGAGGTCTTTGTCCTTCCGGGATTCGGCGTGGCCGGGATCTCGGGCCTCATGGTCATTGCCGCGGGTCTTGTCCTGTCCTTCCAGGGCTTTGTGATCCCGGATTCTTCCCTTCCATGGGAAGGGAAATTGCTCGTGACAAACCTGGCAAGGGTGCTGGGCTCTTTTCTCCTGGCTTTCTTCTTGTCCCTGTTCATGATCCGCTTTGTTCTGCCGCGGTTTTCAGGTGTCATCAAGGGCCCCTATCTGGAGGCCACCCTGGAGGATTCCCATATTGACGTCACCTCGGATCTGATGCTGAAAAAGGGGGATACGGGAATCGCCCATTCCTTTCTGAGGCCATCGGGAAAAGTGTTGATAAACAACAAAAAAATCGATGCCGTCACCCAGGGGGAATTTATCGACCAGGGAGCGGTGGTGGTGGTTGAAAGCATTGAAAAAAGCAGCATCATTGTTAAACCCTTAAAAAATAAAGGTCTGGAATGAAACCCTATCTCTTGCCCGTTCTTCTTCAAGCCATCGGTGTCCTGGTGATCTTTGCCGAAATTTTTATCCCCTCCTTCGGTCTTCTGGCCGTCATTGCCCTTGCAGTTTTTTCCTATTCCCTGTACCTGGTATTTACCACCATTTCTTCAACTGCCGGGCTGGTCTTTGCCGGTTTGGACCTGATCCTGGTCCCTGTATGCGTTGTTTTCGGGATGAAAATACTGGCTAAATCCCCTCTGGCCCTGAGGCGGGAATTGTCCAGAAAACAGGGGGTGGTGTCCCAGGCAAAGGAGCTTGAAACCTATCTCCATTTAAAAGGCATCTCCATCACGGACCTTCGCCCGTCCGGCATGGCTGAAATCAATACGAAGCGCCTGGATGTCGTGACGGATGGCGAGTATATCGAGGCAAATACACCGGTGGTGGTTACGGGTGTCACCGGCAACCGGATTATTGTTCAAAAAATCGAAAACTAGGAGAAAAAACCCATGGATCTAATGCTTATTTTATTGATTATTGCCGGGATCATCGGCTTTGTTCTGTTTTATTTTATTTTTTCACACCTTGCCCTGTGGCTCCAGGCACTGGTGTCCGGCGCAAAAGTGGGTTTGGTCAACATTATTTTTATGAGGCTCAGAAAGGTTCCGGCCAAGCTGATCGTTGAATCCAAGATCATGGCCGTGAAAGCCGGAATCGAGATTCCCACGGACAGCCTCGAGTCCCATTTTCTGGCCGGCGGGAATGTCAGCCGGGTGGTCCAGGCCCTGATTGCAGCCGACAAGGCCAATATCGACCTGGCGTTTAACCGGGCCGTGGCCATTGATCTGGCAGGCAGGGATGTCCTTGAGGCCGTCAGAATGTCCGTCAACCCAAAGGTCATTGAAACTCCGCTGGTGGCGGGTGTCGCAAAAGACGGCATCCAGCTCAAGGCCATTTCCAGGGTCACGGTGCGGGCCAATATTGACCGCCTGGTGGGCGGAGCAGGGGAAGAAACCATTCTGGCCAGGGTGGGAGAAGGCATTGTCACCACCATCGGTTCTGCCATGACCCACAAAGATGTGCTTGAAAATCCGAGTTTGATATCCAAAACCGTTCTGAAAAAAGGATTGGATGCCGGAACCGCCTATGAAATCCTTTCTATTGATATTGCCGATGTGGATGTGGGCAAAAATATCGGGGCTGAACTGGAAACGGACCGGGCCGAGGCCGACAAAAAGATTGCCCAGGCCAAGGCTGAAGAAAAGCGGGCCATGGCCTTTGCCCAGGAACAGGAAATGCGGGCAAGGGTCCAGGAAATG
This sequence comes from Desulfobacula sp., assembly GCA_023701135.1. Classification (GTDB taxonomy): domain Bacteria; phylum Desulfobacterota; class Desulfobacteria; order Desulfobacterales; family Desulfobacteraceae; genus Desulfobacula. Next base: position 55,018 of record JAMPXP010000002.1, on the reverse strand, counting down.
CGGGCCAAGGTCGTGGAAGCCGAAGCCCAGGTGCCCCTGGCCATGGCCGAAGCCTTCAGAAGCGGGAATTTAGGCGTCATGGACTATTATAAGATGCAGAATATTTCCGCAGATACCAAGATGAGAGACCAGATCGCAACTCCTGAAGTGGAACCGGAAAAATAAATTAACAGTGCCGGTCTTAAATAGTCTTCTCCGAATTCAAGACCGGCTGTTTATCAAGGATGGGCCCATGGATTTCGACTCAATCATATCACTCTTTTTTATTTTTATTTTTTTTATTCTTCCGGTTCTTTTAAAAAGGTTCCAGGCCAAAAAAAGACCTGCCTCCAAGACCATACCTGTAAAGAAAAAAACCTCTCTTTTTGAACGGATGGGCGAACAGATTCAGGACTTTGTAAAAGATCTTGAAGAGCAGGCAAAGGCGGAGAAAGGGACCAAAGGAAAAAAGGACGGCATCTGGGAAAGGCTGGCTGAAGATGAAAAATCGGATGCCGGGAGCCTTAAAATAGAAACGCCAGTCCATGAAAAAAGGACGACGATTGGGGATCAGGATCCGGCGCCCAAAAAAATGATAAGCCCTGTCCAAACCGGTTTTAAGAAAAAGAAAAAAGGTCCCGCCGGAAAGCCGGGGCCCTATTGCCCTGAAACCTATGCCCTGAACTCCCGGCGAAAATTAAGGCAGGCCGTTGTCTGGTCCGAAATCCTGGCCAAACCCCTGGCCTTGAGGGAAAAACAATAAGGTCCCCCCTTATTCCATATACTGCTTAAAAATCTGTTCATGGGAAATATAGAGTTCCCGCTCCGGGTCCATGAGGTATTTCCGGATGGCGGTCACCCGTTTGACGATTTCATCTTCGGCCCGTTTTCTCATCTCTTTTTTGGTCTGGATGATGTTTTCCTTGAGAAAAGGGGTCCGTTCAGCAGCAGAATATTTTTCGCTCTTGAGCCTGATCCGCATGTCGATCAATTCTTCCAGTTGCCGGTTATGGGCATCGTCTAAAAACAGGACTTCAGGCATGAGGTCGGCAAAATGGGTGACGGCAATGATATCTTTTTTCCGCTGCCAGTACCCCATGAGAAATTCCGGCTCCAGGTCCTTATAGTTCTGGAGGGGCATATACATGCGCCTCAGATACAGCAGGACCTTTTCCGTTTTTTTCCGGTGGCCGCCGATGATGACGGAGCCGCCCACCTCATCCTTTCTCACCCCCTTGGTCCATGGGGCTCCCGTGATGCCGAAATCAATGCACAAGGGAATCCTGAGCAGGGCCGAAAGGGTGTTCAGGGCCAGGGCATACCCTGCCGAAGGCCCGCCGACATTATAAGAGGCGGACAGGAGCTGGTGGTGAAGGGTATAGCGTTGGAGAAAATCTCCGAAAATCCAGGGAACACTGTAATCCGGGGCCAGCTCCTGGATATAGTTTTTGACCATGGTCAGGGCTTCCTGGGCAGACTGTTTGGTCATCTGGACCGCCATGTCCATCTGGGCCATATTGGAGGCCGACGAGGAAACCGCACCGGTCACAATAATGGTCGAGCCGTCCACCCGGCCGGTGAGGCTGGTGGCAATAGGCAGGAGCATGCCGGTGACATCGTTGGCGCCGGCGCCGATGATGAACCCCACCTGGGGCTCCTTGCTCAATTCGGTTTCCAGAAATTCATTGAGCTGGACCGATCCCTTCCTCACCGGGCTCTGGGAGATCTCCCGCCGGGCCGATTCCAGGTGGGCTTCCACCATGGGATAATCCTGTTCCGAGGTGATATGGTCCACATTGGAAAGGATCTGGTCATAGTGCTCCACAAAATTTTTAATATCATGCTTGATTTTGGATTTGATCAGGGGAGGGGCCTTGACCGCATCCAGGATGCCGAGGATGGTTTTGAAATTCAGCTTGATAAAATCGAATTTTTCCTGGGGGGTGGAGGTCTTGAGCCGCCGAAGTTTCAGCAGCACCTTATATTCCGTGCTGCAGAGAGCAATGGCCTTTTCCGTAAAAGCGGTATAATCGGCCGGAGTATTGCAGATACCCTGAGCCGTTTCAATGATTTTTTCAACCTCAAATTCCTGTTTATGGGGAAGGGTCTCAAATTGTTTCTTGATAATGTCAAAGATGTCTTTCTGCCGCATATGCCCAGATATTTCAAGGGTTTTCAGCCGCTTTGACCGGATCAGGGCAGGGTCCAGGATATCCAGGCGGTTGGTGGTCAGGACCGTAAAGACCTTGTTCAGGGGGATTTCTCCGTCAATGATATTCAAAAATTTATTGGTCAGGGCGTCGGAGGGTTGGCCCCCGGTGGCACTTCTTTTCGGGGCCAGGGCATCCCCCTCGTCAAAGAAGATGATGGTGGGAGCGATCATCTTGGCGATATCATAGACTTTTTCAAGATTGGACACTGCGCCGTGGACCGGGCTGGACGGATCCTGGAGGGCCGAGGGGCTGGTGGCAATGTCATGGACCCGTAAATTGGAGGACAGCCAGGTCCGGACCAGAAAGGTTTTGCCGCTGCCGGGCGGGCCGGTCAGCACCACCCCCTTGTCCTCGCTGATGCCGTAGCTGAAACAGTTATTGGCCATTTCCGAGAATTTATCCTTGATCCCACCCACATATTCATCCCATTGAACGGTTCGGTCCATGCGGTCCACTACCTTGCCGTACAATTCTCCGTAAACGTTCTTGGCCACCAGTTGAAAAGCGCTCCGGACCAGGACGCTGTTTTCCAGGAATTCCAGGAGAAAGTCCCCCCGGATATGGATAATGGATTCTATGAGTTTTCTGACATAGGCCGGGCTGATTTTAAGGCTCCGTTCCTTGAATACGCTGTAAATTTTTTCCGCTGCCTTGTCCAGGCCTTCGGAATCCTCTGTATAGGGGGTCGGGATCTGATGCCGCCGGATTTCCAGGAAAATAATTTTTTTCAGGTTTTCTGCATTCATCCAGTATTTGGAAATATCAATGATGCAGCCTTTTTCCACGAACCGCCGGTAGATGGCCGAATCAAACCGGTGGGTCTGGTCGCTGGTGGCAATGACGAAACAGTCCCGCCGACCATCGATAATCTCATCCAGCACAATATTGGAGGTATCGATGAGGGTTCTCTGTTGCTTTTCAGCCCCCCCGCTGCCATAGCTGCTTTCCGACTTTCCAAAGGCGGAATGGGCTTCCTCGATATGGCGGATGGAGGTGACCTTGGGGTGGCCCATGGCCCGCTTGAAATAATTTCCCGGCTCCCCGGACAGGGCTGTCTGGTAGTCATTGGGAGTGATGGTGGAAAAATCAACAGAGATACCCCGTTCTTCAAAATAGGTCAGGTTGCTCATGATCCGCTTTTTGAAAATGAACCTCAGCACCGGTATCCGGGCCAGGCGGTTGTAAAAAAACTGTTTCCTTTTCCTGGCGATCTTCATGGCAAATTCAGGATCAACCTCTTCAAGACTGGTGAACAGACTGTGGTTGGCCAGGATTTCTTCTTTTTTCTTTTTCCAGTCAATCATGGGGATGACTTCATGTCTGAACACGACCTTTTCCAAGGCCTCCCGGACGGTTGCGCTCTTGCCGCTGCCCGAGGTGCCTTCGATGAGGACAATGGGGGCCTTGGGCACATCCGGGTCCTCGATATGCTCCTTCCGGATATGGGCCCGGTATATCTTGTCAAAGGTTTCCTCCAGCTCAAAGGGCACGTGCAGGTCTGTCAACTCCTTGTCCAGAAAGGCGATCATGTATTGATACTCGGCCCGGGTCAGCTCCTTTTCAATAATCATGTTCCAGGAGGCGCCGGGATTGGTCTCACCTGAATATAAAAACCGTTTTTTCCAGTCCATCAGGATTTCGGGATTGTTCAGCACATTCATTTTCCTTGTTTTTCTTCGCATGAAAAACAGGAAAAAAAAGGCTTCCTTGATGAATGAAATCAGTGGATGGGGCGGCCGGTACTGATTCAGGCGAGACCGGACAAAGGCCTTGGTGTCGTAACTCCATGAGGCCACAAGGCTTTCGGTTTTCTGAATGGATGCTTCCGGAAGCTTTATAAATACCTTTTCTTTGGTGGTTCGTTTGGCCATGCTGGATTACCCCTGGTCATTTCTTCTGCGGCAAAATAAGTTCCGGTTCGGTGACCGGAGCCCCGGCCTTTTTAGCGTCAACTGCCTTAACCGGTGTTTCTCCGGATACGTCCGGCAGGGTGACAGCCGGCGGCAGACCCGTTCCGTGGAGGACAAAGGTCTTTTGGCCGGATTCGTTTTTCTCATAGGCCGTGGCCCATTTCTGCTGGGAAAGGAATTCAAACAGGGCCGGGTTTACGCCCTTTTTGCCGGCATCTGGCCCGCCCAGGGCCAGATGAAGGGCCTGGATCCCTTCCAGATAGGCTTTATAAAGTTTTCTCGTCCGTTCCGCCTCCTGGTCTGCCGCATAATTTTCCGCCTCGGCGATCAACTGACGCCGCTTTTTCTCCTCCGTGGCCTCCACGAGCTTGTCACCGAACCGTGTCTCATTAAGGACAAAGCTGACCAGTTCAATGCCGTATTTCACCTCGATGGTGGGGCCGTCCTTGTTGATGGGGCGATTTTTCAGGGCCTCGAAAATAATCTCCTTGATCTTTTCCCGTTCGCTGATGAGCTTATTGACCTCCTGGGCCTGGAGGGTATCCTTGGCGATCCCGTCATAATCGCCTTGAAGCAGCAGTTCCGGGGAAAGATTTTCAATTCCCCAGACATTCAGATCTTTTATCCTGAAGGTCATGGACGCCGATGTCCAGAGGGCCACGTTTTCCTTTGAAATAATTTTAATGGGGTCGGAACTGCCGCCCAGGTAAAGGTTCTGATTCATCAGGGGAACGACTTTCTCCAGGCGGGTAAAGAACGGGAGCCGGAAATGCCAGCCCACTTCCGTGACGGCCTTGCGCTTTCCGCCAAGCTGTTCAAGGATGACGGCATAATTGAATTTGACCTTGTAGATGACCTTGGTTGAGTAGACAACCGCCACAAGGGAATAAAAAAGAGCAATGATAATGCAGATGAAGGCAAGGCGGCGAATGAGATTCATCACCCTTGCCCGCTGGAGAAATACCTGGGAGGAAGGATCCTTCAGGGGTGTTTCTTTCATCATGAAAACCTCCGGGTCTTGGCAAAAAATTTGAAGTCGCAAAAAAAGTACAAAATAGCTGTTACACTTGGAGCCGTGTTGCTGAAATCCATCATCAGATGTGGGAACTATTCGCATGAACGCAAAATATGCTTCACACTATACATCAGGACCGGCCCCGAGTCAAAAACTATTTACGAAGACGCACAGGCCGAAGGAAACCGCTACTCTGCCGCCATTTCCCGAATGGCGGCGATGAGGTCCCTGAGATGATCCATGGTTGTCTCCGGGTTCATGATGACGATGCGAAGATACCGGACCCCGCCCAATTTCGTGGAGGAAAGGTAAAAAGACCCTTCTTCGATCAGGCGGTCTCTGATCCGGATCTGGGTTTCATTATCGACCGCCCTCAACCGGAAACACAGGATATTGGATTCCGGTTTCACCGGCGCCTCAAAATCAGGCTGGACCCTGATATAGTCAAAGGCTTCCAGCGCAAGACCGTAGGCCGTATCGATATAGGCTTCAATCTTTTTTTCGCCCAGGGCCGCCAGGGTCATGAAAAATTTCAGCCCCAGCCCTGCCTTGGTGCATTCCATGCCCTGCCCCAGAAAATCAAAGCCCGGATTTTTCTTCTCGTGAAACAGATATTCGGCCTTGGATTGAAAGGTCTGGTCCAGGGCCGAGGCGTCTTTGACCAGCAGAGCCGCGCACACCGTAGGGGTTCTCAGCATTTTATGGGCATCGATGACCATGGAGTCTGCCTTGTGGATTCCGTCCAGAAGTTTTTTCCGGGTCCCGGAAAAAAGGGCTGCTCCGCCATGGGCACCGTCCACATGGAACCATATCCCCTTTTCATTGCAGAAATCGCCGATCTCGCCCACGGGGTCATAGAGCCCGGTGCCGGTGGCGCAGGCATTGGCCACCAGGGCCACGATCCGCCGGCCCTGGTCTGCGGCGGCTTGAAAAGCGGCCTCCAGTTTTGAAACCCGGACCCGGCCATGGCTGTCCAAGGCCAGGGGCAGGACCTTTTTTTCTCCGATGCCGATGATCCCGGCGGCCTTGGCAATGGAATAATGGGAGGATGCCGGGGCCAGAAGCACCAGGTCCGGCGGGGCACCGTTTTCCCGGATGGTCGAATCCAAGCGGTTCCTGGCCGCCAGCAGGGCCGTCAGATTGGCCAGAGACCCGCCATGGGTCAATATCCCGGCCCCGTGGGGATAGGTCAGCCGGGTTTCGATCTCCGTCGGCATGGGGACCCAGCCGATTTTTTCCAGGAGCACATTGACCATGAAAAATTCAATGGCAGCGGCAGCCGGTCCCATTTCATAGATAGACATGGCATTGTTGGTAAACCCGTCGATGAGGGAGCCCAGGGCCCCGGTGGGATGGGGAACCCCCACCTGGTGGGCCAGGAAGCCCGGGTGGTGGAGCCGTGTGGTATTGTCCAGATAGGTCCTTAAGAAAGTCTCCAGGTTTTCCCCGGTCAGGTTCCCGGCTTTAAGGCGGGCCGCCAGGTCCAGTTCTTGATGAAGGGCCCGGATCCCCTGCTGGCGAATGACTTTTTTTTCTTTTTGGACACTCTCATTATAATAGGCTTCAAGGCCGGTTAAAACCTGTCTGCCGTCGTCATAAAAACTCATATCTCACTCCGGATGTCCGTTAACGGGTTCTTTTTAGCCGCTTCCCAGCCGATCAAGGCCTTTTTCCGATCCGGGCCCTCCCCATAATTGCCGAATTCCCCCATTTTCCGGATCACCCGGTGGCAGGGAATGAGAAAGGGGATGGGGTTTTTCCCGACGGCGGTGCCCACGGCCCTTGCGGCTTTGGGAAGGCCGATATGCCGGGCGATATCCTCATAGGTCACCGTGCTGCCCAGGGGTATTTTCGTCAGGGCCTCCCAGACCTTGATCTGGAAATTGGTGCCCCGGACATACAGGTGGAGCGGGGCTGAGGCCCATTGGTCGTCAAAGGGAAAGACCAGGCCGGCAAGGCGTTTTATGGCCGTGTCATCCTTTTTCAGGGAGGCCCTGGGCCATTGTAAGCGCAGAAAACCGTCCAGCTCCTCCATGGAATGGCCCCGGACAAATTTCAGTGCGCAGATCCCCCGCGGAGTCCGGGCGATCATGCAGTCTCCGAAGGGCGAAGGGGAAACCCCATAGACGATCTCCAGCCCCTGTCCCTTTAATTTATATTCCCCCGGCGTCACGGCTTCGCACTGGATGAACAGGTCGTGGAGCCGTCCCGGGCTGGACAAGCCCGCATCATAGGTTGCATCCAGGAGATTCCGGGATTCATCCAGGAGTTTTTTGGCATATTCCTTTGTCAGATACTGGAGGAAGCGTTTCGGGCTGATGCCCACCCATCTTGAAAAAAGCCGCTGAAAATGGAATTCGCTCAGGTTCACCGATTCAGCGATGCGGGCCAGGGAGGGCCGGGCCCCATAATTTTCTTCGATAAAACGGATGGCCTTTTCAACGATTTCATAATCCCGGGACCATTGCGGGGATATTTCTTTTGCGTCTGTCATCTGTGTACCCTCATTTTTATTACAGACACACTATAAACAAACCAGCCCCGTTTTTCCACCCGATTCTTGCGGCCATGTTCATTCCCATGAAGGGGTTCCCCACCCTGTGCAAAGGATTTTTCCTGATTGATTTCCAGAAAGAAAAATATTAAGGGATAGAGGAATGGATACCGATCAGGATCGAATATGAAATCTTGGAGGGAAAAAAATGAAAGAATTCAGCGTAATTATCGAAAAAGATGAGGATGGCTATTTTGTTGCCTCTGTGCCGGCATTACGCGGTTGCCATACGCAGGCAAAATCTCTTGATACGTTAATGAAAAGAATTAAAGAGGCCATTGAGCTTTGCCTAGAAGTGGAGAAACCGACACCCAATGAATTTATTGGTGTGCAAAAAGTGGCGATCAACGCATGAGCAACTACCCGTCTATGACCGGCAGCAGGTTAATTCGTGCCTTGCGTAAATTGGGGTTCGAAGTCATCCGTATTAAAGGCAGCCATCATTTCCTGCAACATAAAGACGGTCGATGCACGGTTGTGCCTTTACACCGGGGGGAGAGCATTGGCCGTGGACTTCTTGCACAGATTTTACAAGACTGCGATATCACAAAAGAAGAATTACAGAAAAAAATATAAGCCGACAATCGTTTGCTGCGGACTGGCTGATGCGCGACACAAAGTCACGGCGCTATCAATGTAAAATCCAAAAATCACTTATTGCAACATAAAAGAAATTTCCATGGTTTCAATATTTGCCTGGGGCAAACCTGGGTTCTGCCATTATCATTTTGTAGACCATACCTGATCATCCGGTCCTTATTCGGCAACCCGGCCCTGGATGACCCCGGACCGGGTCGGGCTTGAAAAGGCAAGGCGCCGGATATCGGTCACCCCGTTTGCCTTGAGCATGGCGGAAAGCTGGGCCTCGCTGTAGGCCTGGCCCTTGTCCGTGCCAAGATACATATTGATGGAAAACAGGGCCGGGAATAAGGGTCCGGCCAGGTCATTGTCCAGGATAAATTCATGGATGAAAATCCTGCCGCCCGGTTTCAGGGCGGACACAGCTTTCCGGATGACGTCGGCGGCGTCTTCCGGGCCTTCGCCGTGGATGATATGGGAGAGAAAGGCGGCGTCATAGGCTTTGGGAAAGGGAAATTCCTCTTCAATGAAATTCCCGGAAATAAATTCAACCCGGTCCGATACCTTAAATTTTTCTATGGTTTTTTCGGCAAAGGGCTTTGTGGTCCCAAGATCATAAACCGAGGCGCTCAACCCTGGGTTGGCCAGGCAGAAATGAATGGCAAAGGTTCCGGGGCCTCCCCCGAAGTCCAGGAAGTTTCGGCAGCCGGAAAGATCCATTTCCTTTGACAGTTTCGGGGCAACGGCCATGCCCATATTGAACATGCCCATGAGAAAGCTTTCCCGCCATTCATCATCGGAAAAGGAGGCACTTTCCCGGATGGGCCCGCCCTCCATGACAGCCTTGCCCATGTTCTGCCAGGACTCCATGAGATGGTGGTGGTGCATGATGATGAACCCGATATACTGGGGCGAATCCTTGGACAGAAAGCTGAGGGCCGCCGGGGAATTGGCATAGGTTTCGCCGGTTTTGACCAGCAGCCCCATGGCCGTAAGGGCATTGAGAAGCAGGGCAAGGCCCCGCGGGTCCGCCTTGATCTTTTGGTTGACGGCATCGCAGGACAGGGTATCCGGCCCGATGGCCGTAAAAATATCCAGCTTTACGCCGGTGTGGAGGGTGCAGGTTCTCCAGTAGTATCCCGACATTTCCAGAAGGGTACCGGGATTCCAATGTGTTGTGTCCATGGGGGCTCCTTATACTTTCAAGGGTTAATGAGATTAAAGGGTCAGCATGTTTTCAAAGCTGATGAACGCATCCCATTTTTCATTCCTTTCCGATGAGAAAAATGCCGTAGGTGGCCAGGAGGTTGGGCAAAACCGTGGTGCGTCTGCCCTGGCGCGGGTTGGCCCCTGTGTTGATGGCGGCCTGTTTAAAAATCTTAACCCCGGCGTCTTCTGTAAATTTTTGAAAATCCAGAAGGCTTAAGACCCGGATATTGGGGGTGTCGTGCCAGGAATAGGGAAGCTCCTTTGTCACCGGGGCCCGGCCCGTCAAGGCCAATTGCATCCTGACCCGGTAATGGCCGAAATTGGGGAAGCTCACCACGCCCTTCTTGGCCACCCGCATCATGGAATGGATCAGGCTTCTGGGCTCAAATACCTGCTGAAGGGTCTGGGAACAGATGGCATAATCAAAGGTGTTGTCGGGATAATCCTGGATTTCTTCATTGATATCTCCCTGGAGCACGGAAATTCCCTTTTCAATGCATTTTTCCACCTTGGATTCCTGGATCTCGATGCCCCTCTCCTTGACGGCCTTTTCCTTTTTCAGCCAGTGCAGAAGATCCCCCTCCCCGCATCCCAGTTCCAGGACCCTTGATCCGGGTTCGATCCAGGAGGCGATGATGCTCAGATCATACCTCAGATCACTCAATTTCATCGAACACCCCCTTTAGAAAACCGGCCATGAGATGGTCCAGCCGGTCATTGGGCAAAAGGAAGGCGTCATGGCCCCACTGGGCGTCAATCTCGCAGAAGCTGACATCCAGGTCGTTTTTTTTCATGGCCTTGACCATTTCCCTGGACTGGTAGGTGGGATAGAGCCAGTCCGAGGTATAGGACACCACGAGAAATTTTGCCCGGCACCGGGAAAAGGCCTTGACCAGGGACCCGGAGCCGTATTGCCGGGCCAGGTCAAAATAATCCGCCGCCTTGGTGATATACAAAAAGGAATTGGCGTCAAAGCGCTCGATGAATTTCTTGCCCTGGTATTGAAGATAGCTTTCCACCTGGAATTCGGCCCCGAATTCAAAACTCAGGGCCGACCGGTTCTGGAGTTTGCGCCCGAATTTAAGCCGCATGGATTCATCGGACAGATAGGTGATATGCCCGATCATCCGGGCGATGGCCAGGCCCATGTCCGGTTTTTTCCCGGAATAATAATGGCCTTCGTTCCAGTTGGGGTCGGCCATGATGGCCTGTCTTGCCACCTCGTTAAAGGCAATGGCCAGGGCCGAATGCCGGGAGGTGGTGGCAAGGGGCACGGCGGACCTCACCCTTTCCGGAAACCGTGCGCACCATTCCAGGACCTGCATGCCGCCCACGGACCCGCCGATGACCGACAGGAGGGTATCAATGCCCAGATGGTCCAGAAGAGCTTTCTGGGCCTCCACCATATCTCCGATGGTGACGACGGGAAACCGGGTCCCGTATTCTTCGCCGGTTTCAGGATTGACGGATGCAGGACCCGTTGACCCGCAGCAGGACCCGATGATATTGGAACAGATTACAAAATAGTGGTCCGTATCGATTCCCTTGCCCGGCCCCACCATGATATCCCACCATCCGGGCTTGGCATCCTTTGGGTCATAATACCCGGCCACATGGGAGTCCCCGGACAGGGCGTGAAGCACCAGGACGGCATTTGTTTTATCCGGGTTCAGGGTTCCGCAGGTCTCAAAGGCCAGTGTGACGGGACCAATCTCGGCCCCGCTTTCCAACCTCAGCCGGTCCGGCGGTCCGGCAAAGGTAAAGGTTTTTTTTTCCACAAGCCCTACGGTCCGGCCGGGCCGGGACGAATCCGTATATTCGCTCATGGCGCCACCCTTTTTTTAAACGGCGGCCAGTGCCTGTTCAAGATCATGAATAATATCCTCCGGGTGCTCGATGCCAAGAGAAAAGCGCAGCAGTTTGGGATCGGCCAGCTCATTTTTCAGTGCCTCGGGAAAGGAAACATACTGGGACGAATAGGGGTGGATGATGAGGGTTTTGCAATCCCCCAGGTTGGCCAGGTTTAAAATCATGTCCAGGTGGTCGATGAGTCTGAAACAGGCCTCCTGGTCCTTGAGGCCAAAAGTCAGCATGGCGCCGAAGCCTTTGTTGCCAAATTGTTTTTTGGCTGTTTCATAACTTTTATGCTCCGGGAAACCGGGAAAATTCACCCATTCCACCTTTGGGTGGGCCTTTAAAAAATTGGCCACTTTCAAGGCATTGTCCATGTGGCGCTCCATGCGGAGGCCCAGGGTGTTGAGGCCCACGGCCGTCAAAAAGGAATGAAAGGGGGCCGGGGTGGTGCCGAAATGGACGTGATATTCCTTAAACATCCGGTGTAAAAAGGCGAGTTTGCCCTTCTGGTCCACAAAGGGCGCAAAATCGGCAAATCGTTCACCGGTCCAGTCAAAGTTTCCGGCATCCACGACAACCCCGCCGATGGCGGCCCCATGGCCGGAAAGGTATTTTGTGGTGGAATGCATGACAATATCGGCTCCCAGTTCCAGGGGCCGGCAAAGCCAGGGAGAGGCCAGGGTATTGTCCACCAGAAGGGGCGCTCCATGGGCATGGGCCATCTCGGCAATACTCCGGATATCCGCCACCTCCATGCCCGGATTGGTGATGGTTTCCATATAGACAAAGCGGGTCTTCCCATTGATGGCCGCCTCGATTTCACTCAGGTTCAGGGGATCGGCAAATTTCACCGTGATCCCGTATTTTCGGAAAATGGTGTTGAAAAGGGTGTAGGTGGACATGAACAGGGCCTTGCTGGCCACAAATTCATCCCCGGCCCGCAAGAGGGTCATGCAGGCATTGTTGATGGCCGCCATGCCGGACCCGGTCACCACGGCTCCGGCTCCGGATTCCAGGGAGGCCAGCTTCTGCTCCAGGAATCGGCTGGTGGGGTTGGAAAGCCGCATATAGATATGGTCCTCGGTCTTTCCGGCAAAGGTCTGGCTCAGGTTGTCGGCTGTCTCGTGATAATGGGCCGCGGTCTGGAAAATGGGGGGAAGGGTGGAACCCTGCCAGGAGGAGTCCTTCAGGCCTTCGTGGATGGCCCTGGTTTCAAAATGATATGCTCTTTTTTCCGTCATGATGATCTTCACCTTGATTTTTCTGTTACGAGTATAAAATTAAGGTTTGAATATCACATTGTGGTAGAATTTTGTCAATATTTACTTTGATTTTCAATTTATCCTGTGATTAATAGCTAAAAAGGGATATACTCTAATTGATCCATTATCCTGACAGCATATGAACTATCACAGTCAGCCTCGTCTGAAGGCTGGAAGGGAGGATGCAATGAATATCAAGAAAATACTGAACCCCGTGGACGGGTCGGAGCAATCCATTAAATCAACCCGGTATGCCATCGGCCTTGCAAAGCTCATGGATGCCAAAATAGTCCTGATGCATTGCCATGACCGGTTTCCCATTATCCTGGCCGAGCCGTATTTCCAGCAGGTCATCGATGATGTCCAGAAAGTGTCCGAAGAGCTGGTCAAACCCTTTGTGGACATGCTTGAGGAAGCAAAGGTCAATTATGAGGTGCGCCTTGTGGAAGGAGCGCCCGGCAACAAGATCCCGGAAGTGGCCAAAATTGAAAAAATCGACCTCATCATCATGGGCTCCCGGGGGGTCACGGCCTTTGCCGGGCTCTTCCTGGGCAGCGTGGCCCACCAGGTGCTGAACAAATCCGACTGCCCTGTTTTTATTGCCAAATAGGTTAGGCCTGTGGAGCTGAAAGGGTCCTGCAATGATCTTGTTTCCACCTGAAGGAAGGCCCCATGATGACATCCTGGAGACCATGCAATCCTTCCGGGAAAACGATGCGGATTTCAAAAACGGCCGGACCTGGTCTCTTGTCTATCAGTTGAACCGGGAGCATGACGCTTTTATTAAAAAAACCCATAACCTGTATTTCAGCGAAAATGCCCTGAACCCCATGGCATTTAAAAGCTTGAAGCGGTTTGAACATGAGGTGGTTCAAATGACAGCCGGACTTTTGAACGGCGATGAACAGGTGGTGGGAACCATGACTTCCGGGGGTACGGAGTCCTGCCTTTTGCCGGTTCTGGCTTACCGGGAGCGGGCCCGCTCCAAAAGGCGATGGAAAGGCCTTGCGCCGGAGATGATCGCCCCGGAAACCATCCATGTGGCCTGGGATAAGGCAGCCAAATATTTCAACGTCAAAATGGTCAAGATTCCCCTGAAAGAGGATTTTACCGTTGATGTGGATGTACTGAAAAAAAAGATCAATGGAAATACCATCCTGATCGTGGCGTCTGCCCCTTCCTACCCCCACGGGGTCATTGACCCCATCAAAGACATCGGCCGGGTTGCCTCTGAAAAAAATATCCCTTTTCATGTGGATTCCTGCCTGGGGGGATTTTTTCTGCCCTTTATGGAAAAAGCCGGATACCGGGTCCCGGAATTTGATTTCCGGTGTGAAGGGGTGACCTCCATATCGGCCGATGTCCATAAATACGGATTTGGGGCCAAAGGCGCCTCAGTCGTGCTGTATAAAAGCATGGCGTATTTAAGGCACCAGTTTTTTATCCATCCCGGCTGGCCCGGAGGCGTATTCGCTTCCCCCGCCCTTCTCGGTACCCGGCCCGGCGGACCCATAGCCGCAGCCTGGGCCGCCATGAACAGCCTTGGCATGAACGGATATTGTGAGATGGCCAAGGGCGTCATGGAAACCACCCAAAAACTCACCGCCGGTATCAATGCCGTGGACGGGCTGAAAATCCTTGGAAAACCCGTGATGAGTGTTTTTGCATACGGCTCGACCGATAAAAAGGTCGGTATATTTGCCGTGGGCGATATCATGGAGGACAGGGGCTGGCATGTGGACCGCCTGCAGCGGCCCGAAGGGCTCCATGCCATGGTGACCCCGGCCCATGAGGCCGTAGCGGATCAGTATCTTTCGGATTTACGGGAAGCCGTTGAGAGGGTAAAGGCCGATCCAGGTCTTTCTTCCAGGGGAAATGCCGCCCTTTACGGCATGATCGCCCAGGTTCCCTTCCGGGGCCTCATCAAAAAAGAAGTCGGAAAAATGATGGAAAAAATGTATGGGCCAAAGGGTGAGATGCCCATGGATCATCAAGGCAAGGAATCCTTTGCAGTGCGCATGGGCGCCTGCGCCTTAAACTTTTTGTCAAAATGGACATCCGGCTTAAGACGCAGGTAATTCTTTAAACTCTTTCTCAGACCTTTTTCCCGCACTGGGGGCAGAATTTAAAATCAAGATGGACAAAGGGTTCCCCGCATTCCGGGCATTGTTTCGGAAGGGGTCCCAGCTCCACCAGCAGCTCCCCTGATTTCACGGGCACCATTTTTTTGTCGAATTTATAATCCGCGGTTTTCATCACCCTTTTCACGATGCCGTCCACGGCGGAAACCACGGATTTCTCCTGCTTCATGATGGTGATGTTAAATAATTCCTCACCCTTTTTAACCGTATCCCCGGGCTTGACATACATGATCCAGAGGTCGCCGTTGCTGGGGGACCCGGCGTGGTTGGGATTGCCCGGGTCCGCCATGGGGACGGCATCCGCTTCATGGCCCGTGGCCGCACCCACCTTGACCGTATGGAGGAAGACCTCACCGTTCAGGGTGTAGCGCACCACGCTCATGCCCTTTTCATCCGGCGGCTCAATGCCCAGGATCTTCATGGAATGGGGCTTTTCCCGGGTGTCGCGGAACTGGATCTCCCGGCCCGGCACAAGGCCTTCGAACCAGACATCCAGGGGCACCTGGTTGGGGTTGCCGAATTCGTTCCGGAACAGGATGGTTTTCAGGGCATCGCCGGGGTGGTTCAAATACATGACCAGTTCCTCGTGGATGGCCGACCGTCCGATCTGCTGATCCAGGATGGCTTTTTCAGCCTCGGCATCCACGGGTTCCAGGCCTTCCAAGGGAGAGGCTTCAGTTCTGGATGCCAGGGCGTCCCTGAAGTTTTTCCCGAAGGCGCTTTCATAGACCCAGTCCGGCGGAAAGCCCAGGGGCAGTTTCCCGAATTTTCCCAGGAGGAGGTTTCTGAAGGCGTCATTGCTGTCCCTGTAAAGGACGAGTCGGTCCTTTTTCATTTCCGCGTTGAGCTTGGATTCGGGTGTGGAGATGACCGTATCCAGAATCCAGAGCAGGTGGTTCACCTCGTCTTCACCGCCCCGCTGATAGGCTGCGGTCACGGCCAGAAAGGCCGTGTTCCAGGTGATCTGGGACCCGGGGGTGACATCATGGTACCGAATGATCTGCCGGGTGCCGGCCAGGAATTTCAGCATCTGGGGCAGAAGCCGGATATAGCCCTGTTTCATGGCCCCTTCCTGGGACGAGGAGGTGGCGCCGCCGGGCATGCCGTGGGATACCACATCATGGTCCACGCCCTGGAAATAGGGGGCCGTGTACCGGTCGTAATAGGGCATGATCTGCTTCAACACAAAATTGCAGGTCCGGATCATGTCCTTGTTCAGGTCGGTTTTCAGACCCAGTTCCTCTTCGATATAGGCCGCCGTGGACAGGACCTCGCCCTGTCCGTACCAGCGCACGGCCGCGCCCATGGCCGTATCCACGATATGTGCCCCGGCCAAAGCGGCGGCGCCCACGGCCGGCACGAACAGGCCGTCCGTGCAGTGGCGGTGGTAATGCACCGGCAGGGCCGGGTATTTTTTGCGGATTTCTTTCACCAGGGCCGAGATGAACCTGGGGGGGCAGACCCCGGCCATGTCCTTTAAACCCAGGATGATGAGGGACTGGGCCTTTTTCATGGACACCCCGGCCACGTCCGCGGCCTGTTTCAGGATATCTTCCACCACGCCGAGGTAGTGGGGGATGTCGAAGCCCTTGGCCCAGGACAGGGATACGGCGGGCTGGAACACGTTCTGGGGCGAATTTAAGACCACCTCGGCCAGGGGCCGCATATTCTCGATATGATTGAGAAAATCAAAGCACCGGACAATATCGTGGTGCTCGCAGATGGACTCGCTGGTCATCCACATGAGGTTTTTGGGCTGGGGCTTGTAGCCCAGGAGATTGGTGGACCGGACCAGGATCTGCTTGGGCGTGACCGGCGCAAACTTGTTCCAGAGACGGGCTTCATAGAACGGATAGGTCATATTGGCCATCATGGCCACGTGGAAATGGGCCCCGCCCCCGTTTTCAATGGAGAAAAATCCGCACCGGTCCAGGTAGGGCCCCATGAGCCGGTCCTCGGCCATGCGGAACCGGTTCCCGGAATTGGACTGGGTGATGTCCCGGGCTGTGGTATCGGAAAAATGGACAATGCCGGCGTCCCTCACATAGTCGATGATGCCCTTCCGGTCCCCCCGTGGATACCGGCCCTTGGGCGGTGTGGGGTCCAGGGGCGGCAGCACCGGCTCGAAGGCGCCCACCCGTTTATCGTGGGGTCCCCGGTATTCGGACAGTTGGATATGGGGATTGTATCCCATGGCCGAAATTTCAGCCATGAGCCGGGACAGGCGCAGGGCCTCGGATTCAATATCCTTGTACCGGATCAGGCCGGGACGGCTCTGGATAAACCGGGTGTCGTAAAGGCCGGACCGGAATACCGGATCGGAAACGATTTTCTGGTGAAAGGGGATGGTGGTCTTGACCCCGCCGATAATGTACTCCTTCAGGGCCCGGTTCAGGACGGCCAGGGTCTTGTCCCAGGTGGCGCCGTGGGCAATGAGGAGCGAGGCGGCCGAATCGTAGTTGGACGGGAATTCATAGCCGCCGGCAATGCAGGAATCCAGCCGTACCCCCGGCCCGCCGGGCGAGATATACCGGGCAATATGGCCGGCATTGGGCGCAAAATTGTGCCTGGGATCCTCGCAGTTGATCCTCACCTGGATGGCATGGGCCACGGGCCGGGTTTTCTTTTCGTTGAACCTGAGCTTTGAACCGAAGGCAATGGCGATCTGCTCTTCCACCAGATCAATGCCGTAACGGCATTCGGTGATGCCGTGCTCCACCTGGAGCCTTGTGTTGACCTCAATGAGATAGGGGTTCTGGTCCGCATCCACCAGGAATTCCACCGTGGCCAGGGAATAATAGCCCACCTCGCTGACCAGTTGTTTGGCATAGTCTTTAAGACGCTTTCTCAATTCTTCGGTCATGTTGGGCCAGGGAGAGGGCGTGATTTCCACCAGCTTCTGGTGGTTTCTCTGGACCGTGCAGTCGCGCTCGTCAAAGGCAAAGACATTGCCGTACCGGTCGGCGATGACCTGGATTTCGATGTGGCGCACCGAGGTCAGCAGCCTTTCCACATAGATCCGCGGATTGCCGAAGGAGGCCTGGGCCAGGACCGAGGCCTTGGAAAAGGCGGTTTCGAGCTGGTCCATATCATAGACCTCGTAAATGCCCCGACCCCCGCCGCCGCCTTCGGCCTTGAGCATGACGGGCAGCCCCAGGTCCAGGGCCATCTTCCGGGCCTCATCCACTTCCACGGCATCCAGGGAGCCGGGCACCACCGGGATCTTGAGTTTCCGGGCCAGATCCCGGACCTTGACCTTGTTTCCCAGGAGCTTCATGGGTTCCGTGGGCGGGCCGATGAACAGGATTCCGGCATCCTCGCATTTTTTGGGAAAGCCCGCATCTTCCGAAGCAAAGCCCCAGCCCGGATGGATGGCGGCAATATTGTGCTCCCTGGCCAGCTTCAGGATCCGGTCGATCTCCAGATAGGCCCTGGGGTTTTCACCCAGAAGGATCAGCTCCTGGGCCCCGGCGGTAAAGGGAGCAATCTTGTCCACGTCGGTGACGGTCAGAACCGGGATGGCTCCCAGGACTTCCCGGATGGACCGGGTGATGCGGCGGGCCGTGATACCGCGGTTGGCCACCAGAATTTTTTTTCCGTTTATTTCCTTCACGACCTGGTCAAAAGTCTTCATTGCTTTTCTGCTCCTTGCATATCATTAAACCACCCTGGGGACAATCCTTCCTCGACGGATGGATCTTATCCCTTTTATTGTCTCGATGATGAGCCCGCCCTGTGCGTCAATTCCGGTAATCCGGCCCGGCCCGTCACTATCGCCTGTCTCTTCCAGGACCATGGTTTCTCCCTGAAACGCCAGCACTGCCCCGGTGTCTTCGACCACCGTCAAGGGGTCCGACATCATACGGGGAATACGGCCTTTGATCTGTTCAAGAACCAGGGCCCATAGGTCTGAAGCTTCCAAATTTACACCAGATTCCGCCAAACAGCCAGACTTGATGTGAAAAAAATTTTCCAGAAGGCTGCTCTCGGGGGCAAAACAGATATTCACTCCCAGGCCGGCCATGATGACAGGACCTCTTTTTTCAACCAGAATCCCCCCCACCTTGGAAAGCCCAACCAGGATATCATTGGGCCATTTGATCCGGGCCGGGACCCGGAGGGTTTCAAGGGTCTGAACAAGGATCAGGCCCAGGCCCAGGGGCAGCAGCGTATCCAGAATTTCGGCCGCATCGGGAAGCCTGACGGTGACAAAGAGATTCCCGGGAGCCGATACCCAGGTCCGCCCAAATTGCCCCCGGCCATGGGTCTGGGTTTCGGCGCGGACAAAGGCAAATTCCGGCAGCAGGTTTCGGCCGGCCAGGTCCCAGGCCAGATCCATGGTGGACGAGCAGGTCTTTGTCCTATGGCCCTGATGCCCCCCTATTTCTTCCGGGACCAGGTCTGAACCATAAAGGCTCACGAAGTCTTCCAGGGATCCGTGAGGCAGTCGGCCACGGTGCGGATGAGCCTATCCCCGGCCCTTTGCCGGGAATAGACAAAGAACAGGGAGGTTTCAAACCGCTCCTCCCCCTGCCAAAAAAAGGCCTTTTGCCTTTGGGCATAATCGTTTGCCTCACTTTTTTCAAGGACGCTGACGGCAAGGCCCTGTTCAATAAAGGCGGCCTTGGTGATATCATCATTGGCAAAAATCTTGTTCTGTAGCTCCATTCCCCTTTCCTTTAAAAAGGACACCACCGTGTCCAGAAAAGGGCAGGGGTGGGAGGGAAAGATCCAGGGAAGGGCCGAGACGGCCGTGAAATCCCCGGAGGGTAAACGGTCCTTAAACGCCATGGGGATGACGATTTCAAGCCCCACAGGAGAAAGGAAAACCGATTCCACCCGGCTGGTCATCCGACTGCCGAAGGCAAACCCGCAATCCAGGATTCCCGCCTCAACCTGTTTTAAAATTTCACCGGTGGAAGAGATTATGATTTCAAGGCCGATGCCGGGGTGTTTCCGGAAAAGGGCCCTGATCGTATCCGGAATCTTCAGAAAATCGGGGCCTGCATTGATCCCGAGGCGGACACGGCCCCGGATCTCCTGTTGAAGGGTTTTGGCCAGGGCCTGCATCTCATCCGAGGCCAGAAGAATATCCCGGGCCTTTTTTTCCATCCCTTGCCCTTGTGAGGTCAGGCGCATGCCCTTGGCAGTCCGGGTGAACAGCACGAGCCCCAGCTCTTCCTCCAATTGCCGAATATGGGTGGAAACCGCCGGCGGGGTGGTGTTCAATTCAGCCGCAGCCCGGGTGAGGTTCCCGGTGCGGGCAACGGTGACAAATGAGGTTAATTGATGAAATTCCATTCAGAAATTTTTAACACATCCTTTAAAAATCACAAATGGATATTTTGAGGTCCCTTCATTATAGTTGCCTCATTTAACCTTAACGGAAAGGAAAGACAATGGACATCACTGTCGTCAATCTAAAGGAAAAGGCCGCCCTGATCACAGAGCTTCATGCATATAAGCGCATTGCAGGGATGAACGATTATGATTTCAAGCTGGTCAAGGCCAGGCGGGAATTTGTCTGGCACCGGCACCCGGACACAGACGAGGTATTTTATGCCGTGGAAGGCGGTTTTGAGATTCACCTGAGAGAAAAAATTCTCTTCCTGGCAGAGGGGGACCTGGTGGTTATCCCGAAAAATACGGAACATAAACCGGTCTGCAAAGATCTTTGCACGGTGCTCCTCATCGAAACCAGGGGGACCCTTAATACCGGTGATGCCGGCGGAGCCCTGACCGATACCCATCTTGAAAACATTTAAATCTTCCTGAAACCCTGCCCCGGCAGCCGAGGAATGCCCCCTCGGCTGCCGAAATCCTGAAAAACCGTCCTTCAAGAATAATCATTGGCATCCGGCCCTGGTTCTGATATTAAACAAACTCATCCTTGAATGAAAAAAAGAGTAAAATGAATATATTGGAATTCACCCTGAAGGAACTGACCGGTTTTTTCAGAACAAACTTCGGCAAAGGACTGTTCCATGCGTCCGCCCTTTACCGGCAGATATACAAAACCGGGAATCCGGAGATTCTGAGCCTCCCGGAATTTGCCGCTTCCCAAGCCTTTGCAAAAAAGCTTGAAAACCGTCTCATCCTTGCCCCGGGACAGGTCACGGATACCTTCAGGGAAAAAGATCTGGTCAAATTCATCACCAGGCTGTCCGACGGCTTGAAAATAGAATCTGTGCTCATTCCCATGACCGGCCGCAATACCCTTTGTGTTTCCAGCCAGGCCGGGTGCAGGATGGGATGCCGGTTCTGTGAAACCGGCCGGGCAGGCCTGAAGCGAAACCTTTCAATCTCCGAAATCATCGGCCAGGTGTTCAATGCCCGGTTTGTCCTGGGAGAAAACATTAAAAATATCGTTTTTATGGGAATGGGCGAGCCATTTGATAATTTTGACAATGTCATTTCCGCCGTCCGGATCATGAATGAACAGAAGGGATTTGATATCGCTCTGCGGCATATCACCGTATCCACCTCCGGGCTGGTCGGCGGCATCGAAGCCCTGGGCCGCCTGAACATGAAGGGACTGAGGCTGGCCGTGTCCATCAATGCGGCAGAAGATAAAACCCGCTCCTTTTTAATGCCGGTCAATCATGCCCATTCCCTCCAGGCGCTGAAAACGGCATTGAAAAATTTCCCCCTGACCCGGCGCGAATGTTTTCTGTTTGAATATATTCTCATAAAGGGCTTGAATGATTCTGCGAGTGATGCAATAAAGCTGGCAGAATATATACATCCCTTACCGGTGAGGCTGAACCTGATTCCTTTAAATCCCGTCACGGGATTCAATTATGAATCCCCTTGTGACGATGATATGCAGAGATTTGCCGAAATCCTGGCCGGACAGGGGATATTTGTGATCAAACGATGGAGCAAGGGCCGCTCCGTTGCCGCGGGTTGCGGGCAACTGGGCCTGGCAAGTTAACCCGTGTTAAAGGAATTTGTCTCTTTGAAACGAGCGCTCAACCATACAAAAAGCAACCGGATGACAAAGGGCAAGAGGTAGCACATGGCGTACACCGAGGAAAGAAACAGGGCCGGCGAATATCTGAGACTGGCCCTGACCTATATTTCAAAATACAATCTGCCGGCCAACCCTGTGAATTATACGGTCTGGTATGAATATGTTTCCGGAAAGAATATAAAGCTGAAAAAGGCCATTGATACTTCCCTTGACGCTGAACAGCCCATCAATGCCGACAATGTGGAAACCCTTTACCAGAAATATGTGGCCGACGGGGACAGGCTTGTGATCAGCAAGCTTTTGACCAAAATTGCCCTGATGCTCAAAGATATCACCGGCCATGTTCTTGAAACCGAAGGGGATCTGGCCGGCCACGGCCAAGTCCTCAGCGACCTGGCCTCCCAGGTCGGCCAAGCCCGGGATTATCATGAAATCAAGGCCATTGTGGACCAGATGATCCTTGAAACAAAAGATCTGGTGGATTCCGGCAAACGGCTTCAAACCCGGATGAAAATGTCCACCGACGACTTAAAACTATTGCAGCAGGAACTTGAAAAATCCCAGCAGGAAGCACAGACCGACGCCTTAACCTCTCTTTTCAACAAACGGGGCTTTGAAAAACGCTTTGAGCTGGAAAGGATCAGGGCAAAGCAGAATGAACTCCCTTTTTCCATTATCATGGTGGATATCGACTATTTTAAACGGGTCAATGATACCTATGGCCACCTTGTGGGTGACAGCCTCTTAAAAAGCATTGCCAATCTGTTGAAAAGTCATTTGAGAAAAAATGATATTGCTTCCCGCTACGGCGGAGAAGAATTCCTCATTCTCCTGCCGGAAACAGCTCTTGACGGAGCAACGGCCGTGGCCCAGAAAATAAAGGATACCCTGGCCAGAAAGGAATGGAAGCTCAAAGAAACAGGGGAATCCATGGGAAGGGTTACCGTTTCCATGGGCATCGCCCTTTACAGGCTCAATGAACCGGAAGAGGCCCTTATCAAACGGGCCGACGACGCCCTCTACATTGCCAAGAACAACGGCCGGGACCGGATTGTCACCCAGGATGAAATTTAAAGCAAAAAATATCTGCCGGCAATGCCGCTGACCCGGTAGCCGGCCGTATGGTGTGGCGCTTGATGACTTCTTTGGCGGCTATTCCTCTCCCCGGAACAATGAAAAAAGTGTGAAGGATAGATTCCTATAATAATTATTTAGGCTCTGATCGCTGCTCATTCGCTTTATTGTGAAATACTGCGCGCCGAACAAAATCGGGTCCATACGCAGCAATTGTCAAGGGAGTATAGCGCCCGACCAACAAGTAATTAACCAGTTGCCCGAATATCCTCCGTTAAATAATTTCTACAAATTAACAACCACATGAATTCATTGATTTTTTTTTAACCGCATACCTCTCATTTCAGTGCGATATTGGCCTTTGGATATCACGATGGAAAAAATGCCTCAATACCATTATTCCGGAAATTTCCGTTGATCATCGGCCCGGTTCCGTGTATGTCTGGGGTTTGGGAACACGGCCTCCCGCAGAATGCAGCGGTGCTGGATTCAATCGTCACAGAAAGGAAGATCATGCCCGGCTACCCCTTTGAACCGGTCCCGGAACCGGAAATTCTATCGAGAATTCGAAACCTGAAAAAGCAGATGGCTGAGCAAAGGCTGGACGCCCTTTTTCTCACCCATCGGCCGGATATCTATTATTTCTGCGGAACGGCCCAGGACTGCTATCTCTATGTGGAAACGGACCGGGACCCGGTTCTCTTTGTCAAGCGGTATCTGCCCCGTGCCCGGCAGGAAGCGGCCTTTACCCGCATCGAATCCATTGACTCGGTGAGGGACATCCCCCTATGGACCCAGGCGCATTTTAAAAGGCTTCCCCGGGTTTGCGGCCTTGCCTTTGATGTGGTGCCGGTGAGGGACTATCTCTTCTATCAGCAGCTTTTTCCGGGAACGGCATTTAAAGACGGGTCCCCTGCCGTTGAAGCCTGCCGCCAGATCAAATCCGCCTTTGAAATCGAAAAGCTGGAGGCGGCAGCCCTTGCGTCCAAGCTGACCTTTGATTTCATGGAAAAAAACATAAGGCCCGGGCTTTCGGAAATGGAGTTTGCCGGCATGTTTGAGGCCTATTCCAGAACCCTGGGCCATTCGGGCAAGCTTTTAACCCGGCATTACCGGCTGGAAGGCTTTCCCTTCCATGTTCTGAGCGGGAAAAACGGGGGGCTTCCCGGCGGGCTGGATTCCCCCCTCTGCGGCACGGGTATGTCCAAGGCCTATCCCTATGGGGCCGGGCCCAAACCCATGGAGAAAAACGAGCCCATCCTGGTGGATTTCGGCACCCTGCTGGACGGATATCATATTGACGAATCCAGGATGTTTGTCATGGGGAAGATGACGGACAAGGCCAGGGACGCCTGTCTCGCCTCCATTGAGATCCTGGTTGCGGTGCGGGAAAAAATGGCGCCGGGCATTGCCCTGGGCGAGGTCTTTGAAACCGCGGTCCAAAAGGCGGAAGCCCTGGGCCTGAAAGATCAGTTCCTGGGGCTGCCGGGCCTGAAATCCAGATTCATCGGCCACGGCATCGGCCTTGAGCTGGTGGAAAATCCGGTCCTGGCCCGGGGCAGAAAAGAGGTCTTAAAGCCGGGAATGGTCTTTGCCGTGGAACCCAAATGTATTTTCAAGAATGAATTTGCCGCCGGCATTGAAAGCATGATCCATGTCACGGAAACCGGGAGCCGGTTTTTAAGCCTGACGGAAAATAAAATTTTCTCTTGCTGAAACCAGGGGTAAAGATGTGAGGGGCCCCCGGCCCAGCGGGGGAAATGCCGGGCCGGGGGGTTCAGGATATCAGGAGGCCAGGTCGCGGCGGTCCGACATATCCACCAGGGTTCTTTCCCTGGCCTTGTCAATGCCCAGGGCCTTTCTCTTTTTATCGATATGGGCGATCATCATGCGGGCGATTTCAATGGGGTCTGAAGCCGTGCCCCATTTCCCGTATCCCTGTTTTTCCAAGCCGTCAAACAGGAGGTTGTAAAATTTGGTGTCCTTGATGGCGGGAAAACCGATGCCGAACACCGTATACACGCCTGAAGACACGAAATACTGGCCAATGGCCAGGGCCTTTTCGCTCATCCATTCCGGCGCGCAGCCGGCCGCCGGAAGATCGGCAATGGTATTGCCGAGGCCCCCGGCCTTGACCATGGCCGAGGCGGCAATGAGAATCCGGGTATTATCGACACAGGAGCCCAGACCCAAGACCGGCGGGATTCCCACGGTTTCACAGACCTCGGAAAGACCAGGTCCTGCCAGGGGAGCCGCTTCCGGGACCAGGAGCCCGGCCTTGGCCAGGGCTATCTGGGAACACCCGGTCTGGAGGACCAGGACATCGTTCCGGATCAATTCTTTGACCAGCTCCACATGGATGGAATCCTGTTTGACCTTGGGGTTGGTGCAGCCTACCACCCCGGCCACGCCCCTGATCCGGCCGTTGATGATATTGTCGTTCAAGGGGACATAGCTGCCCCTGAAGGTTCCACCCAGCATGTATTCAATATATTCGTGGGTAAATCCGTGAACCCCTTTCTGGATGATTCTCGGGATTTCAACGGGCATTTTCCGGGACCCGAACCGGGAAATGGCCTTGGCCAGGATCTGATCCGTGCATTTTTTCGGGTCTGTTTCTTCAAAATCGATATGGGTGGCCCCCTCAATATGGCACCGTGGATTGGTGGTGATGAGATGGGTGTCGTAGCACCTTGCTACTTCCGCCAGCCCCTGTTTGATGCACTGGATATCCACGACCATGGCGTCCACGGCACCGGTCACCATGATGGCCTCAGTGGATCCGAAATTCCCGGCATGGGGGATTCCGTGGCGGGACATCATTTCCGCGCCTGAGCAGCACATGCCCACCAGGTTGATGCCCTTGGCTCCTGCAGCTTTGGCCTGGTCCGTGAAAAAGGGATCATAGACCGCAGCCAGCATGCCTTCGAACATGGCAGGCTCGTGGCCGTGGACAATGATGTTCACATGGTCTTCCTTTAATACCCCCATGTTGACATCGGCCAGGGTGGGGGAAGGGGTCCCGAACATGATGTCCGAGAGTTCAGTGGCCACCATGGAGCCGCCCCATCCGTCGGCCAGGGAAGTTCTGGCGATCTGTTTCATGAGGTTGTTATAGTCCTGGTCACACCCGATATGGGTCCGGCTCATCATTTCCATGACTTCAAGCATGGCGCCCCTGGGCATGATCCCGTCTTTTCGCCATTGTTCCTGGAGAACCGCCGGGGCCCGCCGTGTAAAGGGCATTTCGCCGTCCACATTGGAAAAGGTTTTTTCCAGTTCGTCATGGAGTTCCTTTGCAACGTCCAGAACCTCCTTGCCTTCGGTTTCAATACCGACGGACCGGGCCACCCTTTCCAGTTTAAGGGTGTCTTCAATGCCGAAATCCTTGACCTTGCCGTCAATAATATGTTTGAACAATTCCAGGATATGTCTGCCGTGGTCGTTGTGGGAGGCTGATCCAGCCGCTACATTTCTCCCGAAATTCCGGGCCTCGATGGTGTCGATGGTGGCGCCGCAGACCCCTACTTTTTTATACGGGTCCTTGGGATTCAACCGACAGGGGCCCATATAGCAATGCTTGCAGCAGGCCGAGACCTCGCCGATGGGGCAGGGCTTCATGTCATACCCCCGGTCCAGATCCAGGATGACGCCGTCTCTCCTGGCTTTTTCAAGCATCTGTTGGGTCGCTTCGCAGGTGGTGCGGTCTTTTGCACTCACAAAACCGGTTTCAATTTTCTCATTTCCCATGGGGATCTCCTTAAAAAATTATCTTTATAAAAAGGCGGCTTCTGGTGAACAGGACTGTTTTTCCGGCCGGCTCCCAAAAGCAAAGACGCATCTTTGCCAAAAACGCTTACTTAAAGAGAGATATAATTTCTAGGGTTTATTCCAATTTTTCCAAGCAATACATTTTCTTGGGTTCGGGTTTTTCAAATTCAGCCGATGCTCTCCACGGCGGCAAACCTCGGCTCGTGAAGGGGAATGAGTATATCGGCCCCGGCCCGGACCTCTTTCATGATATCATAGGCCTGGTAAACATCCACATGGGTTCCCGGCGGGATGACTTCCATTTCCATGCCCCGGATTTCCGGCGGGGGGTTGAAATTTTCATCAATGAGGCAGAAGCCCGTTATGACGGCGGTTCCCTTGGCGGTTTCAATATACACGGTCAGGCCGCCCCGGGTGTGGACCGGGGTATGGCGGACCCGGATGCCGGGGACGATTTCCTGGTCCTGCCGGACGATTTCTATCTGGCCGTTTTCTTCGATATCGTCGATATAATCGGACAGATACCGGTAGTCCAGGGGATGGGGATCATGGATGGATTCCAGTTCCTTTTCATGGACATAGAATGTTGCGTTTTCACATTTATAATCATTTTCACAATGATCGGTATGCAGATGGGTATGGATGACGATATCAATATCGGCCGGGGTCAGACCGTGCTTTTCAAGCGCCTGCTCAAAGGTGTAAATTTTTCCGCCGATGGCAGCCTCCCGTTCCCTGGACTGGATGGGGCTCATCTCGCCCGTATCCACCAGGATGGTTTTGTCGCCCCCCTTGATGAGCCAGGCATAGATGGGGATGGTATATTGTTGGCCCTGACCGTGCTGGTAGGTCATCATGCTCTTGTCAAATACTTTTGTGCCAAGGACTAAGGGATGGATGGTATATACCATGACGGGTCTCTCCTGACTCAATCTTTTTGCCTTGGCTTAAGATAAGCAAAAGCCCATCAGATGTCAACCGTTAAGCCGTGCCAAAAAAACAGGGCTTGTTTTAGCGGAAGGCTTTCCAAAATAAAGGTTTCATTTTTTTTTGGAATTCAGTATGAATTTTCTTGACTTTCAGCCTGATTTTTTAATAGTTGTCACCTGAGTAGCAACGAGCTTTCAATCTGAATTTTAACATCGGGGTTATGACGAACCGGTTGAAAAAAGAAAGGAAACAACAGGGAAAGAATTTTTATGGAAAACCTGAAAGAAGTCCTGGGGACCTATTATAAAGCCCATGCAGCAGAAATTGAAGAGATTGTGCTTCATATCCACGACCACCCGGAACTGTCCGGGGAAGAAGAACTGGCCGCCCGGGTCCAGGCCGATTTCCTTGAAAGCCGGGGCTTTGAGGTCAAAAGAAATTTTAAGGGGCTGAAAACCGCCTTTAGCGCCAGTGCGGGAGAAGGCCGGCCCCACATCTGTTTCATGTCCGAATATGACGCCCTGCCCGGTATGGGCCATGGCTGCGGCCACAATCTCATCGCCGGCGTGGCCCTGGGAGGCGGGGTCCTGTTGAAACAGCTCATATCGGACCAGGGGTTGAAGGGCCGGGTAACGGTCATGGGAACCCCGGCCGAAGAAAAAAGAGGCTGCAAAATCGATCTCATAGCAGCCGGCGCCCTGGAAGACGTGGATATCGTGCTCATGGCCCACCCGTCCCACCGCGCCACCTCCCAGTCCGTGGAAGAATCCGGCATCATGCAGTTTGTGGTCCGGTTTTCCGGGAAATCCGCCCATGCCGCCGCAGCCCCGGAAGAGGGTCTCAATGCTCTGGATGCAGTCCGGCTCCTTTTTTGCGGCGTGGATGCCTGGCGTCAGCAACTGCCCGAAACCTGCCGGGTTCACGGGGTCATCACCAACGGGGGGGTTGCCCCCAATATCATCCCGGATACGGCCGCGGCCGATTTTTATCTCAGGGCCTTTGACATGGATTTTTTACTGTCCATGAAAACCCGGTTTGAAAACATCGCCAAAGGGGCTGCCCTCATGACGGACACAAAAGTCCGGGTGGAGACGGTCAAACATACGTACAAACCGGGAAAACCCAATATGGAACTCAATCGGGCCTTTATGGAGCTGGCCCAGGAATACGATATGGCCCCGGAATGGCTGGAGCGCTCCCGGGCCTCTTCGGATTTCGGGGATGTCACCTATGAGGCCCCGGCCATCCATGGATTTTTCAATATTACAGGACAAAAAAGGGAAATCACGATCCATTCAAAGAAATTTGCCGACTGCGCCGCATCCCCCTTTGCCCTGGACCAGATGGAAAAAACCGCAAAAATCCTGTCACAGATCGGATACCGGTATCTGACCCGGGAGGATTTCAGAAAAAAAGTGGCCGAAGCCTTCCCCTTCGGCAGCATATAATCCTTGACTTATGGTTCCGGGATTTATACTAGCAGGGCAGGCAAACACAATAAACACAATTTTACAATGGTGACAGGCGCCCATGGATAAACAACAGACGGCCTTATCGGTTGAAAACCTTCACAAACGCTTTGGTGAGGTTGAAGTGCTCAAAGGAATTTCCCTCAAAGCCTTTAAAGGGGATGTCATCTCCATCCTGGGCTCCAGCGGATCGGGAAAAAGCACGCTTCTGCGCTGTATCAATTTCCTGGAAATGCCGGACAAAGGGAAAATCACGGTGGGTGGGGAAGAAATCCTCCTGGAAACAAACCGGAAGGGAGTCAGCCGGCCCAAGGACATCCGGCAGGTTGAACGAATCCGGACCAAGCTGGCCATGGTGTTTCAGCAGTTTAACCTCTGGAGCCACATGACCATTCTTGAAAATGTCATCGAAGCCCCCATCCATGTCTTGAAAATCCCCAAAGCCAAAGCCATCGAGAGAGCGGAATATTATCTTGAAAAGGTCGGAATAAAGGATAAACTGGCAGCCTACCCGGCCCAACTGTCCGGCGGCCAGCAGCAGAGAGCCGCCATTGCAAGGGCCCTGGCCGTGGAACCCGACGTCATGCTCTTTGATGAGCCGACGTCAGCCCTGGACCCGGAACTGGTGGGAGAGGTCCTCCAGGTCATCCGGAACCTGGCCAAGGAAGGAAGGACCATGATTGTCGTCACCCATGAAATGGGATTTGCCAGGGATGTGTCCAGCCGGGTGATCTTTTTGCACAACGGCTTGATTGAAGAAGATGGTGCGCCTGCAATGGTTTTTGGAAACCCGAAATCAGACCGGTTCCGGGAATTCATTGCAGTTGCGGAATAAATAAGTTGAGTCAATATTTTAACAAAGGAGCGAATATGAAAAAATTTTTATCTGCATTAATGGTTTTCTGTCTTGTTCTTGTTGCCGGAAACGGTTTTGCCAATGACTGGAAAAAAATCAGGGTCGGGGTCGAGGGCGCCTATCCTCCCTTCAGCTATGTCAGTCCCGACGGAAAACTGGGCGGTTTTGATATTGAAATGGCCGAAGCCATTGTCGCTGCCGCCGGAGCCGAAGTCGAGCTGGTGGTGTCTGATTGGGACGGGATCATCCCCGGACTTCTGGCCAAAAAATTTGACTGCATCGTCGCCTCCATGTCCATTACCGAAGAACGAAAAAAATCCGTGGCCTTTACCGGCAAATACTACCAGACCCCTGCCAAATTTGTCGTGAAAAAAGGCGCCATCAAGGAATTTTCCAAGGAAGCCATTAAAGGTAAATCCGTTGGGGTCCAGAGAGCCACCATCCATGACCAGTACCTGACGGACAATTACGGCAAGGATGTGGATGTCAAACGCTATGCCACCCAGGACGAGGTCTATCTTGACATTGCCGCCGGCAGAATTGATCTCTTCCTTGCCGACAGCATTGCCGCCAAAGAAGGCTTTCTCATGAAACCCGAAGGCAAGGATTTTCAATTCATCGGTCCGGATCTGAATGATCCCAAATGGTTTGGCGAAGGCGCCGGAATCGCCTGCCGGAAAGAAGATAAGGCCCTTATCGACAAGCTGAATGCAGGTATTCAGAAAATCCGCGCCAACGGCACCTATAAAAAAATTCAGGACAAGTATTTCGACTTTGACGTATACGGGAAATAATGCTCAGTCTCCAGGGATACGGTCCCAGCATACTGCAAGGCACTCTTCTTACCATTGAATTGTGCCTTGCCTCCCTTGCCATTTCAATGGTCCTCGGGATTATCACCGCCCTTGCCAAGCTTTCCCGGGTTAGGGCGGCAAACCTTATTGCCCATGCCTATACCACCATTATCCGGGGGATACCGGACCTGGTGCTCATGCTGCTGCTCTTCTACGGAGGCCAGGTCTTTATCAACCAGGTCGGCCCCATGCTGGGGTATGACGCATATATCGACATCAACCCCTTCATGGCAGGGGTGTCCACCATCGGCTTTATTTTCGGGGCCTATATGGCCGAAACCTTCCGGGGAGCCATCCTTGCCGTTCCGGGCGGACAAATGGAGGCCGGGTATGCCTACGGCATGACCCGTTTTCAGGTTTTTATCCGGATCCTCATGCCCCAGATGGTCCGCCATGCCATTCCCGGATTCGGCAACAACTGGCTGGTCCTGATGAAAACCACGGCCCTGGTTTCCATCATCGGGCTCAAGGACATGGTCCGGATGGCCGGGCTTGCCGCAGGCGCCACCCGCATGCCCTTTACCTTTTATCTGGTGGTGGCCCTGATCTATCTGATCCTGACCTCCATTTCCATTCTGATCCTGAACCGGCTCAACAAAAGGTACAGTGTGGGGATATTAAAGGGCGAATCATGAATTTTTCCATTATTGCCGATAATATCGGTATCTATTTTCTCGGCCTGAAAAACACCCTGATCCTGGTATCCGTCTCCCTCAGCATCGGGCTTGTTTTTGCCGTTCCTCTGGCTGTCCTCAGGACATCCAAAAACATCCTGATTTCCGGCCCCATCAATGCCTATACCTATTTTTTCAGGGGAACCCCCCTCCTGGTCCAGATGTTTCTCATCTACTACGGCATGGGCCAGTTTGAAACGATAAAGGCTTCCTTTTTATGGCCTTTTTTCAGGGAAGCCTATTTTTGTGCCCTCTTTGCCTTTACCCTGAATACCTGCGCCTATACCATTGAAATCATCCGGGGCGCCATTGAAAACACGCCCCACGGCGAGGTGGAGGCTGCCAAGGCCGCCGGCATGTCCCTGTATTTGAGATTCACCCGGATCATCCTGCCCAGCGCCTTTCGAAGGGCCCTCCCCACCTACGGCAATGAAATCATTTTCATGCTTCACGGCAGTTCCCTTGCCAGCGTCATCACCATCATCGACATTACCGGCGCGGCCCGGATTATCAATTCCAGGTATTACACCCCCTATGAAGCCTTTATCACGGCCGGGGCCTTCTATCTGACCATCACCTTCATCCTGGTCTGGCTTCTCAAAAAACTGGAATACCGCTGGCTTGCCCATCTCAGGCGGGAATGAAAACGCAGCAGCGTCTGAAAATTCTCTCGGTTTCCGATTTCATCGATCCCTCCCTGACCCGTCAGGTTGAAGAAAAAACCTTAGAGCCCGTGGATCTCATTATCTCCTGCGGGGACCTGCCGCCGGAATATCTCTCCTTTTTACGGGACCGGCTGGACAGACCCCTGTTCTATGTCAAGGGCAATCATGATATCCGCTACACAGACCACAATCCCGTGGGATGCACCCATATCCATGGCCGGATGATGGTATTCAATTCCGTTAAAATCCTGGGACTGGACGGCTCCATGTGGTATAATGGCGGGGCAAACCAATACAGGGAAACAGAAATGAAAAAAATCATCCAGAGTCTGTGGTTTTCCATCTGGAGAAAAGGCGGGGTCGATATCCTGGTCACCCATGCCCCGCCCCGACATGTACATGATGCTGAAGACCTCTGCCATCGGGGTTTTGAAAGCTTTAACCGGCTGATACACAACAGAAAGCCCGGCTTTTTGATCCACGGCCATATGCATAAACCGTTCAATGCCCATGAAGACAGGATCACCCGAATCGGCCCGACAAAGGTCATCAACACCTGCGGTTATACTATTTTTGAGGCGGCGCCATGAAAAATTGTTTTAAAAAATTTTGGGAACGGATGGGGAAAAAGGCCCAAAATCACGTTGATTCCTTTAATGCGCAGCAGGAAAAGGAAGGCAAGGTTGAATTCGTCGACCATGGGATCTTGACCGTGGATCTGGAAAAAATCATCGGCAGCGTGGGCAAATACCATGATTTTGATTCCCAGTTCAGACCCAAACGCCAGATCTCTTCAAGGCGCTTCAACGAGATCAAAAAGGCCATGCGCGACGGCAAGCCCATGCCCCCGGTAAAGCTTTACCAGATCCGGAACGATTATTATGTCCTGGACGGCAACCACAGGGTGGCGGCCGCAAAAGAGCTGGGCCGGTATGATATCCAGGCAAAGGTGGTGGAGCTGCTTTCCTCCCAAAACACCATGGAAAATCTTTTGTATATCGAGAAAACGAAATTTTTTGAAAAGACGGGCCTGCCAAAGACCATCCTCCTGACCGAAGTGGGAAAATATAATTTCCTTGAAAACCAGATCAAGGCTCACAAAGCCCATCTGGCTAACATTTCCGGGGATGAGAAAGAATTTAACAAAGCGGCCGAGGACTGGTACAACACCATTTACCTGCCCCTGACCACCATCATCCAGAACGGACAGCTCCTCCGGCATTTTCCCCGGCGCACCCTGGCCGATCTCTATGCCTATATTTCCTATCACCACTGGGAACGCCCCTCCAGCCGGCAATACGGCATCGGGCTGGACCGGCTCATCCCCAGGAGCATGGAAGCCTTCAGAAGCGCCATGCTGGAGCAGCCCACCCCGGATTATCCGGAGATGAAGCGGAGCATCACGGCCTTTGTCATGATCAATATGGACACCTCCACCGACGGAAAGGTCATTGACAAATTATTTGCCCTGGACGAAGTTCAGGAAGTCCATTCGGTTCACGGCACCATTGACATCCTGGTCAAAATCGTCCTGAAACGGGATTTTCTGGCTTCAGATGCGGAAATCATTGCGGAATTCGTGGATCAGCGCATCCGAAAAATCCACGGCATCAACCGGACCCAGACCATTATTCCCGGCATTTCAAGGGTAAAGGACGGATGGATGGGTCAGCAATGATGGCATTCAGAAAAAGTTTAAAAAAATTGATCTGCAGCTTAGATATTGATAAGGTCAGCACATGCGGATGAATCTGTTAAGGCGGATGCCGATCAAATATAAATTATTTTTATATTATGCAGCGGTTTTCCTGGTTCTTTTTTCCCTGAGTTTTACCTTCCATTATTTTCGCGTAAGAAGCGGGATTATGGATCGAATCCGGCAGGAACTCACGACATCCAACCAGATCATTACCGGCATGGTGGACTCGGCTGCCGATCTGTCCATCAAAAACCATCTGCGGGGAATTGCTGAAAATAATCTGGAGATCATCGAATCCCTGTACCGGGAATACCGGGACAACAGGATAAGCGAGAGCGAAGCCAGGGAACGAGCCGTCAGAATTTTATTAAGCCAGCATATCGGCGATACCGGTTATATCTATTGTGTCAGCAGCGACGGGGTGGCCTTGGTTCATCCCCGGGAAGGCGTGGCAGGAAAAAAATTTTTAGACCACCCCTTTGTCCGGGCCCAGATCCAAAATAAAACCGGTTATCTGGAATATGACTGGAAAAACCCGGAAGAATCCGAAGCCCGGCCCAAGGCCCTTTATATGACTTATTTTGAGCCCTGGGACTGGATCATTTCCGTTACCTCGTATAAATCGGAATTTTCAAAGCTGGTGGAAATCGAGGATATCAGGGAGAATATTTCAAAGCTGACCTTTGGCAAAACAGGGTATTCCTTTATTTTCGACACCACCGGGAAAATTATCATCCACCCCGAACTTTCGGACAAGGCCTTCGGCGACCTGGGAATTGACGGGCAACAGATTCTACAGGACATGGTTGCCCGAAAAAAAGGATATCTGACCTATTCCTGGAAAAACCCGTCTGAAAAGGAGGAACGTGAAAAAATAGTCGCCTTTGATTCGATCCCGTCCTTTAACTGGATTATCGCCTCTTCTTTTTATACCCGGGAGGTCTTTTCCCCTCTCCGGGACATGCAGAAAGATTTTTTAATCATCCTTGTTCTGACCCTGACAGCCACGGGCCTGGTAACGCTGGCCATCAGCAATTCCATGACCCGGCCCCTGACTGATCTCATCCATCGATTCGAAAAAGGCTCAAAAGGCGATTTGTTTTTCCGGGTGGACAATGATAGAGGCGATGAAATAGGCCAATTATCCGACAGCTTTAACCTTTTCATGACCAAGCTGGAAACCTATCGAAACGAAATCCTCTCTGAAAACAGGGTTCGGAGGGAAGCTGAACAGGAATTGCAAAAGGTTCAACAGTATCTCTCCAATATCATAGATTCAATGCCTTCGGTGCTGATCGGCGTTGATGAGACCCTGGGGGTGACCCTGTGGAACCGGAAAGCGGAAGAAATGACGGGCCTCTCTGGGGTCGATGCACGGGCAAAGCCTTTGTCCGATGCCTTGCCGGGAATTCATGTGGATATGGAAAAGATACGGGAATGCCTGAAAAAAAATGAAACCCGGACCTGGGCCAAACTTCCCTATGCCGCCCCCGGCGGCGAAACCCGCTACCAGGATATCACCGTTTATCCGCTGCAAACCGGACGGATGAAAGGTGCCGTCATACGAATGGATGATGTGACTGAAAAAATAAGATTGGAAGAGGTTCTGGTTCAAAACGAAAAAATCCTCTCCGTTGGCGGGCTGGCCGCCGGGATGGCCCATGAGATCAACAATCCCCTGGCCGGTGTCATCCAGAATGCGGCGGTTCTGTCCAACCGTCTCATGGATGCCCGCATCCCGGCAAATATAACCGCGGCTGAAAAAGCAGGCACAACAATGAAGTCGATTTCCGAATTCATGCTTTCCCGGAACATTCCCTCCATGATCAGGGCCATCACGGAATCCGCTTCAAGGATGGCGGCCATTGTGGAAAACATGCTCAGTTTCGCCAGGAAAAGCGATTCAAGCTTTTCCACCCAGGACCCGGTTACCTTGCTGGAAAAAACCCTTGCTTTGGCGTCAACAGACTATAACTTAAAAAAACAGTATGATTTCAAGTCTATCACCATCAATAAAGAATATGAAGCGAATCTACCCCTGGTGTCCTGTGAAAGCAGCAAAATCCAACAGGTCCTTCTCAATATTCTGGCTAACGGGGCCCATGCCCTGCTGGAGAACAAAACCGGCGCCAAACCGGTTTTCACCTTGAGATTAAAGGCTGAAACATCTCCCCCCATGCTGCGGATTGAAATTGAGGACAATGGGCCGGGGATGACGGAAGAGATCCGGAAAAGGGTTTTTGAACCGTTTTTTACAACCAAACCGGTGGGTACCGGAACCGGTCTAGGGTTGTCGGTTTCATATTTTATCATTACGGAAAATCATGGCGGAACAATGGATGTGGTTTCAGAACCGGGAAAAGGAACAACCTTTATTATCCGCCTGCCCCTGGAAAGAAAGAAAATAAAGGAATAGGGCTACCCTTGGGCTGCCAGTCCCCGGATCTCCGGAAAGAACCGCATCAGCCCCCCTTCTTTGATCAGGGTTTCATGGTGATGAAACATGGCCGTATCCCACATGGTCAGAAAAGATGTCATGGGCTCGGGAACCTTTTCCTTATGGGGATAAAAAACGCCCTGGCGGATGATGTCCGTTTGATTCATCCCCTTATCCAGCCTGTTAAAAATACTTTCCTCCCGTTCCAGGATATGGCGGATACAGCCTAAAAAGGCCCCTTCTTTCCGGATAGCGCCGCCGTGGCTGGTCAGGATCAGATCAACCCGGAGGCCGTCCAGCCGTAAAAGGGATTCAACCATTTTTTTGATATCGCAGTCGGCCCAGCCATACCAGGGTCCGAACCGGTCCAGTCCCACATCGCCGGAAAAAAGAATTTTTTCATCGGGAAAATAAAAAGAACTATGACCCGGGGAATGGCCCGGGGTTTCCAGAACCACCATTTCAGGCGCCAGTTCATGAAAAGCAGTTTTTTCAGAATATTTTTCATAGGCGGAGAGGGGTCTGTAACCGAGGCTGTTGGCCACAAAATCCGCCCATTGGTCTGCCATGCCCAGGGGCCCGGCCGTATGGTCAATGATAAAATCAAGGGAAATCAGATAGGGCTCTTCCTTTTCCGGAATCAGAATTCGGGCCTGGGAATGGTCTGCCGCATACCGGGTCCAGGCCGAATGATCCAGGTGGTAGTGGGTGATGATGGCGGCATCCGGCTTTTCCCGGTCAAGGAGTTCCGGGGTGTCTTTGGGCCCCAGGTTCATGTCGATGAAAATCTTGCCCTTTGACCGCACCATGATCCCGGCACAGGATGAGAATCCGCCCATGGAATCGGGCTCCACATAGGTAAGGGTATCGGTGATGGTTGTTCTCTTCAATCAGGCTGATCCTTGGTAACGGTTTTTGCATATTCCGTCAACGCCTGTGAAAGCACCTGCCGCGAATCCTCAATCACCTTGGACCGCCAGGCTTCGGACAAAGGATAATAGCTCTCGAGAAATCCTGATTTTACCTGGAGTTCATCCTGACGGGTCTTATAACCGTAATGGAAACCCTGGTTTTCCATCATCATCAGATGCAGGGCCTTGACGGCTCCCATGAAGGTATGGGTATCCAGGGTGCCGAACTCGAGGGTCATGGTCAGACAGTGTTTTTCCGGAAGACTCTGTTCCAGGTAAGCGGCGAACTCCCCTGTGGCCTGATAAACATCATGGTTCCGGCCCCAGTAAATCCGCAGGCCTGAAAAAATAGTTTCCATCTGTGCTTTTTTCTCCGCATCTGCCAGGGGATTCGGGAACAGGTGCAGGGTCCCGTTTTCACCATAACCGGTATGCAGATCAACGCTGAACACCATTTTATAGTTTCCTGCAACCTGCTGGATCAAAGGGATCACAAGATTTACAGACGGCTCACGTTCCGAGCCTCCATAGCAAATCCCTTTTTCATAGCGGTACTGTCCTTGCAGGATTGCCTGTTTCACGGCCTCCACGGAATACCGGAGGATCTTTTCCCCGGCCGTCAGATGAAAGAAAAAATTACCAAAGCTGGTAAGGCTGACCTTATGCTTTGGATTCAAAAAGGAATTCAGATCGTTGTACCCCTGGTTTTCGGACTGGTAAAGGCCTGCTTCAGTTGAACCGTTCCGGTTTAAGTCCACATTGTTTTCCGTCACCCGGCGGTTGTTTTTAAAGCCAAAGGGATTCACCCCGTGGATGATGAGAAGGCCCGTATCCTCCCGGACGTCTTTAACGATCTCCCTTAAAAACATCTGCTGAATCGCACTGCCGGCGTAGCCTTCAACGCCGTTGACCCCGGATATCAGGATAAACAGGCGCTCAGAAGAAGCCTGGGCCGGGATATAACAATAATCCACATGCAGATCCGGATCAATCGGGCGTTCAACGGCAAGGCCGGATATCTCAACCCCTGCATACAGCCCTTTTAGCTTCAGCGCCTCATCCAGAAAGCTTTTCCGGCAATCCATATAGGTTTCCTGAAAATAGGCCCGGTTCTCCGGGACCAGGGTCTGGGTAATGGCCGTGGGTGTGAAGGTGTGAAATTGATAGGTGGTCCATCCGACAGCTCCGGCCAAAACCAGAACCAGGCCGAAACCCAGGATTTTTATGGCTTTTTTCACCTTGAGGATCATCATCAGTTGAAAATCACCTCTTTACTGTTTAAAAACAATTTGCCCTCCCTTGTTTCAGCCCTATGAAGGAGATGATCCTTTTCCATGACGAAAAGGCCCGTGGGCATACCGGAAAACATGGGGGATAAAAGCATGCGGCCGGTTGGGTAAAGGCCCTTGGGGAGAATGATCCTGGATTCCAGGGAAAGATAGGCCAGGAGGGTTGAAGGATCCAT
Source organism: Desulfobacula sp. (assembly GCA_023701135.1). Classification (GTDB taxonomy): domain Bacteria; phylum Desulfobacterota; class Desulfobacteria; order Desulfobacterales; family Desulfobacteraceae; genus Desulfobacula. Next base: position 16,524 of record JAMPXP010000002.1, on the reverse strand, counting down.
CAAAAAGGAGAGAACACCTGAAAGGGGCAGGTCATTTTCAAGCCCTATCCTTGCATCGGCCTCAATCTTACCTTCCGGCACCTGGGCCTTAAGACCTGAAATCTCTATTTCCAAGCCTTTTTTCAATAGTTTTTCACAGATCCCGACCCATTCAAAGCCTTTATCAGCGGCCTGTTTTTCCATGGCCCGGCGGACGGCATCCATGTCCTGCCGGTTGGAAGGGCCGGAATTCATGATCTCTGCCGCCCCTTCCCGAAAAAAAGCCAGAAGGTCTTCATATCCGCCGGCATCCATGTGGCGAATATGAAATCCGGCAGCCGCATTTTTGATTTCCTCCCCCCCGGACTGAAACGCGTCCAGGCGGCCTTGTGTGCTGATGGACACGGAAACTTCTTCGGGATGATACACCAGCTCATAATCAAAGGCCGCGTTTGAAAGGGTTGTTGTTTTTTCCGGATCAGAGGATTGAAATTTTTTCAGAAAAAATGAAGACTTGCCGGCCCTTATAGTCCCGGACACCCGTTCCAGGTCCGATTGCCATGAAAACCCGTCAAGTCTTATTTTACCGGCCAGGTCCAGGCCTTCAAAATCCATTTTCAACACCACCCGGTCCTTTCCCCGGTCCATGGAGAGACCGGCCCGGCCCGGCCTTACCTCAACGACACCCTCCATGTCCCGGTATGAAAACGCCTCAAGGGCAAGCCGGGATTCCATCCTGCCCCAAAAACGGATTTCCGTTTCAAGGGTCAAGGGATTTTTCCCATTCAGTTTTTTGTTGACCATGTCCAAAATCCATGGATTCTTCTCCAGGCTTGTGGTGGTTGAAGCGCCTGTAAAGCCATGCCTGACCCGGTCAAGGAAAAGGATTTCATGAATTCCCCAGGAATTTTCAAGGGCCTGGGAAACGATTCTCCATTGGATTTCAGAAGAAAAAAAGCGTCGGTCATAGCTGAGAATTTCAAACCGGGCCCCTGATCCGGAGGGCCCGGTGCCCGGGTTCATGTCCTCAAAAGACTGTCTTACCCTTTTTTCCAGGATCATGCCGTTCAAAACCGGCATTCCAATGACAGTGAGGACAATTACAAATGCAACCCAAAAAATCCCTTTTTTCATGCAACCCCTTTCAACCGCGTTTTAGAACTGCCTATAACCAAACCCAGCCAAAGTCAAGGGGTTTTACCGGCAAATGACAGATGAACCGGTTCTCCTCATTCTCTTATATTTTAATTGACAAAAAAGGCTATCCTATTTATAAATCAAGCCTCTTGATGAAGGTTGAAAATGAATGATTTCAAAAAAGGACGTCAAATCGTGAAAAAATGGTTTATATGCTTATTAATCGCAGGTTTGATCGCATCAAACGCCCTGGCAAAAGAAACCCGGAAATCTAAAAATACACCCCCGGCCCCGGCCAAAAAAGAACAGGCTGCTCCTCCGGAGAACAAAGATCCGTTCCAGGCCCTCATCGTCATGGAGGCAAGCACCGGCAAGATCCTTGAAGAAATCAACCCGAATCTGAAACACCCCCTGGCCAGTGTCACCAAGCTCATGACGGCATGTGTGGTCATGGAAAAACTGGAATCCGGGGCCCATCAGTTATCGGAAAGCGTCACCGTGTCCGCCGCTTCCTCCAAAATGGGCGGCAGCCAGGTCTATCTGAAACAAGGAGAATCTTTTTCCCTGGAAGAAATGATGAAGGCCATCATGGTTGCTTCTGGAAATGATGCGGCCCATGCCGTTGCCGAACATCTTGCCGGAACCCAGGAAGCCTTTGTCGAAGAAATGAATAAAAAGGCCAAGAGCCTTGGCATGAATGATTCCGAGTTTCACAGCGTTCACGGCCTGCCGCCGTCGGAGGGACAGATTGCCGATGCCAGTTCCTGCCACGATCTGATGCTCCTGTCCAGGGAGTTGCTCAAATATCCCAAACTGCTTGAATGGACCGCCATCCAGACTGAACCGTTCAGGGAGGGCGCTTTTGTCATGAACAACCACAATCGGATCCTCGGCAAACTCACCGGCGCGGACGGCTTTAAGACCGGATTCTATTCAGACGCAGGGTTTAACGTGGTGGCCACCGCCAAAAAAGACGGGCTCAGGCTCGTTGTCGCAGTCCTGGGAAGCCCCAGCGCCAGGATCAGAGACAATATCGCCATTGAAAAATTCAAAAAATACATGGCCAAATACAGCATGGCCCCTCTGGCCAAAAAAGGCCAGGCCCTGGGAGAAGCCATCGCCTTACCCCAGGGGGAGACCCAGTCTTTTCAGGCTGTGGCTGCCGCTGATGTTTCCTACCCGGTGTTAAGGGAAAAGCTGTCGGCCATAAAAAAGGAAATCCATCTGCCCCGGGAAATTCAAGGCGGGGTGGAAGAAGGGCAGAAGGTAGGGGATATCGTGTTTATACTGGAAGACGAAACCCTGGGCTCAGTGGACCTGGTCGCTCCGGCCCAAATCAGGAAATTGGGGTTTTTTAAACGCCTGCTCAGGCGGGTCGGATTCTGATAAAGCCCCTGCCGTTGTTCAAAATCCGATAGAACCGCTTGATTTTTCAGGAAAGGGCAGGTATTTGTAGGTGACCCTGTTTCAACAATATCCTGGAGCGGTGCATGCATCTTGAATGTAAAAATCTGAATTTCACATATCCGGAAAACGATGTGCCGGTAATCCAAAACCTCTCCTTTTTGATAAAAAATCCCGGGTTCAATGCCGTGTTCGGGCCTTCCGGGGTTGGAAAAACGTCCCTGGCAAAGCTCATTGCAAAAATGGATACCCATTTCACTGGAACCATCGTCACCCAGGACATGGACATTATTCTCTATTCTTATAACCAGGAAAGACTTCCCGGATGGTCCGGCACGGGCAGTCACCTGGACAAGGTCACCCCGGAGGGGAAGCATCCCTTAAAAGACCAGCTCATCGACATCTTTGAATTAAAACCCATTCTGCGATCCAGATTTTCAAAGCTGTCCATGGGCCAGCAGAACCGGATCAATCTGGTCCGGTACCTGTTGCAGGATTTTGATCTGCTGATCATGGATGAAAGCCTTGCCAATGTGGATGAAAAATTGAGGGAAACCATTATCCTGTCCATCAAGGATCTTTTTGCCGATAAAATGTTCCTCTACATTTCCCACAATCTCATGGAAGTGTCCTCTTTCTGCCGGGAAATCCTTGTGTTTGGAAAACCGTCCGGAAATAAAACCTGTTCCATCATCCAGGGCCGGGATTACATAAAAGGCTATGCGCCGGATAAACAAAGTCTTGACCGGACCATGCTGGAGATCATGAATGCTGTTTAGACGGATTTACCAGTTTCTGATTGTCTATTCCATTGGCCTCATCTCTCTGCTGCTGATCAAGACCGCCTTGTCCCTTTCCGACTACGTCATACCCGGATTCGGACTGATCCTGGAAACCTTTCAGGAGGTCTTTGACACCTATTTCCTGGATGCGATGAACACCATGTCGGTGACGGTGCTGGGCCAGTGCGTGTCCATTGCCCTGGCCTTCGGGGTGGGCATTGCCGGCCGCAGGTCCTCCTGGATGGGGTCCTTTATCAAGGTCACGGCCTATAATATCCAGGCCTATCCCATTGTGGCGCTGGCCCCCATTATTTTTATCCTTCTGGGGGACGGTTTCATATCCAGGCTCCTGATCGCCTCCATGATCTGTTATTTCCCCCTTCTCCTGTCGGTCCTGGGGATCATGGCCACGCCGGTGGAAGATATTGAACATTTTTATATCATCACCGGAAGGATGCGCTGGCAGCTTGAGGTGAAAATCCGGGCCTTTGAAAATTTAAGCAAGCTCACCACCGTAATCTCGGGCAGCGCCACCCTGGCCATGGCCGGGACCATTGTGGCGGAATTCATTGCCGCCAATGCCGGAATCGGGTACAGCATCCGGGTGGCCCTGTACCAGAGCGACCTGGCCAAAATCCTCATCGCCCTGTTCCTGATCGGCATCATCATATCCATTTACCAGGGTTGCCTTGAAACCCTGGGTGAACAGATAAAAACCCGATGGTCTGTTTCAAAGGGAGGAAACCCAAGATGAAAAAAAAAAGGATTCACATTTTAGCCGTTTTTTTATTCACCGCCTTATTGTCGGTTGCTTCTGCCGATGAAATCGAATTGAACTACCGGCTCAAATGGCTGTTTAACACCAGCGTTGCAGGCGATATCTATGCGGACGCCAAAGGATATTTCAGTGAGGCCGGGCTCAAGGTCCATGTCCGGGAAGGAAGCCCGGAAAAAAACGCCATCAATGAACTGGAGCTGGGCCATGCGGATTTTGGGGTGGCTTCGGCGGACCAGGTCATCCGGGCCCTGGACAAAGGCGCCAAAATCAGGGTCCTGGCCCAGCTTTTCCAGGTCAACCCCATGCAATGGATTTACCGGGCGGATCAGCCTCGGATCAAAACCCTGGACGATCTAAGGGGACGGAATATCGGCATTACCTTTGGCGGCAATGATGAAACGGTGATGAACACCCTTTTTGCAAAGGCCGGCATTACCTCAAAAGATGTCAAAATCACCGGGGTAAGGTTTGATTTTACCCCGTTTTTCAAGCGGGAAGTGGATGTTTGGCCCGTATACTTCAATTCCCAGGGGGTTATCCTGAAAGACAGGCTGGAAAAGGAGGGAGAACGGGTTTATTTTTTCAATCCTGCGGATTTCGGCGTCAATTTTGTGGCCAATTCCGTCATCTCCTCGGAAAAGGTCTGGAAAAACCGGCCCGAGGTGGTGAAAAAATTCATGGACGCCCTTCTCAAAGGATGGGAAGCGGCCATGGACCCTGCCAACGAAGCCGATGTCCTCATGGAAGTCAAAAAACAGGACAAGGAAAGCAATGATGAACTGAGAAGGCTTCAGCTCATTGCCACCCGGGAGCTGATCAAACCTTCTGCCGGCGTAAAAATCGGGACCATGGATGTGGAGGCCTGGAAACAGACCGAAGCCATCATGCTCAATGAAAAACAGATCAAAAAACCGGTCCATGTAGAGAGCGTCCTGAAACAGTAAGCCCCCTCCGGGTCTCAGGGATGAAAAACAAGGGTTTTGCTTGTGGCATGGAACCGCATCATCATAAACAGCCCGGAAGCCGTAAGACTGATGAAAAGGCCGTACCAGACGCCGAAGATGCCCAGATCAAATCCAAAGGCCAGGATGTATCCGGACGGGAGTCCCATGACCCAATAGGCCACAAGGGTGATGAGGGTGGGAATTTTCATATCGGTCATGCCCCGTAAGATACCGATGCCGACGGCCTGGGTTCCGTCGGATACCTGGAAAAAAGCCACAATGATGAGAAGCGAGGCGGTCATATCAATGACGGTTTTATCTTCCACATAAAAGCTTGGCAGAAGGAATCGGAAAAGAACGAACACCAGGCCTGCCGATGCCATGAACAGGGCGCACAGGGAGGCTGCGGAAAATCCGGCCATGCGTGTCCCGCGAACATCCTGCCTTCCCACGGCATTGCTGACCCGGATGGTGGCGGCGGAAGAGATCCCCATGGCCACCATAAAGGAGATGGACGCAAGGTTCATGGCAATCTGATGGGCGGCCAGGGCAGTGGTTCCCATCCAGCCGATCATGACGGCGGAGGCGGAAAAGGCGCTGACCTCGAAAAAATATTGCAAACCTGCCGGAATCCCGATGCTGAGAAGCTTTCGCACCATGGGAAAGTCAATTTTTGCAAAATTCAAAAACGGCTCAAACCGCCTCATTTTTGAAGACCGGGTCACGAGCACCATCAAGGCGACCGCCATGAATATCCTTGAGCTGATGGTGGCAATCCCGGCGCCGGTCAGGCCCAGGGTCGGAACGCCCAGGTGCCCGTAGATGAAAATCCAGTTTGCCAGAATGTTCACGATATTGGCCAAAAGGGTGATGATCATGGCCGGCTTCAGGAAACTCACCCCTTCGGCAAACTGGCGATAGCTCTGGAACAGCATGAGGGGGAGGATGGACACGCCCAGGATTTTCATATAAAGGGAAGCCGGGGCCACAATCTCCGAAGGCTGGTTCAGGTACGGAATCGCTTCCGAGAGAAAAAAGGTGAGGCCGCACAGTACCATACCGGAAAACAGATTGACCAGGATGCCCTGTCTCAGGACCACCCCGCATTCCTTATCTTTCCCGGCCCCGCAGGCAATGGCGGTCAAAGGGGTGACGGCCATGGTCAGGCCGAAACCCACCACCATGACCAGCATAAACATGGAATTGGCAATGGAGGCGGCAGCCAAAGCCGTTGCCCCGAGTTTCCCCACCATGATATTGTCCACCACCCCCATGAGCATCTGGCCGAGCTGGCCCACAACAATGGGCATGGAAAGCCGGGCGGTTTTTTTTATTTCATTTAAAAGCATGGGTGGCCATCAAGATTATTATAAACACAAAGGCTGGATTAGATCTCAAAACATTAGGAAAATCAATAACAATATTTATGACGCAAGGGCTTTGATCTCCTGGATGACTTCTTCACAGGCCATGATACCACGCTGCATCAGGACTTGACCTTTATGAAAATCATCCCAGGCAAAACCCTGGACATCCGGATAGATGACAATATCGGATTTTTGGACAAACCCGCTGGTGGCCCGGCCATGAACAATGGAGATGGTTCTTGACACCACTTCCATGATTCCCGGCGACTTTGCCGGCCTTTGCAGATGGCGTCGGGGATTTTCCACACAGACAGCGATGATCTTATCGGCCCCTTTTTGTTCCAGGATATTCACGGGCACGGGATTTAAAAGACCGCCATCCACCAACCACCTCCCCATATGTTTTACCGGAGAAAAGATCACCGGCAGAGAAAGGCTGGACCTGACGGCTTTTGCAACATCACCGGTTTCAAGGAGGACTTCTTCTCCTTTCAGAATATCCACGCCGATAATAAAGGTTGGGATCAAAAGGTCCATGAAATCGGCCTGGTTCACCGCTGTTGCAACAAGATTCAAGGCTTTTTTCCCTCTCAGTAACCCCTTGAAGGGAAGGCTGTAATCAAAAATTCCTTTTCTGGCCCTGGCCCGGGTCGGAAAAAGATCAATGGTCTGTTGTTTCAGCGCATCCACTGATCCTTTTGCCGCATAGACAGCACCCACAAGGGCGCCCATGCTGGTTCCTGAAATCATATCAATATGAATGTTATGATCTTCAAGAACCTTTAAAACCCCGATATGGGACCATCCCCTGGCAGCCCCGGCACCCAGCGCCAATCCCACCCGTACCCCGGCTATCTCCCTTGCAATGGCCCTGGCACCCTTGACCGGAAATCTTTTTTCGGTATCAATCCGACCCTTCAGGGCCATGTCCGAACGATCCACCCATATTTGCGGGGTCTCAGAAAGATGGAGTTCCTTTTTCAGCTCATCCCGGGCAATTCCCCTGGAACCGCAGAGATGGCTGACTCCCACCCGCACCCGGTCCAGACCCACCCCTGCTTTTTCTTCCAGCCGGATGATCTTTTGTTTTACGTCCTGGAGAGCCTCACGGGTATTGTTGATCAGTATCAAATTTTTATCGCAGAGCCTTACCGCCTGCTGTTCCAGATTGCCGAAATAGTGGGCAAGGCTGAAAAAAATAAGATCATACCGGGTTTTTAAACTTTCCATGAGCAAGGGTAAAACCGGGACAAGGTTTTCATTAAACCCCTTATTGACCTGCAGCACGGTAAATCCCGATGGATGATAAAACCATTTAAAATCCCGTATTCCATAAATATTGGGAGGCAAAAGAGAAAAAAGGCTTTCATCCGGACAGACCATGATCTTGAGACCAAATTTTTCCATGATGCTTTCAAGTTCAAGATGGGGCTCCACCACAAGGACTTTTTTATTGGATTCCGTTGAAATGTGAAAAGACATGGAATACAGAAAATGGGAAAGACCGAGATCCGGGTCAGAGGCACACACAGAATAAAATGACGGTTTCCGGATACCCTTTTCATTTTCAAACCCCGATGAAAGCCTCCGGGCATAAAGACGGCTTAAAAAGAGCCCGATATCCTTATTCACGGACAAAAGCCCTTCAAATTCCTTTTTTTTCAGGCAGAAAACCGTTGCATCCAGGGTCACCCTGGCGGTGGCATTCCTGGGAAGATCGGACAGCAGGGCCATTTCCCCAAAAAAATCCCCTCTTCTGAGCTCCACCTGAAAAGAAGATCCCTCTTTTTTTTCAGAGTAAATGAGGACGGCCCCGGAGCGGATCACATACAAGGCATCGCTGGAATCTCCTTCGTAAAAAACAATGGAATCTTTTTTCAGTTCCATGGAGATGAAGCAGGATGCAATTTCACGGAGCTGGGGAAGGGAAATGGAAGAAAACAGCGGCACCTTTGAAAGGAAGAACTCCAAGTCCATATGCAGGTCCATTGTGTTCATAATTTTAAATTCAGCCGGTATAAAGGGTCTCCGATGAGCACCATTTTCCAGGAAAGATAGGGCAGGCTGATGAGATAGGCTTCTGCCAGGGTCAGATATCCTTCCGTCAGAAACTCAAAAAAAACTTCCGGTACAGGAAAGGCCTGGACATAGGGTTCGCCTACAGGCCCAATGGTTGCGGCGATGCCGTGATCCAGCATTTTCTTACACCAGACCTGGCTGTCCGGATTCTTGAGGGTTGCACATTCCGAACTGGCAATATGATAGCCCACGGATCCTTTCTGCCAAGTAAAGGCGTCCACATATTTGGCAAGGCTGTACCAGCCGCAGTAAAGGGCCGTGTCCGGGCTTTCCCCTTTCTGAAAAAGATCCTCGGAATCATTCAAGACAACCTCCATCCGTTTTTTTCCGGAAAGGGACTGGGAAGCCTTATGAATGGACCTGTCATAAAAGGCATAACCGGAAAGTGTTTTGTCTCCGGGATCCTTCCACCGGGCATCAAAATAGGCCCTTCCTTTTAAACCTGTTCGTTCCGCCTCCATACTGTCGTCAATGATTCTTTTTACCACATCTTCTGTGGCGCCGTCCAGTCGGCTGGTCATCAGGACCTCGGACTGGTCTATGGCGAGTTCCTGGCCCCTGAACCCGAGATAATAGGGATTGGGCAGCCACATATTCAGTTCATACCCGTCTTTTTTAACCAGGGCCAGCTCGGAATCAAAGGCCGCCACCTTGTCAATGCCTCTCAGATAATTTCCCAGCTCGGTTTTCAATTCAGACAGTTCTTTGTATTTTTTTTGTTTCAGATCATTATCCATGTTTTCTTCATTGGCAAGCTCTTCTTCCAGTAGTTTCTTTCTTGATTCCAGGTCCCACAGTTTTGATGCTTCGGAAGGAAGTTTTTCAGGCCCTGAAATTCTCAAGGGAACGCCGAATACAGTCACAATGGCCCTGATCCCGGTGTTTTTATCCAAAAAACGCCGGATGGGCGGAACGGCTTTTTTTTCATATTCTTCCCGGGAGCAGGTTTCCTTGTCGGTCATGAACAATAAGACCAGGTTTTTATTGGGAACCTGTCTTTTTTTCATATAGTACCGGGCCAATCCTTTACTCTTTGCAGCATTTGCATTGGCAACCACAAGAACCTCTTCCGGTTCCAGGGCCTGGACCGGCATCCGGATAAGACTGAAAAAAAGAACAAGAAAAAAAACCGTTTTACATTTCATTGCTGATGATTCTCAAGCCGTCCAGAGTCAGAAACGGTTCCACTTTTTCTATGGTTTTCGATAACCCGGATATCAGGGTCGCAATCCCGCCCGTGGCCAAAATCCGGGGTTTTGAATTCATCTCCCCTGCCATCCGCTCGACCATTCCATCCACCATGGCCGCATTTCCGTAAATGATCCCGGATTTGATACTGTCAATGGTATCCCTGCCGATGACCGTATCCGGAGCCTTGAAGATTTCGACCCTGGGAAGCCTGGAGGCCCTCTGGAAAAGTGCTTCCGCAGAAATCATAACCCCCGGAACAATGGCGCCGCCGATATACTCGCCCTTTTCGGAAATCACGTCCAGGGTGGTGGCGGTTCCGAAATCAATGACAATCAAAGCGGTTTTATATTTTCTATAGGCGGCCACGGCATTTACAATCCTGTCTGCCCCCACTTCATTGGGGTTGTGGTAAAGTATGGGCATGAGTTTTTTAACGGAATCCGGGTTGATCCACAGCGGTGAAAGCCCCAGGTATTTTTGGCAGTAGGCATTCAAAATGGGAACCGAAGACGGCACCACCGAAGAAATGACGATTTTTTCAATCCGGGACCGGTCAATTCCCCTGTCTGAAAAAAGGGCATTGGCCAACACATTGAATTCATCGGCCGTGGTATCCCGGATGGTCCTGATCCGCCAGTCCTGTTCCAGAACCTCTCCTTTATAAACACCGATCACCGTATTGGTATTGCCGACATCAATCACCAGAAGCATGGAAGGTCTCCTTTACTTTATTTTGATGGTAAACACCTGTGGGCCGGCATCCGTCATGATCAAGTCCACGGGTATGTCAATCTCTGCATGTCTCACATAAACACCGGGTTTCATATCCTTTAAATCAATATACGCATAAATCCGATCCAAAATTTCCTTGCTGCTCAATTTGTCAAAGGGACCTTTGATGGTGAGGATGATTTCGGCCGGTTCAATTTTAACCTGAAAATCCGTATTTCCGGCAAGGACAGGAATATCAATGGTTTTTGAAACCAGTTGCTGTTCCAACGGAACCGTGACCGTAACCACCTGGTCCGGAAAAAAGACAACGGATGGATCTTCCAAATCAAGGGGGATCTTTTTTTTGAACGCCTCATTCACATTGGTGAGATCAATGGGTTTGGTCTTGAGTTCAAAAATCGACTCAATAACGGATTCCGGGCCGATGAGCTCCACGCCGGGTGGATCTGTTGTTGCTTCCAGGGCCGTATACCCTTGAGCCGGCGTCCCGGTATAGGGAACCTTGATCTGAAAAAATTTTCGCACTTTTTTTTCAAGCCGGACACTGACATAGGCAGGCTTGACAGCCAGAATTTTAATGGCGGGATTCATGGGAATCCTTTTCTTATACACCGGGATCAGGTATTCTCCAGGCTCAATGGAATCAAAATCACCGGCCGGATCAAAGGCCAGATCCGTATACAAATCCACAGGATACCGGATGGTTTCCGTGTTGAGGCGCTCCATGAGTCTTGGAGCCGCTCTGATCCGGATTTCGATTTTATCGGTATGAAATTCCGTGAGGACCATATTTTCCGGGATATTGGAAAAGTCCACAGGAAAAAGAAGATCGGTTTCAACCGGTTCTGTATTGCACCCCCCCATCAAAAAAAGGCTGCATAATAAAAGCAGAGGCTTGAAAAAAACCACAGGCCTATGCATTCCTGATCGAATCTAAAATTCGGGTAAACGGTTTGACTTTTTCAACATCATGAACCCGGACGATATGGGCCCCTTTCATGAGGGATACCGCCACGGCCGCAAGGGTTCCGTATTCCGTACGGATATGATCCGGCCCCAAGGGAGAAGTTTCTTTTTTGGACAGGATCTTCTGGATAAAGGATTTTCTGGAGGGTCCCACAAGGACGGGAAAGCCCAGGGCCGTAATTTTTTCAAGCTGATTCAGGAGCACCAGGTTATGTTCAACGGTTTTCCCGAAGCCGATGCCGGGATCAAGGATGATATTCTCTTTTTTTATTCCTTTCCGGATGGCATAGTCTGCCCGTGATGCCAGATAAACTGTGATTTCCGTCATAAGATCATCATAGTCCGGGTTTACCTGCATGGTCTGCGGCGTTCCCTTCATGTGCATGAGGATGACAGGCGCCTGCCGTTTTGCTGCAAGGTCGGCCATGGCCGGGTCTTTTTCAAAGGCGGTAATATCATTAATGATGGAGGCGCCTGCATCCAGGGCGTGTTTGGCCACAGCCGATTTAACCGTATCAATGGAAATGGGAATGGAAATCTCTTTGACAAGGGCTTCAATGACCGGGATCACCCGGTCCAGCTCTTCGCTTTCCGATACAGGAGGGGCAAAGGGCCTGGAAGACTCTCCGCCGATATCCAGGATATGGGCTCCGTCTTTTACCAGCTTGAGTCCCTGGGCCACGGCCGTATCAAAGCGGTTGAAACGGCCGCCGTCGGAAAATGAATCCGGGGTGGCGTTCAGTATCCCCATGATGCAGGTTTTGGAGCCCAGCTCCAGCTTGTACCGGTCAAATTCCAGTGTAAAGGCGGTCATAGGATTCCTTTAGGCGTCAGGGTCCTTGTTTTCCCCATCCGCATCCTCAACGGCTTCGGCAGAAGTCTCTTTTTCTTCCGGGGTGGCCTGGGCTTCCGGCTCCACTGGCTGTTGGGGCATATGGAAGATGTTTTTTCTGCCGAAAAAGTCAAAATCCGGCCGCAGGGAGGCAATCAGGTCATCCAGTTCCGGTCCGAGAACGGTTTCCTTTTCCATGAGCAGCTTTGTCAGGGCATGCAGGATATCCATATTGTCTTCCAGGACCTTTTTGGCGGTCTGATAGGCCCGGTCAATGATGAGGGCCACTTCTGCATCGATTTTCCTTGCCGTCTCCTCTGAATAGGTCTTGGCCTGGGTGATTTCCCGGCCGAGAAAAATATTGTCATCGTGATTTTCATAGGACAGGGGGGCCAGGTTATCGCTCATGCCGAAGGTCCGGACCATCCGGTGGGCCAGTTTGGTGGCCTGCTTGATATCGTTGGAGGCCCCGGTGCTGATCCGTTTGAAAATCAGTTCTTCAGCCACCCGGCCGCCAAAGGCAATGGCCAGCTCGCTTTCAAGCTGGTCCTTATATTTGAAATCCCCTTCCTCGGGCAGAAACCAGGTCACCCCGGCGGCCCTTCCCCTGGGAATGATGGTGATTTTATTAACCGCATCGGTATTGGGTAAGAATCTGGCCACAAGGGCGTGTCCGCCTTCATGATAGGCCGTGGTTTTCTTTTCCTCTTCCTTGATGACCTTGGATTTTCTTTCAAGACCCATATAGACCTTGTCCTTTGAATCTTCAAAATCCTTCATGGAAAGTTTCTCTTGACCCCGTTTGGCTGCGAGAAGGGCAGCCTCATTGACCAGGTTTTCCAGATCCGCGCCGGAAAAACCGGGCGTTCCCTTGGCAAGCAGCATGGGATCAACATCGGGGGCCAGGGGGGTTTTTTTCATGTGAACCCGTAATATGCCTTCCCGGCCCTTGATATCCGGCATATCCACCACCACCTGGCGGTCAAACCGGCCCGGCCGGAGCAGGGCGGGATCAAGAACATCGGCCCGGTTGGTGGCGGCCATGAGAATGACCCCCTCATTGGATTCAAACCCGTCCATTTCCACCAGGAGCTGGTTCAGGGTCTGCTCCCGTTCGTCGTGTCCGCCGCCCAGGCCTGCACCCCTCTGGCGGCCCACGGCGTCAATTTCATCAATAAAGATGATACAGGGGGCGTTTTTCTTGCCCTGGGCAAACAGGTCCCTGACCCGTGAAGCGCCGACGCCCACAAACATTTCCACAAAATCGGACCCGCTGATGGTAAAGAACGGGACTCCGGCTTCTCCGGCCACGGCCCGTGACAACAGCGTTTTCCCGGTGCCGGGATTGCCCACCAGCAGCACTCCCTTGGGAATACGGCCGCCCAGGCGGGTATATTTGGAAGGATTTTTCAAAAAATCCACGATTTCGGTCAATTCTTCCTTGGCCTCATCTATCCCTTGGACATTGGCAAAGGTGACTTTTTCCTTTTTATCATCCATGAGCCTGGCCCGGCTTTTCCCAAAAGACATGGCCTTGCCGCCGCCGGCTCCCCCCTGCATCTGGCGCATGAAAAAAATCCACACGCCGATCAGGACAATCATGGGCAGCCAGGACACGAGAAGGGACATGAACCAGGAGGATTCAGCCGGGGGCTTGGCCTTGATGGCCACCTTGTTTTCCCGCAGAAAACCGATGAGATCTCCGTCATCGGGGGCAAAGGTTTTCATCCTGGCGCCGCCGGCATCGGTCAGGTATAAATCCTGGCCCTGGATGACCACGCTCTGGATACGGCCCTCCTGGACCATGGTGAGGAATTCCGAATAGCCGATATCCACCTGGCCGGTCTGCTGCTGGTTGAAAATATTGTAGAGCATGACCATCATCAGAACAATGACCAGCCAAAGGGAAATATTTTTATAAAATGGGTTCAAGGGTTTTCCTTTCTTTTCTGATTGACACGGGGCCCTCGCATCCCCCATGGGGCCGCATTTTTTAAAGACCCTTCTTCTTCAGGGGAAGGGTCTTGGTTACACAAAAACTATTTAATATATAAACATCAAATCCGAATATACAAGAAAAACTTTGCCGGGTTTCCCCAAAACCCCTGGTCAGGACCGCCGGGATTTTCTCTCTTTTCCCATTTCTCTCAGGGGACCGGCTTCCTTTTTAATAATGATGGCATCCTTTTTTTTGTAAATCCTGATCCGGCCGGGAAGGTCCAGGCTGTTACCCGAGGCCCGTTGAAAACAAAACTCAAGGATATCGTTCATATGGCCCAGGGTAATTCGCCTTAAATCCGTTTTCATCATCCCGATTCCCTTTCTGATCACCCGGTTGACCAGGGCCGGGTGAAGCTTTGAAAGCTTTTTTTTTGAAAAAGAGAGAAAGGCGGTTTGTTTCTCGATCAAACAGGCTTGAAAATATTTTTCAGCTTCAGCGTCCAGATAGTCTTCTTCCTGTCTTAAAATATGGCTGAGCCGGTCCAGGGCATCCACGATGTCCGGGTTGAACTCTGATTCGAGAACCGGAATGAGCCGAAGGCGAATGGCATTTCGGATATAGGCGGTGTCCGTGTTGGAGCCGTCCATTCTGAAGGTTTGGCCCTCAGCCTCCAAAAAATCAAGGATCTCCTGTTTGGTCATGCGGATGAGGGGCCGGATATAATGATGGTCCCGCACCGGCGGGATGCCGGAAAGACCTTTGGGTCCCGATCCCCTTAAAAGGTTCATCAATACCAGTTCTGCATTATCGTTTTTATTGTGGCCAAGGGCAATTTTATCATACCCGTGATGATTTGCCGTGCGGGAGAAAAAATCGTACCTCACCTCTCTTCCCGCTTCTTCAACCGATAACCGATGCCGGCCGGCATAGGCGGCCACGTCTTCCTGCTCGCAGAAAAAGGGCAGGCTGAAATGTTCCGCCAGATCCCGGACAAACTCTTCATCCTTTAAGGCGTCCTCCCCCCGGAGCCGGTGATTCAGGTGGGCAATGCCGATGGACAGGTCATGGGCCTGTTTGAGATGGAGCAGGGACAGGAGCAGGGCAACGGAATCGGGACCTCCGGATACGGCAACCAGAATAGAATCCTTTGATTCCAGCATATTGAATTCACGAACCGTAGACGCAACGGAGCGATGGAATTTTTTTTTCAGGGCGGCTTTCTCCATGATTCAACAGGCAAACAATGGGTGACGGATTTTGGGCAGGAGCCCTGCTGCCCGGCCCTTTTCAAAAAAGGTCAGGATGGCCACTTCCCCGGCCCTTCCGATATCCCTGGAAAATTCATTGACATAGAGCCGGATATGCTGTTGGATAACATTTTCATCCAACTCTTGGGCATGGGTTTGGATATAATCATGGGCCAGGCCGGGGTGCAGAAAGGCATGGTCAATGCTTTGTCCGATGAGTTCCTGAATGTCACAGGCAAGGGCCGTATCCAGGCCCCGTTTCACGGCAATGCAGCCCAGGGGAATGGGAAGAGCGGTTTTCTTTTCCCACCACTCCCCGAGATCGGCCTTCATCTCAAGACCCAGGGAGGGATAGACAAACCGGCCCTCGTGGATGACCACACCGAAATCCGCCTGTTTTTCAACGACGGCCGGCATGATGCCGTCAAAGGGCATGGGAAGAAGGGTAACCGTTTTTCCGGGAAAAAGGTCATCCATATAAAACCGGAACAAGAGGCAGGCCGTGGTCTCCATGCCGGGGACGGCGATGACGGAGTGTTTGTTATCCTCCAGGGACCGTCCCGGAAGAGAGACCAGAAGGGGGCCGCAGCCCAAGCCCAGGGCGGAACCGGTTCGAAGCAGGGCATAGGAATCCGTGAGGCGGCCAAAGGCGGCAAAGGAGAGCTTGGTGATATCGTGAACTCCTTTTTTTGCCTGCTGGTTCAGAGTTTCCACATCCTCAAGCACAATGTTGAACCGGAATCCCTGAAGATCGATCAATTGCCGGGCCACGGCCTTGAAGATAAAGGTGTCGTTGGGGCAGGGGGAATAGGCCAGGCGATAGGGATGCTGTTTATTCATAGAAAGTTCTTATCAGATTTTTTTTCAGAAGGGAATTTTGATTTGAAAATTTTTCTTGCCCAGGCCATGGGTATTGCTTGATTCTTCCAAATTCAAATCAGGGCTTTCGGATATCTTTAAGTCTCTGGTTTCTATAAAAATTGGAAAATGACCGTCAGATAATGCAACTTTTTTTCTGTAAATTCGCTAAGCCGGTTCCTTTTTTTGTTCAACATGTTTTCTGTTTGCTGAAGTTCCCTTAACCCACAAGCTTTTTAACTTCGTTCGTGTATAAATCAAGAATAAAATCGGTTCCTCCCAAAGG
>JAMPXP010000035.1 GCA_023701135.1 Desulfobacula sp. | reverse complement strand
GTGCGCCATATTGACCTCCTTGAAATAAAATTTTCAAGGCGCGCAAAAATTTTTGCGCACATTTGTCAATAGAAAAATGAAAAATTTTTAATAAATTTAATGGGTTTTTATGTGCAAAAACCTAACCGGACAGCACTGATATTAAATACATCCTTGCCATAAATAATTATATAATAAACAAATTTCGCTATCAACCACCGAGAGCCTTCAGTTTTTCAACCCCATTGCACAACGGGGGTGTTTTTCTCTCTTTAGTTAAACATTCAGCAAAAACCATACCATTGATGAATAAATTTCAAACGCATTGATAACTGGACATATTAGAAGAAATGCCATGAATTGGCTATAACAATATTTTCATAATTTAGTATAAAAATATTACATTTATTATATAGTTTTGCCAAAAATTGTATCAACGTCTGTAATTCAATCAATCTAAGCTTTGCACGTCTATGCTCAACTGTTCTCCTCGCTACTTTTTTAAAAATTTTACGAACAGTATCAGTCACGAGTTTTTTAAATTGGATAAATAAATTTCGAGATTAAAAATCAGCAACAAGGGCAAGATATGCCTGATCCAGTCTGTCAATTAATTGTTGGATATTTTTACAGACATAGTTGTTAAACCAGTTCGCCTTCATTGTGTTCCATATCCGTTCTATCGGATTAAAATCTGGTGAATAGGGTGGCAAAAATTTTGACCCCCACCCATGAAACTCAAGATTCTTTTTCTTATGCCAGGACGCATTATCAAGGATCTACGGTGACCATCCCACCGCCTCGTCTTTTCTTTTCCCGTTTAACCGATATGGAAGTATAAAATATTGATCCTTTTTGACTCCATTTTTCCGGGTGTCATGTTCACGAAAACGAATGCCCGGATAGTTTGTTTTTGTCCATTTTCCAGCCATGTTTTAGACCCCTTGATTTTTACCTTTTAAAAGTTGTCCACCATTGGGCCACCGTTTTTAATCAAAGTTAAGTATTTTAAAATGATCTTATGTTAAAGATTGCTATCAGCTAAATCCTTTATTGTAAATGGTTTTGATTGATTATTTGAAGTTGTGTGAAACTGTGTGAAATGTTAAAAAACTTGACTTATGGTCAAGTGGTCACTGGTTCAAATCCAGCCGTCCCGACCAATATTGAAAGGGGTTTCAGGTTTTTGACCTGAAACCCCTTTTTTCATGATAAAATTCCACCGGATACCCTGGAACAGACCGCCTTTGGATCCAAAAGATCCTTATATAATCCAGCAGGCTGTAACGCTATACAAAATTTTTATGCCCCGGGGAGGTTTACAAGTCCATGGCTTCCTGGTATGAAGCTTTTTTCATCTTCACTGAAACGGAGCAGTGATTGCAAAGGGGCCATATGCCGGCGGATTTAAATTTTTCAACCTATCTTCTTTTGTTTGTCACCGGTCTTTGCGCCGGATTTGTGGATTCCATTGCCGGCGGCGGAGGGCTCATCGCCCTGCCCGTGCTTTTCAGTGTCGGCCTGCCGCCCCAGATGGCATTGGGGACAAACAAGCTCCAGGGCAGCTTCGGCACCCTGGCCGCCTCCTACAATTACATCAGAAAAGGGGTGGTCAAATTCAACGAAAATGTTTCAGGCATCCTGTTTACCCTGATTGGCGCTGCCCTGGGGGCCTGGGCCATACAATTGATGAAGGCCGGGTTTATCGAACGGATCATACCGGGCCTCTTATTGTTCGTATTCCTCTACACCCTGTTCATGAAGAACCTGGATACGGGCACCGGGAGGCCCAGAATGCCGAACCTGTGGTTTTATCTCGTGTTCGGCCTGGGTCTCGGATTTTATGACGGGTTTTTCGGACCGGGGACCGGTTCTTTCTGGACTGCTGCCCTGCTCATCGTCATGGGTATGAACATGAAAAAAGCCTCCGGAATTACGCGGATCATGAATTTTACAAGCAATATCGTCGCCCTATCGGTCTTTGTCATCGGCGGCAATGTAATCTATTCCATAGGGCTTTGCATGGCTGCCGGCCAGGTCATCGGGGCCCGGGCCGGCTCCAGCCTTGCCATCCGAAAAGGCGCGAAATTTATCCGCCCCGTTTTTCTGACCGTTGTATTTCTAACGATCCTGAGACTGGCCTGGAAAACCTATTTTTGAAGGAAGTGGTCAGATCTTTGAATCCCGCCAGGTTTCTGAGGAAGGATGTTCATTCAATCGCCCAATATCTCTCTTAATTTTTGGGATAAATCCTGTTTGGAAAAGGGTTTGTTGATAAAATTCAACCCCTTGTCCAATACCCCGTGGTGGGCAATGACATTGGCTGTATAACCGGACATATAAAGGAGTTTCATACGGGGTCGGGAATGGGAGAGCCTTTCAGCAAGGGTCCGCCCATTCATGGCGGGCATGACCACGTCGGTCATCAAAAGGTCAATGGCTGTATCCGGGCTCTGACACATCCGGATGGCCTCTTCCGGTGTTGAAGCCACCAGCACGTTGTAGCCCAGACGTTCAAGCATCTGCCGGGTCATCTGCAAGATGGCTGTTTCATCTTCAACCAGCAAAACGGTTTCATGGCCCTTGAGAACCCCATGTTCAATTTGTTTCCGGTCTTCAGGACCCTCTTTTTCTATATGCCAAGGCAGATAGATTTTAAATGTGGTCCCTTTGTCTATTTCACTATACAGTTTTATAAATCCGTTATTTTGTTTTACGATCCCGTACACGGTGGATAATCCCAGGCCTGTTCCTTTTCCCTTGGGTTTGGTCGTAAAAAAGGGTTCAAAAATATTCTCCTGTTCCTTTTTATCAATCCCGCATCCGGTATCGCTGACGGCCACCATGACATAATCACCGGGCCTGAACCCCTCATTGTCCCTGCAATGATCGGCATCAAATCTTGCATTGCCGGTTTCAATGGTAATTTTCCCGATATCCTTTATGGCATCCCTGGCATTGACACATAGATTGGCCAGAATTTGGTCGATCTGGGAAGGATCTATTTTAACGGTCCGGAGATTTTCGCCGGGCAGCCAGAGAAGATCAATGTTTTCGCCGATTAAACGTCTGAGCATCTTCAGGATGCCCTCTATTGATGTGTTCAGGTCCAATATCTTGGGAGAAATGGTTTGTTTGCGGGCAAAGGCCAACAACTGCCGGGTCAAATCGGCAGAGCGTTCCGCCGCCTTAAGAATTTCCTGCAGCCCGGCGGCCAAGGGATTTGAAGACCCCAGATCCTCCAGGATTATCTCTGCATTCCCAAGAATAATGCTCAGCATATTGTTGAAATCATGGGCAATCCCGCCTGCGAGGGTGCCGACGGCCTCCATTTTCTGAGCCTGGGAAAGCTGGGCTTGCAGTTTTTCTTTCTCCTGCTCTGCCTGTTTACGTTCCGTTATATCCGAGACAATGCCGTGCCATAGGATACTGCCGTCCTCAAGCCGCTCCGGGTGGGCCTGGGACCATCGCCAGCGAAGCCCCTGCCTTGGCAGGATCACCTTGAATTCACAATAAAAGGTCTGGAGGGTATGGGCGGATTGCTGAATGGCATGGATCACCTGGTCATAATCATCCGGGTGCAGGCGGCCAAAAACAAGGGCGGCATCTTGTTCGACCTCTTCGGGCGTCACTTCATAGATGTCGTTCATGCCCGGGCTGGCATATGGAAAAAAGGAGGTTCCATCCGGGAATAACCGGTATTGAAAGATGACGCTGGGAACCAGGCGGGCAAGATTTGAAAGCAGTTCATGGCTTTGACGCAGCCTTTCTTCCGCCGATTTCCGGTCGGTAATATCCATTATATTGCCGGTGGCCCCGATGATCCGGCCGGTTTCCACCACCGGCCTGCCCATGGTGCGCACCCAGATGGTCCTGTTATCCGCCCGTTTGAGTTTTACTTCAAGATCGTAGGGCTCCAGGTTTTGAATGAGGTTCCGGAATGCATTTGTTATTGTTTCGGCGCTGTCCGGCTCATAAAACGAAATGGCATGGTTTAAGTCAACGGGATTTTCAAATTCATCCATTCCGTGAATCCGGAAGACCTCATCGGTCCATATGAGGGTCCGGGTCTCAAGCCTATATTCCCATCCGCCGAACCTGGCCAGGGATTGTGTATTTTCCAGAAGCTGTTTGGTTTCTTGTAATGCAGCTTCTGTGGTTTTCTTTTTGGTGACATCCCATACAGCGGAAATCATTAATCCCTTTGAAGGTATGGGGATATTTATGGCTGTGATATAGGTGGTTTCCTGATGTTCCCGGGTGATGGGGATATCTTCCCACAGCATTTTTTCAGGGTCCCCGCTGCTGCAATCATCCAGAACCCGCTTCTTGATCTTTTCCCTGAAAACCGGATCCTCATAAACCGCAGACCAGAATCCGTCCGGCTCGGAAATCGCCTCCTTTGTGGTTCGATACAACCGGGGGAAATTGTCATTGATATATTCAAAGGTAACCGCAGGATCAACGGAATTGACGGCAATGCCCAGGGGAAGATGGTCCATTACGGTTCTGATGAACCTCTCATTTTCAATGAGGGTTGTTTCCATCATCTTGAGCCGGGTAATATCGTGGGCAACGGCAAAGGTGATGCCTTTTTCCGGCATGGGATGCGATGTCCAGTCAAGCCACCTGTATGATCCGTCTGAGCAGCGGTACCGGTTTGCGAAATTCAGGGTCTTTTTCCCGGCTTTCAGGTTCTCATCAATTATATCCCTTGTCGGTTGAATATCATCCGGATGGATAAATTCAAGGAAGGAGCAACGGAGCAGTTCTTCCTCGGTATAGCCGAGCAAATTTGAAAAATCCGGGTTTACCTTTAAAAATCGGGTAGTTGTGATATCTGCTATGCAGAACAGGTCCAGGACCCGGGAGAACATTTCCGCATAGGGCTCCCCATCTTTTTCGAGCTGTTGGATCCGATGCTGCAGCCCTTTGATCTTTTCCTTTAATATGTCGGTTTCTGAATGGTGAATCATTCCGGTCTGCTTACAGATCTCCCAAAAACAGGAAAATGACGATTTATAATGTATGAAAAGCCTGTTGGTAATGTCAGATCATTACCACAGCGCTATCAAAACCGCAATATCATAATGACAGGGGATAGGGGGGAGAATCGGAATTGAGCCCTCCACTCCGGGTGGAGGGCTCAAAAACTAGGCTAAAACCTTTTTTGCAAAGGCCACGGCCTTTTCTTCGTCTTCCGGGTTGGGGCGTCCGGTCATCTGCTTGACCATATCCGCCCACTGCCCATCCGTTAAATTCATTTTTTTTTGTACCGCCTCATGTAAGGATTCGGTCAAAAACCCCTGGCAATCGAAACAGCCGCAGTATTCAATCCCGTTTGCCTTGCATGCTGTTTTTATGGGTTCTGTAAATCCATCCATGTCCTGTTCCGGATAGGCCGGGGCAAAATGGGTGATGAAAGCGGCCATTTTTTGACCGGAACAAGATTGAATACGGCCTAAGCATTCTTTCACCGGGGCTGCCAGGCTGCCGGAGTGTAACGGTGAACCCAGGAAAATGAAGTCATATCCGGCCATATCCTCGGGAGTGACGTCCTCAAGTTTTTTCAATCCGGCTTTATTGGCCAGGGCAGCTTCTTTGTAGATGGCTTTTGCTATTTTTTCCGTGTTTCCGCTCCTGCTGAAATAAGTCACTAATACCTTCATGATTTTCCCTCCTTTTAAAATTATTTTTGAAGATATGGGCAATATACGGCCTTAAAAGCAAATATTCTGTAGCAGGTGTTACAAATTTAAAAATTTATTTTCAAGATGCGGATTTCATCCGAATTTAGAGGATCATATGGATATCAGGCGGTTTTCAGGGCGGGCAGGATGAGTCGTTTGTCTTCAAGAATAATTTTCCCCGTTTTTTTAAGGGCTTTCATGGCCCGGGTAATGCTGACCCTGTGGGCGCCCGTTAAAAAGCCGAGGTCTTCATGGGTCAGGGGAAACTGAATCACCATACCCCGGGGACTCCTGGCGCCATGCTCCTTTGCCACATTGCTGAGCACCCGGTAGAGACGGTCTTCAATGTTTGCAACCGCAAGGCTGCCCACACGGTCGGTAAGGCTGGAAATCCTTTCGCTTAAGGTTTTAATGATCCTGAGGCCGACCTTGGGATGCTGCAGCACCAATTCTTCAAATTGGCTTCGGCTGAAACCGCATGTCAGGGTGTCTTCAAGGCAAACGGCACTGACCGGATACAGGCTTTCTTCAGAGAACATATTTTCGCCCACAAAGTCGCCGGCTTTCCGTATGTCGAGCATCAGTTCCGTGCCGTCCTCAAGAACTTTGGAAAGCTTGATGCGTCCTCCTTTTATCAGAAACATTTCATCCGCAGGGTCTCCTTGCGAAAATAAGGCTTGACCCTTGACTGATTTTTTTCTCAGGGCCTCATGGCTCAGGGCTTTTATCTCAACAGGATCAAGGTCTTTAAATATCCAGTGATTCCCGATACAGACAGGGGACAGTTCGATATCAGCACCGGCTATCCGGTTACACAGGCAGGCCATCCGTTCTCCTTGGTTGTGACACGCTTTTTTAAAGTTGCCTGTTCCAATTGATTCTTGACAAGAAGGGGGAATATCATTTTTTAACACCGGAGGGGGTGGCACGAATGATGGACTTCAGATTTTCTTCTGTGTCGGCCTTGGTGACACCGCTATCGCTCCACCCGAAAGCCTCGCCGTTCAGGATGATGTTTTCCTTGTTGAACCAGATGGTCAACTCATCCGAATCCTGCTTCTTTGCTTCGGCTTCGATGTTTGGCGCATCGATTTTGTAAAGGTTATGGGTATATTTTATGGTCTTGGATAATTGCTCGTCCGAGGGAATGATCTGGGACTTGAAGACCATTTCGATATCGTAGCCTTTTTTACCGGTATTGTCGGCAGCCAGTTTTTCCCGGATAAGAGAGACGGAGATCTGTGCAGAACTTTTTTTCTTTATAAAGGATTTGATGGGAAGGACATCTTTAAAGGTCAGCACCGTCATCTCCGGGAAGTCGGGCATCACGTCTGCATTGTCAGGATAGAAATCCTTTTCCCCGGCCTCGTTCTTTAAACGCAGGGTCACCAGGGAATTTTCAGCCATCCAGCCCGTGGGAAGGAAAAGGGTGATATTGTCGCCCTTAAACACATTGAGGGGGTTGAGAAGGGACTTGTCCGCCACCTGCAGCAGCACGCGGTCGAATTCAGGTTGAATTTTTTTCAGGATATCACTGTTCCGGAGTTCCCCGTAGAGCCACAGCAGATCATAATTATTCACCCTATCGTTTTCCATCACCATGTCCATGATGCGGTTGAAAACATCGGGCCGGGCATTCAGCAGCAAGGCCGGACCCACGGCCCGGATCATATCGGGAGAGTCGATAAAGGCGGTATGCCCGTTATCCAGGTTGCGCAGAATCAGCTTGCCCGCCGTGTCCGGGTCTTCCATACGGCCATACTGAAGGGCCGCAAAAAGGATATTCCCCCAATCGGCATCCTCCGAATTGGCCAGAATCAGCTCCAGATCCTTTTTAAGCACGGCAGGATCGGACTGTTCCGCCTTCAGCATGGTTTTGCACATGGCAACGGAGGCTGCATAGGGGTCCTTTCTCAAGATCCGCTGATTGATCTGTTGAAACTGGTTGAAGCAATCCATGGCCTCCTTGGTGTTCCCGATTTCCTGGGCCGCCTGGCCCCGGTAATACCAGTAGGGCGGGAATTTTTTGAAACTGCTTTCGATCCGCTCCAGTTTGCGGTACCGCCGTTCAAGGTCGGGCTCCTTTAAAATATCGGTATAATCTCTGAGCTGTTTTTCATTTAATCTCCATTCGTCGGGCAGATCATACCGCCGCATCAGATCCCAGGAGTATTTCAGCAGCTTTTTATAAAAATTGTTGAACCCCTGCATGGTTTTGGCTTCGATTTCCCATTTGCCTTCCTCTTTTTCTTTGGCGTATGAATCCATCTGGGACCGGTAATTAAAATAAAAGGACCCGGTGTAAAGCACCGATTTTAAAATGCCCGCATAGGGGTTGAGCACCAGGTCCGTATCGAAAATGCGCGACCGCATCCTGTTTTTAAGCTCGGTTTGGACGTTTTTATCAAAGCGGGTCAGGAGGTACTCCCTTTCATGGTCCAGAATTTTCGAATTGGTGAGCAGGTCCATGAGTTCCTGAAGCAAGGCAATGATGTCGGCGTCGGGAATATTGCCCAGATTCAGGTTATTGATGATGGTATTGTATTCCTGGTCCAGAACCACCTTGTCGTTATACGTCAGGATATGGGTCAAAGAGACGGCAATCAGGTTCAAAGACTGCAATACCTGGAGCTTGGTCTGGTCCTGATCGAGGTCCGCCCTGCTTTCCCCGAGGATAACCAACCCGGACAGCAGGATGCCAATAAGCATGATAACCATCTGTAAACCCATGAAAAATTTTTTGTGAATGATCCGAATTTGCATTTTTCCATCCATTGATGAATCGGATTTTATTTCAACCCGTTATAGTTTCAAAACATACTCTATATGATTGGAAACCGCTTTTTTGTCAAGATAATCCAAAAGCACGGCAGGCTTTGAACTCCTTCTCTCATTTTTCAGCAGGCGAAAGCCATATCGTTCTCTTTTGTACTCATTTGGTTTCGGCGGTCATTATGCTATCGGTTTGCTTGCTGTTAAAAATATCAAGCATTTGAGTATTTGACATTCAGGCGCCGGTATTTTATTGTTCAGGCCATGGGTTTCAAGAAAGACCAACCAGGGGAAAGAAAATGAAAATTCTTGTCATTGATGACGAAAAACCGACCCTTTCCATGTTCAGGCTTTTTTTGACCGCCTATGGGTATGAGGTTTATACGGCGGAAGACGGTGAAAAAGGATTGGCCCTGTTCCATGAGATCAGGCCCGGGATTGTGTTTACCGATTTGAAAATGCCGGGCCTGGACGGACTTGAAGTGCTGCGAAGGATAAGGACGTCTGATATTCCTTCGGAAGTCATTATCATCACCGGCCACGGGGATATGGAAAACGCAGTGGAGGCCCTTGATCTGGACGCCTCGGATTTTATCAACAAGCCCGTTGAACGGCATGCCCTGAGTTCGGCCCTGGCCCGGGCTGAAAAAAGAAGGCAGGGGCAGAGGGATAATGCCTTTGCCTTGTCGGAAACACAAAGGGACGGGAATCTCATCTTTTCTTTAAAAGGAAAATTGAGTGCGTCGGCCCGGCCCTTGTTTTCGCCCTTGCTGTCTGCCGTGAATCCGGACCCTGAAAAAGAGAGGACCCTTTTTTTTCAGGAGGATTTTTCCATTGATAAATCCGGTATCGCCCTTTTGATGGACGTGATACAAAAGCTGAGGCAAAAAAATACGCCCGTTGTCATGGAAAATCTGTCCTATAATTATCTAAGGATTTTTCAGATGGCCGGGATGGACAAATTCGCCATCCTGAAAGAAGCATTGACGGATGATTAGACCGTAAAAAAGGATAGTCATGACAGGTCCCTACGGCCCTCCCCATATTGCGGATGCCATCAGACGGCCAAGGCTTTTCAGCCTTCTGGATCAGTATGCTCACCGGCAGAATTTTTTTATCACGGGCCAGGCGGCCCAGGGCAAATCCACACTGGTGGCCTCATACCTGAAAGAGTCGGGAAAAAAGATCCTCTGGTATCATCTTTGCCCGGATGACAATGACGACACCAAGCTTTTTGACAGGCTTGCCTCCGGGATCAGATATCTTTCGGGCGCCGGACCCGGGGACACCGGAGAATTTTTGCCCGTAACGACCCTGGGTGCTGAAAAAGGGCTGTTGCGATACATTGAAGGCCTGACCCTGACCTTTAAAGATCTGCCCTTTCCCCTGATCCTGGTTCTGGACGATGCCGAATGCCTGGACGAATCATCGGCCGGGTTTGAGATGATCAACGCTCTTTTGAATACCCGGTTTTATCGACATAAATTTTTTATCCTGTCCCGGACCATCCTGCCCTTTCGCCTTCCCCGGCTTAAAACCGAACATCACGGGTTTTTCCTGAAAAACGAAGACCTTTCCTTTACCCTGGATGAAACCGAGGCCTTTTTCCAGGGCAAATACAGTGGGAAGGCTCTGGATATCGAAAGGATTCATAAGATAACCGACGGCTGGGCAGGGGGGCTTATCCTGGTTTCGGAATCCCTGCGCCGTTCCGGAGGAGCCTCAACCCTTCCGGAACGGGTATCCTCGGAAGCCTTTGATTATTTTTCCCGGGAGATTTACAAGACCCTGCCCGAGCCCATCCGCGAATTTTTGAGAATTACCGCGGTTCCGGATATCATCGATCTGGATATGGTGGCCCATATTTCAGAACCCGTTGATGGTCTGGCCGTTTTAACGGGACTTGAAAAAAGGAATCTCTTTATTCAGAGGATGGAGATCCCCGGTCTGGGCTCCCGGTTCAAATATCATAACCTGTTCCGGGATTTTCTGCTCCAGGATTTAAGGCGGACCCTGCCCCCGGAAGAAGTGAACGCGCTTTATCATAAGGCCGGCCGGATCTCCTGGGAAAAAAAAGACCCTGAAGCGGCCTTGAATTATTTCATGAAAGCCGGGGCCTTTCCGGATATGATCCGCATTCTCAGGATCAAGGGAGCGGATTATATGATCAAGGGAAAGATGTCGGGCCTTGAACAATGGATTTCCTGTCTTCCGGATCAGTTGGTCGGGGATGACCCCT
Source organism: Desulfobacula sp. (assembly GCA_023701135.1). Lineage (GTDB taxonomy): Bacteria > Desulfobacterota > Desulfobacteria > Desulfobacterales > Desulfobacteraceae > Desulfobacula. Next base: position 21,927 of record JAMPXP010000035.1, on the reverse strand, counting down.
GGCTGATCTTTTTTTTGACCATGACCCGCCGGATCAGGGGCGGGAAAAAAAATATCCGGGATTTTCAACGAGCCCTGACCCTGTTTGAAGAGATGGGGGATATCCGGGGTATCCTGCTGGCTCTGGGGTATTTGATTGAGGCCGCGGTTTTTATTCGGGAGCCTTCTTCAGTCATTCTCAAATGGATACAAAAAGCCGAAGGCTGTCTGGAAGCCATGCCGGAAAAGGAGCGGTTTACCTGGGCTAGAGGGCTTTTGTGGCAGCAGATGGGCCTTGGATATATCGCAGGGGACGGCAATATCCCCAAGGGAGTTTCCGCCTGCAGGAACGCCGTTCTTCTGGGAACCAAGATCAATAATCCCGATCTCGTGCTTCATGCTTCCATCACCATGGCCTTTGGTCATGTTCAGGCCGGTGATTTTGCAAGGGCCCGGCAGTTGCTGATCAAAATCCGGGGCATGACCAGCGAAGGCCGGCACCCCGAATTCAGGGCCCTAAAAAATATTGTGGACATTGATTTTGCACTGAAGAGCGGCCGGTTTGATGATGCAGGGGCGCTTTTGGTGAAATCCGAGCAGGATATTGAAAAATTCGGATTGATATTTTTGTACCCGAGCCTGGTTGAAGCCGGCGCCTTGTACCGGGTGTATACGGGACGGTTTGATGAAGCTTCCCAGATGGCGGATCATCTGAATGATTTTTCCATCCTGGAGGGAAATGATTTTTACAAGGGCATTGCCCACCGGGTCAAGGCCTTAAGCTTTTTTAAACAGAGACAAAGCAAGAGGGCCGCCCGGGAGATCGAATACGCCTTAAACGCCCTGGATCAGTTGAGAAAAGGGGATATCCATCATTTTCTGACCCAGCAGTTGGCCGGGGCTATTTATTTTGACACAGGGAATTTTTCCAAGGCTCAAAGCTTTTTAAAGCCTTCACTGGAATATTTTGAACGCATTTCATCGGATCTGAATTGTGCGGAAAACCATCTGATCTCCGGATTGATCTTCTGGGAACAAAAGGACAGAACAAAGGCCCTGGGCTCCATCCGAACGGGTCTGGAAATCGCCTGCCGGGAAGAATACGGCTTCTTTCCCCTGGTTAGCGGGAGACTCCTGGTCAGGGCCGTGGTAATAGCCATGGCCCTTGAAGGACATTTTCCAGGGGAATCCCTTATGCCCGGTTTGAATTTCAAGGAGGATCCCTCCCGCGTAATGGATGAAATGGGAAATATTCTGGCCTGGCTCAGGCCCGGGGAACGAGACCGGGCCATAGAAAACCTGAGACCCTTATATAAATATTTATTGCCTCCCCTTCGCATTGAGACCCTGGGACAATTTAATATTTTTTGCGGACATAAGGTGCTGGACAGCAGGATTTTTGAGGGGTCAAGGCCGCTTCTTTTGCTCAAGTCCATTGTGCTTCACGGATCAAGGGATATCCCAAAAGAAATCCTCATGGATGATCTATGGCCCGAGGCAGATACGGCCGCAGGTGAAAAAAATTTTAAAATTAACCTTCACCGCTTAAGAAAAGCCATGGAACCCGACGTGAAAAAGGAATTCGGATATTCGTATATCATCCAGAAAGCAGGCCTGGTTTCCCTTGATCCGTCTCTGGTCACTCTGGACGTGGAAGAATTTCTGGCCTTGATCATGCAAGCGGCGGAAAATGAAAAAAACAATGAATTGGGCAGGGCCCTTGAATTATATGACAAGGCGGCAGGGCTTTATAAGGGAGATTATTTTGCCGAGGAACCTTACCTGGAATGGATTCTCAGGAAAAGAGACCTGCTCAGGACAAAATACATAGAGGTCTTGGAACGAAAAGCCAGACTCCACGAAGAACTGGATCAGATCCAGAAGGCTTTGGAAACCTGGCAGCACATTCTGGATATGGAACCCTATTCGGAAACGGCATATCAGAACCTCATGATCCTGTATGCGGATTCCGGCCAGAAAAACAAGGCCAGGGAATTGTTTGAGGAATGTCTCCTGGTGTTTAAAAATGAACTGGGCATTGAACCGGATAAAGAAATATTTAATATTTATGATAAGATCAAATCCCGTTAAAAAAACTTTACGGATGAACCGGTTTCCATTAGAATACAAGGCCATGCAGCTTGTAAAGGAGAATTCATAGACCCATGCTCTCCAGGCGGACACGATATTCCATTCAACTGGTGGTGATTCTATCCATATTTTTCTTTGTCCTTTTCAACCTTGTCTTTAAACTCATAGTGGACCTGCGGTCCGAATCCATGCAAAAGGAGGCTGAAGAGGCCAAAAAACAAAGGGAAAGGCTGGCATTCATCGTTCACATCGAAGATCATTATGAGGAATTGCAAAGGCTTTACCAGGCCAAAGAATATGAAAAAGCCATTGAGATCATCAAACTCTTCAATGCCCATGAAAAGCCGGATTATAAAAACCTGCCTGAAATCAAAAAGGAAATCCGGCTGGTCTATCTCAAGAAAAAACTCGATTTTATCCCGAAAATTCAACTGGACGAGTATATGCAATTGTCAAAGGATATTGATATTGAAGAGGATGATTCCACCGAGGTCTTCATCCGGACTCCCCGGTACGGCCAGTATTTTTATACGTCAAATTTTCCCATCCATCTTGAGGGCGTGGCCCTGTCGGTCCAGGGAGATTTTTCCGACACCCTGGTCTGGACCAGCAGTCTGGACGGGAAGCTGGGCACGGGCCAGAAGATCGACGTCCGGCCCTCCATCGGCGAGCACGAGATCACGGCCACGGGAACCAACGGCAGGACCACCGGTTCCATGACCACCCGGATTTACATTGAAAAGGATCCGGATTTTTTAAAACAGCATATCAGGGATTAAGTTTTTCCATTTCCCTGACCAGCATCCCGAGATCGGGCCGAAGATTGATATCTCCCACATGGATGAATCGAATGACACCTTTTTTATCGATGAGGATAATGGCCCGTTCCGCCGTTCCGTTGGATCTTAAGACCCCGTAGGTTTCACTCACGGCCCCATGGGGCCAGAAATCCGATACCACATCAAACCAGAGTCCTCCGATGTCCCTTGTCCAGGCAAAGAGTGTGGGCAAAGGATCCGTGCTGATACCGATGAGGATGGTGTCATATCGGCGAAAAATCTCTTCGGCGATATTATACCCGGGCCACTGGTCCGAACAGACCGGGGTCCAGGCCGCCGGAATAAAGCTCAGCATCACATTTTTCCGGCCGATATAGCTGCTTAAGCGAACCTCGCTGCCGGTGATGGAGGTCAGGGTAAAATCCGGCGCCGTATCGCCGATTTTAATTTTCAGCACACTGTCCACAGGTTTCAAGGGGCCCGGGTCAAAGATTTTGTTTCCAAAGGCCATGGACTTGCAGAAACACGTCCCTGGAAACCCGAAAAAAAGAATGGAAATTCCGAGAAAGACGATCCCTGTGGTTTTCATGGCGTCACCTGTATCCCCGAATCTTTTAAAAGGATGTCAAGAAAGGCTTCCGGAGTTTCGATGACCCCGGTCCCTGAATAAAAAACTGAAAACCTGTTGTTTCCCTCCAGGGACAGGCAGAAAAAATGGGGGGTTCTGACCTCGCCTATTTTTTTATGGATGGAAAAATCCGTATCGCTGAAAAGGGGAAATTCGATACTGTATTTTTCCCTGAAAAAATCCACTTCATAAGCTGAATTGCCGGCGCCGATGCCGATGAGCTTGACCTTATCCTTGAGTCCGGGTCTGGATTGGATCAGGCGGAATACGGCATTGACCTTCTCGGCTTCACGCTGACAGACAGGGCAGTACATGGAAAAAATTTCAACAATGACCACCCGGGCCTTGACCTGTCCCAGGGAAAAGGGTTGGTCCGGGGGGAGGCCCAGGTATTGCCGGTGATCGGCTTTATCCGGCGCCGGCAAAAGAAAATCCAGGCGGCCGGCAGGTTCCTCGCTAAATCCCGGCACAGGGGAAAAAATATGGCCCGAAATAAGAAGAAAAGCAAACACCGACCATCTGATCCAGGAAATCCTATTGTGATGAATGAGACACCTCATTTCTGCCTGCTCCTTCATTGGCATACCCTTTTTCTCTTGCCTGCATATCAAGATGAAGGGTTGCGATTAATTCAAGGTTGGGGAAAAATTCCCGGTCCATCTGCCGGAGATCCACCACTTTGATAAATCTGCGGCAATGGTCGCAGACCTTGACCCGGTATTCTTTTTCCTCTTCATTGAAAAAATAGTGCTGCATGTCTTTTTCATTGTTTTTGCAGAAAACACACCCCATTCTGCCGGATTTCCATTCATGGCGGCAAAAGGAGCAGTGCAGGTGCTGCCGTCCGTCCTGGTCAAGGGAGGCCAGGTTCGGAGGGTTGCCGCAGACGGGGCAATAGCCCTTTTGAAGTTCCGGCATACCGGCCAGATAAATTTCAAGCTGCTCCCTGCAGGTCCCGATGCTGGGCGCCATGCTCAGATGCCCGAAAAGGGAAAGTTCATTCACCGGAACATCCAGAAGCTGTGAAATATCCTGGAGGGATTTTTCATGGCTGTTGAGGAGGGCTGAAAACAGGGCTTCAAGATCAAAGGCCGCCTGAGACAGAGACCTTTGCAGGAAGCGTGCATTGGCAGCCAGGCCCGGCGCCAGGTCTTGGGCAAGCCCGCAGACATCGGAAAACGTCCGGGTGGCTGCCGCAAGATCAATGAGGAATTCCGACGGGTCGATGAGGGGCAATTCGTTCTTCTGTTTTATTTTCAGAAGATCGGGTTCAATCATGATGGGCGGCAACTGGATATCTTTGAGACTTTCTTCCTGGACCCTGAACACCTCTTTGTAAAAATCAAGAATTTCCCGGTAGGCAGGTCTGAGGTTGGTAATGGTCTGTGCGGTCTGACTCAATTGTTCTAAGGTCTTCATTTTTATTATCCTTGAAAACCGCCCGGGAACGTAAATTCCCGGGCGGTGGGGGTAAGTGTGCTATACCCGCATCATTTTTGCCAAGGGGCCCATCATTTTGCGGAGGGCCACACTGCGGCTTATGCCGCCTCTGCCTGAACTTGCCACGGCATAGTCGGAATAGTATTTGGGATCAAAGGCCACCAGATAGATCACGTTGACCTCGTCCGGGTTCAGGAGCATGGCCTTGGGAAATTTTGCCTTAACGGTGGCAAGGCGGCTCTTGGCCATGGCCAGCATTTCTTCCCGGTCCCCGAAATTCATGGCGCCGGTGGGACAGGTGGTCACGCAGGCCGGTTTCAGGCCGTTATGAACACGGTCATTGCACATATCGCATTTGGCCAGGGTGCCGTCTTCGGCTTTCCTGGGGATATTATACGGGCAGGAGCCGATGATTTCATCGGCAGCCAGCTTTTTTGTCACCTGGGTATATAAAATCGCCCCGGTGGCCGGGTCCTGATAAATGGCATCCTCATTGAATGCCGTGGCCAGACAGGGCGCATCCACGCAGTGCCGGCATTGATCCGGGAAAAACAGCCACTGGAGATGATTGTCAATGATCTCTTCCCTCATCCGGACAAGCTTGTACGTCATAAAGGAGAGATCCTGGGGATTCTGGTGACTCCCCACGTTTTTGGTTTTTTCAGCCGGCAGGTCATGCCATTGCTTGCACGAAACCTGGCAGCCCCTGCACGCCGTACAAATGGTTGTATCGACAAAAATTGATTTGGTCATGGTCTTCTCCTTTAAAGCTTTGCCACATTGACCATAAAGGCCTTGGTTTCAGGAATCCGGGTATTGGGATCACCGGCGGATGGGGTCAGAAGGTTGGCGCTTTCTTCCGTTCCCGTTTCAGGCCAGCGCCAGCCGTAATGCCAGGGAATACCCACCTGGTGAACCGTTGCATACCCGATCTTAAACGGTTTGAAACGTTTGGTCACAATGGCGGTGCATTCCAGGGCGCCCCTGGCGCTGGAGACCTTGACCCGTTCACCGTTGGCAATGCCTTTCAGCTTGGCCAGTTCCTCGCTCATTTCAACAAAGACATTGGGCTGGAGCTCCAGGAGCCATTCCTGGGGACGGGTCATGAGACCGGTTTGCCAATGCTCGGATACCCGGTAGGTGGTTCCCACAAAGGGGAATCTCGGGTCGCAGGTGGCATGGCTGTCGGCCTTGGTGCCATAGACAACGGCCGTGGGGTTCACCATCTGGGCGCTGAACATATTTTTTTCAACCGGGCATTCAATGGGTTCGTAATGCTCGGGGAAAGGCCCGTCGGCAAGGCCGGGGCCGAAGATCTGGCCATGGCCGTGGGTGGTCATGATAAACGGATGTCGTCCGTCCTCCCGTTTGGTGCCGTCGGGGTTCTGGAGGGGATACCAGGGACCGTCCGGGATATCGCCTTCCCATTTGCTGGTGGTATATTTACCGTCTTTTTCCTCTCCGGCAAACCGGACCACCCAGTCTTTTTCATCATAGGGACGGCCCTTGGGATCCACCGAGGCCCGGTTGTAGATAATCCTCCGGTTAACAGGCCAGGCCCAGGCAAATTCGGGATAGAGGCCGATATTATTGGCCGCATCTTTATTGCTTCTCCGGGCTGCCATGTTTCCTTTTTCCGTATAGGAGGCGCAATAGACCCAGTTGCCCGAAGAAGTGGAGCCGTTGGACTGAAGGAAGGCAAAACTGGGAACCAGGGTGCCTTTCTTATAAACGGTTTCACCGACTTTGACATCTTCATGGAAATATCCGTTGATTTCCTTGGCCACCTTATGGGCATCAAATTCTCCATGGGTGTCATAATCCCATTTTAAATTCAGGATGGGTTCCTTAAATACGCCGTCGGTTTTATAGGCTTCCTTGAGGCGCCGGCCCAGTTCCAGGATGATATCTCCGTCAGGCCTGCTGTTGCCCATGGGTTTGGGGCCCTGGTACCGCCACTGCATCCACCGGCCTGAATTGCTGATGGAGCCTTCTTTTTCAACGGAGGCTGCTGCCGGCAGCATGAATACTTCTGTTCCGATTTTGGCGGGATCCATGCCCGGACCTCTCCAGAAGGAGCCGGTTTCATTGTCAAAGAGGTTGACATTGACCAGCCAGTCCAGGTTGCCCATGGCCTCCCTGACCTTCTGTGCGTTGGAGCCGGAACAGGCCGGGTTCATGCCCCAGGCAAAAAATCCCTTGATCTCTTTTTTGTACATGCTGTCAAAGATATCAAACCAGGAATAGGATTTCCCGTCTTCGGCCTTGGGCAGCCACGGGTATCCGAACTGGTTGTCCTTGACGGCCTTTTCTCCGAAATAGGATTTTAGCAGGCTGACGGAATATTTGGGATAATTCTGCCACCAGTTGGCCGATAAGGGATCATTGCTTTTGGGGGTCCATTTGGTGTTATAGGCATCCAGGGTATCCATGGATGAGGATGGTATTTTCAGGTATCCGGGCAGGATATGCCAGAGCAGGGCCTGGTCCGTAGACCCCTGGACATTGGATTCCCCTCTCAGGGCATTGACCCCGCCGCCGGCAACGCCCATGTTACCGAGCAGAAGCTGGATCATGGACATGGTGCGGATAATCTGAACGCCGACGGTGTGCTGGGTCCAGCCCATGGCATACATGATGGTGCCTGCTTTTCCGGCGGCACCGGTGGCGGAATATGCTTTATACACGGTTGCCAGATCTTCTTTGGAGGTCCCCGTAACGGAGGATACCGTGTCCAGGTCATACCGGCTGTAATGGGCCTTCAACAGTTGGAAAACCGATTGTTTGTTAGCAAGGGTACGGTCCACAACAGGAACCCCTTTTTCGTCCATGTCAAAGGTCCAGGTGGATTTGTCATAGCTTCCCATGGAAGGCCCTTCCTCATTCTTTTTATACCCTGAAAAAAGCCCGTCCTTGAACCCGAAATTCTTGTTTACGATGAATCCGGCATTGGTATAGTTTTCCGTATATTCCTTGTTATACAGATTATTGTCCAGGATATATTTGATCATACCGCCCAGAAAGGCGATATCCGTTCCCGATCTCAAGGGCGCATAGATATCGGCCTTGGAGGAGGTCCGTGTGAATCTTGGGTCCACACTGATGACCGTTGCTCCCTTAAGCTGGGCCTGGGTGATATATTTAAAGGAAATGGGATGATTCTCAGCCGCATTGCTGCCCATGATGAGAATGCAATCGCTGTTTTTCAGGTCAATCCAGTGGTTGGTCATTGCACCGCGTCCAAACGACTCTGCCAGAGCCGCTACAGTAGCGCTGTGTCAGATCCTGGCCTGGTGTTCGATATAGACCAGCCCCAGGGATCGCATCAGGGCCTGGTAGACCCAGCATTCTTCGTTGTCCATGGCCGCAGATCCGACAGAGGCCATGCGGGTGGTCCGGTTGACGGTCTGGCCCTTGGCGTTGGCGGTTTCAAAATTTGCATCCCGGGTCCGTTTGATCCGGTCCGTGATCTGGGACAGGGCCCAGTCCCAGGAGACCTTCTGCCAATGATCTGAATGGGGCGCCCGGTACATGGGTTCAGTCAACCGGTTTTTATTTTCCGTGAGCTGTTTGATGGATGATCCTTTGGAACAAAGGGCCCCCTGGTTGATCACATGATCCGGATCGCCTTCGATATTGATGACCCTGCCGTCTCCCCGGTTGCTGGTGTGGACGATGAGCCCGCATCCCACGGCGCAATAACAGCAGATGCTCGTGGTCTCTTTGGCATACCGGGTTTTCAGCATGCCGGCATGGGCCTTGACCGGTTTTAGGTCAAACCCGAGACCGCTGACGGCAATCCCGGCTGCCGTGGCCCCGGAAATCTTGATAAAGTCCCTTCGATTGAGTTTCATCTGAAAATGCCTCCTTGGCTTAAGAGTTAAAACGTATCCTCGATCCTGGGCCGCCTGTTTTGACAGGCCTTTGGCCCCTAAAACAGACAACCCCCTTTTGATTCAGTATTGCCATATCACAAGGGGGTTACAAAAAAGTTACAGCTCAAATTTCGGGATCAGGCCGAGGCAGTTTGCGGTCCTTTGGGTACTGGCCGTTTCAATTGGCGCGGCGGAAGATATTGCTCCCCTTTGTTCTAATACTAATTTTCATCAAAATTAGATAAAAAATGTAACATTTTATGTACTTATTATCAAAAGATTGTTATTGTCGTATGGGCCATATATATTTTAACATATTGATTTGATAGTATTTTTTTAAAATTTTTTCCAATGGCATGGTCCTTGCTTTATTTTTACAATAAATTTAATGAAAAGACCATTAACACATAACCGGAGATTTAATCATGAAGAAATTTTTTTTAATTTTGTTTTTAATCCTTGGGATTTCAAGTTTGTCAAGTGCCGTAACAATTGATTATACCCATACCCTTGCATCTGACGGCACACTGACCTCTTCTTTTGCCGGAGCGATGATAGAGACTTTTGACAATTCAACAAAATGGTCATGGACAGGCGGCGGACATATCGTGTCCGGGTCATTGTCCGGCAAATATGCGGCGCCCTATAACAATTTATATATGACTGCCCCAAACTCGACAAAATATATGTCGGCAGATCCTTCAGGGTATTATTCAACCAGCTTTGCAACGACCTATACCTATTTCGGCCTTTTCTGGGGATCCGTTGATAGTTATAATACGCTTTCTTTCTATAATGGAAATGATCTCGTACATTCTTTTAAAGGTACAGATATCACAAACCCCGGGAAATATGGAGTGAGTTATGGAAACCAATCCGCACCTTCAACCAATCTGTATGTGAATTTTTATGATCTTAGCGAATTTGATAGAATCGTTATGAAAAGTACGGGTTATGCCTTTGAAGCGGATAATCTTGCCGTTGGAAATCCCATTCTACCGAATCCGGAACCCGCAACCATGCTCCTTTTCGGATTTGGACTGATTGGCCTGGCCCGGATCGGCAGAAAAAAACAGTAAAACGATTTGAAGCAAATTTAAAGGCAGGGCTATGGGATTAGCCCTGCCTTTAATATTTCAACAGTCCTAATTTCCCAGCCATAAAAATTTTTCTTCTTGCTTTCGTTGACAAAAAATCCCATCCAATCCTATATACAGCGTGGAAAGAACAATCATCACCGGGTTTGTATGAGTCCCGGATCTTAAGCGATCTAAAGGAGATGAATCCGGTAAAATGTTATGAAAGCCCTGATGAAAATGCCTTGGATAAAATATTGGAAAAAGGCGGGGAAGATGATGTTATGGATCTGGTCCGTGGCGGCAGTCCTAGTAACGGCAGGCTGTGTGATGGTGGGACCGGATTATGCGCCTCCTGAACAAAAACTGCCTGAATCCTGGAATGGCGAATCCATGGGCGTAACCCATATATCACCCGGCCGGGAAGTCCTTGCAGAATGGTGGTCCGCCCTCCATGATCCCATCCTTTCAGACCTGATTCAAAGGGCCGTGGCCAACAACCCGGACCTGGGCCAGGCCCGGGCCAGGGTCCGGGAACAGCGGGCCCGGCGGAATATCTTCAGGGCAGGTCTCTTTCCGACCCTGGACGCCTCGGGGTCCCATCGAAAAAGCAAAAGCAGTGAAGATCTGGGAACCGGAAAAGAGACGGATCTCTATTCGGCGGATGTGGATGCCGGCTGGGAACTGGATATTTTCGGCGGGACCCGGCGGTCCCTGGAGGCGGCAACGGCGGAACTGGAAGCCGGTGAGGAGGACCTGAGGGATGTCCTTGTTTCCCTCCTGGCCGAGGTGGCCCTGAATTATACGGAAGTCCGGATCCTCCAGGCCCGGATGGATGTGGTGGAGAAAAACATCCTCCTCCAGGACCAGGCCCGTGAACTGGCCCAATCCCTCTACGATTCGGGCCTGTCCGGCGGACTGGAGATACAGCAGGCCAAATATAATCTGGAAAACACCCGGTCCCAGGTCCCGGTTTTAAGAATCTCCCTGGATGAGGCGAAAAACCGGATTGCCCTGCTTTTGGGGGAGGCTCCGGGCGCGGTTCACGGGGCTTTGAAAGACCCTGGCCCCATTCCGGTCTGCCCGCCGGAGATTGCCGTGGGCGTTCCCGCCGATGTATTGCGGCAAAGGCCCGATATCCGGCGGGCGGAAAGAAAACTTGCGGCCCAGACCGCAAGAATCGGGGCGGCAACGGCAGACCTTTATCCCAAGCTGAGCCTGACCGGGTCCATCGGGTTTGAATCCCTTGATCCGGACAAATTGCTCCTGGCGGGATCAAGAAGCTGGGGATTCGGGCCGAGGATCACCTGGCCCATTTTCAGGGCCGGGTCCATACGGAGCAATATCCAGGTGCAGTCGGCCCTGCAGGAAGAATTGCTGGGCCGGTATGAAGCCGTGGTTCTCAATGCCCTGGGTGAGGTTGAAAACCAACTGACCGTGTATATGGAAGAACAGATCCGCAAACAGAATCTGAAGGAGGCCCGGCAGGCGGCCGCTCTGGCCCTGGATCTGGCTCTGGACCAGTACCGGTCCGGGATGACGGCGTTTACACAGGTGCTGGATGCCCAGAGATCCCTGCTGTCCTTTGAAGACAATCTGATCCAGACCGAGGGGAATATCGTATCAGGCCTGGTGCGGCTCTATAAGGCCCTGGGGGGAGGCTGGACCTCCCTGGCCGCTGACCCTTTCGGGGCTGAAAAACAGGAATGAAAACATCATGAATGGCGTAAAGACTGAAAACAATATGGACATGGCCGGGATCCTGGCAAAGGGGTCTGGTCCGGGCCGTGGCAGGCGGTATCTAATGCGTGCGTTCTGGCTCATACTTGCGGCAGCATTGGTTTTTGGTGTGATCCGATGGGGGACGGGCAAAGACGAAGACAAGACCGAATATAAAACCGAAACCGCCGGCCAAGGCAACCTGGTGATCACGGTGGCGGCCACGGGGACCCTGCAACCCATCAACCAGGTGGATGTCGGGTCCGAACTCTCCGGAATCATCCGGACCGTTGAGGTGGATTTCAATGACCGGGTGGAAGCCGGGCAGGTCCTGGCCAGGCTGGACACGGTCAAGCTGGAGACCCAGGTCCAGCAGTACAAAGCCTCCCTGGAGTCTGCCCAGGCCAGGGTCCAACAGATCCGGGCCACGGTCCGGGAGACGGGGAATGAACTGGCCCGGATCAAAGAATCCCGGCGATTGAGCAATAACCGGGTCCCGTCCAAACGGGACCTGGACACGGCCGAGGCGGCCCATGAACGGGCCCTGGCCGACGAAACCGCAGCCCTGGCCTCGGTATCCCAGGCCCGGGCCGCCCTCAAGACCTTTGAGACGGATTTGTCCAGGACCCTGATCTATTCCCCGGTTAACGGCATCGTGCTGAAGCGGTCCATTGAACCGGGCCAGACCGTTGCCGCCTCCCTCCAGGCCCCGATTTTATTTACCCTGGCCGAAGACCTGTCCCGGATGGAATTATCCGTGGATATTGACGAGGCCGACGTGGGCCGGGTGCAAGCCGGGCAGAAGGCGGTCTTTACCGTGGACGGCTATCCGGATATCAGCTTTCCGGCCCGGATCACCCAGGTCCGGTACGGGTCCAAAATCGTCAGCGGTGTGGTGACCTATGAGACCATCCTGAGTGTGGATAACCCGGATTTGCTGCTGAGGCCCGGCATGACGGCCACGGTGAAAATCACGGTCAATGAAATTGAAAATGCGGTTTTGGTGCCCAATGCGGCCCTGCGCTATACCCCGCCGGCAAAAGAGAAGGGGCCTTCGGGCGGGAACAGCAGCATCATCGGCAAACTTTTCCCACGGCCCCGGAGAGCCGGGATGCCGCAGAAAGACTTTGTCCGATCCGAGAGAAAAAAATCCAGGGTCTGGACCCTGAAGGACGGGCAGCCTCTTGAAATTTTTGTCACCCCTGGGGAGACGGACGGGGTCATGACCGTCATCACCGGCCCCGAGGTTACGCCGGGCATGGTTCTCATCGTGGATACCCTGAGGAAGGAATGATGGCGGACTCCCTTGCAGCATCGGAAAACAGCGGCCCGCTCATCGAACTGAAGGCCGTGACCCGGCGCTACGGCAGCGGAACAGCCGAAGTAACGGCCCTGCAGGGAATTGATGTACGAATCGAGCAGGGGGATTTTGTGGCCGTCATGGGTCCCAGCGGGTCGGGCAAGTCCACCTGCATGAATATCCTGGGCTGTCTGGATACTCCCTCATCGGGCAGGTACCGGTTTAAGGGCGTGGATGTGGGAGGGCTTTCCCGGGACCAGCGGGCTCTGTTGCGGCGTCACTATCTGGGTTTTGTCTTCCAGGGATTTAATCTGTTAAACCGGACCTCGGCCCTGGAAAATGTGGAATTGCCCCTGATTTACCGGGGGACCGGCGCCAGGGAGCGCCGCCAAAGGGCTGGCCAGGCCCTGGCCGCCGTGGGCCTGGCCGGATGGGAAACCCATACCCCGGCGGAACTTTCCGGGGGCCAGCAGCAGCGGGTGGCCATTGCCCGGGCCATTGTCACGGACCCCTTTGTTCTCTTTGCCGATGAACCCACCGGCAACCTGGATTCGGCCCGCAGCCGTGAAATCATGGATCTCCTGACCGTCTTTAATAAGGACCGGGGCCTGACGGTGGTCATGGTGACCCATGACCCGGTCATGGCCGCCTATGCCAGGCGGGTGATCCGGTTCAGGGACGGATATATTGAAAATGAAGGGGGCAGGGAGGCGGACCATGTTTCTTGAAACCATCCTCATTGCCCTGCGTGAAATCCGGCGAAACGTCATGCGCTCCTCCCTGACCATCCTGGGCATCGTTATCGGCGTGGCCGCGGTGATCACCATGGTCACCGTGGGGGACGGGGCCACCCGGCAGGTGGCCAATGAGATATCCAGTCTGGGGAGCAATCTCATCGACATCTATCCCGGGCAAAGCTTCCGGGGTCCGGGGGGAACCCGGTCGGCGGCTTCCAAATTCAAGATTGCCGACGCAGAGGCCATTGAAAGGGAGATTTCCGGACTGGCCGGGGTGGCCCCGGTCAACGGCCGGTCGGCCCAGGCCATTCGGGGAAACGATAACTGGTCCACCCTCATTACGGGCAGCACCAATGCCTATCTCAAGGTCCGGAACTGGACCCTGGCCGACGGGCGGCCCTTTAACGACGATGAATTGAGGGCCGGGTCCGCCGTCTGCATCATCGGCGACACCCTCCGGAAACAGTTTTTCGGAGGGCAGGACCCCCTGGGAACCGTCATCCGGCTTGAGAAAATTTCCTGTCGGATCATCGGGGTCCTGAAACCCAAGGGACAGTCCGGCTTCGGGTCGGACCAGGATGATTTTGTACTCCTGCCCCTGAGGACGGTCCAGCGGCGGCTGGCCGGCAATACCGATGTCAATTCCATTTCCGTGTCGGTCTTGGACGGGGTTTCAACGGAAAAGGCCAAGGCGGATATTGAAAGGTTGCTGCGCCAGCGCCGCCAGGTCGGGGAGGACGAGGAAGACGATTTTCATGTCCGGGACATGCAGGAAATCGTCCAAACCCTGACCGGCACCACCCGGCTCCTGACCACCCTCCTGGGGGCTGTGGCTGCCGTCAGCCTGCTGGTCGGCGGCATCGGCATCATGAACATCATGCTGGTCTCGGTGACGGAACGGACCCGTGAAATCGGTATCCGGCTGGCCATCGGCGCCATGGAAAAACAGGTGCTCATGCAGTTTCTCATCGAGGCCGTGGTACTGTCCTGCTTTGGCGGCATCATCGGCATCCTCCTGGGCATTGCCGCCTCGGCCGCCGGCGCCGGGGCCCTCAAGGTGCCCTTTATCCTGAATGTCGGCATCATTGTGGTGTCCTTTCTCTTCTCCGCAGGCGTGGGCGTGGTCTTCGGGTATTTCCCGGCCCGGAAGGCGGCCCTTCTGGACCCCATTGAAGCCCTGCGCCATGAATAACCGCAAAGCAGATTACGTGTTAAGATCCTCGGGCTTGATCATGAACAGGCGATCCAGGTGGATGAAGCGGTCGTATCTGAACACATAAATTCCCATGGCCAGCCAGAGAAGATCCCGGCCCACGGTGATCAGGGAGACAGGGTCTCCCACGTTTTGAAAGCAGCCGCAGTCAATGGGTGTTTTTTTGACAAGGACCACGGTTACGGCAAGGGTGAATATTCCCAAAAGGGTGCAGATGATGGCGGCGGAAGCCCTGACACGGATGCCGGCCACCAGGCAGACCCCGCTGACCAGTTCGATCCAGGGCAATAAAATCGCCATGGGATCCACAAGAAAATAGGGCACCAGAAGATAGGCGGCAATATTGTCTGAAAATTCCCCGGGAAAATTGATCTTGTTCAGGCTGGCATAAATAAAAATCCCCCCGAGATAAAACCGGGCCAAGAGAGCTGAGAAAGGATGCCTCATCCAGGCTGACACATGGTTCCACATGTTATGGAGCCTCCCCTTTTGCCGACAGATTCCTCGGGTCTCCAAGATAGAGATACACCTCTTCGTGATCCCGGCTGATAAATTTTCGGGCCGTCATCTCGTCATAGAGGCGGCTGACGGTTCTGCCGTAGATGACCATCGGGCGCTCCGGATCTTCATCATTGAAATTCGCCGCGTACAGGGCATCAAAAAGAGAGGGAGGGACATTGATGGCCCCAGGGGCATGATTCAGTTCATAGAATTCCCTGGGCCGTGCGTCTATCAGGAGGGCCTTTTCCCTTGACAACAGCCGAAGGGCCTCGGGTGCTGCGACGGTTTTGGTTGCTTCGGGGTTTGGCAGGGGAAAAAAGGATAAGCCCTTGGGGTTTTGAAGATTAAACAGGACGCCCAGAACAATGCTGATCCCGATGATCAGGATAAAATCCAGGAGACGCACCTGCAGGATTCTCTCGGCATTGTGGCTGACCATCCGGGCGATTCGCCGGGCCGCCGTTTCAAGGACGCTGATGCGTTGCTCGGCCCGGGTCAGCTCGTCAATGGTGTCCCGCAGGGCCTGGTTCTGTTCTGCCAGGTTCCGGTTTAAGGCCACAATGGCGGCAAAGGAATCTGCATTTTTAAGATGGAGAACCGACTGGGCCACAAAGGCGGACAGGAGTTCTTTTTCCGGGGCTGAAAATTTGTGGTCTTCCAGGGGTGGCCCGAGGAGGACGGTACCATACATCTGATCCTTGACCAGAAAGAGAAAGGCACTTTCCGGTGCAAAGCCGGGAACCAGGGGGAGAAGCGGGTCCATCTGAACCACGGGTTCGGCCTGAAGCGGTTGGATATGTTTGTTTTCCACACCGGCCAGACAAAGAAACAGGAGCCGGTCCAGGGGCAAAACGGCCAGGGCCGGTTCGGGCTGGATGCCCATGGTTTTCAGCCAGATGTCGCCGCTGGCTCTGTTATGAAGGACCACCATGCCCTGGGACCTGGAAAACCGTCCCAGGAGGGTGGGCAGAAAGGCAGCCAGGAATTTTTCCACATCAACGGATTCTCCGGCCTCCATGGACAATTCCTTGAGTCCGTTGAGATAAAATACCTGGCGGTCCAGTTCCGTATTCCGTTTCTCAAGCTCGGCATTCAACAGTTCCACCCGGGTGGAAAAAAGTGCGGAATTGAGGCTGATTTGAAAAAGAGAGGAAAGGCTGATCAGCAGTTGCCGGTCATCCGGGTCATAGTCCCGGCCGTGCATGGCCGGCGACAGCCCCAGAAAGGCCATCCGCCCGTCCTCCAGGGGGCAGGCAAGAATGAGGGCAAATCCGTTAAGGAAAGAGTTGTTCATGGCTATAAAAAAAGCGGACGGTTCTGCCTTGGCCGGGTCTGCCGCTTTTTTGATAAGGCCTTTGATCTCTTCGGGCCCCACCTTTTCTTCACCCCGGACAAGAAGATGGGTGATTTCCGAAGCCCTGTCCGTAAGGGCGGCAAACCCGCCCAGGGCCCCCAGGCCCCCCTGGGCCGACATGAGAAAGGAGGCCAGAATCCGGCCGGGATGGCGGGTATGGCCGAGTTCGGCAGCGGTTTCCCGGATGACGGCAAGATGATAGTCTTTGCGGTCACCATCATGGGGCAAAGAAGGTGTCATCACTTGCTGAGGAATCCTTTGATCTCTGCATAAAAGGCATCAATATCCGTGATGATCCCAAGATGGGTATAAAGAACGGACCCGTCCGGGCGGCAGAGGATGGTGAAGGGGGTTTTGGGTTCTCCCAGGAGCTTGTGGGCTTCATATTTCATGTCGGCCACCACGGGAAAAGCGTATTGCCCGCTTTGAATGAGCTGCTCTATTTCCGGGTCCGTTCCCCCGGCCGCCAAAGCAAACATGGCCACCCGGCCCTTCATTTTTCCCTTGTTCAGCCGCTCGTACAATTTATTGAATTCCGGGGCCTGCTTAAAGCACTGGGGGCAATAGACCCCGATGACCTCCAGGAGAACAAGCTCGGTTTTAAGATCGGAAATGCCGAATTCGGTTACAGGACCGCCCAGGCCCAAACTTTTTTTCCCGGCCGGGTCCGCAGGTGCGGGCAGCCTCAGGGAAACAAGTTTTTGGCCTGGTTCAGGCAGAGAGGTCTCGGCATTTGAGAATGCCGGGAGAAAGACAATCAGTAACAGCACAAGAAGGGGTGTCTTAAATCGTTTCATTTTGTCCTCCTTTGGGTCTATACTGCCTTGCAGGCATCTTCCATGGTGTCATAGAACCTGACCCGGCGGCTCAGGCCCACAATATCAAATACCCGCCTGAAATTTTCCGGCACACCGGCCATGAGGATTTCAATTCCTAGTTTTTCACTGTCCAACACCAATTGGGTTAAAATGGCAATGCCTGCTCCGTTCACCGAGGTGCTGTCATCAAAATGGAAGATCAACCGCTTTACGCCTTTTGGCACCGCCTCTGCATAGGCCTCTTTAAGGTATTGCTCACTCTTGGCGCTGATATGACCCTGGAGCCGGATGACCAGGTTGTTGTCGGCCATCCGGCTGTTGACCTGATCCTGAAGGCTCCGGGCGATTTTCAGACGTTCCCGGGCCCTGGCCAGCCCGTTCTCCAGGCTCTGCCGCTGAATGGGTTTGTTGATAAAATCTGCCGCATCCAGGTTCAGGGCCTGGATGGCCAGGTCCATATCGCCGTGGCCGGTGATGACAATGACCTCGGTCTGGGGGGCCCGGCGTTTGATCTCTTTGAGGACCTCGATGCCGTCCATGCCCGGCATTTTGATATCGGTGAGCACGATGCCGGGTTTTTCCCGGTCAAAGATTTCAAGCCCTTCTTCGCCGGACTCTGCCGTATGAATGTCAAACCCGTAAAGGTCCAGAAACAGCCTGAACATTTTCAAAGTTGCTTTTTCATCATCAATGACCAGAATTTTTTCCGGTTTTGTCTCTTCTGTGTCTGTCATTTTAGCCCTGCCCTTATATTGGGGTGAATCATGATCCTGCCTTATACTGCTGAAAATATCAGATAAAAGGTTGTTCCCCGGCCGGGGGTGCTGTCGATTTCAATGGTTCCGCCGTAATCCCGGACAATGCCATAGGTAATGGCCAGTCCCAGGCCCATGCCCTTGCCGGTTTTTTTGGTGGTGAAAAAAGGCTCGAAAATCTTGTCCCGGACCGGTTCCGGGATTCCGGAACCGTTATCCGTTACACTGACCACCACTTTGCCGTTCCGGGCATAGGTTTTCACAAGGATGTCCCCGAAAAGATCCGGTTCGGTTTCCATCTTTTCCTGGATGGCATCCCTTGCATTGTTGAGCAGGTTAAAAAACACCTGCTGCAAATGATTGTTCTGGGCCTTCACCAGGGGCAGGTTATCGGCCAGATCCAGGCGGATGGCGATTCTCTGGATGGAAAACTGGCGGCCGATGATGGAGAGAACCCCCTGGATGGGTTCCTTCATGCTGACCAGTTCCATGGCCAGGTCGGATTTCCGGCCAAAGGCCCTGAGGTTGTTAATGATCTCCGTGGCCCGGTCCACCTGCTCACTGATTTCCGTGACCATATCCCGGATCTGGGCTTCGGTGATGGTTTTTTTCTGATCCAGGAGCAGGGTCAGATAATCGCTGCCCATTTTAATGGTATTCAGGGGCTGGTTGATCTCATGGGCAATACCGGCGCTCATTTCTCCCAGGGTCTTCATTTTGGCGGCCTGAACGAGCTGGGCGTCCTTTTCAATCATTTCCGTAATGTCGGTGATGGCCACCACAATGGCCTGGCGGCCGCCGTAGCTGATGGGGCAGGCATGCATATTCACATAAAAGGGGTGGCCCCCGTTTTTAAGATGCAGGATCCTCGGGTAATAGACATAGTCTTTTGCAGGCCCTGAAGCGTCCGTGTTCCCGTGGGGCTGGACGGCAAGGGGGGACTCTTTGATATGATCCTGGCCCAGCCGTTGAAAGGGCATGCCGAAAAGGGCTTCAAGGGGATATTCATAGAGTTCTTCAGCCCTGGGATTGGCATCCAGAATGGTTTCCGTGGCGGCATCCACCACAAAAATGGGATTCGGGGCCGAGTCAAAGAGGGACCGGTATTTTAATTCCGACTCCTGGAGCCGTTTTCGATAAAGCCGGATGGACCAGACCATATTCAGGAAAGAATCGGCCAATTGCGAGACTTCGTCCCGGCCTTGATTTTTCCGGTAAAAAAGGCAGTCCCGGCAGGTTTCCTCGCCGGCCGCATCCCGGGTCCTGAAATGCCGGCTCTGCTGGTCAAAATGCCGGCAGGGCATATTGGTGTCTTTATAGGCCGGGCAATGGGTGGCTCCCCATTCTAAGGTTTCTTCCAGCTCCACGGTATTGCCTTCCGGGTTGAGATTAAAATCAAAATTTCCCCGGCTCAGTTCATCCGAGATCCGGGTGAGCCGGGTGATGGGCATGGTAATATGCCGTGAGATCCGGTGGCTGACATAAAAAATAATGATGATCACCGCTGAAATAAATCCCAGGAACATAAACCTGAGCTTTGAGACCAGCTTGTCGATATGCTCTTTGCTCAGGCCCACATGAACCGTTCCGATCCGGTAGAGCCCTTCGTTCATGGGCACGACGATGTCATAGGAGGTATTGGTCCCGTGCTCCACCAGACGGACGCTGTGCTGTGCATTTTCCGGCATGGGATTGACTTTGCTGAATTCGGAAGGAAAGGGGATGGTAAAGGTATGGGAGATGACCTGGTCGCTCCGGTCCAGCACATAGATATAATTGATCATATGCTGCCGCTCCCTGAGCCTGGCCTCATCAAAAATAAGGGTCAGCAGCTCCGGGGAATTTTTTTCAAGCACAAACCCGGCGCCCCGCTCGGCAATGGAATGGGCCACGGCGATCCCCCGCAGCTCCAGCTCCTTGGTCAGCCCTGAGATGAGAATCCACCGGGCCAGGAGGGCAATGGTGGCGCTGATGATGAGAATGACCAGCAGGATGGTGACAAAAATCTGGTTTTTCAACGAGACCTGTTCGTAATAGCGGATCATTCTATTTATCCTCTCCCGTTGATTTGCCCGTTCCCCCGGTCAATTGTGTCCAGTCGGCCAGCAGGGTAAACCGGTCCTTCTGCAAGCGTGTAAAATAAATGGTGTCCATGCCCTGGTGGTCTTTGGGGCCAAAGGACAGCCGTACATCGGGTCCCAGGGAAAAATCGGTCATGGAATTAATGGCCGATAGAAAGGATTCCCGGGTCAGCTCCCTTCCGGCCCGCTCCAGACCCTCCACCAGGACCTTGGCATTGATATATCCCTCAAATCCCACAAAATTCGGCTCTTCTCCGGGATAATACCGTGCCAGGAGCCGGGCAAACTCAACGGCGCTGGGTGCGATGCCGCCGTCCGGCGCCCTGGGCGGCGGAACCACCTGGGACATGAGAATATCCATCCCGGTGGTATCCGTATCCATCAGATTCCTGGACAATTCCTTTGCCCCGACAAAGGAGACCATGTAAAAAATGGGAGAGAAATCATTCTGCATGGCCTTGCGGATAAAATTGGCGCAGGGGTCTGAGGTGCCGATCATGACCACGGCCTCGGCCCCGGACTCCATGATCTTTTCAAGCCCTTCCTTGATATCATGGGTCCCCCGGACATAGCTTCCCCGGGCCACAGGCTCAAGACGATACCGTTTGAGGGCCAGCTCGGTTCCGGTAAGACCGTCGAATCCGAAGGCGTCATATTGATAGAAAACCGCAATTTTGCTGAGGCCCAGATCCTTGACCATATGGTCCACCGCTATTCCCGTTTCCTGGTAATAGGAGGCCCTGACATTGATGACATAGGGCAGAAAGGGATCACGAAGGGCATTGGCGCCGGTGAACATGCCCAGGAGGGGGATTTTGGCCTCTTCCACCAGGGTGAGAATTTTTACGGTGGTGGGTGTTCCCACATAACAGAAAAGGCCGAATACCTGGTCTTCAATGATAAACCGCTGGGTATTGGCCAGGCATTTGGGCGGGTCATAACTGTCGTCCCGGGTGATGAGGCGGATGGTTCGTCCATGAACCCCGCCCTTTTCATTGACATGGTTAAGATAACACATGGCACCCTTGAGGGTCTCCTGGCCCAGATATCCGGCATGACCCTGGAGGGCAAGGGAAGAGCCGAAAACCACTTCCCTGTCATCCACATTCAGCACCACCGGAGGAACGGGCACCAGAATTTTTTCATCCTGGCAACCGGAAAACCCGGCCAGGCAGAAAAGGATCATGAGAAAAACCGAACCTATCCCCTTATTCATCGTCATCCCCCCTGGCTAACGCCCGTTGACCGGCTTAAAATTTTCTGAAACAGCGGCCCATCGAAGTTTTCAGATGAAACCGCCTGACCCTCAAAAGATTGGATAGGACTATCCGTCAAAAGTCAATCCTTTTCTTGATTTTTTCCAATTTGATCGGGGGCAGGGAAATCAAAGAGTTCCATTT
This sequence comes from Desulfobacula sp., assembly GCA_023701135.1. Classification (GTDB taxonomy): domain Bacteria; phylum Desulfobacterota; class Desulfobacteria; order Desulfobacterales; family Desulfobacteraceae; genus Desulfobacula. The sequence goes on along the minus strand of JAMPXP010000035.1, from coordinate 182 downwards.
TGAGTTTTTAATAATTTTAAATGAATGCTGACTGATGGAAGAGCGTTTAATCGATTGTTGCATGCCACAATGCCCAGTTGAATTTCTTTTCAGCCTTGCAACAAATCGATTAAATGGATGAACTGAAGGTTATTTCAGCCCCGAGGCGGCTATGGGGATTGTATGATTTTTCTTTGATCGGT
>JAMPXP010000017.1 GCA_023701135.1 Desulfobacula sp. | reverse complement strand
TTGCAAATGGAATTGCCTTTCAGAGGGCTCTGAAAGTGAAGTAAAGAGAAAATATAACCTGATTTTTGGAAATGAAGTCGGGTGTTGAATTCTCGCGGTTTTAAAATACCAAAATTGAAAATTTTAATTTATTTTGGACAGTAGTGAAACCAGATATTAAATCAATTAAAATGGAGTTTATTGAATAATGGCAATCCATGGTTATATTTAGGAAGGAATAATGCAGTCCTTCTATGCCTAAAATGGATGAAAAAAAATGTATAATTCGAATGATCCAGAGCCGATAATCCCTCCCACAATAAGGAATCCTAATCTAAAAAAATATTATTGTCCTCATTGCAGTAGATTCCTTTTCACAGGAAATGTTCAAAGGTTACGTATGGTCTGCCATCATTGCCAGACAATGATAAATGCCGAAGAATCCGAGCTTACCCGATTACATTGATCCAAAAAAAATAAAAAAATGGGCAGGAGTTAACAGAAAGAGTCAGGTTCAAGGAGCGTCGTGAATAAAACATATTAAATGTGTATTAAATCGAAAGAAATAAAAATCCCGATAAGGCATCTTATCGGGATAAATTTTATTGGGTTGGCTCCCCAGCACGGACTTGAACCGCGGACCCATTGGTTAACAGCCAATTGCTCTGCCAACTGAGCTACTGGGGAGCAGTGCCTTTTTCAAAGACCTGGAGAGAGTATATCAGTCCTTTTTTTTTGTCAAGGAAAAAACCATAAAAAATTTGACATCATTCCATAACAGGGTTATTCTCTTATGAAAGCAAAAAGCACACGGATACATAGGGAGGGAAAACCATGGATATTAATAGCTTAAAAGGGATTTCAGCATACGCCACGCCGCCGGTTGATCAGACCCTGGTTCAAAACCAGGGCCGTGAAGCATCAAGAACCGAACTGGCAAAAGAAAATACCGCCGATGCCCAAAAGGCTTTTGAGGTTAATATCAGCGAGAAGGCACAGGAGAAAATGGCTTTTGAAGCAAATCAGGAAAAATTAAAAACCCAATCCACTCCCTCTGCTGATCAAGGCCAACAAAGTGTTGCAAAGGCATATGAAACCAGCAGGATTGTCAATATTGTCGCCTGAGCAAAGCCTCTGAATCATGATCACTGAAAATGGAATTGTAACCGACGTAAATTCATCCTTTGCCTGGATCAGAACCATAAGATCCGGAACATGCGAGTCCTGTTCTTCCAAAGACAGTTGTGGGACCTCCCACAGCAACAAGAAGGAAATGATTGTAACGGTCAAAAACACCTTGAATGTTAAAAAAGGAGATCAGGTGATTATCGGGCTTGAAACAAAACCCTTGCTGGTCGTCACCTTCCTTCTATATGTCTTCCCTGTTATTCTTCTCATCCTGGGGGCCTTCATCGGCAACGGCATTGCGCCTTCTTTTGGCACGAACCCATCCCTGCTCGCCCTTGTGCTGGGATGTCTCTTTTTTTGTGCTGCTTTTTTTATTATTCGTAAAAAAAGCGCGGCACTTTCGACCCGGGAATCCTATAAACCCTTCCTTGTCAGAAAAAAATCCACCCCCACTTCAGGGGGATGTTCCCTATCCTGAAAATATTATTTTTCCCCTTGCCAACATAGCTGCAATATAATATAACCGCAGCCTAGTTGTGGGTTTGTCGAGTGAACTCTAACCCTTTAGATAAGAGAGAAGTATTATGACATCACAACGAGACCTAAAAATAGCGATATTCATGATGGTCATCTTTCTGGTAACCGGAATTATCTGCTATGCCTCTTTTACTCCCCCTGCGCCTGAAGAACCCATACGTTTGATGTTTCAGAACAAAGGCGGAAAAGTTCTATTTACCCATTCCGGACACATCGGCAATTATTCTCTGGATTGCATAGACTGCCATCATAACGATGATGGAACCTACAACTGCAGTCAGTGTCATGAAGAAACGGGTGATGAGAGCATGCCGTCACGAGCTGATGCATTTCATTCTCAGTGCAAGGGCTGCCATGAAGAAAATGGCTCAGGTCCGGTAGAATGTAATTCGTGTCATTCATTATAGATAGTAAATATCCTCCATTATTATCTATGGTTAAATGGACAAAGCTTTTTACAAAACAAGGACTTTATTATGATTAAAAGATCTTTTTTCGCATTGACCCGCCCCAGGCTCGGCTATGATACGCCGGAGCCTGATCCCAAGGAGCCGAAAGCCATTCCTGTGCCTTCCAACCTGATCCTGTTGCTGCATGATCCCCTTGATGACGCCCGGGAGACCTTAATAAAAAAAGGCGATAAGGTTGAAAAAGGAGGAAAACTCCGTCTTTATAAAGACAGCAAGGAATATACCGTTTCTCCTGTGGCCGGCGCCATAAAGGTCATTGACACCTATTCCGATGATTTCGGCAATACCTCCACCTATCTTGTCATCAACACCGACCAGGGCCTTACCGCCGGAACCGGTGATATGAAATACGATCTGAAGGATACCATTGCCTCTGCCGATGAATATCTAAGGACCCTGCCCGGGGCACCGCCGCTGAAAACACTGGCTGATCCGGACATCAAAATCGATACCATTGTCATCACCTGCGCTGACCCGGACCTCTTATCCACCACCCAACAGTATATGGCCTTGAAATTCATGGATGGGATAAAAGAAGGGATCGGAGTACTGAAACGAATCACCAGTGTCCGGAAATTTTGTATTACCATCCCGGAAAACATGAACGTCAAAGACGAAATAGATTTTGCCCAGGTGTTCAGAACTTCCATGATTTATCCGGCCAACCTGCCCCCGATGATCCTAAAAGAACATTTGAATATGATTCTGCCGGCGGGAAAAACCCCAGAGGATATGGGCATCTGTTTTATGTCGGCCGAGGCTGTGGTGTCTCTTGCCCAGGCCTACAAAACAAAAACCGCCTGCCATGAAAAAGTCCTGACGGTCATCGGCAAACAGGGAACCTCTTATCGGGTGACAGCCTCCATTGGAACCCCCCTGCGCCGGATACTCAATGCCTTCAGCATCCATGTCAACGACCATGACAGACTGGTTATCGGCGGCCCCATGAAAGGGTTTTCAACCTATACCGTTCATCATCCGGTTCAGCCGGATACCGATACCGTCATCGTCCAGGACAGGGATAACATTCCTGAATTATCGGACAATCCCTGTGTGAACTGCGGCAAATGTGTCCGCGTCTGCCCGGCCCATATACCGGTCAATATCCTGGTCCGCTACCTGGAAGCCGGTCTTTATGAAGATGCGATGGATAAATACGATCTTTTATCCTGTATTGAATGCGGTCTTTGCGCCTATGTCTGTACCGCAAGGATCCCCATCTATCAGTATATACGGCTTGGAAAGCATGAGCTGTTAAAACTTAATGCAGATGCTTAGATTGGAGACTGCCCATGAATAACAATAAACTCATCGTATCCCATGCGCCGTTCTGGCATGATGGAGACAGTCTTTTTAAGACGAACCTGAACCTGATGATCGCCGCTCTTCCAGCCGTCATTTTCGGTCTTGTCCAATTCGGGGCGCCCGCCCTGGGTGTCCTTGCCCTGTCTCTTTCAACCGCCATGGCCTGGGAATTTATCGTGACCCTTGTTTCCGGGAAAAAAGCATCCATCCATGATCTGGATTCCGCCGTCATCGGTCTTTTCCTCGGGATGATGCTTCCGGCCACAGCTCCCTGGTGGCTGGTCATCATTGGAACATTTTTAGCCGTGGTTCTCGGAAAAATGATTTTTGGCGGCATCGGCGCCAACCCGTTCAATCCAGCCCTCATTGGAATGGCCATCCTGGCCCTTTCATGGGCAAATCATCTTGATTTTGATGCCGCCTATGTCAATTATGATTTCAGTTTTACCGCCCTGGCCCCTCTGGCAGCCGTCAAAGCCAAAGGCGCCCTGGCCGTTTCCGACCTTTTTTCGCTAAATGACCTTCTGATGGGAAAACAAGTCGGCGCCATTGGCACCACCTTCGGGCTCGGCCTGATCATCGGCGGGGTCTATCTTATCCTGAGGGGGTTTGTCCGGTGGGAAATCCCCGTTGCATTCATCATCGGAATTGTCTTTACCTCCCTGTGTTTCAACCTGGCAGATCCGGATAAATATGCCTCCCCCATGATCCATCTTTTTTCAGGGTATACCCTTTTCGGGGCTTTCTTTCTGGCTCCTGAAAATTCGTCTTCGCCGGTCAATAGAATCCCCATGTTGATTTTCGGATTCTGTGCAGCAGGAATGATTATGCTCATGAGGAATATCGGTGCTTACGATGACGGCACGGTGCTGGGTATCCTCTTATTAAATGTTGTGAACCCTCTTATTGATGCAATCAGACCAAAAGCTCTGGGAAAGGGTGTGGGCCATGCGTGAAATGATTAATATGATTGTTGTTTTAACGGTTTTGACAACCTTTTCCGGCGGACTTCTTGCTGCTGTAAAATCAAAAACCGAGGTCCAGATCGAAAATCAGGTCTTAAAATTTCAAAAGGCTCCGGCCATTAAAGGTATTTTTCCCGAAACCACCAATGACCCCCTGGCTGAAAGATTTAACGTTAAAAACGAAAATATGGAACTCCAGGTATTCCCCGGAAAACTCCCCGACGGATCAAAGGCAGTGGCCTTTGAAACCAGCGGCACAGGCTTTGGCGGCGCCGTCGGGCTCATGGTGGGAATCAACCTGGATAAGGATACCATTATCGGCGTGAGGGTCACCACCCATTCCGAAACCCCGGGCATCGGGTCCAGGGCCAAAGATGACCCTGCCTTTGTATCCCAGTTCTCAGGAAAGGGGATGGATACCAATTTCGGCGTTAAGGCCGATGGCGGTGCCATTGACGCCATGTCCGGGGCAACCGTTACATCAAAGGCGGTGAGCCTTGCCGCAACCCAGGCAAAGGAAATCTATCAGAAACTCAAACCTGAAATCGTCAAACAGATGAACTAAGGCAAATTTTTTAGGAGAACATATAACATGGCACAATCCTTAGCAAAAGAATTTACCAAAGGACTCTGGGCTGAAATACCTCCTTTCAGACTGGTGCTGGGGCTCTGCCCTGCCCTTGCGGTAACCAAATCACTGGAAAACGGGATCGGGATGGGTATTGCGTTGACCTTTGTTCTGGTCTGTTCCAATCTGTTCATATCATTGCTCAGAAATATCATACCGTCTAAAGTCAGAATTGCCTGTTTCATTGTTATTGTAGCAACCTTTGTCACCATTGTGGAACTTTTGATGCAGGCCTATGCATACGAGCTGTTCCTGACCCTTGGAATTTTCATCCCGTTGATCGTTGTAAATTGTATCCCCCTTGGCCGTGCAGAAGCCTTTGCCTACAAGAACGGACCGCTTTTATCCATTGCCGACGGACTTGGCCTCGGCATCGGATACGGGCTCTCCCTTTCAGCTCTGGCTTCTGTGAGAGAGATCCTGGGAAACGGAACCCTGACCGTCTGGGGAGGAATCCCTGCGTTTACAATGGGTCCCGATTTTCTTCCCTTTAAATTCCTGTTAACGGCTCCCGGAGCCTTTGTCGGGCTTGGACTCATGCTCTGCCTCATGAACCTCATCGGTAAAAAATAAAAGGAGATCATATTATGGGTGATCTATTTGTTCTTGTCATCAGTTGCATCTTTATCAACAATATTCTCCTGGCCCAGTACCTGGGCAACTGTCCCTTCCTCGGAACTTCAAAAAAGATGGAAACCGCCATCGGAATGGCCATGGCCGTTATTTTTGTTCTGGTCCTGGCAGGGGCCCTCACATGGATAATCAACGAATACATGCTAAAACCCATGGATGTGGTATATCTTCAGACACTTTCCTTTATCCTTGTCATTGCCGCCCTGGTCCAGTTTGTGGAAATGTTTCTGAAAAAAAGCATCCCCGCCCTTTACGGCAGCCTCGGCATTTATCTGCCGCTGATCACCACCAATTGTGCGGTATTGGGTGTCTGTCTCATCAATATCAAAGAAGAATATACCTTTGTCGAATCCCTTGTAACTTCATTTGCCTATGCCGCCGGTTTCGGCCTGGCCCTGATTCTTTTTGCCGGGGTCCGGGAGAGAATTCTTCTGGCCAGGGTCCCCAAACCCTTGCAGGATGTTTCCATCGGGCTGATTACGGCAGGAATGATTGCCATGACCTTTATGTCTTTTAAAGGAATGGTGTAACTCTGGAATAATTCCCCGGTTTTTTGGGTCAATGATTAAAGAATATGTAACAGTATAAGGTGATATTATGATTCCAGCTCTGTTGTTAATGTTAGGAATTGGTGCGGTCTGCGGTATTGTTCTCAGCCTTGCTTCCAAGATTTTTTATGTGTATGAGGACCCGAGAATTGCCCAGGTGGAAAACTGCCTTGCCGGCGCCAACTGCGGCGGATGCGGCTATGCCGGATGCTCTGCTGCTGCCGCTGCCGTTGTTTCGGGTAAGGCGCCTGCAAATATCTGTATTGTTTCCGGTAAAACCGGAGCCGAGGCTGTTGCAAAAGTCATGGGCGTGGAAGTGGGCAATGCAGAAGCGCCACTGTCCTATAATATGTGCGAGGGCGGTTTCAGAGCCGCCGACAAATACCACTATATGGGCATCTCCTCCTGCAAGGCCATGGCCGTCGTCTTCGGCGGCAAACGGGTTTGCGGGGTGGGCTGTATCGGACTTGGCGACTGCGTCAAAGCCTGTCAGTTCGGTGCCGTCTCCATGGGCCCCAAAGGGCATCCGGTGGTGGATGAGGAAAAATGTGTGGGCTGCGGGGCCTGCCAGAAAGCCTGCCCCAAAAATATCATTGAGGTCAAAACCCTTTCCGAAAGGATCATGAAATTCAATCAGAAATATGATCCACTGGCGCCCTGCGCCCAGACCTGTCCTGCGGAAATCAATATACCCCGTTATATCAATCAGCTCAGGGAAGGCAAATACAAGGAAGCGGTCCAGACCATCCGCCTTCGAAATCCCCTGCCCCTTGCCTGCGGCCGGGTCTGCCCTCATCCCTGTGAGACCGAATGCAGAAGAGGGATTGAGGATGAACCTGTCTCTATTAACCAGTTGAAACGGTTTGTGGCGGACTATGAAATGAATTCCGGTTCCCGGATCCCCATCAAATGCGCCCCGGATACGGGCAAAAAAATCGCTGTGGTCGGCGGCGGGCCCTCCGGTTTATCCTGTGCTTTTTTCTTAAGACGGATCGGCCACCAGGTGGATATCTTTGAGGCCATGCCCAAACTCGGCGGTATGCTCCGATATGGCATTCCGGAATACCGGCTCCCTAAAAAGGTTCTGGACTGGGAAATCCAGGGAATCCTGGATCTTGGTATCAAAGCCTTCTGCCATGTGAAATTCGGGGTTGATTTCGGCCTCGGCTCTTTGATGGCAGCCGGATACAATGCCGTATTCCTGGGTGTGGGTGCCTGGGAGGATTTCTCCCTGGGAATAGAAGGGGAAAACCTGGACGGCTGCTATACCGGTATCAATTTCTTGCAGAGAATTTCCGGCGGGGAAAAGATCAAACTGGGCCGCACCGCAGCCGTGGTCGGCGGTGGGAATACAGCCGTTGACTGTGCCAGAACCCTTTTGCGGCTGGGCCTTGACAAGGTCTACATGGTTTACAGAAGAACCCGGAAAGAAATGCCGGCCAATGAGGTTGAAATCGTTGCCTCGGAACATGAAGGCATTGAATTTGTCTTCCTGGCCGCACCCACCCGCGTGGTCGGGGATGATAAAAATAAGGTCACCCATCTGGAATATCTCAAGATGCAATTGGGGGAACCCGATAAAAGCGGCCGGCGCCGCCCGGAACCGATCCCCGGATCCGAGACCCTTCTGGCCGTTGACATGGTCATCTCCGCCATTGGCCAGTCCCCGGACGCATCTTTCAAAAATCAGGACCCCCAGGCCAGGATGAAGGAACTGGAACTGACAAAATGGAATACCATTGACAATAATCCTGCGACGCATCAGGCCTCCATTCCCTATATCTTTACGGCCGGTGATGCGGCCACGGGGCCTTCGCTTGTAGTGGAAGCCATTGGCGGCGGAAGACGGGCAGCCCGGTCCATCGACCTTTTCCTGAAGGGGGAGGCTGTTGAACCGGTGAAGGATTCGCTTCAGAAGAAACGAATCCATGAATCCATTTTCACTAAGGTAGACGGCATTAAACAGACCCCCAGAGCCAAACAGCCGGAACTTCATGTGAATGAACGCCTGGATTCCTTTATTGAAGTCGATCTGGTGCTTCCGGAAGCCGATGCCCACAAGGAAGCTGAAAGATGCCTCAACTGCTGCAGAATCTGCTATAATCCGGATACGGTTTTTCCCATGGCCAAAAAGGCGGGGTGATACTGATCCTCGAATATGTTTCTCGATAGAGGCTGAAGGGTATCTGTTCAAGATACCCTTCAGTTGTTATGAGATAAAGCCATGATAAAAAACCGATTTAAAAAATTCACGATAACCGTCATCAGTCTTTTGATTATTGCACTTTTGGGCGGTGTTTATCTTTTCATGGATATCTCTTCGTTTATAAAAAAACCTTTCAGGCCCGGCTCACCGGAACAAACCCTCACTATTGTTCCGGGTCAAGGCCTCAAGGCCATTGCCGAACATCTTGAAAATCAATCCATTATCTCAAATAAACTGTATTTTAGCGTATACGCAAAAATTAAAAAGGCAGGAAAAAAGCTCCAGGCAGGAGAATATGTTTTGTCCGGTTCCAAATCCCCGGAAGAGATTCTTGATATCCTGGTCAGCGGGAAGGTGAAACTTTACAGGGTCACCCTTCCCGAAGGCGTAACCATGAGAGAAATCGCCGGTCTCATCGAAAAGGAGGGGCTCTGTGAACCGGAAAAATTTATAGCCCTCTGCCAAAACCCGGCCTTGATCAAAAAACTGGAAATCCAGGCCCTTTCCCTGGAAGGCTATCTTTTTCCGGACACCTATTTTTTTTCAAGGCAGACCACCTGTGAAGACATCATTTCTGCCATGACCGGCCGCTTCAAATCCGTTTTTGCAGAAACCTGGCAACAGCGCGCAAAGGAGTTGGGGTTTTCCATTCATGAGATTCTCACCCTGGCTTCCATCATTGAAAAAGAAACAGGTGCTGCCGATGAACGGCCCCTGATTTCATCGGTTTTTCATAACCGGCTGAAAAAAAATATGCGGCTTGAAAGCGACCCCACCGTCATATACGGCATTGAGGATTTTGACGGCAATATCAAAAAAACCCATCTTCAAACCCGGACCGGTTACAATACCTATCAGATCACCGGACTTCCACCGGGCCCCATTGCAAGCCCCGGCGCCTTATCCCTTGAAGCTGCCCTATATCCTGCGTCAACCCCATATTTTTATTTTGTATCTAAAAACGACACCACCCATTATTTTTCAAAAACATTTGAAGAGCATACCAAGGCCGTCTCCCGTTATCAGCTTAAAAAATAGGCTATCCGTCAAACCGTTCAAACTGTTTCAGATAAACGATCAAAGCTCCGCTTTTCGATTTGATCTTATTTTCCCAGTCAAATCCAATGACCAGGCCCTGTTTTTTCATTTCCTTGGCCACATCTTCCACTACATCAGGCAGAACGGCGCCCTGGTCTGAATGGCGGCCCCTGCCCACGATAATCCGGATGGTGAAAAAACCCTGTTGTTTGCAGCTATGGATAAAAGACCGCGATCTCACCTCGGCCCCGATGGCGTTATATCCGTGGAGATCCAGGGACTTTTCCGGCGGCGGATAGCGTTTAATTCTTTTTTCAGGGGGTATGGGGACCGGTTTTTTCAAGGGTTTGGTCCTGCTCCTTTGAAACGATTCTTCCAGCAAAGCTTGGAAATCCTCTTCCGGCTCAGTCTCCTTTTCCGGCCTGTTTGCCGTATTTTTTACACCTGGCCCGGTTCTCTGTTTTTCATCATTTGCATCCCATGATTTTTTCTCAAAGGCTTTTATAAAATCTTCATCCGAATGAAAAATCGGCAGACCCTGTTTATTTCGTTTTTTCAAATATGCTTTCCTTTGATTTCCATCTTCCCGGAGAATATCCTATTGCATCTGAGTTTAATTTTCAAGGGTCTCGGGACCGTTAGTTCATTTGACAACATCAACCCTTCCTGATATTGTCTCTGACATGAACACAGGGAATATAGTGGAATATATTGATCAGCAGAAAATTATTTCTGCCGTCATTTTGCAGGAAAAACAAGGCAAACTCAGATTGCTCAATGAGTATAACCGGGAAGTTCATTTTTCTGAAAACCGGTTGTCCCACATATCGCAGGTCCATCTGGATACAACCCTGTCAAGGGATTTTATCGTTACTCAGTTGAAACAGCTCACGGAAACCCGTAAAAGACTTTCCGAGACCATCAATATCCGGGAATTGTGGGAAATTCTGCATGAAGAGTCTGAAGATATTGAATTGTCCACCATGACCCTTTTCTGTTTTGACCCTCCCCTGACCCCGGACCATGAGGCTGCCGTTATCCGGGCTTTTTTCCATGACCGGCTCTATTTTAAATTCAACAAGATGATTTTTGCCCCCTATTCGGCCGAACAAGTTGAAGGAAAAAGAAAACAAATCCAGGAAGCTGAAAAAAAAGAGCGCCGGATTCAGAATGGTACGAGTTGGATCAATGATATCCTGAATCAGAAAAACGGCAGCAGCGTAGCTGTTGATGAAGCCATCATTGATATTCTCAAATCCTTTTACCTGTTCGGCAATGATTCCGAATATGCCCAAACGGCGAAAGAAATCATTAAAAAATCATCCCTGCATTCGCCGGAACAACTCTTTCATGTCTTTGTCAAAGCCGGAATCTGGCATCCGGATGAAAATATCCACCTGCTATCCCTTCAAATTCCCACGGTTTTTTCAAAACAGGTTCTGGATCAGGAAGGAAAACTCATTTCAAGCCCCATCTGCTTTGTGGATGATCCCCTCAGAAAGGATCTGACCCATATTCCCCTCATCACCATAGACGGACAGTCCACCCTTGATTTTGATGACGCCGTCAGCCTTGAGAACACGGAAACAGGATACCGGCTCGGCATTCACATCATTGATGTGGATGCCTATATCAAATCCAATGACCCCATTGACCTGTCCGCCCGGGAAAGGGCCAGTTCCATTTATCTGCCCGACGATAAGCTTCCCATGATCCCACCCAGGCTTTCCGAGGATCTTTGCAGCCTGAAGGAAGGTGAGATCAGGCCCGGCATCAGTACCCTCATCCGGATGACCCGGTTCTTTGAAATCCAGGATTATGAAATCATACCCAGTATTATCAAAATCCACCAGAAGCTCTCCTATACCGAGGCCAATCTGTTGAACGGCAAAAATGATCCCATCACCACCCTTTACCGGATGGCCCTTCAACTCAGGGAAAAACGTCTCAAAGCAGGAGCCATCCAGATTACCCTTCCCGAGGTCAATGTCTGGCTGGAGGAAAACGGGGAAATCGGGTATTCAAAAATCGACCGGGAAAATTCATCCCGCATGCTGATCTCGGAATTGATGATCCTGGCCAATTCACTCATGGCGGAATTTCTGGCCAAAAATCAGATGCCGGCTGTTTTCAGATCCCAGTCCCAGCCCAAGCAACGGCTCTTCAAAGGCATTGAAACCTCCCTGCTCTTAAATTTCATGCAGAGAAAGCAGTTAAGCCGGGCCATGATCGGCACCACACCGGAACCCCATGCCGGTCTCGGGGTCAATGCCTATGTCACGGCCACCTCACCCATCCGAAGATACCATGATCTTCTGACCCAGCGCCAGATCAAGGCCATATTCGGATACCATGCCCCCTATTCAAAACAGGAACTGGACGATATCCTTATTTCCATCTCAACGGCAATGGCCAATACCAGCAGGGTTCAGGCCTCCAGAAAACGCTATTGGATCATCAAATACCTGGAATCCAAAAAAGGCGTCTCCTTTGAGGCCCTGGTGCTGGAATGCCACAGGGATCATTATCTTATCCTGATCAAGGAATTCATGCTGGAAACCAAACTGATCCCGGCCGGCATCCGGCTCAAATACGGGGACATTGTCCAGGTGACCATCCAGCACGCAGACGCAAGAAAAGACCAGCTTTCTTTATTTATTTGAAGCGTTATACCCGGAACGGGTTAAAACAACAACCGGCAGAATGATCAAAAAAACCTTGGATATTTTCAAAAGGAGAGAGGCCATGGCAATCAATGGAAACCATCCTGACAAACCGGATAACACTCCCCATAAATGGCGTTTTGTTCGTATCGGAGGATTTGATCATGTCCTGATCAATTCCGGCGAAGATATCTCATCCATTCCCCACCTGGATCAAAAACTCTGGGCAGCCTTGGCCTGCCCTACCCAGGGCCTGGAATTCGACCCGGCCACCCTGGCCCACATGGACAAGGACAAAGACGGCCGCATACGGGCCTCTGAAGTCATCGAAGCCCTGAACTGGACCCTCTCTTTGATCAAGAATCCGGACGATCTGACCCGCAGCAACACCCAGCTTCCTTTGTCCGCCATCAATGAAGAAAGCCCGGAAGCCAAAGACATCCTTTCCTGTGCAAGGGAAATTTTAAAAAATACGGGCAAGGCTCAGGCAGATGCCATCACACCGGCGGATGTAACGGACAAGGTCAAAATTTTCGCCAATACCCGGTTTAACGGCGACGGCATTATCCCTGCCATGGCATCGGAGGACCCGGCTGTCCAACAGGTCATTGAAGACATCATGGACTGTCTGGGCTCTGAGCCGGACCGCAGCGGCCTGCCCGGCATCACCAAGGAAAAAGCGGACCGGTTCTTTGCGGAGGCAAGGCAATATTCCGACTGGTGGCGCCGCACCGAAGGAGGAAACGCGGATATTTTACCTTTTGGAGAGGAAACCGAAATCGCTGCCGGATATTTTGAGGCGGTCCGGCAGAAAGTGGACGATTATTTCACCCGGTGCCGCCTGGCCGCCTTCGATTCAACCGCGGCCTTGTATATGAATCCGGCCAAAGAGCAGTATGAAGCCGTTGCAAAAATGCCCCTGTCTTCAACGACAGATGAAATCGCTGCCTTTCCCCTGGCCGGCATCCAGGCCCGGGCCGGACTCCCGCTTCGCGGAGCCGTGAACCCGGCATGGGAAAGGGCCCTGTCGAATTTCAGGGACAGAGTGGTCATCCCCTTGCTGAAAGAAGACAAGGATACTCTCAATCTGGAGGAATGGCGGATCATAAAAGACCGGTTTTTTCATTATGAGGCTTGGAAGGCCGATAAAAGCCAAAGCCCTTTGGAAAAACTGGGACTGCAACGCATCAGGGAAATCCTCGGCAGCCAAAGCGAAATCCTCATTGCCGGACTTCTTGAAAAAGACAAGGCCCTTGAAGCAACAGCGTCTTCCTTTGATTCCCTGGACCGGCTCATTCATTATTATTGCCATCTTCATATCCTGCTCAACAATTTCATATCCTTCCGGGATTTCTATACGCCTGAAAAAAAGGCGGTGTTCCAGGCCGGAACCCTTTACCTGGACGGCCGGAGCTGTGATCTCTGCATCCGGGTCAAAGACCCGGCGGCCCACAGCGTCCTGGCCCAGATGGGAGGGGTGTACCTGGCCTATTGCGAATGCACCCGCAAAGACTCTCCTGAACGGATGATGATAGCAGCCGCTTTCACCCAGGGGGATTCAGACAATCTTTTAGTGGGCCGGAACGGTATTTTCTACGATCGGAAACACCAGGACTGGGACGCCACCATCGTCAAGATCATTGATCACCCCATCAGTATCCGCCAAGCCTTCTGGTCTCCCTATAAACGGCTATCCCGGATGATCCGGACCCAGATCGAAAAATTTGCGGCAGAACGGGACAAAGCCGTGGATAAAAATGCGGCAGCAGCGGCAACCGCTGCCGGACAGACGCCGGAGCCGGGCAAGCCGCCCGAGCGCAAAGCCTTTGACGTGGGAAAATTTGCCGGAATTTTTGCCGCCATCGGTCTGGCTGTCGGCGCCATCGGGACTGCCATTGCATCGGTCATCACCGGGCTCATGGGCCTTCTCTGGTGGCAGGTCCCCCTTGCCTTGATCGGCCTGATGCTGGCTGTCTCAGGGCCCTCCATCCTCATGGCGGCATTAAAGCTTCGCCAGCGGAATCTGTCTCCCCTTCTGGATGCCTGCGGATGGGCCATCAATTCCCGGGCCCGGATCAATATTTCCTTCGGCAACACCCTGACAAAGACCGCGATGCTGCCAAAGGGGTCCTCGCGATTGCTTCAGGACCCCTATGCAGAAAAGAAAAGCCCCTTGCGGCTCTTTATCCTGGTGCTCCTCCTGATGCTGGCCCTGGCAGGGCTGTTCATCCTGAAAATGGGATAGGCATCAGTGTTTAAAGCTTCTCTGGCCGGTATAGACCATGGTGGCCCCGTGTTCGTTGCAGGCCTCGATGGACTGGTAATCATTCAATGACCCGCCGGGCTGAACCACGGCTTTGACACCCTGGCGGAGCCCCACATCAATGCCGTCTCTAAAGGGGAAAAAAGCGTCGGAAACCATGGCCGACCCCATGAGGCCGCCCTTGACGGCCTTTACATCGGCTTCGATTTCCGCCCTTTTGTCCGGGTCCGTGAGATCGGCAAAGGAAATTTCATACCGCTCAAAGCAATACCGGTCCGCCAGCTTGCGGTAGGCCTTGTCCACGGCGATTTCCGCCACGCCCACCCGGTCCTGTTCCCCGGTTCCGATGCCCACGGTCGCATTGTCCTTGACGTAGATAACGGAATTGGAGGTAATGCCCGATTCCACCAGCCACCCGAAGAGCAGGTCCTCATATTCCCCTGGGGTGGGCTCCCGGTTCACCCGATAGGTCTTTCCCTTGTATTCCGTGGAGGCCAGGGTAAAATCCGTTTTGGACAGGGTTTCCGGCACAAAGGACCACTGGGCAACCAGACCCCCGTCCATGAGGCTTTTAAAATCCACCACCCGCTCACCGATAAAGGTTTGGAGTTTATCCATGGCAGTGATCCGGATGACTCTTAAATTTTTCCTCGCTTCCAGGATCTCCAGGGCCCCTTCTTCAAATTCCGGAGCCACCACCACTTCGGCGTACTGGGCTGCAATGGCCTCGGCCGTGGCCCTGTCCAGGGCCTTGTTCACAGCGATGCAGCCGCCGAAAGCCGCCACTCGGTCGGCCATATAGGCTTTGTGAAAGGCCTCTTCCAGGCTTTTCGCCCTGGCCACCCCGCAGGGGTTGTTATGCTTGACAATGACCACACAGGGGGTATCGGTAAAATACCTGAGGATGTTCAGGGCATTGTCCGCATCGGTCAGATTGGTCTTACCCGGATGCTTTCCCGACTGAAGCAGTTCAATATCCGACACCAGGTATCTGCCCGGAGCAAGGGTCCGGGTGCCGCCCAGAACCAGGTTCCCGTTGACCAGCCGGTACAGGGCCGCTTCCTGGCCCGGATTTTCCCCGTACCTCAGGCCTTTGTTCACCCCGTCAATGACCCAGGAAACCTTTTCATAGATAAGGGTCTGGCGCTTTTCCCCGTCAACGAATGAGATTTCCATTCCGGGGGTAAAATGGTCATCCATAATGGTTTTGTACATTTCCTTAAGGTCTTTTGACATGGCTTATTCTCCCGAGGTATAGCAGGATTCGACACTGCTGAAGGGTTGCGAGGCAAGATATCCGGCAATGGCCCGGTCATAGAGAGCAGTATGTTCAAAGGCTTTTTTGGACAGATCGAACCGGTCCCTAAGGGAAAGATAGCCCTTTGAAGCCTCCAGGATTTCAAGGACAGTCGGATAGGATAAGGGGTTTACCACGGGCGCCACCCGGATAAAATTTTTGGCTGCAGCCCGGATCATGGTGGGCCCGCCGATATCGATATTGCCCCGGGCCTCTTCGGGGGTCACGTCCTTTTTGGCAACGGTATCGCTGAAAGGATACAGGTTCACCACCACCATATCAATGGCCAGGGCCGAGGTCCGTTTAAGATCGTTTTGATGGGCTTCATTATAGGTCTCGGTTAAAAGCCCCAGGTAGATCTTAAAATCCAGGGTTTTCACGAGCCCGCCCTGGGTTTCCGGCTGTCCCGTATAATCGGACACCTGTTTCAGGCAGGTCCCTGCTTTTTTTCCCAGAATTTGCGCTATTGCATTATACGTTCCGCCAGTGGACAGGATCAGGATATCGGGATTTACCGCCACAAGGCCGGGAATAAAGGTCTCCAGCCCGGTCTTATCCGACACGCTGCAAAGGACAGTCCGGATTTTGACCAGATCATCGATTTTTTCAACAATATTCTTGCTCATAGCCCTTCCTCAATTTGGTTGTAAAATTCATCGGTGTTCATTTACTCAGAAGTTTCATAATATACTTATCCGGATGAAGTCAAGCCGGTTAAAAGCCCCTTCAAGTCTTCCATCAAGTCCTTGAGTCGTCTTTGGTGTTTGGGCGGCACCATAAGCATGGGAATCTGTTCATTGTGCACAAAAAGTCCTTCCCAGCAGGTCCCATGGAGGTTACCGGTATTGCTGCCAAAGGATCTTCCCGATAATAAAAACAGGGCCATATCCGACAGATTTCCTGAAAATCCGTTCTGATCCAGGTGTTCTATGGTCTGGAGAAAAAGGGTGTTCAGGGTCAGCACCAGGGGAGGAACCCGTGCAAACCCTTCCCTGCCGCAACGGGTTTCCGACAGGAGGGCCCGGCACCCAAAGGGCCTTGCCTCATAAACCATGCACAGACCATCCTCCAGCAGAGGGCAGGCCCCAAAGGCCGGGTCGTTTTCCTCCTCCGGGATCTCCCTGTCTTCCATGCACAGCCTGGCAAATCCGTTGGTGGTCATTCGCGGAATATAGCGCTTTTCCGGAAACCTCTGTTGAATCCGGTCCCCAAGGTCTTTTTTCCCCTCCATCCCCAGGGAATCCATGAGAAGGCCCGCCTCAAGGCGGGTCAGGGTGACGTTGCAGGTGCAGCAGGTGGAACATTTTTTCCGGCACACCGGGGCCACATCCACGTCCCCCATGGCCCTATCATAGAGAGAATATATCTTTTTCAGAACATCCCTATCCGGTCCTACCCCATGGCTGTTCATATCAAATCCCTTTATTTTTTGCTCAAATGCCGGTATCCTAAAATCAGATCATTTTGGATGTATCCTGTTTTTTCTCAACAGTCAAATGTGTTGTCCGGTACTGAACCCATGCGGCCGCCATATTCTTGTCGAATTAAATTCGACATTTTATAATTTTATCAATTAATTATTTTATATTATGGCTTGACTTTAAAATTTAATTCGAATTAAATATAAAATTATCGAATTTTATTTTATAAAATCCGTTTAAAAACGAATCTGCTGCGGGAGACAGGATGGATAATATTGATAGACAGACCT
This sequence comes from Desulfobacula sp., assembly GCA_023701135.1. Lineage (GTDB taxonomy): Bacteria > Desulfobacterota > Desulfobacteria > Desulfobacterales > Desulfobacteraceae > Desulfobacula. The sequence goes on along the minus strand of JAMPXP010000017.1, from coordinate 101,408 downwards.
TGAAAGCCTTACAGGAAGACGGGCGAAAAAAGAACAGCGACCTGGCAAAGGAAACGGGCCTGGCCCCTTCCACCATGCTGGACCGCGTTAAAAAACTGGAGGAAAAAGGCATCCTGAAAGGATACCGGGCCGTTGTGGATCCGGAAAAACTCGGCCTCAAAGCCCAGGGATTTGCCTGTATTTCCCTTGACCGCCACAGGGTGAAGGACATTGAAACACTTGAAGATGAAATCAATAAAATCCCCAATGTCCGGGCCTGTTACCATATCACGGGAAGATTTGATTATCTTCTCCATGTGGTGGCCCCGGACCTGGTAGATCTGGGCAACCTGATCAAGCAGAAACTGGCCACCATACCGGGCATGGGAAAAATCGAAACCTTTATTGTCTATTCAGAGGTCAAACCCGACCAGGGCTGGCCCATTGATGCAGCCCCGATATGAAGGCAGGGTTCAGATCATATCAAAAGGTCTTACCAATCATTACAGGAGGGAAAAATGGCCGTCAAAAAAGCAATTCATGATTTTTACAGGATGAAGGAAGCGGGCGAAAAAGTCACCTGGCTCACTGCCTACGATTTCCCGACGGCCCGGTTTGCCGAGGCTGCCGGGCTGGATATGATTCTTGTGGGCGACTCCCTTGGAATGTGCGTCTACGGCTATCGGGGCACGGTTCCCGTGACCATGGACCAGTGTATCGGCCATTGCGATGCCGTCCGAAGGGGCGCCCCCGATACCTTTGTGGTGGGCGATATGCCCTTTATGAGCTACCAGACCTCGGACGAAGATGCCGTCAGAAACGCGGGCCGGTTTCTTAAAGAGGCTGATGTGGATGCCGTCAAACTGGAAGGTGGGACCCGGGTGGTTTCCCGGATCAGATCCCTTGTGGACGCCGGGATGGTTGTCATCGGCCATATCGGGCTCACCCCCCAGAGTTCCGGGGCCCTGGGGGGTCACAAGGCCCAGGGCCGAACGGCAAAAGATGCGGCCCTGGTGGTGGAAGATGCCCTGGCCGTGCAAAGGGCCGGCGCCCATATGCTCCTGGTGGAGGCCGTTCCCCCGGAAGTGGCCCGGTATATCGCCCAAACCCTCACCATCCCGGTCTTTTCCATTGGCGCCGGAAAGGACTGTGACGGCCAACTGCTCATCGTCAGCGACCTCATCGGCCAATTCCAGGCCTTTACCCCGAAATTTGTCAAAAAATACTGTGATGTGGCCTCCATCATCACCCAAGCCATGCGAGACTATTGCGCCGATGTCCGTGAGGGACGGTTTCCCGAAGACCAGCACTGCTATCACATGATGGACGGTGAAAAAGAAAAATTCCTGGCCCGGATGAAACCTTAGGCAAGCAAAAAAAAACAACACCCAAACGAAAGGAACTCCCATGACCCGTCTTAATGATATGCTTAAGATCGAACAAAACGATCTGGACATCGTGAACCGGCTTTTTACAGACCCGGACAATCAACAGGTCAATGCGCTTTCCGCCCTCATTGAACGCTTCGGCGGAGCAGCGGCCATCAACGAAAAGGCAAGGCAGGCCAGAGACCCGGAAAACCTCATGCAGCGCCTGAAAGCCCTGAATTCCACCTATGTGGCCGATCTTGAATGGCTTACGAACCAGCGGGACCAAAAGGCCTTTGTTTCCATGGAGGACTATTGCAAAACCGTTCTGGGGGAAACGGGCGGCAGCACCTCCGTTGATTTTTCCAATGCCGTGACCCTGGAAATCAGCGCCATGCAGTTTTTTCCCTGGCTTATGGCCGAAGCAAAACAGGCCATCGACAAAAAAGAACTCATGCCCGGACGGTTCATCCGGGTAAGGAATATGGCCGAACAGGCCCAAGACAACGGGGATATCCTGGCCACGGCCCTGGCCATGCAGATCATGGGCGCCACCTATGTGGAATCCCTTGACACCAGGGGAACCGACGGCAGCAATATCCATCTGGCCGGAGGCCCGGCCACCCTTTCCGGCTTTTTCGGAGGTATCGGCCAGCCCAACCACTATCCCTTGAAATGGGCCGAAGAATACCTGACCTATTTCACCACCTACGGCATCCAGCAGGTATTGAACGTCAATCCCGGCACCATCCTTCTGGGCTATGTCATGCACCGGCTGGGCGTGGATATTGAATTCAAGATCTCAGTTTTTGTGGGCAACGACAACCCCTGGTTCATCCTCTGGACCCTCATGACGGCGAAATTATTCGCAAGACAGGACGGCTCCACCCCCCTTGCGGGCTTCAATCTCTCCAATTCCGTCAACAATGACACCATCCGGGAAGCCCATGCCATCCGCAAAAAACTCGGGCTTGAAAAGCAGGTCCGTTTTGAGCACCATATCACGGAAACCTATAAATCCATTGTTCTCCAGCCCTATAACCGGAGAGCGGAACTGGTGGCCATTGCCAAGGAGGTTCCCAATATTTCGGCCAAGCACGAAGGCGGGGAACCGGAAATCGAAGCAACAAAGGACCACCCTTCCGACATCTTTGATTATTTTATCCCCAAAAAAGATATCCTGGCCAACAACCTGATGGCCCCGCTTCTGGACAATTACCTGGAAAAGCACCGGTCCGTCAACCTGACGGCCGAGGCTTTGATCCGGGCAGGCATCGGTGTTGCGGCAGCCAAAAATTTACATTAATCAGCAAGCATAAGGATAAAACCCATGATTCCATCAAAAATGAACCGGTTTCTCAATGATACCCTGCCCCAGAATGTCCGGAAAAACAGGCTCATCAAGGACGGGCCCCTGCGATTTCTTGAATTCGGCCCCCTGGATGTGGACCGGCTGAAACGCCTGGGCATACGGGTGGACCGATTGGGACCCCGCTTGGTCTCATGCATATGGAACGAGGAAAGCCCCCTGGAAATCGGAGGATACCTGGTGGTGGACAATCTGGCCATGGGCTCGCCCTCCATGGGCGGGACAAGGATGCTGCCGGATATCACCCCGGATATCATCCACAACCTGGCCCGGGGCATGACCCTTAAAAATGCCGCCGCAGACCTTCCCTTTGGCGGGGGAAAATCCGGCATTGTAAAGCCTGAAAACCTGTCTGAAAAAGACCGGCAAGACATCATCAAAGGCTTTGGGCGGCTTTTGAACCGGTACAAGGAGTTTTATATTCCCGGCCCGGACGTGGGCACCAATGATGCGGACATGAAACTGTTCGCCATTGAAAACGGCCTTAACAATGCTGTTTCCAAACCCGCCGACATGGGCGGCAACCGCATTGACGAACTGGGCGGGGCTGCCAACGGCATCGTGGTGGCCGTCAAAGCCCTCCTGGAACACCTGCCCAAGCTCAGGCAACTGCCCCAGTTTAAACACATGACCCTTCCGAAACCTCAGAAAATGGATGTTCTCATCCAGGGGTTCGGGGCTGTCGGCGCCCATGCGGCAAGGATTTTCCATGAATATGACCCGGACACGGCCCCCATCATCAAAGGCATCAGCGATGAAACCGGGTATCTCTTGAACAGGGAGGGCCTTCCCTGGAAGGAACTCTTTGACATGTGGACAAAATTCGGGGCCGTCACCCAAAAATATTTCCATGACCAGGTCATGGGCAACCCGGCATCAAAAAATACGGTTTTTTCCAATGCCTCGGACAATCTTTTAATGGAATCCGCCTTCTGCCTTGTGCCGGCCTCTCCCATATCCAATTACCTGGATGTGACGGCCGCCTCCAATCCCTCCATGACCACGGACCGCATGGGCAAATGGCAGATCATTGTGGAAGGGGCCAATACCTATTCCCCGGACCCCCAGCGAAAAGCCGGGCGAAGAAAAATGGAACGCCATGTCTACCGGGACAAAGGGGTTCTCATTGCCACGGATTACCTGGTCAATTCCGGCGGGGTCATTTATGCGGCCCATGAGCGGATCATCCCGACCCCGGACCACCTGCTGATCCCAAAGGATATCCTGGGAAATCCCGGCGCCATCCAGGACTGGCTTGAAAAAAACCGGGAGGATTTCGCCTCCCTGGCCGAAACCCGGAGAAAGGCGGCGGTTCAAAAGCTTGAAACCGTTATCCGCAGGAATATGGAAGAACTCATCGACGGCCTGTGCAAAGACGCGGACAGCCTTCCCTGTGAAATTGCGGAAAAAATCAGCGTCCAGAGAATCGCGTCCAAGGAAAAATCCAGGACGGTGCGGGACATCATGGAGGACGCCCCCACCATCGGCGTGGACAAAAGCGTGACCGATGCAGCCGGACTCCTGGTGGAAGCCCATGTGCCCATTGTGAATGTGGTATCGGAAAAAGGCAAGCTCATCGGCATTGTCACAAACTGGGATATTACCAAGGCCATGGCCTCCAAACTGCCCATGGATGCCCCCCTGACCCGTGTCATGACGGCCGATGTTATCACCACCCCCCCGGATGCCGGCATCATCGACTGCATCCGGAAACTTGAAAATTATGATATATCGGCCATGCCCGTTGTGGAAGACGATAAGGTCATCGGCGTCATCTCCGGCGATATCCTGGCGGGCCGGACCCTTTACCGGCTGCTCCAGACTTTGAGCTGAGGCATTTTTACAGATGGGGTATTATTTCAACATATTCCGGACAGTTGCCCGTAATTTGAGGAGGTAATTTTGGCAAATATCAAATGTAAACAAAGGTTTTGAATCAGGATTTATATTTGTATTCCAAACAAAATCCAATCGCTGAGTCTTTGGATCAGGATAATGATTCTTGAGTTACATATAATCCTGTTGATGATCCAACAATTAGGGTGGAGGCACCCTTAAATTTTATAGGCGGGTTTTTCCAATACTACTTTGCAAGTATTAATGCCATCTGGTTTCATTGATGTACTGACATAACCAACTTGTTGGGGGAACTTAATATAGGACCAGTTCTCAATTCCATATGACTGTTCGAATGGGATATTTTTATATATTTTTTGAGGTTTTTCAAGCGTCGATTTTGAGGTTACGTAAACACTTTTAGAAAATGCGCTTATTTTTTCCAAAATTTTTGGATCTGGGAGTGGGGGGTGACCTTTACTATATGGAGTTACAATTGAAATTGGTTTTGCTGATTTGGAAAAAGACTCCCAAGTTTCTTTTTGGAATGCATTAGGCGACCCATGGTGCGGAATTTTAACAAAATTTACGGATAGATCAGGAGCATCAATGTCATTGAGAACTCCATTCCAACCCGATTGATCGGAGAAACCATTTTCCAGATCGCTGCCAAATATGAACTTTTGATCATCAATTTGGCACCAAATAGCAGAGGAAACCAAATTGTGATCGTCATCTTTTAAATCAGAAATTGGTGATAGCCCGCTTTTTGGAATATAATCAAAAAGACGTTCAATATATTTTTTTTCACTTTCCTCTGATGGTGATAATGCGACAACCTCTATTAAATGGCCATTATAACTACCCCTCCTTATAATGGTAGTACGCTCAGATATTTTAATGATTTTGCTTCCCTTGGTTTTTGCTATTTTGAATAAATCCAAAATAGAGCTTAATGTTCTTAGACCTGGTTCTTTAACAATGCACTTCCTTGCCAAATAGGTTGCATATTCACGCATCCCTTCTCCACTATAATAACAAATTCTATCAATTGAGCCTAAAAAATGAAGTATGATATCATCTAATCCTTTGTAGTGATCTAAATGGGGATGAGTTAGAACTATGAATGCCAAATGTCTAACATTTAACCCTTTCAAAAATTCTAAGGCTGGATTGAAAGTTTCTCCTTTAATTTTTATTGAACAAGAGTCAATCACACCCCAACCCAAACCTGGGAGATAAAGTATAATAGATTCGCCATAACCGGGTCCAAATACTGTTATATTAACCAACGATTCATCAAATGTTGTCATTTTTTAAGAAATATTTATAGTCATATATTTAGAAAATCGGGGGGTAAAATTGCATTCATAGTTTCTTCGACTTGATCCTCATATTCTGGTTTCCATGATCTTCGCTTAAAAAAACTAAGATTCGAAAAATGATCCAACCCACCCGAAAAAGATTCTCTTGATTTTATGCAATATGTAAATCTATCATCAAGCTCAATATTTTGTCGTTCCATTTCTGGAACTATATTTTTATTAAATTCAACGATATTTAGCCTTCCCTCAAGATCTTCCAGCTTGCCAATAAAACTATTTTTTTTTATTTCAACAACTTTACCGAGCCACCATTGGAGTTCTTTCTCTTTTTTTCTATAATTAGGATCTGGAAAATTATGGATAAAAATTCTCTGGTTCGTATCATCAGTCAGGGTAGCGCTATTAATTTTTTCATGAATAATTGTGGGATCGGAAATATTTTCTACATCATTAATAAGCACCAATGCCGATCTATTAATGAGTCTTGCTACAGTATCATTGCCTTTTGTTACTGTATTAGGCAAATTTTCTTCGAATCTTTCCACTGGTTCAAAATCTAATGTTTGGTATAATTTTTGGGCAAGAAGCATGTTCTATCTCTCCCTATTGATCCAAAACGTGCATAATCGAGTTTAAATAATAATTTTCGGTCTCTGAAAATTCATTCTTTACATTGTATTCATTAAATTTTTTAGCATTCCCGATAATGTTTTTATGAAAATTTGTTGCGAGATATAAGCCATTTTTTATTTTTGTTGAAGGTTCTATTGTATTGGTAAGTAAGAAATCTTTGTATTGAAGTTTAAAATTAAAACCCAGGCTAACATATTCACCAAATGAATCTGTAAACTGTTGTTTTGGTATAAAAAAGTTGCTTATAACTTGATCATAGCTTTTTTTATATTCAACGTGTGATTTGAAATTTATTCCATATGCTGAAATTGGTGTTTCTCCAAGGATCTTAAACACTTTCTGGATGAAGCGAAGGGCAAGCGATTTACCTTCATTGAAAATAATAACAGCGAATCGATCACGTGTTATTTGAAGTGAAAAGGATTTAAATCCCATTACCGCTTGCTCGTTGTTGACTTGAAAAGGTTGACCTTTTGCAATTTGAATTTTTAACCCAGGATTGTTTGGTAAAATTTCTTCAGTTACTTCTTCTTTGTAAAAGCCCTCCATCTCTTCTTCAGGCATTAGGCCATAATGGTCAATCCAGGTTGGTTGAAAAATAGCCGGATTAAAGCTTCCTACTAATATTACCGATTTGTTGATCTCCTTGATTTCCATTTTCCCTCAATCAAATTGAATGTGTTCGATGTCAATGTCATACTGAACAATAGAATTCCGTAAGGCTTTGAAACTATAAAAATATACTAAAGATTATGTATTAATTTTATTTTTTAAAGTAAAGAAAAATATTGATTTCATTAAAAGTGGGATAGGATATGCAGAAAGCTATCCCAATAGGGTGTGATAGGAATGTCAAGACTACTTGCATTATCCATAAAGTTATAGAAATTCAACCATACTGCAACCAGTCTTGATTCCCCCGATTGCCCCGACTTCTTCAGATATTATGGACAAACAGGAAGCTTTGGAATCAAAACCGGATGGCCGGCACCAGGGTTGCGAGGACGGCCCGGAAATAGCCTTATGCCGATTGAAAAGACCTGCCCATGCTGCCATCTCCCCGGGTAAACCTGCTTCGATATTGACTGGGTGACAGGCCGGTTGCATCCTTGAACAATTTTCTAAAACTGCCGCTGTTTTCATAACCGATGACCTGGGTTATCTCATTTACCGTTTCCGAGGTAGTCTCCAGGTGTTCTTTTGCTCTCTCGATACGAATCTGCTGTAGGTATCTCAAAGGTGTTTCGTCTGTGGCTTTTTTGAACCGGCGGATAAAGTGCCTGGGACTGATCCCTATCTGTCCGGCAAGGTCTTCCATTTTCATTGCATCGGCAAAATTGGATTCTATCAATTCCTGAGCGCGTATAATTTCTTTATCCCCATGGCCTTTGTGGACATTGAACATCGCATAAGAGGTCTGGCTTGCCTTGCTTGGATCTACCAGAAATGCTTTGGAACATTGGGCCGCAAGGTGAGAAGAACCGAAACTTTCGATCAGGTGCAGCCCCAGATAATAGAAGGCCGAAATGGAACCGGAACAGATCAGGCCTTTCTCCCGCGTGAGAACCCTGTCCGGCTCCAGTAAAACCTTTGGATAACGGCGTTTGAAGAGTTTCGTGAAAAACCAGTGCGTCGTTGCGAGCTTACCGTCCAGCAGCCCGGTTTCCGCAAGGATAAAACTGCCGGTGCATACGCTGGCAATCATGGCCCCTTGTTCATACCTGTCAACGATCCAATCCAGTAATGGCGAGGCATTGGAGGGAAGAAGATCGGCGTTGGGAAGATACGGCGGCACAACAACAACGTCGGTCTTCTCAAAATCATGAAACCCGCCATCCGGCATGACCTGAAAGCCGCCACCGACCTTAACGGCCTTGCCGTCCCGGCTGAGAACACTTGTCGTGAATAAAGGTTCCAGCCATTCCCCCGTGTTTGTGGCATGCCACTGGTTAGCGATATTAAAACAGTCTATCAATCCTGAAATCCCGGAAAACATACAGCCGGTATCGACAATAAAGGTGATGTTCGCCATCATTCCTCCCGAGAAGATCCCTTCCTATATAGGATCATAATGTCTTTTTTGGAATGCTTTTTGTCATTTATGCCACTTTTGCCAAATAGAGTCAAATGGTAAGATCGAAAAAAATAAGCCATAAGGAGAATACAATGAAAGAAAATGATCGAATGACCAGCGGGGCATTAAGCGGGTTGGCCTTTTTAAAGGCAATGATAGATGGGAAGGAACCTGTGCCTCCGATGGCACAGACAATTCCTATGTCCATAGTTTCGGTGGCCGCCGGTTTGGTCAGGTTTACCGCAACTGCCGGCAAACAGCATCTGAACCCCATGGGCGGTGTACATGGCGGTTTTGCCGCGACGGTTCTGGACACGGTAACCGGTTGTGCGGTGCATAGTCTGCTTGAACCGGGTATCGGATATGCGACCGTAGATCTGAACGTCAAAATGGTCAGACCCGTCCCGTGTGACCGGGAGCTGACTGCCACCGGGAAGATTATACACATGTCCGGCCGTCTGGCCGTCTCGGAGGGGGAATTGCAGGATGGTGACGGCAACATATTAGCTCATGCCACGGCCACCTGTATGATTCTTCGGGATTAAAAACAAGGCAGAAAGTATTTTTGGAACTTAACGATAGCAAGGAGTGAAAAATGAAATTGGACGACCATCCGAGTGTAATCGCCTACCGGCAGCGGCAGCAGAACAATCCGCCCGAAACAATGACCCGGCAGCGGCTGAAGGAAATCGTTCTTGAAGCCGGGGCCGATGATGTCGGCGTTGTGGAAATCGACCGCCCCTCCCTTCAGGACCAAAAAGAGGCGATCATAAGTGCTTTTCCCGGGGCAAAGACTCTGGTCAGTATCATCATTCGGATGAATCCGCCCCAGGTTCAATCTTCGGACCGGTCTCTTATTGACGGGGAATTCATTGCCGTGGAAGAACAGGCCCTGGCCGTATCCAGAAAGCTGGCCGGTCAACTTCGGTCGTACGGCATCGCGTGCATCACTCCGTCCGAGGGATTTCCCCAGGATATGGCCAAATGGCCGGGGCCGATGTTCACCGTCTCTCATAAGCCCGTGGCCCAGGCTGCGGGTCTGGGGAAAATCGGCCATCATCGTCTGCTGATTCATCCTGAATTCGGAAGTCACCTTTGCCTAGGAACGGTGATCATCGATACGGCTCTGAATGATTATGATCAGCCCTTGGATTACAATCCCTGTATCAACTGCAATCTTTGCGTAGCCACCTGTCCGACCGGTGCCATAGCCCCAGACGGATCTTTCGAGTTTTTCAAATGTCTGGTTCATGCCTACCGGGACAGGCTGGGAGGTTTTTTAAACTGGGTTGAATCCCTTGTCAAAAGCCAAAACATGGAGGAATACCGGGAAAAAAGATCCGACAGTGAAACCTTGGCTGTCTGGCAGAGTCTGACCTATGGCGGCGGATATCGATGCGGCTATTGTATGAGTGTATGCCCTGCAGGCCTTTCGCTGATCGGCCCCTATCTTGATCATCGAAAAGAATACATACAACGTATCGTCAAGCCGCTCCAGGAGCGGAAGGAAAATGTCTATGTTCTTCCGGGCCAGGATTCGGAAACAGCAGTAAGAAAAAAATTCCCGAATAAAATGCCAAAACCTGCCTGACAGTGACGTTTCCTTGACCTAACCCTTGAAAGACCCTGCCTCAAAAAAAGAAAGCCGTCCCGTGAATCTTGCGGGGCGGCTTTCTTTTTTTTGATAAAAACCTATCGGGTCCCGGTCGGCAGGCTCACGGATGACATTTCATTCAAGGTCGGATCATAGGTATACCCTGAGATCGAGACATCATTGGCCGTAAAGGTAATCGTCCCTTTTTTCTTTGTTTGCTTTGAGGTGAAGGTGATGGTGCCGTTGGCTCCCGTCACACCGGAAGCTGAACCGGAAACCAGACCCGACCAGGCACCTTGGACAATGGCCCCGGGAACCGGGTTTGAATTTATATCCACGATGGTGACAGTAACCTTTGCATATTTGTAGGACAGTCTCGTTAACACGGTTGCCTGCATATCAGATATGAATACCACCTTTGAGACATCAGGAATCACTTCAATGACAACATTGTCACTGCCGGTTGCCCCCAGATTATCCGTAACAGTCAGGGTTGCCGTATAAATGCCGACCCGTTCATATACATGATCTGCCGTCACACCCTGGGCCGAGGTTCCATCGCCGAAATCCCAATTCCAGGACACGATGCTGCCATCGTTATCCTGGGAAAATGATCCGTCGAAACCGACGCTCAAAGGTGCCGTGCCCGAGCTGACAGAGCCTTCCACCACTGCTTGCGGTGCAAGATTGCCGTCATTAAAATTGTAATCTACCGTAGCATACACCTTATTGCCGTCGGCAGATGCCGGGGCGTCACTGCTTGCGACTTCAACATACCCGTTGGCTGCATCAATGAGAACAAAAGACTTCAGGATGACGGGATCTAAGGCTGTATCATCCTCCACCCCCAGATAATAGGTCTTGATCCCGCCGCCTGATGGGACCATGTCTGAAAGATCAAAGACAAAGGTCCCGTCCACCGGGCTGGTTGTCCCGTCAAACGCATAAGCACCGCCCTGGTTGTAAATCATTTCAGGTATCCATACAGAAGATGGAATGGATTGATTTGTATCGGAAACACCCAGAGTTATCCGGATATGATCCCGTTTCAGATGATTCAGGGTAAATTTACCTATAAGCCGAGGCTCATAATCCGGCTTTGCCGTTACCCAATGGGCTCTGGCCGGAGACCAGCCGAGTACCCGGCCTGTGGAAGGGCCGCCGGAAACCGCAGAAGGATTTTTCAGCGCATCATAGGACATCCATGCAAACCCGGCTTCTCCCCATCCTGTTCCCCAGGAATTGGCAATCCTGAAAGCCCCTTTTTCTCCGCTGTCCACAACATTATTCCCGTTTATATCCACCCAGATGCTATCATTATATCCCACCACGGTCATGGCATGATATCCGTTCGTTCCGTTTACCCAGGTAGCCGCTCTTTTCCCGGCAAAGGCATCGTCATCGGTGGTATCAGGATCATTTCCGATGGTCTGCCAGACCCACGAATTGATATAGGTCGGGATATTCAGGACATACCCGTTTAAAAGCATTTGCTTGACCTGGGCTATGCCCGTATCCTTGTTCGTATCCATTACCATGCCGTATTGATCAAAACGCCGGTAAAGGGAATTTTCCCAGGTGGCCGGGGTGAGGTTCCATGCCCGGTAATTGGAATCATAGGGAAATTCCATCCAGGAAGCAATGCCGTGTTTCTGACCGATTTCATAGGCCCAATAATACCAGCTTCCAACATTTCCCCCGCCGTTAACCATATTATAGGCCCATTTGGGGCTGAGCCGGTAGGCATCCCCTCCGTTTTTGGCATCCAGCTCCTTTACCATGGCATACATATGGGTCATGGCGTAATATACCCCGCTAAAGGAGCCGCATGAATTCAAAGAGCCCTGGGACCGGATGGGCGGGAAATACTTTAACTGGCTGTTATCCACATAACCCGGCATATCGACGGAGGGAACTGCAGATTCAGTATCTGCAACAGCCCCGGCACCCTTTACCACCTCCAGCTCCCGGCCTTTTTCCGAAATCCCCATCCGGTCCCTTTCCAAAGCGCCTCTTCCCTTCTTTGCCCGCTCCCGGTTCACACGATCCAGCCCAAGCCTGTTCAGCTTGACCTTCTTTACTTTCAGCATATGTTCGTTTTGCCACTGAAGCTCCTCTTGTGTGAGCTCCGGCAGCCCTGTCCTTTGGGGTTCTTTTTCTTGGGCCAACAGGTAACCGGTCATTCCCGTAATACAAAACGAGAGAACGCAAAACAAAGTCAGTGCTTTTTTAAAACAGGCAGATCTCATACATTTCTCCTCTGATCAGGTTGTCTTTCTTCTTTATCGCCTTAGAAAAGCATGATCCGTGCCAGTTTTGAAATCAGCCGTCCAATTAACTATGAAAGCCTATAATAGACCACTGAATAAAGCTTTTACCCCTTTCCGATCATTTTCCCCATTACCAGGATAAAACAAATATCGTTATATATAACGATAATAATAATGATATATCACCAGCTAATTAAATGGCAGATAAACCGGACAGCTTTGCTTGGGTATAATGAAAAATCAGGATTTTTTAGATTAAAATCTCATGGCCGGCACCAGGGTGGAGAGGACGGACCGGGAATAGCCTTCCATTTCAATGAACTGGACCCCCAGCTTGATCTGGGTTCCCTGGATCTGGGTGCTTTTGACCTCGCCCGGAAGGGTCAGAAGTTCGCTGTCTCCGTAGGGAAAAAGCAGCTCGACCTTCCGGCCGCTGATCTTTTCCCAGGACGGGAACCGGTCCATGCTGCACAGGCAGCCCTTGGCGCTGATATTGGTAATCACGGCCGGGTCCCTGCGGCCCTCGCTTTTCACATGGATCTGCATAAAGCAGTCCACCCGTTTGTGGCTTCGGACGTTGCAGCTTTCCACCTTGTCGGGATAATGCAGGAAGATCAGGTGGTCGGGCTGGTCCAGGGTCATGAGAATCCGGCTGGAAAAACGAAAAATATCGTCCTGGTTCACATACCGGACCTGGATCATTTCTTCCGTTGACAGGTCTGCGGTATCCGGCTCGGCCCCGGAGACATCCACGATGAGATAGGCCCCGACCTTCATGCCGATCAGTTTACTGGACAAGGCTTTTTTCCCGGTTTCGATGAGCAGGGCCGTGCCGAGTTCGATAAAAAGGCGCTGGCTGAAATCAATGGGATGGTGATTTGTTTTGGCCATGGCTAGCGGCTCCCCCTCCTGAACAGGATGACCTTGACGGTTTCAAAGACGATGAGAAATTCAAGAAATATGGACAGGTTGTTGATATAATACAGATCATACCGCAATTTTTCAACGGAATCCCCCAGGGAGGCCCCATAGGGATACATGACCTGGGCCCAGCCGGTGATACCCGGTTTGACCGCATGGCGTTCCATATAATACGGCGTGATCCCGCAGATCTGTTCGACGAATTCAGGGCGCTCCGGCCTTGGTCCGATAAAGCTCATCTCTCCCTTTAAGACGTTGACAAGCTGAGGCAGTTCGTCAATCCGGGTTTTCCGGAAAAACTGCCCGAACCGGGTCACCCTGGGATCATTTTCCTTGGCCCAGGCCACGCCGCCGCCGCTTTCCGCATCGGTCCCCATGGTCCTGAATTTATAAATGGTGAATTCCCTGCCGTTCTTTCCCACCCGTTTCTGGAAATAGAACACGGGGCCCGGGGATTTGTATTTCACCAGGACCACCAGGGCCGGAAAAAAAGGCAGGGTGACCAGGAGCAGAAGGGATGACAGGACAATGTCCAGGGTCCTTTTCATGGCACGGATAAAGGGGGTGATCAAAAACCCGTTGCTCTGGACCAGCCAGCTCGGGTTGATGCTCTCCACGGGAATCTTTCCGGTCATGGATTCATAGAAATTGGGATAATCAATGATCCTGACCCCCATGAGCTTGCAGGACACCAGCTTGTGAATGGCCAGACCGCCCCGCCGTTCCGTCAGGGCCATGACAACGGCATGGGCCTGGTATTGCCGGCAAAGGGAAACGATATCCTCCATTTTCCCGACAATTTTGTTTTCCTCCACCGATACCGGGTCCGTGGCCGTGGCAACGTATCCCGAGAGCATGTATTTGCCGGGAGAGGCCTCGATGAGCCGAAGGACTTCCTGGGCCGCAGGCCCTGTACCAATGACCAGGATATTTTTTGAAAAAAAAGGAGACTGGCTTGCCGCCTCATAAAGGGATTGCCACAGGATCTGGGCGGCAAAAAAGAATAACACCCCGGTCATCATGGGGAAGGGAATTGAAGCGGCCTTGTTCAGCAGCACCAGGACAACAAGGGAAATTCCCCCTGAAAGGGCGGCGCGCCTGGCCACGGTTTTAAAAACCCAGGGTCGGACATTGTAAACCTCGCACAGATAGGAAGTAAACACCAGGACAGGCACAAACCCGGCCATCCACAGTCCTGAAAAAAATCCCGGAGCGATTCCATCGGCCCCCATGATCCACAGGATTAAAATCCCTAGTGCGACAACGGCGTCCCCGCCCATGAGAATCATCTGCTTTTTGATCAAACTGCCTTTTCCTGCTCCGCCCATATCCTTCCTGCTAAATTCCGTTGCCGGCCGATTCCAATATTATGTGTTGATATCGCCGAAGCGCATTTATGTCAAGAGATTATCCGGGGATATTTCCGGCCAGGTCGCTGAACCGGTCCAGTTGCCCGGTTTGGCCCAGGACCCCGGCCATGTCCCCGGATTCCAGGACAAAATCCGGGCCCGGATTGGGATAAAGGGTTCCGCTGCGCAGGATACCGGCCAGGGTGGCCCCGGTTAACGTCCTGATCCGGGACTCGGCAATGCTCTTTCCGGACAGGGGGCTCTCCGGCCGGATGGTCATCCAGGTAAGCCGGAACAGCCTCGAGCTGTTCTGGAGCTGGGAAAGGGCGTGGTATTCCCCCTTCAGGTCATAGAGGGGCCGGTAGAGTTCCTGGCGGATATCGTCGGTGAATTCCTGGATTCTCTCCACGGGCAGATCCATGTGGAGCAGGGCCTGGCGGGTGAATTCCAGACCGGCTTCAAATTCGGGCTGGACAATATGGTAGATTCCCTGGTCATGAAATTCCTTCATCTGGTCCGGGGACTGGGCCCGGGCCACGATGTGCATATCGGGCCGCATCTGCTTTGCATGGGTGGTAATGGCCCTTGCTACGACAACGGCAGGGGTGGTGATCAAAAGAAGCCTTGCCTTTTCAATATGGGCCGCTTCCAGGATCACGGGCTGGGCCGCATCCCCGAAAAGGACGGGAAATCCCAGGGCTTTAAGCTGGTCCACCCGGCGGGAATCAAATTCCAGGATGACGAAACAGACACCGATGCGCTGAAGCACGTCGGCAATATGTTTGCCCACCCGGCCGCCCCCGGCGATGACCAGATGGTCCTTCAGCCCCTCTTCCGGCAGATTGATGGTCTGAAAGGTATAGGGGGTGCCCCACCGGTTGCGCAGGGCATAGAGGGGGGTGGTGAGCCCGGAGATGAAGGGGGTCAGGAACATGGTCAGGATGGTGACGGTGAGAATGAGGGCATAAAAATCCATGGAAATGGAATTGGAGCTGATGCCCACCCGGGCCAGGACAAAGGAGAATTCCCCGATCTGGGACAGCCCCAGGGCCGTGGCCAGGGGGATGACGTTGCGGTAGCCGAAGGCCCGGCTCAGGCCCCCGAAAATCAGGCCCTTGCCCGCCATGACCATCACCACCAGGAAGAGGACCATCCCGTAATGTTCAAACAGATACCGGGGATCAAAGAGCATGCCCACGGAGGTGAAAAACAAAAGGCTGAAAATATCCCGCAAAGGGATGATATCGCTCAGGGCCTGGTATCCGTAATCGGATTCGCTGAGAAGCATGCCGGCCACAAAGGCCCCGAAGGCAAAGGACAGGCCGAAGAGATAGGTGCCGTAACCGATGCCCAGGCCCATGGCCACCGTGGCCAGGAGAAACAGCTCCCTTGAATTCCATCCGGCGATCCGTTTCATGACCCAGGGAAGGAGCCTGGTGCCCAGGAGGATCATGACCAGGAGAAAAGAAACCGCCTTGACGGCGGCCATGCCCAGGAGGGGGAGCCCGGCGGCCGGGTCATTGAGCTGGGGCAGGATAATCATCATGGGAACCACGGCCAGGTCCTGGACAATGAGCATGCCGATCATGACCCGGCTGGACAGGGTGCCGATGCGGCCCTGGTTTTCCAGGGTTTTTAAGAGAACCATGGTGCTGGACAGGGAGATCAGGGCCCCGAACCACAGGGACTGCATCCAGGGCCAGCCAAAGGCAAGGCCGATGCCGATCCCCAGGGCAATGGTCAAGAGGATCTGGATGGGGGTGCCCATGAGGGCGATATTCCGCACCGGTTTTAATTCCTTGAAAGAAAATTCAAGGCCCAGGGCAAACAAGAGCAGGGCAATCCCGATTTCCGCCAGCATCTCGATTTCATGGATATCGGAAACCGTTACCCCGCCGGTATAGGGTCCCACGGCCACCCCGGCCAGGATATAGCCCAGGATCAAGGGCTGCCTGAGCCGCTGGGCCGCCAATCCCCCTAAAAAGGCCGCCACCACGATAATGATAATATCCCCTGCAATTCCCAAAAGACTTCCTCCGTTTCCTGTTTTTGTATCATATTTTCTTTGCATAGCGATAATATTTTTAATATTTGATTTATCCGACCCGGATGGTCTAAAATAAACGCCAAGATTTCGATCGATACAAGGATGTTTATCCGGGAGGACCATGATGAAAATCAAATATCTTATGATTTTAGCCTTTGTATTCTGCCTGTTTATGCCCGAAGGCCGGGCCGATACCCGGCCCGGGGTTTCCAGAGGCCAGACCGTTTATGTTCCCGCCTATTCCCATATCTATATCGGCAATAAAGAAACCCCCTATCTCCTGGCCGTCACCCTGAGCATCCGGAACATCAGCCCCTCCACCCCCATTACGGTCACCGAGGTCGGTTACCACGACACCCAGGGCAGATTGCTTAAAATTTTTAAGAATCCGGTTCCCCTCGATCCCCTTGCTTCCACCCGCCATATCATCCACAGGGACGACAGGGACGGCGGGGACGGGGCCTGCTTTATCGTGAAATGGGAGGCAACTGAAAAAACCAACCCGCCCATCATCGAGACGGTCATGATCGGGACCCAGTCCCAGCAGGGCATTTCCTTTACGTCCAGGGGAGAGGTCATCCTGGAGAAAGAATAAAAAACCGGGTGATTTTAAAGGGTCCTTCTGCTATGATACCCTTGAATTCAGACGAAAACCAAACCTATCTGCGAGGAGACAAAAATGACGGCCGATGTATTTTTCATGGATCTGGAAGCCACTTCCCGGGAAAACCTTCCCGACAAGCTGGCAAGACTGGTTAAAACCGCAGGCCTTGAGTCCATCTTAAAGGAAAACGAGCTGACCGCAGTCAAACTCCATTTCGGGGAAAAGGGAAATACGGCCTATATCCGCCCCGTCTTTATCCGGAGAATCATCCAGGCCGTCCGGGAATTCAAGGCCCGGCCCTTTCTGACCGATGCCAACACCCTTTATGCCGGAACCCGTTCCGACAGCGTTTCCCATATCCACACGGCCATTGAAAACGGATTTTCCTATTCCTCCATGGATGCCACCCCCATTGTCATTGCCGACGGGCTCCGGGGAAAAAATGAGACCAAAATTGAAGTGAACCTGAAAAACTGCAAGCAGGTGTTTATCGGTTCCGAAGTGGTGGAAGCCGACGCCCTGGTTTCCGTGGCCCATTTCAAGGGCCATGAACTGTCCGGCTTCGGCGGGACCCTGAAAAACCTCGGCATGGGATGCGCCTCCCGGCGGGGAAAACTGGACCAGCATTCCAATGTGAGCCCCAAGATCAAACGCAAAACCTGCATCGGATGCGGGGAATGTGCGATACACTGCCCCGGGGACGCCATTTACCTGGAAGAGAAAAAAGCCTATATCCGGGCCGAGGCCTGTATCGGGTGCGCGGAATGCATTATCCGGTGCCCCACCGGCTCCGTCACCATCAACTGGAACCAGACCGTGCCGGTCTTTCTTGAGAAGATGATGGAATATACCCTGGGGGTTCTGAAGAACAAAAAGGGCAAAGCCCTTTTCATCAATTTCATCACGGATGTGTCCTCCAACTGCGATTGCCTGCCCTACAGCGCCTCGCCCATCGTGAACAATATCGGTGTCCTGGCCTCCACGGACCCCGTGGCCATCGACCAGGCTTCGGCGGACCTGGTCAACGGGCAGGCGGGATTGCCCGGCACCGCCCTGAAACTGAACCTGAATCCCGGCGAGGACAAATTCAAGGGCCTTTACCCCTCCGTGGACTGGGAACACCAGCTTGAGTATGCCGAAAGCCTGGGCCTCGGCACCCGGGCCTATACCCTCACCCGGCTGAAAACCAAGGCCTATAAAGGATAGGTCAGGACCCGGCCGGACCGGGAAAAAGGGCGCACAGATCCGCCAGCAGGGTGTCCACGCGCTTATAGGGGTTCGGACTCCCGTCTGAAAACCGCATGACCAGATTGTTCACGGCATCGGAGATGTGGGGATAAAGCTTTTTCAGATTGGCCACCCGGTACCGGAACATCAGGGACATATCGCCCGAGGTCAGGGTTCCCGCGAAATCCGGGTAATTCTCCGGCTGTTCCCGGATATCATTGACTGAATGCCGGCCCTTGCCCACCACCTGCTGAAGGACATTGCCCAGGCAGAGGGCGTCGTATTCCGGACGGTCAACCTCGTAATCAAAATCAATCCAGCGGTAATCCCCGGTCCCGTTGTGGATAATGATATGGTCTGCCCGGATATCCCCATGGTGCAGGCCCTTTTCATGCAAGAGCGCAACGGCCCGGACGCATTGGATGAACATTTTCATGACCGTTGCGAACTCCGTCTGATAATACTCCCAATGGGACATTTTAAGGCCCCGGAGATAGTCAAAGAGGGAGGGGCCGTAGATGAAATCCAGAATCCGGACCATATTCCCGGCCCTGTCCGTTACCGGACGGCCCTGCATGAAATTGGGGTGGCCCTGCATGGCCTGGAGCACGGAGGCCTCTTTTTCGGGACTTCTCAAGAACCGGTATACGGTGTCGCCGACCTTATTGTTAAAGGTTTCCAGAAAGACCAGTTTGATGATGGTTTTCAGGCCCGTCTCCAGATCAAGGCAGGTCTTGACCCAGAACTTGGGCTGGTCGTCGATTCCGAAACGGCCTTCCCGGGCATGGCCGATCACTAAATAATCATTCCCGGACAGCCGCATGACATCTCCCACGTCGATGGACATGAACTGGGTGGTGTCTTCAAATATTTTCATCCGGTGCAAAGGTTCCCGGCGGGTCAGTTCACGAATCCGCTGCTGAAGCGTTGAAGCTGGTTCATACATCATGATCATCTCCTTTCGATCAAATCGATTATTCGACAGGATCAGGATGCGCCAGACATCCTGAAAAAACCGTATACAAGGCCGGAAACCGCTGCCGAACCCGGAATGGTCAGCACCCATGCCATAACGATATTGCCGGCTATTCCCCACCGGACAGCGGAAAACCTGTGAACGGACCCGACCCCGATGATACTGCCGGTAATGGTGTGGGTGGTGGAAACCGGTATCCCGGCAAAGGAATTCCCAATTATGGAGGCCGCCGCCGCCATTTCTGCACAGAACCCGTCCACCGGCATGAGTTTGGTCACCCGCATACCCAGGGTTCGGACCACGCGCCATCCACCCAGAAGGGTTCCCGCGGCAATGGCCAGATGACAGGACAGGATCACCCAGACCGGAACAAAAAAGCCCTCCTGAAGGCCTGTGGCAACCAGGACCATCACAATGATCCCCATGGTTTTCTGAGCATCATTGGATCCATGGCCCAGACTGAACATGCCCGATGAGAAGAGCTGGCCGATGCGGAAAAACCGATCCACGGCGCCCGAATGACGGTTTCGGAAAACCCAGGCAACGGCGATGGAAAAGAGGATGCTCAATGCCATGCCGATAAGAGGGGAAAGAAAAATGAAAATCGTGATTTTCAAAATTCCGGGGAGAATCAGCACCTTAACCCCGCCCTTGACCAGACCCGCTCCGATGATGCCGCCCACAAGGGCGTGGGAAACACTGATGGGCAGCCCCATCAAAGTGCAGACATGTGTCCAGATGACCGCACCGGCAAGCACGGCCAGGATAAAAAAAAGGGAGACCATGTCCGGGGAAACCACACCTGTACCGATGGTCTGGGCCACCCCGACGCCAAAGCCGAAGGCAGCCACCAGATTGAAAAAGGCAGCCCAGGCAACGGCTATCTTCGGGGATAATACCCGGGTGGACACGATGGTGGCAATGGAATTGGCGGCATCATTCATGCCGTTGAGAAAATCAAATACCAGGGCCAGAAAAATAATGAAACCGGCAAAGATCGTCATTTCCATGGGAGCTGCCTCCTAAGCGTATTTCATTAATATGGTTTCAATCACATTGGCCAGATCTTCACACCGATCAATGGCGGCTTCGAGATGTTCAAAGATCTCCCTTTGTTTCATGACCAGAAAAGGATCCGTCGGGTTTTCAAAAAGAAGGCGCAGGGAGGACCGAAGGACAAGGTCCCCTTCATTTTCAATGCTGTTCACATCTATACAGATTTTTAAGATGGCGTCTTTCTGTTTCAGATCGCCCAGCATGCCGATGGCTGAGCT
The DNA here is from genome assembly GCA_023701135.1 of Desulfobacula sp. Lineage (GTDB taxonomy): Bacteria > Desulfobacterota > Desulfobacteria > Desulfobacterales > Desulfobacteraceae > Desulfobacula. Next base: position 80,563 of record JAMPXP010000017.1, on the reverse strand, counting down.
AAGCTTTGCAAAGGCGCGCTTCAGAATCCGGGTCTGTTCACAGACAGAATCCAAAGGCAACGGCATATTATAGATTTCCATGCGGGTACCGGCCTTTTCCAGCATGTCCATGACATCGTCCAGGTTGTTCGTCAACATCCTGATGTCTTCCCTATCAAAGGGGGTGACAAATACCGTATTCAAGAGTCCGAAAACTTCATGGGCAATGTCATCGGCCCTTTCTTCGGTTTTTTTGATGAGGGCTGTCAGTTCTCCTCGCCTGGAATAATCGGCCAGCAGGGACTCAAACTGGTCTATGCCCTCTGAAACGATATCGGCATGCTGTCTAAAAAGGGTGAAAAAGCGGTCTTCCTTTGGCAAGAATCTCTTAAACATGACGTGTTAAGGTCCTCCTGAGCACAGGTATATCCTGACTCAGGAGTATATCATACAAAGGCCGGATCAGCCATAGTCTATCTTAATTTATGTTTTTCAGCCCAGGCCTGGACATGGATGGGGGACTCCAGCACCGTGACCCCGGCTTCCCGCAAGGCCCTGGTTTTGCCCTCATAGGTCCCGGCAGACCCCCTCACAATGGCCCCGGCATGGCCCATTTTTTTTCCCTGGGGCGAAAACCGGCCCGCAATATAGGCGGCCACGGGCTTTTTCATATGGCCGGCGATGAATTCGGCAGCCTTTTCTTCCTGTTCCCCACCCACCTCGCCCACCATGATCACGGCGTCCGTGTCCGGGTCGTTTTCAAACATGGCCAGGATCTTCGGCAGATTGCACAGGACCACGGGATCAGCGCCCATGCCCACCACCGTGCTCTGGCCGATCTTTTTTTCCGAAAGGATACCGGCAAATTCATAGGACAGGGTTCCGGACCGGGAAATGATGCCCACCCGTCCCGGTGCAAACAAAGACGCAGGCATGATGCCCATTTTGCCCTTGCCGGGAACCAGGATGCCCGGCGTTGTGGGGCCCAGGGCCGTTATCCCTTTTTCATCGGCATAGTCCCGCATTTTCATGACGTCGTGGACGGGGATATGCTCGGGCACAATGACAATAAAATCGATACCCGCATCAATGGTTTCAAAAAAGGCATCCAGGACAAAGGCGGCCGGGACAAAGAAGACCGAGGCATTGGCACCTGTCTCTCTGACGGCATCCTCCACATAATTGAACACGGGCAGCCCTTCCACAACCTGCCCGCCCTTGCCGGGGGTAACGCCGCCGACGATCTTTGTTCCATATTGAAGCATCCATTTGGTCTGGACGCTGCCGATTTTCCCGGTGATGCCCTGGACAATCACCCGGGTATCATCATTTAAAAGAATGCTCATATTGGATCTATCCTTATTTCTATCCCTATATTTCTATCCCTAGGGCCTGCTCATGGGAGAAGACGTGTTTAATAATGCGGCCAGCCGTTCAACAGCCTTTTCCGTGGCAGCCTCGGTCACCACATGGATACCCCCGGACTTTAAAATCTCCCAGGTCTCTTCCTGGTGGTTGCCCAGGGCCTTGGCCACAATGGGGAGGGTGACGCCGTGCTCCTGGATATACCGGACAATGCCCTTGGCCCCTTCATGGATGGGATTGATACCGCCGTAAATATTGATGAAGACGGCCCGCAGGGGCTTCATCAAAATAAGGTCCATGCATTTGTACAAAAGATCCGCCGTGATGCCCCCGCCGGTTTCAAGGAAATTGGCCGGCTTCATGCCGTGGCCGATGATGTCCATGGAGGCCATGCCCAGGCCCGCCCCGGAAGAAATGAGGCCGATATCCCCGTCCAGGTCCACATAGGTGACCCCGATCTCTTTGCCCTTTCTTTCCAGCCGGTTCCCGATCCTGCCCTCGGGGGACAGGGAAAGCGTTTTCTTAACCCGGAACATGGCGGAATCATCGATTTCAAGGACGGCATCCACAGCCATGAGACCGCCGTCGGACAAGACGGCCAGGGGGTTGATCTCCGCAATCATGGCCTCACACTGTTGAAATACCTTGTACATCCGGACCAGGATATCGGCGCAGGCGTTGAGGGGCTTGCCGTCAAGACCTGCCCTGCGCAGGAGGGCCACGGCCTGATAGGGATAAAACCCGAATTTCGGATCGATTTTAAAGGAAGCGATTTTATCCGGTGAGGTCCGGGCCGTTTCTTCAATATGCACCCCGCCCTCGGTGCTGACCACCACCACGGGTTTGCCCGAATACCCATCAATGGTGATGCCCAGGTACAGTTCTCTTTCGATGACCGCTTTTTTACAGACCATGATCTCCCGGACCGGGAGGCCCTTGATCTCGGTCCCCAAAAGGGCTTCTGCCGTTGTTCTGCATTCCTCCGGGGTTTGCACCGGCCGGATGCCACCGGCAAGGCCCCGGCCGCCCACCAGGACCTGGGATTTCAGAATCGCCGGATAACCGGTCTCTTCCGCAATTTTCAACGCTTCATCCGCAGTCCCTGCCACCCCGCGTTGGGGAACGGGGATGCCGAATTTTTCAAAAATATCCATGCCCTCGTATTCGTGCAATCTCATGATAGTTTCCTGTCTGGTCTCAATATCTGCCCAATTCATAATTTAAAACCGAAACACTAAAAAAAATCAGATACCCTGTCAACAAAAATGTTCCCAAGTTCCCCTATATTATTTGATTCATTATAATTTCAACGGGTCGGAAAATTGCTTGACAAGATATAAAAATTTTTCTTAGAAGTATTTTTTGTGCAAATTTGGATAAATTTGATTTTGCGAATGGGAATGGTTTTGGATAAAGGGTTTTATTCATTTTAACCGGAAAAACCATGGCCTTATGCTGACTTACTTTTGAAAAAGGAAAGACATTATGGGACTGATGACAAAAGACGAATATATTGAATCCTTGAGAAAATTAAACCCCGTGGTCTACATGTTCGGCGAACGGGTCAAAAATGTGGTGGACAACCCAAGGCTTAGGGCCGGTATTGAAGCCACCGGCGCCACCTATGAAGTGGCCGGCATGGAAGAATACAAGGCTCTTGCCGTAACCGAAAGCCCTTTGATCCATGAGCCGGTGAACCGCTTCACCCTGCCCCCCTCCTCCATCACGGATCTGGTCCACCGGGTAAAATTAAACCGGGCTGTGGCCAACCATGTGGGCACCTGCCACCAGAGATGCACGGGCCTGGACTGCCTTTCCGCCCTGTCCATCGTCACCTGGGACATTGACCAGAAATACGGCACCCCCTATTACCAGAATTTCATGGACTTCCTGAAACACATGCAGAAAAACGACCTGACCGGCAATGCCGGGGTCACCGATGTCAAGGGCGATAGGTCCAAGGGACCAACGGACCAGGCCGATGACCAGATGTATCTGAAAATTGTGGAAAGACGGCCCGACGGCATCGTGGTCAGCGGGGCCAAGGTGCACCAGACCGGGTCCCTGTCGGCCCATGAAATCATTGTCCTGCCCACCCGGGCCTTTAAAAAAGGGGACGAGGACTATGCCGTGGCCTTTGCCATCCCGTCCGACACCGAGGGCCTCATCCATGTGGTGGGCCGCTCCAGCCTGGACAGCCGGGAACTGGAAGGCGTGGACTGCGGAAACGTCCGGTATTCCAAAAACTGCCCCACCCTGATTTTTGACCGGGTCTTTGTTCCCAAGCACCGGATTTTCATGTGCGGGGAAACGGAATTTGCCGTGGAAATGGTCATCAAATTTTCCTCCTTCCACCGCCAGAGCCACGGCGGATGCAAATCCGGCAAGATCGACTGCATGATCGGGGCGGCCCTGTCCCTCATGGACTATAACGGAACCGCCAAGATCAGCCATCACAAACAGAAGATCATCGACATGCTCTACCGGGCCGAAACCCTTTACGGGTGCTGCCTGGCCTCTTCCTATGAAGGCAGGAAAATGCCCTCCGGGGCCTATTTCATCGACACCATCCTGTCCAATGCATCCAAGATCCATGAAGGCAAGGAACTCAGCGAATGTATCCGCCTCATGATCGACATCTGCGGCGGCTTTGTGGCAGACATGCCCTCGGACAAAGATTTTGACCATCCCGAGATCGGCCCCATGCTGAAACGCTATCTGAAAGGGGCCGACGGCGTGCCCGTGGAAAACCGGATCAAGATGTTCCGGCTCGTGGAAAAAATGGCCATGGAATCGGCGGACACCATTTCCGACATCCACGGCGGCGGCTCCCCCGAAGCCCACAGGGTGACCATCCTGAGAGAAAGCAACCTGGAAGGCAAGAAACGGGCCGCCCGACGCCTGGCCGGCATTGACGGCTAAAGGCATATCCCATGGAAAATCACTATGATGTGGTCGTCATCGGCGCCGGCGTCGTGGGAAACGCCATTGCCAGGGAATTGTCAAAATATGCCGTCAGCGTGGCCGTCCTTGAAAAAGAGCTGGATGTGGCCATGGGCACCAGCTCCAGAAACAGCGGGGTCATCCATTCGGGCATCCATTACAAACCCGGCACCCTGAGGGCCCGGCTCAATGTCCAGGGCAACGCCCTCATGGCGGGACTCTGCCAAGACCTGAAGGTCAAGATCGATTATATCGGCAAACTCACCGTGGCCCAGGATGAGGAAGAGGTCAAAAGCCTCTATACCCTCAAGGACCAGGGCGAGGCCAACGGGGTTCCCGGCCTTGAAATCCTGGACCCCGGGGCCATGGAAAAGATCCAGCCCCGGGTGGGCGGCATCAAAGCCCTGCATTCCCCGTCCACGGGCATCATCTGCCCCTATTCTTTGACCATTGCCCTGGCTGAAAACGCCCGGGCCAACGGGTGCCGGTTTTATCTCGGCCATGAGGTGACCTCCATCCAAAAAACCGGGGACCGGTTTGACATCCGGGCCGGGAACAAAAGCTTCAGCGCCAAGATTTTGATCAATTCCGCCGGGCTGTATTCCGATCATGTCGCCCGGATGCTGGGAATTGACGAATACCGGATCTATCCCTGCCGGGGGGAATACCTGATCCTGGACAAACGGCTCAAGGGAACCCTCAACGTCCTGGTGTATCCGGCCCCCCACCACGGCAAGGCCGGCCTGGGCATCCACCTGACCAATACCGTGTCCGGCAATATTCTCATCGGCCCCAGCAATGAATACCAAGAAGACCCCGAAGACTATGCCTGCACCGCCGACATCATGGCCCAGTTGCGAAGGGAAGGCCATGTCCTGTTGCCCGAGCTGAAAACCACGGATTTTATCCGGAGTTTTTCCGGGCTTCGGGCCAAACAGACTCCGCCCGAGATCGGCGGGTTTAAGGATTTTGTCATTGAAAGCCGGGAGGATGTCAAAGGCCTGATCAACCTCATCGGCATCGAGAGTCCGGGGCTCACCTCATCCCCTGCCATCGCCCTCATGGTCCGGGACATGGTGACAAGCCTTCTGCCCCTGACTCCAAAAAAAGAGTTTAACGGCGCAAGGTCCGGCATGACCGGCCATTTTTACGAACTCTCCGACGAGGAAAAGGCGGACCTCGTGGCCCAAGACCCGGATTACGGGGAAGTGGTCTGCCGGTGCGAACAGATTACCAAAAAAGAGGTCCTGGACGCCATCCAGAACCCCCTGGGCGCAAGGACCATCAACGGCATCAAATACCGGTCCAGGGCCATGATGGGCCGGTGCCAGGGCGGGTTCTGCCTACCCAGAATCGTCCAGATCCTGGAAAAGGAATTCGGATACCGGCCCGAAGATTATTACCTCAAAAACCTCCATTCCCCCCTGTTTTCCGGGAACATGCGCCCGGATAAAACCCGGGTATAAGGCAGGATATATATACGATGCAAACCATAGAACGAGATCTGGTCATCATCGGCGGGGGCCCGGCCGGGCTTGCCGCTGCTGTTTCGGCCAGGAAAAACGGACTGGACGACATCCTTCTCATCGAAAGGGACAGGATTCTGGGCGGCATCCTGAACCAGTGCATTCATGACGGGTTCGGGCTCCATACCTTTAAGCAGGCCCTGACCGGACCCGAATACGCCCAGCGGTTCATTGACGAATTCAACCGCCTGGGCATCGACGCCCTGCTGGACACCATTGTCCTGTCCCTGGACAGCAACCGCACCCTCACGGTCAGTTCAAAAAAGGGCTTCATCCGGATCATGGCCAGGGCCGTTATCCTGGCCATGGGATGCCGGGAGCGCACGGCCGGGGCCATTTCCCTGCCCGGCACCCGGCCCTCGGGCGTCTATACCGCGGGCGCGGCCCAGAATTTCGTCAATCTCCAGAATATCATGATCGGCAAACACGTCGTCATTCTGGGCTCCGGGGACATCGGCCTCATCATGGCCCGGCGCATGACCCTGGAAGGGGTCAAAGTCGAAGCCGTGTTCGAGCTTCTGCCCACGCCCAGCGGCCTTGCCCGAAATGTCCGGCAATGCCTGGACGATTACGGCATCCCCCTTTTCCTGAGCACCTCGGTATTTGAACTCCACGGCAAAGACCGGCTCACCGGCGTCACCGTGGCCAGGGTGGATGACCGCTTTCAAATGATCCCGGAAACCAGACGCCTGGTGCCCTGCGACACCCTGCTCCTGTCCGTGGGCCTCATCCCGGAAAACGAGCTGTCCCTTTCCGCCGGGGTCCGGCTGGAACCCGCCACCAGCGGGGCAAGCGTGGATGACCGGTTCATGACCAATGTGCCGGGAGTTTTCTCCTGCGGCAATGTCCTCCATGTCCATGACCTGGTGGACCATGTGTCGGAAGAGGCGGGCCTGGTGGGCCGGTGCGCCGTCCGCTACCTGAAGGGGGAACCGGCCCCGGAAGAAGCCTTTATCCCCGTGGTCCCCAAGGCCGATATCCGGTATGTCCTTCCCCAGACCATCAGCGGGAAGGAGGATGTCACCATCTCCCTTCGGGTGACCCGGCCCATGAGAAACGCCGCCGTCCTGGTCACGGACCGGGACCGGAAAGTCGCAAGAAAGAAACTGGTCCGGCTCCACCCGGCTGAAATGATCCGGATCAAGGTCAAGGCCAAAGATATTGAAACCGCGGAAAAACTGGAGGTGAGCGTCCAATGCTGAAAAAAAACCTGGTCTGTATTGTCTGCCCCAACGGCTGCGATGTGGAAGTCCTCCTGGAAGAGGGGCAAAAAACGGAAATCCTGGCCATTGACGGCTGCACCTGCGACAAGGGCAAGGAATGGGTGGCCCAGGAACTGACCCGGCCCATGCGGACCATTGCCTCGGGCATCCCCGTGGAAGATGGGGATTTCAAGCTGGTCAGCGTCCGGACCGACGCCCCCATCCCCCTGGGGAAAATATTCGAGGTCATGGCCGTCATCAAGGAAAAGCGCGTCACAGCCCCCGTGGCCATCGGGGACATCCTGATCCCCAGCCCGGCCGGCACGGACTGCAATATCATTGCCACAAGGAATGTTGCGTTTACGGGATAGCCTGTAAAGCAATGGAGCTGCTTCAAGGAGGGATGACCCAATGGAAAAAAAAACGGATCCCAAGACCCCATCCACCTATGCGTGTCTGTTCCACCCCAAAAGCATTGTGGTCATCGGGGCGGGAAACAATATCCTGAAACCAGGGGGCCGTGTGTTTTACAATATCCTGGAAAACGGATATACAGGCGACCTCTGGGCCGTGAACCCCAAAACCGAAGATGTTCAGGGCAGGCCCACTTTCAAGAGCATCCAGGATCTTCCCGGCCCGCCGGATCTGGCCATTGTGGCTATTCCGTCCGGTGCCGTCCTCCCGGCCATGCAGGCCCTGGCCGACAAGGGGACCGGCGCCGTCATCGTTCTCACCTCCGGGTTTGGCGAGAAAAACGCCCAGGGCAAGGCCCTGGAAAAGGAAATGCTGGCCCTGGGGAAAGCGTCCGGTATGGATATCATCGGCCCCAACTGTTCCGGTTTCATGACCCGGTCGTACAAGGGCAAATTTGCCGGGATCCTTCCTGACCGGCCCGGCCGGGCCGTGGACATCATCTCCGGGTCCGGGGCCACCGTGGACTATATCATGGAGGTTGCCGACAGACGGGGGCTTTCCTTCGGCATTGCCGTGAACCTGGGAAATTCCATCCAGTACGGGGTGGAAGACCTCATCGCCATGTATGACCAGCATTACGGCCCCGAGGACGGAAAGGTCCTCATGGTCTACCTGGAAGCCGTCCGGAAACCCGCCCTCCTGCTCCGGCATGCCCGGAGCCTCGTGGAAAAGGGCTGCACCGTCATCGCCGTCAAATCCGGGAACACCCCCGACGGCAGCCGGGCAGCGGCCAGCCATACCGGGGCCATGGCCAACCGGGATACGGCCGTCCAGGCCTTGATGGACAAGGCCGGGATCATCCGGGTCAGCAGCAGGGCCGACATGATCGATACGGCCTGCGCTGCCATAGCTTGCCGGGGAAGGCTCCCTCGCGCCGCCAAAGTCTGCGTCCTCACCGATGCCGGGGGTCCGGGGGTCATGATGAGTGACGAAATTTCCCGGCAGGGCCTTTCCATGGCCCGGTTCAGCCCCTCCACCCTGAGCTGCCTGGAACGGATCCTGCCCCCGGAAGCCGCCTTTGCCAATCCCATTGACTGCGGTGCCAGCCGGGACGAGCACACCATCCAGGATATCATTGCCCTCATGGGCCAGGAGGAAAAGGGCAATGTGGATGCGATTGCCGTCATCATCGGCAATTCCCTTTTGACGGACAACGCCCCCATCTACGAGGCTATTGGCCGGGCCATGAAGGAAAGCCCCATCCCCGTAGTGCCGGTATTCTCCTCTTTGACCACGGCCGGCGACCTCATCACCCGGTTTATCGACTCGGGGGCCGTCTTTTTCCAGGACGAGGTATCCCTGGCCAAGGCCATGGCCCGGCTCCGGTCCCGGTCCGGGCCTGAAGAGCAGGACCAGCAGCTTTCAGGATATGACAGGGCCGCGGCTGCCTCGGTGCTGGCCGGCAAACAGGGAATTCTTTCAGCGAAAGATGTCCATCAATTGCTCAAGGCTGCCGGGTTCAGGCCCGTCCCCCAGACCCTCATCAAAGACAGGGCCCAGGCCTCCGCAGCCCTGAAAGACCAGGCGTTTCCTGTGGCCGTCAAGGTCCTGGGCCCCCTTCACAAAACCGATGCAGGCGGGGTCCGGCTGAACGTGCCGGGTCCGGCCGAAGCCCTGGCCGCCTTTGATGACATGATGGCCATAGATGGGGCACAGGGAGTCCTGGTCCAGCCCATGGTGACCGGAACGGAAATGATCCTGGGCATCAGCCGGGAAGAAGGATTCGGACATCTGGCCATGTTCGGGCTGGGCGGGATTTTCACCGAGGCCCTCAAAGATGTGAGCTTCGGCCTCACCCCCCTGACCCCCACCGAAAGCATGGACATGGTCCAGGGCATCAAAGGGGTTTCCGTCCTTTCGGGCCTCCGGGGCCAAAAGGGGGTATCCCTCGAAGCCGCGGCCGACTGTCTCCGGCGTCTCAGCCGCCTGGCAACGGATTTTCCACAAATCAAGGAAATGGATATCAATCCTTTGAAAGGCAGCGGCGAAGCTCTCTTTGCCGTTGACGCCCGGATCATCCTGGATTAAGTCCGGCAATACCAAACCCTTTAAGCGTGTTGAAAGGGGCTTTACAATGAACGATACCTTTGATTTGGTACAAGGCCGTGGAAACGTGTTCCAAGATTTCGGCCGCGCAAACGCCGGCCTTGAACAAGTCCGTGCTGTTCTTACGGCGGAGATAATCCGCAAACTTGACGAACGTAAATTATCGGCACGGGAAGCCGAAAAACTGACGGGGGTTTCACATTCAGAGTTTTCATGCATCCGCAATGCAAAACTTGCCCGTTTTACGCTGGACCGGATGATTGCCATGCTCGGGAAACTCGATGAAAACGTTGAAATAAGCCTCACCTTCCGGCCCCGGCTACATTCCATGTAAAACCATGCGCTGTCATCAATCCGGTGAAACCTAAGGCGCAGAATTCCGGCAATGCCGCCGAAACAGGACAGCACCACGGCCTCCACCAGGAACTGCATCAATACCTCCCGTTCCAGGGCGCCGATGGCCAGGCGGATGCCAATCTCCCGGGTCCGCTCCGTGACCGATACCAGCATGATGTTCATGATGCCGATGCCGCCCACCAGAAGGCTCACGGCGGCTACGGCCCCCGGGATTCGGGGGGGCGTGGGCCTGGGCCTGGCCATTGTGAAAACCTGCATAGACACCTGCAAGGGCGGCCTTTCAGCCCGCAATCTGGACCCCCAGGGATTTTGCGTCGCCATCACACTGAACGCAGGAATTTCTTGACAAAAGGCCTTAATTATTTTACGGATTCAGTCAATTTCAACCATATTGAGGAAAAAGGCATACCTATAAATGAATGAATCACCTGTTTTAACTGATCTTTTTTCAAACACCCCGCCCCCGCCGCCCTGTAAAAGATAATGGTTTACAGGCCGTAGCCTGTTTTATCTTTTAAAGGCGCACGTCCGGATTGTTACGGTTGATCCTGAACCGGCCCGTCAATTTGTGCATCCCCTTTAAAACAATTCGTATTCAAAAAAGATAAAGGTGATTTCTTATGTTTAGAGACAGGACATTTTTAGGTTTGAATATAGCTGTATTTTTTATGATGGTGGGAGTGGGCATGGTGGTTGCGATCCTTCCGGAAAAAATCATGGAACAGACCGGTTCGGGAGAGACCGCAGGCTTTCTTGCCTCGGCATTTGCCGTATCCTATATTCTCTTTCAAATCCCCATGGGCATCCTGGCGGACAGAATCGGGGTTAAACCCCTGCTGGTAGGCGGCTATTGTGTCTGCTGTGGTGCAGGAATCTTATATTATACGGCACACACGCCCGGCCTGATTTTCATGGGCAGATTCATCCAGGGCATCGGAGAGGTGCCGGTATGGGCCTTGGTGCCGGCCCTGCTGGCCGTGAAATTCCCGGGCATGCGGGCCAGGGCCATGGGCATCTATACGGCCGTATTTCATATGGGGCTGGCAACAGGACCGGTCCTGGGACTGGTGTTCCGGAAGGCCCTGGGCGAAAGCGGGATTTTTCTTGTGTATGCAGGCCTCTGCCTGGCAGGAGCCCTTGTGCTTCAAGCCACGGTCACGTCAGGAAAGACCAAAGGGCAGGTGGAAAAATTCCCCATGATGAAAAATATCCGGACGGCTTTCCGGATCATATTTTCAAAGCATCTCATCCCCTTAACCGGGATAAGTCTGCATGGTATGGGATATGGCGCCTTTATCACCGTAATCCCGGTTTTCCTGATGCATCATAGGCATTTTTCCCCCTCGGCCATGGGGGTCTTTTTTACCCTGTTTTATCTGTCCGTCTGTGTGTCTCAATTCTGCACCGGACCCTTATCCGATGCCTTCGGCCGGAAAAAATTCATGGTCGCGGGTTTATGGATCTCCGCCGCAGGCCTTGCCGTCTTCCCGTCTTTTGATCAAGGGGCGGCCATTGCCATACTGGGATGGGCCAGCCTCGGTTTCGGGATTTTTTATCTTTCCTCCCTGGCTTATTTAAATGAAGCAGTTCCGGATTCCGAAAAAGGAACCGTTTCCGGGGTTTATTTTTTATTCTGGGGCATGGGCTATTTTGGCGGGCCCTTGATCATCAGCCTGATAGAGAAAGAATACGGCGCCGGTCACGGGTTTTATATATTTTCCGCACTGATCGCCGGTTTGGCGGTTCTGTTAACCGTTGACAAGATCAAACGGCCTGTGAAATATTAGCCTTTTACAAAAATCAGGCGGAGAGGACAGATGAAAAAAATCAAAATGCTTGCGGGTGTGTTATTTCTGATGGGGATTATCTTTTATGCAGGTTACCAGATTTTTTTCCGCCTGGCCGTGCCGGGGTATACCGGGACCCTTGTCCTGGACGGTCTGAAATCAAAGGTTGAGGTGAAAACCGATGAATATGCCATCCCCCATATTTTTGCAGAAAACAGGGACGATCTTTTTTTTGCTCAGGGCTATATCACGGCCCGCGAACGCCTCTTTCAGATGGAACTGACCCGCCTTGCAGGCCGCGGCGAGCTTTCAACCCTGCTGGGCGAGGCCACCCTTGAAAAGGACAAATTTCTCAGGACCATCGGATTCAAGGGGCTGGCAAAGGAGGGGTATGGGGCCTTGTCCGATGAATCCCGGGCAGCGGTGGATGCCTATGCCGCCGGTATCAATGCCTGTATCAGCGGGAATGAGCCCCTCCCCAGAGAATTTGTCATTTTACGGGCCGAGCCCGGTGCCTGGACAGGCGAAGATTGTGTGGCCGCAGGGCTTTTGATGGGATTCAGCCTCACCCGGTCCCTCTATGCGGACCTGGTGCTTTACCGCCTGGCAGAACATGCCGGTGCGGAAACCGCAGTTTTCATCACCCCCTCTTATCCGGATTTTGCCCCCACCCTGACGGGGAAACGCCTGAGCCCGGTTCCCCTGGGAACCTTGAAGAGCGAATTTCACAGGTTCCCGTCAACTCCGGTGGAAGCCCGGGCCTCAATGGATCTTTTTCCCCTGGAAATCGCCGCCAGCAACTGGATGATCTTTTCCGGAAAAATGACGGCATCGGGCAGGGCCCTGTTTGCCGGGAGCCCCGACCTGAAGCCCACCCTGCCCGCCCTCTTTTATATGATGCGGATACATGGCGGAGGCTACGACGTGACCGGCGGCGCCCTTCCGGGCGTGCCGGGCATCGGTCCCCTGGGATACAACGGCCGGATTGCCTGGAGCGCCGTCAACGGCCGGGGAGACGAACTGGATTATTTTGTCGAAAAAATCAATCCGGACAATCCAAACCAATACCTGACGGAAAACGGGTATCAGGATTTTAAAATCATCACCGAGACCCTGAGGATTAAAGACAAAAAGGGCTTCCGGGAAGAGCCCTATTCCATAAGGGTCTCACGCCACGGCCCCATGATCTCGAAACTGATGCCCATGGCGCCGGCCGATTGCGCCATGCATTGGGCCGCCTTTGACCATCCGGCCGTGGACATTGAAGGGCTGTTGCACATGAACCGGGCGCAAAATTTCACCGAATTCCGGGAAGCCCTGGGCAAGGTCAAAACCATCAACCTGGGCATGGGATATGCCGACCAGGAAGGGAATATCGGCTGGCAGTTCACGGCTTCGGCCCCCCTGCGGAAAAAAGGGGACGGCAGCTATCCTATTCCCGGCTGGACCGGTGAATACGAATGGACCGGCTATGTGCCCCATGAAGACCTTCCCTATGACTATAACCCTCCGGCAGGCTATGTGGCTTCCTTTAACAATGATCCGGGAAACGCGCCCTATCACCTGACCAATTATTATCTGTTTCAGCGCGCCACCCGGTTTGAACGCATCATGAATCAACGGGGAGAACAAAAGATCAGCCCGGATGAGCTGCGCGCCATGCAGCTCGACACGGTATCGGTGGTGGCCGAGCGCTGGACCCCCCTGGTGACGGATGCCTGCAAGGAGGATGAATTCGAGCGATACGTCCATATCCTCAAGGCATGGGATCACCATATCACCATGGACAGCCCGGCTGCTCCCCTGTTCAATGCCTTCTATTCCCAAATGATGAGGCATACCCTTTCCGATGAGACCGGAGAGAGCCTCTGGAAAGAGGGCTTAAGCCAGTCCTACCTCCTCTATATTCCGGATCTTGCCCTGACAAGGATGGCCGGTGACCCCGACCACGCGCTTTATGACGATACGACCACCCCGGACGTTAAAGAGGGCCGGGATGACATTATCCGCAAAAGCATGAGAGCGGCTGTGGCGAAATTGAATGAGATGCAGGGAAAAAATCCGGATAAATGGCGCTGGGGCCGGGGCCACCAGATGTTTTTTGACCATCCCCTGGGCAGCAAACTGGGATTTTTGAACCTTGATCCCATTCCTACCCACGGCGATCATTTCACCATCAATTCAGGCTTCTGGGAGCTGGGCAACCCCTTTAAGATGGACTCCGGCGGGGTGATCCGGATTATGGTGGATTTTGCCGACCCGGAGAATTCCAGCATCATCAGCCCGCCCGGGCAGTCGGGGCATTTCAAGAGCAGGCACTACAAGGATCTGGCAAAACTGTGGGCCGAGGGAGGCCAGGTGCCCCTCCGGTTCCTGTCGGGAAAGGATATATCACAGGTGATGGTGCTGAAGCCGAAGGCAAACTGAGCCGACGAATTATCGATGCTTGATTTTTCTGTCCCCCCTATATCAGGGATATGGTTTTTCTTGCGCAATTCATAAATTCCGTCAGGGTTGGAGACAACCATTTATTTTTATGCCAGATCATTAATACACACGTTTCTAAAAGCTCTTCCGTCAAAGGAAGGACTGTGAGCTTCCCCTCATTTATTTCATCCCTTACGGAAAGCCGGGGGATAATGCTTATGCCAATGCCCTTCATCACGCACCGCTTAACCGCTTCCACACTGTTAAACTCCATTTTAGACGCGGTTTTGATATTTTGTTCGACAAGCATTTTTTCAAACACCATTTTATACCCGCAGTCATGTTTGGGCAGAATAATGGTTTCACCATTAAGATCTTGAATCTGAATTTTATTTTTCATTGCCAGGCGATGGCCCGGTCCGGCTATCAGGACAAGGGGCTCAATCCTTAACACTTCTGTTTGGAACCCTTTTACAGCCGCCTCATCGGCAAGTAGAAAAGCCACATCAACAATCCCTGATCTTAATTCATGTTTAAGTGAGACAACGGAACATGTTTCAATATTAAAACCGATTCCCGGGTACACTCCCCTGAAGACTTCAAGGATTTCGGGGATTAGATACGTCCCGACACTCTGGGGGGCCCGGATTGAAATATCTCCAATCCGTTCGCCGTTGTCGGCTATTTCTGAAAATGTTTCCTTTTCAAGATCAATCATTTTCTGGGCATATCGAATAAGCTTACTGCCTGCGTCAGTCAAAATGATTTTTTTCCCAAGCCGGTCAAAAAGCAATACATCCAATTCTTCTTCCAAAAGCTTTATTTGCGCTGAAACGGTTGATTGCGAGCAATTAAGGATCTTTGCCGCCTGATTAAAATTCAGTAAATGGGCCACTGTCCTGAAGGTTTTTAAATACCTGATTTCCACTATTGAATCCTTTTTAATCTGAATTTTCGATTATGCCCATCTAAAAATATCGTTGGACACAAAATTTTTGATTGATTAATTTGTACTTTGAAAACCAGGGTAAGTCAATTATCGAAATAATCTAAAAAGAGGAGAAATTAAATGAGTTTATTAAAAACAATCAAACCCGGTGAAGCAACAGGTGACGTCAAGTCTGTTTATACTGAAATGACAGAACGAACAGGACAAGTTCCCAAACCGGTTGAACTTGCAAGTGTAAGCCCCTTTTTCTTTCAGACCTTGATGAAAACGATCGCCTATTACAGCAGCCACCCGAATCTTAATTTTCCTTTACTGGTTTTGATCCGAATGCTCAGTTCAAAAAGCTGTTCGAATGCCATTTGCTTCAATTTTAACCGGCAGGTCCTTAAAAAACAGGGGTTAACCGATACGGAAATAGATAAAATACTGAAAGATCCAAAAGCGGCTGAACTTTCCGAAAAAGATGAGGCCATCCTTCTATTTGTTTTAAAAGCAGTCAATGACCCGGATATCGTTGATCAGAACGATATTAATAAACTCCACGGCCTTGGCTGGAGTGATGCGGATATTTATGACGCAGTCACAACCGGGGTGAATATGTTTGCACTAAATAAAATGATGAGAATTTTTAAAATGTAAAGGGTCTTCACGGCCCGCATCTCATTATCATTCATTCCGGTTTGATCATTGGTTTTGATATCATGATGAAAACCATACCTCAATCCTTTTTCCGGAAAACCGGCCTTCCGAGGTTCACCGGTAAAATACTATTTGCCATTGATTTCAATAAGAGGTAAACAGCGTTCTCAGGATTTATTATTTTTGCACAAAGGAATCGTATGCATGAAATATGAACATATGGGTCAGGTGATCACGGAGAAAGTCAGGGAATATGCACAACAAACCGCACTTCGGTTTAAAGAGGGCCAGGCGTGGAAGGCACTGACCTATGCCGAGTTTGGGAAAAAAATCAATGGGCTGGCCGCTGCCCTGATCCATGCCGGTGTGGGAAAAGGAGACAATGTCGGCATCTATTCCGCCAACCGGTATGAATGGGCGGTCACGGATTATGCCTGTATCCTGGCCGGGGCGGTTTCCGTCCCCATCTACAGCACCAATACCAAGGAACAGGCCCGGTTTATCATCGAAAATGCAGGCATTGAACTCATCTTTGTCGGCAATGATTTCCAGTATCAAAATGTAGCGGCCGTGGTTTCAGAAGGAATGCCGCTCAAGGTGATCTCCTATGATGACCGGATTTCTGTCGACCCCGCCTTTGCATTGTATTTCAAGGATTTTGCCGCCCAGCAGAATCCGTCCGACGTGAAGGATGAGCTTCAAAAGCGGGGGGCTGCCATCCGAAAAAATGATACCACCACCATCATTTATACCTCCGGCACCACGGGAAACCCCAAAGGGGTCATGCTCACCCACGGGAATCTCTTCCACCAGTTTGAGGCCCTGGACACTCATTTTAATGTTTCACACAAGGACACCTCTTTGTGTTTCCTGCCCCTGAGCCATGTCTACGAAAGGATGTGGTCCTACTATGTCTATTTTAAAGGGGCCGTCCACACCTATCTTGAAGACCCCAAAAAAGTCATCGAAACCCTCCAGGAGATCAGACCTACAGCCATGGTCTCTGTTCCCCGGCTCTATGAAAAAATATACGCCACGGTCATGAACCGCCAGGAAACTGCCTCTTATCTTAAAAAAGTCCTGTTCAAACAGGCCCTTAAAACCGGGGAAGACTATTATACCCGGTTGCGCAAAAACCAGCCCATTCCCCTTGGCTTACGATTGAAACACGGTCTCTATGATAAACTGGTGCTTTCCAAGGTCAGGGACATTGTGGGAGGGGATAAAAACTTTTTTTCCGCCGGCGGAGCCCCCCTTGAAAAAACCATTGAAGAATTCTTTTTTGCCTGTGGCCTTTTGATCTGCCAGGGATACGGGTTGACGGAAACCTCCCCCATGATCACCTGCAACACCCCCGCCTGCTTTCGCTTCGGGACCGTTGGCAAACCCGTGCCGAATTGCGAGGTCAGGATCACAGACAGCGGGGAAATCGAGGTCAAGGGCGGCCAGGTCATGAAAGGCTATTACAACAATCCTGAAAAAACCGCCGAAGAAATAAGAGACGGCTGGTTCAAAACCGGGGATGTGGGTGAATTTGACGAAGACGGATTCTTAAAAATCACGGACCGGATCAAGGACTTGATCATCACTTCGGGCGGAAAAAACATAGCGCCCCTGCACATTGAGACCCTTGTGGGCAAGGATTTTTTCATTGACCAGGTCGTTGCCATCGGAGAGCGGAAACAATTCATCAGCGCCCTTATTGTTCCTTCTTTTGAGGCCCTTGAAACCTGGGCCCGGAAAAAGAATATCCCCTTTGCCTCACGGGAGGAGCTGATCCAGCACCCGGAGGTCATCCGATTCTACCGCAAGCGCATTGATTTCCATTCAAAAAAACTGGCCCAGTACGAGACCATCAAAAAATTCACCTTGCTGCCAAAGCCCTTTACCGTTGACGGAGAAGAAATCACCCCGACCATGAAGCTGAAACGCAAAACCATCAACGGGAAATACCAGCATCTCATCGATGCCATGTATTAGCCCGGCCCAGCTCCGGAGGATTCTAACGGGTTTCCGTCTTTCTTGCAAAGGCCCAGGAAAAGGACAGGCCAAAAACCTCTTCCCCCCCTACCCGGACCCCTTCATACAGGGCTGCGGCAACCCATTCCTTCATATGGGCCTTGGTGATGAGATCACTCTGGAATTTTAAGTCCACCCGCTCTCTTTCCATAAGGTTGCCGCGTTCACCATAGGCATATCCGAGATCATGGGGAAGACAGCATTTATACGTTATGGCCTCGCTGTCACAGCCGGTCAGGAGCCCCAGAAATTCATCATGGACGCAGGAGCAGCCGTCAAATACCCAGCTTTTATACAGGCTCGGGTCCTGCTCAAGACGCAGGACCAGGTAGTCCAGTTTAAAATACCGGCACAGCGCCAGGGCCTGTTCCGTATCCACCCGGTCACCGATTTTCGGGAAATTCATTGTTCTCTCCTTTCAATGGTCAAGCTGCACAGATGTTGTAAGTCGGCAGAATGTCATGAATAAGGGTAAACCGATGATCCAGGAGGGCATCATGAAAATATTTCCAGTCGCTGGTCAGAAACGCTGGGTTCCAGGGGTATTCTGCCGCATCCTTGGATGTTCCCAGAGCAAGATGCTTCCAGGATTTTCTTCCGTCCGGGTCATAGTCAAGATTGACGGGACCAAAGGGGAATTCGCCCTCCCGAATAGCTTCCAGCCATCTTGCATGGCGGTCCTCACCCTCTTCATCCGTGAATTTCTCAAATAATTTTCCCACAAGAGTTCTATAGGAAGTGTCCAACCCGGTCATGGGCGCGCCAGGGGTACCGGCCCGGTATTGTTTCATGACCCGGCACATGCTGTCTGCCGCTTCCACAAAATCAAGGGGATTGTCCCGGAAAACCGTCTGTCCGCGGCTGTTTTGATAACTCCACTGAAGATAGGGCAGATCCGGAAAGCACAGGGCTGCCCCATGGCCCAGGGGCAGGACATCTCCCACCAGCTTGGCAGCCACCCTGCTGAAGATTTTCCCGAAAAAACGAGCCAGCATGTCCTGGGGTTTCAGTTCCATACCCGACATATCCTTGAGATCACGGATATCGTTGATCTCATTGTTGATCCCGGCAAACCCCTGGTGGGCCCAGGTATCGGCATAGGTGTGCAGGGTGATGCCGAGCCTGTGAAGCCCATAGGGTTTGTGCCGGTTTCGGATACAGGCGGCGATCATGTCCTGGGCAACCGGGCTGTCTTTGACGCAGATAACCCTTTCCACAAATTGTTGTTCCGGATTCTGGTCCGCCGGTTTCCCGTCATTGCCGGGAAGAAAATGGCAGGGCAGCCATACCCTGTGATTGGCAAGTTCTTCCATATTCCGGTAGTCCAGAGTTTTGTGGGCGGAACAAATCCGTTCATACATGGCCTTGTTTTGAAAGGTAATCACCCCTGTTTTGACGGCATCGTCCACATACTGGGCGCAATAGGCTATTTTTTCAGCCTCGGGATGGTCAAAGGCAGCAGCCCTTGCCGCCACATAGGTCACGGCATGATGAAAATCAATCTGCATATCGTTCTCCTTTTGTAAAGGTTTGATGGATTCCCTTCTTTTGCCTCTGGATGATCTTCTTCAGAATCAGGACTATTTTCCGGAATGGCTGTCGGGAGAGCTGCTATTCTAAGGCGAGGGTCCGGACAGAAGGCAAAAGGAATGTGTATAGCTTATCGGGAATCGTTCAAAAAATCAATCCGGGAAAACCCTGAATTTTAATGATTGATTCCCCCCGGCAGGTCATCGTTGGATTTAGTCTGTACAGGGAGCCGGATTTGCCCTATGATGGAGCCATGTATCTGGCCTATGAAAAAAAGAAGGGCAGACCGCATTTCATTTTAAGGGAATCCCTGGTCATTGACCGGCAACTGACGTTCAGGGATCTTTTCGAGCTTGGCCCTGACCCTTCAGCCGTTATCCTTTACCCGGGCGGCAATGCCTTCTATTTTGATGAAAAAATGGAGGAGGCCCTGGCTGCGTCGGGAGTGGTCTATGATTCCGATGAGCTTGAGGAAATTTTCCGGCCCTGGCTTCGGCCGGATATCCGACAGGCCCTGGAAACCTTTATGAACCGCTCTGTCCGGGGGACGAGAAAAAAACTCACGGAAATTGAAAAACAAAATATTTTAAAACAAGTTCCCCATTTTGACAAAAGAAGGGCCCATTATCTCAGGTTCGGGAACATGGACCAGGGCCCGGTGGAAAACATGCCGGCTGCTTTGTTTCCGGACCATACCCATAAATCCAGGGACGAAATCGAGCAGCAGTTCTTCAGACAGGAAGCGTCCACCCTAAAGCCCCGTGAATTCAAATCCTATGTGTACGCCGTGTTTGATCTCCAGCGGTTCTTTCAGGGCATGCTGGCCAAAAAAATGCCCCAGGCCCTGGATCAGGACAGGGTGGACAAATATTTTCTTGAAGAAATCTGCCGGATCAATGAAACCGTTTATAGGCGGGATAAAGACCTGGATACCCACCTGATCCGGTATCTGATCATGTTTTTTGATAACCCCTATGCTGATTCCACCCTCCTGGATGACCTGGCAAAGGATTTTATGAGCCGCCACCGGGTATTCAGCCCGAAACCGGCAAACGCCCTTACCCTGGACAATGCCTGCAAGCTCTTTCATATCAGCGGGGAAGAATTAAAAACCATGACCCGGAAGCACCTGACCCGGCGCTATAGAAAACTGGCCCGGCAGGTTCACCCGGACACGGGCGGCTCCCATGAGAAATTTGTGGCGTTGAACGCCGCCTATGAAACCCTGCTGGGAAACACCGTATAAGGCCTATCCATTGCCTTTCAGCACCAGGCCGTCATATTCGGACCCATCCATTTCCGCATGGATGATAACCGGTCCCGAAAGACCAAAGGCCTTGTTCAGGGCCTTCTCATACCCCTCCTGGTCCCAAACCGGCATGACCGGGATGCCGAGAAAAAAGTCAGACAACGGGACACCCTTTGTAAACAGCCGGGTGCCGTATCCGGCCTCATAGTGTTTACGTTCCTGCTTGATCCGGATCAGGGAAAGGTCTCCGTCGGATAAAAGGACAAAGACGATATGGAGATGGAGCCTTTGGGCCGTTGCCAGTTCACCGGCCGCCATAAGGAACCCGCCGTCTCCCACCACGCAGGCCACCGTTTTATCGGGCCGGCAGAGCTTGGCCCCAATGGCCGCCGGTATGGCAAATCCCATGGAAGACCAGCCGTTGGTCATCAGAAGGCAGTCCGGGTCCGGAGTGGGCCAGAACTGGCCGATGAGATGAAGATGGGCCCCCACATCACAGGTCAGTATCCCGTCCTGGGGAAGGACCTGTCTTAGTCCCCGGAGAACGGCCAGGGGGCCGAAGGAGCCGGGGGCCGGGGTGAGGCGTGCAAACATGCCCTGTTTTCGGTTGACAAGCGCTTGATAATCCCATCCAAGCGGCCGGGGGGTAAGGGCCATTAAAGCCTGAAGGGAGGATTCCATATCCCCGGCCACGTCGGCGGCAAGTTCATGGGAATCCCTGTCCAGATCCGCCGGGACCGGACTGATATGGACAATGGGCACAGGAGACACCCAATCTTCATAATTGACCTCCACCGGGTCATACCCGATGCCGATGACCAGGTCGGCCTGCTGGTGGGTCCGGCCCACCATATGGGCCAGGGCATGATTCAGGACCCCGGTGTAAAGCGGGTGATCTTCGGAAATCAGCCCCTTGGCCATGGGGGTAAGGACCACGGGCATTTGAAATTGTTCCGCCACCTTTTGAATCAGGGGCTTAAGATGGGACTGGGCCGCCATGAGCCCCAGCACCAGAAGGGGTTTTTTGGCCTTTGAAACCGCCTCCTGCATGGCTTTGACGGCAGGCGGCGCTGCAGGGCCGGGTCCCGGAGCCGGAGGCAGAACCGGGTCCGGCTCCCGGCTTTCTTGGCTGGCAATGTCCGATGGAACGCCCACATACACCGGGCCGGGCTGGTTTCCCACGGCAAGGCCTGCCGCCTCAAAAAGGATTTTCCCTACTTTGCCCGGCATCAATCGAAAAACGGCTTTGGTCAAAGGTTTGAACAGAGCCCCATGGTCAATATTCATCTGGGCCGTCCGATGCCGCAACCTTTCCGGCAACTCATCTGTAAATACCAGGACGGGGTTCCGGTCCAGCAACGCCGCGCCCACCCCGGTGGTAACATTGGTGGCACCGGGACCGAAGGTGGCAAAGCAGACCCCCGGAATACGGGTCAGCCTTCCGCAGACCGCAGCCATGAATCCAGCCCCGGCTTCATGGCTGACAAGAATAAAATCCATTCCATCGGTTTCCCGGATGGCCTCCATATAATCGATCATGCTGCCGCTGGGCACCCCGAAAACATAACGGACACCTATTTTTTTCAAGCTTTCTGCAAATTTTTGAACCACCGTCATCTTCATTGCTACACCCGTCCCTTGGTCTTCAAGGAATAATTTGTTTTTTTATATTTTCTTATCTCATTTCTGCTTTATAATACTATATTAAATTTACAAGATTTTAGATTTTCAATAAAGGAGACTCATAATGGCGATTGTAAATTTTCTTGAATTAAAGGATAAATTTGAAATCCAGGCCTTCGGGAAATCTCAAAACCTTGATAAAACAAAGCATATCCCCTTTTCCGGGTCACCCCGGAAACATCCCCATGATCCGGCCCGGGTGATATTGATCGCAGACCCGTTTTCCGACAATACCTTTTATTATGAATTCAAGGCCAAGGATATTGTCTTTGCCGAGGACCTTCCCAATATTACCACCCTGGCCGGGGAATCCGTGTCCATGGTCAGGATCTGGGTCAAAAAACAAAGCATTGCCGTTCGGTGCACCCCGTTCATCGTGGATTCCATCCGGCGCGTATGAAGCAGTACACAAACCATCTCCATAGAACCATGAGGCAGGCATGACACATCCGCAGACTCCCCCGGCCATGCCGCAGGTCCATATCCTCCGGATTGAAAAGGGCTGGCTGGCCGTGGACAAACCCTGCGGAATGAGCGTTCACAATGATCCGGGGCAGGATCTGGTGTCCCTTCTCTCCCAGAGGATCGGGGCCGACCCGTTGCTCACGGATCGACTCGGCATTTCCTCTTTCTTTAAGGTCCAGCCGATTCACCGGCTGGACAGGGAAACCGGCGGAGTAATCCTTTTGTCCGTCAATGACAAGGCCTTGCGAGATATTTCAACCCTGTTTGTCAACGGACAGGTAAAAAAAAGATATATGGCCCTTGTTCACGGGAATTTTATTTCAACGGATGAAAGCGATGAATATCAGGTCTGGAATTACCCCCTGTCCAAAACCGCGGGAGGAAGAAACAATCCTGCAGGAGAAGGGAAGCGGGTGCCTTGCCGGACACGGTACAAAATACTGGAGCAGAGCCCCCATTATGCATTGCTGGAGGTCGAACCGGTAACCGGGCGAAAGCACCAGATCCGGAGACATGCAAAGCTTTCCGGCCATCCTGTAACAGGGGATACCCGGTACGGCTCTGCAAGATCCATTGAATATCTGTGGGCACAGAAATCCTATGCGTGCTTGGGGCTCCATTGCCGGCAGCTTGAATTTACTTTGCCGGAACAAGAGACCTCCTTTTGCATTGAATCAAAAAACCCCCTGACGGAAATTTTTCAACTCATCAAAGGGGATCTTTTATCAAAAAAAGCATAAATAAAGACCAAGGATATATCTATGTTTATACCGGCAACGGAAAAGGCAAAACCACGGCTGCTTCAGGCCCTTGTCATCAAGAGAATGGCCGAAAGAATCAAGGCTCCGCCCAGGGCATGGTGCAGGGTAAACGGTTCTTTAAGGAAAAGGCAGGATAGGAACACCGCACTGACCGGCATGACTGCGGTAAATACCCCGGCTGTACTGCCCGAAACTCTGGATACGCCCTGAAACCAGAAAACATAGGCCAGTACCGTAAATACCGCCCCAAAATACAGCATGGCCCCCCATGCCCCGGGGCTGACCGCTGAAAAATCAAATGACCTGGCTTCATACACGGACAGGGGCAAAAACAGGACAAATCCAAGAAAGCAAAGATATCCCGTCAATGCAAGATTGGAAATTTCCGATGAAATGCGTTTGCGCATTAAAAGGAAAAAGGCCTCTCCCACAACTGCCCCGATCACTAACAGATTCCCGAACATATGGCGGGCCGGCATGGGAACCGGCCCGACCCCGATAAAGCCGTTCACCATGACCACACCGGCCACCACCATGGCGATGGCGATCACTTGATAAAGTCCGGGCTTTTCCCTGAAAAAGATAAAGGTGACCACGGCCATCATGGCAGGCGAAGTGCTGGTGATGATCCCGGCTTCAACGGCGCTGGTGTACCGGAGCCCCAGGAGCAGAAGAAAGGTAAAGATAAACTGGCCGCAAAAGGCCATGACCAGAAGTCTCCAAAAGTCGCTGGCTGAAATATGAAAGGGATTTTTTTCATATTTCAGCAACAGCGGCAGCATGACGGCCGAGGCAATGGCGAACCTAAGGCCCGAGGCCAGAAACACAGGAAAAGAATAGGTAATGATTTTCCCGAACACAACAGAACTGCCGACAATGATCATGGCAAGGGACAGGTTTGTCCAGGCATACAGGTTTGATGGCATAATCGTATCCTTTCTATTTTATTTATTGTCATAAAACAGGGCGATTATGCCTTGTGAATAAAGGTTTTACTTGGATAAAATTGCCCTTTTAAAAAAATCAAAATTCCGGATCATTGTCCGACGACGAAATCGGATAGGTTTTATCGTTTATCAGAAGGCTGAGGTTTCCATTTTCTTCTTCAATGAATTTTGAAATTTTGACCAGGGCATGGGATGAAAATTTAACCCTGTGCACGGGTGTCTGAAAATACAGGTTGTCCGAGGCCATGAAAAGGGTCCCGTCCTCCAGGACCATCCTGTCCGTCGTGTTTAAAAGGAGTTCGATCCCCTGACCGTCCGGGGCGATATCCACAACAAAAAGGGCCGTATCCTCATGGGGAAAATAGACTTTTTCTTCACATTCGCTGGTTTCCTGATGGACATAATATCCATTTTCGTCTTTTTTAATGGCCGAATTAAAATACCGGATGATTCTTGGATGTTCGAATTTTCCATGTTCATTGTGCCAGGTTCCGTTTTTGTCCATCCAGAAGACCGCTTCTTCCCTGGGAACAATAATGAGTTTTTTCGCTTCAGGTTCTGTCTTTTCCATATTTTTCCTTTTTTTCACAAAACTGACCCGGTGTAATCCCGTAAAATTTCTTGAATACCCGGTTCAGGTGGCTCTGGTCGAAAAAACCGGTGCCGTGGGCGGCATCAATGATCGTCACCCCTTTCTCCATGAGTTCCCGCGCTCTTTTCACCCGGACAAGGTTCAGATAGGTATGGGGTGTCAGGCCGGTTTCCCGTTCAAACACCCTCAAGAGATAATACCGGCTGATCCCGGCCGTCCGGCTCAAATCATCCAGGGAAACATCGGTATCGTAATGGTCTTGAATATAGTCTTTGATTCCTCTGACCCTGTTTTTCTCAGAGCCCGGGGCCTTGGGCACGGCCTTCTGAACCGCATGTTTGATGATAAAACCGGCCATGATACTGAAAAAGCGGGATTCCTTTTCAAGCCGGGTAATGAGCGGATTCTCAAAATCCTGGTGCAGGGTGAGGATTTTTTCTGAAAATGCAGGATCCCGGACCTTCCCTTTTTTAAAAAAGGGCATGGGCACCGACCGGTCAAGGCATTCGTTGAAAATCCGGTCCAACTGCTCCGGTTTCAGGTAAAACATCCGGTATTGCCATCCTTCCTCGGATACGGCAAACCCGTTGTGAACCTCCCCCGGATCAGCCATATTGATATCCCCGGCACCGGCCACCACCTTTTCTCCCCTGTAGTCGAATCCCAGGCAGCCTTTTTCAATCACGCCAATGGCATGGCCTTCATGGAAATGGGGCGAAAAGGTTTGCCTGTGATAGGATGCATGCAGCAATTCAAGGTTTCCGATATCCGGAAACCTTTGGAATCTGGCTATATCTTTCGGCTTAGTGATATTCCCTCTCAAACCCGGTTACGACCCTTTGCACATATTCTTTTTTCCCTTATCCAGCCTATCCTGTCTTGGATAAAATTGCCATTTGATTTTTATTCTTCACCTAAAATTTAAGGATCATAAGTGTTGACTGGAAACCGTCAATTATCGTATTATTCGAAAAATTTTGAATCCATTTAACAAAGGAGCCCTAAAGAATGAAAAAATCGCATATTGCCTTACACTTGTCCGTTTTTTTCCTGTTCAGCTTTTTTCTCATCTCCTGTGATAATGCTCAACTGGATACGTCCAAACTTGAACAGCAGGTTACCGCATTATCTCAGAAAGTGGATGAATTGTCCAAACGCGTCGATGCCTTGACCAAGGAGCCGGCAGTCGCCCCGGCAACTGAAGCCGTGGGCAAAAAAATGAAGGCCGGCTTCATTTATGTCGGTCCTGTGGGGGATTACGGCTGGTCCCATGCCCATGACCTGGGCAGAAAATTTGTGGAAAAAAAATTCCCCTGGCTTGAAACCGTTTATGTGGAAGCCGTGCCTGAATCCGACAGTTCCAGGATGATTGACCGGTTGGTCCAGGAACAGAAATGCGACGTGGTGCTGACCACCAGTTTCGGATACATGGAAGATACGGTGGCCGCCGGAACCCGTTATCCGGACAAGCTTTTCATGCATTGCTCCGGGTTTAAACGCTCGGCCAATGTGGGGACTTATTTTGGCGATCTTTACCAGATGTATTATTTAAACGGCATCATGGCCGGAGCCCTGAGCAAAACAAGCAAGATCGGTTATGTCGGCGCCTTCCCCATCCCTGAGGTGGTCCGGCATATTAATGCCTTTGCCCTGGGGGTAAAGGTTTCCAACCCTGCCGCCAAGGTCAATGTCAAATGGATCTATGCCTGGTACGGCCCGGACAAGGCCAAGGAAGCCGCCGAAGCCCTCATTGCCGAAGGCTGCGATACGCTTGCCTTTACGGAAGATACGCCGGCCGTCATTGAAGTGGGACAGCGGCATACGGAAAAAGGCAACCAGATTTACACCTTCAGTCATTATTCCCCAATGCAGAACTATGGTGTGGATTCGGTGGTATCCGGTCAGATCATGGACTGGGGCGGAATCTATGCCAAAATTTTTGAAGATATCAACAATAAGACCTGGACCAATGAGGACATCTGGTGGCTGGCCAAAGAAAAAGCAGCTATTCTGGGCGGCAGCGAAACAGATTTTGTTAACCCGAAATTTGTCCCTGCTTTGAAAGAGGCCATGGTCGAGACGGCCGATTTTGGTAAAATCTCTGCCTACGACCTTGTCATGAAACGCTATGAGCAGATGCAGCAAGGGGTTGACGTATTTGACCCCTTTACCGGACCCATCAGCGACAACCAGGGCAAGGAGATGATCCCGGCCGGAGCCAAGGCTTCAAAAGAGGACCTTCTGAGCATTATGTATTATGTGGACAATGTGGAAGGCACCATTCCCAAATAATTTGAATGAAATCCTAAAAAGCCGGGAATTCATTCCCGGCTTTTTTAATTAAAGAGGGTTATGAGAAAAACTAAACGTCTTGAAATGAGGGGCATTTCAAAATCATTTCACGGCATTCCAGCCAATCAGGATATCAGTTTCTCTATTGAATCCGGTGAAATCCTGGGACTCCTGGGTGAAAACGGAGCCGGGAAAACAACCCTGATGAATATCCTGTACGGCCTTTATCAACCGGATGCGGGCGAAATACGGATCAACGACGCCCCTGTCCGGATTCATAACCCGCTTGAATCCATTGCCCTTGGCATCGGCATGGTGCACCAGCATTTCATGCTCATCCAGAACCATTCCGTACTTGAAAATATTGCCCTAAGCCATAAAGACACCCCGTTTTTCTTTCCCACCGTAAAAATCAGGGAAAAATTAGAAAATTTTTCAGCATCCTTTGATTTCAATATCGATCTGACAAAAAAAATCTGGCAACTGTCCGCCGGGGAGCAACAGCGGGTGGAAATCATCAAAGCCCTTTTGAACGGCGCCGACCTCCTGATTCTGGACGAACCCACCTCCGTCCTGACCCCCCAGGAAATCAAAGAGCTGATCTCCATCTTAAAAGAAATGAAGGCCAAGGGCCACATGGTCATTTTTATTTCCCACAAGCTGGATGAAATCATGGACATCTGCGACCGGGTCCTGGTGCTTCAGAAAGGCAAAATCGCCGGTAGCGCCCTGACCCGGGATACGGATAAAATTTCCCTGGCCCGGATGATGGTGGGAAGGGATGTGGTGTTTAACATCCAGCGGGAAAAAATCGACAGGGGGAACCAGATCCTATCGGTGGAACATTTGAACGTCATGGGGGATAAGGGTCTGCCTGTGCTGAAAGATATCTCCTTTGAGGTCTTTGAAAACGAAATCTTCGGCGTGGCCGGGGTATCCGGCAACGGGCAGCGGGAGCTGGCCGAAGCCGTTACCGGCATAAGGAAGGCGGAATCCGGAAAAATCCGGATCAATGACCGGGACATCACCAATACCTCTCCCCGGCACATTTATGACCAGGGGGTTTCCCATGTGCCCGAGGAACGCATCCGCTTCGGCATTGCGCCGGGTCTGTTCCTCTATGACAATGCCATCTTAAAACAGCATCATTTGAAAAAATTTTCAAAGCGGTATTTTTTGAAATACAAAGACGTGAAAGACCACGCCAAAAACCTGATGGATGATTTTAATGTATCCGCCCATTCCATCCACAGCCAGATCCGGAACCTTTCGGGCGGAAATATCCAGAAGCTCATCCTGGGCCGGGAAATCAGTGAAAAGCCGCAACTGCTGGTGGCCTCCCACCCCACCTACGGTCTGGACGTGGGGGCCACGGAATTCATGAGAAACCATTTACTGGAACTCCGGAAAACCGGCAGTGCGGTTCTGCTTTTTTCCGAGGATCTGGAAGAAATATTTGAACTGTGTGACCGCATTGCCGTTATTTTCGACGGCGAGTTCATGGCCATCCTGGATTCCGGTGACAGGCGTCTCAATGACATCGGACTCATGATGGCCGGGTCAAAAAGAATATGAGGGCCATGGGGAAAAACCAATGATACAATTCAGCGTTACGGATCGATACGATATCAGTGCCGGCCGGTCCTTTATGACCAATCTCTTATCCCTTGTTGCAGGCCTTTTCATGATCGGGCTGGTTTTCCTCTTTTTGGGGGTGAATCCCTTTTATGCCCTTTTTAAGATCTTTTCCGGGTCCTTCGGGTCCTTCTATGGTTTCAAGGAAACCCTGACCAAGGCCATTCCCCTGATCCTCATCGGCTCCGGCCTCACCCTTGCCTTCCGGGCAAAATTCTGGAATATCGGCGCCGAGGGCCAACTGCTCATGGGTGCAATCTTTGCCTCCTGGACCAGCCTCTTTCTGGGAGATCATCTGCCGTCTTATATCATGGTGCCCCTGATGTTCCTTGCCGGGTTCACGGGCGGGGCACTGTGGGGAATCATCCCGGCCATATTGAAGATCCGGTTTTCCATCAACGAGGTCATTTCCACCCTGATGCTCAATTATATCTGCGCCGATTTCCTGACCATGCTCATTGTGGGGCCCTGGAAAGGCAGCACGCGGTTCGGCTTTCCCGGCACCGATAATTTCCCGGATTCCGCCATCCTGGGACTCATCCCCGGTTCCCGCATCCACTATGCCACCTTTATCCTGTCCATCCTGTGCGCCGTGATCCTGTGCATCGTGATTTACAAGACCCGGTTCGGGTATGAAGCCAGGGTGGTGGGAGAAAATCCGGACGCCGGGCGGTATGCCGGAATTGATTTTTTAAAAACCACCCTCATCCTCATGATCATCAGCGGAGGGTTGGCCGGGCTGGCCGGTGTGGGCGAGGTGGCGGGCATCCATCATTATCTCGGTTATCCTGCCGCTGTTTCCTCGGGCTATGGGTTCACCGCCATCATTGTGGCCTGGCTGGCCAAATTAAACCCGCTTCTCACCCTTGTTTCAGGCATCTTTTTTGCGGGAATCCTGGTGGGCGGGGATGCCGTCCAGATCTCCCTGGGCCTTCCGGCAGCCACCGTTGGCATTGTCAACGGAATTCTGCTCATCTGCTTAATCATGGGCGATTATTTTCTGAAAAATAAAATCACCCTAACCATTGCAAAACCATAATTTCAAAGGGCTTAGATATGGAAGATATGATTGTTTCAACGCTTGAAAGGGCCATGGTGGCCGGGACCCCTTTGCTTCTGGCCACCACCGGCGAAGTCGTCTGCGAGCGCTCCGGCATCCTGAATCTGGGGGTGGAAGGGGTCATGGCCATGGGCGCCGTTGTCGCCTTCATCGTGACCATGACCACGGGGAATCCCTGGCTCGGCGTCCTTTGCGCCGTTGGCGTCGGAATGGCCATTTCCATCCTTCATGCCTTTACCGCCATCAGCCTCCAGGCCAACCAGGTGGTCTCGGGCCTTGCCCTCACCATGCTGGGCCTCGGCATCTCCGGCATGATGGGGAAACCCTATGTGGGAAAACCGCTCCTGGTCAAAATGGAAGATCTCACCCTCCCCTTTTTGTCCGATATCCCGTACCTGGGAAAAATCCTGTTCGCCCAGAGCCCCTTCTTTTATCTGGCCATCCTTCTGGCCCTGGCCGCCTGGTTTCTCCTGGAAAAGACCCGCCTGGGAATCCAGATCCGGTCCACGGGTGAAAACCCGAAAGCCACGGAAACCCAGGGAATCCCCGTCGCCCGGATAAAATACCTGTGCGTCCTCATCGGGGGAGGATTTTCAGCCCTGGCCGGCGCCCATCTGTCCATTTCCTATTCAAAATCCTGGATAGAGGGGATGACGGCAGGCCGGGGGTGGATTGCCATCGCCCTGACCATTTTCGCCCTGTGGAATCCGGGCAGGGCCATAGGGGCGGCTTTTCTGTTCGGATTTGTTTTTGTGGTCCAATATCTGTTGCAGCCCCTGGGGATCTCCCCTAATTTTCTTTCCATGCTGCCATATGTCGCCACCCTTATCATCCTCTTGTTCATCAGTTTCAAAGACCCAAGACGGTTAAACGCCCCTGCCATGCTGGGAGAACCTTATAAACGGGGAGAACGGTAATAAAGTCTTTGACATTTCAAAGGATATTATTGATAATTGGTTGGTGATCCAATATCTGATATTTTAAGGAGTGCGTATGCCAAAACCCATCATCTCCCCCATTGTTTCCATTGACGAAATTTCAAAAATCTTTCTGACAACGGCCCAGGCAACCCTTGAAGCCACCACAAATCAGGTGGTCACCTATTCTTCAACCATTCAAAAAACCCCCAAGATTTCCATGAAACCGGACCTGACCTGTTTTGTTCAATTCAATGGGGATTATAACGGCCTGTTGGTGATCAATTTTTCCGCCGATGCCGCTTTTGAAATCTATAAATCCTATATGAAAACCATGGACATGCCCAAGGAAGAACTGGCCTCCACCGTGGCTTCTCCCGAAGTCTCGGATACCATTGGAGAAATCACCAACCAGATCATGGGCAGAACCGTCAAAGAGATCGAGGAAAAATTCAATCTCAATGCGGTTTTCGGACAACCCAAAGCCCTTACCCTGAACAGTTCCATCACCCTGGTCATTGATTCCGACTACCGGGAAAACCGGCGGTTGTCCTTTAAAATTGGTAATTACAGCTTCCGGATTGAAATCGCCATGGAACATACTGAATTTATCCTCAGTTGATGTCCTATGAAACCTCACAAAATCCTCAGTATTTTAACGGCCATCTTCCTCTTTATTTCTTTTTTTTCAAACACCTGCCTTGCCATATCCATTCCCGATGAAAAAGAATTGGGGAAAAAATTCATAGAACAGGTCAACAAGAGCCGGATGCTCTTGCACGACCCCATTGCAAACCATATGGTCACTGCAGTGGGTCGCCATCTGCTTTCCTTTCTGCCGCCCCAGGCTTTTGATTATTCCTTCTATATTGTGGATGATGATGTGTTTAACGCCTTTGCCTCACCCGGTGCAAACATTTTTGCCTACCGGGGTTTGATAACCTCCCTGGATTCCATTGATGAACTGGCCGGCATCATCGGTCACGAAATCGCCCATGCCGCCAGCCGCCACGTGTCTGAATCCATTGACCGCTCAAAATATATCAGCATCGGAAGCCTGGCCGGTATGCTGGCCGGGATCCTTGTCGGCACCAAATCCGACGGCCATGCTGCCGGGACATTGATCAAGGGGTCCCTGGCCTTAGGACAAACCGCCATGCTGGCCTTTACACGGGAAAATGAAACCGAGGCCGATGAAAAAGGCATCATGTTTTTAAAGGAAAGTTGCTTTACACCTGAAGGTTTATTGGCCGGCCTGATGAAAATAAAGGCGTCCGATTACCGGGGCGTGGAAAATATTCCCGACTATGTTAAAACCCATCCGGGAACAGTCAGCCGTATCGCCCATGTGGAAACCATTCTGTCGGAATATGACCCGCCCAAAACCAAGCCCTCCTGCAAAGACGATTTCCGGTTTGAAATGGTGAAATTCAGGCTTATCGGACTTTATGGGGAACTGGAACCCGCCCATGCCGAATTAACCCGCCTCCTGGAAAAAGACCCGGGCAATGCCGCCCTTCTCTACGGCATGGGACTTTTATATGAACGGAAATTCAGAAAGGATGAGGCCCTGGCCTGCCTGAAAAAAGCACTCGCCGTCAATGTGTTTGACCCCATGATCCTTCTTGAGCTGGGAAGAATTTACCAGGAAAACGGGGAGGCCCAAAAAGCCCTGGATGTCTTGAAGGCCGTTGAGCCGGAACCTGTTTTGGGGGTCATGGCCCGATTTCACCAGGCAAGTGCCTATCTTGACCTGAAGGATATGGACCGGGCTGAGACACTTTTCAATTCCGTCATCCAAGAGGCAGCGCCGGCATATCCCACAGCCTATTACAATCTTGCCAATATCATGTCCCTCCGTAATAAGCCGGATCTCTCCCATTATTATCTGGGACTCTTTTATTATGAAACCGGAAACATCAAAACCGCCATGACCCATTTAAGCAAAGCCCTGGAAACCTTAGGCGATACGGAGAAATTCAATCGCGCCAAGGAACTGTTGACAAAACTGGAAAAAGAAGACCAGGAAGAACGGGCGGAACAGGAAAGAAAAGAAAGAAATTCCCGGAAAAAAATCTAAGCGCTAGACCCTGTCAAACCTGGAAAAATGCATGGAAAAGGTTCCCCTTCCCTGGCTGGCAGACCTTATGGCCGTGGAATATCCAAACATCTTTGACAGGGGGACCACGGCCTTTAATATCTGGAGACCTGATTTTGAATCAATGGATTCAATCTTCCCTCCCCTGGCATTGAGATCTGCAATGGCATCTCCCATGAAGGCGTCCGGCACAAATATCTCAACTTCCATGATGGGTTCCAGAAGACTGATGGACGCATTTTCCAGGGCGTTTTTACAGGCCATGGAGGCACAGACGGAAAAGGCCAGCTCGGAACTGCGTTCATCAAAGGCGCCGCCGTCAATGACAATGGCCATATCCACCAGAGGATATCCCTTGAGATAGCCGCCCTCAAGGCTCTCCCGGATACCTTTTTCAATGGCCGGCATAAACTGCTCAGGGATCTGGTCGTTTCCCGCCTTTGAGATAAAGGAGATCCCTTCGCCCCGGGGCAAGGGGTCCAGCATGAGGCTTACCCTTGCAAAATGGGTTTTGCCCGTGATCTCTTTTTCAAATACAGCACTCCCCCTGGCCTTGGTGTTGATGACCTCCCGGTAGACCACCTGGGGATGCCCCACATTGACATTGGTGTTAAATTCTTTCTGCATCCTGGAAATAATGATTTCAAGATGAAGTTCGCCCATGCCGGACAAGAGGGTCTGGCCGGTTTCTTCATCCTTGCTCACTTTCAGGGTCGGGTCCTCCATGGTGAATTTCTCAAGGACCTCATCCAGTTTTTCCTGGTCTGAATGGGTTTTCGGTTCCACGGCAATGGAAATGACCGGGTCTTCATATTCCATTTTCTCCAGACAAACCGGGTTATCCGCTGAACACAGGGTGTCCCCGGTGCCGGAATCCTTAAGCCCGACAATACCGATGATCTCCCCGGCCGACGCCTCTTTTAGACGCTCCCTTTTATTGGCATGCATCTGGAGAATCCGGGACAGTTTCTCGGTTTTTTTGAGCAGGGGATTATACACTTCCGAGCCGGTTTCAATCCTGCCCGAATAAATCCGGACAAAGGACAATTTTCTGCCCTCAATCATGGACACCTTGAAAATCAATGCGGCCAGGGGCCCGTTTTTTTTGGGCGGGAATTCTATTTGCGCATTGGTTTCCGGGTGGATCCCTTTGACCGGAGGAATATCCAGGGGACTTGGCAGATAGAGTTCAATCCCGTCCAGCAGCGTCTGTATCCCCTTATTTTTCAGGGCACTGCCGCAGAATACCGGCACAATCCGCCTGGAAATGGTGGCCGTCCGGATGGCTCTGTTCAGCTCGTCTCTTCCAATCTCTTGCTCCGACAGGTATTTTTCCATGATCTCATCATCGACTTCGGAGACGGCCTCAAGGAGTTTGTCCCTGTATTCCAGGGCTTTTTCCGTAAACTCAGGGCTGACATCATCCTTGGAAAAACGGGCACCCTTGGATTCATCATCCCAGGTGATCTGTTTCATGTCGACAAGATCAATGACGCCTTTAAAACCGTCCTCCGCCCCCATGGGAAGCTGGAGAATCACCGGATTGGCCCTGAGCTTCTTTCGCATGGAATCAACGGCGCCCAGAAAATCCGCCCCGGTCCGGTCCATTTTATTAATAAAAGCCATCCTCGGGACTGCATATTTATCAGCCTGACGCCACACGGTTTCCGACTGGGGCTCAACCCCGCCCACGGCGCAGAAAACACCGATGGCCCCATCCAGAACCCGCAAGGCCCTTTCCACCTCCACCGTAAAATCCACATGGCCCGGCGTGTCAATGATCTGGATCACGGACTGGTTCCATTCACATGTGGTCACGGCCGAGGAAATGGTGATCCCCCTTTCCTGCTCATCCTGCATCCAGTCCATGACGGCTTCTCCGTCATGGACTTCCCCCATTTTATAGGATTTCCCCGTGTAATAGAGGATTCTTTCCGTTACCGTGGTCTTGCCCGCATCGATATGGGCCATGATCCCGATATTTCTGTAATGGCTGATATTTTTTTTATTCGTCATGTCACAATCAAACTATTTATATGATCCCTGTATTCCGTGGTGGAAAACTCACTGCCGCATCTTGAACCCAGTCTTAAATTAAAAATGATATTTGATACAGTATTGCCTGATGGGTGTCAAGAAAATATCCCTTGCAAATCATCCGAGGGTTTAATAAAATTGGGCCTTTAAAAACAAAGGCCCTAGTTAGGTTGAATTATTTTCATCGGGAGTACAGGTTTAATTTCATGATACCGGGATTTGAAAAAATTGTTGAAGAGCGAATAAAAAAAGCCCAGCAGGAAGGCGAGTTTGATAACCTTGAAGGAACCCATAAACCCTTGAAATTCGAGGACCAGAATGTGCCGGAGGAATTCCGGCTGGCCCATAAGATATTGAAAAACTCTGGATTCCTCCCCCCGGAAGTGGAGCTGAGAAAAAACATCCGACAAACCGAAGACCTGCTCCAGGCAGCAGAAATCGATTCTCCCGAGCGGATTAAAATCCGGAAAAAACTCAGCTACCTGGTTACAAAACTCAATACATTGCGGGGAGAGCGTTGCTGCTCGTCCCTCTTCTCTGAAGAATACAGGGAAACGATCATTCAAAAACTGTCATGAATTTTATAAAAAACGATAAAGACGGTCTGGTCAAAAGCATCTTCACGGCATACGCCATTTTGCTGCTGCATCTGTTGCTCCTTGCCGGAGCAGGAGTTGCCGTGGTGCTGTTCAAGGGCGTATATCACTATCTTCCCTGGATCATGGGATTTATCGGCCTCGCCGTCCTTGCCGGAGGCTTTTTGTACTACCGGCGGTTAAGCAGAAGCTCTTCAGATATCAGCCGGTTTTTTTCAATGCCCGGGCTTGAAGATAGAACCATTGACGTTAAACTCCTTGGCGGGCTCGCGTCGTTCAAGATCTCACCCAGGGAAAACGGGCAGACGCGCCTGGAGCAAAAGCCGGTTGTCTCTCCGGCCGGACTGATCGATGAAACCATTTCCCATGCAACAGAACAAAAAATACTGAAACTGACTGTCCTTCTTGAAAAAAACCTGATCACCACGGAAGAATTTGAAACGGCAAAACAAAAAATCCTTCAAGGATAGGAGTTCATTATGAAAAAAATCAGGCTGGCTCTCTTGTCCGGGGGAATCTCTTCGGAAAGAGAGGTATCCCTTAACAGCGGCAGACAGGTATTTGAAGCCCTTGACAAGGATCGATACGACATCGCTCTTTATGATCCCAAAACCGATCTGAAAAAACTGGTCATGGATGCTGAAGGAATTGATGCAGCCCTGATCATTCTCCACGGTCCCTTTGGGGAAGACGGAACCGTCCAGGGGCTTTTGGACCTTCTGGACATCCCCTACCAGGGCGCAGGGGTTCTGGGCAGCGCCATTGCCATGAACAAACGGGTCTCTAAAAAACTCTTTGAAGCCGCCGGTATCCCCATACCGGCCTATCTTTCCTTTTCCATGAACGATACCATTGATACTTCCGTTGTTGTCGATACGCTGGGCCTTCCCCTGGTGGTGAAACCGGCCTGTGCCGGATCCAGCGTGGGAATGACCATTGTCAGGGACAAAAGAGATCTTGAGGCTGCCATTGCTCTCGGTTTTACCCATGATGACGCCATTCTCGCGGAAACCTATATCAAGGGCATTGAACTCACCTGCGGAGTCCTGGGAAACGAAAGCCCTGAAGCCCTGCCCGTGATTGAAATCATACCGGGCGAAGGCTATGAATTTTTTGATTATACGGCCAAATACACGGCCGGGGCCACCCGGGAAATCTGCCCGGCCCGCATTGATGGGGAGACAACCCAAAAAGTGAAGGACCTTGCCGTC
The DNA here is from genome assembly GCA_023701135.1 of Desulfobacula sp. Classification (GTDB taxonomy): domain Bacteria; phylum Desulfobacterota; class Desulfobacteria; order Desulfobacterales; family Desulfobacteraceae; genus Desulfobacula. Next base: position 43,777 of record JAMPXP010000017.1, on the reverse strand, counting down.
AGAGCCCATGAGGCCCTGTATCTGAAGGGCTATTCCAGGACGGACATGATCCTGTCGGATCATCAGCTTTATGTGCTTGAAACCAATACCATTCCGGGGATGACGGCCACCAGCCTTTACCCCCAGTCTGCCCGGGTGGCAGGGCTTTCTTTTACAACACTTCTGGACAGGCTCATCGACCTTGCCATGACTGAACATGAAAAAACAAAACTAAGGAGAGCAAAATGAAAATTCTGGTCATCGGCAGCGGAGGCCGCGAACATACCCTGGTATGGAAAATATCCAAAAGCCCTCTGGTGGAAAAAATTTATTGTGCACCCGGCAATGCCGGGACACGGATGCTGGCCGAACCGGTTCCCATTGAGGCCGATGATATTGACACCCTGGCTGCCTTTGCCCGGGAAAAAGACATTGACCTGACCGTGGTCGGACCGGAAGGACCTCTTGTCAATGGGATTGTGGATGTGTTCGAGGCCATGGGCCTGAAAATATTCGGGCCGCGCAAGGCCGCGGCAAGGTTGGAAGGCAGCAAGCTTTTTTCAAAGCAGCATATGCAGAAATACAATATTCCCTGTGCCAGGGGCAAGGCCTTTACCGATGCCGGCAAGGCCAAAACCTATGCCAAAGCCATGGGAGCACCCTGCGTGGTCAAGGCCGACGGACTTGCCGCCGGCAAGGGGGTCATCATCTGCGCCACCCTGGAGGAAGCCTTTGGGGCCATAGATGCCGTGCTGGATCAAAAAATTTTTGGAGAGGCCGGCGACATCGTCATTGTGGAAGAATGCCTCAAAGGGGAAGAAGCCTCCTTTATCGCCCTGACCGACGGCAAAACGGTTCTCATGCTGCCAGAATCCCAGGACCACAAACGGGTTTTCGACAATGATGAAGGACCCAATACCGGCGGTATGGGCGCCTATTCGCCGGCCCCGGTCCTGGATCACCTGCTCCGGGAAAAAGCCATGAAAACGGTCATGATCCCGGCAGTCCAGGGCATGGCCAAGGAAGGCACCCCGTTTAAGGGGGTCCTGTATGCCGGGCTCATGGTAGATAAAGACGAGATCAAGGTGCTGGAGTTCAATACCCGGCTGGGGGACCCGGAAACCCAGCCCATCCTCATGAGGCTTGAAAATGACCTGGTTCCCCTGATGGAAGCCTGCTGTAACGGCACCCTGCATCATCATGCCGTGAAAATCGACCCCAGGGCCGCCATCTGTGTGGTGGTCTCATCGGGCGGATATCCGGGTGCCTATGAAAAAGGCAAGGAAATTTTCGGTCTTGAAGAAGCCGGGAAGACAGCCGATACCGTTGTCTTCCATGCCGGAACCACTCTCAAAGACGGACGGGTGGTCACCGCAGGCGGACGGGTCCTGGGCGTCACCTCCCTGGGTGGCACGGTAAAGGAGGCCATTGACAAGGCCTATGAAGCCTGTTCAAAAATATCCTTCAGCGGGCATTTCTACCGGAAAGACATCGGTGCCAAGGCCTTGAAAAGACTATCCATCCCGGCCCGGGTCGGGATCATCATGGGAAGCGATTCGGATTTCAGTGTCATGGAACAGGCCCTCTCCATCCTGAAAAAATTTGATATCCCCTATTATGCCACTGTGGCCTCTGCCCACAGAACCCCTGAGCGGGCGGCCAAACTGGCAGGCGAGGCAAAAGAAAAAGGGATCAAGGTTATCATCTGCGGTGCCGGTCATGCCGCCCATCTGGCAGGGGTCATTGCCGCCCATACCTCCCTGCCCGTTATCGGTGTACCCATAGACTCATCAGCCCTCCAGGGCCTTGATGCCCTTCTGGCCACGGTTCAGATGCCGCCGGGCATTCCGGTGGCCACCATGGCCATCGGAAAATCAGGGGCCTATAATGCAGGGATCTTTGCGGCGGAAATTCTCGGAGTTTCAGACCCGCTTCTGGCGGAGAAGCTGGCGGCCTTCAAAAAAGATATGGCTGACAAGGTGGATAAAAAGGCCCGCTCCTTTGCATGAGCACGGTAAGATCATTCGGGTTGACCCCGTCACTCCTGAACCAAAGGCCATTGCCGGGGCCGGAAGCATCATCCGGGAGGGCGGAATCGTCATCTTTCCCACCCAATGCCTCTACGGGATAGCAGCCGATGCCTTGAATGAAAAGGCCGTGGAAAAGGTATTCGACATCAAAAAAAGGCCAGCAAGCAATCCCATCCTGGTGCTGATCCCAGACCAGAGTTTTCTGGAGGATCTTACAGAATCCATTCCAGAAACAGCCAAAAAGCTGATGAAAGCCTTCTGGCCTGGGGGACTGACCCTTGTGTGCCGGGCAAAGCCCACCGTACCCAAGCGCCTCACAGCCGGTTTAGGCAAACTCGGTATCCGGGTCCCGGCCCACCCGGCGGCAAAGGCCCTGGTGGATTTTCTCGGGGCTCCCATCACCGGTACCAGCGCCAATATTTCCGGGAAACCCGGCTGCGACCGGATCAGTTCCCTTGACCCCGCCATCTTTGAAACCTCAGATCTTATCCTTGACGCCGGAATCCTAAAAGGCGGCATCGGATCGACCATCGTGGATGCCACGGTATTCCCCGTCCATATCATCCGGGAAGGCATAATTTCACAACATCAGATCCACCGGATTCTTGCCAACTGAATCAAGGGCCATAATTTCATTGACAAAACCCGGATTTTCCCTTAAAAGAGACATTCATGCCGAAGTGGTGGAATTGGTAGACGCAGAGGACTCAAAATCCTCCGGGCGCAAGCCCTTGCGAGTTCAAGTCTCGCCTTCGGTACCATTCAATAATGAGGGGTTTCAGGTTTTATCTGAAACCCTTTTTATGTTATAGGATCTCTTGTCGGAGATTCGGATCATCTGATAAGATTTTTTTGCACTTTAAAATTTTTTCTTGTATGGTAAATGCTGAACAGCATCCGGAAGTGTTACCTCCTGTTTCTATAAAACGCATCAGACTTAGTTAACGATTTAAACGATGAAGAAAATTACAGCCCCAAGATAAAGGAACCTTACCTCCCCATGTCTGAAAAACCCACTTACGAAGAACTGGAAAGCCGCATCCGGGAATTGGAACAGGCCGAATCCGAGCGCAAACAGACCCAGGAAGCCCTTGCCCAGGCCCACAACCTGATGCGTTACGTCATCGAACATGATAACAGCGCCGTAGCCGTTCTGGACAGGGATTTGCGGTATGTCTATGTCAGTCAGCGGTATCTGAAGGATTACAGGGTCAAGGAAAAGGATATCATCGGAAAATATCATTACGATATCTTTCCCGATATACCGCAAAAAATACGGGATATCCACCAAAGAGCGCTGGCCGGAGAAGTCTTAAGATCAGACAGAGACCCTTTCCACCGGATGGACGGGACCATTGACTGGACCCGATGGGAATGCCGTCCCTGGTATGAAACAGACCAATCCATTGGGGGCATCATTCTCTATACCGAGGTGATCACCAGATATGTAGAAAACGAGGAGCATCTCCACCAGGCCCAGAAAATGGAAGCCATCGGCGTTCTTGCCGGCGGCATTGCCCACGATTTCAACAATATTCTTTTTCCCATTGTCGGCCATACGGAAATGCTTCTGGATGATATTCCCAAGGACAGTCCCCTCCGGGGCAGCCTGAATCAGATTCATAGCGGCGCCTTAAGGGCCACGGATCTTGTCCGGCAGATTCTTTCGTTTTCACGCCAGGAAAAAAACGAGTTGGCCATGATGAAGATTCAGCCCATCATCAAAGAAGTCCTGAAACTGATCCGGTCCACCATTCCGGCCACCATCGCTATCAGCCGGAATCTCCAGTCAACCTGTGGTCCCGTAAAAGCAGACCCCACACAAATCCATCAGATTGTGATGAACCTGTCCACCAATGCCTATCATGCCATGGCCGAGAATGGGGGAGAGCTTAAGATAGGTCTGAAGGAAATCGAATTGGACCGGGACAGCCTGATCAATCCGGATCTTGTGCCTGGATTATATGCCTGTCTGACCGTTTCCGATACCGGAACGGGGATGAACCAGGAGACCATAGGCAGAATTTTCGATCCTTTTTTTACCACAAAGGAAAAGGGAAAAGGAACCGGCATGGGATTGGCCGTGGTCCATGGGATTGTAAAGAGCATGAACGGCGCCATTCAGGTTCATAGTGAGCCGGGCCGGGGCACTGAATTTAACGTTTACCTGCCCGTTGTCGGAAAAATTGCTGAAAACCGGCCCTCCCTCATCAAGGAATCTTTACCCAAGGGATCTGAACGGATTCTTCTGGTGGATGATGAAGAAGCCATTGCCGCCATGGAAAAACAGATTCTGGAGCGCCTGGGCTATCATGTTATCGCCTGCACCGGCAGTATCGAAGCCCTTGAATTGTTCAGGACGAATCCGGATCAATATGACCTGGTGATTACGGACATGTCCATGCCTAAAATGCCGGGGGATAAACTGGCCGTTGAATTGATCGGAATCCGGCCGGATATTTCCATCTTGGTCTGCACCGGTTTCAGCGAAACACTTACTCCGGAAAAAATAGAATCCATCGGAATTAAGGGCCTTTTAATGAAACCGATCATCATCAAGGATCTGGCTAAAAAGCTGCGGGAACTATTCGAATGAATTTGTAAAAAAGACCCCGGGGTGACGGCCATCATGGCCCCGGGGCCTTCATATGGGGCTAACCGACCACGGCCAGAAGGTCGCCGGTGGATACATCGGCATTATTTGAAACGGCTATCTCTTTTACAGTCCCGTCGATGGGGCTGACGATATTGTTTTCCATTTTCATGGCTTCAATGACCAGGAGAACCTGCCCGGCTGAAACGCTATCTCCGACCTTGGCCATGACGGACATAATCTTGCCGGGGATGGGTGCGGTTATTCTTTCACCGCCGCCGGGTACGGGAGCCGCCTGTTTCGGTGGAGCTGGGGACGGTTTCGGTGCCGCCGGCTTGGGGGCGGCGGGTTTGGGAGCCTCGGCCCGGGGTGCGGGTTTCGGGGCAGGCGCAGAAGATGCCGCCGGAGATGAAACAAGGCTGGAACCGTCGATCCTGACACGGTAGGGAACCTGGTTCACAGTCACAGTGGCCGTATTGCCTTGGATTAAACCGATTTCAACGCTATAGGGCTGGTCATCGATGGAAAATGAATATACTGTCATATTGGGTCCTCACTTTTATTGTTTGCACGGCCAAGGGCATCCGCCCCTGACCATGAGTTGATTTCAGCCGGTTAAACTTCCGCACCGGAGGTTTTTTGTAAATGCAGCGCCAGGCCGATGGCTGCTGCTTTCATACCGTCATCGGACAAGCGCAGGTTTCTGCCGCCGTTGCTGTAAAGATGAATCCCAAGGCCAATGGCTGCCGCCACATCGGCCGGGATTTCTTCCACCGGAACGGGTTCCGGCTCAACCGCCTCGGGTTCATATTGCACCGGAGCAGGCCCAGGAATCGGCGCCGGGAATACTGCCTTCTTTTTAGCATCCATGGATTCAAATATCTTCCCCGACAGCATCATCCCGATCATCAGGATACTCAGCACAAGGAATACCCCGAAAAACCGGATGACAAGAGTACCCAGAGCATATCCCCAGAAACTGTCCCGGGGGCCGATAATGATCTGAATTTTCCCATCGGCCATTCCGTCTTCATCCAGAACACTTCCGTCACGAATCACGGAGGTGATGGCAGTCGGCTCGCCCTTGACGGATGATGTCTTGATACCGATGGTCCCCCAGGTTCTGGTTTTCCGCTCCGTGAATCCCCAGATATCCGTTGCCGACGTAAAATAGTTTGAGGACAGGGTGAGGCTCACCTCCCCTCCTGGTGATTCAGGGATAATATCCAGAAGAAAATATCCGGAACGATAATTCTTCCAGTTAATATTAGGCCTGTTGGCGTCTGTAAAATCCGTATCAACAGGCTTGGCCAGCATCCCGCCGTCCACATGGAAACGGATCTGGATAGGCGTGCTTTTACCTCTGGGGATCAGTTCAGTCACCCAGTCAGTCCCTTCCTGTGTAAAAACGGGTTTGGGTTTTTCGATATCTTCCCCGAAAGCAGCCCATAGGCTGCTGTGAGAGGCAAGCACCAGAGCTGTGACCATGGTCCATATATAAAGCTGTTTTAATCGCATCAGCATTCCTCCTCTTATTGAAACATCGCAATCATCATACCGGCTGCGGCTGCGGAACCGATAACACCGGCCAGATTGGGCGCCATGGCATGCATCATGAGCCAGTTGTTGGGGTCAGCTTTCAGCCCTTCGACATGGGACACCCGGGCCGACATGGGAACAGCGGAAACGCCTGCTGAACCGATCAAGGGATTGATTTTTTCCTTAAGGAAAAGATTCATGATATGCACTGTGAGAATTCCTCCAAAGGTGCAGACCACAAAATCCAGGAGGCCAAATCCGAAAATCAAAAGCGGCTTCCAGTTCAGGAAGACTTCCGCCTGCATGGTAGCCCCCACCGATAATCCAAGAAAAATCGTCACGATATTCATCAATGAATTCTGGGCCGTGTCGCTGAGACGTTTGACCATCATGGATTCACGCATAAAATTACCGAACATGAACATGCCCATGAGCGGCGCCACCATGGGGATCAGCAAAACAATCAGGGCGCAGCCGATGAGGGGGAAAAGAAGTTTTTCACGGGCTGATACCGGCCGCAATTGCCGCATCTTGATCCTTCGCTGCTCCGGTGTGGTCATGAGACGCATGATGGGCGGCTGGATCAGGGGCACCATGGCCATATAGGAATAGGCGGCCAGGGCATTGGCGCCCAGGAGATGGGGGGCCAGTTTGGCGGTCAGATAGATGGTAGTCGGCCCGTCAGCGCCGCCGATGATCCCGACGGAGGCCGCTTCCTTAAGGGTAAAACCGAAAAACAGAACCCCGACATAGGTGACAAACACCCCGAGCTGGGCTCCGGCGCCGATAATCAGCATCTTGGGATTGGCGATGAGGGGCCCGAAATCGGTCATGGCCCCCAGCCCGAGAAAGATGACGCAGGGAATGATCTCCGAAGCGACCCCATATTGATAAAAATATTCAATCAGATTCATATGTCCTTCTGCGTTCAGTCCCATGAGAGGCACGATGGGGAAATTAACCAGAAAAATACCGAATCCGATGGGCAGCAGCAAAAGGGGCTCAAACCCCTTGGCCACTGCCAGATAAAGAAAAAAGAGCGCGATCAAAAGCATGATCCCGTGTCCCCAGGTCATATGCGGAATACCCGTCTGGGAAATAAGGATGTTTTGAATCAGTTCAAGTACATATTGCCAGGACATAAATGGTCTCCCTTTTGTTAAAGTGGAATATTGCCGTGTTTTTTCGGAGGATTGGTGTCCTTCTTGGTTTTCAGCATATGAAGGGCCTGCACCAGTTTTGGCCTTGTGTCGGCCGGATCAATGATTTCATCAATATAGCCCAGCTCGGCGGCCCGGTACGGGTTGGAAAATTTTTCCTTATATTCACCAATCAGTCTCATCCGTTCTGCTTGAGGATCCTTTGCCCGCTCAATCTTATCACGGCTGATAATATTAACAGCACCTTCTGCTCCCATCACGGCAATTTCCGCAGTCGGATACGCGAGATTGACATCACCGCGCAGGTGCTTTGAACTCATGACGAGATACGCCCCGCCATAGGCTTTTCGTACAATGACGGTAATACGGGGCACCGTGGCCTCGCAAAAGGCATAAATCAGCTTTGCGCCGTGCCGGATGATACCGCCGTGTTCCTGGTGGATGCCGGGAAGAAAACCCGGCACATCCTCGTAAATGATCAAAGGAATATTGAAGGCATCACAGAACCGGACAAACCTTGCCCCTTTGGTGCTGGCATTGATATCCAGGCACCCGGCCATCACCGACGGCTGGTTGGCGATGACGCCCGCCGGCATACCGTCCAGGCGGCCGAAGCCGACCACAATATTTTTTGCCCAGTGTTCCTGGACTTCAAAAAAATACCCGTCATCCAGATTTGAACGAATAATGGTGCGCATATCATAGGGCTTGCTGGGATCTGCCGGCACTGCATCCCGCAGCATCTCATCCCTCCGGTTCGGATCATCGGCCGGTGCCTTCACCGGCGGCAATTCCGTATTGTTCCGGGGTAGAAAGTCCATGAGTTCACGGATGGAAGCCAGGCAACTGCGGTCATCGGGCGCAGCAAAATGGGCCACACCGCTTTTGGCGTTATGGGCCATGGCGCCGCCCAGGTCTTCCTTGCTAACAATCTCACGGGTGACGGCCTTGATGACATCGGGCCCCGTGATAAACATATGACCTGTCTTTTCCACCATGAAAATCCAGTCGGTCAGGGCCGGTGAATACACCGCTCCACCTGCCGAAGGCCCCATGATGGCCGTAATCTGGGGAATCACCCCCGAGGCCATGACATTTAATAAAAAGATATCCCCATACCCGGCAAGACTCATGACCCCTTCCTGGATCCGGGCGCCGCCCGAATCACACAGCCCGATGACCGGCGCCCCGGCCTTCATGGCAAGTTTCATGATTTTACATATTTTTTCAGACTGGGTAAGAGAAAGAGATCCGCCATAGGCGGTGAAATCCTGGGCAAAGACAAATACCTGGCGGCCGTGAATGCTTCCCCAACCGGTTACCACACCGTCGCCGGGGATTTTCTTGTCCGCCATATCAAAATCAGTGCAGCGGTGGAGTTTAAATCGATCCGTTTCCACAAAGGTCGCCGGGTCTAAAAGACAGTCAAGGCGTTCCCTTGCCGTGAGCCTTCCGCTTTCGTGATGCTTGCGGATACGTTCAGCACCGCCGCCCTCAAGCGCCTGACGGTTTTTTTCCGCAAGCTGTCCGATTAATTCCGCATTGTTCATCAATGGGTCCTTCCAATTTGCAAACCTGCTAAAAATTCACAGAATGTTTACAATATAGCTATGCTCGTTGTCAATAGAAGATTTGAATTTCCAAAAAACAAGGGCAGGCCCTTGCCCTCCAAGGGTCATAAATTCGTAAAGCCTGTCCGGAGCAGAGATTCCCGGCTGATCATACCCTTGAATTTTCCATGGCGATCCATCACAGGAAGCCGTTTGAGCATTTTCCGGGTCATGAGCCCGATGGCCTCATCAATGGTCGCGTCCTCCAATATGACGGGAGGGTCTGTTTTCATCACTTCAGCCGCTGTTTTCACTGCCAGGTGACGGCTGAAGGTATGGTCTTTACCCCTTTGCCCAAAGGGCAGTTTACTCGTAAAATATTCCCAGATTCCCTCTTTCTGATCAGAAAATGCCGACAAAAGGTCCCGGTCTGAAATAATGCCCAATAAGCTTCCGGCCTTATCCACTACTGCCACCCGTTGAATATCGTTGGCGGCAATCATCTGAAGAACCTCGGCCACCGGAGTATCCTGAAAAACCGTATGCACATCCCGCCGCATGATGTCGGAAACATATTTAAGATTGCCCACCGGGATGTCCTGGGACCGGAATGCCGCCCAATCCGGTGAATGATGGGTAATGGTGCGAAAAATATCCATCCGGGATAAAATGCCGGTCAGCTTTCCGGTTTCATTGGTAACCGGAAGTCTTTTCAAGCCTTTTTCCAGCATGAGGTGAACGGCTTTGGTCAGCAACTGGTTTTCTTCGATACAAACGGCAGGGCTCATGATATCCCCGGCTTTTTTCAGAGACAGGGACTCCAGGACAGCGTCCTGGTTTCCGGCGCCGGAATCGGCCAGAAGCCCAAGCCTCGCAGGCATTCCACCCCTGTAAATCAAATCGCCTTGGGAAATGACACCCTTGGGACAACCGTCTTCATCAACCACCGGAACGCCTGTAAAAATAGAAGACAGCAAAAGGCGAACCACATCGCTGACCGGTGTCGTCAACAGAACCGTTTCAGGATTCGGGGTCATCATGTCTTTGACCTTCAAATGTCTCGGGAAGAGGTGGTTACGGGTTTTATGGCATCGGACGGCGATTTCTGAAACCGTTACAATGCCTTCGTCCACCATTTCTTCAAGGGTCGGCAATATCAGATCCGCCTGGACCGATGGGAGAACGATCTGTATCATCACCGGCATATTAAAGGAACCGATCAGGACGCTCTGGGTCGCCATTTCACCGTTTTCATAGCAGCCTTCCATGCACCGGGTCACCAGGCACCGGGCTGCAATTTTTAATCCAAGGGCATACTGCACCACTGCCTTATATAAGGGGATACCCTTAAAATTGGCTTCTTCATTGGTAAATATCTCTATTTTGCTGTATTTGAGTGCCATAACCAAGGACCTCCTTTGAATTTATTTTAAACGGACATGGTTTTTGTTTGATCTGTTCGAGGGTCTCAACCCCATTCTGAACACAAACCCTGCCGTTATTGTATTCTTACCATAAGCCAAGGAATTTGAACAAGTTTTTATTCCCAAGTTTTTATTCCAATGATTGACAAAGGGCATTCATGTTTATATATCCTTTTACAACGATATATTGGCTGAGTGCCGTCAAGCAAAAGAAATATTAAGATTGGGCTATTTTGATTCAAGGACGGGAAAAGCTCTTGACACCTCCTTTGGAACAAGACTATATCATTAATTCGGAATGTATAAATAAATAGGACATGACCATGAAAGAATTTATCAAAGTGATGAAGGCCCTTTCCGACCCGGCACGGGTCAAAATACTGAAAATGCTCCAGCATAAAACCATGTGCGTGTGCGAAATCCAGACCGCCCTGGACAAGGCCCAGTCCACCACCAGCAAGCATCTGAAAATACTGGAGGATGCTGGACTCATTGCCTTTCAAAAAGACGGGCTCTGGGTGAATTATAAAGTATCCGACGGTTCCCAGAGCCCCTTTGCCGCCAGCCTCATCGGAAATATGCGCCATTGGCTGAACGATGACCCTGAAATTAAGAAAGTGGCCGGCCGGTTGCCGGGGATTAATCGAAACGATATTTTAAATAAGAACTGATTTATCCTTATGTATTTGTAGATTACAATATATAAAGGAGATCCTCCAATGAAAGAACGGACAAAATTATTCACCCTCATGGGCCTGTATCTCATGGCCTATTTTATTCCCTGGTCCCACCCGGTGGTCCGCCGGTCCGGACTGGAAGCCTTTATGATGCTCCAGGAATATGCCAGGGAGCATGTCCTGACCTGCCTGGTCCCGGCCTTTTTCATCGCCGGAGCCATTGCAGTCTTTGTGTCCCAGGCTTCGGTGCTGAAATATTTCGGGGCACAGGCCGGTAAAATTCTCTCCTATTCCGTGGCCTCGATTTCCGGTACCATCCTGGCCGTATGCTCCTGCACGGTATTACCGCTCTTTGCCGGGATCTATACCCGGGGGGCCGGTATCGGACCGGCCACGGCCTTTTTGTATTCAGGCCCGGCCATCAATGTCCTGGCCATCACCCTCACGGCCAAAATCCTGGGATGGCAGCTCGGCCTGGCCCGGGCCATCGGCGCCGTCCTTTTCGCCGTCATCACGGGCCTGCTCATGGCCCTCATCTTCCGGAAGGACGATGCAGCCAGGACAGCAGGACAGATCTATGTTCCGGATGAAGAAGACAGCGGAAGAACCCTTTTCCAGGACGGGATCTATCTTTTGACCATGGTCCTGATCCTGGTTTTTGCCGCCTTTGCCAAACCCGCGCCGGGTTCCACCGGTCTATGGCCGGCTATTTTTGCCGCCAAATGGTATATTACGGTCATTCTTCTGGTTGCCCTGGCCTGGATGGTAAAGGCCTGGTTTAAAAAGGAAGAACGTGCAAGCTGGGTGGAATCCACCTGGGGATTCATGAAACAGATCTTCCCCCTTTTGTTCGGCGGGGTGATTGTGGCCGGATTTCTCCTGGGCAGGCCGGGACACCCGGCACTGATCCCGGAACAGTATATTCAAACCCTTGTGGGCGGCAATTCCCTCTGGTCCAATTTATTTGCCTCCGTGGCCGGAGCCTTCATGTATTTTGCCACCCTGACCGAGGTGCCGATCCTGCAGGGACTGATCGGGTCGGGCATGGGCAAGGGCCCTGCCCTGGCCCTGCTGCTGGCCGGCCCAGCCCTGTCCCTGCCCAATATGCTGGTCATCGGGGGGATCATGGGGGCAAAAAAGACCTTTGTTTTTTGTTCCATCATCATTTTACTGTCAACCTTTGCCGGGATGATCTACGGGGTCATTGCCGGATAAACCGAATCAATAAACGTTGAGGAGATTATTATGGATATCAAAATACTGGGGCCCGGTTGCCCCAAATGCGAACAGACTCTAAAAATTGTCAATGAGGCCGTCACCGAAACCGGAGTGGATGCAAAAATTGAAAAAGTCACCGGTGTCATGGAAATAGCCGGGTACGGTGTTTTCGGAACCCCTGCCGTGGTGGTGGACGGGGAAGTCAAATGTGTGGGAAAGATTCCCAAAAAAGAGGATGTCAAAGCCTGGCTGAAAAAATAAAGCCGGCGGTTTAATAAAAACCTAACGATCAATTTTTTATACTCATTTTTCCATAAAAGATTTTTTATAAAGGAGCGATAAAATGACTGAAGACTTTTGTGCATCCAACGGCAATATCATGATCCTGGCCTGTTCAGGCGGATCCAACGTGGGCCAGCTTTCAAACCAGGCTGCCATTGAACTGACCCGGGAAGGCGTCGGCAAAATGTTTTGCCTGGCCGGAATCGGAGCCCAACTGAGCGGCTTTGTTCAGTCGGCATGGGATGTGGAAACCATGGTAGCCATTGACGGCTGCCCTGTGGGTTGTGCCAAGGCCATCCTTGAACAGGCCAAGGTGCCCTTGAAAAACCATCTGGTGATTACCGAACTGGGCATTGAAAAAAATAAAAATCTCAGCCTCAGGGCCGAAGATATCGCCAGGGTGAAGTCTGCGGTTTTCGATGCCTGCGGCATCAAGCCCGGAACGGCCTTGACTCCGAAAAAGGCAAACTGCTGCGGATAACATTTTTAAAGGAAGATGCACCCAATAATGAAACACCCCATGATGAAACGCTTCATGATCAAACCCCTCATCCATATCCTGGTGCTGCTCATCCCGGCCTTCTGTTTTGCGGCCGGGGCGGCCCGGGCCAAAACGGTTTCGGATGTGTACCCCCTGCTTTCCGACCGGTTTCTGAAATCTGCTGAGCTGGTTGAAGCAGAGAGGGGCATGCTCCTGAAAACCGGAACCGGAATCTCAATTTCCCTTCAGGACTTTGAAACCTCCCTCAGTCAGTATGATCCGAAATTGCAGGACCAGATTAAGGAAAACCTGATTTTCCTCCTGGACCAGGACATTATTACGCGGATCCTTCTCCAGGAAGCCCAGAAAAGCGGAATTCAGGATAAAAATGCAGACCCAGGCGATCTTATCAGTGCTTACCTGGCCACCCGGGTGAAAGAGGTCACCGTAACCACTACAGACGCCCAGGTTTTTTATGACGAAAACAAGGAAATGATGGGGGGCGCCCCCTTTGATCAGGTCCGGGAAAATATCAAAAGCTTTCTCCTGGAAAGAAAAAAACAGGAGGCTATCCAGGGATATATCAAAGGCCTGGGAGACGCCCATGGTCTGCAGATCAACCACAAATGGCTGGAAACCCAATACAGTATCATGAAGAACAACCCGGTGGATAAGGCCAGATCTTCAGGAAAACCCAGCATGATTGAATTCGGGGCCGCAGGCTGCATCCCCTGTGATATGATGCAGCCCATCCTGGACAATTTGAGAAAAAAATTCCCTGATACCTTGAATGTCGAATTTGTCCATGTCCGTGAGAAGCAGATCCTGGCAGGCCGTTTCGGTATCCAATCCATCCCGGTCCAGGTCTTTTTCGATAAAAACGGAAACGAGGTATTCAGGCACACCGGCTTCTTTGCTGAAAAGGAAGTGCTGGATCAGCTTCAAAAAATGGGGGTTCAATAATGAAACATGCCCGATTCCTTATCATCTGTGTCATTGCCTTTGCAGTGATCCTCCTTGTAAAAACACAATTCTATCAGGATGCCGGGGCCGACTCGTCTGCCGGAACCAACGCCCACGGAACCCGTATTGATTTTGAAAGCCTGCCGGTAAAAGGAATGGTAACCCTCATCGATCTCGGGGCCACGGAATGTATTCCCTGTAAAATGATGGCCCCCATCATGGCCAAGCTTGAAGCCGATTACCAGGACAAGGCGGTTATTGCCTTTATCGATGTATGGAAACACAAGGAACAGGCACCCAAATACAAGATCCGGGCCATCCCGACCCAGATCTTTTATGATGCATCAGGAACGGAAGTGTACCGCCATGAAGGCTTCATGAGTGAGAAGGACATCGTGGCCCAACTCACAAAAATGGGAGTTCCTTCCCCGCCGGAAAAAAAGGACTAGGAGGAACGATGCTGGATCAGATTTTTTTAACCGTCAACCAATGGATTACGGGCGGAACCCTCCTGGCGGCTGCCGGATGTTTCATCTGGGGCATGGTCAGCGTGCTGCTGAGTCCCTGCCACATGGCCTCCATTCCCCTGATCGTGGGCTATGTCGGAGGCCAGGACAGGATGGTCCAGCCCCGGCAGGCAGGGGTATATTCCATCCTTTTCACCCTGGGCCTGTTTATTACCATCGCCGTCATCGGCAGTATCTGCGCCCTTCTGGGACGGATGCTGGGGGATGTGGGCAATTACTGGCAGATCCTCATGGGCGCCATCCTGATCTGGGTGGCCCTGGGCATGCTGGGTGTTGAAAAATGTTCCCTGTCCGGCGGGCTTTTATACCGGCTGAAACTCAAAGGTATGACCGGGGCCTTTGTCCTGGGACTCGCCTATGGCATCCTGTCCGGCTCCTGCACCTTCGGATTTATTGCGCCCATCCTGGCCGTCATCACGGTCCAGGAAAAAGTCATGACCGGGATCCTTTTGATCGTTCTTTTCGGCATGGGCCACTGCCTTCCCATTGCCGTTGCGGGGAGCAGCGCCGCCGCCGTCCGGAAACTCATGGAAAATACCGCCTGGCAAGGCGCAGGCACCTGGTTCCGCAAAGGGGCCGGAACCCTGGTGGGGCTTCTGGGCCTGTATTTTATCATTAACCCCTTTATTACCGCTTGATCAAACACAAAAAGAGGACCATATGTTGCTGGAAGATTATACCCTTGAAATATTCAAATCCAAATGCCAGGCCGATGCCAAAGGAGTCCACTGCTTTGCCCATCTGGGCCAGGATGTCAGCGGGGCCCTGCCCTATCTGAACGCCGTCCTGGGTGGCTTTGAATACCTGAATGACCCGCCCGCCGTCACTTTCCGGGCCCAGGGAAAACTGATCACGGTCCACGGCAAAAAAATCGCCGTCAATGCCCTGAACGATGAAGCCGAGGCCAGAAAAATAGTGGAATGGCTGAAAGCGGAAATCAATTCCGCCTGGGAGAAAAAGGACACCATCACCCCCTCTTATACCGGCCTGCCCAGACCCGGTATCATTGAGATCCTGAAACTTCTGCCCAAAACCAATTGCCGGGAATGCGGCCAGCCCACCTGCATGGTCTTTGCCACCAAGGTGGCCGAAGGGGCCAAGGGCCCCGGAGACTGTCCCGGCATCGGAGCTGAAGAAGGCCGGAAACTGTCCGCTTATATGAGCCGTTTTAACCTGGAATGCTAAGGAGCCACCCATGCCCTCCGTTGTTTTAAGACAGAACCTGATGAAAGCCCTTCAAGAGGCCGGCTTCATCCTCCTCTTGGCCGTGGCGGCAGGCCTGGCCGTCAACCTGATCAGACCCGATTCCATCCCCTTTGTCCAGGATTGGTCTGCGGAATCAAGGATGGCGGAGGATGGCGGCAACTCCCTGGCCATCTCCCTTCCTGAAGCGGAAGCCCTTTTCAGGGAAAACAAAGCAGTTTTCCTGGATGCAAGAGACAAAGCCCTTTTTGACGAAGGCCATATAAAGGGGGCAAAGAGTCTTCCCTGGTATGAGGTGGATGACCATTTCCAACAGGTTGTCCCCGGATTGGACCGCCAAACCCCGGTCATCACCTATTGTGACGGAGAATCCTGCAACCTGAGCCATGAGCTGGCCCTGTTCCTCAAAAACATGGGGTTTGCAGAGGCCAGGGTCCTGGTCAACGGCTGGACCGTCTGGACGGAAAACAACCTGCCCATAGAAACCCCTGATAAATAAGGAGAGAACGCCTTGAATCCATCTTCCCGTTTTTTTTATCATTCAGCCCGGATAGTGCTGGGAGCGGTCTTTATTTATGCCAGCCTGGACAAGCAGTGTAATCCCTGGGCGTTCGCGCAAGCCGTCTATAATTACCAGGTTCTGCCCGACGCCCTCATCAATCTCACGGCCCTGATTCTCCCCTGGCTGGAGCTGATCCTGGGGTTCTGCCTCATCCTCGAACGATGGATGATGGGAGCCTCAAGCCTTGTTGCCATTTTAATGACCATTTTCATGGGGCTCATTATGTTTAACCTGGCCAGAGGCCTGGACATAAATTGCGGCTGCTTTTCCACTAGTCCGGAGGAAGGCCCCATGGATAAACTGACCCTGGCAAGGGACGGTCTGTTTTTGTGCCTGGCCCTGGGCCTGGCAGCCTTGACCTTATATAAAAAAAACGGTTATGATAAAAATCAAATTGATATTGTTTAATTTTCAGGAGATATTCACATGAAAAAAAAATCCGCCGCAATTGCTATGTTTCTGATGATTGCACTTCTCACCGTTTTTCCGGGGCCTGCCCCGGCCGACCAGAAACCCGAAGCTGTTGTAACGGAGCAGATGTTCAATTTTGAATCCGTTTGGGAAGGGGATACGGTGACCCATGATTTTATGGTGAAAAATAAGGGAACCGCCCCCCTGGAAATCCTTAAGATAGACACTGACTGAGGGTGCACGGCAGCTTCAAGCGAGAAGCGCATCCTTCCTGGAAGCGAAGGAAAAATCGCCATTTCATTGTCCACCCATGGCTATGGCGGACACAGCGTCAGAAAAATAATGAAAATTCATACCAATGACCCGGCCCAACCCTTGATTCGACTGGAACTGGTCGGCCAGGTCAAAGCCTTTGCCCTTCTCGACCCCGGCCATATTGAACTGAGTGGAAAAGCCGGAGAGACCCTATCCGCCGCCATGACCATCACGCCTGCAGATCCAGAAACAAATTTTAAAGTCGCCCAGGCCACTGCTCGGGACGGCAAAAACATCCGGTTTGAGGTCAAAAAAAACGACCCGGCAAACCCGGCCCGTTACGAACTCATTGTTGAAAACATCAAAAAAGAACCCGGACTCTATACAGATATCATTACCATCTGGACCGACACATCCAGAAAAATTCCCATCCGTGTCTTTGGAAATATTTTCCAATAGGCTTTTTTATGTGTTGACACCAGATCCATATATCGCTATATTCCATTTTAACGATATAAAAAGGACCACATATGGACTCTAAAATAACCGACCTCATCCAGGATGAGAAAAAAACAAAAAAAATGATGGCGTTAAACCTGGCCATGGGAGCCTTCGGCGTGTATCTCTGGTGGACGATCTACAGGATGCTGCCCGGCCTGTCCGCCTGGCTCACCTACACCCTGCTGCCCATAGAGGCCGGGTCCCACCTGGGAGCTTCGGTGGAATTTTTCCTCTATGACACCCCCAAGGTTATGATGCTCCTGGCCATCGTGGTATTCGGGGTGGGTATTATCCGCAGCTTTTTCACCCCTGAAAAAACCCGGGCCTTTCTTTCCGGTAAAAGTGAATTTGCCGGTAATATCCTGGCCGCCCTCCTGGGAATCGTCACGCCCTTTTGCTCCTGTTCGGCCGTTCCCCTGTTTATCGGCTTTGTCACGGCTGGGATTCCCCTGGGAGTGACCTTTTCATTCCTGATCGCAGCCCCCATGGTGAATGAAATCGCCCTGGGCCTCCTCTACGGGCTTCTGGGCTGGAAGGTGGCAGCCATCTATATGGGAACCGGGCTTTTCATAGCCGTTGCCGCCGGGTGGGTCATCGGCCGCCTGAAAATGGAAAACCATATCGAAGACTGGGTCACCCAGCTCAATGTTACCGCCGTGCAGATGGAAGAAGAACGACTGACCTGGAACGACCGCATCCGGTACGGCTGGGATGCGGTGAAAGAGATCATCGGCCGGGTCTGGATCTATGTCATCCTCGGGATTGCCGTGGGCGCCGGTATCCACGGATTCGTTCCCGAAGGCGTCATGGCCTCCATCATGGGCAAAGGGTCCTGGTGGTCGGTTCCCCTGTCCGTGGCCATCGGCATCCCCATGTATTCCAATGCCGCCGGGATCATCCCGGTGGTGGAAGCCCTCCTGGGCAAAGGGGCGGCCCTGGGGACTGTCCTGGCCTTCATGATGAGTGTCATCGCCCTGTCTCTGCCCGAAATGGTCATCCTGAGAAAAGTCCTGAAACCCAGGCTCATCGCCGTCTTTATCGGGGTGGTGGGGTCGGGCATCCTGTTTGTCGGCTATTTATTCAATATGATCATTTAAAATTTCAAGCACCCGTAAGGACCCTTCTATCATGAACAATAATAAAATCATTATCCTCCTGGGGCTCCTCGGATTCATCGTTATGGCAGACAACTGGGTGGTCTCCCCGATTCTCCCGGCCATTGCCCAAAGCCTCGGCATCCCCGTTGAAAACGCAGGCATCCTGATTTCCGCCTATATGATCCCCTTTGGGATTTTCCAAATCATTTACGGCCCCCTGGCCGATCGGTTCGGAAAAAAACAGATCATCACCTTTGCCATCCTGTTTTTTACCGTGGCCACGGGCCTGTGCGCCCTGGCCGGAAGCCTGAACGGGCTTTCCGTTTACAGGGCCCTGACCGGTATTTTTGCCGCCGCCGTCATGCCCATCTGCATAGCCCTGATCGGGGACCTGGTGCCCCTTGAAAAACGCCAGATGGCCATCGGCACCTTTATGGGCATTGCCTTTCTGGGACAGGGCCTGAGCATGATCACCGGCGGTGCCATCTCCTATTTTCTGAGCTGGCGGGGAGTCTTTGCCGTGTATGCGGTTCTCTCTCTCATTCCCCTGGTCCTGATCCTGAAAAACTACAGGCACCTGCCCGATACCCGGAATCCCCGGAGCCGCTTCCTGAAGCCCTACAAAGAGCTGCTATCCCAGAAAAAAAGCCTTTTTACCTATATCCTGATCCTGCTGGAAGGCATGTTCATCATCGGCAGTTTTTCTTTTCTGGGTGCCTATATATCCAAAACATACGCCTTCAATTATCTGAGCATCGGGGCCGTCATGACGACCTTTGGCGTGATGTCCATTGTGGGCGGCCGCCTGGGCGGAAAACTGGTTCTCAAAACAGGCCCGCGGGCCCTGTTGACCCTGGGGCTGACCCTTGCCCTGACCGCAGATCTGGTAATTTATTTTTCCGGGCAATCCATCGGCTTGCTCATCTTTGGTATAGGCCTCCTGGGACTCGGGTTTATCTTCGCCCATTCCACCCTTTTGACCCGGGCCACTGAATTTGCCCAGAAAGCCCGCGGAACCGCCATGTCCCTGGTGGCTTTCTGCTTCATGGGCGGGGGTGGGGTCGGAACGGCCCTGGGCGGGAAAATTGCATCGGCCCATGGATTGCCCTCGCTTTTCCTCATCTATGGCGTAATGCTGGGCATCACCCTCTGCCTCAGTTTTTTCCTGATCAAAACCCCGGGCCTGTCACCTCTGACGGTCATGCAGGCCGAGAGCCGGCCGGGAGATTAACCATGGCAACGGATTGCAATTGCAACGGACAGGACATCATGATCCTGACCTGTTCCGGAGCCTCCAGGGAAGGCGGGCTCGCCAACCAGGCTGCGGTGGAGATGACAAAAGAAGGGTTCGGCGAGTTGTTCTGCCTGGCCGGAATCGCCACAGGCAAGAGCGGGTTAGTGCAATCTGCAAAAGATACGGAACAGATCATTGTCCTTGACGGATGCGAAACGGCCTGCGCCAGGACCATCCTGGAAAATGCCGGGGTCCCGGTGAAGGAACACATCATTGTCAGCCAACTGGCCATCCAAAAGGATGGGGGCCGGTCCCTATCCCTCGAAGATGCTGTTCCCGGAGACGTGGCCGCCGTCAAATATGCGGCCAGGCTTACTTTGAAACTTCCGGTAAAAATTGTTTTCGATTCGCCCAAGCCCCTTTCACCGGCGGAGCAGGCCATGTCAAAACTGCTGGGGGGAAAATGCTGTTAACAACAGAAATCAAACGGCAGAGGCTTGACCTTGAATGATCCGGGTAAAAAATAACCACCTGTCCCCGCCAACTGTTTACTTTTTACCCGGATTTGAGGATCAAAAAAGGCTGAAAGGCGGCCAGGCATGAATTTCAAACTCTGGCACAGAAGATGCAATATTCTGCTTATATTTTTTAGAGCAAAGATACATCAATTGAACAAAGGATGAAAAATGAATCTCGTCGAATTTAAAAACGTCTCCAGATCCTACCAACTGGGTGAAGTCAGTGTCACAGCCCTCCAGGACGTCACGCTGAATATCCCCAAAGGTGCCTTTACGGCCCTGGTGGGACCTTCCGGCAGCGGGAAGACCACGGCCCTGAACCTCATCGGCTGCCTGGACAAGCCCAGCCAAGGCGAAGTCATGGTGGCCGGGCAGGCCGTGAGCACGATGAACCGGAAGCAGGGTGCGGATTTCAGGGGAGAAAAACTGGGCTTTGTGTTCCAGGATTTTAATCTTCTGCCCGTACTCACGGTATTTGAAAATATCGAATACCCCCTGCTCATGATCCGTGATATGCCCAAGCATCTCAGGCACCCCCTGGTGGAAAAGGTCCTGGCCGCCGTGTCCATGGAAAACCAGGCCGATAAATACCCGGCCCAGCTTTCAGGAGGCCAGAAACAGCGGACGGCCATTGCCCGGGCCCTGGTGGGGAACCCCCTCCTGGTCCTGGCCGATGAACCCACGGCCAACCTGGACGGGGCCACGGCCAAAACCGTGGTGGAACTTATGAAACAGATGCGGGATGAATTCGGGACCACCTTTGTGTTCTCCACCCATGACCCCAGGATCATGGACCAGGCCGAACTGACCTTTCATATCCTGGATGGACGGCTCGAGGACGCACCGGCAAAGGAGGTGACCCATGTTTAAAATCCTGCGCCTGGCCTTTAAAAATCTATCGCGCTACAAACGCCGGACCCTACTGACAGGCCTTCTCATCGTCGTCGGCGTGGTGGCGGTCATCGTGTTTTCAGGATTGAGCGGGTCCTTTAAACAGGCCATTGTGGGTCAGATCACCGATTCGGTCCTCAGCCATCTGCAGATCCACCGCAAGGGATATCTGGCCAGCATCGACAATCTCCCACTGGACCGCATGATGCCGTCCAAGGCCTTTGAAAAACTGGAAGGGCTTCTTTCCGGGGTGGAAGAAATCGAGGCCTATTCCCCAAGAATCAAATTCGGAGCCATGCTGAGCAATTATTCCCAGACCACCAATGCCCGCCTCAACGGCATTGATCCGGAAAAAGAGAACAGGACGGTGCCCTTGCTGGCCTCAAGGATCAAGGATGCGGCCCATGATGATGTTTTGTTAAAGCCGGGGGAAGTGCTCCTGCCTGAAATCCTGGCCAGGGGCATGGAGATCAAAATCGGGGACACCGTGGTGCTGGTGGCCAATAACAAGGATGGCTCCGTCAACGGCATGACTTTCATGGTGGCCGGGATCGTGGAAAGCCTCATGGGTCCGGGGGGCCGGGACGGCTATCTGCATATCGACGACGCAGCCTCCCTCCTGCGCATGGAAACCCCTGAAATCAGTGAACTTGCCATCCGGGTCCGGGATTTCGGCAGCCTCAAGGCTGTGGCTGAAAAATTGAACGATCTCACGGCTCCCCTGACCAACAAACAGGGCGGACCCATGTTTGAACTGCACACCTGGGAGCAGCTCACCCCCTTTTACAATATCGTGCGGATGATCGACATCATGACCCTGGGTATCCGGGTCATCCTCATTGCCGTGGTCCTCATCAGCGTCCTCAATGTCATGATGATGAGCGTGTATGAACGGGTCCGGGAAATCGGCACCCTGGCCGCCATGGGCACCCGGCCGGGACGGATCATGGCCCTGTTTGTGGCCGAAGGGATCTGCCTCGGCTTAGGCGGAGCCCTGGCCGGTTCCGCCATGGGCGCCGGAATTCTCTGGATCATGAACCTGACCGGCGTGGACGTGACCTTTGGCGGCAACAACCAGGTCTTTACCCTGGCCCCGAGCATTGCCCCAACTGAAGTGGCTCTGACCTGCCTCATCGTGCTGGGGGTATCCGTCCTGGCCAGCCTTCAGCCCGCTGCCAAAGCCGCAGGCCTGGAACCGGTGGAGGCCCTGCGCCATGTGTAAACCATTTAAAACGGAGATCGTCATGAACCCGCAAAAATGCATCTATATATTCTGCCTGATTCTGTTTACGCTTATTCCCGCCGTTGTTTCGGCCGAAGCCTTGACCGGTGAAGAAATCCTGGCCCAGGTGGACAAAAACCTGGAGCCGGGGGATCTTTCCATGTACCGCAAGATCATCAATATTGAACCGGACGGGAAGAAAAAGGAATTTGTGCTCTGGTATCTCAAGAAAGACAAGGACAAAATCGTCACCCTCTTTGTCTCGCCGGCCAGTGAAGAAGGCCGGGCCACCCTGCGCCTGGGGGATAATATGTGGCTGTATATCCCCAATGTGGGCAAGCCCCTCCGGATCACCAGCCTGCAATCGGTGGTGGGCGGGGTGTTTAATAATGCTGATATCATGCGCCTGGACTACAGCGTGGAATACACTGTCACAACCCTTGAAGAAGACCAGGGAGAGTATCTCCTGGATCTCAAGGCCAAAACCGGGGCAGTGGCCTATGACCGGCTCAAAATGTGGGTTCTTAAAAAAGAAGGGGTGCCCTCCCGCATCGAATGCTATGCCGCCACGGGCATGCTGATCAAGACCCTGTATTTCAAGGATATCAAGGACATCGGGGACGGTGTGGTCAGGCCTGCGGTCATGGAAACGGACAGCCCGCTTTATAAAGGTTACAAATCCATCATGATTTCGGCAGACCTGAAAAAAACCAGCCTCAGCGATGAGGTCTTTACCCTCAACTACCTGTCCAGGGTCAAGGACCTGAGGTAAATGCGAACCGCCGCGTTTCTAGTAGGGATGGTATTTTATGCTGTTCAGGCAGTTGCAGGGGAATATGATTTTGCCATCCCCGAAGCCCGGAAAAAATCCTATGAACTGGGCGGCCGCCTGGAATCCCGGTACATTTATCATCGCCTGGATGAAGACTCGGCCCGTTACAAACTCAATTATTTCCAGGACGACCCCGGAAGCGGCACCCAGGAATGGCAGGAATCCATGGAGCTTTCCGCTGCCGTGCAAAAAGGCGTGTTCAAGGCCGGGCTGCTCACCCGACATGAATATGCCCATACCCGGGATGAAAGCGGCTGGACCCATGACATCCTTGAAGCCTATGGGTCGTTACGGCCCTCCCCCTATCTGACCCTGGACATGGGCAAAAAACAGGTCTCCTGGGGAAAAGGATATGCCTGGAACCCGGCGGCTTTCATCAACCCGGCAAAGGACCCGGATGACCCGGGCCTGAGCCTGGAAGGCCGGGTCCAGATCGGAATGGACCTCATCAAAAGTTTTGAAACAGGGGCCCTGGCCAATGCCGGGCTCACCCTTCTTGTGCTCCCAGTCAAGGAGGATTGGGCCAACACCGACCTGGGCGCCGACGGAGACGTGAACCTCGCCGCAAAGCTGTACCTGCTCTGGCAGGATACAGACCTGGATTTCATCTTTTTTGACGGCCCGGACCAACCCCAAAGCCTTGGGTTTGATTTTGCCAAAAACCTGGCCGAAAATATCGAAATCCACGGAGAGCTGGCCTTGCGAAAAGACGTCACCCGCCTTGTCCTGGATGAAACCGGCAACACCAGGCAGACAACAGAAAATCCCTTAGATTTTCTTTTCGGAGCCCGCTATCTCAATAGCGTGGACACGACCTTTATTGCCGAATATTTTCACCAGGGGGCCGGCTATGACAAAGATGAGACCGAAGATTTTTTCATCTATCAGGAAGAGGCCTTCAGCCAGTGGCTATCCAACGGGAATGCCTCCGTCATGCAACAGGCCGCGCAAAAAACCCGGTCCTATTACAGCCGGGGAAATTTCGGAAAAGATTATCTCTATCTGAAGATCTCCCAGAAAGAACCCTTTGATATCCTCTATTTCACACCCTATCTCGCTTCCGTGGTCAACCTCCGGGATTCCAGCTTCAATCTCCAGCCCGGCCTGACCTTTACCCCCGTCACCAATTTTGAACTGAATTTCCGGGTCGGCATCCCCCTGGGTCCCGACAACACGGAATTCGGTGAAAAACCCGATGCCTTCCGGCCTGAAATCTGGGTGAGGTATTATTTTTAAAGTCAGATCCGACCGGCAGGATTCCCCTTTTGCAGATATTCCCTGAATTCATTCGAGATTCTCTCATCATTGGCCACGCTCTCCCAGAAGCCACGCGCCGCTTTTTTGACGATATCCATCAGGTCCTTGCAAAGGCCAAACCCTTTGGGCTCAGGCGGCACAAAGGCAAAAGGCTGGACCTCGCCGCCGCTTCCGGGTGCAAATCCCATGGAACACATATCATACGGCGGCAGCAGCCTGAAGGCTTCCCCCTCCAAGGACAGGCTCAGATTCCCCAAATGCATGTCCGTATTGTTGATGAGCCGGCCGAACTGCCATAACGCTTCGGCATTGAGCGCGTCCTGTTCGCTCATCAATTTTTTCTTGAACAGGGCATGTGCGGCCTGGGGCCAATTCGTACCTATTTCCGTAAACTCGGCATCAACCGCCTGGAGTGACACCATGGGCCTTCTCCCGTATTCTCCGGATCTGTCAAACCGCCGGGTCTCCAGAAAGAGTCTTTTGCCCATGTCCATCAGCCGGGTTTCCGCGGCCGGGAAAAGCCGGTTGTGAATCGTTTTTGCAGCATGGTATTCCGTGATTAAAATATCACGCCGGCGTTTGGCAAGATCGTGATCTTCCCGGGGAGAGAATTTCACAATGACATGGGATGCCCCTTGGCCGTTAAAGGCGGTGAATTTCGGTTGTTCTCCGCCTGCGGATGAGACCGGCACAGCGCCTGCCATGACACCATCGGCAAGGGCAGGATAGTCTTCATCCGAAACAGGGACGGGTTTGGATCGGACGCGCAGCCGTGCCTGGTCCCCGAATTTGAAATTACCCGGCAGATCATCCCCGTTGGAGATTAAATAGCGGCCGATCTGATCCGTGTTCCAATGCCTTGGGTCTGTTGGGAAATCTTCGGAAAGGGCCGCCATGGCCTGGGCCGTCAGACGGCCCAGGAACCCCTGGGGCCTCAGATCATGAAGAAAATACGGCAAACCGTGGTATAAACCGTCTTTATTTTCTCCCCGCAATAAGGGGGGAATATCCATGACCGGCTCCACAAAAAAACCGCCGTGGCAGAGTGGGCGGATATAGGCAATTAAAGCGGTGTTTCCGTCCGTATCCACCATACTCAGCGGCAGTTTGTCGTTGCCGCCGAAAGCATTGCAGGTTGCTGCATATCTGATGGACCGGCCCAGGGTCAGTTGGACCACGGCATCTTCCATTTCTTTGAGCCGGCGGGCAACGGAACTCTGGCTCAGGCCGGTGGCAGCCTGGATTTCCCTGGAGGTTGAGGGGCCCCGCGCCAGATATTCCCTTATGGAAAGCGGCATAGCATCATTCCTGGTGATTAAGACTAATAAACTGAATAAATAAATTTCAATCTTAAAATATTAAAAATATAATTTTATCAATATATTATGATTTATAATCTATTAAGCATGATTAATTATATGACTAATATCAGGGATGTCAATCCAAATGTCTCATGGGGGCTACAGTCTCTTTTTATGAAAGCTTCTCCCGGAAATACCGGCGCTGGAAAAAAAAGGCCACGTTCACAAGGCCGATCATGACCGGAACTTCCACCAGGGGTCCGATAACGGCGGCAAAGGCTGCGCCGGAATTGAGGCCGAAGACGGCGATGGCCACGGCAATGGCCAGCTCAAAATTGTTGCTGGCGGCCGTAAAGGCAAGGGTGGCCGTCTTTTTGTAATCTGCCCCCACCTTTTTCCCCATATAAAAAGACACCAGGAACATGATCACAAAATACACCAGCAGCGGGACGGCAATTCTCACCACATCCATGGGAATCTGAACGATGAGATCCCCCTTGAGGCTGAACATGAGGACAATGGTAAAGAGCAGGGCAATCAGGGTCAGGGGGCTGATCCTGGGGACCACCACGGCATGATACCGTTCCCGGCCCATGGCCTTGACCCCGATAAACCGGGTCAGGGCACCGGCGATAAAGGGGATGCCCAGGTAGATAAACACGCTTTCGGCGATCTGGCCGATGGTGATGGCCACGGCCGTGGCCTGGATCCCGAAGAGGGGCGGCAGCACCGTGAGGAAAAACCAGGCATAGACACTGAAAAAAACCACCTGGAAAACGGAGTTAAAGGCCACCAGACCGGCGGCATATTCGGTATCCCCCTTGGCCAGCTCATTCCAGACAATGACCATGGCGATGCACCGGGCCAGGCCGATCATGATCAGCCCTGCCATATATTCGGGATAATCCCGGAGAAAGATGATGGCAATGAAAAACATCAGAAAGGGGCCCACCACCCAGTTCTGGACCAGGGACAGGCAAAGAACCCGGATATTTCTGAAAACATCGGGCATGTCCTCGTATCTCACCTTGGCAAAGGGCGGATACATCATGAGGATGAGGCCCACGGCAATGGGGATATTGGTGGTTCCCACCGTAAATAAATTGACAAAATTCTTGACAGCGGGCACAAGCCAGCCGGCGCAGATCCCCAGGGCCATGGCGGCGAATATCCACAGGGTCAGGAACCGGTCCAGGAAGGAAAGCCCCTTGCCGACGGGCCGGGCTGTGGGGCAGATGTTTGGATTTGTTTTGTCGGAATTGATGCTCTTGTTATTCACCTCTGGTCTCCTTATAAAATATTGTCCGGCAGGGCTTCCACAAAAGCCCTGATGTCGTCTCTCACCTTCCGGTAGCCATCCAGTTGGGCCGCTTCATCCCCCCCTTGTGCCGCGATCTCCCGGGCCAGGGCCGGCGGATCGACAAAGCCGGCATGGACGCGTTTGCAGGATGCCGGAAAATAGGGGCAGGATTCGCGGGCATGGTCACAGACCGTCACCACCGCATCAAACTCCTGGCCCGCGAATTCATTGACATGTTTGGATCTCTGCCCGGAAATGTCAACTCCGGCCTCGGCCATGACGGCGACGGCATGGGGATTCAGTCCGTGGGTTTCAACCCCGGCGGAAAAGGCTTGGATCCTATCCCCCTTGAGCTTGCGGGTCCAGCCTTCCGCCATCTGGCTCCGGCATGAATTCCCCGTACACAGAAATAATATTTTCAGTTTATCCATTATGACTCCTTTTTGGTATGGGCTCCTTTTGGGATGGGGCAGCAGGCCTCCCCCCGTTGTTGTCTGCAAAGATCCTCACGGGAGAGCCCCGTGATCCGCACTAGGGCGTCAAGGTCATTTTGAAGGGTCAAAGAGATCCGGAGTTCAGGATCAAGCCATTGCAGGATGCCGTCGAACCCGTTGCCGGACCGGTCCAGGCTGAAAAGCACCCACCGGCCGTCCTTCCGGCTTTTCAGCAGCCCGGCAGCAACCAGGATGCTCAAATGACGGGAGGCTGTGGCACCGGTCACCTGGAGCAATTCCGTGATCTGGCAGGCGCACAATTCCTCGTGGCGGACCAGGGCGCAAAAGATCCTGAGCCGGTTTTTATCCGCCAAGGCCTTCAGTTTTGAAATCGTATCATCCATACCGACGTCATGTTTTTATAATTAGCCAAACAACTAAATGTTTATATAAAAAATTTGACCCGGTCAAGAATTTTGTATGGTTTTTAAATGGGTTTGGACCTTACCCGATAGGACTTATCAGCCGGTCATGAGCACCACTGAGGCGCTGTTGAACAGGACCCAGACCCTATCCCCTTCCCCAAGGGCAAGGCGGCGGCAGCTTTCGGTGGTGACAATGGAACAGATCTCGGTGCCGTCGGGTATCTTCACCCGGTATTCCGTGTTGATCCGGCCCCGGATGATTTTTTCCACGATTCCCTGGAAACGGTTATCCGCACTGGATTCAGGGTCATTAAGACATTTATCCAGGATCACCCAGGGGGCTTTGACTTCGGCCGTGATCCATTTACCCGGTTTCAGACCAAGCCTTTTGACGCTGTCGTTGGTAATGACAGTTGTGACCCTGTGTTCGCCCAGAGTCAGAAGTTCGATACGGGTTTGTATATCTCCTTGCTGGATGGTCTCTATCTTTCCGAAAAAAGAATTCCGCGCGCTGGTTTTCCGGCCCGATTCTTTTTCCGTGAAAAACCGGGTAATTTCCCGGAATTCATCCTCGGAAAAAGACACATAGGATGAAACCGGATTGGGGGTTGAATGGCCCAGCATCATCTGGACCGCGGGCAGGGGCATATTGTTGCCGATCAGCTCAACAGCCCGTGATCTGCGAAGGAGCTCCGGAGCTCCCAAAGCCTTTGCAAACCCGCAGGCCTGGGCCCGTTCATAAAATTTACGCCGGACAAACCCGGGGTCAACCTGGAGCAGGCCTGCCGAGGCTGCTTTAAAAGATGAGGCCGCCATCATGCCTTGTATTTCCCGGCAGACAGCTTCTGCCAGATGGACTTTTCGCTGCGGTCGGCCCGATTCCCCCGCAAGCCTCCCGAAACTGACTGAATAGGTTTCAACGTCAATATCCCGGAAGGGATCAAGGTTCAGCACCTCGCTGAGTTTGGCGCCGGTATAACGGATCAATAGGAATATGATCAGGATACGTTGACGGGCCATGCGTACATCCGAACGCAGTGGTTCGCCGGCCCAGTTTCGAAAGGATTGCTCAAGTTCATGAAGCTGGTTTGAATCAAGGCATTTGCCCTGATCCTTAATCGGTATTTCTTTTTTCATATCCTCTTTAATACCCGAAAAATTCAAGGATGTATTTAGCTGCCGTGAAAATTATAATCCCGGACAACATCCATTTGATGGCCTTGGCCGGAACAAATTTCTGACACCGGGCACCAAGGTACATGCCCGCCATTCCGCCAACCCCGAACAAAATTCCCAGCACCCAGTCCGGTGCAACTGAAAGATGCGGATAAAACGGGGCAATGGCTTGATAAAAAACAACACCGGCGACCGAAGTCACAAAGGTTCCCATGAGGGCCGCCCCTGCCACGATATAGACCGGCAGTCCAAAAAATGTCACAAAGAACGGGGCAATGATAGAGCCGCCGCCGATGCCATAGACCCCTCCCACAATACCTACAATAAAACTCAGGATAAAAATACCCCACAATGAAACCTCAAAGGATTCATCATAAAAGCTGAAACCCAGCCGCTTCAAATTGAAATGAGCAATCGTTGCGGTGCCGGTGGTCCTTGAACCACAGCTCTTCATCATTTCCTGAAACCGTTTTTCGCTATTGGCTTGAGAGCTGGCGCCGGTGGTTTTCTTCAGCAAATCCCTTACCATTTTGATGCCGATATACAGCAGGACACCGGCGGCAAAAAGTTTAAAATGCTTTGGGTCAGGTAAGTAAGCCACTCTCACGATGGCCCCGATAAAAACACCGGGCAGAGTGCCGACAATCACGATCCAGGTCAGAGGCCATACCATCCTTCCTTCCCGCCAGTACCGGTAGACCCCGCTGGGGATGGCCACAATATTAAAAACCTGGTTGGTGGCGCTGACCGAAGGATGGGTATACCCGAGAAACGACATTTGAAACGGCAAGAGCAGAAAGGCTCCGGAAACCCCGCCCATGGAAGTGAAAAACGAAACCGCAAAGGCCACCACCGGTGGAATCCAAAACGCCGTTTCTATACCAGCCGTCGAAAAAAACATAAGCCTTTCTCCCATAAAAAATGTCCTTATTAAATAGACACAAAAATAAAAATTTCAGTGCTATCATTTCGAACGATATGCTTGACAATAGATTAAATTTTCTTCATTATCACGATTAATATTAAATTCGTGACTTTATGTCAAGAGACGTAAATATACCTCACAGGAGATCATAAAATGGAAAAAAATTCATTTTTTGAAAATTTCAAATTCGACCGGGTCGAGCTGGCCGGTTCTTTTGGTGATTTAGGAACACTCCTGCCCATTGTGATGGGGATGATCATGATAAATCATTTGAGTCCTTCATCTGTATTCCTTTCGTTTGGATTGCTTTATATCGTCACAGGATTTTATTTCAAACTCCCGGTCCCGGTCCAGCCCCTTAAAGCGGTCGGCGCCATTGCCATCGCATACCCGGCCCTGATTACAGAATCCGTGATCAGTGCCTCGGGCATCATTTTCGGAAGCCTGATGTTGCTATTTTATTTTACGGGCCTGGTGGATAAACTGGCCAAGCTTTTCACCCAGCCCGTGGTTCGCGGTATTCAATTGGCTTTGGGCCTAGTCTTTTTACGCAAAGGCATTGAATTGATCATCAATAAAAACTTGTTTATGTCGGACACACCGGCAAAACTGGCCGGTTTAAACCTGAATCTGATCATCGGCGTCCTTGTTTTTGTCATGGTGCTGGTGCTGCTGGACAACAAACGCCTGCCGGCAGCCATGGCAGCCGTTGGCGCTGGAATTCTGGCAGGGTTATTTTTCGGCGGATTCAAAGGACAGCATTTTTCACTGGGCCCCACGGATATCCGGTTGATTTTTCCATCCGTCAACGATTTCTGGATCGCCTTCAGCATGCTGATCCTGCCCCAGATTCCCTTAACCATCGGAAATTCCTGTGTGGGAACGGCAGATACCTGTTCCGTACTTTTTCCTGACAATCCCCTGCTCAAAAACACAAAAGCCGGCAATTTTGCTTTAACCATGGGTCTTGTCAATTTACCGGTGGGCTTTTTGGGTGCGGTGCCCATGTGCCACGGCACCGGGGGCCTGGCCGCCCATTACCGGTTCGGGGCCAGGACCGGCGGGGCCCCGCTCATGATCGGAGCGCTGTTATTGCTGATGGCATTGCTGTTCGGCGAACTGGGTTTTTCCGTCCTGGCCATGATCCCCAACTCGGTCCTGGGCGTTCTGCTGATTTTTGCCGGACTGGAACTCTGCCCCCTGATCCGCAGCCTGAAAACCAATGAAGAATATTTTGTGGCCCTTTTGATCAGCGGCATCTCCCTGGCCGTTCCCAATATGGGCTGGGCCTTCGGCATCGGGATTTTGGTTGATTTTGTCATCAAAAAAACAAAAATTAAAATCTGATCCATATTCGGCACAACCCAGGGCCTGCCTGAAGTCCAAAAAGATGAAACCGTCCAATATCCTGAGGCAATTAAAAAAGACAAGGCGCCTGTTGATAAACTTTTGCCGATCCACTAAACTGTCTTGAACCCTTCCGGTTGGGCCGGAGTTTAAATTCAGGGGTGATAATAATCTTTACGAGGATACGATGGCAAAAAATCTTTTTATTACGGCAACGGAACCAAGAAGCGGAAAATCCGCCATTGCCCTTGGAATCATGGAACTTTTGATCCGGAATGTGGGCCGGGTCGGCTTTTTTCGTCCCTTGATCCATGCCGCTCCGGATGGGAAAAAAATCGATAATGACATCTGTTTATTCTCTTCCTATTTCAAACTCACCATTCCCCATGAAAAAATGTTTGCCTATACCCTGGCCGAAGCCGGGAACCTCATCGGCCGGGGACGGCAGGATGAATTGCTGGAAGGCATTTTCAATGCCTATAAGGAAATTGAAAAAGACCATGATTTTATATTATGCGAAGGCATTGAACTGGAAGGATCCACCGCTTCCTTTGAATTCGATCTGAACGCCCAGATCACCAAAAACCTGGGCTGCCCTGTCCTTTTAGTGGCAAACGCCCATCACAAATCCGTGGAGAGCGTGGTTCAATCCATCCAGGTCTATCACAACTCCTTTATCAATGAAGGATGCGAGGTCCTCGCCACCATCGTAAACCGGACCCTGACCGATGATGACGGACAAAAGATCATCTCACGGCTTGAAAAAGAGAGTCCGGCTTCAGGCTCGCTCTTCTATGCTGTACCCGAGGACAAACGCCTTGGAAATCCCACCATGGGAGAAATCGCACGGATTCTGGGGGCTGAGATCCTGTACGGGGAAGACAAGCTCAACCGGCACGTATACGGTTTTACCGTGGCGGCCATGCAGTTGCGTAATTTTTTAAAACGGATCGAACACGGTTTGCTGGTCATTACCCCTGGAGACCGGTCCGATGTCATCGTGGCCTGCCTTTCCGCCGTGTCGTCCATGTCCATGCCCAATATTGCCGGGATTCTGCTGACCGGCGGCCTGAAACCGGAAGCATCCGTATGCCGGTTGATTGATGGATTTCCACATCTGGTCCCGATTTTATCTGTTGCAGGAGACACATTTCCCTCAACCATCCTGGTGAGCAAGGTCCATGCCGGGATTTCCCCGGACAACCTTCGCAAGATCAACCGGGCCCTGGAAGTCTTTGACCAATATATCGATTCCAATGAACTGGCGGAAAAAATCATCGAAACCCGGACAACCGTGGTGACCCCCAAAATGTTTGAATACGGCCTGCTCCAGAAAGCCAAGGCCAAAAAGCAGCATATTGTATTGCCCGAAAGTGAGGATGAAAGAATTTTATGCGCTGCTGAAATCCTTTTGCGAAGAGAGGTGGTGGATCTGACCCTCCTTGGAAATGAGGAGCGAATCCGCAAGCAGATCCTCCGGCTGGGCCTGAAGATGGATTCGGCCCGGATTATGGAGGTTCAGGCATCTGAATATTTTGAGGACTATGTCCGGACCTATTATGAGCTGAGAAAGCATAAAGGCATGACCCTGGAAGCGGCAAAGGATTTCATGAGTGATGTCAATTTCTTCGGGACCATGATGGTCCGCAAGGGCCATGCCGACGGCATGGTTTCCGGTGCGGTTCATACCACCCAGGCCACCATCCGGCCCGCCTTTGAAATCATCAAGACCAAAGCCGGATTTTCCGTTGTTTCCAGTGTATTTTTCATGTGCCTGAAGGACCGGGTCCTGGTGTATGGGGATTGTGCCATCAACCCGGACCCCGACGCCGCCCAACTGGCCGAAATTGCTATTGCCTCGGCCCAAACCGCCAGGATTTTCGATATTGATCCCAGGGTGGCCATGCTCTCCTATTCCACGGGGGAATCGGGAAAGGGAGAAGAGGTGGAAAAGGTGCGAGAGGCGACTCAACTGGCCAGGGATATGTCGCGTCAAAGGGGCCTGGATCTGAAACTGGAGGGGCCCATCCAGTATGATGCGGCCATTGATCCCACGGTGGCCAAAATAAAAATGCCGGACAGTGAAGTGGCGGGAAGAGCCACGGTGTTTATCTTCCCGGATCTGAATACCGGCAACAATACCTATAAAGCGGTTCAGCGCTCGGCCGGAGCCGTTGCCATCGGCCCCATCCTCCAGGGCCTGAAACGGCCGGTCAACGATCTGAGCCGGGGTTGCCTGGTCTCCGATGTGGTGAATACCATTGCCATCACTGCCATCCAGGCCCAGGCGGAAAAGGATGCCCTATGAAAATCCTGGTCATCAATACCGGCAGCTCCTCCATCAAATACCAATTGTTCGACATGGATGACGAAGCGGTCCTGGCAACGGGAATGCTGGAAAGAATCGGCGAGGATTCGGGAAAACTCACCCATATCACCCTGTCCAGGGAAGGGACCCGGATCAAAAAGATCATGGAAGGACATTATCCGGATCATGGCCAGGGCCTGGAAACCATCACGGCCCTGCTCACGGACCCGGAATGCGGGGTCATCCGGGACAAGTCCGATATTTTTGCCGTGGGTCACCGGGTGGTGCATGGGGGAGAAACCTTCCAGACCCCCGGGATAATTGACGACGCCGTAATCCGGGAGATTGAAAAAAACACCCCCCTGGCCCCTCTGCACAATCCGCCCAATTTGACGGGCATCCGGACGGCACGGTCCATTTTCCCGGAATCGCCCCAGGTGGCGGTGTTTGACACGGCCTTTCACCAGACCATCCCCAAAAAGGCTTATATCTATGCCCTGCCCTATGACCTATATGAACGCCACCGGGTCCGGCGATACGGATTCCACGGGACCTCCCATGCCTATGTGGCTGAGAAATCCGCAGAATATCTGAACCGACCCCTCTGCCAATTAAACCTCATTACCCTGCACCTGGGCAACGGAGCCAGCATGGCGGCCATCCAAAACGGACAATGTGTGGACACCTCCATGGGCCTGACCCCCCTGGAGGGCCTGGTCATGGGAACCCGCTCCGGAGACATGGACCCGGCCATCCCCTTTTTTCTCGCCAACCACCTGAACATGTCCCTGAACGACATCGACGGGATTTTAAATAAGGAAAGCGGACTCAAAGGCATCTGCGGGGCCAATGACATGCGGGTGGTGCTGGAAAGGGCCGCAAAGGGTGACGGTCTTGCGGAACTGGCCCTGGAGGTATATACCTACCGCATCAAAAAATATATCGGGGCCTATGCCGCCGTCCTCGGACGGCTGGATGCCCTCGTCTTCACCGGCGGCATCGGGGAAAACGCCCCGGCCGTCCGGGAGCGCTGTTGCCAAGGCCTCTCCTGCCTGAATATTGAAATCGATCCCGGGGAAAACCATCAGCCCCATGACGGGCCAAGGCAGATCAGCCCACCGGAAGCAGGGGTCAAGGTCCTGGTGGTGCCCACCAACGAGGAGCTCAAAATCGCCAGGGAAACCCTGAAAGTCATATTGGGCGGGGCGTCAATGTCTTGATTCCTCCCCGCCTGATATAAACCGCCTCCTTTCCCCTCCCCTTCCTTGCCGGTATGGTGGAGGGGATCTTAAAAAAAACCGCCCTCCCCCTAATGAATACCCCTGCCGGGTTCGATAAGAATTCAATAGATATATGCTTGAATTTTATCAATAAACCCGGGGGGATAAAGATGAAGACCTATACGTTGACGGCTGAACAGAAACGAATGTGGATTGAATGGAAATTAAACCCGACCGGCAGGGCCTATAATACGGCCTTCCAGTTTGAAATGCAAGGAGCCCTGGACCTGAAACGGTTTAAAAGGGCCGTGGCCCAGGTCAGGGGTTATCTGGACGGGTATCGCCAGTATTTCGTGGAAAAGGAAGGCGAACCCCGCCAGGTGATTTTAAGCAAAAAGGAAGCCGACTGCGAGATAAAAAAAAGAAAGACCCCGGTTCAATTCCCTGAAATTCCGAATTTCAGGTTTATAGATCTGACGGCACCCGGCCAAAGGGAAGCGGATTTGAGGGCTAAGGCCCTGGAAATCCATGAACAGAGCATCCGGCAACGGTTTGACCTGGTAAGAGATTATCCCCTGGAAGGCTACCGGTTGATCCGGTTCGGAAAGGATCAATACCTGTTTTCCCAGGTCTCCCACCATATTTTATCCGACGGTTTTTCCGGGGCCCTGAGCCTGAAACTCTTATCTCTCTGCCATAACCGGCCCTGGCTGACCAGGATGGCCATGGGCATCAAAACCCTCTTCACCCGGAACAAGGATATGGGCGCTTATCTGGAGTATGTCCGCTCGGCCTATCCCGGGCCTGAACAGCAGAAGGACCGGACCTACTGGCAGGCGGCCCTTAAAAATGCGGCCTTTCATGTGGATTTCGGCCTTCCCCGGAGGGGGGAGGGGTCCAGGGGCAGGCGGCTGCGGTTCAGCCTGCCGGAGGAGGCAGTGCTCGGCATCTCAGCCCTGGGCCAAAAAAAAAGCCCGGTCAAAAGCCCTGTCAAAGACCGGGTCCGAAAGACCCCGTTCATCATTCTGGCCGCCGCCTTCAATGCCCTCCTGTACCGGTACACGGGCCAGGCAGACATTGTCCTGGGCTATCCCGTCAATCTGCGGCCGCGGAACCGGAAATTCAATTTCCTGTCCGGGTTCATGGCAAACCAGGTCCTGCTGCGAACCGCAGTTCCGGAGAACATCGGCTTCGGGGCCCTGGTGGAGCGCATCGCCGGACAAAGGCATGCCGACCGCCTTCACCAGCAATACCCCTATGCCGACCTGATCCGGGACCTGCGGCAGGAGTATCCATCCTTTTCCCCGGAAAAAATCAATATCAGCCTGGGCCAGACCGCCTTCGGCACCCATAGCCTCAGTTTCCGGGGATTGAACCTCAAACCCACCTTCCTGGACTATGGAGAGGTCATGGCCGACCTGACCCTGCTCTATGACCACGACAAAGCCTCCGGGACCCTGGAACTGGCCTTTGAATACCGGGAAAACCTTTTTGAGGAAGATTTTGTCAGAAGAATGCAGGGTCATTTCATCAACCTGATCCTGGACGGCCTCCGTTGCCCGGACAAGCCCCTGTCTCAACTGGCCCTGCTGACTCCAGATGAATTCCGCCAGCAATGGTATGAATGGAACCACACCGAAAAAATATGGCCCCGGATAAAACCGGTCCTTCACTGCTTTGAAGAACAGGCAAAAAAGACACCAAAGGCCTTGGCCGTGATCTTCGGCGGGCCCGGCGACGCCTGCCTGACCTATGCCGGGCTCAATGCCCGGGCCAACCAGGCGGCGCGGTATATATGCGAAAAAAATCTAAAGCCCGGCGGCTTTATCGGAGTCTATATGGAACGTTCCCTGGAAATGGTCATTGCTCTCTATGCCGTGATCAAGGCAGGCTGTGCCTATGTGCCGCTGGACCCTGAGCTGCCCATGGACCGCATCGAATTCATGGCGGCCGATGCCGGTATGGGACTTATCCTGACCCAGGACCATCTGCGCCATAACCTCACCAGTCTGGAAAACCAATGGATAATCCTGACTCTGGACAGGGAGGGTCTGGCCGGTTATGATCCGTCCAACCCGGATCTGGACCTGTCCATGGATGCCCCTGTATACGCCATCTATACCTCGGGCTCCACGGGACGGCCCAAAGGGGTGGTGAACATACAGGCAGGGCTTTTCAACCGCCTCATGTGGATGCAGGAGGAATACCCGCTTCAGGCCGGGGACCGGGTTCTCCAGAAAACGCCCTTTGCCTTTGATGTCTCGGTCTGGGAATTTTTCTGGCCCCTTTTGACCGGCGCCACCCTGGTAATGGCCCCTCCGGGTCTCCACCGGGACCCGGCCGGCCTCATGGACTGCATTGATGAATTCAGGATCACCACCCTTCACTTTGTCCCCTCCATGCTGTCCCTGTTTCTGGAAACGGCAAAACAGGAACCTCTCCGGTGCCTGAGCCTGAAACAGGTATTCAGCAGCGGTGAAGCCCTGGCCCCGGCCCTGGCCGGGAAATTCTTCACAGTCTTTCCCTCCGCAAACCTGCATAATTTATACGGCCCCACCGAGGCCTCCATTGACGTCAGTTTCCGGGCCTGCGCCCCAAAAGATGCAGACCTTGCCGTCCTGCCCATTGGAAAGCCCATCGCCAATACAAGGCTCCACATCCTGGATAAAAACAGGGTCCCGGTTCCCGCAGGGATCACGGGCGAACTCTATATCGGCGGGGTGGGCCTGGCCAGGGAATATCTCAACCGGCCAGACCTGACCCAAGAAAAATTTATTGCCGATCCTTTCGGTGAAGGCAGGCTCTACCAGACCGGGGACCTGGCCCGGTACCTGCCCGACGGGAGCATCGAATACCAGGGCAGGATCGATTTCCAGGTCAAGATCCGGGGATTCCGCATCGAGCTGGGGGAAATCGAATCCTGCATCCTGACCCATGCCCGGATCAGGGAGGCCGTGGTCGTCCTAAAGACAAAGGGCGATCATTCCTATCTGTCGGCCTATATGACCCTTGCGGATGAAACTCAGGATCAGAAAGGCAGAGAGGCCCTCCCGGATTCACTGGACCGGCACCTGAAAAAAAAGCTGCCCGCCCATATGGTTCCGGCCCGGTTCGTGATCCTGGATGAACTGCCCCTGACCCCCAACGGCAAGGTGGACCGGAAAAAACTGATGCAGATGGAGGATGCCAATGACGGCCGCCCCGAGACTGCCGGGGCAGGCCGGGACACCGGGAACGAAAGCCCGGTGGAAAAGGCCCTGCTCCAGGCATTTCGCCTGGTTCTGGGCCGGCAGGACCTGGGGATAACCGATGATTTTTTCAGGTTTGGGGGAGATTCGCTGCTGGCCGTCAAGGTTGCGGCAAAATTGAAGCAGCAAGGGCTGTTCCTGAGATTGGAAGATTTTTTCGCCCGCCCCAATGCGGCAGGACTCGCGCCCTTTATTAAAAAGGACGGACAAGACAGGTCCCTGACCCAGGAACAGCTTGCCGCCATAGACATTCCAGAACCGGACCTCCGGGACCGGGGCCTGGACCCGGCCGGAATCGAACAGGCCTATGAATTAAGCCTCAACCAGTCCTATATGGTGCGGCATTATGCCGGCGGCGTCCCGGACCAGGGATTTTACCATTTCCAGCAGGCCTATTTCCTGGAAGATACCCGTTTGAATCTTTCCCTGATGATCCGGGCCATCCAATTGGTGGCGGAAGAACATCCCATCCTTCGAACCTCCTTTGTCCCGGACCCGGACCGCCCCTTCCAGATTGTCCGGAAAAAAATCGATGCCCCTGTATGTGTTTTATCCTTCCAAGGGGGCGGCTCCGCCCTTGAGGCCTTTGTGGACGAAGTCATGAAAAAAAACCGGGAAACCCTTCCCTTTGACCCGTCCGATCCGAAATCCCTTTTATACCGCATCTCCCTTATCCCCTGTTCAAAAACAGGGCTTGTCCTGCTGACGGAATTCCACCACAGCATCATTGACGGCTGGAGCAATGCCGAATTCATGAAAGGCATTTTCAGTTTTTATATGGCCCTGCAAAAGGGGAAAAAGCCTGCGCCGAGACCCCCTTTATCCGGTTACCGGGACCTGGTGGCCCTGGAAAAAAGCCGGTGGCGGTCCGAAGCCGGGGCCCAATTCTGGAAAAACCAATTCCAGGCCGGCTTTGGGGGCCCCCGGTTCCCGAGGCAAAACCCACCCGACCCGGCCTCCCCTCCCATGGCGGCCGAAAAGATTCCGGCATTAAGGGGGCTCGCCCTGAAGGCCCTGGCGGGCAAGCTCCAGGTCCCGGTCAAGACCCTGTTTCTATCGGCCTACCTGACCCTGCTCTCCTCCCCGGGGCCAAAACCGAATCGCCTGACCATCGGCATCGTGACCAACCGGAGGTCGGCGGAAATGTCCGATCCCTTTGAAACCGTGGGCTATCTCTGGAATCTCATGCCCTTTACCATGGACCCGGCTAAAATTCCGCCGGGCGATCTCCGGCGGGTTCACCGGGAACTCCAGCGCCATGAGGCCCACGGCAAATACCCCCTTCCCCTGATCTGCAAAGATCTGGGAATCGACAGGGAGGACATGCTCTTCCAGGCCACCTTTAATTTCATCCATTTCCACAATACAGGGGAGATCCAGAAGGCTCTTTATTCAGGGCTGAACGGACTCAGGCTCACCCGGGTCAACACCTTTAACCGGTTCCATTATCCCTTAAACCTGCTCTGTTCCCAATCGGCCCTGGATGACGGCTTTGACATGTTCATGAACTATGATGCCCGGTGTTTTGACGGATCAAGGGCCCGGGACCTTTTGAACCGCTATCTGTCCATCCTGGAAGCCCTTGAAAGGAATGACCCTGTTTGAACATGCCGATCTTGTCACCGGATGCACGAATTGATATAATCCGGATGATAAAAATAATCAGGCGGAGGTATATGCATGATTATGGGACAACCGGAAAAAGAAACAATTCCCAAAAAATCTCACCGGATCTGGCCGGATTGGTATTCAAAATTACAACCGTACCAGGTGCCGAAAAGCTCGAATGCCATATGGCAATTGATGAACACGCTGATCCTGTACGGGTGTCTATGGGCAATCATGATACAATTGATTCACATGGATTATCCGATCTTCTTCATTTGGATTCTGTCTGTTCCTGCCGGTTTCTTTCTTGTCCGGATCTTTATCCTGTTTCATGATTGTGTGCACGGGTGTTTTTTTAAATCAAAGCGGATCAATACCGGTCTGGGATATCTCCTCGGGGTTCTGGCATTTACATCCTTTGAAGACTGGCGGTTTTGTCACCTCCGGCATCATGCAAAATATGCAAACCTTGACACACGCGGTTTCGGTGATATCTGGACACTGACGAGAGAAGAGTATGAAACGTCAACAAAATCGGCAAAACTGATGTACAGGCTCTACCGGAATCCTTTCGTGCTGATCGGATTGGGCGCCCTGTTTAATTTTCTGCTCCATAACCGGTTGCCCAGTCGAAAAGTGAAGCATAAAGAGCGGATGGGGGTCGTGTTAACCAATTTGCTCATCATCGCTATATTTCTTGCGGCTTCCCGGGCCATCGGGTGGCGGACCTATGTCCTGATTCAGATGCCGGTGCTCTGGGTCGCAGGAGCAGCAGGCATCTGGCTGTTTTATGTCCAGCATCAGTTCGAAGGCGGGTATTGGGCGCGAAACGGCGCCTGGGACCCGCTTCGCGCTGCAATGGAAGGCAGTTCATTCTATCAGCTCCCCCATGTCCTGCGATGGTTTTCCGGCAATATCGGTTATCATCACGTCCATCACCTGAATCCCAATATTCCCAATTATTTTTTGAAATATTGCTACGATAATGTACCGGAGCTTCAGCAAAAGGAACCGCTGACCTTGATAAAAAGCCTGTCTTGTATCCGGATGAAACTGTGGGATGAGAAAGGCCAAAAAATGACGGGTTTCAATTAGCAGCCGGAATGGTAAGCTGTTTTATTTTTACAGCCCGCGCATATATTCAGGGCGCCTGACCCTCGGATCTTTGATACCGGCTTCAATTCTGTGTAAAAACTCTTTTTTATCTCTCCCCAGCTCCCCTTTCAGACTCAGATAATTGGAAGCATGGTTCGTGTTGAATATGCAGTCCGTCAGGTCGTCGGCCGTATTATCGATCAGGGTATACAATTCTTCTAAAACCCGGGTTGCGGTACAGGGTTGGAATTTGTTTTCTCTATGCTGTGCAAGTACCTCAGACCCCGGGGTCATCTCCAATGTGAGCGGGGAAATATACCATTTCCTTGGCATGGGGGGAGCCATCCGGTTTATCAATTTTGCCGACTCAACAGCATGCCGGTGGCTTTTTTCCGGGTCATTCCCGGCAAGACCCAACAGGAAGATCCCGGACCAGTCAATTCCTGCCTGATGGCATTTCTGAGCCGCCAAAGCATAATCGTCCTGGGTTGCCCCTTTGTTGCAGTCTTCCAGGACCTGGTCATCCCCGCTCTCAATCCCCACATACACCATTGTAAAACCGGCGTCGGCAAGCTGTTTCAAATCATCATCCGACTTCTTGAGGATATCCTTGACATGAGCATAAGAACTGACTTTTCTTAAATTCGGATGCTCCTGATAGCAATATTTTGTTAATTCAATGAGGACATCGGATTTCACAACAAAGGCATTGCCGTCTTCTAAAAATATTTTTTCAACCCGGTTTCCGAACATTTTCCGGGCCTTACGGATATCGTTTTTGATATCCTCGATATCCTTCCGCACTGAAAATTTTTTTGTCCGGTACATGGAGCAGAACGTGCATCTGTGAGTGCATCCATTTGTGACACTGATTAATAATGAATCCCACTCCGAAGGCGGTCTGAAAACAGGTGCTTCTAAATTGCCGACATCCATATTCATGGTCCTATTTATCCTTTCAACGGTCTTATCGATTAAAACTGCCTTTAAAACAAATTTTGTTTTAATTTCACAAAGGCTGCATCATATAATAGTGTGAAATATCCGCAACGCAATAAAGTGGTCTGTCCCCTATTTTTATCGGACAGAGTTGCCAAAACGAAAGGATTGCATTAATACTATCGGATAAATTTTGGAATTATAACCATGAACGAGACCTTTCCTCATCATTTTCCAAGCAGATGACGGGTCTCTGTTCATTTAAGCGTAGAGGATTACCATGACCAGACATCATCTGAGCATTGAAAAAATCGGAGGCACTTCCATGTCGCGATTCTCTGAAATCGTTGACAATATCATTCTCAAAGACAAAGACCATATATATGGCAGAATTTATATCGTGTCAGCCTATGCAGGGGTTACCAATGATCTGCTGGAACATAAGAAGACCAATCAGCCGGGCATCTATAAACTCTTTGAAGATCAGCAGAACTATCCGATTAAAATGATCCGGCTGCAGGAGTCCCTCTACAAGCTCAACGAAACCTTCAGCAGTATCGGGCTTGATGTTAAAGAGGCCAATGATTTTATCGGTGACAGGATTGACCAGGCCATAAACATCCTGCGAAGCATGGATAATGTTCTGGCCTCGGGATATGTCAGCCGCAGGGAACTGATGCTGGCCGGCAGGGAGCTTTTGGCCTCTTTAGGGGAAATGCACAGCGCCTTTAACTCGGCAAATATTCTTAAGAACAGAGGGTACAACACCACCTATGTCGATCTGAGTGGCTGGGATGACGGCCGCCGATTATCCATTGATGAACGAATAAAAGACAGCTTTGCCCAGATTGACCCCTTTTCCACCATCTGTTTTGCAACCGGTTACACAAAAGGGACAGAGGGAATCATGAGAGAATTTGACAGGGGGTACTCCGAGGTCACATTCTCAAAAGTGGCTGTATTATTAGGCGCTGATGAGGCAATTATTCACAAGGAATACCATCTCTGCTCAGGTGATCCGATGACCATCGGTGAAGAAAATGTCAGACCTGTCTGTAATACCAATTATGATGTGGCTGACCAACTGGCGGATATCGGCATGGAGGCCATACACCCAAAAGCGTCAAAGCCGCTTGAGATTAAAAATATCCCCATACGGGTGAAAAACGCCTTTGACCCTGATCACCCGGGAACACTCATAACAAAGGATTTCATCGCTCCGGAGTCAAAGGTTGAAATTGTCACAGGCTCCAAGCAGGTCACCTGCATAGAAATCCATGATACCAGAATGGTGGGAGAGGTAGGATTTGATCTCCGTATCATGCAGATTTTAGACAAATACCGTATATCTTACATCTCCAAGATGAC
Organism: Desulfobacula sp.; assembly: GCA_023701135.1. GTDB lineage: Bacteria > Desulfobacterota > Desulfobacteria > Desulfobacterales > Desulfobacteraceae > Desulfobacula. The sequence continues at coordinate 677 of JAMPXP010000017.1, read as the reverse complement.
CAATGCCAATACCATTGATTTGATCATTGAAGAGAAAGACTGTTCGCCCCATTTACTGGCCGAACTCAATGAGGTCGTGGAAAAGGTCTCGACAAGCCAGGTGGCCATCGTCTGCGCCATCGGCTCAAACATTGCCCAACCCGGAATAATGGCCAAAGCGGCCCAGGCTCTGGCTCATAAGTCCATCAATATTATCGCCGTTTCACAGACAAGCCGGCAGACCAACATGCAGTTCATCGTTGAAAGGGGCCAGTTCGCCGAAGCCCAGATCGCACTTCATGAAGCACTGTGCGTCTGAAACGGGGTTAATACATCAGCATCCGCTTTTCCGGACACCGTTTAACCGGTTTGGTGATGTGGGGGAGTAAATAATGAATGAATAAAAAATAATATTCGACCTTAGCAATGAATGCAATGTATCGCGCTTCCGAAAAAGCAACGGAAAAGGCAGCCATTCTGGATCTGTCTATTCCTGTATGGAAAGATGGAAAAATTATCTTTATGAAGGCCAAGGATAAACTAAAAAATTACAGTAGTGTCCGGTTAGGTTTTTGCTTGTGTTAATATTTTTCGATCTTTGACAATATTGTCCCGGTCTGAACCCGGGGGGCCATCACATCTGGTGAAAAGATCATTCAAAATTGCAGTCCGCAACTGCCGAACTCTTTTAATCGAGA
>JAMPXP010000016.1 GCA_023701135.1 Desulfobacula sp. | reverse complement strand
TGTTGGGTTTTTCTTTATCCTGACATAAATTTTCTGATTATTATGAACAAGGTGGATATTTTTCGATTTTGTTTGAACAAAACAGGGAAGTTGCTGCGCTCCAACTGATTTTATGGGTTTTTTAAGGCATAGGTGGGAAAGCTTAAATAATTCGGTAAGGGGAAGCAGATTTGATCCACTTCCCCCTGGAGCATTATTTAATGCTACCCACTTTCCGGCTATCCCTTGCCAGGTTGCTCCCCAGCAGAGCCTGGCGCTGTTTCACCGAAAATCAAAATATCTCTGATGATGCAATTCTTACGTGTTCTGCGGATACCGACATGGATTTTTCTGCTGCGGCTGCGATAAGCGATCCCCTTGCAAGATTGTTGGCTTTTCTCAGCAAGCCACCGGAGCCTTGATGGATGGCAGTGATGGCCTGGTCAGAAAAAAAGTTAGTATCTCCGCCGCAGAGTTTTAAATGATGGGTAAGATAGGATTTCATACCGGCCATGTCCAGCCCTTCCAAGTGGCTTTTAGCGACAATTCTGGATGCAAACGGGATGGATGTTCTGTACTGAAGCTTATCCACAAGCGTGGGTTGTCCTGCAAGGATGACCGGAAGCCATGTTCGGGAGTCCTTTTCAAACTGGACAAGGGTGTGGAGTTCGGCAAAGACCTCCATGCGCAAAAGGGAGGATTCATCTATGATCAGGACGGTTTTCATTTTCTTGCCCTGCACAAATTCTTTGATTTCGTTTTTAATGGTAGACATCATGACAGCCCGGGAGTTTGAGGACTTTTCTATGCCCAGTTCTTCAACAATCTGGCGGTATAATTCAATGATGGAACCGGTTGTGGCGGTGACATAAAATACCTTGTACTCGGAAGGATGCAGGGATGATGCAGCATATCTTAATGCTGTGGATTTACCGCTGCCGACATCACCGGTAATAACAACACTGCTTCCCAGTCTGACGGCATAATCAAACCGGTTTTTGACACCCTGAACCTCAGGCGTTACAAGGATTTCATCAATATCAATATTGGCCGGGAAGGCCTCTTTGGATAAGCCAAAAAAGGTTCTGTAGGTTTGGCTCATAATAGCTGCCCTCCTTTGTAATTCGAGGCTTCAGGGAAAATATGAATATCGTTACGCCATTTATCCCTTTTGACCCGACAGTTTACCGAGAGATCAACAGGAGTTAAAAATCCATAGGATCTGTTTTTATAAATCACCTCTGCTTTTTTGGGTGTCTCTTCATGGTATTTCACATCCACATGTCTGCCGATCAGGGCAACCGGAGCTTCAAACATGGACCCGTTGAGGGTGATGGTGCGGTCTTTGGCGACCTTGCGCCGGGCTGTCTTACGAAAATGGTCTTTCAGATCCGGTGGGGCCACCCTGATGCATTCCATGGCGGATGTAAATCTTTTAAACGGTGTCTGACCCGTGGAGCTGTGCTTACTCTGATGGTATTCCGTATTCAGCCATTTTTCAAAAGCAAGATTCAAATCTTCCAGGGTTTTGCCGGAGAACTTCTGGAGAAAGGATATTCTTACAGTTCGAAACCATCTTTCGATTTTTCCTTTTCCCTGGGGCTTGTAGGGTCTTGCATGAATCAAGGCGATGGACAAAGAGGCTGCCACATATTTTAAATGATGGGATCTGAATGCCGGTCCGTTATCCACATATAACTTCCTTGGCAGCCCCCTGGTCAGAAATGCCTGTTCGAGAACCGTAAGATAGGTCTCTAAATTTTCGGACAAATAAAAACCGGCAGATGTAATCAGTCTTGAATGGTCATCTATAACCGCTATCAGATAGGTCTTTCTCATTTTATCCTGATAAAGGATCTGAGGTCCGTGCATGACATCGCTTTGCCATAAGTCATTGGGGTTTGGTGCTTCAAATTTTCTTCGGTCTTCCGGGCCGGGGTTGTTTATTAATCCACGATAACGCAAAAACCGGTAAACACTTGAAAAGCTGTGCTTCCTACAGGTAATCTTTTCCAAGGATTCTATCAGCGTGTGTACGGTGGCATTGGGATTATCAATTCGCAGTTTAAGGATCAAAGATACAATATCATCATCCAAAACCCTTGTTTTACCTTGATCGGACCGCTCTTTGGGATACAGGGATTCGAACCTGCCGTTGTACTGCCTGATCCATCCCAGGATAGTGCTTCTGGACAGCCTTGTCCGGTTGGAATGGGGAATCATCCATTTGCGGGCGCACTTATCCTGCAACAAGCGTTCTTTTTCTCCATAATCGAGCTGAGCGCCGGTGACAAACTCTCCAATGACTCCAAAACGGAATACTGCGATTTCTTTTTTCTGGTCTTCTGTCATACACCCTCCTTAAAATTTGAGTTTCAAGGCTTGTATGACAGCAAAACCAGCCTGTAAATCACAGCATTCGGTAGGGTGCAGAAAACCTCGTCACCTCGGATAATTAAATTGAGCTTGTAACAGGGATTTTGTTCATCCTGATCAATTCCCTGAATCCTGCAATAACCCCTTTCTCCCAAGCGTTTGACAGATAGGCGATTATATTACGCTTCAAAGCCGTGAACCAGAAGTGCTGACGACCCCATGATATCCCCGGCAGATAGCGGTCTTTATAAACCCGATTCAGAATACTTGAGAATATCGTCCTGGAATCTGCCTGAAATTTTTTGAAATACCCAATAGGTTTTAATTTGAGAACCATATGACAATAAGGACATCGGTATCTCTTCAGATACAGCCCCTGCTCAAATCCATCGAAAAATGAGATTACAAAACCGTGACCCCACAATTTCGTCTCATTGCAATGATTGCATTTTTCCGGCTTTTGCCACTTGAATTTCTTGCCCAGCTTCAAAATCTGCTTGATATCTACTTCGACCTTTAATATCATTTCCACGTTTTTGGGGATTAAAAAATCCCGGTTCTTAAAGGGCGAGTGTCGGCTAACACTATCGCCCTTTTCATTTTTGCCAAAATAATCCGATTTTACCCGGGCAGTATAATTTGAAAATTTTTAAAGTCTGTCAATTTAATTAGAAAAAAACAGGCGGGGTTCGGTTCATTTTTTTGCGAAATTTAACAACTGATTCGAAGATTACAGTTGCGTTGATATCAGCAGCAGTCTCTGTTGTGACGGTACTGCTATCATTTCTTCTTAAGACCTGGTTTGAAAGGAATTTCGTAGTTTTCAAGCTGGAAGCAGAACACCGCTATGATCAAAAAAAGAAGATCAAAGAGGTCATTGCTAAGAATAAAACTTCTTTGCTGGACGCTGCAGAGAGCCTTAATCACCGCTTCTGGAACTTCTCAGTCAACTACGAGAAAGGGTGGCATACGACTAAGGATTTCTCTGATTTGTCTCGTCATTACTATCTTGCATCGTTTGCCTATCGAATCTTGTCATTTTTCGCATGGGTCCGTCGGATCGAAACACAAATGGTCTTTTTGGACGCTACAGTAGCCTCATCAGCAGACATCAACTTCATCAAGTTCTTGCGGATTCTAAATCAGGTAATGTGCGACACCATCCTGTTCAACGGCTTGAATTACAACGATTTCTATGCGACTGACCATTTCTTCAAGAACGATTTTAACCATATGTGCGAGTGCTTTTGGAAAGATGAGTCCGTGCTATCCTATGCTGACTTCAAAAACAATTTAGGGGAATGCCTTGTCCAAGCCAAGCCCATGCTCGCTATGCTGTCAGGAGTGGAACAACGTGAAGATAGGCTTCGTTGGGACCGATTGCAGGCGTTGCACTATTTGCTGCTCATGTTTTTGAATGCGTACGGCTATGATTTTCAATACACCAGTTCGAAAAAGATCAAAACACTGATTTCTCGTTCCCCGAGGCCCAACAAAACTGTTTCAAATCTGCGTGATATGCTGGGAGAAATATCTTTGGCGCGGCACAAAGAAGTGAAGAAGATACTAAAAGCGCTATGCCATGTAATGCAGCCGATTCGTCACACTCGCGGCTGATCATCACGTTGGGGCTATTTAAACCGGTGGAATATTGAACGAGCTTAAATTAAAATCATACATGCTCGAATGGTTCGGAAAAGACTTCATTGTTCGAGAAGATGTTGCAGGTAATTTTATTGTCGACAATACATCTGTTATCATTGATTATTTGATGTATCCAAGTGAGGATTTAATTGATAGAGGTTTCGAAAAACAATGGTTTGGGGTTGAAGTTAAAGTTCCTGGGGCCGATGCAAAAAAAGGCATCCAAGTTTCATGGCAAGCCATTACCTATAGCCAGTCATTGTTTGACGGCATTCGGCCAGCTTTCGTATTAATATTCCCCGCAATAACAGACTTTTTTTGTACACCATCCGATGGATACTATGTAAAAACCTTATTACAAAAAGCCAATGTTGGATATGTTGAAGTGAACGAGCGGAAAAAAACTTGGAAAATAATGTTTGGGGCCAATGCTTATTTTTATTCCGATCGAGGTCTTAGCCAAACGCCCACAATCGCAACAAAAAGAAATGTGGGTAGCTGGAAATAAAGTTATATAGCGGAAACCCAATCGTACAGTCGTTTCTTTTTGCCATAGCCCCCGAACCACCCCGTTCACTTAAATTACCAGGCAATAGCCGCGTAATGAATTCACAGACACATTTTTATGCAATTTGTAAAACAAATTGACAATTTACATAAAATCCTGTTAACCTATTGCCATGATTCATCGAAATGCAAAAGAAACAATACAGAGCCTGCTGGGCGGATTTCCCATCGTTACCCTGACGGGACCCCGCCAGTCGGGCAAGACGACCCTTGCCAGGGCGGTTTTTGAAAATCATCCATATGCGTCCCTGGAAGAACCGGACCTGCGGCAGGCTGCCATTGAAGATCCCCGTTCTTTTCTCGCACGGTTTCCTGACGGCGCAGTTCTGGATGAAGTGCAGCGATGTCCCGAAATTTTGTCCTATCTTCAAACCCTGGTGGATAAGGATGGCCGCATGGGCCTGTTCATATTGACAGGGTCCCAGCAGTTCGGTCTGATGTCCGGCATTACGCAATCGCTTGCAGGGCGAACCGCTTTTGTGGAATTACTTCCTTTTTCCGTGCAGGAATTGACCCTTGCGGACAAGCTACCCGTCACCATTGACGACATGATGCTGACCGGCTGCTATCCGCCCATCTATGATCGTGGACTGGCTTTTGCAGCCTGGCAAAGCGCTTATGTAACGGCCTATGTGGAACGGGATGTCCGGCAAATGCTCAAAATCCAGGATCTGGAAACGTTTCAGCGTTTTGTCAGGCTATGTGCGGGCAGGACGGGACAGTTGCTGAATCTGTCTTCCCTGGCAATTGAATGCGGTATCACCCATAATACTGCAAGATCATGGATATCTGTTCTGGAAGCCAGCTATTTGGTATTTCTTCTGCGCCCTCACCACGTCAGTTTTAACAAACGGCTGGTAAAGATGCCCAAACTGTATTTCTATGATGTGGGGCTGGTGTCTTGGCTTCTGGGAATTCGGACAACCGAACAAATGATAACCCATCCGCTCAGGGGCAGCATTTTTGAGACCTTTATCATATCAGAGCTGATCAAATCAAAATTGAACAAAGGTGAAAAACCGGCTTTTTCATTTTGGCGGGACAGCAACGGCAACGAAGTTGATCTCCTTATGGACCAGGGAACCCGACTGATCCCGGTTGAAATCAAATCGGGCCGCACCCTGACACATGAATCCTTTGCCGGACTGCATAAATGGTCTGCCCTGGCCGGAGACAAAGCCGGCCCACCCTCCTTGATCTTTGCCGGAGATGAATCCTATCTGCACAAAGGGATACGGGTGACAGGGTGGCGGGACTGCGAATCGGTTCATACATTTTTTAATCCTTGACAAAAACCGGCAGGTTCGTTATTAGCTCTGTCAATCTGCAATTGAAATTGCAGCGCTTTACGGTTTAACGAGTCAGAAACATACATATATAACAAAGCCGGGAAGGCCTTTTGGAATGAATTCCATTGGATCTTCCCGGCTTTTTTTATTGGAACAAAGGAGGTTTGCAATGTTTCAAAAAAAATCCGCCTTGGCTTCTCTTGGAAGCCTGATGGTTTTGTGCATGTTCATGTTTGTTATGGTTTGTCCCGCCCTTGCCGCAAAAGACAGGATTGTTCTGGCCGTGGGGGGTGAAAGTGAAGAGGGCTATGATCCCCTTCTCGGATGGGGCAGCTACGGCAACCCGCTCTTTCACAGCACCCTGCTGAAACGGGATGCGGATCTAAAAATCGTCCCGGACCTGGCCAGGGAATGGACCCTTTCCAAGGACAAGCTGACCTGGACCGTGAAAATCCGGGAAGGCGTTGTGTTCTCCGACGGTTCAGCCCTCACGGCCGCCGATGTCGCCTTTACCTTTAACAAAGGGCTGGAGGCCGGCGGCAAAATTGACCTGTCCCCCCTGGAATCGGCCAAAGCCATGGACAAAACAACCGTGACCCTGAAGCTGAAAACCCCGGATATCACCTTTATCCAGCACCTCATCACCCTGGGCATTGTCCCGGAAAAACTATACGGCCCCGGCTATGCCAGGGCTCCCATCGGTTCGGGCCCCTATAAGCTGGTGCGGTGGGACGAAGGCCAGCAGATGGTGGTGGAAGCCAATGACCGCTATTACGGGACAAAGCCGGCCATCCGGCAGCTTGTCTTTCTTTTTTCCGAAGAAGATGCGGCCCTGGCCGCAGCCCGGGCCGGTGAGGTGGATGTGCTGGGGGTCCCCTCCAACCTGGCCGGACAGGAGATCCCGGGTATGAGGCTCCATGTGGTGAAGAGCGTGGACAACCGCGGCCTCATGTTCCCGATGGTTCCGGATGAAGGGAGAAAAACGCCCAATGGGCTGGCTGTCGGGAATTCCGTAACCGCCGATGTCGCCATCCGCAAGGCCGTCAACTTTGCCATGGACCGGGAGGCCCTGGTGGCGGGTATTCTGGATGGTCACGGCAGATCGGCCTTCGGGGTTGTGGACGACCTGCCCTGGGATAACAAAGACATCCGGTTTAAGGACAATGACCCGGCCAAGGCTATTGCCATTCTTGAACAGGCCGGGTGGAAGGACACGGATAAGGACGGGGTGAGGGAAAAAAACGGACTCAAGGCGGAATTCACCATTGTGTATAATGCCAAGGATTCCCTGCGGCAGGGGCTGGCCCTGGCCGTTTCCGACATGTTGAGGCCCGTGGGCATCAAGGCTGTCCCCAAAGGGGAGAGCTGGGACAGGATTAAGACCGAGCTGACCCATACCAACGTGGTGGTCTATGGATTCGGCGACCACAGCCCCCTTGAAATGTTTAAATTATATCATACCCCCGGCCCCGAGCCCATGTACTGGAATGCCGGGTTCTATTCCAATGCCACTGTGGATCAATACCTGGAACAGGCACGGGCTGCCGAGTCCTTTGAAGCCTCCATTCCCTTCTGGCAGAAGGCCCAGTGGGACGGGAAAACCGGTTTTACGATGCCCGGCGATGCGGCCTGGGCCTGGATGGTCAACCTGGACCATACCTATTTTGTGAACAAATGCCTGAACGTGGGCAAATCCCAGATGGAACCCCACGGCCACGGCTGGCCCATCACCGCCAATATCCATGAATGGAAGTGGATCTGCGAATAACCAACCCCAAACTGAAAGCGGCCGGGAAGCGTTTTCCCGGCCGGAAACCCGTATGATCATGAAAAACACCCTTATTTTATTCTGCCTGAAGAAAATCCTCCGGCTCATGCTGCTGATGGCAGCCGTGGCCACCTTTTCCTATGTCCTGGTGAGCTTTTCCCCGGTTAACCCGGTGGATGCCTATCTGGGGACGGCCATCCTCAAAGTGTCCCCGGAACAAAGAGAGATCATTGCCAAAAGATGGGGCCTTGACCAGCCGCCGGTGGAACGCTTTTTTAACTGGGCATCCCAATTGATCCAGGGCAATTTCGGCCTTTCCACGATCTTTAACGAGCCTGTGCTGTCTGTTATCGGTAAACGCTTTGTCACCTCTTTCTGGCTCATGTTTCTGGCCTGGACCCTGTCCGGGATTTTCGGTTTTGTGCTGGGAGTGCTTTCCGGCACCTTTGAAAACTCAGTCCTGGATAAAAGCATCAGCCTTTACGCCTATACCATGGCCTCCACCCCCACCTTCTGGGTGGGCATGGTCCTGCTCACTGTTTTTTCCATCCAATTGGGCTGGACCCCGGTCTGCTGCGCCTGGCCCGTGGGCCTGAGCCCGGAGCAGGCCACCCTCGGGCAGCGGGTCCATCATCTGGTGCTGCCCGCCTTTACCCTGTCCCTCATCGGCATTGCCCAGATCACCCTTCATACTCGTGAGAAAACCATAGAGGCCATGAATAGTGATTATGCCGCCTTTGCCAGGGCTCAGGGAGAAAAGGACCTGGGTATTGCCTTCCGGCATGCCTTGAGAAACGTGTTGCTTCCGGCCGTCACCCTCCAGTTCGCCTCCATCGGAGAACTCTTTGGCGGGGCCGTCCTTGCGGAACAGGTCTTTTCCTATCCGGGCCTTGGAAAAACCACGGTGGAAGCCGGGTACCGGGGGGATGTGCCCCTGCTCCTGGGTATTGTTATTTTCAGCACCCTCTTTGTCTTTGCCGGTAATACCATGGCCGATCTGATCTACCAGGCCGTGGACCCGAGGATCCGGAAAACAGGAGGTCTGATATGAACGTTCACGCCCTTTTGCCCATGGACCGGAGATCCCGGACCATCGCCGTCATCCTGGGGTGTCTTGCCCTCTTTGCCTGCGTGTTCACCGGCGCCTGGCTCTACGGGGACCGGGGTGAGGTCACGGCCCTGACCCTGAGGAAACTTCCCCCCAGCCTTCAATACCCCTTCGGCACCGACTGGCTGGGGCGGGATATGCTGGCCAGGACCCTGAAAGGCCTGAGAATCAGTCTCAGGGTCGGGCTCACGGCGGCCGGCTGTTCTGCCGGCATTGCTCTTTTGCTGGGCCTTTGCGCCGCCACCCTGGGCCGGGCCGTGGATGCCGTCATCACCTGGCTGGTGGATATTGCCATGGCAACTCCCCACCTGGTGCTGCTCATCCTCATTTCCTTTGCCTGCGGGGGCGGTGAAAAAGGCGTCATCATTGCCGTGGCAGCCTCCCACTGGCCGTCCCTGACGCGGGTCATCCGAGCCGAAGTCCTTGCGCTCCGGTCTTCGGAATACATCCAATTGTCCCGCCAACTGGGAAAAAGGCCTTTGTATATTGCACGGCATCATATGCTGCCCCATGTTTTGCCGCAGTTCATGGTGGGCCTGCTCCTGCTTTTTCCCCATGCCATTCTGCATGCGGCTGCCCTCACCTTCCTGGGTTTCGGCATGAGCCCGCACACCCCGGCCATTGGCGCCCTTCTGGCCGAATCCATGCGCTACCTGTCCATGGGATTGTGGTGGTTGGCTGTGGCACCGGGCCTCACCCTGGTCATCACCGTTAAAGCCTTTGACATCCTGGGCGGCAATGTCCGGGCCCTTCTGGACCCGAAAACCTGCCGGGAATAAAATAGGAGTATGATCATGCTTGATATCAAATCGCTTTCCATTGGTTTTTCCAGTTATTCCTTCGGGCTGAAAAAACATACTGTCCTGGCCATCCGAAGCCTGGACCTGTCTGTCTCTAAAAAAGAAGTCCTGGCCGTGGTGGGCCAGTCCGGCGCCGGAAAAAGCCTTCTGGCCCATGCCCTGCTGGGAATCCTCCCCAGGAATGCCAGCCTGTCCGGAGACCTCACCTTTAAGGGGAAAAAGCTGACCCCCAAAGACATGGCCCTATTGCGGGGCCGGGAAATCGCCCTCATCCCCCAATCCATGACCTATTTAAATCCCTTGCTCAAGGTGGGCGTGCAGATTGCCCGGGCCGCCGAACTCAGCGGGGTCAGCCCCAAAGCCTCTTGGAAAGCCACCCTTGAGGCCCTCCGGCGCTACCGCCTGGAAGAAAAAATTGCCCGGCGCTTTCCCTTCCAGCTTTCCGGTGGCATGGCCCGGCGCATTCTGACGGCCACGGCCACCATCGGCAAAGCCGACCTGATCCTGGCCGATGAGCCCACCAACGGCCTGGATCAGGCCACCGCCGGGGAAACCCTGGGGCATCTCCGGGGGCTGGCCGACGCGGGCAAGGCTGTGCTCCTGATCACCCATGATATTGAGGCCGCGCTTTCCATTGCCGACCGGGTAACGGTTTTCTGCGGCGGCGTCACTGTGGAAGAAGCGCGGGCAAGCGATTTCAACGGGTCCGGCAAGCTCCGGCACCCCTATTCCAGGGCTCTGTGGGATGCCCTGCCCGGCAGGGGGTTTGTGAAGTCCCTGCCCGCGCGAAGCCCTATTTCTTCATCCGGCGGCTGCCCCTTCATCTTCTTCTGTGAAAAATCCACGCCCCTTTGCGAAGGGTCTCTGCCGGGCATCAAAAACCTGAACCAGGGCTGTGTGAGGTGTCACCATGCTTGAAGCAAAAAAGGTCGCCTTTCGTTATGCAACGGATGGCCCATGGCTGTTCCAGGGGCTGGACATAGATATCAAACCGGGTGAGATCGTGGGTCTGCCGGGCTCCAGCGGCAAGGGGAAATCCACCCTGGCCAAAACCCTGGCAGGGTATATGAAGCCTCACCAGGGCAGTATCCGGATAGACGGACACCCTTTGCAGCAAAAGGCATTCAACCCGGTCCAGCTTTTATTCCAGCACCCGGAACTGGCCGTCAACCCGCGATGGAAGATCAAAAAACTCCTGGCCGAGGCGGCAGCTCCTTCTTCTGACCTGCTAACCGAATTGTCCATTGATGAATCCTGGATGGAGCGTTATCCCCATGAACTTTCCGGGGGCGAGCTTCAACGGGTCTGCCTGGCCCGGGCCCTCCACCCCAAAACCCAATACCTGCTCTGCGATGAGATGACCTCCATGCTGGACGCCCTGACCCAGGCCATTATCTGGAAAGCTGTTCTCGGCATTGCAAAAAAGAGAAACCTGGGGCTCCTGGTTATCAGCCATGACAGCGCATTGATATCCAGCCTCTGCCGGCGGACCCTGGACTATTTTATTCAACCGGTCTGAAAAACTTGCCATCCCATGGAAGGGGAGATATGATACATCCCTGACAACGCCGGGGCCAACCCCCGGGATGATATTGAACAAGGAATGTTGCTTTGATCCGGATAGAACATCTGAACAAAACCTATAAAACCGTCCAGGCCCTGAAGGATGTGAACCTGGAAGTGAAGCAGGGAGAACTCTTTGCCTTTCTCGGCCCCAACGGGGCCGGCAAGACAACGACCATACGGATATTGACGGGGTTGACCCGGCTCAGCTCGGGAAGGGTCAGCCTCAACGGGTTTGATGTGGGCAACCGCTCCATTGAAAGCCGCAGGCAGTGCGGGCTGGTGCCCCAGTCCATCAACCTGGACCGGGAATTGTCCGTGTTTGAAAACCTGACCATCCATGGCAAGCTCTTCAGGATGGACAGGCAGGAAAGGAATAAGAGGATAGACGAACTCCTGGACTATGTGGAAATGAGCGACCGGAAAGAGACCCTGGTCAAAAACCTGTCCGGCGGGCTCAAACGAAGGCTCATGATTGCCAGGGCCCTTCTGCATTCGCCGTCCATCCTGTTCCTGGACGAACCCACCGTGGGCCTGGATGCAGCCATCCGGAGAAAAATCTGGGCCCTGATCCGGAAAATCCAGCAGCACGGCACCACCATTTTCCTGACCACCCATTATATCGAAGAGGCTGAATTCCTTGCCGACCGGGTGGCCTTCCTGGACAAGGGCTCCATCGTGGTGGTGGATACGCCGGAAGCCCTCATGAACCAAATGGGCGTTTGGGCTCTCGACCGGCTCAAGGAAGACGACATGGAAACCCATTATTTTAACGACCGGAAAGAAGCCAATGATTATATTGCCGCCCACAAGGACAGCTTTACCCTTCGGCGGGTCAATCTGGAAGATGCTTTCCTTGCCCTGACAGGAAAAAAAGTAAAATGATATATGGTGCATCCGCAGTTTATTACAGGGAATTGTTGATCCTGAGACGCCGCCTGACCCGGCTCATCCCCTCCTGGTGCGTGTCTCCCCTGCTCTACCTCATCGCCTTCGGTTTTGCCATGGGAAAGCATGTGACCCTGGACGGCCATACCTATATGGAATTCCTTTTGCCGGGCATCATTGCCATGACCAGCATGACCCAGGCCTTTGCCATTTCCAGCGAAATCAATATTGCACGGTTTTACTGGAATATCTTTGAAGAAATCCAGGCGGCCCCGGTTTCGGATATTTCCTATGTGGCCGGCGAGGTCCTGGCCGGTATGACCCGGGCCTTTCTGGCCATCCTGGTGGTGCTGGTCCTGGGCTTTTTGTTCGGGGTGGTGCTGTCCCTGAACCCCTGGTTCTGGCTGGCCATCCTGCTGAATAGCTTTTTGTTTGCCTCCCTGGCCGTGGGCATTGCCATGCTGGTGAAATCCCACGCCGACCAGAGCCTGATGACCAGCTTTGTGATCACGCCCATGGCCTTTCTGGGCGGCACCTTTTTTCCCCTGGAAAATTTTCCGGAATGGGCCCAAAAGATCATTTATTTCCTACCCCTGACCCATGCGGCCACCGCCATCAGGACCGCTGCCTTCGGCAACCGGCCCTCCTTTGTTTCCCTCATGATCCTGGCCGTCATCGGACTCCTGTTTTTCTGTCTTTCCGTGTGGTGCGTCCGGAAGGCCAAGGATTGAGGCAGCGAAAATCTTCTTGCATGCCAAAAGGCCGCAGGCTATAATTCTGGCCGACAGAAATCCCCACCCTTTCGAAGGATCATTAATGGAATTGCGGACGGGTTGTAAAAGACTGATACAATGGATTCCGGTGAAAAAAAGAAATTGGACGACCATAGTCTTTCTGGCCATGGTCTATATGGCCCTCGGATATCCCTTCCCAGCCCTGGGGCAAAGGACCGGCCATGGATCTGAAGACTCTTCGATGGGTGCTGCCTTGGCCGGGCCGGCCAAAATCATTGTGGCCGATGACAGCTCCTATGCCCCGTTCAGCTTCATGGACGCTCAAGGCCAACCAGCCGGTATCACCGTTGATATCTGGACCCTGTGGAGCCGCAAAACCGGCATTGCCGTAGACTTCAGCCTCATGGAATGGAATGCGGCCCTGGCCGCGGTTCGTGAGGGCAGGGCCGATGCGGTGGGCGGATTGTTTCGCACAACGGGACGGGAAGCTTTTTTCGATTTTTCACAACCGTTTTTCACCGTCGAAACCACCATCTTTTTTCACAAACAAATTCTCGGCATTCGCGGCCTGGCCGACTTGCAGGGATTTACCATCGGGGTTGTCAAGGATGACAGCGCAGAGGAATTGATCCGGCAGAAATATCCCACAGCCCTGCCGGCAACCTTCCCCAGCACCGAGGATATGGTCCGGGCGGCTGTTGATGGAAAAATCAGAGTTTTTGTCGCCGACACCGCAGTGGGACTCTTTTACCTGGCAAAACTTGATCAGGCCGATATGTTTCGGCATACCGCCACCCCCATAGCCGCCAACCGCCAGCACACGGCAGTTGCCAAGGGCAATGCCGCTCTTTTAACCACTGTTCAGCAAGGGTTTGACCGGATCGATGAAAAAGAGATTCAAGCCATTGTCCAGTCATGGACCGGCAGAACCCATGCTTTATCCCTTCCCTGGGGCATCATCGGATTCTGTACTGCCGGGGTTGCCTCGGTCGTCGGTCTGGTGATCGCCTGGAATATCATGCTGAAACGAAGAATTACATTTAGCCTGGCGGCTGTTGAAGAGCGCAACCGGCAGCTGAAGGACAGCGAGGCCCGTTTCAGGGCGCTGTTCGATCTTGCACCGTTTGCCTGTGTTGTTTCCGACTTTAAAGGCCGCTATCGCATGGTCAATCAAAATTTCTGCAAATTATTAAACTTAAAAGAACAGAATGTAATCGGTCATACTCTCGAGGAATTGGGATTTTCCCTCACCGGGACGGACACCGGAGCCGTCAAGGATGAACTGATACGCCTGGGCTCGGTTTCCAACAAGGAGGTAACGGTACTGACGCCTGAGAAGGAACCCCGCACCTCACTATATTCAGGCAAAATTATTGAGCTGGAGGGAGAAAAAGTGGTTCTTACGGCCACGGTGGACATCACCCCCCTCCGGCAGGCCGAGCAGCAGAGAAGAGAAAGCGAATACCGGTTCCGGGCATTTTTCAATTCCAATCCCGAAGGCATCGTGCTGATGTCACTTGACGGCAAAATTCTGGACATCAGCAAGACCTTTACCAAAATGAGCGGTTACAACGCCTCCGCCGTAAAAGGACGGCATTTTAATGAACTGGTGCCCGATGTCCACCATCAAAAAGCCCTCCACACCTTCTCCGCCATCAAATCAGGCTTGTCACAGGAAAAATCCCTTGAGACGGCTTTGATCTGCAGGGATGGTCGGGAATTGCCCATTTCCGTCAAAGGGTGGCGGGCCGCCGATGAAAAAAGCGCGCCGGTGATGATCGGCGTCTTTATCCGGGACCTCACTAGAGAAAAAAATCTGGCCCTGGAAAACAAGAACCTTCAGAAACAATTGATCCACACCCAGAAACTTGACGCCATCGGTACCCTGGCCGGAGGCATTGCCCATGATTTTAACAATATCCTCGCAGGAATGATCGGCTATACCGAACTCTGCCTGAAGGATGAGGCCCCGGCACCGGACAACAAGAGATATGCCTATCTCACCCGGGTGCTGGAGGCCGGCCACAGGGCCAAGGACCTGGTGCGGCAGATTTTGACCTTCAGCCGGAAGGAAGAAACCGTCATGGGTGTTGTGGCCATGACCCCCCTGATCAAAGAATCCATCAAGCTGCTGCGGGCCACTCTGCCGGCCACCATTCAGATCGATCAGAATATCTCAGCCCGGCCGGACACGACCAGCGGTGATCCCACCCAAATTCACCAGGTGGTGATGAATCTGTGCACCAATGCCTACCACGCCATGCGCGAAAAGGGCGGGATCTTAACCATTTCCCTGGAAAATATAAGACTTGAATCCGGCAGAAAATCTCTATCCATGGAAATTCCTCCGGGAGACTACCTGAAGCTGGGTATCCGGGATACGGGCAGCGGCATCCCGCCTCAGGTCCTCGATCGCATCTTTGAGCCGTATTTCACCACCAAAAAGATGAACGAGGGAACTGGACTGGGACTGTCGGTTACGCTGGGAATCGTGCGCAGCCACAACGGCCTCATCGAATTGGACAGCCGCGTTAACGAGGGAACCCGATTCGATATTTATTTTCCGCTTGCCAACCAGGCAGAAGCCAAAAGTCCTGCCCGGGCCGGCAGCCTCCCCAAGGGAGAAGGCCAGCGCCTGCTGATTGTCGATGATGAATTTTTCTTTATGGATGTGGTCCGGGAAACCCTGGGGCATCTGGGTTATCAGGTGGTCGCCTGTCAAAGCAGCCTGAAGGCCCTGGAAACCTTCAGGCAGGCCCCCGGGAAGGTGGATCTGATCATCACGGATCAGACGATGCCGGAGATGACCGGGGTCCAGTTGATCGCAGAAATCCGCAAAACAGGATCAATGCTGCCCATTCTGCTGTGCACCGGATACAGCGATACCGTTACTGAACAATCAGCCAGGCATTACGGAATCAACCAGTTTTTGATGAAACCCGTCACTACCGATGACCTGGCTTGGGCCGTGCATGATGCCCTCCATGGCCGGAAAGAAAAATCGATCCTTCCGGAGCCGATGGAACACCCGGCGGAAGAAACGTAAGCACATGAACCATCATGGAAAATTTATTCCAATCTTTTATGAACAGGCCTGGCTCTTCGATATCCATATTCCAGTATGACCTGAACAAGAAGCTGACCCCTGATTTGCTGCGAAATCAGGACGAGCCGGCAAATCAGGGCAGGATGGCCAACCCGTTTTCGTCCGGAAGCTCCAGATCCAGGGGCACCACGTCAACGTCCAGGGTGCGGCTGAGAAAAAGTCTTTCCTTTTCTATTTCCTGCCCAGGACCTTGCCGACGGCCCGGGCAAGTTCTCCCATAATCACAGGCTTCATGAGTATTTCCAGAATTCCGCTGTTTTGAATCATATCCTCGGTCAATCCGCCGCTGAATCCGGTGCACAGGATGATGGGAAGATCCGGTCGGATGGCCTTTATCTGCCTGGACAAATCAAGGCCGTTCATGTGTGGCATGGCCATATCCGTCAATACCAGATCAATTTCATGGGGAAGTTGTTTTATCCTTTCAAGGGCTTCCCGGCTGTCGGTCACGGCCACCACATCATACCCGAGTTTTGACAGCACCTGCCGGGTCCAGTCAACGATGGCCTCTTCATCATCCACCACAATAATTCTGCCCTGGCCGGTCAGGGAAAGAAAATCGGCCGGAGCTTCCCGGGTTGCGAGCCCTCCCCAATATTCCGGCAACATCACCTGGAAAGCGGTTCCCCTGCCGGGCTCGCTGTACACGGAAACAGCGCCCTCCATATCTCTGACAATTCCGTAAACCGTTGAAAGGCCCATGCCCGTCCCCTCTCCCCGGCCCTTGGTCGTAAAAAAAGGTTCGAAAATTCTGGCCGTCAATTCCTTTGGAATACCGCATCCCGTATCGGCCACCGTTAATTGAAGATACCTGCCCGGTTTTAATTCTTTTGCCGGGTCAATGTCATCTTCCCGGATGAAAACAGATTTAAGCCGGACATCCAGGATTCCGCCCTTTTCCTTCATGGCCTGGGCCGCATTGGTGAAAAGATTCATGAGAACCTGATGGATCTGGGTGGGGTCAGCCAGGATCAAGCCTTTCACCCCGCAAATCTCATGCCGGATCTCAATATCCGCAGGGACCGATGCCTTTAAAAATTTCAGGCATTCTTTGATCAAGGGCTGTATCTGTATGATCCCTTTTTGAACCTCTCCCCTGCGGCTGAAGGTCAATATATGCCGGACCAGGTCCCTGGCCCTTATACCGGCGGCCAGGATCTGGTCCAGGTTCTTTTTTGTGATATCATCCCCGGCGCTGGTGAGTTTTGCAAGCTCGGTAAATCCCAGTACCGAGGACAAAATATTATTAAAATCATGGGCGATCCCCCCTGCCAGGGTTCCCAGGGCTTCCATCTTCTGGGCCTGCCGGAGTCCGGCTTCCATTTTTTTATATTCAGTGGTTTCAAAAAAACTCACCAGCACATGATCCAGAATTCCCCGGATGCGGATAATGAAAATGCGCAAGGCGCCGTCTCTGCATTTAAAGGTATGCTCCTCAATCCCTTTGCCCTCATCCCCCTGACCTTTTTGAATGGCCGAATTCCAGAAAAGCGATAGGTTTTTCCTGTCTTCGTCATCCGGTACGGCAAGGTCCCACAAATCCGAAACGGTCTGAATCTCATGGTTTTTATATCCCAAGACCTCCATAAATTCTTGATTCAACTGGATGATGCTTCCCTTTCTGGAAATCTCCATCAACGGTAGGGGGGCCATCATAAACAGGGATCGATATCGCTTTTCAGCGTTCATTAAGGTTTCTTCGGCATTCTTTCGTTGGATGATGGCCCACATGCCGTCCATCATCAGTTTCAGTTGGCGGACATCGGATTCATTATAATCCCGGGCTTTATTGCCCACACCGGCCAGGACCGCAATTTTCCGGCCCCCAAATACCGGTAGGCTCATAACCCGGGAAATCCGGGCATGGCCCTGAGGATATCCTTTTTTGTCCGGGGACGTAAGCTTTTCATAGTCATTGATGATAACCGTATCCCTTTTTCTGACGGCTTCCGCCCAGAGACCGGTTTCATCCACACGGAAAACCGGATTTTTGTCGTCCATATCCAGCGGTTTCCCGGCATGTTTTGACCAGGTGTGCAGGGTCAACAGGGTTTCATCCTCGTTTAAAAAGGCAATATACCCGATATCGCTTTCCGTGAGGTTGACGGCTTCTTCCAGGGCAAATTCCGTGAGGTCGCTCAAAGAAGCATCCGACATCCGGCTCAGTTCCAGTAATTTTTTAAGCCTCAGTTCTTCAAGGCCTTTTTCCTTTTCAGCGAGGCTTTTCTTTACTTCGATGGCGATGGTCTGCCAGGTGATATAAAACGACATGAGAATGATAACGAACAGCACTCCCAGAAAGATTTTGATGAATTCCCGTGTCATCAGTCCGACTTCCTGATCGACATCTTCAAGATAGAGACCGGTTCCGATAACCCAGCCCCAGGGGGAGAACCCTTTTACATAGGAAATTTTCGGCACAATCCGGCTTTGATCATCCTTCCATTGCCACATGTATTCCACGTAGCCGGAACCGTCCTTCTCAACCGTCTTGACAAACTCGGAAAAAACACGCTTTCCCCTGGAATCGACATAACCCGTTTGATCCTTGCCTTCAAGGCCGGAAACATAGGGATGCATGATGACCTTGCTCTGCATATCCAGGAGCCAGAAATAATCCTTGCCTTCCATTCCGTACCGAAGGTTTCGAATTCTTCTGACGGCCCTTTGCTGAGCATCTTCAAGGATCAGTTCGCCCTGCTTCACCCGTTGATCGTATTCCGACAAAAGGCTCCAGGTGCTTTCGGTTAATGAATGAATCATTTCCTTTTTCTGATCCATCATATGATTTTTCAACAGGGGTAAGAAAACGGCAAAAATACTCACAACAAAAAGAATATAGGTCGCATACAGGGGAATAATAATTTTCAGGGAGGCAGTGAACGCTTGTTTTTTGGTGGATTTATCAGGTGCCGGACGATCTTTCATCAATTCTTCTCCATAACGCTTCCGTTTAAAACCCAACGGACGGCAACCCTGCCTGGACCCATATCGAATTGCCGATATCAGCGATTCTTTTAATACAAGTCCGCCATAATGTATAGCAAATAGTCATAAAAAATCAGACAAAGAGGCGTGATGTCTGTCAAGGTTGGCGGAGAACAGGAACAGGATGGCTCCGGAGGACCCTTTGTCCGGGCCCTCCGGGAAAAACAGAAAATCTTATTTTCCGGCCATCATGGCCGCCACATCCGCTTCCGGAGTGGTAATGGGTTTGATATTGAATTTTTCAACCAGGGCTGCGGCTACGCCCGGTGACAAAAAGCCCGGAAGGGTGGGGCCCAGCCGGATACCTTTAAAGCCGAGGGCCAAAAGGGAAAGCAGCACCAGGACGGCTTTCTGCTCATACCAGGCAATATCAAAGGAAATGGGGAGATCGTTGATATCCTCCAGGCCAAAGGCCTTCTGAAGCTCCATGGCAATCACGGCCAGGGAATAGGAATCGTTGCACTGGCCGGCATCAAGAATCCTTGGGATGCCGCCGATATCTCCGAGATCCAGCTTGATGTATTTGTATTTTGCACACCCGGCCGTGAGAATGACCGCATCCTTAGGCAAGGCCTTGGCCACTTCGGTATAATAATCCCGTGTCTTATGACGGCCGTCACAACCGGCCATGACGATAAATCGTTTGATGGCGCCGGATTTGACGGCGGCGATCACCTTATCGGCCAGGGCCAGAACCTGGTTTCGGCCAAACCCGCCGGTAATAAACCCGGTTTCGATTTCCTCAGGCGGTTTACAGGTTTTGGCCAGTTTGACCAGGGGCGAAAAATCTTTTTTGCCTCCCTCGGGCCGGTCCGCGATATGGGGAATGCCGTCAAACCCAACGGCGCCCGTTGTGAAAAGCTTGTCCACATATTCCGGTTTGGGGGGCACAAGGCAATTGGAGGTAAAGAGCACAGGTCCGTTGAATTTGTCCATGTCTTCCTTCTGGAGCCACCAGGCGCTTCCGTAATTGCCGAAGAGATGGGCGTATTGTTTCAGTTTAGGATAATAATGGGCCGGCAGCATTTCGCTGTGGGTATAGATATCAATGCCCTGATCCTTTGTCTGTTCCAGGAGTTCTTCCAGATCCACAAGATCATGGCCGGTGACAAGGATACCGGGATTTTTTCCGGCCCCGATGTTCACTTTGGTCATAACCGGGCTTCCATAGGCCTTTGTATTGGCTTCATCCAGCAGGGCCATGGTTTTTACCCCCATCTGTCCGGTTTTAATGACCAGATTAAAGAGGTCCTCCTGGGAGACGTTCTCATCCACCAGGGCGGCCAGGGCTTCCATGAGAAATTCAAAGACCTCTTTGCAGGACCGGGTAATCTGCCAGGCGTGCTCGGAATAGGCAGACATGCCCTTCAGCCCGTAAAGAATAATGGATTTCAAGGATCGCTCATCTTCGTTTTTGATTTCCAGCCATCCCCCGGTGCCGCCGGCGGCCTTGGCAAGAATGGCGGCATCATCCTTGGGCGCCCAGTTCGCACATTCCGGGACCGGGGAGGAAAAATCCTTTTGATGTTTCTTTTTATAGGCTGCCAAAAATTCCGTTTTCTCCCGGTCCCTCAATTCTATCCCTTTTTTGATGCCCTGGATGAAATCATCTCTGTCAAAATTGGCATTGGTAATGGTTGAAAAAAGACCCTTGGCAATAAAAAAACCGGCTTTGTCGTCATAGAGACCGAATTCCTTTGCCCTATGGCCCCATACGGAGATGCCCTTGAGCACCCAGATGAACAGATCCTGGAGATCGGCTGTTTCAGCGGATTTTCCGCACATCCCCTGTTTCATGGAGCAGCCTGTGTTTTTCATGGTTTCCTGGCATTGATGGCAAAACATGGGTATTCCTCCTTTTTGTATGATTGAGAATCGATCCGGATGATCTGAGACCGGACCGGGCTGTTGATGCCGTTGAAAATTGAAGCTGTTGAAAATTGAACCGGACTGATCCTGATATTACAACAGACTGCCGGGAAAGTATAGAAAAAAGACAAACCCCAAAAGCCTTAACCTTGACAAATAAAAACGACTCTTATATTTAAAACTCGTAAGATTTATAAAAAAGTGGATTGTAAGGACTAATATAAGGAGAGATGCATGAACATTTTATTTTTCGGACCCAACGGCAGCGGCAAGGGAACCCAGGGCGCCATCCTGAAAGACAAATATAACATCGCCCATATTGAATCCGGCGCCATTTTCCGGGACAATATCAAGGGCGGCACAGACCTGGGCAAAAAAGCCAAGGCTTATATTGACAAAGGGGACCTGGTTCCCGATGAGATCACCATTCCCATGATCCTGGACCGGATCAAACAGGATGACTGCAAAAAAGGCTGGCTCCTGGATGGGTTCCCGAGGAACAAGGTCCAGGCGGAAAAGCTTGACGCCTCCCTGAAAGAAGCCGGCATCAAGCTTAACTATGTCATTGAACTGATTCTGGACCGTCAGATTGCCAAAAACAGGATCATGGGACGCCGTCTCTGTGAAAATGACAACAACCACCCCAACAATATCTATATTGACGCCATCAAACCCAATGGGGACAAATGCCGGGTCTGCGGCGGCGCACTGACCAAAAGAAATGATGACCAGGATGAGGTTGCCATTGATAAACGCCATTCCATCTATTATGACACCAATACCGGAACCCTGGCCTCGGCCTATTATTTCAGGGATCTGGCCGCAAAAGCCGGGATAAAATACATCACCCTGGCCGGTGAAAAAGACCTTAAATCCGTCACCAATGAGCTGGTTTCCAAACTTTAGAACCGGAAATCAGACTTATTTTTAAAGCCTTTCCGCCTTTTGCCGGGCTGGAAAGGCTTTATTTTTTCCTTGCTTTTCCCTGGTTTGTCTGTTACAAGGTCAGGCTATAAATATTTCAGAATATTTAAATACACTATGAAAGGGGCGATGTTTCTTGAAGGAAATTATAGTCAAGGTTATTGATAATGATGTCGAGCGTGCGTTACGGATACTGAAGAAAAAAATCCAGAATGACGGCCTCTTCAAACGTCTTAAAGTTAAAAAACATTTTGAAAAACCATGTCAATACAGACGGCGTAAGATGAGAGAAGCAGTGAGAAGACAAAGAATTGCTGCCTCACGATCCCGCAGAAGAAACGGTTAAATTATACATTCACCCGGCATTGATTTTTTGTAAAATTTCTGCCGGGTTTTTTTATGCGCAAAATGACAACACTATCTTACCAGGAATGTCTTAAGACCATCTACAAGCTGGGCCGGTTCGGCATCAAGCTGGAGCTGGATACCATCCGGGGTATCTTACAGGGCCTTGCCAATCCCTGCCAGGGGTTTAAGACGGTTCATATTGCCGGAACCAACGGCAAGGGCTCCACTGCCACCTATATCGCCGCCATCCTTCAGCAAGCCGGATTCAAAACCGGGCTGTATACCTCCCCCCATCTGGTGAAATTCAATGAGCGCATCACCGTCAACGGGATTCAGATCTCGGACGACGGGGTGGTGGACGCCTATGAAGCGGTTCGCGCCGCCGACACAGGAAAAAGAAGGGCCACCTATTTCGAGATTGCCACGGCCATGGGTTTTTATCATTTTGCCGAAGCGGCCGTGGACTGGGCCGTGGTTGAAACCGGCATGGGCGGCCGGTTCGACGCCACCAATGTCATCCGTCCGGAAATCAGCGTCATCACCAATTTGTCCATTGAGCATACCGACTATCTGGGGAAAACCATCAAAGCCCTGGCCCGGGAAAAAGGCGGAATCATCAAACCGGGCGTTCCTGTTGTCACGGCCGTGTCCCAGCCTTCAGGCCGTAAAGTTCTTCAGGATATTGCAGCAGAAAAATCCGCCCCTCTCCTGTTCTATAAAACAGATTTTTCCATGAAAAAGGTGCGGGGAAAGGAAAGCTATTCCTATAAAGGGCTTGACCATCATTTGGACGGTCTGGTCAAACCCCTTCCCGGCGAGCACCAGAAAGAAAACCTCAGCCTGGCCCTGGCCGCCTGTGAGCTCATTTTCAAAACCCACAGGGACACAGACCCGCGCTATGCTTTTACCGAAACCCTGATAAGGGAAGGGCTTTCAAAGGCCCGGTGGCCGGGACGGCTGGAACATGTCATGGAAAGCCCCCTGGTGATCCTGGACGGGGCCCACAATCTTCATGCGACCAAGGTCCTGGGAGAATATCTGTCCTCCTTTCTGAAAGGGCGGCAACTGACCCTGGTCCTGGGTATTCTCAGTGACAAGCCCCATGAAAAAATGCTTGAACATCTGGTGCCTTTGGCTCACCGGGTGATCATCACCAAGGCCAAAATAGACCGGAGCCTGGACCCGTCCACCCTGAAACAGGCGGCGGAACGGCTCACCCGAAAACCCGTGACCATCATCGAAGATGTCAAAGACGCCGTGACCCACGCCGTGGAGACTTCGGACAGGGCCGATGTGGTCTGTATCGCCGGGTCCCTCTATGTGGTGGGGGAAGCCAAAGAAATATTTGATAATACCCTTGATCAATCGGTAAAGTTACATTAGTATAATGGCCCATGCGCTCGTAGTCCAGTGGATAGGATGTCAGCCTCCGAAGCTGAAGATCGCTGGTTCGATTCCAGCCGGGCGCACCATTACCTCCTTGATATGAATTCCCCCCTGAACATAGGCCTCATCAGCTACCGGAGCAACCCCCACTGCGGGGGCCAGGGCGTTTACATCCGGAACCTGAGCCATGCCCTCAGCGACCTCGGACACCGGGTCGAGGTGATTTCCGGGCCGCCGGAACTGCCGCTGAATCCCGGCGTGACCCTTACCCGACTCCGGACCCTGGACCTGTATAATCCTGAAGATCTCTTCAGAACCCCCCGCCT
Organism: Desulfobacula sp.; assembly: GCA_023701135.1. Taxonomy (GTDB): domain Bacteria; phylum Desulfobacterota; class Desulfobacteria; order Desulfobacterales; family Desulfobacteraceae; genus Desulfobacula. Next base: position 101,456 of record JAMPXP010000016.1, on the reverse strand, counting down.
TGAAGAACTCAAGGATTTTATCAACCTCATTGAATGGCTGGATGTGTCGGCCATGGGATACCCCGAACCCCTGACCTTCGGCATGCGGGTGAAACGCCATCTGGCCCAAACCAAAAAGCGATTTGACATTATCCATGACAATCAATGCCTGTCCTACGGCATCTTGTCTTTAGCCCGGCGCATGCCCGTCACCGCCACCATCCATCATCCCATGACCGTTGACCGGCGCCTGGCGGTTCAGAGCACCCGGTCCTTCTATAAAAAACTCAAGGCCCTGCGCTGGTATTCCTTTATCCATATGCAGAAAAAAGTGGCCCGGAGGCTTTCCCATGTCATCACGGTCTCGGAAAGCTCGAAAAAAGACGTGGCCAAAGAATATGGCATCCCTGAATCCAGATTTTTAACCATCCCCATCGGCATTGATACCGATCTTTTTTATCCCGTGGACACCCTACAAAAGGAACCGGGCCGCATCATTGTCACCAACAGCGCGGATACGCCCTTAAAAGGCCTGTATCATCTGCTCTTTGCCGTCAGCGATATCTTGAAAACCCGGCCCGTGAAACTGGTGGTCATCGGAACACCCAAAGAAAACGGGGGCATTGAAAAGCTCGTCAAAAGACTGAACCTGGGAAGGCATGTCCGGTTTACGGGCCGCATTGACAACGGGCAATTCGTCAAAGAATATGCCAGGGCCGAACTGGCCGTGGTGCCCTCCCTCTATGAAGGATTCGGGCTCCCTGTGGGAGAAGCCATGGCCTGCCGGGTTCCGGTGATCTGCACCACAGGCGGGGCCCTGCCCGAAGTGGCCGGGGATGCAGCCAAACTGGTGCCGCCCGGCAATGCCCGGGCCCTGAGAGATGCCATCCTGGAACTGCTGGATGATCCTTCCCGGCGAGAAGCCATGGCTGAAAAAGGGTATCAGCGGGTGTTAAAGGAATTCACCTGGGAAAAAACCGCCCTCCGGACCGTTGATGCCTACCGGGAGATTATCCGTGCTTACCATTGATTTTGGCCGGGTCCATATTCAGCCGGGAGACCGGATTCTGGATATCGGGTGCGGTGAGGGCCGGCATACCATTGAAGCCTGCCGGCAAAAGGATACCTGCTGCGTAGGCGCGGATTTCAGGGTTGAAAACCTGACGGAAACCCGGAAAAAGCTGGACTTTCACAGGGCCATAGCCGATCTCTCCTGCAAGAGCATAGATCTTTCCTGCATGGATGCCAGGCATCTTCCTTTTAAAAACAACAGCTTTGACCTGGTCATCTGCTCGGAAGTCCTGGAGCATATCCCGGATGATGCCAGGGCTATCTCCGAGCTGGTCCGGATCTTAAAACCGGGAAAAATCCTTGCCGTCAGCGTCCCCAGATTCTGGCCGGAAAAAATCTGCTGGCTCCTGTCCCCTGAATACAGCCGCACCCCCATGGGTCATGTGAGGATTTATAAAAAGACCGCCTTGATCAAGACCATCGAATCCTTTGGGGTTGATTTTCTTTTTTCCCATCATCGCCACAGCCTCCATGCGCCTTACTGGTGGCTGAAATGCCTTAAAGGCCTTGAACGGACGGACTCGACGGCCGTGAACCTGTATCACCGGCTCCTGGTCTGGGATCTCATGGAAAAACCGGCAGCCACCCGATTTCTGGACCGGCTCCTGAACCCCGTCCTTGGAAAAAGCCTGGTTCTCTATTTTAAAAAATCCTAGAATCTGGTAGGCTTTCTTCCTGAGACCCTGACCCTTTTTAAACAGGAGCCTTCCATGAATAAACGGATGTTGCTTTCTTTGGCTTTTTGTATCCCCGTTCTGATTCAATCCTGCGCCGTAACCACCGTCCCCGTAAAACGGCAGGACCCCCTCATCGGCGCCATCATAGACGCCCGGACCTCGGAACCCTTGGAATTTGACACCCTGATCCAGAGGATCAGCACCCATGACGTGATTTACCTGTCTGAAAAGCATGACCATCCCGACCACCACGCCATGCAGCAGCGGGTCATAAAAAGCCTGGTTGAAAAAGGCCTGGATCCTCTCATCGGGTTTGAATTCTTTTCCATGGAAGACACGCCGGACATCCTGAATTTCCTGGATTCGGCAAAGGCTCCCCATTCAAAGGAGATGACAAAAATCGTTGAAGCCGATCTGAGGAAAAAACTGGGCTGGGACACCCAGCCGGACCAGATGTGGGCCTATTATTACGATCTTCTGGCCCTGGTCCGGGACAAGGGCCTGGAAGCCGCAGGGCTTGATCTTCCCGAAACCCTGAAAAAAAGGATCACCCGCAAGGGCATGGACGGCATCACTCCCCTTGAAAAAGAGGGCATCTTTTCAACCCCACAGCCCGGCCAGGCCTATAAAGACTATATGTTCTCCATCTTCAAGGCGGTTCACTGCGGCATGGGAAACGAGCAGATGCAGACAAGACTCTATGATACCTGGCTGGCCCGGAACGACAAAATGGCCCTGTCCGTCACAAGGCTCAAACACCACCACAAAGGCCCCATCGTGGTGATTATCGGCGGCGGCCATACCGAATACGGCCTGGGGGTCATGGACCGGGTGGCGACCCTGGCTCCCCACCTTCGCCAGGTCAATTTTGCCTTCAGGGAAATCAGCACCGCCCCTGCCGCCCTGGCCGAATACCTTGTCCCCCTGGACCTGGAAGGATATCCCAAAGCCCCTCCGGCGGATTTTCTCTTTTTCACCCAGCGGGTTTCCTATGAAGACCCCTGTGAAACCTTCAGAAAATCCATGCAGAAAATGAAAAAACCTTCAATGGATTAAAATTTTTCTTGACGGTTGCAAACAGGTCTGATAATTTTTGGATGGTCGTCCAACCAATAACCTTAAGTTTTTTTTACCGGACCCTTTATTTGACAAAGGACCCTGATGCCACCAAAAGATAAAGACCCCAAAGAACAGATCATCCTCAGTGCCGTGAGAACCCTTCTCGCACAAAAAGGGTATATGGGCACCACCATCAGCCTGGTGGCGCGGGAAGCCGGGGTTTCCAGGGGGCTTTTGCATTATTATTTTAAAAACAAGGATGAAATGCTGGCGCGGGTCATCAAAGAAAACATGGAAATCAGCATTGCCATGATCAAAACTGTATTTGAGCAACACAAGACACCCAAAGGCTATGCAAAAGGCATTGTGGACCTTTTGCGGGGAGTCATGGAACAGGACCCTGATTTTCTAAGCCTTTTTTTCGAAGGTTTTGCCGTGGCAAGGCAGAGTGAACTTGTCAACACTGAACTGGCAAGCCTTTACGGCAAATTCAGAAAAGCGCTTGAAACAGGACTTCAAAGCGCTTTTGACCGGCACATCATCTCCCCTGCCCTTCCGGTGGAGACCCTGGCGGCCATCATCACCGGGATCATAGACGGCATGGGACTTCAGCTCTTAACCGAACCCGACCTGTGCCAAAATGAAATCCTGTGGCAGGGTATTGAAACCGCTATGGTTGACCTGTTCTGCCGGGACAGATAAACAAAAAATTTTAATTCTTTATTGGCTGGCCGTCCAGCCAATAACCAATCAAAGGAGACAAAATGGAAAGCCGAACCATCACCTTAAAAAGCAATCTGAAAATCCATACCCTGACCCAGGGAGACAAAACACACCCGCCCCTTATCCTGCTCCACGGATGGCCTTCCAGCGGCCTTTTGTGGCGCCACCTGATCCCGGAGTTGTCAAAGCGGTTTTATGTGCTGACCCCGGATCTTCCAGGGCATGGAAGGTCCGATAAGCCTGAAACCGCCCGCTATGACCTCGATTTTCTCCGGGGGTTTATCCTTGATTTTTGGGACACCCTGGATCTGAAAAAAGCCCATCTCTGCGTTCACGATCTGGGCGGAATGGCCGGCCTGAGCTTTGCCGTCCGCTACCCCCAAAGAATCGACAAATTTATTGTCATGAATACCAGCCCCTATTCAGACTGGTCCCTTGCCCTCCGGGCATCCATCTTCCTGTTAAAACAGAACCTCCTGACCCGGCTTTTCCTGAACCGGTTTGTATTCAGACAGGTCCTCAAAAACGGATTTTACGACAAAGAATGGGTCACGCCGGACATCGTTGATATCTTCAGGGCTCCCTGGACAGAATCAAAACAAGACCGAAACGCCTTTTCAGCAACCCTTGCCGTCCCGCCGGAACTCATGGTGGAGAACCGGGAAGCCCTGAGAAAAATCAATCTTCCCACCCTGATTCTCTGGGGCAGAAAAGATGTCTTTTTCCCCTTTAAAATTGCACGACTGCTTCATGAAGACATCAAAACATCCAGCCTTGTAGCGGTTGACAAGGCCGGGCATTTTCTACAGGAAGAACAGCCTGAATTCATCCTTCTGGAAATGCTGAAATTTCTGACCCAAAGATAATTTCCGCCGGAATGAATATGTGAAATGGCTTTACAGACATGAGAAATCTTGATACGGAATCCATGAGCCAAAATTTTTTATGTGGGCGATTATCACTCAAATTTACAGGATCAACGGAACCGCATAATTACTTGCCTATTCGATTTTAAAGGAAATTTATATGCACAGAATCGTAGAAAGTCACTTAAATAATTTTGTTTCCGAAAATGGCATAGATGCAGATTCAGAAGCAACGAGGTTCGAAAAATTCGCCAATTATGCTGTATTATCATCTAAAATCGCCTCAGGGTTCGAATTAGATGAAGTTACTACTGGTGAGGATGATGACGGTACAGACGGAATCGCCTTGATTATCAATGAGGACCACATTGTCTCCGGCGAAGATGCCGTATTGGTTTTTTCGAATGAACGTAGGAATAACGATGTTGAAATAGTCTTTGTTCAGGCAAAGAGAACTGATGGGTATGATTTAGGAGATTTTTTAAAATTCAAAGAATCAATTCTTCGCTTCTTAACCCAAGAGCCATATCATTCAGGTTGTGACCTCCAACAAGATGCGAGAAGGGCTTTCGATGTCGTGATTAAAAATGTTCCAAAAGTTAGGAATGGCAAGCCCAATATTTCTGCAATTTATGTATCAACTGGTGTTTACAGCAGCCCACCAGCATTAGAGACAGCAAGAACTGATATGATACAACAGTTAAGCGAATTGGGTTTGTTTCAGAACATTGATGTACGCTTTATGGGTAGAGATGACCTGATAGATGAATGGGTAGCAAGTTACAGCGGCATTGAAGCATCTCTCTCGATGCATAGCAGCGCATCACTTCCACACATCGCTGGAATTGAAGAGTCCTACCTCGTAATAGCAAAAGCAAAAGACTACGTGGACAACTTATTATCAAGCAATGATGGCACTATTAGAGGGCAGTTGTTTGAAGAAAATGTACGTCACTATTTAGGTGCAGAAAACCCTGTAAACGCGCAGATTATGGAAACTCTAAATGAACCTAATGCAAAGACACGATTTCCTGTGCTAAATAATGGTGTAACGATAGTGAGCCCTGATGTTAGAGTTCAAGGGACTACACTTCATCTTAAAAATTTCCAGATAGTTAATGGTTGTCAGACTTCTCATGTATTATTTGAGAATAGGGATAAACTATCAGATGGGATAATGGTTACCTTAAAAATCGTTGAAACAACAGACGAAGATGTCTTTAGCGAGCTTGTTAGAGCCACGAACAGTCAAACCAAAATTGATGAAAACCAGTTTCTTTCCCTTAGCCCCATTACAAAAAATGTTGAGGCTTATTTCAATACTTTCGAAGGTCAAGATGGACGACTGTATTTCGAGCGCCGCGACAAACAATATGTAGGAAAAGGAATCCCAGCAATACGAGTTGTAAACCTTCATAATGCAGCAAAGTGCGTCTGTGCCATGTATTTACGTCGCCCCGATTTGGCATTCAAGTACCCCAAAAGAATGTATCAAGATTTTGGAGGCCAAATTTTTAGAGAGGGAAATAAAGAGTCGATATTTTATTCAAGTGCGCTCACCCTTTATAGACTTCACCTTCTCACATCAAATAATACTATCCCTCAAAATATGCGAAGATTCAAATGGCACATTTTAGCCATTGTGGCAGCTATGGTCGCAGGGAAAGACATACCTCAACTTAATTCAAAGAAAATAGAGGGATATTGTCAGACAATTATAGACGCCTTCGCGCGGCATAGTGAGGCTGCAGTGCGGATTTTTAATGATGCCGTCGGCTTGATAGAGACTTTGGGAGAGGTAACCAATGATAGATTGAAGCGCCAGGCCGTACTAGATGAATTATTGGAAAAGGTCGGCTAACCTGTCAATTGTACGGACGCAAAAAGCACGCCGCACAGTTCGTTGTTCAGATCAAAGATAATTGAAGACAGATTTCTTTACGCTCCCCGTTGAGTCGCCGGAGGACAAAAAAAGGATATCGGCAATGAATAGATTATTATCCGAAAGCGCCCTGGGTGACTAAGATGGGAAGTGACGCCTATATTCAATATGAAGATAGGGCTGACCGGCGGGGAGGATTATCTTTTTGCATCTGGAAAAACTTATTTGCCGATATGTTAAAGCATCCATAGGAAGATGAATGATGATGGAAACAATGGATTTTTCACAGCAGCAGCATTTGATGATCAGCCTTGAAAAAGAGGGCCCTGAAAAACGGGTCAAGCAGACTTTCCCTTTGCGGTTCGGCAGGTATTCGGAAATCCGGACCCGCGATTTTGAGTTCTGCTTTAACCTGAACGGAGAAATCAAATCCATCCGGGGGCTCAAACCGGATTGGCCCCATCCGGCAGAGCAATTCAAACGGACCGTGGGAAACGACTGGGTGTATTATACGGTGGGGGATAAGAGCGGTTATGATGGGGTGGTTTCCTGGATGGGGGAATATTATCTGCCCTGTCTGCCCTACCCCAGCAACCCGGTATGGGAGATCAAATATTTCTCCAACCCCGTGGTCATGGGCGCCCTGGCAGAATGGTCCCAATTGTTTGCCAACCTGCATATGGCCCGTTCAAAGGGGATGTACCCCCATGCAAGGGGCCTGATGGAACGGATCCTGGCCCATGACGACCAGAGGCTTTATGAGCGCTCCCAGGCGCTGAACCGGATCATCGGCGCCAGGGTTTCAGTGCTTCCGCCGGACACCCGCCATGCGGATTATGATGTCATCCCTCTGACCATCAGCGATGGATGTCTTTATCATTGTAAATTCTGCTGTGTGAAATCAGACCAAAAATTTCAAAAAAGGTCAAAAGAGAATATCCAGGAACAGATCACGGGGTTGAAACATCATTTTGGTGCGGATTTGGTCAATTGCCATGCGCTTTTCCTTGGCAATCATGATGCCCTTGCCGCCGGGGAGGACCTTATCTGCTTTTCCGCAGAAGAGGCGTATCGCGCATTCGGCTTCAGGCCGCGCATGGATCAAAAGCCTTTTCTGTATCTCTTCGGCAGCGTGGGATCTTTCCTAAGATCAGGCCCGGCCCTGTTTGAACGCCTGAATCAACTTCCTTTTTATACATATATCAATATCGGGTTTGAATCCGTTGATCCGGGGACCCTCTCCCTCATCGGCAAACCCGTTACATCCCAGGAGGTGCAGGAAGCCTTTGAAAAAATGATAGGCATCAATGCGGCCTTTGACCGGATAGAAGTCACGGGCAATTTCATTGTCGGAGACCATTTATCTCCGGACCATGACAATTCTTTGGCCCGGCTTTTAACCCATTCCGATGCAAAAACAAAAGGGGTGATCTATTTATCACCGCTAAAGGATAACCCTAAGAAAAGGGAGCTGTTGCCAAGGTTTTATGCCATAAAAAAGGAAAGCTGCCTGCCGGTATTGGTTTACCTGATCCAGCGATTATGACCCTTCAGGTCAAAGACGCCGCCATAAAGAAAAGATCCGATCCGGACATGGAAAGCTCGAATACCTATTCCCACCGGGGGGTCTCTCCAGCCAGATAGGCCCGCTTGGCCTCCCAGGCGTCGGGGCTGGACTGGGCCCGTTCCTGTAACCTGAAATAGGTTGAAAGGGCTTCATCGTAATCCATGTCAAAGGCATGGCCTACCATTAATTTACTCATGCGGTTTCCGGTTGAACAGGCCATCAGATAATCCCGGGCCACCCTGTCCACATGGGCAAAAAAATCCTTTTCAGGAACGATGTGATCGACAAGACCGATCCTCAGGGCTTCCTCTCCCTGGATATTCTGCCCGCCCAGAACCATTTTTTTAGCCCGTCCCCAACCGATATAGCGTGGCAGACGCCAGGTTCCCAGGCCGGGAATCAGGGATTCCTTGATGGCCGGCAGGCCTATCATGCAACCGGCCGTGCTGACCCTGATGTCCGCTGCCAGGGACAGTTGCAGCGCACCCCCCAGGCAATACCCGTGCATACCCACGATAACAAGTTTTTCCATGGTTTCAAACAACCTCAGAGCAGATTCCCATCGCTGATGATAGCTCATTTCTATCCTGTCGTTTGCCAGTTCCTTCAGATCGATACCCGTGCAAAAAGCCCGGCCCTGACCCCGGATGACAATCACCCGAACGGTTTCGTCCGTGTTCAATGCCCTTGCAATGTCCAGGATCTGCTCGGTACAGGCGTTGTTCACAGCATTGAGGTGATCTTCCCGGCAAAAAGTGACCCAGGCCTGTTTATCCTGTTTTTCAAGCCTTATGAATTCATGATCTTGAACCATTTCCATCCGTCTTTTTCCTTATTCAAAACCCAATTTTTAATCCGCCGTAAAAGGGTAATCCGTATGCTTTACATAAAATGTCCGTAATGCAGGGTGTGGCGGATGAGATGGGATTTGATCCGGTCAATGGGCTTTTTCTCCCGGATCACATACCGGTACATGCCTGCATGGGTAATATCCCCGATAAAGAGTGCACCGACAAGTCGGGTTCCTTCTTTATTAAAAACAATCTTCCGATAGGTGGTGTCTGTCTTATCAATATGGGTTTCCAGATCCCTGCCCTTTGTGTGGACCCGGCCCATGGCGACAAAGGGTTCCTTTGCCACTTGGGTTGCATTCATGATCCCCAGGGTGCCGGTATACCGGGTGGGGATACCGGCCATGTTCAGACCGGCGCAGATGCCCATGTCAACGGCATTGGTCCAGAGGGCGGTCACGGTTTTTTCCCCGGTGGCCGGATCATGGGTCACGGCCACATCCCCTGCCGCAAAGGTATCCTTCACGCTGCACGCGGTGAAGGGATCTGCCAGGATGCCTTTATCAACAGTGATGGCGCTGCCCCGGACACATTCCGTGTTGGGGATCACACCCTTGCCCACGCAAACCATCCGGCAGGGGATCTGTGTTCCATTGTCCAGGGCCACGGCGCACACACCGTCGGCATCGGTAACCACATGGTCGGCGCTGCACCCGGTCATGATCTTTAAACCGGCCCTATCCAGGGCTTTTCGGATGAGGAAAGCGTCTTCCGGGTCCATGAGCTGGGACAGGACCTCTGGGGAATGGACCACCAGGGTCACTTTGATCTTTTTTTCCAGCAGGGCAAAGGCAGCCTTGAGATTCAGGATGCCGCCGCCCAGGAGGACCACGTGGTCCGTGTTCCGGGAGCGTTGTGCCATGGCCGCAGCATCGGCCACGGTCTTCAGGGAAAAGACGCCGGGGGAATCCAGACCTTTGACGGTTTCCGGCAGATAAGGCCGGGACCCCGTGGCAAAGAGGACTTTATCATAGGACCAGGTTTTACCGGATGCGGTGGTCAGAATTTTTGCAACCGGGTCCACTGAGGTGACAATGGTTCCGGTCCTGACATCAATACGGGGCTGGACAAAGATGCCGGTCCCGGAAAGGGCGATATCCGGCACCTGTTTTTTCCCGGTAAGGATATAGGGGACCATGGGTCTGAAATACGGAAGCGTGTCTTCATCGGACAGGACGGTAATGGCCCCGGTTTTATCTTTTTTCCGTATGGTATGGGCGGCTGCCATACCGGCGGCGCTGCCGCCCACAATAAGATATCGGGTTTCCATGGCCTAGGCTCCTTCCCTGGTTAAAAGCTCCCTGGATACGGTTTTGCGTTTTGTCTTTGAAAAACCGTCCACGGTTTCATACACCAGGGCCTGGGTCGGGCAGGCGCCGACACAGGCCGGAATCTCACGGTCCGGGCACCGGTCACAGCGAAAGGCCTTGGCAAGGGTCTGGTCCCGGCCGATGACCCCATAGGGGCAGACCATGACACAGGTCCAGCAGCCGATACATTTGCCCGCATCCGTGATCACGGCATTTGTATCCGACCGGCTGATGGCCCCGCTGATGCAGGCATTGAGACAGGGGGCCTCTTCGCAGTGGCGGCAGAGGACGGGCACTTTGGCATTGCCGGGCAGCCATTCCACATAAACCCGGGACACAGGTCTCGGACTCTCCCGGATGGCGCTGAAAAGCGATTTGGTTTCAGAGTGTTCCACAGCGCAGGCAATTTTGCAGGTCAGGCACCCGGTGCATTTATCTGTTTTTACAAATATTTCTTTATAATTTGACATGACAGATCCTTTCCTTCATTTTATCGGCATGTTATGAATTTTAAATTAAACCAGCCCAAGGCCTTTTCTGCGGTCATTTAACGCCTGCAAGAGCATGTCCGCGGCTTTATCAGGGTCCGGCTCCACAATAAAATATCCGCCTGTCAAATCTTTTACGGTTTGGGTAAGAACCTTTGCCACCAAAGCGCTTCCCATGACCGGAAGCATCACGCCCACATGTGTGGGAAGCCCTGCGGCAACGGCATAGGTGCCGATGGAAACGGCCTTTTCCGATGTGGGTTCCGGTGCAGAGGCCACCACCGGCATTTGGTTGATATCCACGCCCAGATAATTGGCAAGGGCCACGGTGATTTCAACGGCCCGGGAATTATCCACGCAGGACCCGAGATGCAGAACAGAGGGCAGAGGCCCACCCAGACCATTGGCCTCACCGATGGCATTGAGCACGGCAAAAAGGCCGTTGCCGCAGAGATCCCGGGTTTTGGCCGGGTCCATGAAATCATGGCGCATGAGAGATCCTGCACCGCAGCCGGTGGCCACCACCAGGACATTTTCCTTGAGCAGTTTAGCCGCTATTTTTGTATAATTGATATCCTGGGGGATTTTGACATTGTTGCACCCGGCAAACAGGCACACGCCTTTGATATTGCCGGATTTGATACTGTCTGCCAGCGGAGCCAGGGGGTCCTTGGCATTGAGCTTGGACAGGGCCGCCACAATGGATTCGGTGGAAAAACCGGCCACCACCGTATTGGTAAGGGCGGGGATATGGGTGGGTTTATTTTTTCTTTTCTTAAACCCGGCAATGGCCTGTAAGATGGCCTGGCGTGCATTTTCAGCCGCGGTTTCCTCTTTTACATCAATGTGCTCTGCACCGGTGATCTTGCAGATGTCCATGGTGGTGATGACTTTGGTGCCCATGCATTCGGCCACCGATGCCACCGACGGCATGATGCACTGGTAATCCACGATCATGGCATCCACGGCCCCGGTGACAAGCGCCATTTCCTGGGACACGGAATGGGTGCAGGACGGAATCCCGTGGCGCTCCATGAGTTCGTTGCCGGTGCAGCAGATCCCCACCACATTGATCCGGTCGGCTCCGGCGGCCACGGCCTCGTCCGCCATCTCTCCCGCCACCTTGACGATGATCTCGGAAAGGACCGGGTTGTGGCCGTGAAGGGCGATATTAACGCTCTCTTTTTTTAGGGTGCCCAGATTGGCCTGGCTTGCAAGGGGGGTGGGGGTGCCGAACAGGATATCGGCCAGATCCGTGCCCATATAGCATCCGGCAAGATCGGCCACACTGCAGCGCAGCCCGCCCAGAAGCAGGTTGACGGGATCTGCGTCCACGCCGTACAGGGTTCTGTGCATGATCTCAGCCACCTCATGGTCAATCCCCTTGGGAACAAGGCCCAGTTTTGACAGGACCTCTACCCGCCCCGGCGTAACCACACCGGCTGCCCACAGGACCGGCGTGTCTTTTTCATGGAAATCCGCCAGGGCTGCCTTTGCCACATCCAGGGCAATGTCGGTATCCGCCCTTCCGTCCACGGCAATATGGAGACGGGCAGCGACTTTTTTCAGTTTCACCGGGTCCGTGATCTTATAATCTTTGGCCTGGCCCCGGGCCATTTTCAGCAAGGTATGGGCCAGGTGTTTGGCATGGCCGGAATGGGCCGCAGTTCCGGCTGCAATGGCACGGTCAAGTCCCCGTGCCACCATGACATCTGCATTGGCGCCGCAGATACCGGTCTCGGCACCCGGATCGAAGGGGTTGATCCGGCAGGGGCCCTGGAGACAATGGCGGCAGCACAATCCGGTTTCGCCGAACCCGCACTGGGGCAGCATCTGCTCATACCGGTCCCAGACCGTGGAAATATGGTTTTCTTTTGCCTTTGCCAGCATCTGCTGCACGGCAGGGTCCGTCGTTAGATGTTGAAACGGGGTTTCAGAAGTCATGGTATCCTCCTTAGGGTTATGGATGAGGGATAGTATACCCTGAATCCTATAAATATTTTCGCATCATTTCAAGATATTAAAAAAAAATCCACCAATGCCCCGGATGCCGACGGTGCATTTTTACTTGAATACAGATTGCCAGTTTAGGCGAAATCCCTCCCCTGTCACAATGGCATCCGGGGTGACCGGAACCTGGCCGGATTCGGGCAGGATAACCTGCATGGGGCAGGCCTGTATGATATCTTTTTCAATATCCACTCCGGGCATGACTTCGATCAGCATCATACCTTTATTTGTTAACCGGAACACACCGACATTGGTTACGTACAAGGCGGTTTTGCCTTTTTTCAGTGCCTGTTCACCGCTCATGGTGATTTCGCTGACTTTTTTGATAAATTTATGGGTGCCGGACTTGAGGATGCTAAGCCGTTTGTCCCGGATTTCCATTTTCGCATTGGCCATCCAGGACCCCACAAAAATGAGGGTATCCGCCGCCGCACAAAAATCCGGAAATCCGCCGGGTCCCACATAGTTTAAGGGCCCTTCACCCCGTTTGGAAACGTTGACGTTTCCCTGGCTGTCCACTTCCAGTATCCCTAAAACAGCACAGTCCAAATGTTCATAGCACAGATGAAATATCTGGGCCGACGATATGATTTCCCTGGGATTGACTCCGGCCCCGAAATAGACCCCCGGTGCGGGAAGACCACCGATGACCCCGGTTTCGGACATGAAGGTCACATCTTCAAACAGGCCGCCGGTATGGATCAGACGGGCCACTTCTTCCGGAAGCCCGACACCGATGATGATATTGCAGCATTTTTTTACAAACCGGGTAAAAATTGAAGCGGCCAGCCGGGCAAGGGCATCTTCCACCTTTCCGCGAATCGGGGTAATGCCCAGAACCCGGTTCACGAACTGAAGCTCTGCCATGGCAGCCTGTGGGTCAACCTTGGCGCCTTCGGTGAACATGGGCCAGAATTTTTTCTGGGGCACGGCCACTGTCTGCTCGTTATACGGATGAACCGCCACGGCATCCACCATTTCTGCCGGCAAAAAAATGTCATCCGGCTGCTTATCAATGATCTGTGCCACACTGACCAGCACCTTGCCTCCGTTTGCCTTGGCAGCCAGGGCAGATTCACGGGTTTCGGTAAACAAGGCACAGTTTTTCACATATATATTACCTTCCCGGTCGGCAGCCGGTGCAATAAAATAAGCGGTATCGATTTTGGGAAGGCTGTACCGCAGATCCTCCCCGGCCACCTCCACCAGGCTCGTCCCTTTTCCGGGCACAACAACACTGCCGTTGCCTACCCTGGGATCCAGAAAGGTCCCGGCCCCGGTGTCACTTTCAATAAAAAACCGGCCCCGGCCCTGGGCTTCGATGAGCAGGGTTTCCATTCCCTGGGGAAGGGTGTGCAGTTCCAAGGCCCCCTGGTCCGCCAGCTTCAAAAATGTTTTAAGGGTCTCAATATGGCCCGCAACCAGCCGGGTGATCAACCCGGGATATTTGCCAAGCTCCTCCAGGGTCCCCGGAATCCGTCCCCGCCCGCCCTGGGCTCCGACAATGATATGGGTGAGCCCTCTGGGATGCCCGGTTTCCCTGAAAAGGCGTTCAATGGCCCAGAACCAGACAGACGGCCTGGCATTCCCGGCCATGCCGCAGGAAAAGCTTGTGGAGCCGTCCTTTATCAACCGGACCGCCTCCATGGCGGTCATGAATTTTGGATTATCAATCCCTTTGGGCCTATATTCCAGATCATTTTTCTTCCATGTGAGCCGCCAGCGCAAAATCACGGACAGCAGTCGAATTTTCGCAGATAAATTCATGGCCGTTCCTCATCCAATCGGTAAAAAACCAGACAACAGACTCCCCTTGCCAAATTCATTGAACTCAAAAAAGAGCAAGGAACGTGCCAGGCGGACCAGAGCATTTTAAAGCATATCTATCTGATTTTATTAATATTATTATATTAATGGACAAGGCCAGGCAGGAAACATGGCCAAAGGTGTTAAAAATACTGACAGACTGTAAAACAGATTACAGCCAAAGAAGAATAACTGCAGATGGGGTTCAGTTCTTTTTGCCGAAGAAAAATTGCTTAATACTTTTATACTTGGACAGGATGACCACAATGATAATTCCGGCAAATACATATTGAATCACATGGAACCGTTCTTCCATAAAATCAAAACAAAAAAACCAGACAATAATGGCGGCAAGGGTTCCTCCGAAGGTGGCGGCAAGGTTCTTGACCAATGGAACCCTGATCATATACCCGATGACGGAACCCACCACCGGGCCGGTCATAAAAAAAGGCGCCATGACAAAAAGAAAAATGCCGATCCAGCCATAGGCTTCGATTTTATCTTTTTGTTCGAGCGCATTATGGGTTATCTTTTCCATCATCCTTCGCATCCATGGTATCTGAACATAATTGGTAACCGTCAGGACAAAAATCGAATAGGTAAAGCAGACGATCAGGACCTCAAGGTAAAAATTATACCCGATGGTAACGATGGGGCCGAAATCATTCATGATGCAGATCCCTATCCCTGCTGCACGGCCGCCGAAAGTATGGGCCAAAAGCGTAAGAACCAGGATCTTTGCTTTCTCGAAATCCATGACGGCAAAATACCCGATGACCGCCAGGAGCAGCAGGGAAAGAAGAACTCCGGTGAAAAGAATTTTGCCTTCAATTGTCTGATATAATTTTTGTTTCATAGGATTTTTTATGCCAACCGGTTATATCCAATACCCTCATGATCACCCGAATCCTTATAAAAGACCTCCTGGATAAAGTCAAGATAGAAACGGTTCCAAAGGATTTAGGCTTTTGATTTCAGTGAGTTGAAAACTTGACAGGCCCTGCCAAAAATCTTTAGCCGATGAGATAGGTCGCGGTTCCGGTGGCGATCCGGACATCAATATCATTATACAGATCGATCTTGGCCACCACGATCCTGGAGCCTGCCCGGATCACCCGGCTTAAGCATTTAAAGGAAACTCCTTTGCCGGGTCGCAGATAATCCACCCGCATATCGATGGTGGCTGAAGACACAAGCTTTTTTTGGATGACGTCAAGGGGTTTGTTCTGGTGATATCTGGCACAGGAGAGAAGAGCGGAAAGCCCTCCGGTGAGGTCTATGACCGAGGCGGTAACCCCGCCGTGCAGGATACCGGCCACAGGATTTCCGACCAGGTCCGGTTTCATATCAAAGCCGGTCACGGCCTCACCGGTGTCATAATCCAGAAGATCGATGCCGATGCCCAGGACCTTGTTAAAGGGCAGCATCTCAAGGTAATAGGCCTTGATTTGTTCCAGAACGGTGTTGATCATTTTTGTTTTTTCCATATCCGTATCCCGGTTTCCTTATTTGCGTTTCAATACCCCGAGGGTGTTTGTTATTTCAAGAGCTTCATACTCGTTGGAGGAAAGAGCGGCTTCATATACCTCGCGGGGCGCTTGCCCCCCTTTCTCAGGATCAAAAAAAATATCATGAATCACCAAAAAACCGCTGGATTGAATATGGCGGGCCCAGGTGAGATAGTCTGCATAGGCGGCCTCAAAGGAATGGCCCCCGTCAATAAAGACCATGGAAAGCGGGGTCTGCCACATCTTTCCGGCCGCCGTTGAAGCGGCCACAATGGGGATGACAACATCTTCAAGACCTGACTTGTCCAGGGTCTCCCTGAAAAACGGGAAGGTGTTGACGGCTTTTGATTTGGGATCAAACAGGTCCGGATCAAAATAGGCTTCTCCAGGCTGCTGTTCTTCAGATCCCCGGTGATGGTCAACGGAATAGAGAATGGATTGTTTTTCTTTGCAGGCTGATCCGATGATATAGGCTGATTTTCCGCAATAACTGCCGATTTCAAGGATGGGGCCCTGTTCTGCCGCTTGAAGTGAAAGGGTATAAAGCCGCTGGGCCTCCTCTTCATCCATGAAGCCCTTGATGCTGCGCCAGAAATCAAAATCAATCGTCATCATAGGACCTCACCAGAATTTCCCTGGGTTTGGACCCGATCTGGGGTCCCACTATACCCTCGTGTTCCATGATTTCGATGAGCCGGGCCGCCCGGTTATACCCGATGCGCAGGCGGCGCTGAACATAGGAAATGGAGGCCTGGCGGGTCTGGGTCACCAGGGCCACGGCCTCGTCATATTTATCGTCATGATCCGACTCGTCAAATTCTTTTTCTTCTGCTTCATCCTCGCCGGCCAGGGTGATATCTTCCAGATAATCCGGTTCCCTCTGGTCCTTCAGAAACCGGGTGATCTTTCCAATCTCATTCTCGGAAATATAGGCCCCCTGGATCCGGACCAGCTTTCCGGTTCCCGGCGGGCAGAAGAGCATATCCCCGTTGCCCAGAAGACTTTCAGGTCCACCGCCGTCAAAAATGGTCCGGGCATCCACCTTGGAAGACACCTGGAAGGAAATCCGGGTGGGGAAATTGGCCTTGATGCTGCCCGTCAAGACATCCACCGAAGGCCGCTGGGTGGCCACAATCAGATGAATCCCGGCGGCCCTGGCCATCTGGGCCAGCCGTGTCAGGGCGAATTCCACATCCTTGGATGCCACCATCATGAGATCGGCCAACTCATCCACGATGACCACAATATAGGGCAGTTTTTCAAGCCTGGGGGCCGTGTCCGGATCATCGGCGGCCCGGGCAGGGGTTGAGGCCACCATGGCATTATACTGGACAATATTCCGGAATCCGGTCTGCTCCAGGACTTCATACCGGCGCTCCATTTCCCTGACCGCCCAGAAAAGGGCATTGGTGGCCTTTTTCATATCCGTCACCACAGGGGAGATGAGATGGGGAATATCATTATAAACAGACAATTCTATGCGTTTGGGATCAATCATGATCATCTTGATATCATCGGGGGTGGCCTTATACAAAAGGCTGATGATCATGGAATTCAGGCCCACGCTTTTCCCGGTGCCGGTGGCGCCGGCAATGAGAAGATGGGGCATGGAGTCCATTTTGGTCACCACGGGTTTGCCCAGAAGGTCTTTGCCCAGCCCAAGGGTCAGAAAGGAAGAAGACTGGGCAAATTCCCTGGAGGCGATCAATTCCCTTAAATTAACGATTTCCCTTTCATCATTGGGAATTTCAATGCCCACCACATCCCGTCCCGGAATGGGGGCCACGATCCGGATGCTGATGGCGCTGAGGGCCAGGGCCAGGTCGTCGGACAGCCCGGCGATCTTGCTGATCTTGATGCCGGCGGCGGGTTTGTATTCAAAAGTTGTGATGACAGGTCCGGGAAGAATTTCCACCACTTCCCCGAACACATTAAAATCATTGAGCTTGCTTTCCAGTATCTTTGCCTTTTCCTTGAGAAGCTCGGTATCAATATTTTTTTTAACCTTTTTCTTCTCATCAAGAAATGAAATCAAGGGCAGCTTAAACTCCATCTTTTCCCGGATATCTTTGAAAACAGGGTCAGGCTTGAACTCCGAATCATCCACCTCAAGGGTGATGATTTCCGGTTCAAAACAGGGTCCGGTTTCAACCGGTTCCTTTCGTTCCGAGACCTTTTCCGGCAGTTTGATGAAAGGCGCTTCCCTGAACGGCGTGATATCGATCTGCCTTTCTTGTTCCTGCTTTTCTTTGACCCAAAGATTGTATTTTCCTTTGAGAAAATCCAGGAATTCCTGGATTCCCTCCTGGATCTCTTTTGCGATTTCACCTGCTTTTTGATTAAAAAAGGCAATGAGGGTGATGAGGGATAGGCCCGTGGTCAGGATAAAGCCGACCAGGAAAAAAAAGGCCAGGATAATCACGCACCCGGCCATATTGGCATATTTCAGCAAAAAGGCAGCCATGGCAATACCGATCACACCACCCGATGAAATGCGGGTGCCCAGGGCTGCGTATTCAGTCCGGACAAGAAAGAGCAGCCCGCCGGTGCAGGTCATTAAAAGAAACCCGCCCAGAACCGTCAAGCCGATGATTTTTCCGGATCTCCCCTTCAGGACCCAGACCCCGGTAAGGCCCAGAATGGCCGGAAGCCAGTAGGCCCCCAGGCCGAAAAGATAGATAAAAATCCCGGCGGTATGGGCTCCTAAAAGGCCGAAGGCATTATGGATGGTTTTGGGAACAGAAAAAAATTCGTTCCCCGCGCAAGGGTCCGAGGCATGATAGGTCAAGAGGCTGACTGCGGTGAGGATGACCAGAAATAAAAAAAGAATGGCCGTGAGTTCTTTTTTCATACTTCAATGATGACCGGAACGATGAGGGGCTTTCGGTTGATGGCAAAGGCAAAATATTGTTTCAGGGCCTTCTGAAGTTTTTTACGGAGGATTTCAATCCGGTCTTCACGCCCCGCCTCGATTTCTTCAACAATTTCAAGGATCACACATTGGGCATCGTCCACCAGGTAGCCGGTGGCGGCATCAAAGACAAAGCCTTTGGATATGAGTTCCGGGCCGTAAAGCACCACCCCGGTTTCCTCGTCTATGATCATGGTGACCACCACAAGACCGCCTTCGGACAATTCCCGCCGTTCCTTGAGCACGCTCCGGCCCACATCCCCGATGCCTTTTCCGTCCACCAGAATCCGGCCGGTATGAACACTGCCTTCCTGCCTGCCGCCGGTTTCGTCAAAGGCAATCACCTTGCCGTCTTCCACCACCAGGACATTTTCCCTGGGCATGCCCAGGCCTTCGGCAAGCCTTGCATGAACCACCAGATGGCGGTATTCCCCGTGGATGGGAATAAAATACCGGGGTTTGGTCAGGTTCAGCATGAGTTTTAATTCTTCCTGGTGGGCATGACCCGAGGTGTGGATCTGGGCAATCTTGGAATAGACCACGTCGGCTCCCCGGCGGTACAGTTTATTGATAATGCTGGAAATGGCTTTTTCATTACCCGGGATATACCGGGAAGACAGGATGACGGTATCCCCCTTCTTGATATTGATGTGCTTATGAATGCCCGAGGCCATCCGGACCAGGGCCGACATGGGCTCACCCTGGCTGCCCGTGGTGATGATGACGATTTCATCATCCCGGTATTTGCCGATCTGTTTCACATCCACCAGGGTATTGGGCGGGCAGTGAATATATCCCAGTTCCGTGGCCACGGCAATGATCTGATCCATGCTCCGGCCGTTGAAAACGACTTTTCTCTGGTCGCGGACGGCCATGTCGATGATCTGCTGGATCCTGAAGACATTGGATGCAAACAAGGCCACCACCACCCGGCCCGGAGCGGCAATGATGAATTTTTCAAGATTCTTGGCCACTTCCTGTTCGCTCATGGTATAGCCTTCGGCCTCCACATTGGTGGAATCCGACATCAGGGCCAGAACGCCTGCTTCTCCGAATCTGGCAAAGGTTGAAATATCCGTATTCTTCATGGGATCGGCATCATGGCTGATCCTGAAATCCCCGGTATGAATCACCAGGCCCTCGGGGGTTTTGATGGCAAGCCCGACCCCGTCGGCCGTACTGTGGCTCACCCGGATGAATTCAATTTCAAAGGGATCAATGGTCAGGGTCTCGCCGGGATTCACAAGGTTCAGATCAATATATTTGTTGAGTTCAAATTCAATGAGCTTGTTTCTGACAATCCCCAGGGTAAATGCGGTGCCGTACACCGGGAGCCGGATCTCCTTCAACAGATACGGCAGGGCCCCGATATGATCCTCATGGGCGTGGGTCAGGATGACGGCCTGGACCTTATCCTTGTTTTCCCGGATATAATCCATGGCCGGGATGACAATATCCACCCCCAGCATATAGTCTTCGGGAAACATAAGACCGGCGTCAATGATGAACATGACATCATCATATTCGATCACCATCATATTGAGCCCGATTTCGCCAAGGCCTCCCAGGGGAATTATTTTCAACATCCGGATATCCTAAATAACGGGTCTAAATTCGAATACCAAGCTTTTCAAGAATGGCATCAGCCTGGTCTATGAGCCAATTGAGCTGCTCCTTGGTCGCATAACCCATACAATCACATTTGATTTTTTTTTCAACTCTTACCAGAAATTCACAGGACAGATAGGTTTCTTCCAGCATCAGGGCAAAAACATGGGGCCGGCAATCCCTATGATCTTTCTGCAGAGGGGTCAGGATGTCCTGATCCAGTTCAAGCCAGTAGACTCCGCCCAGGGGTGAAGACGTCAGGTATTGATCAAGATACGCCTTTAATTTCTCATACTCTTCAAGCCGCAGCCCGTCTATGACATACTGTTTCATAGGCAATTTAATTAGCACAGGTTTGTCCGGATATGCAACCCGTTATTTTAATTTATTGATCCGCTCTTTCTGGGATTGAACCCGGCCCATGCCTTCAGGATCGGCTTTCATATAAATCTCGGCCAAACGGTTGAATTCCCTGGCCTGGGACGCATTCCCCTTCATGATCCAGGCTTCGGCAAGATAAAAATAATTTTCTCCGTTCCTGGGATTCAGATTAACGGCCCTTTCCAGGACCCTGATGGCCTCATCGGGTTTATTGTTTTTCAGGTAGGCCTGTCCCTGCTGGGAAAAGGTCACCGACGCCAGAGCCATGGGAGTTTGCTGATTCACAGGCGGCTCTGCCGGTCTTTCCTTTTTGGGGAGAAGCGGTTTTGGGACCGGCGGTTCTTCCACGGTTTTAGGGACCGGTTCCGGGCTGATTTCTTTGGGGGGAAGGTGACGGCCCACCTCTGTCTTTTCAGGCTTAGGAGCCGGTTTCGGCGCCAGGATGGAGCACCCGGTCAGAAAAATCAAGGCCATGCCCATGGCGGCCCATTTAAAAAGAAGGCAATATTTTCTTAATTCCATTCCAGACCTTTTCAAGATTTGAAGAACATTCGTGTTGACGGCAGAGGGTTTCCGGCTGGTTTTCCGAAAGGAAGATCTCTTCCATGATCCTGGGACAACAGCCTTCCCTTGCTATTTCTCTACTGTCGGCGCAGATGGTCAGGGTTTCAATCCCCGACGGCAGGGGCAACCATTCCCCGGATACATACTGGGGCAAGGCTTTCATCAGGTCTGCCCAGATGGGAAGAGCCGCCGTGGCCCCGGTTGCCTTAATCGA
Source organism: Desulfobacula sp. (assembly GCA_023701135.1). GTDB lineage: Bacteria > Desulfobacterota > Desulfobacteria > Desulfobacterales > Desulfobacteraceae > Desulfobacula. The sequence continues at coordinate 79,981 of JAMPXP010000016.1, read as the reverse complement.
GTCGTTGTTGTCAAATCCCACCCAGACCAGGGCTACCAGGTTCGGGGTGTACCCCACAAACCAGGCATCCTGGGAATCATTGGTGGTCCCGGTTTTTCCGGCCACGGGCCAGGTCACGCCCATTTGTTTCAGTGACCGCGCCGTGCCGTCACGCACCACATCCCGCATGAGATCGCTCATCATATAGGCCTTGGCCGGGGTGGTCAGCCGTTCGATGGTGGCATGGCGGCTTTCGATGGTCTTGCCGCCGGTATCCGCCACTTCCCGGATGGACAGCGGAAAAGGAAGCACCCCGTCGGCCGGGAACACGCAATAGGCCCGGGCAAGGGACAGGGGCTCCACTTCCAGGGTGCCCAGGGCCATGGACGGATAAGGATCATCCGGAGCGGAAAAATGAAAAGCCCGGGCGATCTGGGTAACCCGTTCAAGACCCATGCCGTAGGCCAGGTTCACCGTGGCCAGATTCTGGGACTGGGCCAGGGCCTTTCTGAAAGTGATCTCCGGCTCTGCCTGGGCATAATAATTTTTCGGTGTCCAGGGTTGGCCATTGACCATGAAGGTCTGGGGGGAATTATCCAGCATGGATACGGGGGTATATTGATCCAATGCCGCCAGATAGACAAAGGGTTTAAAAGCACTGCCCGGCTGTCGCCTGGCCTGGACGGCCCGGTTGAACTGGCTGACGCCATAATCCCTGCCGCCCACCATGGCCAGGATATACCCGGTTTTCGGCTGCATGACAATGACGGCACCCTGAAGGCTTTCCCCCGGATTCTGCCGTTTCAGGGACGGGTTGGCGGCTTCCAGGCGTTCAAGGCCCTTCTTCAAAGCCTTTTCCGCTGCCGACTGGACCTCGGTATCAATGGTGGTGAAAATGGACAGCCCCTCACTGGACAGGGTTTCACGGCTGTAGAGGCTGGTCAGTTGCCCGGTGAGATAATCCATGAAATACGGGGCCTGCTGGTGGTATCCGCGATAGGGGGCGACTTTGACCGGCCGGGCCTTTTCTTCCTCGAGCGACTCTGCCGTCAGCCACTCGTTTTTATGCATGGCCTCCAGCACCTCATTCCGGCGGGACGTGCAGCGTTCCGGATTCCGGTGGGGCGAGAACTGGTTGGGAGCCTTGATCAACCCGGCCAGAACCGCAGACTCAGACACGGACAGGTCAGCGGCGGATTTATCAAAAAAGAACCGGGAGGCCTCACCGATGCCGTTGATGGAAACCGGCCCCTCCTGGCCGAAATAAATTTCATTCAAATACATTTCCAGGATGGTGTCCTTGTCGAATTTATATTCCAAGATCCCGGCAATGAGAAGTTCCTTGAATTTGCGGCTCAAGGTCCGCTCCGGTGTCAGAAAATAATTTTTAGCCAGTTGCTGGGTGATGGTGGAGCCGCCCTGGCTGATTTCCCATTCCTTGAGATTGGCGACCAGGGCCCGCAGTATCCCCCGTATCTCAATGCCGGAATGGCCATAAAACCCGCGGTCTTCCGCCGCCATCACCGCATGAAGAAGGTGGGCGGGCAGTTGGCCGATGGAAATCAATTGTCTCCGTTCCCGGTCGGGCCCGTAATAGAGCATCAATACCTCGGGTTCCAATTCCAGTATGGCTCCCTTTGTGTCCATATCGCTCCGGGTGATGGAAGTCACCCGGGAGTCTTTGAGGCCGACCCAAACCGAGGCGCTTTTCTGCTCATGAAAGGGCGAGTGAAACTCATGAAGATAGATCTCAAGGGCGGTCTTTGAAAAACGCATTTCCCCCGGTTTGGAAGGGGTGCCGGAAACCGGCCGATAGCCTAAACGATCCAGCTTTTCGAGCAAAAGAGGGGGGTTCAAGGCCTGACCGGGATAAAGCAGGGTGATGTCGGAATAGATTTTTGAGGGAAGGTCCCAGAGGCGGCCGGCAAACCGCTTATCCATGCCTTCCGTCAGATTGGCAAGGTAGAGGACGGTCACTATTCCGGCACCCCCTAAAAATAAGAGGCAGGCAATAGCCGGAAGAGCGAAAAAGCGCCGGACCCGATTTTTTTTATTCTTAACAGATTTTTTCATACCGGATCTAATTAGCACAAATCGATACGGATAGGCAACCTGTGATCTTAAAATCAGAATTGGCTGCTACAGCTCATGCATGATTTTTAAATTTTAATTGACAATGTGAAAGCCCTCATCCTATTTCTATCCTGAATCAGCATTTGACATTTGAAAACCGTCCTTCCGGCCTCATCGGAAGCCTAACGAGATTTAGATCATGAAGACGCAGAGGAGGCTCTCATGAAATTCCTGTACACTTTGGCAATCCTGATTTTGACATTATCTTTGGTCCATGGGGCCAAGCCGGAAAAAAAAGAGACCGGCGATTATGTTTCCTTGAGAATCTCCGCCCGGGTCATCGGTCACTACACGGGCCGGTACAGTGAAACCTCGGAAGACCTGTCCAAAAACAAGACCTATCTGGATGCCTATACCACATCCTATACTTCGGTCACCCAATGGAAGGTCAAGGACCTGGATCAGCCCGATGATGTCGCTTCCCTGGAACTGGTCTCCGACAAACCCCAGGTGTCGGGAACAGGACAGGGAATGATGAAGGAAGTGACCCGGCGGACCGTAATCGAGCCCAGCGGCAGGAAAAGAAAAGCCACAGATATCATCGACGCCAACTGGACCTACAAATTCCCCCAGGACAATCACCCGTTACCGGCCCGGGTGATTCTTCACAAAAAAGCCAAAACCTTCCGGATTGAAATGAATGACGTGGGACCCGACACCACTGAATTGCAGGGGAAAACCGAAATTTCCATTGACGGTCAAAAACAGTCCCTGCCAAATCCCCTGGCCGCCCCCATGGGCATGGCCCTGAGTGTGGCAGCCCAGAATGCCGCTATACCGGAAGGGGAATCCGACAGGCGGCTCACGGGAAAATTTGATCCAGAAAAACCCTTTGCCGTTTCCGGTATGGCCGTTTACAATGCGTCTGAAATACCAAGCTATAAAATGATGATGAACAGCCTTGCCCAATCCCTGGGTCCCGGCGCCGTTGTCAACGGGGACGGCAAGCTCCATGTCTCCTATACCCTGGCCTGGAACTGCCGGCCGACGGATATCGATGCCGTCATCGTACCCAAGGCCGACTATGAATCCTGGCTCCCGGCTGCATCCAAATCAGGAAGCGAGCCCGGGAACGCCATCCCCTTTGAAGTGAGACTCATCGACACGAAAACCGGGAAAGAACCCAAGGACAAGACCGCCTATTTCCAATGCGACCTCCTGGAGGTTTCCAAAGAGACCGGTTCCTGTATGAACAGCCCCTCCGGCGAGACGGAGCCGGACCTGAAATTTCTTTCAACGGACAACCCGGACATGGAAACCGTGGCCCCGGACGGCCGGACCGCCAAAAGCAAGGAAAAGCTTAAAAAATGCAGGCTCAGTATCAGTTCCTTTGACGGCGGGGCCTACGGCAAATTAAAGATCACGGCCCATTTGAACGACGGCCGAACCCTCCTGGCCCACCTGGAAGGCAAGGAAGGGGATATCTCCCTCCCCTATGATGAAGACGGCAATCATGTGGCCGATGCCTGGGAAGAAGCCAGGGGCGTCAAGGGCAAAGACCCCGGGTCCGACGATGATGAACAGCCCCTGGGAGACCGGAACAAAGGGGACGGACTGACCCTCTGGGAGGAATACCGGGGGTTCCTTGGAGACGGCAGTCATTTCAGGACCGATCCGAAGAAAAAAGACCTTTTCATCTGCGATACCGTCGGCGGCCGCAGCAAAAGGGGGATCAACCGGTTTGCGGCCCTGTCCAAACTGGATGTCCATGATAAACTCACCGAAGCCGAGCTGGATACCACCCGGGTCATCAACCGGAACCACGGGGAAGGGCCCCATGTGGTGGATCAGCACGGGCTGCTCCTGGACAGTTTTTCAAGCGCGGAAGATGCGGGGTGGGCCGTGGGCGGTCCCGGAACACCCCGAGTCATTGAACGGGTCCTGATCCACCAGAACCTGAGCGATACGGTGACACGAAAGCTCTGCGACACCTCCAAAACCTATGAATACTATGCCACAAGCCTTGCCCACGAGCTTTTTCACTGCTGCAACGTCTGGCACCACGGCCCCGGGAAGGATGAGATCGAATACTGGAAATCCAGAACCGTTGAGGGCAAAAAAGAACTCTTTGCATATGAGAACCAGGCCGACATCGATATGGAGGGCAAAGGAAGCCGGATCTTCGCTTTCATTGGCGAAAACTATGCCAGGTCTTATTCTCCGGAAGACCCTGTCTGGAACACCCCTTTCCCGGTCAATATCGGTTATCCCCAGGGCGAGCATAGCGGCAACGACGATTGCCTGATGCGCTATGATATCTCTACTGCGATACCAGACAGATTCAGCCGGTATTGCCTGGTATGGGAATGCCAGGAGCCCGTCGGCCAGGGGCTCTGCGCCAGCCCGGCAGGAACCGGAGTGAATCAGATGGGCCGAAAGCCGTTCTCCCGGTATGTCGATGCCGCCTCGGGCAGGGGGAACTGTACGGATCAAATATGTGTCAACGATTTATATCATTAAGAGGAGTATATTAAGATGCTGAAAATGCGATGCCTTCAACCTGTATTCTCTGCTTTTATGGCCATTTGGATCATGGCGGCCTTGTCGTCCTGCTCCTGCGGGGATGACAACAAAAAAACCGAATTGAGATCTGAGCCTGCCGCAACATCCCCCGCCCCCGGTTCCGAGCCCGGGCCCATGGAAGAACCGCCGGCGGAGGTCCAGCCAAAGGAGGAACCGGGGCAGCTTGTCATCTCTCCCTCGGCTGATACCGGGGCACAGTCGTATACCTCCTGGCCCCTCATCATCAGCGCCGCTGTGTGGAGAAAAATACCGGTCCCGGATGAACAGGGAACCCTGCCTGAGGTTTCCCCCATCACCCTCAAGGCGAAAAGCGGCTCATGGCGGGAGTCCCTGGTATTGGAGGTGAAAAACCCAGCCGGTGATCGTATGACCTGGCCTTTTCATCTTGTGAACCAACCCGACCAAAGCCTTGTGCTTGGGGTGGATGATTCGGCAAACGCCCATTGGTGGCTGGACCCCTCCGAGACCCAGGCCCTGCCCGAGGGCGCCTACAGCGTCACGGTTTCATTTAAACCGGATGGGATGGACGGGCTCCCGGCGTTTATTGTCCTGGACCGGTTTTATTTGACCGTCGTAAAAGAACCCAATCCCCTTGATCCGGCCCTGGAGTCGGCAAAGCAATATCAGATGGCCGATTTTTTCCTGTTCAAAGGCGATGCCAAGGCCGCAGGCGAGCGGGTGGACAAACTTCTGGCGGCTGAACCGGAAAATCTCGGGGGGTTGAGTTTAAAATCAAAACTTCTGGCCGGTGAAGGAAAAAATCTGGAGGCTGTAAATGTATTGGGAGATGCGTTAAGCATCTATTACCGGAAATACCCCAATGCCGACCCGCCCCTGGGGCTTCTCCATCAGCGTTCCGAAGTATTAAAGGATCTGGCGCCCGAACCCGTAGCCGTTGACGGCAGCAGCCCATCCAATTAAGGGAGTGTGCATATCTATATATCCAGGCCAAGGAGATTCAAATGAGACTGTTTCTGATGTGTATTGCCCTGATTTTTTCTGCGTCTTCGGCATGTTGCGCTGCACCGGACGATGATAAGGTCACACTCACCATCAACGCTACCTGCGTGGCCGATTCGACATTGACCGACCCGCATGGATTGAGCATGAAAGACAAAATTACCGCCGTTCTCAGTGAGCGGGCCGTCTATCGCATTGTCTCTGTCGAAGGGGGGGTATTGGAACTGGAGCTTGTCAACCACAGCAATACCGTCCAAATCTCAGGCGGCGGCACCTATAAAGATCCCACTGAATCCAGATCATGGACGTATATTGCGGGCAAACCTGCTACAGACAATGTGCAAGGTGGCGTCAGTATCGACACCCTGCACGGAACCGGCAGGATCTTTATCCAAGACTTTATGGTAGCCATCGGGGCCAAGGCAAGCCCGGAGGATGTGCAGGCCGGGAGTGCATATGGGGAGGCCGGTATGACCTTTGGCACTGCCACCGGCGAGAGCTTCCCGTCCCAAACTCTTTTTGAATCCAACGAGAGTTTTCTCAAAGGGCTGTACTTTACCTTTGACCCGAAATCAAAGCGCATTTCAGCTAGCGGCCAAACAAATTATAAACTGACCAGAAAGGGGGAAGACGGCTATTATATCGGCACGGGCAAGCTCAACGTCACCTACACCGTGACCTCCGGAGTGCAGGAGGAGCTGCATGCCGTGCTGATTCCCAAAGGCGACTACTCCACATGGCTGCCTGTGGCCACAGGCAAGGGAGCTGACGTCCCCGGAAACGCCATCACCTTTACCGTCGAACTCCGAACTCCCGCAGGCGAAAACAAGAAGAAGACCGCACAATTCGAGATAGCGCTGCTCGAAACTTCCCGGTACCCCGGCTCCACCATGAACAGCCCCTGGACGGGTGTCGATCCTGACCTGAAGATCCTCAAAGTCAACAACCCGGCGCTGTTGGAAATCTCCGCCGATGGCCAGAAAGCGAAAACAACCACGGGCCTCAAATCAGCACCCATCACCATCAGCAGCTTGGACGGAGCAGCGATCGGCAAGCTCTCCGTTCTGGCGCGCATCGATGGTGAAAATACAGTGATGAATGTACACTTTGACGGCGAGCCGGAACGTACTGAGGTGAGCATCCCCTACGACTCGGACGGCAACACCATCGCCGATGCCTGGGAAAGGGAAAACGACATCCTGGGCAACCCCCTCGACACCGATGAAGACGCCGAGCCGCAGGGGGATGGTCATAACGGTGACGGGCTGACGGTCTGGGAAGAATATCGCGGCTTTCTGGAGGACGGCAAACACAATCGTACCAACCCCCAGCAAAAAGATCTCTTTATCTGCGACACCTATGGCGGCAGGAGCAAGCGGGGTATCAACCGTTTTGCCGCCCTGACCAAACTGGCCGTCCACGACAAGCTGACGCTCGATGAATTAAGCCCGTCCCGGGTTATCAACCGGAATCGAGGCGAAGATGCAACCCATGTCGTCGATCAGCATGGATTACTGCTGGATGGTTTTAATAAAACAAAAAATGAGGACTTTGACGGCATGGTTACTACCCCACAGGGATACCTGGAAGTACCAGGACCGCCAAAAACTGCTGAACGTATTATCATAGATCGAGCTCTCCCAGACACAGTCACAAGAAAGCTAAAATCAGGCTCAGCAAAAACCTACGAGTTCTTTGCTCCTATTGTGGCGCATGAATTGCTCCACTGCTGCAATGTCTGGCATCATGGCAACGGTGACACGACAGTCTATTGGAAAGCCGAGGTGATCGACGGAATGGCCAAAATCTATGAATATGCTAACAAAGAGGATTGCGGCCAGCCTGAAAAAGGACTTTTTGTTAGAGTCTTGCATGAAAACGGTGGTGAGTACCCCCCTGATGCCTCTGTTTTTTCTACGCCCTGGCTGTTGTATCTTGGCGAAAAGAAAGGTCAACATAGCGGCGATGATGATTGCGTGATGCGATATACAATCTCCCACACGTATAGGAGCGCCACTGGATTTTTCAGGAGTGGCTCTGATTTTCGTTATTTAGTATATTGGGATCCAGAAGAACCAGTCGGCCAGGGGTTGTGTAATATTTCATCCGGAACAGGTGTTAATAAAGCCGGACGAATTCCGAATCCCCGATACGGAGATGCCGCAGAAGGCAGAGGGGCCTGTGCACATAAAATCTGCGTCAATGATTGGTATCATTAGGAGAAAAACCGAAAAGGAAATAAAAAAATGAAAAATACCATCTTGCGCCTGTTGTTTCCCCAGGCACGCTTTGCAGGGCTTATTGTCATGCTGTTGATTTTCAATACAGGGGCAGCTTCGGGGGCGGATATTCAAACGCCGGAGGGATATACCCGCTCGAATACCCTGCCGGCGGATTTCTTGACCTTGGTGCCGAAAGGATATGCAGTTGAATCACCGCAAATGGTCAAGCATGGCCCCATGGGCAATGTGACCTTCTTTGCCCAGAAAAAGATTACAGGCCGGCATTCCATTTACAACAGTGAATATCATTTTGATCTCAACATAAAAGAGGCCCCAAGCCAACTGACCAAAACCCAGGGGCCAATGTATCGGACACAACTGGAACAAACCATTGAAAAGGAAATGAGCGGTCGCCATAAAGATGACTCGGATCCCATAACCGGCTATGATCAAGCCCGGTTAACCCGGTATGCCTGGGGGGCGGGCATCACTCAACGGATTATTCACAAATATATGGGAGCCGGGAAGAGCCCGGATGAGATAGACTATTCTTGTGTCTATTTCGGATTAATGGTTGATGACCTGTCCATCAAGCAATTCAAGCTGTCTGTGTCCGGGGTGGAAACCCTTGCCGAAGCAGATCAATGGGCTGAGAAAGTGGCTGAAAAAATAAGCAGGACCGGGCTTTCAGATTTAAGCGATAAATAAAGGGAGCCCCCCTGCCGAACGGAAGGCTCCCTTTACAAACATCGAGGTTCTCGATTCAGGCTATTGGGCCACCAGTTCCACCCGGCGGTTTTTGGCCTTGCCTTCATCGGTCTTGTTGGACGCCACGGGTGATGTCGGACCGGACCCAAACGGAGTCAGCCGGGCCGCCGCAATGCCGTGCTTGCCGACCAGGGCATTCACCACGGATGCAGCCCGGTCCTGAGACAGTTTGACGTTGGATGCAAACTGGCCCACATTGTCGGTATGACCCACCACATAGACCTTGAGGCCGGCATCGGCCTTGAGCATTTTGACAATCTCGGCCAGGGCCGGGTCAGACGCTGGTTTCAAATCCGCCTTTCCGGTATCAAAATAGATACCGTAAACCGCCACCCGCCCGGTTTCCTTGATGCTGCCCGACAGGGCGTCGGCATTGGCGACCACGTCCTGCTTCATAAGCTGTTTTTCAACTATTTGAACATTATACATCCCGTTGTTGGCCCCGGAGACCTCGGCCCAGATCTCTTTATCCTCTTTGATGATCCGGATAATGGAATACTGGGTTCCGCCGTCTTCAAATTCATAGATCTGCTCTCCACCGAGGGCTTTGGCTGCATTGACATAATTGCGGGTGATTTGGAGACCGCTGGGTTGCTTGATGCCCTCATTGGCGTAGTAGGCCACAAAGGTATGAAGACCTTCAATTGTTTCTTTTTTATCAGAAGCCGTCTGGAATTCATATCGGTCAAACTCCAATACCTCGTACCGGTTGATATGAAAGCCGGGCATCCGGGAAAAAATGTCCGGGTCCTTGCTGCCTGGAACGTCATTGGCGTCACTTGCGGCAAGGACCGGGGTCAGCGGGATCAGACACAGAAACAGGAATAAAACGGATAGAACTTTAACAATACGATGTCGCATGGGTTCTCCTTTAAATTGATCTCATTTTACGTTGATATCTTTGGCGGATTCATGGATATGGACCGGCCAGGATAAAACGCCTTCATTGTTTGGGTGAGGCATTATATTTCAACTGGGTCCGGTAAGCCACCTTTTCGATGTCCTCAAGGCATTTGACCCAGAGATCCCAGGTGTCCCTGTTCATTTCGTCCATGGCTGCCGCGCCTTGTTTTGTCTGTCCGGGGGCTTTGTTAAACTGCTGGGCCAGGGCTGCCATGCCGGCGATATCGCCCTTGGCCTTCATCTCCTGCATCTTTTTTTTCATCTCCTGGGCTTCGGCCTTACCGGCCGCCTGATCCGCTCCACCGGTTTGAACAGCGGATCTGTCCTTTCCATGGGCCTGATTATAAGCCTTCCGATAGATTTTTTCACCCTCTGAGACGATCCGGCCCTGATCATCGGATACCTGACGGAAATAGGCCAGGTGAAGGGTCTTGTATTTATCTTCAAGGGCCTGGTATTCCGCTTCAGAGTGTTTGCCCATCAAGACCTGGCCCTTTAATTCCCCCAGGGCCGGATGCAGATTGGTATCCGGTGTTTTTTCCTCAACTTCAAGAAGCTGAACTGATTGTTCCCGGTCCCCGATTTTTTTAAAAAAACTCATCTGGAACCTTCGTCTGCCCTCTGCCGGGGACTCTTGCACACGGTCTCCGTCCTGCTTGTTCGTATCAAAGAATTCCTTTACCGTGCCCACACTGTCTTTGGTCAGAAGAAGGGTGTCATCGGTTTCAAATGCCCTGACGGCATTGCCGTATTTGGGAAGGGATCTCGGAGGAGGCATTTCTTCTCCCCCATCCGCAAAAAGGACGGCGCTCCCGTTGGTGATATAGATGAATCCTGCCAGAACAGCCATTATCAGTCTTTTTTTCATAATCAGAAACCTCCTTATTTTCGATTCGCGGATAATATTATAGAAAAATATGCTTTGTCAACAATCGCGAAGGATCGATGTAAAATTGCCGGGCAATGCCCCCCGCTTTCTTTCATCCTTTTTTACCATAGCAAGAGAACATCACATTATATCAAGAATTTATTTCGGGATAAAAATCAGCCCGGCATATAGTTTGCTGACAATAAAGCCAATGCCCTGATTCATGGAAGATGGCAAAGGACAAACCGGTTGCAAAAACCAGGAGGCGTAAAAATGACACCATTTATCATCAGAAATGCTGAACCAGCAGATATTGACTCCCTCGTCAACCTCCTGGAACAGCTTTTTTCCATTGAAACGGATTTTGAATTCAACGCGGGAAACCATTGCAGGGGATTGGGCTTGCTGCTTGAAGGATGCGGCAAGCACAAGGCCGTGAAGGTGGCGGTGTGCCGTGATAAAATCGTCGGCATGTGCACGGCCCAGACCCGCATATCCACAGCCAAGGGAGACATAACCGCAGTGTTGGAAGATCTGGTGGTGGATGCGGATTACCGGCATCAGGGGATCGGCCGGGCGCTTTTATCTGCAATGGATCAATGGGCAATAAAAAGAGGGATCAGCCATCTTCAACTTCTGGCCGATAAAGACAATTCCCCTGCCCTGAGCTTTTACAGACGCCATGAATGGCAATCTACAAACCTGGTCTGCCTGACCCGGAAGATTGAAAGCACCGCGTTTTAAACATTTTTATGAATAAGATAAAGCCGAATTACAATTATGTAATCCATTGGCTGCTTAAATGATTTTACACCGCTTTTAATGGGTTAGAAAAATTCCCTCCTCCTAAAACGAACAAAAACCCGGTCTCAAATCCACTAAACTACAAAATTGAAATAGTTAAAATACAAAATTGAAATATAAATTTTTAAATCTAAAAATTTTTCATGAATATTATTTTTCAAATAAATTCAAAAATATATTATTAATTTTTAATTTCAGTTGGTTATAAAAAAGTTTGGATTATTCAAAAGGAAATGGAATGCTAATTGCTATTTAAGATGGCAACAGGATTGGAACAGATGTTTTTTAATCCAACATTAAAGAAAAAGGAAAAAAAATGAGAAAAATAGCCATTTACGGAAAAGGCGGTATCGGAAAGTCTACTACGACTCAGAATATTGTTGCCGGGCTGGTGGAAGCGGGCAAGAAAATCATGGTGGTGGGATGCGATCCCAAGGCCGATTCAACCCGGCTCCTGCTCAACGGCCTGGCCCAGAGGACGGTTCTCGACACCCTGCGGGATGAAGGAGAGGACATCCGTTTGGAAGATGTCCGGAAGGTGGGATACGGCGGGACCCTGTGCACGGAGTCCGGGGGACCTGAGCCGGGCGTGGGATGTGCGGGACGGGGCATCATCACCTCCATCAACCTTCTGGAGCAGTTGGGCGCCTATTCGGAAGATGAAAAACTGGACTATGCCTTTTACGATGTCCTGGGGGATGTGGTCTGCGGCGGCTTTGCCATGCCCATCCGGGAAGGCAAGGCCAAGGAAATCTATATTGTGGTATCCGGAGAGATGATGGCCATGTATGCGGCCAATAATATCTGCAAGGGTATCGTGAAATTTGCCGAAGCCGGCGGTGTGCGCCTGGGCGGCCTGATCTGCAATTCCAGGAATGTGGACAATGAAAGGGAAATGATCGAGGTCCTGGCCAAGAAACTGGGCACCCAGATGATTCATTTTGTTCCCCGGGAAAATATGGTTCAACGGGCCGAGATCAACCGGAAAACCGTCATCGACTTTGCCCCGGACCATCCCCAGGCCGATGAATACCGGACCCTGGCCAGGAAAATAGACGAGAACCAGATGTTTGTCATCCCCACCCCCCTTGAAATCGGGGAACTGGAAACCCTGCTGATTACCTATGGAATTGCGGCATAACCATTTAATATACAAGGAACCCATTGAAATGAAAATAATGATCAGATCCATTGTCAGACCGGACAAAACCCACCAGGTCATGGCCGCCCTCATGGAGGCCGGCTTTCCCGCCGTCACCCGCATGAGCGTGACGGGCCGCGGAAAACAGCGGGGCATAAAAATTGGGGAAATCACCTATGATGAAATCCCCAAAGAAATGCTCATCACCGTAGTGGATGAAAAGGACAAGGACTTTGTCATCAAGACGGTTATGAAAACCGCCAAAACCGGTGACGGCGGCGCCTTCGGCGACGGCAAAATTTTTGTCAGCCCCGTGGAGGAAGTCTATACCATCAGCTCGGGCGTCATGGAAACCGGCATCGAAGAAAAACAGGAGGCCACGGCATGAAAGAGGTAATGGCCATGATCCGGATCAATATGATCAATAAAACGAAAAAAGCCCTCATCGATGTGGGGGTTTCGTCCATGACGGCCATGGAAGCCCTGGGCCGGGGAAAGGGCCTGGTGGATCTGACCCTCCTGAAGGGTGCGGAACAGGGCTATGAAGAAGCCATTGCCCAGCTCGGGCAGTCCGGGCGCCTGATCCCGAAACGAGCCATCTCCATTGTGGTTCCGGACAAGCTGGTCTCCAAAACCGTAGAAACCATCATAAACGCCAACCAGACCGGAAAATCCGGGGACGGGGTCATCTGGGTCATGCCCATCATGGATTCCCTGAGTGTGAGGACCGGCGAAAACGGGGACAAGGTCCTGGATGATTTTTAATTCAAAATAAGGATGGAAAGATAATATGAGCACCACGATAAAAGATCCCGAAACAATAGAACCGGCAAACATGGATCTGCCGGACCCGGAGGTCGTAAAAAAAGAACTGCTGGCCCGGTATCCGGCCAAGGTGGCCAGGAAACGGTCCAACCAGATCATCATCAACCAGAAGGATGAAGACGGGACCTTCCCCGAGATCGGAGCCAATGTCCGGACGGTTCCGGGCATCATCACCCAGAGGGGCTGCTCCTATGCCGGGTGCAAGGGGGTTATCCTGGGACCCACCCGGGATATTGTCAATATCACCCACGGCCCCATCGGCTGCGGCTTCTACAGTTGGCTGACCCGGCGAAACCAGACCCGGCCGGCCTCGGATGCCGACGACAATTTCATGACCTATTGTTTTTCCACGGACATGCAGGACAAGGACATTGTTTTCGGCGGCGAGAAAAAACTGAAGGCCGCCATCCAGGAAGCCTATGATATTTTTAAACCCAAAGCCATCAGTATCTTCTCCACCTGCCCGGTGGGGCTCATCGGCGACGATGTCCATGCCGTGGCCAGGGAAATGAAGGAAAAGCTGGGCATCAATGTGTTCGGATTTTCCTGTGAAGGCTACCGGGGCGTCAGCCAGTCCGCCGGCCACCACATCGCCAACAACGGAATTTTCAGCCATGTGGTGGGCAAAAACGACACCATCAAAGACGCCGAGTTCAAGATCAATCTTCTGGGAGAATACAATATCGGCGGGGACGGGTTCGAGATCGACCGGATACTTGAAGACTGCGGCATCTCCATCGTCTCCACCTTCAGCGGCAATTCAACCTATGACCAGTTTGCCAATGCCCATACCGCGGACCTGAACACGGTCATGTGCCACCGGTCCATCAATTACGTGGCCGATATGATGGAAATCAAATACGGGATCCCCTGGATCAAGATCAATTTTATCGGCGCTGCTTCCACGGCCAAGTCCCTGCGTAAAATCGCCCAGTATTTTGACGACCCGAAACTGTCCCGGAAAGTGGAAGAGGTCATTCAAAGGGAAATGCCCGAGATTGAGAAGGTCAGGGAAGAGGTAAAAAAAAGATGCGAGGGAAAGGTGGCCATGCTCTTTGTGGGCGGCTCCCGGGCCCACCATTACCAGGAATTGTTCAAGGAAATCGGGATGAAAACCGTTTCCGCCGGGTATGAATTCGCCCACCGGGACGACTATGAAGGCAGGGACATCATCCCCAATATAAAGATAGATGCGGATTCCAGGAATATTGAAGAACTCTCCGTGGAAAAGGATGCGGAAAAATACAACCCCCGGAAAACCGAAGCGGAAATGGAAGCCCTGAAAGCCGGGGGCTTTGAGTTCAAGGACTACAAGGGCATGATGTCGGACATGGCCAAGGGGACCCTGATCATTGACGATGTCAGCCAGTATGAAACCGAACTGCTGCTGAAACTTTACAAACCGGATATCTATTGCGCCGGGATCAAGGAAAAATACGCCATCCAGAAAAGCGGAATCCCCATGAAACAGCTTCATTCCTATGATTCAGGCGGGCCCTATGCCGGGTTCCGGGGAGCGGTGAATTTTTATCATGAAATCGACAGGATGGTGAACTCCAAAATCTGGGACTATCTGAAGGCCCCCTGGCAGATCAGTCCCGAGCTGTCCGCCAAATACGGCTGGGAATAAGATCCGGCCCCTTTAACGCAACACCCGAAACAAAACCCAAGTTCAACAGAGGAGAAATAATCCCATGCTGCTTAGACATACCCATAAAGACATTCTCCCCAGGGAGGCCCTCACCGTCAACCCGGCAAAAACCTGCCAGCCCGTCGGTGCCATGTACGCCTCCCTGGGGATTCACAATTGCCTGCCCCACAGCCACGGTTCCCAAGGGTGCTGCTCCTATCACCGGAGCGCCCTGACCCGCCACTACCGGGAGCCGGTCATGGCCGCCACCAGCTCGTTCACCGAGGGCTCTTCGGTCTTCGGCGGACAGGCCAACCTGATCCAGGCCATTGACAATATTTTCACCACCTATGACCCGGATATTATTGCGGTTCACACCACCTGCCTTTCCGAAACCATCGGGGACGACGTCTACCAGATCACCAACAAGGCGGTAAAGGAGGGAAAGGTCCCCCCGGGGAAACATGTATTCCATGCCAATACCCCCAGCTATGTGGGGTCCCATGTGACCGGCTTTGCCAATATGACCAAGGCCATGGCCCTGTATTTTTCAAAATCCACCGGGGTTCACAACGGCCGGTTCAATATCATTCCCGGATATGTGGAGCCTTCCGACATGACGGAAATCAAACGGCTTGCCAAGGAAATGGGGATCAGGCCCATTCTGTTCCCCGACACCTCGGATGTGCTCAACGGCCCCATGACCGGAAAATACAAAATGTTTCCCCAGGGCGGGACCCCCATGGCGGATCTGGTCAGCGCCGGGGACAGCATTGGCACCATTGCCCTGGGCCCCCTGGCATCGGCCGATGCGGCCAGGGCAATGGACGGCAAATGGCATGTTCCCTGCCGGGTGGAAGACCTGCCCATCGGGCTGTCCGCCACGGACCGGTTCATCGATGCCCTGAGAAAGGCAGCCGGGGTCAGCGTGCCCGACAGCATCACCCGGGAACGGGGACAGCTTTTAGACATTATCACGGACATGCACCAGTATGTTTACCGGAAAAAAGTGGCCCTGGCCGGTGATCCGGACCATCTGATTCCCCTGGTGGAATTCCTGGTCCAGATGGATATGATGCCCATCCATATTGTCACGGGAACACCGGGAAAGGCCTTTGAAAAGGAGATTGAACGCCTCACGGCCCACCTGCCCCATAAGGTGAATGTGGCTGCCGGCGGGGATATGTTCCTGCTCCACCAGTGGATCAAAAATGATCCCGTGGATCTCATCATGGCCAATACCTACGGCAAATACATGGCCAGGGATGAGGATATCCCCTTTGTGCGGTTCGGGTTTCCCATCCTGGACCGGGTGGGCCATTCCTATTTCCCCACCACCTGCTACAGGGGGGGCATGAGGCTCCTGGAAAAAATACTGGACGTGATGCTGGACCGCCTGGACCGGGATGCGCCGGAAGAACGGTTTGAACTGGTGATGTAAAGGACAATACAATGAAACCCATATCCATACTGGAAGAACGGAAAACCCAGGTCTTCAGAAAAGGGAGCGATGAGTTCGACATCTCCTGCGACAAAAAGAGCCTGGCAGGGTCGGTGAGCCAGCGGGCCTGCGTGTTCTGCGGCTCAAGGGTGGTCCTCTACCCCATTGCCGACGCCCTGCACCTGGTTCACGGCCCCATCGGCTGCGCCTCCTATACCTGGGATATCAGAGGGGCCCTGTCCTCTGGGCCGGAACTGCACCGGATGAGCTTTTCCACGGATCTTTCCGAGACGGATATCATTTACGGCGGAGAAAAAAAACTGGAAAAGGCCCTTTTTGAACTCATTGACATCTACCGGCCCAAGGCCGCCTTTGTCTATGCCACCTGCATTGTGGGAATCATCGGCGATGATGTGGCCGCCGTCTGTAAAAAAGTAGAGGCCAAGACCGGCATCCCCGTTCTTCCGGTCCATTCCGAAGGATTTAAGGGCACCAAAAAGGACGGGTATAAGGCTGCCTGTGACGCCCTGTTCAACCTCATGGACCGGACCCGGGAGGAGAGCCCTGAAAAAATTCCCCTGAGCATTAATATCCTGGGGGAATTCAATATCGGCGGGGAAACCTGGATCATTAAAGACTATTATAAACGGATGGGCATCGAAGTCCTGTCGGTGATGACGGGAGACGGCCGGGTAAAGAATTTCGGCTCCTCGCACCGGGCCTGTCTCAACGTGGTCCAGTGTTCCGGGTCCCTGACCTATCTGGCCCAGAAAATGGAGGCCGCCTACGGCATCCCCTTTATCCGGGTGTCCTATTTCGGCATCGAAGACACGTCCCAGGCCCTCTATGATGTGGCCTCCTTTTTCAGCGACCGGCCCGACATCATGGAAAAAACCGCTGCCCTGGTCCAGGAGGAAGTCAAGGCCATCCTGCCGGAACTCCAGGAAATGAAAACGGATCTTTCGGGAAAGCGGGCCGCCGTTTACGTGGGCGGCGCCTTCAAGGCCTTTTCTCTGATCAAGGCCCTGAAACATCTCGGCATGACCGTGGTGCTGGTGGGGTCCCAGACGGGGAGCAAGGAAGATTATGCGCTTTTAAAGGACATGTGCGATCCCGGGACCATTATCCTGGATGACGCCAATCCCCTGGAACTGGCCAAATATGTCCTGGAAAAGGACGCCCACCTGTTCATCGGCGGGGTAAAGGAAAGACCCATTGCCTATAAGCTGGGCCTGGGGTTCTGCGACCACAACCATGAACGGAAAATACCCCTGGCGGGATTTGAAGGAATGATCAATTTTGCCCGGGAGGTCCATGAAACCGTTACCAGCCCTGTCTGGGACCTTGTCCCGAGAAAAGCGTGGAATAGATGATCTGATCGACGACGCCAATCCGTAATTTGGACAATCCTTAATTTGGACAATCCGGGATTCGGAGGCTGATTTAACATAAGGAAAATGAATATGAACACTGCAAAATCTTATACCGCAACCCGGAATGCCTGTAAAATGTGCACGCCCCTGGGCGCGGCCCTGGTATTTCACGGTATTGAAGGCGCCATACCGCTTTTGCACGGTTCCCAGGGCTGCTCAACCTATATGAGACGATATCTCATCAGTCATTTCAAGGAACCCGTGGATATCGCATCCTCCAATTTTTCAGAAGAAACGGCCATATTCGGCGGCGGCGCCAACCTGAAACTGGCCATTGAAAACCTGACCCGCCAGTACTCGCCCGAAATGATCGGCATTGCCACCACCTGCCTTTCCGAAACCATCGGGGATGACGTGCCCATGATCCTGGAAGGCATGGGCCGGATGGAAGACCGGGCCGAACTGGTCCATGTGTCCACCCCCAGCTATTCGGGAACCCATATGGACGGGTTTCACCATGCCGTCCGGGCCGTGGTGGAGCATTGCAATCCCGAAGGCCCCAGGACCCGGCACAGGGCCCGGAAAACCGTCAACCTTTTTCCCGGCATGCTGTCCAATGAGGACCTCCGGCATTTAAAGGAAATCTTCGAAGACCTGGGGGTCCGGCTCATCCTTCTGCCCGATTATTCAGAACGCCTGGAGGGGCCTTCCTGGGTTGAATACCACGCCATTCAAAAAGGCGGAACCCCCATTAAGGACATCCGGGAAATGGGCCTTTCCGGGGCCAGCATCGAACTGGGCACCATCCTGGCCGGGATGGTTGAAAAAGGGGAAAAAACCGCCGGTTCGGTGTTAAAGGAAAGGTTTGACATTCCCCTGGTGTCCATGGGAATTCCCATGGGGGTCAAGGCCACGGACCGTTTCTTTTCAGCCCTGGAGGAAATCACGGCCAAACCCGTGCCTGAAAAATATAAAAGGCAGCGGGGAAGGCTCATTGACGCCTATGTGGACGGAAATAAATATGTATCCAAAAAACGGGCCGTGGTCTACGGGGAAGAAGATTTTGTAGCAGCCATGGCCGGTTTTCTGGCCGAGATCGGCATCATTCCCGTCCTGTGCGCCTCCGGCGGCAGGAGCGGATTCTTAAAACAGGCCCTGAACCAGATCCTGCCCCAGAATATCCAGGGCCAGGTCCATGTGCACCACGGCATGGATTTTACACAGATGGAAGAGGCCGCCGGAAAGCTGTCCCCTGATTTTGCCATCGGCAACAGCAAGGGCTATACCCTGTCCCGCAATCTTAAGATTCCCCTGGTCCGGGCAGGTTTTCCCATCCATGACCGGGTGGGCGGGGCCAGGATCCTGCACATCGGGTACAAGGGAACCCAGCAGCTCTTTGATACCATCGTCAACACCCTGCTGCAAAACCGCCAGGACACCTCAGCCGTCGGTTATGCCTATATGTAGAGATAAGGAAAAAAAATGAATATTGAACATCACCCCTGCTTTAATCCCAAGGCCTGTAAAACCCATGGCCGCGTCCACCTTCCCGTTGCACCCCGCTGCAATATTCAGTGCAATTTCTGCGACCGGAAATTCGACTGTGTCAACGAAACCCGGCCCGGCGTCAGCAGCGCCATCCTGAAGCCTTTCCAGGCCTTGGAATACCTGGAGCAGGTCATGGAGGCCAAAAAAAATATCTCCGTGGTGGGCATTGCCGGCCCCGGGGATCCCTTTGCAAACCCCGATGAAACCCTGACCACCCTTGAACTGGTTCACAGGGCCTATCCGGACATGCTGCTCTGCCTGGCCACCAACGGGCTGAACCTGGCGGACTATCTTGACGATATCGCCCGGCTCAAGGTCAGCCATGTCAGCATCACCGTCAATGCCGTGGACCCGAAGATCGGGGAAAAAATATATGCCTGGGTCAGGTCCGGCAAAAAATCCCTGGGCCCTGAAAAAGGGGCCGGGCTTCTTCTGGAGCGCCAGTTGGCCGCAGTGGCCGGCCTGAAAGAAAAAGGCATCATCGTCAAGGTCAATACCATTGTCCTGCCGGGCATCAATGACCACCATGTCGCGGATATTGCAAAAAAAATGGCCGACCTCAAGGTCGACCTGCTGAACTGCATGCCCTATTACCCCAATCCGGGTTCCAATTTCTCATATCTCCTGGAACCGTCCAAAAAAGCCATGGCCAAAATCCAGGCCGAGGCCGGGACGCACATCCCCCAGATGATGCATTGCAGGCGGTGCAGGGCCGATGCCGCCGGCATGCTGGATGAGGAACCGGATGTGAATCTCCTGATCAATTTAAAGAAATGCGCCGATATCCCGCAGGAAAATAAACCCCCTGTCACAACAGGGCAAAGACCTTATATTGCCGTGGCCACACGGGAAGGAGTTCTGGTGAACCAACATCTTGGAGAGGCAAAACAACTGACCATCTATGATATGCGTTCCGGCAAACCGGAATTTGTAGAGCAAAGAATCATGCCCGAGCCCGGCGGAAAGGATTTCAGATGGCATTCCATGGCCGAGCAGCTCAAGGATTGCCGGGTCATCCTGGTGAACGGCATCGGGGACGCCCCTAAAAAAATTTTAACGGAAAAGGGATTCGAAATCCTGGTCCTGAGCGGACTCATCCATGAGATCCTGGATGCGGTCAACAAAGGCCGGGACATGAACCATTTTCTAAAACGCACCCCCATCCGCTGCACGGCCGAATGCTCGGGAACCGGCATGGGATGCATGTAACCCAATAGGAGACAAAATGGAAAAACCAAACCACCATATTCTGGTCTGCGCCAGCTTCAGACCCAACGGAGACCCCAAGGGAAAATGCCACCGGAAAAATTCCCTTGAATTTCTTCCCTATATTGAAAACGAGATTCTGGACCGGGGCCTTGACAATGTCCATATTTCTTCCACCTGCTGTTTAAAAATGTGTGAAGAAGGACCGGTCATGGTCATCTATCCCCAGAATACCTGGTACGGCCATGTGGAATCCGAAGCCGTCATTGACGAAATCCTGGACGCCCTGGAAGCCGGCAAGGTGGCCAAGGACTATCTTTTATAGGGACCCCCGGGGAGAAAGGCATCATGGTGGAACCGGAAGACCGGAGAAGCATATGGATGGTGGACACCACCCTGAGGGACGGGGAACAGGCGCCGGGGGTGGTGTTCACCACCCCTGAAAGGCTGGGCATCGCCTCGGCCCTGGCCCGGATCGGAGTGAATGAAATCGAGGCCGGGATTCCGGCCATGGGGGAGGAGGCCCGCCGGGACATCCGAAAACTGGCGGACCTGAACCTGCCCTGCGTTCTCTCCTGCTGGTGCCGGGCCCATTCAAAAGATATTGAACAGGCGGCGCAGTGCCGCACGCCAGGGGTTCACATCAGCTTTCCCGTGTCTTCCATCCTCCTGAAAACCTTTGACAGGGACGAGGCCTGGGTCCTGAAATCCCTCGCCTCCCTGGTAAAATCGGCCAGAACCTATTTTGACCGGGTTTCCGTGGGGGCCCAGGACGCCACCCGGACCGGCCGGGATTTTCTGTACCGGTTTGCCGCCCTGGCCGCCGAATCCGGGGCCCACCGCCTCCGGATCGCCGATACCGTGGGCATGAGCAGCCCTTCCAGGGTGGGGGACCTGGTTGCCGGCCTCAAAAAACAGGTCCCGGGACTCTGCCTTGAATTCCACGGGCATAACGACCTGGGCATGGCCACGGCCAATGCGGTCACAGCCGTGGAAGCCGGGGCCGATGCCCTGAGCGTCACCGTCAACGGCCTTGGGGAAAGGGCCGGGAACGTGCCCCTGGAAGAAGCGGCCATGGCCCTGTTTGAAATGGGCGGATATAAAGGCACCATGGACATGACCCGGATCACCGGGCTCTGCCGCCTGGTCGCCAAAGCCTCGGGCCGGGCCATCCCCCCGTCCAAACCCATTACCGGGGAAAATGTCTTCCGCCATGAATCCGGGATACATTGCGCCGGGCTTTTGAAACACCCGTCCGCCTACCAGCTTTTCCAGCCGGAACAGGTGGGCGAAGAAGCATGCGACTATGTCATCGGCTATCATTCAGGCTCGGCCGGCATCCGCCATGTCCTTGAACAACAGGGAATTTCCATCGGCAGGCCCACCGCCGAAAAACTCATCCCCCATATCCGGCAACTGGCCAGGGACAGGAAATCGCCCATCTCCCCGGCCGAATTAAAAGAACTCTATTTTTTTGTTACAGGGTGATGCCGGGCGGGAAGCATGCCATCATCCCTGAACAGCCTCGCCCAGCATATCTGATACACATTGATTAAGGCTTTTGCCTTCGGCTGCTGCCCTTTCCACAATTTTTGCATGCAGTTCGGGAGAAACCCTTAAATTGAATTTTCCGGAATACTCTTTATAAGGGCAAAGATTTTCTTTTTGACAAATATCAAGGAATACATTAAGAGAAATCATCGCTTCCCGTCGAAGATCTTCAATATTTTCAGCATAAAAATCAGCTCCCCCGTTAAGGCCGAGAAACTCGCCACGAAATTGATCAATCACAGGATCATATTGAATGACAGCCTTATAACCATTTATATCCATTATATTCATCATGGTTTTACCCCGTTTTCATCCAGCCATTTTCGAATACTTGAAACCGCTCCTTTATCCGTATCCGGCGAAGGATGCGGTCATGGTACCAATATTTGGTACCAAGTCAATATCCTTTTTTTTACAGTTTTCAACGAATGCGGAAAATCAGGCTCACTATGTCATCAAGGCATATTGAACCGCCTTTTCTGCATGGATGGCCGTGGTGTCAAAGAGCTTGACGGGCGTGTCCCTCTGGTCCACCAGCATCCCGATTTCCGTGCAGCCCAGGATGACGGCTTCGGCCCCCTGGTCCGCCAGGGAAGCGATGATCCGGAGATATTCCGTCCTGGTTCCGGGTTTTGCGATTCCCAGGCACAATTCCTGGAAAATGGTTTGATGGATAAAGGCCCTGTCCTCCTTTCCCGGCACCAGGACATCAAGCCCGTGGTCCCTGTTCAGGCGGTCCTTATAAAAATCCTGCTCCATGGTAAAGGCCGTGCCCAGCAGGCCCGTCTTTTTGATCCCGGACCGGACCAGGGCCTCGGCCGTTGCATCGGCAATATGCAGCAGGGGAATATCCATTTTATCCTGGATCTCGGGAGCCACCTGATGCATGGTATTGGTGCAGATCAGGAGAAAATCAGCCCCGGCGGCCTGGATCTTTAAAGCGGCCGCTGAAAGATCTTCGGCCACCCCTTGCCAATCCCCCCGGTTCAACAGATTCTCAATGGGGTCAAAATCCACGCTGTAAAGCACGATTTTTGCGGAATGCAATCCGCCCAGGGCCTTTTTCACCCCCTCATTAATCATCCGGTAATACCCCACCGTGCTTTCCCAACTCATACCGCCCAGAAGACCGATTGTTTTCATCCTGCCCCTCTCCATTTCTTTTTATTTGTACGGGCTGAGCCCATATCCGGCTGAGCCTGCCCAAGGCAATGCCTTTATGATATGATACTTCCGGTTGCCGACCGGAGGCGTTTTAAAGACCTCCATCAACCGACCAAGACCAATCCGCAGACATTGGCCGTTTGGGATTCCCCTGCATCGGTGTCCCGGGGGACGGCGCGGTCCATGCGCCAGCCGGCCGCTTCAAAAAGCTTTAAAACATTGATGCCGAACCCCGACATTGAAGGCCGGGCATATTGGGGATGCCTGCATTCCCCGTTTTTAGAAATCACATGGCATTCAGGATGGTCATGGCAAAATATGTTTTTGCATGAGCCTCCGGCATAGGCTTGTGAATTCCTATATCCTTTTTTTATGGCTTCCCTTTCAATACCGGCTGCTGTCTGGTGGAGCAACTGAAAGACTTCCCGGCGCTGGGCGGAAAAAAGGATTTCAGACGGAACATCAATCTTGAAAAAAATGGCCCGGCTAAACTTCTCAAGCTGTTTTTTGAATTCAGAAGGCCCGGAAACATAAGGCGGACAGCTCTTTGCCAGGCCGTAATATTCACATCGCGGTTCCTTGCACCGGTCGGCAAAATACTGATCCGCCACAATTTCCCCCGGTGAAAGGATTGCAGCATCCGTCGCCCCCAAGCCGTAAGCATATTGAACCAGTTCATTCAGTTTCTTTGTATCTGCTTTCATCATATTTGACGTCGCACCTGATCAATTTCAGCTCTGTCCGCCGCCTGCTTCACCATCTTTTAAAACATGCCGTTCGGATTGGCGGATTTCTCCGGTATCTCCTGGATGACATCCCAATGTTCTTCTATCTTGCCGTCTTCAAGCCTGAAAATTTCAATGATCGCCCGTTCAAGATCCTTCGAGCGGACGGAATGGACATGGAGCACCACATAGTCATCTTCAGCAATGACCCGTTTGATTTCACTGCGAGCCCCTGGAAAATTTTCTTTTAAAAACCCAATGAACTCCTTGAGTCCTTCCGGGTAATCTTTCACCAATGGATTATGCTGCTTGTACCGCTTCCCGATGAATGGTGTTGCTGCTTCAAAATCTTTTTTATTAATAATAAGATCATAAAACTGAGTTACAATTTTTTTGTTTTTTTCCTGTATAATACCCATGGTTATCCTATTTAATGTTAAATTTACAAGTTTGCCTGATTTATTCCTTTTTGTTCCTATCGAGCCCAAAACATTTCCAACAAAATAGTGAAGTTGCCGATCCAGGACAAAAAAGCCCGGGGAAATCCGCCATCGAACCTATAGATTTCATGAGGCATAGCGTTTAGAAAGTTTTTCCAGGCTTTTGCGTATGGGCTTTTCAATCGCCGATTTCAAAACAGGGCCGAGGAGCGTGAAGGGCAGCCTTGGATCAAAGTCGATAAAATAACAGAGCCTGGTTATTCCCCCCTCTTCTGAGAATTCCATTCGGCCGGTATGATTTTTAATAGGACTGCCCTTGCTGACCACATATTCCATCAGCAAATTGGGTTCGAAGGTGACGACGGTTTCTTCAAAGGCAGGAAGCGGAAAAGGAAAGACCCGCCTGACGGAACCCACCCCGTTCTTGTTTTCTGCCGGACAATCGACCACCCGCCGGACTTTTGTCGCTATCACGTTCCCAAAAGATTCATGGTCCGTTAAAATATTGAATATGGTTTCAACAGGCGCATTAAATGATTGCCGTATTTCAATGTGCTGTCTGCTCATGGGGCCTTTCCTTTAATATTTCATGTTCATCATTACAGTGCTTTATCTGCCGGACATCCCATACGCCTGTAAAATTCAGGGGATCTGCTTTCATCATAGGAAGGGCATTCCGCAAGAATTTTAATGGTAGCCTGTTTCTTCAGGGGCCACTCTTCCGGCTTTTTTGCAAAAATATAATCATTGCTCAGGTTGGCATAGCAGGAACAGCCCGGTTTACGGAAGTTTTTGCTTGTTTCCGCCCAGATTTCCGCGATGGGCCGTTCATGGATATTTCCAAAGGAAAGCATGGTGAAATCACAAGGACAAACATTTCCCTGCGAATCAATAAACATATAATTATAACCGGCCCCGCAGCCATAATATTGCTCGCTTTCAAAAAAGTCATAGGCAAAAACACCCGGATAGCCTTTTGTCTTTGTGCATTTCTTCTGAATCTCAAAAATGGTTTTGACATTTTCCGGCGTCAGTTTCTCTTCAGGCCTTGTTGTGAGCTTTCCGCTCAGGATGGGGGAAGTGAGCCGCATATCATTGATCCCAAGATCCTTAAAAAATTCAATCACCTTAAAAATTTCCGCCCGGTCGCTGACCAGCGCTTTGTCCGGGACAAAGGAAACCGCCACATAAAACCCTTCATCCTGAAAGAGCCTGATTGCATTCAACGCATAATCATAAATGCCTTGTTTCCGTCTTCCTTTGTCATGGATGTCTGCGCTGTAATGATCCAGGCTGATCACAGGGATTTCCAGCCCCGCCTGCTTTAAGCGTTTCACACGCTCCTTTGTCAGTTTATAGCCTGTCGTAAACATGACCGGCATGGACCTTTCATCAACCGATGCAATGATTTCTTCAAGGTCGCTGCGCAAAAGCGGCTCACCCCCGGTAAACCCGATGACGCTGACACCCAGGTCCTGGACCTCTGATATGGCTTTTTTGATCCGATCCAGGGTGAGAATGTCTTTTTTTGATCTGTCTGAAAAAGAACAGTGCCAGCAGTTGCACGGACATTGCGGGGTAACGGCGAAATTTGTCACAACCGGGTAAGGTCTTCCCGATGTAGTAACAACAACGCCTTTCAGAAAACGATCATAGGCAGCGGATGGGAAGTACGGCGTAAAGGTATTGGAGTATATTTTATTCCCGATTCGAGTCAGCTTGCTTTCCTTGGAAACGTATTTCATGGCAAGCTTCTGCTTTATGCTCAGGGATGAAAGTTCTTTGTTCATTCCCATTTTAAGATCTGTTACAAGTCTTTTAATCCCATAGAGCTGAGTTCCGTTATATTTCCTCACTTGCTGTTCTCCCGATTATTTCAACCCATAACTCATTCTTCTTCCATATAACGATTCAAAACCACTGGCTTGTCCGTGTGGATTTTGATTGTTGGATTTTGCAATTAAAAAACATGGTCTGTTACCTATTTAAGGATTTAGAGGGTATTCAGTTTCAAGTCTGCTTAATAATAAATCCGTTTCAGAACATCCCCTTAATTGATTTAATAAAGCTTCACGGTAATGGCGAGCCTTTTTAACGGCATTTGGTTTTTCATGATTGGTGTTTTTATCTAACAATTTCAGTATATTTTCTATCCACGATTTAACTACATTATTTGAATCTCGCTCTTGTCTGGGGTCGAATTTGTGTCCCAGAAAGTCACCAATTATAAAATCGTGGCTTAGCTTTTTGAAAGGAAATAATACTGTGTATGTTCCATCTGATTTAACTAATCTTGCAAAAGTTTTTCTCACACAATCATCAGTTGAACTTTTTATATAATTGCATACTGTAGGGTCAACTTCAACAAATGGAGTACCTCTTTCATCGGCCTCATTTTTAAACGCCAAAACACCAGATTCCTTTTTGAATGCCTCTTGGTATCCTGAACCAATTATTTCATTAGTTGTATCATCATGAAAAATATTACCCCTCGTAATATACCCACGACACATAATTCCCTTTTTTAGCAAAAGTCTTAATACTGCACGGTAACATTCATGTATTATAGTCATTACACCTGCGGGAGAAATTTCTGATGATACTATAAGAGAATCAGACACCTGTGTTATCTGAAAATCCAAATCCCTTTTTATCGATATGCTCTGAGGACAGACATAGTGGCCATCTACTTTTAGATTCTCTTTAACTCTTGGTGAGACCAGTTCGTTTAATACGTTCCTCAAATCAGTTAATGATATGCCAGAATCTTCTGTTTCTGCTCGTTCAACTAAATCTTCCCACCCTAATATATCTACAAAACCTATAAATTTATCTTTGAATTCATTCATTTATCTATCTCAATAAGGCAATCATCCCCTATCCCCGGCTTGTTGGCATAAATACAGAACCTTGTAATTTAAAGAACGTTAACGAATCCCTGCTTAGAATTACAACAAAAAGTAATGTGTCAATCGGGAGTTTTGTCAACTCCCCATTTCAAGAAAAATGCAAAAAAGGGATCAGTAACATGTAGTTCTTGCTCCTCCTTGTCCCATGCAATAACGGGTGTTGATGCCTCATCGCTTGATGCAATTTCTGCCATTTTTTCAAGCACACGCGATACCTCGTGAGACTGAGGGACTTCACTTGAAAGCGTTTCACGAATTGCTGCTCGGAGTGATTCATAGTCAACCTTTTCCATACCAGGAGCAATTCGTGCCAGCGCAAGCAAAACAACACGATAAATGTCCGCTGTGCCCCCTGAGACTAGAGTCCTTGGTTTCCGGTCTGAGCGTTGTCGTGGACCCTTTGCAAGTTTGTCAAAGACTACTTTGCCGGTGCCATCGGCGATTTTTTTAAAGAGTGATTTTTTGATTTGGGTAATTCGTATTTTTGAAATGGCGGTTTCTAATATTTTTTCCTGGGTGCAGATTCCCATGCAAAACTCCTGCATCAGATGAGGGCTACCGTATGCTTCTCTTGCGAGACGGTCAGCAATATTGTCGGCGAGTTCAACGTTCAGAAGAGGGAACCCCGCTGATGAAATCTCTTTTAGTTCTTTATCACTCCAAACGGGAACGGGGATGGGCTTCAGCCGCCCTGTCATTTCGCGTTCGACTTTTACAGCATCATATCGGCGATGGGGAATGGCGATAATGATAACCGGATGACCTTCAAAAACTAATGGCTTAAGCGCTCGAATCACCTCACCCTGAAACTTCCTATTAAGGTAATGAAAGTCGTCGATTATCAGTGGCTTTTCAGATTCCCGAAGTTGATTTATTGCTGCTGCCCTCGGTGAAATTGTTAAAGATTTCTTTGATATTCTTCCCTGCCTTTTCGATATAGAAGCCGAAACCTTTCCCTTACCTTTTACAATTAGGGGTATACCGGCTTCCGCTTCGATGTCTCCCCCAAGGCCTTGGGCAGATCCCTCATTTTCAGATTCCTCAGTGGCAGAGTAGCCATCAATTTCACTGAGAATCGCCGACCATAGGTCGTTTTCGGAGGCAATCGTGCCACCATCAATCCAGATGTTTTCTCCAGTCAAGCGAGGAAACTTTTTATTCACAAGCACCGTTTTGCCTGACTTGGTGGATCCGGTAAGCGTGACTAATTTGCATAAGTTTTCAGTTACACTATCCAGTTGACTTTCGAGATCACGCTCGGCTCGATCCACGTAGGTGTGGTTTGGCATACCACCAGGTACAAACACTTGTGAAGCTTTATAATGTTTCATAAACTTTTTTAACTCCAAGTTGGCAAAGACACCCAAGCTATTGTGTGGTTCCGTGTATTTTACAATTTTATTATGATTTGACAAGGAAAAATAAGTCAAGTCTAAAAATCCTAACTGGATAACAAATGAATTTGAGCATTATCATAATTTGATATCATGATAAACCTGCCGGAGGCGCTTCAGAAAAAATACAATCTGCTGTTGATGAACAGTGATATTGCGCAGAATCAATATGGCTGTGGAATTATATTATTCAGGAATAGAGAACTTGGAAAGCCGGCCGGACCCCCCGGTTCCATATCATGAGGCTCCAGAAGAACTGAAAATGTTTGATTCAGCGAAAATTAACGTTCCCTGGCAGGGCTCCGCCCCGGCGGTTCCATTTTCTCAGATACAGGCAATTGGAATGAATCAGTTTTACCGATAAATTGCCCTACTACTTATAAAAGGATAAGGGAAAGAGCAATCAGGGAAAACCCTGATTGCTCTTTTGAAAATAAATTTCCGGAATCACGCCGGAACCCGCCGGGGTTTGAACAGGGCTAAAAAATTGCCGGCTACTACCAGGAAGAGCCCGGCAATGGCGGAAACATTCCAGGCGTAGCCTTCGAAAAAGGAGGACAGGACCAGGGCCACCACCGGCACAACCATGATGGCATAGGAGGCCTTGTCCGCACCGATGGTGCCGATGAGGGTGAGGTAGCTGTAGAAGGCGATGATGGAACCGAAGACCGAAAGGTATACAAGGGAACCCATATAGGGAAGCGACGCCGTAAAAGTGAATTCCTTTCCCATGACCAGGGCTATGAGGGTGAGCAGGATGGCCCCGTATCCCATGCCGAAGGCATTGGCCTGGATGACGGGGATCTTGTTTTTCGTGTTCCGGGCCGAGGTGATATTGCCGAAGGAGGCCAGCAGCACGCTGATAAAAACCATGAACAGCCCGAAAAGGCCTTTGTCGGACAGGTCAAAGGCCTCTATTTCCGGCATGAAGATAAGGGCGATGCCGATGATGCCCAGGACGGCGCCGGCCACCATTTTCTTTTCAACGGCCGTGCCGAGAAAAAAGAAGCCGTTGGCAATGTTTAAAAACACGATGGAGGAAAAGACCACGGCCACCAGGCCGCTGGCCACGTAGATCTCGGCTATGTAGACCAGCCAGTAGTTCACGGAAAAAAGAAGGGCCCCCAGAAGGACCATGAACAGGTGGTCCTTTGCGGAAAACCTCAGGGAGAGGCCTTTGATGCGGCAGAACAGCATCAGCAGGACCGAAGCCAGGGCGAACCGGTAAATCACGGACACCATGGGGTCCACCACCCCCAGTTGATATTTGATGGCCAGCCAGGTGGAGCCCCAGACCAGGATGGTGATGAGATAGAGAACGATATTTTTCATTTGCTTTCCTTTTTTGTTTGCTTGGATAATGCCCGGGTCCGGGCGTCAACAAAGGCTTTTACGGACATATGGACATCTTGGGCCGAGGTGGCCCAGGAGCAGACACTGATCCGGATGACGGACCTTCCCTTCCAGACCGAGCCCCCGCACCAGCAGACCCCGCCGGATTGGATTTCCGCCAGGACGGCTTGGGTCAGGGCGTCATCCCCGCAGGAGACCAGGACCTGGTTGAAATGGATGTCGTTTAATATATGGAATTCCTGCTTTTCAAGTTCTTGGGCAAAGAGCCGGGCATTGTTGCAGAGGCCGTCGACGAGGTTTTCAATGCCCTTTCTGCCGAAGCATTTCAGGGTGGCCCAGAGCTCCACGGACCTGGCCCGGCGGGACATTTCAGGGGTGTAGAGCATGCTGTCCCGGTGTTGGCCGTACTGGATATAGGCCCCGGTGTTCTGAAGGGCCGACACCAGGGCCGATTCGTCCCGGCACAGCACAATGCCGCAGTCATAGGGCGCATTCAGGGTTTTATGGGCATCCACGGACCAGGAGTCTGCCTTTTCAATGCCGCCTGTAAGATGTTTTGTATTTTCAGAACCTTGGGCCCAGAGGCCGAAGGCCCCGTCAATATGGACCCAGGCCCGGGCCTTTTGCGCCTTGCCGCAGATCTCATGAAAGGGATCAAAGGCACCGGTATTGACGTTTCCGGCCTGGGCAATGACCAGGGTGGCGGCGTCCAGGTTTGGCAGGTCCGAGGCCTTCATCCTGCCCTGGCCGTCGGTTTTCACCCGGATCAGGTTGTCCAGGCCGAAACCCAGGAGGGACAGGGCCTTGAACACGGTGGAATGGGCTTCTTCCCCCAGGACCACCTTGAGTTCCGGGGCCTTGTTCAACCCTTTCTGGTGGACATCCCAGCCTGCCCGGGCCAGGAGAAAATTCCGGGCCGCTGCCAGACCGCACAGGGTGGCCGAGGACGTGCCGGAGACAAACCCGGCCCGGGTGGTTTCAGGCAATTCAAACAGATCCACCAGCCATCTTTCGCAGACCGCCTCCAGGCGGGCGGCAATGGGGGACATGACAAAAAGCCCGGCATTCTGGTCCCAGACATCGGCCAGCCATTTGGCAGCCACGGCCGCCGGGGTGACCCCGCCGTTGACAAAGCCGAAATACCGGTTTCCGGTCTGGGCCACGGTGGCGGGGGAACCGTATTCATGCAAAAGGGCCAGGAATTTTTCCGGGTCCCCCATGGCGTCGGGCAGGGGCTCGTCAAACACAGAGAGGTTTTCAAGGGTTTCGGGAGAAGGATATACCGGCCGGTCATGGAGGGTGTCCATATACTCAAAGGCATGGGACCTGGCCTGGTCAAACAGGGCTTTGGCCGTGAGATGAGATCTGATGATGCGGTGGATATCCGGTTTGTCCGTCATGGCGCCTTCCTTTATTCATATTGATTTTTCGGAAAGTATATAATAAAAAAACCATAATAACAGATACAGAACCAATAAAAAACAATCGTAACAGAAGAAGACCCATGACCCTGTCACCGAATTTCCAATATGTGGCCCTGGCCGATGAAATAGAGACCGGCATTGCCAGGGGCCGGTTTGAACCGGGTGAAAAGCTGCCGTCCCTGCGAAAGCTCCACCTCCAGATGGGCCTGAGTATTTCCACGGTTCACCAGGCCTATATCGAGCTTGAAAAGCGGGGCCGGGTGGAGGCCAGGGAAAAATCCGGGTTCTATGTCCGGGCCCTGAACGGCAACCCCATGAAACAGCCTCCCCTGGCCAGAATCAAGGCCGAACCCTGCCGGGTCATGGTCAATGACCTGGCCAAAACCATTGTCCGGGATCTCCAGTCCGAGGATATCCTGATGCTGGGGGCCGCCATTCCGTCCAGGGACCTGATGCCCCTGAAGCAATTGTCCAGGATCATGAAGTCCATGCCGGCCGATGCCCTGCAACATCATATGTCCAATTATGATCTGTGCGCCGGGAATGCGAGCCTCAGGGAAGCCCTGTCCAAAAGAATGCCGGGAGCCATC
Source organism: Desulfobacula sp. (assembly GCA_023701135.1). Classification (GTDB taxonomy): domain Bacteria; phylum Desulfobacterota; class Desulfobacteria; order Desulfobacterales; family Desulfobacteraceae; genus Desulfobacula. Next base: position 48,107 of record JAMPXP010000016.1, on the reverse strand, counting down.
GCTTCCGTTTCCGCCGAGGACATCATCACCACGGCGGGCTGCCTGGATGCCGTGAGCCTCTGCCTCAGATCCGTGGCCGGGCCGGGGGATGCCATTTTGCTGGAATCCCCCGCCTTTCACTGCTTTTTGCAGCTCATTGAAGATCTGAACATGTATGTGGTGGAGGTGCCGGGATGCCCGGAGACCGGCATGGACCCGGATACCTTTCAGGAGGCCCTGTCTTCCCATAAAATCAAGGCCTGCCTGTTGAATTCCAATTTCCAGAACCCCCTGGGGTCGGTCATGTCCGTGCAGAACAAGGCCAGAATCCTTGCCATTGCCGAAGAACACGGAGTTCCTATCATTGAAGACGATATTTACGGGGACCTGTTTTACGGGGACAAGCGGCCCGCCACCTTTAAGGGCATGGACAAAACCGGGCTGGTCCTGTATTGTTCCTCCTTTTCCAAGGCCCTTGCCCCGGGCCTCAGGACCGGCTGGACCGTTCCGGGAAAATTCAGGGATGCGGTCCTGCGGATGAAGCTCAATACCACCATTTCCGGTCCGAGCATCATCCAGGCCGTGATTGCGGAATTCATCCGGACCGGGGCCTATGACCGGCATCTGCGGCAACTCAGAAACAAGCTGAAAAACCAGGCATCGGCCATGGCCATGGCCGTGGCCCGGTATTTCCCCAAGGACACGCGGATCACCTTTCCCAGGGGCGGCATGTTTATCTGGGTGGAATTGAACAAGGCCTACGACTCCCTGGAAATCTTTCAGCAGGCCCACCGGCAAAAGATTTCCATTCTTCCGGGAGCCCTGTGCTCTTCCACGGACCGGTACAAAAACTGCCTAAGGATCAATTGCGGCCTTCAATGGAGCCCCCGGCTCGAAGCCGCCATCCAGACCCTGGGCCAGATCATCCATCATCTTTCATGAAAGGAAAACCCCATGACCGGATTTAACGGATTTCCAAAAGAACTGCCCCGATTTTTATCCCAACTTGAAAAGAACAATACCGTTGAATGGTTTTCAGCCCGTCAGAAAGACTATGAAGCCTATGTCAAACACCCGTCCGAAGAATTTGTGGTTGCTGTGGGAGAACGCCTCCGGACCTTCTGCCCCGGCATCAACGCCATTCCCAAGGTCAATAAAAGCCTGTTCCGGATCAACCGGGATACCCGGTTTTCCAAGGACAAAAGCCCCTATAAAACCAACCTGGGAATCTTATTCTGGGAAGGCCCCGGCAAACGGATGGAAAGTTCCGGATTTTATTTTCACCTGGAAGGGGACCTCATGATGGTGGGCTGCGGCCTCTATGTGTTTCCCAAACCCGTCATGCAGAAATTCAGGGAAACCCTCATGGATAAAAAAAAGGGCAAGGAGCTGCAAAAAATAATCGAAGCCCTTGTTTCGGACGGGTATGGCCTGGGAACCAAATATTATAAAAAAATCCCGGCGGGATTCTCCCCTTCATCGGATTTTGAAAAGGAATACCTGCTTTACAACGGGCTGAGCGCCCATATGGAATTTCCCATCCCGGACCTTTTGTTTTCTCCGGAGATCGTTGAATTCACTGGCACCCATTTTGAACGGATGAATCCGCTTCAGAAATGGATTGTGAAGCATCTTTAAAATTTATTGGAAAAGGGTCAGGATAAAATAATAGATCAGGGGGATAAAGACCGCCGGGAGCATGTTCCCGACCTTGATTTTCTTTTCCCGGATCATGTTGAGGCCCAGGCCCACGATGAGAACCCCGCCCGTGGCCGACATCTGGCTCACCACCGCCGGGATGAGCAAGGGTTTTAACAGCCCGGCCAGAAGGGTGATGCTGCCCTGGTACAGGAAGACGGAAATCGAGGAAAACAGGACCCCGATGCCCAGGGAGGACCCCAGGATGACGGAGACAATGCCGTCGATGGTGGCCTTGGCAAAAAGGGTGGCGTGATTTCCGGCAAGGCCGCTTTCAAGGGAGCCCACGATGGCCATGGAGCCCACGCAGTACATGAGGGAGGCCGTCACAAACCCGGCGGAAAAACCGGTGCCCGTACCGGATATTTTTTTCTGGAGAAAATTGCCAGTCCGCTCCAGGAGGGCTTCTATGCCGATCCGCTCCCCGATCAAAGCGCCCAGGGCGCAACTGATGATGATGACCAGGAGGTCGTCGGAGCCCAGGGCCCCCTTTACGCCGATGAGCATGACGCAAAGACCCATGGCCTGCATGACGGTCTGGTTATATTTTTCAGGAATTCCCTTTTTAAAGAAAAGTCCCGCAAGACTGCCGGCGATGATGGTGAGGCTGTTGACTATGGTTCCGAGCATGGTTACCCCAAAATGAGCTGAATAATGATGAACTGAATCAGGATGAGCTGAATCATTTGCGATGAAGGATGGTTTTAAAGACCGGCCGCCTCGATATAGTCCACTGCATTTTTAAACAGGCGGATCCCGACGGTCATCTCATCTTCAAGGGATTTTCCCCGGCGTTTGAGACCTTCCGCCTTCCGGGGCCAGTCCGGGTGATTGGTGAAATGGTTATAGGCCTCGGGATGGGGCATGAGGCCGAAGATCCGGCCCGTGGGATCACAGATGCCGGCAATGTCGGCCATGGAGCCGTTGGGATTGTCGGGAAAAGCGCCCTTGGCCGGAATCCCTTTGGCGTCGGCATACTGGAATACCACCTGGTTTTGGGCCAGAAGGCGGTCGATGACGGTCTGGTCCGCAATGACCTTGCCCTCTCCGTGGCGGACCGGGTAGTCCGCAAGATGGATCCCCTTTGTAAACACGCAGGGGCTCTTGGGATTGGCGGCCAGGCGGACCCACTGGTTCCGGAAATTCCCGCAGTCATTATAGGTGATGGAGACGTTCCGCCGGGTATAATCCCTGTCAAATCCCGGCAGGAGGCCGATATTGATCAGGGCCTGGAATCCGTTGCAGATGCCGATGATAAGCTTTCCCTCATCCACAAAGGAGAGCAGGTCTTGTCCCATATGGTTTTTCATCTTCAGGGCCTGGATCACCCCTGCCCCGTGGTCATCTCCCCAGGAAAAGCCGCCGCCCAGGGCAAGGATCTGGAAATCGGACAGGCTCACTTTTCCGGAAACCAGTTCGTTGATGTGGACCTTATGGGATGCGGCCCCGGCCAATTCAAAGGCATGGGCGGTTTCTTCATCGCAGTTCAGCCCGAATCCGGTTAATATCAGTGCGTTCACCTTTTTCATATCATATCTCCAAAGGTTTTCTGAAATGCGGTTTCAAGTTCTGTTATGGAAAGGTCAATGATGGAGGTTTTTTCAAGGCCCGCGATTTTAAGATGATCGTGTTGGTCCGTGATCCGGCCGATGCAGGATGCGGGCAGGCCCTTGAAAAGCTTTTCAAAAACCGTTTTATTTTCCGGGGCAAGGGTCACGATGAACCGGCCCGCCGACTCGGAAAACAACAGGGTTTCATGGCTGAGGCCGCTGCGGGCCACCTCTTTAGGAACAGCCGATACATCCACTTCCATACCAAGGCCCCCGGCCATGGCCATATGGGCCAGGTGGATGCCCAGCCCGCCTCTGGCCACAGCATGGCAGGAGGCGAGCAACTTGTTTTCAGTGGCTGTCTGCAAGGCTTTGTACACCACCTTGAATTTTTCAAAATCCACCCGGGGAACATTCACCCCGGTTTTGTCAAAGACCTCATAATATTCCGAAGCCCCCAGTTCATTGGCGGTTGCTCCCAGGACATAGACCAGATCTCCGGAGACCTTGGGGTCAAGGGTCAGGCAGAAGGACACATCCCTGATGACGGAGGTGGCTGAGAACTGGACGGTTTCCAGGGCGGATACCTTGATGCGCTCGCCAAAGGCCCCTTCCAGATGGCCGTCCACATACATGCTGTCCTTTCCGGACAGAAGCGGAATTTCATATTTCTCGCAGGCCTCTTTCAGAGCCCGGCAGGCCCGGACCAGTTGGGCCGCCTTGAATTTGGCGTCCGGGTTTTTCTTTTCATCAAACTGGATATTGGGCCAGCAGAAATTGTCCACCCCGCCGATATGGCCGAAATCTCCTCCCACAGCCAGGAGCCGCCGGACGGCCTCGTCAATGGTGCAGGTCATCATATGATAGGCGTCAATCCGGGAATACCAGGGCAGAAGCGTCTGGGAAAAGGCCAGGCCCTTTTGTGAGGACAGCACCGGCCGGGTGACGCAGGCATCGGAGGGAATATTATATTTCACTCCGGTCAAAGGCTTGATAACCGAGCCGCCCTGGACTTCATGGTCATACTGGCGGATGATCCATTCCTTGGAACAGATATTGGGCCGGGAGAGCATATGCAGCAAAAGCCGGTTGAAATCAGCGGGCGAACTGATGACCGGTTCCGTCATTCCCCGGGTTTCCGGGGAGAGCCAGACGGCATCAAATTCCCAGGCCGGGAAGCCCTTGTCCAGGAGGTCCATGTCCACATAGGCGCAGGTTTCGCCCCTGTACTGGATATGGAGCTTGCCTGAATCCGTATATTCCCCGATGACCGTGCTTTCCACCTCATGTTGGGCTGAGAGGGCCATGAATCTTTCCAGGTGTTCGGGTTTGACGGCAATGGTCATGCGTTCCTGGGATTCCGACACCCATATTTCCCACATGTCCAGCCCTTCATATTTCAGGGGGACCTTGTCCAGGTCCACCACGCACCCGTTGGAGAACCTTGCCGATTCGCCGATGGAGGAAGACAGCCCGCCGCCGCCGTTGTCCGTCAGATAGTGGATCAGGCCCTCATCCCGGCAGACCAGGAGAAAATCGTGCATTTTTTTCTGGGTATAGGGGTCGCCGATCTGGACATGCCCGGCCGGTGTGTTTTCCGAATAGCTTTCCGACGAGGCGGTGACGCCGTGGATGCCGTCCTTGCCCACCCTGCCCCCGCTCATGATGATGAGGTCGCCGGGGTTTGTTCTCTTTTCATGGCTGGGTTTTCCCTTGACCTGGTCCGGCATGATGCCCAGGGCCGTGACAAAGACCAGGCTTTTTCCCATGTATCCGGCATTGAACAGGGTCTGGCCAAAGGTGGTGGGGACCCCGCTCTTGTTGCCGCCGTCCTTTACACCCTCGATGACCCCGTCCAGGAGGCGCCTGGGGTGGAGGGGCGGTTTTAAGGGGCCGTCATAATTCACATCCCCGACGCAGAATCCGAAACTGCCCATGAAGAGCTTTGACCCGAGGCCGGTTCCCATGGGGTCCCGGTACACGCCGACAATGCCTGTGATGGCGCCGCCGTAGGCCTCCATATTGGAGGGGGAATTATGGGTCTCGCCGGTGATGACATAATTGTTGTGGTCGTCAAACCGGCCGATGCCGGCATTGTCCCAGAGGACGGAGACCACCCAGGGTTTTTTATCCTTGAGCCTCAGGGTGGGCTCCTGGATATAGGTTTTGAAAAGGCTGTTTTCAACCGTTTCTTCGCCGGTTTCCCCATCCCTGTACCGGAAAACGCCCCGGAAGGTATTGTGGTTGCAATGGTCGCTCCGGGCCTGGGAAATATATTCCAGTTCCACATCCGTGGGTTTGGAAAGGCCTTTTTCCTTTCTGGAATCCAGGACCGCCCGGGAAAGAAAATAGTCCCGGATCACGGGGATGTCTTTTTTATTCAGGGCCAGGTTCCGCTCATCGGAAATCTTTGCCAGGGCCTCGTCGGAATAAATGCCGATGATTTGAAAGCAGGGGGTCCGGTCCAGGATGACCTTGGCCGGTTTGACGTCGGCGCCTTTGGTTTTATCCCACCCATCTTTTGAAAAAATCCGGAACTGCTGGATGATGCTGTTGGACAGGAGTTCCGAGGCCAGTTGTTCCACATCGGCCCGGACAAGGGTCTCCCCTTTGAGGCAATAGCGTTTGGAGGTATAGACGCCTTCATGGGGCTCAAAAGTTTTGCCCAGGTGATCCCGGATGGCTTCCATGGCTGTGGCGCCGGGGTTGTCCTTGACGCCGGGACGGAATCCCACCCAGATGCACCAGTCAAATTCAAGGTCCAGGGGTCCAAGGCTTGACACCTGGGTGACGGGATTGGTGAAGATTTCATCCCTGGCCCGCTCCAGGGCCTTTGCATCCAGGTCAGACTCAAGGGTCAGGATATGAATGCACCGCGCATCCTGGAGGGTGATCCCGAAATAAGATCCGGCCTTTTTGACCAGGGACAGGCCTTCGGCGTCCCTGAGTTCCTTTTTCAGCGCAATTTCAATATTTGCAATCATCTTATCCACCATTGAACATTCTGACAATATCATTATAAAAAACAAAAACCATCAGCGCCACCAGCACGGCGGCCCCGAATTGAATCAGTTTTTCCCTGAGTTTCTCACCCACCGGCTTTCCCGTGACGCCTTCAATGGCAAAGAACATGAGGTGCCCGCCGTCCAGGACCGGGATGGGAAAGAGATTGATGATCCCGAGGTTTACGGAAAGCAGGGCAATAAACCAGGCAAAATTCGCTATCCCGGCCTTGGCCTGTTCCCCGGCCATCTGGGCGATCATGATGGGGCCGCCCAGGTTATCGGCGGAAAGGGACCCGCTGATCATTTTCACTACGGAGAGAAGGGTCAGCTTGACCAGCCCCCAGGTGTCGCTGAGGGCATGGCCCATGGCCTGGATGGGATTCAGGCCGACATGGTAGGTTTCCCCATTGTTGACAATGCCGATGGCGTATTTTTCAATGGATTCGCCAAAGGCGTTCTTCCCCGGGGAAAGCGCAGGGGTGAGACTGATTTCAAGCCTCTCCCCTTCCCGCTCCAGCATGATATCCAGTTTTTCGCCTTTGCCTGACCCGATAATCCTGGAAACATCTTCAAAGGATTCGATCTTATGATGATTCACCTCTTTGATGAGGTCCCCCGGCTTTATGCCGGCGGCCTCAGCCGGGGAATTTTCCATGATCTTCCCCACTATGGGTGTTGAAAGGTAAAGCCCGGAAAACTGGTACAGGATATAGAAAAAGAAGATGGCCAGAAAAAAATTAAAAAAAGGGCCCGCCGCAACGATCATGCTTTTTCGAAGCAGGGATTTATGGGTAAAGGATAAAGGCAGGTCCTTGGGATCAAGTTCTGCGCCCGGTTCCTCGCCCACCATTTTGACATAACCGCCCAGGGGGATGGCGGACAGGCAGTACTGGGTGCGGCCGATATTTTTTTTCAGAATTTTCGGCCCGAATCCCAGGGAAAACACGTCCACGCCCACACCCAGGAGCCGGGCCGCGATAAAATGCCCGAATTCATGGATAAAAACAAGAATACCGATCACAATAATAAATGCAATGAGAGAATGTCCCATAAGACCTCGCTTTTAAATCAGGGATTCAGCTTTTTCCCGTGCCCAGGAATCCGCTTCAATAATACTAGAAAGATCGGGATTGTCAATCCGTGTATGAGTTTCCATTGTCCTTGAAATCAGCCTGAAGATATCCTGAAAACCGATCCGTTTTTCAAGAAAGGCATAGACGGCCGTTTCATTGGCTGCATTGAGGACGGCAGGCAGGGTTCCCTTTTGGCGGCAGGCCTCAAAGGCAAACGAGAGGGAGGGAAATTTTTCCATGTCCGGCTTTTCAAAGGTAAGGGCGCCAAGCCTTGAAAAATCCGGGAAAGCCATTCGCAGATCCAGCCGTTCCGGAAAAGACAGGGCATAGGAAATGGCCCCCTTCATATCCGGTTGCCCCAGTTGGGCCATGACGGTCCCGTCTTTAAACCCCACCATGGAATGAACAATGCTCTCGGGATGAACCACCACTTCGATTTCTTCCGGGGCCACCCGGAATAAATGAAAGGCCTCAATGACCTCAAGCCCTTTGTTCATCAAGGTTGCCGAATCTATGGTAATTTTTTTGCCCATGGTCCAGGTGGGATGGTGGAGGGCCTCCTCCAATGAAATGGCCTTGAATTCATGAAGGGGTTTTTGCCGGAAAGGGCCGCCCGAGGCGGTGAGGATGAGTTTTTGGACATCCTTTGGCCGGTTGCCCTGAAGACATTGAAATATGGCGCTGTGTTCACTGTCCACGGGCATGAGGATCACCCCGTTTTCCAAGGCCTTGGCCATGACGATATCCCCGGCCATGACCAGGGTTTCCTTATTGGCCAGGGCAACCTGTTTTTTTGATTCGATGGCCGCCAGGGCGGGTTTCAGCCCGGCCGCCCCCACCATGGCCAGAAGCGCAAGGTCGGAATTTTGATATGAGGCGGCCTCAATATAGCCCTGTTCCCCAAAGAGGATTTCAGGCCTATGGTTTCCTTCTAAAAGGCGGGACAGCGCAAGCGCTCCCTCCTTGTCCATAACGGCAACGATTTCAGGTTTGAATTCATGGATCTGCCGCGCGAGACCCTCAATGTTGAAGGCGGCGGTCAGGGCTGTGACCTGGAACCGGTCCGGGTGCATCCGGACAATGTCCAGGGCATTTTGGCCGATGGAACCGGTTGCTCCCAGGATGGAAAGGCGTTTCATAATAGAACGAATACCAGGTAGGCATACAGAACCGGGATGGCCGGCAGCACCCCGTCAATCCGGTCCAGCATCCCGCCGTGGCCGGGAAGGAGCCGTCCGGAATCCTTGATGCCGGAAGCCCGCTTCATGGCCGATTCAAATAAATCTCCGATCTGTCCTGCAACGGCTATCATTAGAGATCCGGGAATGGTCAGGAATGCAAGGGAGAGATCATGGAAAAAAATCAGACAGAAAACAAATCCGGCCAGCATGGATGCTGCAATTCCGCCCAGGGAGCCTTCGATGGTTTTTTTGGGGCTGATCTTGGGGGCCAGGGGTCTTTTCCCGAAAAAGGTGCCGGTGTAAAAGGCGCCGGTATCACTGGCGAAAACAACAATCAGGAGCCAGATGATCCAGAAAATTCCGTCCTCCAGTTGCCGGATGAAAATCAGAAGACACAGGGGCACCGGGATATAGACAATGCCCAGCACCTGTTTTGAGATGCTGTTGAAAATGGTCTGGTCTACGGAAAACCGGGACAGGACAAAAATGGCCAGGGCCATGAGGTCCAGAGCCAGGACCAGAAACAAAATTTCCCATGATCCGATATAGGCGCCCACAACCAGTAAAACCGAAACCGTATAGGAGATGATTTTGATGGTATTGGAAACAGGCTCATCCGTATTGCCGAAGATGATTCTCAGATATTCCCGCACGGCAAAGACAGCTACCAGTGAAACCAGAACGGCAATGGCCATGAGGCTGCCCTTGATCAATACCCATAAAAGGAGGGGTGCCAGTATAAGAGCGGTTATCCACCGTTTGATGTGCTGCATGACACCTTCCCGAACCGTCGGTCCCTGGTTTGATAATTTTTCAGAATTTCAACGAATTCTTCTTTGGTAAAATCCGGCCACAGGGTATCGGTAATATAGAGTTCCGAATAGGCGGCCTGCCACAGGAGAAAATTACTCAGCCGGTACTCGCCGCTGGTCCGGATGATAAGATCCGGGTCAGGCATCCCCGAGGTATAGAGATGGGCGGAAATCAGATCTTCAGTGATCTCCCCGGGGCTGAGCTGTTTTGATGCCAGTTTGGCGGCAATTTTCCGGACGGCCCGTGTCAGTTCTTCCCGTGAGCCGTAACTCAAGGCCAGGTTCAGGATCATCTCTTCATTGCCTCCGGTCAGCTCAAGGGTTTTATCCAGTTCCTGACGGACATCGGGCGGAAGCTTATCCCTCTGGCCGATCATGTTCAAACGGATCTTGTTTTTTTGAAGGTCGTCCCGCTCCGCCACAATGAATTTTTTCAGGAGCGCCATCAGGGCTTTGACCTCGGATTCCGGCCGGGCCCAGTTTTCCGTGGAAAAGGCGTATAGGGTCAGGATTTTGATACCGATTTCACGGGAGGCTGTGACAATGGCGCGAACCGTCTCGGAGCCCTGCTCGTGGCCCCGGACACGGTTCATCAGTTTTTTTTTGGCCCACCGGCCGTTGCCGTCCATGATAATGGCCACATGGGCAGGAAGGGTCTTCTGATCATCAGACGCTTCCTGTATCAGATTAGACCTCAAGGATTTCCTTTTCTTTTTTTGCAAAAATCTCGTCTAATCGTTTGATATAATGATCCGTGGTTTCCTGGATCTGTTTCTGGGCCTTGAAGCTTTCATCCTCGGAAATATCACCTTCCTTTTGAAGGTCCTTGATCATTTCATTGGAATCCCGGCGGATATTCCGAATGGCGACCTTATATTCTTCGCAGATTTTCCCCGCGCTTTTTGCAATCTCTTTTCTTCGTTCTTCGGTCAGGGGAGGTATGGATATCCGGATTATTTTTCCGTCATTGGAAGGGGTAAGCCCGAGATTGGCCTTTAGAATAGCCCTTTCCACTTCATTGATGACGCTGATATCCCAGGGTTTCACCGTGATCATCCGGCTCTCCGGAATGGATACGGTGGCCATCTGGGGCAAAGGTGTGGACGTGCCATAATAATCCACCCTCACTCCGTCCAGCATGGTCTGGGAGGCCCTGCCGGTTCGGACCTTTGACAATTCCTTTTCAAAAGCCTTTTCAGACTTTATCATCCGATCCTGATTTTCCTCAAGTACTTCATTAATCATAACAATATATCCTTAAATGAACGGTTACCTATTTGTTATAAATCCGAGTACCGATTTTTTCCTGCCCCATAACGGCTTTATAGACATTGTCTGTTTGATGAAGATCAAACACCTGCAATGGCAGATCATGCTCCATGGCCAAGGAAATAGCCGTCATGTCCATAACATGGAGCTGCTTTTCAATGATACGCATATAGGAAATTTCATCAAACATAACCGCATCATTATGGACAACCGGGTCTTTATCATACACACCGTCCACCTGTGTGGCTTTAAACAGGATTTCAGCCTTTATTTCATGGGCTCGCAAGACCGCGGCCGTGTCTGTTGTAAAATAAGGATTTCCCGTTCCTGCCGCAAATATGACCACCCGGCCCTTTTCAAGGTGCCGGATGGCTTTTCTTCGGATAAACGGTTCTGCAATCTGTTCCATCCGGATGGCAGACTGGACCCGGGTCGGGACATCCCGCTTTTCAAGGGCGTCACAAAGAGCCAGGCTGTTGATCACCGTGGCCAGCATCCCCATATTGTCGGCAGACGACCGGTCCATCCCGGCTGAACTTCCGGCAATCCCCCTGAATATATTGCCGCCGCCAACCACGATGGCAATCTCCATCTTCAGACGGTAGACCTTTGCAATTTCCTCTGCAACATATTGAATCATTTCAGGGCTGATGCCAAAGCCCTGATTTCCCATCAGGGCTTCTCCACTCAATTTGATCAAAATCCTTTTAAAAACAGGCTCTTTGTCCAAGACTTTATTCTCCTATCTTGAAACGTACAAATCTCTTGATCTGGATGTTTTCACCGATTTTTCCGATGGTTTCTTTCAAAACCTCGGTAATGGTTTTCTGGGGATCTTTTACGTATTGCTGGCTCATGAGGCAGACATCCTTGTAGAATTTTTCGACTTTCCCCTCTACAATCTTATCGATGATATTTGCCGGTTTGCCTTCTTCAAGCATCTGGGCCCGGTAGATTTCTCTTTCCTTTTCAATAATTTTCGGATCCACGTCTTCAGGGTTCAGGCCCGCCGGATTGGCTGCGGCGATGTGCATGGCAATATTTTTTGCAAAAGCCTGAAAATCTTCGGTTTTTGCCACAAAATCAGATTCACAGTTGACTTCAACCATGACGCCCAGTTTGGCGCCGGTGTGGATATACGAACAGATCATACCTTCGGATGTGGAACGGCCGGCTCTTTTGGCTGCCTTGGCCAGTCCTTTTTTTCTCAGAAGATCCACCGCCTTGTCAAAATCACCTTCAGCCTCGGCAAGGACCCTTTTGCAATCCATAATGCCGGAGCCCGTAGCCTCGCGAAGCTCCTTAACCATCTCTGCGGAAATTTGCGCCATTTTTTATTACTCCTTATCTTCGTCCATATCTTCTTCGAATGTATCTTCTACGGAAGCTGTTCTTCTTTTAATTTTTTCGATAACAGGACCATCCGTACCATCGGAAACGAGTTCAATGGATAGCTTTTCACCATCAAAATCCTTATCGTTTTCCGGACCGGCCTTGTCTGCATTGGCCCTGATTTTCTCATCATAGACAGCCCTTCCCTCAAGGTAGGCATCGGCAATTCGGGACGTAAAAAGACGGATGGATCTGATGGCGTCATCGTTTCCCGGGATGACATAATCAATATCATCGGGATCACAGTTTGTGTCCACAACGGCAATGATGGGTATCCCCAGCCGCTTGCCCTCTTTAACGGCAATGGCTTCATTTTTGGGGTCAATAATAAAAATCGCCCCAGGCAATTTTTTCATATTGCTGATGCCGCCGATGGCAAATTCGAGCTTTGCTTTTTCCTTGAGCATCTTTGCCTGTTCTTTTTTTGGATAATTTTCAAGGGTGCCGTCATTTTCAATGGAATTGTAAAAATGATACCGGGTGATATTGTTCTTGATGGTCTGGAAATTGGTCAGCATACCGCCCAGCCATCTGTTCTGAACATAGAACTGTTCGGCCCGGTTCGCCTCTTCGTAGATGGCTTCGGCAGCCTGTTTTTTTGTTCCGACAAAGAGAAGGTCCTGTCCATTGGCTGCCACGTCCCTGACAAAATCATGGGCTTTTTTGAACAGCTTTACCGTCTGTTGCAGATCAATAATATAAATTCCGTTTCGTGCACCAAAGATATACTTTTTCATCTTTGGGTTCCAGCGCTTGGTCTGATGCCCGAAATGAACACCAGCCTCCAATAGTTCTCTGATTGTAATGTGTGCCATTTGTTCTCCAATGTGTTAATGGTTGTTCCACCATCCAGATCCTCCTTGACATTCAACTTTTGGAAAGCACCTGATGTCAAGTCCCTGGATGTGAGTTTTTTACTGCCTGAAAAAAATCCTAATTCATATATCAAATCCGTTCAGTATTATCAATTGATTTTTTAATCTTTACCACCCTGTCGTGCCCGGAAAGGTCTTTTATAAATTCAATGGATTCATACTCAGGGTGAATTTTCAATACATTTTCCAAATCTTCTTTCTGATCCCAACCCATTTCAAGAAGGAGAATTCCGCCTGGAACAAGGTGCCGGTGAGCCTCCCTGAAAATAATCCTGAAGCAGGCGAGCCCGTCCTCACCTCCATCAAGGGCGAGCTGGGGTTCATACGTCCTGATTTCCGGGGCAAGCTCCCCTATATCCGCCAAAGGGATATAGGGCGGATTTGAAACAACCAGATCAAACCCTGGCCTACCCCTCAATGAGCCGAACCAGTCTCCGGCAAAAAAGCGGACTTTGTTTCCGGCTATCCGGAGGGCATTCTTCTCTGCAATACCAAGGGCGGCCAGGGAAATATCATTGGCCATATACAGATGACAAGGGGCGGCCTTTGCAAGAGATACAACAATGGCCCCGGAACCGGTCCCGAGTTCCAGCACCCTTTTCGCACCGGGAGAAGCGGAACCGGTATTTAAAATCTTAAGGGCCTCTTCGACCAGGATCTCTGTTTCCGGCCGGGGAATCAACACCTCCCTTGCCACCTCAAAATCCGATTCGAAAAATCCTTTCTCACCTGTAATATAAGCCACAGGCTCATTTTGAATCCTTCTCCGGATCAGGGTTTTATAATCGGACAGCTCATTTTGCTGAAGCGGGCGGTCGTACTGGAGATACAGATCAAGGCGCCGCAGGCCAAGGCTGTGGGCGAGAAGAAGCTCCGCCGTCAGGCGGGGACTGTCAATGGAATGCTCCTTAAAATAGGCTTCCGTCCGGGTAAGAATCCCCATAAGGGTCGGATCAATCAATTTCCTTTAACGCCTGCGCCTGGTAATATGTTTTAAGCTCGTCAATGATATCCTGGACATTGCCTTCCAGGATGCTGTCCAACTTGTAGAGTGTAAGCCCGATGCGATGATCCGTCATTCTGCCCTGGGGGTAATTATAGGTCCTGATCCTGCCGCTGCGGTCACCGGAACCGACCTGGCCTTTTCTGTCGGCCGCTCTTTTTTCGTCTTCTTCCCGGATTTTGGCATCCAGGATACGGGCTCTCAGGACATTCAGGGCCTTTGCCTTGTTTTTATGCTGGGATTTCTCATCCTGGCAGGTGGCGACAAGTCCGGTGGGAATGTGGGTCACCCGGACCGCCGAATCGGTTGTATTGACTGATTGCCCGCCGGGTCCCGAAGATCGGAATATATCAACCCTGATATCGGCCGGATTGAGCTCGACATCAATATCTTCCGCTTCCGGAAGAACGGCCACGGTAACGGCCGAGGTATGGATCCTGCCCTGGGCCTCGGTTTCCGGCACCCGCTGAACCCGGTGGGTTCCGCTTTCATATTTAAAATTGCTGAAAGCCCCTTTTCCTTTTACCAGGGATACGATTTCCTTGAACCCGCCGGAGCTGGAATCGGTTTTTTCAACCAGTTCCATGGTCCAATGCTTGGATTCAACATACCGGGAATACATCCGGAACAGGTCTCCGGCAAAAAGGCCCGCCTCTTCACCACCGGTCCCGGCCCGGATTTCAAGGATGACGTTTTTATCATCCCTCGGGTCCTTGGGCATTAAAAGAATATTGATTCTTGATTTATGGTCTGCAATTTTCTGTTCAAGTGCCGGAACCTCTTCCTTGGCCATGGACCGGATCTCAGGATCACTATCCCTTAAGAGTTCCTTTGCCTCTTTCAGCTCATCCAGCAATCCCTCATATTCCCTGAACAAGGGGACAATCTTGTTGAGTTCTCCATGTTCGATCAGATATTCCTGGTATTTTTTCTGATCTTTAATAACGGCAGGATCACTTAACAGATGCTCGACTTTGACAAATCTTTCTTCAATACCTTTTAATTTCTCTATCATAATCTAAAACTCAAAAGGGGCTCTTGTAAAAAGACCCCTTTTTCAACGAACCGATTGTAAAAACCGTTAAACCATTTTTGATGCATCAAATCCTGCATATTTCTTTTTAAAGCGGTCGATCATTCCGGCAGAGTCAACCAGTTTCTGCTTTCCTGTAAAGAAAGGATGGCATTGGGAACAAATTTCCACTTTAATATTCTCTCTTGTGGAGCCGATCTCAAACGTTGCGCCACAGGCACAGGATGCGGTTGATTTTTTGTAATCCGGATGGATATCTTTTTTCATTTTTCTTAAAACTCCTTGCTTTGCCTTTGCCGGCAATCTTTAATATTTCTTCAATATTTCTTTTTTGCTTATGAATTCATCAAATTAAGAAACTCTGCATTATCCTTTGTTCCTTGCATTTTTTCAAGTAAAAACTGCATGCTGTCAACAGGATTTAAACTGGACAAGAGTTTTCTTAAGATCCATACCCGGTTCAAAACCATTGGATCCAGAAGCAGTTCCTCTTTTCGGGTGCCGGATTTATTCATGTCAATGGCCGGAAAAATTCTTTTATCCGCCAGCTTTCTGTCCAGAACCAGCTCCATATTGCCGGTACCCTTGAATTCTTCGAATATGACTTCATCCATTCGGCTTCCGGTATCCACCAGGGCCGTGGCGATGATGGTCAGGCTGCCGCCCTCTTCAATATTTCTGGCAGCTCCGAAAAATCGTTTGGGCCGGTCAAGGGCATTGGAATCCACACCACCGGACAGAATCTTGCCGGATGGCGGCATAACCGAATTATAGGCCCTGGCAAGCCTTGTGATGCTGTCAAGCAGGATGACAACATCATGACCCTGTTCGACAATTCTTTTGGCCTTTTCAATCACCATTTCAGCGACCTGGACATGGCGCTCGGAAGGTTCATCAAAGGTTGAACTGACCACTTCGGCATTGACGGAGCGCATCATATCCGTCACTTCTTCCGGGCGCTCATCGATGAGGACAATCATGGGGATGATGTCTTTGTGGGCTTTGATCATGCTGTTGGCAATGTTCTGCAAGAGCATGGTCTTCCCGGCCTTGGGCGGGGAGACGATCAATCCGCGCTGGCCGAATCCGATGGGACACATGAGATCAATCACGCGCATGGAATAATTGTCCGGCTCAGATTCGAGGTTCATCTTCCGGTCCGGGTAAAGGGGCAACAGATTATCAAACAGAATGGTTTCGGCCGCCAGTTCCGGATTCTTAAAATTCACCGCTTCCACCTTCAGCAAGGCAAAATACCGTTCCGAATCCTTAGGCTGCCGGACCTGGCCGGAAATCGTATCTCCTGTTCGAAGATTAAACCGCCGGATCTGGGAAGGAGACACATAAATATCATCGGGTCCGGGAAGATAATTGTATCCCGGTGCCCTTAAAAAGCCGAAACCGTCCGGGAGAATTTCAAGCGTACCTTCGCCATAAATCTGGCCGGTTTCTTCGATGTTGGTCTGGAGCAGGGCGAAGATCAATTCCTGTTTCTTTAGTCCCCCAATCCCCTGTATTTTGTACTCTTTAGCAAGCTTGGTCAGCTCGCTGATCTTCATCTTATTCAATTCTACAAGATTCATTCATTCTCCCGAATTTTTGTTTTATTGTCTTTACAGGCTGAAATTTATTTTGAAGTGCACCTTTTTGAAGTCTGGGGCCAAAAATGACATGAAAAAACAGACGGATAGTTGTAAAAGGGTTAATAATTTTTGATAAATAAGGCAAAACACTTATCTTGTCAAGAATTCTTTTTGTATTTTATGAAAGAGAATATCAACGGATTCAAAGAGTTCAGCGCTGGTCCCCAGATTCAAAATCACATGGTCGGCCCTTGCGGTTTTTTCCTCCTGGGACATCTGAAGGTCAAGCATCTTTTGTGCGTCGGTTTCTTTCACCTGGTCCCGCCGGGAGATTCTTTTCACCAGGTCCTGATCCTTGGCCATGATGGCTATGGTAAGATCAAAAAATTGATCCATTCCGGATTCAAAGAGCAGGGGCACTTCAACAGCCACAGCCTTAATATCCGAATACTCTGCATTGCTTATCTGAAGCATCATTTGCTCAAGTATCCGCGGATGCAGGAGGCCTTCAACTTTTTTTCGTATGCCCGGATCATTTATGATGAGATTTCGCAGTTTCGGCCTGTCCAACTCACCTGTGTTCGAGAGTACATCCTGGCCGAGCAGTTGAACAATATCTTTAAACCCCTGCTCTCCAGGCTCCACCACCTGTCTTGCAATTCTATCACAATCCAGGGTCACCAGGCCTATTTCCTTAAATCTTTTGCAGACAAGACTTTTGCCGGACCCTGCCGACCCTGTCACTGCAATTTTCAAAATTTTCATATCTGTATCGTTCATATTCGAACCAGAATTAATTGACGGCTGCTGTATTTTAGGTGACCCGAATCCGGGACATTGACTATAATATGGTTCTGTGATAGTTTTCAAGACCGTTTTAATATTAACTGAAAGGATATGGATTGTGGAAAGAACATTATCAATCATCAAACCCGACGGGGTTGCAAAAAACGTGATCGGTGAGGTCATCAGACGATTTGAAACCAACGGCATCAAAATAGCGGCCATGAAAATGCTTCAATTGACCAAAATACAGGCTCAAGGATTTTATGCCGTCCATAAGGAGCGCCCCTTTTTCAACAGCCTGACGGATTTCATGACTTCAGGGCCCATTGTGGTCATGGTGCTGGAAGGTGAGGACGTCATCGCAAAAAATAGGGAACTCATGGGCGCCACCAATTTTAAAGACGCCAAGGAAGGCACCATTAGAAAAGATTATGCCACGGACATCGAAAAAAACGTGGTTCATGGTTCAGATGCACCCGAAACGGCTGCCTTTGAAATCAAATATTTTTTCAATGGCCTTGAGATCCAGAAAAGATAACACCTGATCTTGTCATTGCCCGGCACCTGCGGTCTTTATTTATAGGAGACTGCGGGTGTTTTCGTTTCAGATCCGGTTAGGGTATCAGTAGATCAAATCCGGTCACCCTATCTTTTTTCCTGACACCGCTTGATCCGGTCAATTCCTGAAGGATCACCTCCATCACATGCCAGGCCTTTACCCCCCTTCGGACACATCCGGTCTGGGTTGAGAATCCCCGCCCGCAGGCCATATGCATATGGAGAACCGGTTCCCCGGTCTCATCGGGGAAAAGGGTGCCAGTGCCGGTCACCTCATGGACATTGTCCAACACGCGGGGCATTGGAATGATTTGTTTTGCCCTTGCCTGCTCCGGTCCCGTAACCAGTATGCTGCCTTTATCTGCAGCCCCGAGAACGATCAAGGCTGCCGCATGAATTTGATGTCTCTTTGCAAATGCCTCAATCTCTTCATGCAGGATATCCCCGTCTTCAAGGCGGATGACAAATGTCCGGCCCTGCCCTGCCTCAGAATATTTCATGATTCATTTTCCCTGTTTTATAGCCCTCTCTATCGATGACGATGGTTTCAAACCCAAACCCCTCCAAAACCTTTACAATATCCCGGCCCATATCATTCTCTAAAATAACCTTGACCAGATCCGGTTCAACCTCAATGGTCGCATTTTTTCCGCGGCATCTCACCCTGACCTGGGCAAATCCCAAGCTCTGAAGAAAGGTCTCTGCCTGATCTACCCTTGTAAGATCTGCCTGATTAATTTTAGCATGGTAAGGAATTCGTGTTGCCAGGCATGACTGTGAAGGTTTATCCCAGGTTTCGAGCAAAAGCTGCCGCGAACTTTCCCGGATCTCTTTTTTTGTAAACCCGGCCTCGGCCAGAGGTGATAGAAAACCAAGCTCGTCAGCAGCCTTTAATCCGGGTCTGAAATCCTTTAAATCATCCCTGTTGACTGCGTGAAGCAAGGAGGTGATACCATGCTTTTCAGCAGCGTCTCGGATCAAAGAAAAAACCTGCTTTTTACAATGATAGCATCTGTCTTTTGTATTTTGAACCACGTGTTCGTTTCTCAGGATATCCAAAGCAAGGCAAATATGATCAACCTTCAGCGACAATGCCATCTTTTTTGCACATTCGATTTCCTTTATCGGCACAAACGCCGAGGATACTGTAAAGGCAATCAATTTCTCAGGTTTTATTTTTTTGGCCACTGCCAGAAGAAATGAACTGTCAACCCCGCCTGAAAAGGCAACAGCAAAGGGCCCCAACTCCTGCAAGCGGCTTTCAAGTTTCTGTATTTTTTTTGTATGCACCGTAACTGCCATTTCAATATCCATCCACACCCATTATTGAGCTATTAGCAGATTTCCGTTGTGAGGTGAAGCGTTTCTATCCCACCGCATGTTTTATCTTCCTTTCCCGGCTCAGGCTTCCTAGTCCCTGCGTCAAATAATCCAGAGATAATCCTTGACTAAACAGGAGTCTTGATATATAAGCCAACCATTATTCAGCAGGCAGCCTTACTGGGTGATCGTCCAACGGTAGGACTACGGACTCTGACTCCGTCAATCGAGGTTCAAATCCTTGTCACCCAGCCACAACAAAATCCATTCCCTCCCGGCTGCCATGTCCCGTTTTCAGATATCTATTCGTTTTCAATTCGACTAATGTATCCTCTTGAAAAAGAACGGGCTGTGGATATTGAACCTGATATTTTTTTTGTGCTGAACGATTTTTTCCTGTATTGTGATTTTTTTATTGTATTCGAATATTATGGTCTTTGCCATAGCGGATAGCACGATGAAAACAGAACACTTCAAAAGGATCTGAAATCAGTAGATAAGACATCATGTCCAAAAAGCTTAGCTATGAAGACTTGGAAAACCGAATTCTGGCGTTAGAACAGGCGGAAGCAGCCCGCCTGCAGGACCGGCAAGCCTTGCAGGAGAGTGAGGACAGATTTCATGCCGTTTTTGAAGGATCCAAGGATGCCGTCTTCATTATCGATACATCTGCTCAGGCGATCCATATCAATCAAGCGGCCTTTAAACTGACAGGCTATTCCAAGGAAGAGCTGCTCAAAAGACCTATCACTGATCTCCATGTCTTCGATCCCTCTTTTGACAGGGTCCTCAAGGGGGATTCCTTGACCTCCAAAACGGATATCCTCCGTAAAGATGGAATCAGCGTACCCGTTGAACTCACCGGCACTGCCGTATCCATCAACGGGAAAATATATCAGCACATCCTGGTAAGAGACAACACCGAACACAAACAAAAAGAAGATGTGCTGAGGAATTCAGAACAGAAATTTCGTCAATTATTCGACCATGCGCCGTCCGGCATATATGAAGTTGATTTTACAAATGGCCGGTTTACTCAAGTCAACTCGCTTATCTGCGATTATACAGGATATTCAAGAGAAGAACTGCTCACGATGACACCTTTGGATATTCTTGATGAAGACAGCCGGCATCTTTTTTTTGAGCGCCTTGAAAAATTCGGCCGGGGCGAAAGCGTTCCGGCAAATCCTGAATATTGCATAAAAAATAAGAATGGAACCCGTCGGTGGGTGCAGCTCAACAACCAGTTTTCCCATACAGGGGGATTGGTTACCGGAGCCACCGTGGTGGCCCATGATATCAGTGAGCGCAAGCAGGCGGAGGATGCCCTGAAAAATAGTGAGGCACTTTTTAAATCGATCACCGATCATACCAGTGCCCTTGTTTCCATCCATGATGCGGCCGGTACCTATATTTTCGCAAGCCCTTCCCATGAGCAGCTTGGATATCAGCCGGAAGAGCTGATAGGCCAATCCGGATTTACCATGGTGGAGAAACAGGATATCGGAAGGCTATTGTTGTATCTGGAAAAGCTAAAAACTGAGAAAATCTCCAAAGGGCTTCTGAATTACAGGCTAAAAGATAAGGCGGGAAGACTTCATGATTACCGAGGGGCCTTTGATCCTGTTTTTAAAAAAGACGGCTCACTG
This sequence comes from Desulfobacula sp., assembly GCA_023701135.1. GTDB lineage: Bacteria > Desulfobacterota > Desulfobacteria > Desulfobacterales > Desulfobacteraceae > Desulfobacula. The sequence continues at coordinate 27,341 of JAMPXP010000016.1, read as the reverse complement.
GAAAAAATTGTTTGTGTGGGAGAAGACATCACTGAATTGAAAAAGGCCCAGGCAGAAAAAATAGAGGCCCTTACCCTGGCCGCAGAAACTCGGAAACTGGCACTGGTCGGACAGATTGCAGGGAAAATGGCCCATGACTTTAATAATATTTTAGGCGTAATTATGGGTAATGCCGAACTTGCATTATTTGATTGTCCACACATCAAGACCCAAAAAACACTGGAATTGATTTTTGAACAGACCCTTCGGGGAAAAAATCTCACTAAAAATCTTGTGGCCTTTGCCAAGGATCAGGAACCCAAACAGGAATTTTTCTCCGTTAATGAAAAAATGGCTCTTGTCCTAAACCTCCTCAAAAAAGACCTGGAAGGCATCCATTTGATAAGGCTTTACGGTCACGGAATCCCTGACCTGTTAGCTGATCCGGGAATGATCGAACACGCTGTTGTCAATCTTATCCAAAATTCAATCCACGCCGTAAGCCTTGTGAAAAGACCGAAAATCATCTTACGGACCTACCACAAACCAGGGAGGATTTTCATAGAAATCGAAGATAACGGTTGCGGCATTCCCCCGGAATCTCTTGGGGAAATTTTTGAGCCCTCCTTTACCTTAAAAGGCAGCAAAGATAAAATTGGCCTGTATAAGCCAGGAATTAAAGGGACAGGTTACGGCATGTCCAATGTAAAAAAATATATTGAACAGCATAGAGGCTCCATATCCATTCATTCTGACCTTTGGTTGGGCACAACAGTTGCCGTAAGTCTTCCGGTTACCCAAAAAACTTTAACCGAAGAAGAAATTAAAGAGGTTAAAAAAGAAAACCTCCATCGTAAAAAATATATCCTGATTGTCGAAGACGAGCAGGATATTTCCAATGTCCAATATCGGCTCCTGTCCAATGAACCCTTTTTCCATAAAGTGGACATTGCCGACAATGGCCGGGATGCAATGGACTTGGTGGACAAAAACAAATATGACCTGGTCAGTTTGGACTATATCCTGCCCGGAAAACTCAATGGTATGGATGTATATCACCATATTCGGGGGGAAAATCAAACCCTGCCCGTGCTGTTCATTTCCGGCAATATAGAATTTCTAGAATCTATTAAAGCGTTGAAGCGCCATGATCCCTATATTGACCATTTGTCAAAACCCTGCAAAAATATCGACTATGTAAACAGTGTCAATCTTCTGTTTGCAGAACCCGGAACCGTTGACAACCCATAGATTAAAGCCAAGAGAGAATAAATGAGATTTTTAAGAAAATTATATGACTGGATGCTGCACTGGGCTGATACCCGATATGGAGCTGTTGCTTTGTTTATGCTCTCTTTTGCGGAATCCTCCTTCTTTCCGATTCCGCCTGACGCCTTGCTCATTGCCCTTGTTCTGGGCGCCCGGGCCAAAGCATTCAAATTCGCACTCAATTGCACCCTGGCATCCGTATGCGGCGCCATATTGGGATATGCCATTGGTTATTATGTCTGGTGGGGGACAGGGGATACCTTTTCCCCGGTTGCACAGTTTTTCTTCAACGTGATCCCCGGGTTTAATGAAAAATTGTTTTATGACATAAAAGCCCTGTATGATCGGTATGATTTTTGGATTGTCTTTACCGCCGGGTTTACACCCATCCCCTATAAACTGTTCACCGTAAGCGGTGGCGCTTTTCAGATTAATTTCATCATGTTTATCATTGCTTCCGTCATCAGCCGTGCAGCAAGGTTTTTTCTTGTGGCCTTTTTATTATGGAAATTCGGAGAACCCATCCGCAATTTCATTGACCGGTATTTTGACAGGCTTGCCATCCTTTTTACAATTCTGCTGATCGGCGGATTTGGAGCAGTTAAATTTTTCTTATAATTTTCTTTTACCTTTGGCTGCCATTAATGATAAAGATTTTAAAAACTCAAACAGATTGGATAATAGATGATGGACACCACGAGCTTGAAGAAAAAAAATCTTATCGCGCAATGGGCTTTTGATACCCGCCCCATTCTGGGAAGGCTGCATTTATGGCTTGAAGATGTCGGCATTGAGTGGATCAAAGGCAAAGGAGATGATGAATTAAACGATTCCATCTCCTTTGCCGATCCCAGGACGGAACGGATGCTCGCCATGACATCGGCTGTGACCGCCCTTGGAACCAAACTGTTCGGTCGTTTCGGAGAAGGCGCCGGCCTTGAAAAAAAAGAGCTCAACCAGGTCAAAAAAGATGCCGACGCCATCTCTGCCTATGCCATGAGTGAAAGCCTCTGGTATCTTTCCAGAACCCTTCCGGAAAACCATGCCATCATGGTCTGTCTCGGGGAGGGCCTTATGCCCAAAGCCGGTGAAACCTCTGAAATGGGCGCCAATCCGCTTCTGGGATTTGGACGGATTTATGCCAGGCCGGGGGTGGCCAAATTCCTTGAAGGGTGCGTCCTGAAGCTGATCAATGATAAAACCTATACCTGGGAAGATTTCAGGCATGCCGTGGCCCTTAAGGATATCACGGTCTGGGGAGCTGCCATTGATACCCTTGAAAATACTTCCCGGTTTGCCAAAGGTGAGAAGACAGGCCCTCTGACGGTACTTCACCTCTTTGATCAGCCCCTTGCCATCACCGACCAGTATGAGGGGTATATCGGCACCCTGATCCTGCCCAAGGCTGTGGTTGAAACCGCGGCAGACGACTCCCTGCTGGTGAATTATTTCACGCCCAGAGAAAAAGTGATGGATGCCGTCAAAATGGCCTATCCCGGGATAAGGCCGGATCACGTCCATGTCTGGACCCTTCAGGGGAAAAGCCGGGAAAAAAGGATAGGTAAGCTATGGCAGCAATGGCAGGAAACCGGCGCCCATCTGGTCGATGAAAATTTCATTCTGCCCACGGGATTTCATCCTTTTACCGATTCCGGAACCTATGCCCCCACCTTTGCCGTAAAGACCTGGAAGGATGAAAACAATGAAACCCATCTTTTCCTGGTTGACGGATATGCAGCCTCTGCCGAAGCCATACAGGCCGCCAGCCTTGCCTCTATTCTGGATATTGAGGTCTCCATGGCGGTATTGTCATCCAAATTTGCCATGACCTTTGACAAGGATGCAGCCAGCATGAAACTGAACCCGGATGCAGATGATTTTTCCCATTGCCTGAGGAATGATATCCTGGAAGAAAATGTGGATGATGCCTTTATCGAATCCTACCGGGAAAGTATTTTTCTGGCGCGCAATGCAGGGATTCCGCTGAAAAAAAGAACCCTGTCGGCCGATGATCTGATCGCTGAAAAAAAATGGCGGGCCATTGCCACATCCGGATATATTCTTCCAGATCCCTATTCCGGACATCCCGGTGTCAGCCAAATTTCAGAGAATACGTTTTCGGTGACGGTCCGGATGAGTTCTGAAACGGCAGACAAGAAAATCACCTTTGCCTTACGGCTTCTTGAAAACCTCAATGAGAGCAAGCTTGTTTTCAGTCCTCTGCTGAACCGGTTTTTGAAAGGAGAAGACTTCAAAACCCGGGCCGTAAAGATATCAGACTCAGGCCGAATCCGGAATGAACTTCAAACTCTTTGCACGGACGCTCTGGAATATTTTGGGAATAAGGTCTTCCTTGAATTTGATAAAATACCCAAGGCCACCATTTCCGAAGAAGAGCAAAAAATGCTGAAGGATATCCTTTTATGGTATAAAGCAAATTATCCCATCTGGTTTGAATGGCTTGAATTGAAATAAACAATGGAGAAAACGCATGGGCATTTTTAAAGTCAGCTTTCCCGGAAATAAAAAAGTCGATGTTGCATTTCATAATTTTGAGATTAAAACCGATCAGTCGGTCAAAAACGGCGGGGATGAAAGCGCACCCGAACCCTTTGCGGTTTTTTTGTCATCTCTGGCCGCCTGCGCCGGGATTTACGCAAAATCCTTTTGTGACACAAGACATATTTCAGCAGAGAATATGCAGCTTTCCCTGGATGTTTCGTTTAAAAAAGGACAGGCCCATATGGAGGAAATCAGGATCCGCCTTTATGTCGATTCAAGCTTTCCTGAAAAATATATCAAACCGATTATTAAGGCCATGGAAGGCTGCGCCGTCAAAAACCAGCTTCACCCGGACATCCGGACAGAGACATCGGTTATTTATCCGGGTCAGGGGTAATCCCTGGGAGATTCCGCTCGGAATGGGTTCTATGCCCTATCTATATCTGTTTCCTCAAGATCTGTTTCCTCAAGAAACTGTCCAGGGCTTCGATAAGAATATTGGACAGGGTTGTGTTTTTTTCGGCGGCAAGTTTCTGAACTCTTTCTATCATGGCACACGGAAGATCAATGGTCATGCTTTCCGTGGGATCGGTACATTCGTTTTGGGTGATTTCATTTTCCATTATTTTATGATTACCTGAATGGGGTGACAATACTGCAACGCCTTAAAATCGGCAGTATCAAATGGTTTTTATGTTCTTTTCTTTGTTAATCCTCTGGATGCTGATGACGGCATGTTCTTTTACATTTGAAATATGCTGCTTCAAAATCTTTATCGCACCGTCAAGATCGGAACCGGCAATACAGTCATATAATTCTTTATGCTCTGAATCAACCGTTTCCATGGGGGTCACAAAAAGAATATTCCCCCGGTATTTGAGATATAAAAGGTCAAAGAGCGATTTTAAGGTATTGATCTGAATGGTGCATCCTGAAAGTTCCGCAAGTACAAGATGAAATTCCATATCCTTTAGCAGGCGCTCTTTTAGATAGATATCCCTGACAGCGGCAAGATGGTTGTCCAAGGCTTTCTTTAATGTCCTGAGACCTTTTTGACCGATATTAGACAGGGTTTTTTGCAAAAGTGAGGTTTCAATCAATTCCCGGAAATCATAAATTTCAACGATTTCCTTGAGGCTGATATTTTCAGTATAGTATCCACGGTTGGGTTCATGCCGGACAAGCCCTTGAAATTCAAGCCGTTTCAAGGCCTGGATAACCGGTGTCGTACTCATTCCAAGGCGTTCGGCAAGATCCCCGTATGAAATCTTCTGTCCGGGGATGATTTCATTTAAAAAAAACATCCGGCGGATACCCATATAGGCCTCCTGGGTATAATCATCCGAACTTTTCTTTTTTTCTCTGGTATTCCGGCTCATGAACAGAATGAATATACCAAGGGGGGCATAAAATCAAGACGAAAGACTTCCTTTTTTAAATTGACAATCCGCTGCCAAATGCTCACTATCATGATTATTTTTTGTCCTTCTACAGGACCGGACACTTATCAGGACAGGGGTATGAAAAACAGGAAAAAAAGGGTTTCTTCCGGAATAGCCGGACTGGACCGGATGCTCAACGGCCTTTTCATCGGCGATAATGTGGTGTGGTATGATGATGCCGGAAACCTTGCCGCTGACTTTTCAATGAAATTCATCAGACAATCCCAAAAACAGAACCGGTCCATTATTTATGTTTCCTTTGACCGCTCCCCCAGGAATCTGATTGAAAAACTCGGACCCCTGGCTGAAAACCAGGATCTTATTATCCTGGACTGTTTTACAAACGGCAAGGGAGACAAATCCGAGATTTTTAATAAATTCTATGAAAAAGACGGGGCGCAATGGCCCTATAAAATCATCAAGGTCACCCGGCCAGAGTCTTCCCAGGCTGTCTCGGAAACCATCCTGGGTCTTCACAAAACTTTGGCCCATGATGTGCGCTTTGTATTTGAAAGCCTCACCGGCATGGCGGATTTATGGGGAGGAGAAGATCATATTTCAAAATTCTATTCCCATACCTGTCCCCAGCTTTACGAATTGGATACCATTGCTTACTGGATGATTGAAAAAGATGCCCATTCCGGCAAATTGAAAGCCCATATCAACCAGATCGCACAGGTGGTGGTGGATCTTTCCATGAAGCAGGGAAAAAAAAGGATCAAGGTCCTGAAAGCGGAAAACCGGTCTCCTGCAACCCTTGGCAAAATTTTTGACTACACGGATGCCGGTGGAGATGTCCTGATTGAAGGGGAAAAACCCAGGGCTATCCAGGCGGATATAGGCTCTGCCGTCAAGCATTACCGAAAGCTCCAGGGCATGTCCCAAAAAGAATTATCAGGGCTGATCGGAGTCACATCCAGCAATATCTCCCAGATTGAGAGCAATCTGATTTTCCCTTCCATACCGGCTTTGTATAAACTTGCCGAACATCTTTCCGTTGATGTGGGATCCTTTTTTCAAGAAAAAAATACCCTTGAAAAAATTGTTTATAGAGCCGTTGACGGGGTTAAAATCAACCTTGCGACCAATGACAAAAAAAATCTGGAGATTTTTCAGCTCACGCCCTTTGATATGAATGGTAAGGCAGACCTCTTCAGGGTCACCCTTTTCCCAGGCAAAAAGCTCTCCTCCCATTTTTTCCCCTTCAAGGGAGAAGAAGCCGGACATCTGCTGTCCGGGAAGATCGATATGGTCTACAAAGATCAGGTCTATTCTCTTGAACCGGGGGATACGGTTTATCTGAATACCTTTAGTCCATCCATGTGGCATAACCGCGGAGAAGATGCGGCCATCCTGTTATGGATAAAAATCAAATAAACAGGGGGCTTTAAACACCAAAGCCCCCCTTGCCAATCATTGCTTTAAATTATGAATTCAATATTTTTTTCGCACTTTCATTATTGACATCCGTCACATGGGGGATGCCGGTTTCATGGGCTGTTTCCCGGTTGCCCGAGAAAATTTCCTGGCGTGTGATCTGATCCAAAGAAAATTTTCTTGCCCCGGCCATCAACTGCTGGAGTCCGCAACCCAGCTTATCCGCAAGGGTATAGAAGCCAATGGCGCCATAGGGAATCTTCTTCATTTCATCCTTACCCAATTTTTTCTCAAGATCATGGTATCCTGCAAAAATTTCATCCACGCTTTTTCCAAATTCCAGAACCGTCTTCGGCAGTTCATTCCAGTTGCCGTTGACGGCAGCCCGGCGTTCAGGATAAACGGCACCCTCGATATTGGCGCCCAGAAATCCGGGAATCATGATGGCTCTGCCCATGCAGACCAGTTTTGTATAGGGCGCTCCCAGGGCCAAGGCTTTAAAGATATGATCCTCAAGGGCGAATCCGCCGGCAAAAGACATGTCAACCACATTTTTCCCTTTTGCAGACAGGATGCTCGCATATTCATGGGCCTTTGAATGAAGATGGATGGACGGCACACCCCAGCTTTGCATCATATTCCAGGGGCTCATGCCGGTACCGCCGCCGGAGCCGTCAATGGTCAAAAGATCCAATTCCGCATCGGTGGCGAATTTAATGGCCATGGCCAGTTCTTCCATACCATAGGACCCGGTCTTCAGGGTCACCCTGTTAAAGCCTATCCCCCGGAGGTATTCCACCGTGTTCATGAAATCATCCCTGACCTTGCTGACCGTGTCCAGATTGGTTGCACCCAAACGGCTATGACGGGCAAAGGATTTGATGGCTCCCAGCTCAAACCCCTGCTGCACTTCAGGAAGGGTCGGATCAGGATCCACAACATATCCGCGCTCTTTAAGAAATTTTGCATATTCAATACTCTTGACCTGAATTTCCCCGCCGATATTCTTTGCGCCCTGGCCCCATTTCAGCTCAATAATGCATTTGTCGCCATATTTATCCACCACATACTCTGCCACGCCATTGCGCGTATCTTCCACATTGAGCTGGACAATGATGGCTCCATAACCGTCAAAATACCGCAAATAGGTCTCGATACGGCGGTCCAATTCAGGCGCCTTGATAATTTTGCCTTTTTTGTCTTTCTGGGGGCTGATCTCGGAATTTCTGTCCACGCCCACGACATTTTCACCGATCACGACCGGGATACCCACCAAGGCCCCGCCGATGGCAAAGGAATTCCAATATTTTTCCGCAATAAAAGTGGAACCAAGAGCCCCCGTCATCAGCGGCATCTTGATCTTTGTCTTATTTTTTTTACCAAATGATGTTTTAAGGCTGACATTGGGGAAAATGCAGTCATCCGGGTTATGGGTCATATCGCCGGTCAGTCCGGTTGATCCATAGGCGTACCCCTGGATTCTCAAGGAATTATAAGAAACCCCGACATGGGTGGTATTGTTGGCGCCTGCGGTCACCAGCCCAAAGCTCCGGGGGTACAGCAGCTTTCTTCCCACCATGCTGGACTGCCAGGTTTCGCATTGTCCTTTACAGTCTGCCCGGCATAATGAACAAAGGCTCGATTCGCATATATCTCCGCGGTTTTTGGTTCCCAGGGCATCATTTCCTTTTGAAAATCTCATTTCCATTTTCCGATCTCCTTTTTAAAATTCTTTAATTTCCTTGCTCCATTTCGCCTTTGAAAGGATATGGGTAAAAAAATAAAAAAAGGCGCCTTGCCCGGATAAAACCGGACAGACGCCTTTGTCTGTTTAATCATTTATTCTTACGCCATTGTAAAAATAAATTAAAATAACAAGCCAGAATTATCCCGGACAAAATTTAATGTCAACTTAAATTTTAAAAAAAAAATACTTTATACTAATTTGCCGCAAAACTGATTTCATAAAGGTTTTGAGAAAAAGTCTTGACACCTACGGCAATGATCTGTAAAAAAACGGAATGAATGTTCATTCTTAAAAAGGACTTTATGAAAAAACCAGACAAAAGAGATGTCATTTTACAATCCGCCTTGAGATTGCTTGCCGAACAGGGATTCCACGGCGCCCCCATGGCCCGGATTGCAGAGCACGCAGAGGTGGGCACCGGAACGATTTACCGGTATTTTGAAAACAGGGATGTCCTCATTCTGGCGGTTCACCGGATGATTCGTGATGAATTGACCGCCATTCTGCTGGCTCACTACCCCAAAGAACAATCCGTCAAGGCCTGTTTTTTTCATATCGGCCACTGCATCATTGATTATTTTATCCAAAACCCTTTAAAATTCCAATATAATGAGCAGTTTTTCAATTCTCCTTACAGCAATGAAATAAGGCGGAATGAATTAACAAAGGCCACCGGACAACAGGATTTGTTTCAAGAGCTATATCGGAAAGGCCTGGCAGATCATATTATAAAAACCATGCCCATGGTCATTTTTTTTGATCTGGCCTTTGCCCCGATAGTCTGGGCGGTCAGAGATCATCACCTTGGATTTGTGGTCATAGACAAGGCCATTTCCAATACCATTGTGTCTGCCTGCTGGGACTCCATAAAACGTTACCCCTGAAATGATTTTTCCTGAATACCCAAAACAACACATTTTGACGGTGTGAACATAAAAAATTCAAATACATAACTGAATCCTTAAATAACAGGTGTTGCATGAAAAAAAATCGAAATGTCGGCATCATGATTCTTCTGGGAATCATATTCATGGTATGGGGCCTTTGGGCCTGTGACAAACCAAAAGAAACCTCCTCTCATCAAGAGTCTCCTCAGACGGTGGAAGTGTCCGTCATTACCCTGGAGCCCGAACAAACGGCCGTTACCACGGAATTGTCAGGACGGGTATCCGCTTACCTGGTAGCCGAGGTCCGGCCCCAGGTAGGCGGCATTATCCAGAGGGTGACATTTACAGAAGGGTCTGAGGTCCATGAAGGGGATATCCTTTACCAGATAGACCCGGCATTATACCAGGCTGCCTATGACGTTGCGGCCGCGGCCCTGACCAAGGCCGAAGCCCTGCTTTCGCCGGCCCGGGCCAAGGCTGAGCGATACCGGCAGTTGATCGGATCAAACGCCATCAGCCAACAGGATTTTGATGATGCCGATGCCGCCGGTAAAAAAGCTGAGGCAGACGTCATCTCTGCCAAGGCCGAAGTGGACCGGGCACGCATCAACCTTGCCTACACCCGTGTAAAGGCCCCCATATCGGGACGGATTGGCAAATCCTCGGTCACTACCGGTGCCCTTGTAACAGCTTTTCAGCCCGTGGCCCTTTCCGTGATCCAGAAACTGGACCCGGTTTATGTGGATGTCACCCAGTCCAGCACAAGCCTGCTCCGGTTAAAACAGAGTTTGGACAACGGATCCCTTAAAAAAGGAACAACCCATGAGGCAGGGATCAGCCTGACTCTCGAAGACGGAACCCCTTACGCCGAGAAGGGTGTCCTTAAATTTTCCGATGTCACGGTGGACGAGGGAACCGGGTCCGTGATTCTCCGGTCTGTCTTTCCCAACCCCAACCTCACCCTGTTGCCGGGCATGTTCGTTCGGGCCCGGGTTGAAGAAGGCATCAATGAAAGCGCCGTCCTGGTGCCACAGCGATGCGTGACCCGAAATGCCAAGGGAATCCCCACAGCCATGGTTGTAAACCCGGAAGGCGTGGTGGAGGTCAGGGACCTCAGCATTGACCGTGCCGTTGGAAACCGCTGGCTGATCATGGAGGGTCTTGCATCCGGTGACCGGGTGATCGTCGAAGGGCTTCAGAAGATCCGGCCCGGCAGCACGGTGAAAACCGTGCCCTTTGAAGCAAAACCATAAAGGAGATATCCATGGCCCATTTTTTCATTGACAGACCCATCTTTGCCTGGGTTATCGCCATCATCATCATGCTGGCCGGCGGTCTGGCCATCAAAAACCTGCCCGTTTCCCAGTACCCGGCCATTGCTCCTCCGGAAATCAGCATCACGGCCATCTATCCCGGCGCATCGGCAAAAACCCTTGAAAACACGGTAACCCAGATCATTGAACAGAAAATGAACGGGATCGATAACCTGAATTATATCACAGCCACCAGCGATTCTGCCGGAATGACCACCATTACACTGACCTTTACCTCCGGAACCGACCCCAATATTGCCCAGGTTCAGGTCCAGAACAAACTCCAACTCGCCACCCCTCTCCTGCCCCAGGCGGTTCAGCAGCAAGGGCTCAGGGTGACCAAATCCACCCGGAACTTCCTCATGGTGGTGGGTTTTGTGTCTGAAGACGGCAGTATGAGCCGTTATGATCTGTGTGATTATGTGGCCGCCAATATCCAGGAAGTGATCAGCCGCCTTCCCGGTGTGGGGGATGTGACGCTTTTCGGGTCCCAGTATGCCATGCGGATCTGGATTGATCCTGTAAAACTCAAATCTTATAACCTCACCCCAGGTGATGTAAAAGCGGCCATAAAAGCCCAGAATATCCAGGTATCCGCCGGTCAGTTGGGCGGCACACCGGCTGTTCCGGGACAGGAATTGAACGCCACCATCACGGCCCAGACCCTTTTAAGAACCACGGAAGACTTTGGGGCCATTCTCCTGAAAACCAGTCCGGATGGCTCTTTGGTTCATCTGGGGGATGTATCGAAAATCGAGCTGGGAAGTGAAAGCTATGACTCCGTAGCAAGTTACAACGGAAATCCTTCCGCCGGTGTCGCCATCAAACTGGCTGCCAATGCCAATGCCCTTAAAACAGCGGATATCATCAAAGCCAAACTCAAAGATATGTCCGAATTCTTTCCCCAGGGCATGACATTCAAATTGGCCTATGATACCACTCCCTTTATCCGGATTTCCATCGAGGAGGTGATCAAGACCCTGGCCGAGGCCATCGTCCTGGTGTTCCTCGTCATGTATCTCTTTCTTCAGAATTTCAGGGCCACGCTGATCCCCACCATTGCCGTCCCCGTGGTCCTTTTGGGAACTTTTGCCGTGTTGTCGGCCTTTGGCTTTTCCATCAATACCCTCACCATGTTTGCCATGGTTCTGGCCATCGGTCTCCTGGTGGATGATGCCATTGTGGTGGTGGAAAATGTGGAAAGGGTCATGAGCGAAGAAGGATTGCCTCCCAGGGAGGCCACCCGGAAATCCATGACCCAGATCACCGGGGCCCTCATCGGAATCGCCCTGGTTCTATCGGCTGTTTTTGTGCCCATGGCCTTTTTCGGAGGCGCCACCGGTGTCATTTACCGGCAGTTTTCCATTACCATTGTATCCGCCATGGTGCTTTCGGTCCTGGTGGCCCTGATCCTCACCCCGGCCCTCTGCGCCACCATGCTTAAACCCGTTGCCAAAGGCCATACAACATCGGAAAAGGGATTCTTGTCTTATTTCTTCAAGGGCTTTAACCGATGGTTTAATACCGGTTCCAGCCTTTACCAATCCGCAGTTGGAAAAATACTCCAGAAATCCAAGCGCTATCTGGTCATTTATCTGGCCATCCTTGTGGGCATGGGATATATGTTTCTCCGCATGCCCACCTCGTTTCTGCCGGAGGAAGATCAGGGCATTCTATTTGCCCTGATCCAGTTGCCGGTGGGGGCTACCCAGGAGCGTACCCGCCAGGTATTAAAACAGGTGGAACACCATTTCCTCGAGGAACAGAAAGATGCAGTCAAATCCCTGTTTACCGTTGCCGGTTTCAGTTTTGCCGGGAGCGGCCAGAACATGGGCATCGGCTTTGTTCAGCTCAAGGACTGGGATCTTCGGCAGAGACCGGATCTTAAGGCCAAGGCCGTTGCCGGAAAAGCCATGGGCGCCCTGTCCAGGGTAAAGGATGCCATGATTTTTGCCTTCCCTCCCCCGGCGGTTCTGGAACTGGGAAATGCCACCGGGTTTGATTTCCAGCTCCAAGACCGGGCAGGCCTGGGCCATGAAAAGCTGATAGAAGCCCGGAACATGCTCCTGGGAATGGCAGCCCAGAACCCCATGGTGGCAGGCGTCCGGCCCAACGGCCAGGACGACACCCCCCAATTCAAACTGGACATAGATTTCCACAAGGCCGGCGCACTGGGGATATCGGTGTCCGATATCAACGACACCCTGGCCACGGCCTGGAGCGGTTCTTATATCAATGAGTTTATCGACAAGAACCGGGTCAAAAAAGTATATGTCATGGCCGATGCCCCCTTTCGTATGAATCCCAGGGACCTGGACGCCTGGCATGTCCGGAACAACAAAGGAGAAATGGTACCCTTCTCAAGCTTTTCATCCACCCGGTGGATCTATGGGTCCCCCCGTCTTGAGCGGTTTAACAGCATGCCGTCTCGGCAGATTCTGGGCCAGGCCGCTCCGGGAAAGAGTTCCGGCGACGCCATGGCGGCCATGGAAGACATGGCCGCAAAACTGCCGGCCGGGATCGGCTATGAATGGACCGGGGTCTCCTACCAGGAAAAAATGTCCGGATCACAGGCGCCGGCCCTTTACGCCCTGTCACTCCTGGTGGTCTTCCTGTGTCTGGCCGCCCTGTATGAAAGCTGGGCCATCCCCTTTTCCGTCATGTTGGTAGTCCCCCTGGGCATTATCGGCGCCCTTGTTGCGGCCAGTCTTCGCGGGATGTCCAATGATGTGTATTTTCAGGTGGGACTGCTGACCACCATAGGGCTTTCCGCTAAAAATGCCATCCTCATCGTGGAATTTGCCAAGGAACAGATGGAAAAAGGCATGGGCCTCATGGAGGCCACCCTTGAAGCCACCCGGTTGCGGCTGAGGCCCATTCTCATGACCTCCCTGGCCTTCATCCTGGGGGTTCTGCCCCTTGCCACAGCCAAAGGAGCAGGCTCAGGCAGTCAGAATGCCATTGGAACAGGGGTGATGGGCGGGATGATATCCGCAACCTTTCTGGCCATTTTCTTTGTGCCCTTGTTTTTTGTAATGGTAAGGCGCATTTTCAGTGCTAAGAAAACATGATGTCGTAAAACCATCCAAACCGGATTGCCCCTGCCAGACTTCAACAGGGGCAATCTTCGCCCAATCAAAGACAAAACCCTATTGCATGGGTTGCGGATCACACAGATCCTCTTTTTTTACAGCCCCCCTGCCGCATCCACTGCAAAAAAACTCGAATTTTGCAGCCTGGGGCTTACAAAGGTGTTTTTTCTTTTTGGCCTGCTGCCCGCAACTTTCACAGGTATATAATTTACCGGCCTCTGTGGGGTCGCACAAATGTCCGCTTTCCGATGATATTTTCCCACAGGTTTTGCATGTATAAGAAGCCATCATTCCTCCTTGATCATAAAAAGGTTGATCGTAAACACAAACGGTCTGTGACCTGGACTTAAAATATGCAGGGATACCGGCAAAGTCAAATCACCGGCACCGGTATCCGATCATTCCCTTGACAACCCTTATCAACAAACGTAAATATATCCCTCAATTTTAAAGACATATAAAAAGGAACCCCTTTCCGGAATCATGACATCCTGGTCGGTCTATTTATTAAAATGTGCTGATAATTCTTTGTATTGCGGCGTCACCAAGGACATTGAACTTCGCCTCTTAAAACATAACCAGGGAAAGGCTTCAAAATATACAAGAGCCAGGCTACCCGTTGAGATGGTGGCTGTCAAAAACAACCTTCTGAAAAATGAGGCTTTCAAGCTTGAATATCGGGTAAAAAGATTGCCGGCCCATAAGAAAAAAACTGCATTGGAAAACAGGACCCTTTCATAAATGACAGGATTGAAAATACCCTTTGACCAATTATCCATCGAAGCGCTCCACGGCGTTGTCGAAGAATTTGTAACCCGTGACGGCACTGACTATGGTGAGGTTGAAGCTCCCCTTGAAATAAAAATGAATCAGGTATTGAATCAATTAAAATCCGGTAAAGCCGTTATCGTTTTTGACCCTGAATCTGATACTTGTAATATCCTGAAAAGCAGTGATCCATTCTTGAAGCTCCTTGATAAGGACTGCCCATGAAAATCAAATACAACGCCCCGGTAATCCTGACCTATGCCTTAATCTCACTGGGGGTCCTGGTGTTTTTCAGACATGTTCTCTCGGTAACCTATTTTTCCTCTCCTGCCCGCATATCATTCTCAAATCCGTATTTCTATCTCAAATCAATTGCATACATTGCCAGTCATGGGAATTGGACCCATCTCATTGGAAATCTGATGCTCATTCTCCTTGTCGGGCCCTTGCTTGAAGAAAAATACGGTTCGGAAAAAATATTTGAAATGATTCTGGTGACAGCCGTATCCACGGCATGGCTCAATGCATTTCTGTTTTCGACATCCCTTATGGGTGGCAGCGGAATCGCCTTTATGCTGATCCTGCTCAGTTCCTTTTCAAATATCAGTGCCAAGGAAATCCCCTTGACCTTTGTCATTATTGCAGTGCTTTTTACGGGCAGCGAAGTATCCGCCATTCTCAAACCCGACCGGATTTCACAGTTCAGCCACCTTGCCGGAGGATTGGCAGGGGCGGGTTATGGATTCCTTAGAAGCGGCAGAAGATAAAGTTTTATGGCATCCTTAAAGGGATTCGAGGGTTACCCCTCTTGTTTGTAGCAGCTTCTGCAGCTCTGCGGTAAGAGGGAAAGGTTGCCTGGCATGGTCATCCCGGGATCATGCAAATCTCTAAACTGATGGTATGCTTTTTTTTCCCAGATATGTGTCAAGCTCTCATGGGCTATATTCCCAAAGGACAGGGGGTAACAAGGTTCAAGCCTGCTTTGGAACAGATGAGCCAGGGGCTGACCATTTTCCTGGGACAGCGTGGACGAGGTAAACACACAGGGGCCGACATGGCCGTTGACACTGACGACACATGAACGGCAGACGTTTTCAGTGCATTGGGCCTCCTGCTTCTGCAATGCCGGGATGTTGAATGCAAAGATCAAATTTTCTTTTTTTGCCGCTGCAACGGTTGCCTCTAATATACCGGAAAACCCCTGATGCTCTTTCTCAAGGTTAAAAAGCGCCTCCGGCCCGAGGCCCTCGTTCAAAATCCAGGTCAGATGGCTGCCGACAATCTGCTCCACCCCCAGCCCTTTGGCCAGTCCAACGGTTGCCTGGAGTTCATCGAGGTTTGAAGCCAGCATGATATAAGAAAAATGGACCTCCGGATGCCGGGCTTTCTTTTGGGCTTTAATCTGTTGAATATATCCGACATTTTCAATTATCTTCACCAGGTCCGTCCCCTTTCGTATCCGGTCATGGGTGGCCGGAGTCGTGCCGGCAAGACTGACGCTGATGATATCGGTTTCAAGGTCCACAAGCTTAAAAATCGTTTCTTTGGTCAGCAACATGCCGTTGGTCGTGAAGCCCACGCGTTTGCCCTTTGCCTTGCAGGCCCGGATCATGGAAAAAATATCCGGGTTCAGAAGGGGTTCTCCCCAGCCCTGGAGATATACCAGGTCTGTATACCCAAGATAGGGCAGAAGATTTTTAAAAAGCCCGAAAGGCATGTGCTGTTTTGGACCGATGAAGGGCTGGGGGCAATAGATGCAGGCCGCATTGCACCGGCTGGTGACCTCGACCTGAATCCAGTCAAGCTCAGGGCTGCCGATCCTGTCCAGGATTTTGTTCATCCACCGGGGCATTCTCTCTTTTCTCCTGAAGCTTTTTGTCCAACTCGTAATATACGATAGTTCACCGGAAAATACGATCCGCCGTGGCCCTGCGCAACCTCCAGGATTCGGATTCAAGGCTGGCGATGATTGCTTCGCTTCCTTCGACTTCGCTCATCAACGGTTTGAGAGCAGCATAAAATGCTTTTTCCAACTGGTTCACCCTGTCCAGGGTATCCAGGTATTCGGCGCGGGTACGGTAGGCTCTACGGACCAGGGCGTCGAAATCGTTGCCATCTGCGGAAAGCAGGTCCAGGTAGAGGGAGGAAAGGGCTTTAATCCATAAACCATAGGGTTCCTGGAGTGGCTCAGGCAGCTTTGCAGACCGCTTCACGCCCTCGTTCCCTGCCGGGCCCTTGGCTGCTGAAGCATCATAAGCAAGGGCCATGGCCTCACGCCGGGCAGCCATAAATTCTGTGCTGAATTTCATCCGGTCGTTCCTGAATTTTTGCATTCTAAAAATGAAATACAAAAAAAGAATGGGGATAAAAATCATCCAGACACTGACCTTGGGTTTTTCAAACAAGGCTGTGCCGATCTCGTTGGCAAAGGCCAGCTCCTGCGTGAGAATGATATCCCTTTTTTCCTTCAGGTCCATGGGTGTCACGGTTTGAAACTCGGCCTGTAATCAAGGCTGTCACGGATGCTTTCCGAGCCTTCGGCCGGTTCCTCAAAATCCGTATAATAAATGGCCGTAGCCCTTAAATTGCGTTCATCAATGACCCGGGCCATGTGACTTGCCCCGGGGATCAATTGAGCCAGGGAGCCCACCCCGAATATGAAGATCAGGATCAACAGGATTCCGATCATCAGTTTCAAGCCGGGGCTAAGCCCGGCCTGCGGGATGATCTCCGGGCAGGCCGGGTATGGACGGGTCATCTCTCTGATATCCATGGGTCAGATGGCAGCCGTGATTTCAGGAAATACGATATAGAACATGATATAGGCAACGATCAGGGTCAGAACCAACTGGAAGCTCTGGCCGAACACATATAGGGTAATGGGTTTACCCCCTTTAAAATAAGGTTTGAATTCCTTGAAATTGGTTTCAAGGCCGATGGAAGTAAAGGCCAGGGCAAAGAACCATTCCCTGGCGATGCGGGTGAACCCGCGCAAAACGCCGTGGTCGATCATGATCGCGCTCATATCCTTGCCAATATTCTGATCCAGAATGGAGAACACAATGGAAGCGATAATGAACCCGACAACAAATTTCGGAAAACGATACCAGATTTCCCACCAGCTCACGGTCTGTCCTTCTATGCATTCCACCCTGGCGCACCAGTAAACGGCCACGCCAAAGGCGGTGACGCCGATGAGCACATTCTGGATCATTTTGATGGTGGCGGCCACATAAAGCGCCTTCTCTCCATAAAACGCCCCGGCTGCTGCAACAGCGCCCGTGGAATCGATGGTGCTACCCATCCACGCCCCGGCCAGGATTTCAGGCAGCCCCAGCAGTTTGGCAATGGCCGGCTGGCCAACCATGCAGATGGCGGTAAACACCATGGAAAGGCCTATGGCCAGAGTCAGTTCTTCTTTCTTTGCTTTGCAGGCTGCGGCTGTGGCAATGGCAGCGGAAACACCGCACACCGACATATCGGCTGAAATGGTGATATTGAGGGTTTTGGACGGCATTTTGATTATTTTCTGGCCGACCCAGTAGGTCAGAATCAGCGTGATGGGAGTGCAGATCCAGGCCACGAAAATACCGGGTTTGCCTATGGCAAGGATTTTATTGAAGAGGATTTCAGCGCCCAGCAGAACAAGACCGGTCTTGATGAAGAATTCAGTGGCAACAGCCGGCTGGACCCATTTGGGGGTGCCGATGGTATTGCTGATCAAAAGACCGAAGATGATGGCCCACAGCGGAAAACCAAACCCCCAATATTTCATGAGGGCCTGGGTTTCGGCCATATAGGCCAGTACGGCGATGAAAAACACAACAAAAAAGCCAACAAAGAATTTCCAGAAGGACTGGCCCATGATGGCTTTGCCCAAACCGAAGAAGGCACCCAGGAGAATGCACAGCCCGATAAGGTAGGGAACCCGGTTGAAGGATTTTACCGATGCCTTGGCCTTGGCTTTGGATGTCTTGCCTTTTGCCTCCTGCCAGGCCTTTATTTCCTTATCGGCCGCTTCGTTTAAGGCGGTATCCTTGAAGCCTGCGGCAGCCGCTGCTGCCTGGGCGGCTTTGGCCAGTTCCTGGGCTATGCCTTCAGCTTCCTTGGCTTTGTCAAAGGCAGGTTTGGCCGCAGCGTTCATGGCGTCGGCACTGGCCTTACTCCGGTAGAGCGCATCCAGGGGGTTGTCCTTCCAGTCACTGGGAGCGGCCAGGAACTGGGCAATGGTTTTGGCGAAATCCTGGTTGGTGGCCCTGATTCCCTTTTTGGCCGAGGAGGCGTTATGCCATTCAATGGTTTTAAAGGGCGCTTTGGCAGCCTCTTCCTTTAAGACGGCATTGTATTTGGCCAAATCCTCTTTCAGATTGGCCGGCGGATTGGGCAGAAAAATCAACAGTCCCACGATAAGAAGTAAAAATCCCATCCAGATGGCCATCCAGTCTTCCTTGGTGTAAAGATCTTTGAGTCTGGTCTTACCGCTTTCAAGAACAACATAATCAGGTTCATGGGGTGATGCTAACGTGTCTGAATTCATATTCTCCTCCTGCCCGAATGGGCCTTTGGGGTTGTATACCCTTATTTCTGAAAAACATGTATAAAAAAACCGTCTTGCTATCCCATCTTGCGACAATCTATCAATTTATATGCCAATAAGCTATAGATCACCTCAAAAAAAAACCATAAGGATAATTCCTTCCCCATGGCCTGCGCGTTGCTTATCTCTTTACCCAAACGGGCTCCCTTGTCCGGTAACGATGGGTCCCTATTTGTCTTTCTGAATGGGAGGGTATAAAGCGGTCAGCGGTTTCATAATTTACGGTTTGGAAAGAAATCTGACACCTGATGTTTGGAAACGTTACGATGTGAGGAATGCCGCTGGAGCAAAACCAAGATCATTTCTGTATCTTATTTCCAATCAAAGCTTGAAATTTGCTTTAAAACCGTATCAGGCTCTGGTAATGATAAGAAATGCCCGAAGCATGGGCATATTGATTTCAATTGAAAGGAGAATTTATAAAATGAAAATTTCAGACCCGGTACCCTTTGCCGAAATTTTGCGCGAAATGGATCTTGAGTTCCTGGTATTGGGTGAATACGGGATTACGGTGGAGGAAGCTGTTAAATTTGTCAACCATGATCATTTTGTATTTCTTGATTTGAGGACCAAGGAAGAACATGATCACCTGCTGTTCCCCTTTGCCTTGCATATTCCCATAAGTGAACTGCCGGACCGGATCAAAGAAGTGCCGAGGGACAAATTTATCATCACCTTTTGTCTCACCGGTTTTCGAGCCGCCATGGGATACGCTTACCTGCGCACCCAGGGGTTTGATGAAATCAAAGCCCTTAAGGGCAGGCTGGATGAGATGGCAGGGGCGGTTACCCCCAACCGGTTTTATCGTTTGGGGCCTGTTTAATCCCCCCGAAAACAGGGGCCTCCGGCGCACAAACAAAAAGGATTTTCAACGAAAAGCTGAAAACCCTTGATATCAGTGGCGCGCCCGGAGAGATTCGAACCCCCGACCTACGGATTAGAAGTCCGTTGCTCTATCCAGCTGAGCTACGGGCGCAGATACAAACAAGAAGCTTTTCTACCAGATCTAGGATGAATTGTCCATAGAAAAATAGATTGGAAATTTTTTAGGAGATTCAATATATTGCTTTAATCACAATCAGGTTAATGATATACTTCTTTTTTATCAAAAAGTTCAAAGGTATTATATAAAGGTGAATGATATCAACCAGGAAAATCAGAATAATACACGACTGACCAAGGGAGATTTTCTCATCCCTGCAAATAAGGCAAAAACTTCGAGTTCAAAAGCCCTCGTAAAATCAGACCCCATTCAAAGCTATCTGAATGAAATCAGCCGGTATAAGCTCCTGACAAGGGAGCAGGAACTTGAGCTGGGGAAACGGATCCAGGAGGAAGGGGACCAGGAAGCCGCCTATATCATGACGACCTCCAATCTGCGTCTTGTCGTAAAAATCGCCCTGGAATTCCAGAGAATCTGGATGCAGAACCTTCTGGATCTGATCCAGGAGGGGAATATCGGTCTTGTCCAGGCGGTTAAAAAATTCAATCCCTATAAAAACGTCAAATTTTCCTATTATGCCTCCTTCTGGATAAAGGCCTATATCCTTAAATTCATCATGGACAACTGGCGCATGGTGAAAATCGGAACCACCCAGGGACAGCGGAAACTCTTTTTCAGACTGAAAAAAGAAAAACGAAGATTGATAGAACAGGGCTTTGATCCAAAACCCAAATTATTATCGGAACGGCTGGGGGTATCCATCAAGGAAGTGGTTGATATGGACCAGAGGCTTGACAATTGGGACTTGAGCCTTGACGAGCCCTTGAAAAGCGATTCAAATACGGAACGTATCGAATTTATCAATCTGGAATCGGATTCATCGGAGGACCAGATGGCCAAAAAGGAAATCGAAGATATTCTTCGCACCAAGGTTGATGAATTTAAAAAAGGCCTGAACGATAGAGAGCTGGAAATTTTCGAGCGGCGTATTTTTTCAGACAGTCCTGAAACACTTCAGGAAATCGGAGAAGAATACACCATATCCAGGGAAAGGGTTCGCCAGATTGAAAACAATATTTTAAAAAAAATGAAGGCCTTTTTCAAAAAAGACATGCCTGATTTTGATATGTATGACCACAGCCGGTAATCATCATTGCTATTCGTAAAATGAGACTGAAAATCATGAAAAAAATCCTTGTCCATATTTTTTATCTCTTCCTTTTTATCCTGTATCTGACCGGCTGTGTGCCGTCAAGCCCGAACCGGAAACCACCCGGGCCCCAGACCGGCGGCGGGCTTGAAAAAGAGGAAAATTTATCGGCGAATTATTATTATCTTGAATCAAGGCTTCATCTTAAAAACAATGATTTTGACAAGGCCGTCATTTCCCTTGAAAAAGCCCTGGCTTTAGATCCGGAATCCTTTGTCATCACCTGGGACCTTGTCGGCCTCTATCTTCGGCACCAGGATACGGAAAAGGCCTTGGCCTCGGTTGAGAAACTTATCCGGATAAACCCTGAAAATCCAGACGCCTTGATGCTTCTCATTGAGCTGAAAAAAGACGCCTTTAATGAAACGGAACTGCTTGAAAAGCTGAACAAAGTCCTTTCCCTGGACCCCGCAAACAAAGAAGCTTTCCTTCGCCTTGGCAAAATCTACCTTGAAAAGGAAAATTACCCAAAAGCCCGTCACCTGTTTGAAAAAATGACTGAACAATTTCCCGACTATTATGTCGCCTTTTATTATCTGGGTGAAATCTATCTACAGCAAAAAGAGTATGAGAGCGCTAAAACACAGTTTCTAAAAACCCTTGAACTCGAGCCGGACCTTGTTGAGGCAAGGTTTCAACTCATAGAGATTTTAAATATCGAAAGCCCGGTAAAAAACAAACAAGCCATACTGGATTATTATAAGGAAATCCTGGAGATTGATCCGGAAAATGAGCAGGCCCAAATCGGCATGGCCCTGCATTATTACAAGAATAAAATGACGGCCGATGCAAGAGAGATTTTCATAAGGCTTGGCAGCGAGGTTGAGAGGAACTCAAAGCCTGCCATGGTGGCCGTAGAAGAATATATTTCCAAAAAAAAATACAAGGATGCCGTCCTTATTTTTTCCGAAATGCTGAAGGCCGACACCGAAAGCTCCACCCTGAATTTTTTCACCGGCATGGCCCATGAGGCCAATGAGGATTTCAAAGCCGCCATCGGCCGCTTTAAAAAAGTCAAACCCGAACATCCCCAGTATAAAAAAACCATCATCCGGATCGCCTATCTTTACAAACAGATGGGGGAGGATCAGACGGCTGTTGAATTCCTTGAAGAAAAGGTCCGCACCTATCCGAAAGATATCGATATCATCACCTACCTGGCCTCATTTTTTGAAAAGGAGGGCCAATTTGAAAAAGCCTTTGACGTATTAAACAAAGGCCTTCAGGAATCCCCGGACCATACCTCCCTTTTATTCAAACTGGGCGCGGTGCAGGACAAGGCCGGTCTCAAGGAGGAGAGCATCCTGACCATGAAAAAAATCATTCAGCTTGATCCTGAAGATGCCGGGGCCTTGAATTATCTCGGGTATTCCTATGCAGACAAAGGCATCTTTCTGGATGAAGCCCTGTCTCTGATCCAAAAGGCCTATGATCTCAAACCCGATGACGGGTATATCGTGGACAGCCTGGGGTGGGTCCATTATAAACGGGGCGACTATGAGAAAGCGGTTGAATATCTTGAGAAAGCGGCCGAACTGACCTCATTTGAATCCATCATATCCGATCACCTCGGTGATGCCTACCAAAAGCTCAACCGGCCGAAAGATGCTCTTGAAGTTTATAAAAAAGCCTTATCCAATGCGGGAGAAGAGGATAAGGAGCTTGTGGAACAAATTCAAAAAAAGATCGAGGCGCTTCGGAAACTGATCAATGAATAGTCGGATACTTTTCCTTTTTGTGTTCCTGGCCCTGGGCCTTTCTCTTTCTTCCTGTATGCCCCTGCGTCCCGAAACCGACCCCCTCATGGATCAGAAAGCCCTGGCCCTGGCCAACGGAGCCCGGTCTTATAACCGGGATATTGTGGCAAGCCGGGGAAAAGGCTGGGCCAAGCTTGAAACGCCAACCAAAACCGAACGCTACAGAATTGCCTGGGCCGCCGTCTCTCCCAATAAAGCCAGAATCACCTTTCTTTTATCCGGAAACCCTTTGGAAACAATTGTCTCCACGGGCAAAGACGTCCATTTTGTTTCCCATACCGGGAAACACGGTCTTTATACCAGCAATTCGGAAGACCCGGATATGGGAGATTACCTTGAGGTCCCGGTCAAAATGTCCGAGATCATCTCCATCCTGCTGGGGCGTTTTCCTTTAAAGGTCTTTGATGATGCCTATTTTTCGCCTTCGGATTCATCCCTGGCCACCCTTGTCACCCGGCAAAAGGACAAAGACGGGTTGCAGCATCTGACCCTTGACGGGCATGGAAACATAAACCGGATTCAATACCTGGATATTTATGGAGCGCCCTTTTACGAAATCCTTCTTCTGGATTACAAAGCCCATGAGTCCCATGATATCCCGGCTATACTCCGGATAAAAGACAATGAGAACAGGATGTTGACCCTGGACATTACGGATTTTGAACCCAATCCCCCCATAAAAGACTCGGTGTTTCAGTTGACAGACGAAGTAAAATGACAATTATAAATGCCATGTGCTAACCTCATTCTCAAAGGAGATTCTATAAAATGATTCACGACAGTGTTGATAAGGCTAAAAAAGGCGGGGGCTGCCCCTCCCAGGGCGCCGGCAATGATTATGCCGCCCGGCAGAAAAAAGAAGATGAGGCCATTGCCGCCTCACTTGGCCGCATAAAACATAAAATCTTTGTTCTCAGCGGAAAGGGCGGGGTCGGCAAGAGCAGCGTATCCGCCAACCTGGCTGCCAGCCTTTCCAAAAAAGGCTATAAAACCGGGCTCATGGATGTGGACGTCCACGGCCCTTCCATTGCCCAGATGCTGGGTATAAAAGACATCCTGGATATCTCCGAAAACCATCTGCTCATCCCCAAAAAAATCAGCGAGAACCTGAAGGTGGTTTCCGTACAGTCCCTGATGCAGGACAAGGACCAGGCTATTATTTGGCGTGGGCCTGCAAAGACAGGCATGATCCGGCAGTTTGTCAGTTCCGTGGAATGGGGAGACCTGGATTTCCTGATTATTGACGCCCCTCCGGGCACGGGTGACGAACCCCTGACCGTTGTCCAGACCATTCCCGAAGCCCTGGGTGTCATTGTCACCACCCCCCAGGAAGTGGCCCTGGCCGATATCCGGAAATCCATTTCCTTTTGCAAGACCGTCCGTTTAAAAACCCTGGGGATTGTTGAAAATATGGCCGGGTTCAAATGTCCGCACTGCCATGAGCCCATCAATCTCTTCAGCTCCGGCGGCGGAGAGAAAACCGCAAAATCCCAGGGCCTTACCTTTTTAGGCTCCATTCCCTTTGACACAGCCGTGGTTGCCTCCGGAGACAATGGGACTCCCATTATGTTCCAGGACAAAAAGACTGAATTTACCATGGCCTTTGATCAGGTTGTGGATAATATTCTCAAACAATTGTAAGCACGCTATTGAATGATCATTTTGAAAAAGCCGGGGAACTTAAAGCCCTTCTGAACCTAAGGGAGAAGGAGAACCTTTGTCCCCTGGCTTGTTTCAGTCATACCGCCCTGCGGCGCAAAAACGAAGAATTTGCAGCCAATGAATACCGGCAAGCATTTTCAACGGACGCCGACCGGATTCTCAACTCCCTTGCCTTTACCCGGTATATCGACAAAACCCAGGTCTTTTCCCTCATCGACAACGATCATCTGACCCACAGGGTCATCCATGTCCAACTGGTCTCACGGGTGGCCAGGACCATCGGCCGGTATCTGGGCCTCAACGAAGACCTCATCGAAGCGGCCAGCCTGGGCCATGATATCGGACATACCCCCTTCGGGCACGACGGCGAGCGCTTCCTGTCCGAACTGACCCACGGGCATGGGGCCGGTTATTTCCACCACAGCGTCCAGAGCATCCAGTTTCTGGACCGGATTGAAAAAAACGGCAAGGGCTGGAACCTCAGCCTCCAGACCATGGATGCCATTGTCTGCCACAATGGGGAAGTGCATTCCATGCGGCTGGCGCCTCAGCAGAACCGGTCCTTCACGGAATTTGACGCCTGGCTGGAAAGCTTAAGATACAAGGCCGTCTGTGATGAAATCCCCATGACCCTGGAAGGCTGCGTGGTCCGCATGGCCGACACCATCAGCTATATCGGCCGGGACCTGGAGGACGCCATCCGGCTCAAACTGGTGCGGCGGGAAGACATCCCGGAGGAATGCAGCCGGGTTCTGGGCCAAACCAACGGCACCATTGTCTTCACCCTGGTGACGGACCTGATCAAAACCAGCCTGAACCAGCCCTTTATCGGTTTTTCAGACCCGGTGTCAACCGCCTTGAAAGCCCTCAAGACCTTTAATTATAAGTATATTTATAAAAACCCGGTCATCAAAAAACATCTGTCTTCCATCGGAGATATCTTTTCCTTTCTCTTTGAAAAATACATGACCGATCTTGAAAAGGGAAACCCGGAATCCATGATTTTTACGGATTTCCTGTCGGGTATGGATTCCAAATACCTGGACCGGCATTCCCCTCCTGAAATCGTCCGGGACTATATCTCCGGCATGACGGACTCCTATCTCATCCGCCAGGCCCCGGCGCATTTGAGACCCAAAAGCATTGACCATGTTTGAGAACCGGACCTATCGGCGCCTGCACCGGAAAAAAGGGCTGGTGTCTTTTAATGTGACGGTCAAAGAAACCAATCTGAATATCCAGGCAGAAACCGACCTGACGGACCTGGCCCTGAAATCCGTCCTGGATTGCAGAAATGCCATTGAAACCTATATCGGATTCCATCCGGAGTTTGCCACCTCCCTTGTCCCCGTGGACCGGCTTTTTCCCGTCCCGCCCATCATAACGGACATGCTGGAAGCCGGACAACTGGCCCGGGTGGGCCCCATGGCCGCCGTGGCCGGGGTCGTGGCCGAATATACGGGCAAGGCCCTCCTGCACCAAAGCCGGGAAGTAATTGTGGAAAACGGCGGGGATATCTTTGTCAAATCCGATTCCGACACCATATTCGGCATCTATGCCGAAAATTCCCCCTTCAGCCTGACCACGGGTATCCGGATTACAAAAGGGGAGAAGCCCTACGGACTGTGCACCTCCTCGGGGACCTTCGGCCATTCAAAAAGCTTTGGCCGGGCCGATGCGGCAACGGTTCTGTCGGATTCCTGCCCCCTTGCCGACGCTGCGGCCACAAAACTCGGCAATATGGTGACCACCGGCGGCGATATCAAACATGCCATTGACGCGGGCAAGACCATCCCCGGGGTCCGGGGCATTGTGATCATCATCGGGGAAAACATCGGCCTGTGGGGAGATCTGGAACTCGTCAGCCTCTCGCCATAACTTTTGGCCTTGACCGGTTCAAGTTCAAATTTTTGTTGTCTCTTCATATTTTCCATGTTATCGGATACAAACATCGGACCACGGAAAATTCAACGGAAGATTTTCCGGATTTGTTGGCATATTACCGCCGGATGTGCAAAGCTCGGTTGGCCTTTCCGGCCGTTGCGCAAAACTGCTCCGCCTATCAAGGGTGTTCGAGCCGACCCCGCCGTTGGCGGCTTCGCTCCGCTTGGTTTTTAACATACCAACCTGCAATAAATTGCTGTTGGCCCGCCCAAAACGGCAGCTCAACAGCTGGGATGGTTAATTTTTAAGAATTTGATTTTTAATTTTGGCTGTTGGGGATGTTTATTATTCAATTAAGCTTTTATGCTAAAGGAGATGAACTTCAAACCATGATAAACCTGTTGCGTCAAAAAAAAAAGAAGATCATATTCATTATAGCTGTTATGATCCCCCTCATCATAACGTATCTCGAATATTTTTCTATTGTATTAAATAGTTGCAAAAAAGAACTTGCTATATCGGACGTTATTGGCAAGACAGAATGGAGGTTTGATGCCGAACAAGTAGTAGACGATAACTTTGATTATTTATTCTTCCTACTCATCCAATATTTTGGAGAAAAGGATATAAAGTATTATCTTTTTTTTATTGAAAAAATTGAGGAACTCGTTAAAAAACAAGGTAAAGATAGTCAAATTTACAAATATTTTTCAGGAAAGATTGTGTGTCCACGTGACCTTTTTTTGGCAATATTTAAAATAATAGATCACTATTGTCCAAAAACGGATTTTAGATAAAAAAATGTTGTAGGAATTCTCCCTGCCGGGTTATGGTTTTGCGACCAAACAAAGAACCGAACCCAAAACAAAGGAGAATTCCGAAATTATGGTACGACATGCGAGCCTGTTCAGT
>JAMPXP010000034.1 GCA_023701135.1 Desulfobacula sp. | reverse complement strand
CGATCAAAGAAAAATCATACAATCCCCATAGCCGCCTCGGGGCTGAAATAACCTTCAGTTCATCCATTTAATCGATTTGTTGCAAGGCTGAAAAGAAATTCAACTGGGCATTGTGGCATGCAACAATCGATTAAACGCTCTTCCATAAAGTGTCAGAATTCTTTTATCGCTCCGAGGATTGACTGGCAGATCAATTAATCACTAACCTTTAAAAATTTAAAAAATAAATTTCTGGGTTTGTTTGCCTGTCTTCACAGAGCTTGAAAAAGCGGCAGAGAAAAACTAACGAACGTATCTAAATAAGACCAGTTCAAAATTTATTAATTGACATTCATGGGGATTCATTTTATTTAAAGGCCAATGCAGGCATGAAGCCTGGGGTGTTTTTTAAACGAACTGAGCTTTTATAACAAATAAACCACGAAGGTTTGCGGATATTTTTGACGCCGGCTTTGCGTGGTTTTTTATTTGCCGGGTAGAAAAACAAGAATTCGTTTGTTCAAAAGGAGATTTTATCATGCATATGGCAGATGCGCTGATTTCCCCGGCAGTAGGCGGAACCCTGTGGGTTGCAACGGCAGGTCTGATCGGGTATTGCTCAAAAAAAGTCAAACAGGATCTGGATGACAAAAAAATCCCTCTCATGGGCGTCATCGGCGCCTTTATCTTTGCGGCCCAGATGATCAATTTCACCATACCGGCCACAGGCTCCAGCGGCCATCTCGGCGGGGGAATGATCCTGGCCATCCTTCTCGGCCCCTATGCGGCCTTTCTGACCATGGCCTCGGTCCTGACGGTCCAGGCCCTGTTCTTTGCCGACGGCGGTCTTCTGGCCCTGGGATGCAATATCTTCAACCTGGGGTTTTTCCCCTGTTTTATCTGTTATCCGCTCATTTACAAATCCATTGTCAAGGACACCCCGTCTTCCGGCGCCATCATGACCGGAGCCGTTCTTTCCGCCGTCCTGGGCTTGCAGATGGGAGCCTTTTCCGTTGTCCTTGAAACCCTTTTTTCAGGCATATCAGAGCTTCCCTTTACCGCCTTTGTGATGCTGATGCAGCCCATTCACCTGGCCATCGGCCTGGTGGAAGGCGTCACGACGGCGGCAGTGGTCATGTTTGTATGGAAGAGCAGGCCTGAAATCATAACCGCTTCAATTTCCCATGGAACCGGCCGGGGGTATTCCATCGGCCGGGTGCTGGCGGGATTCATCATTGCCACCGTCGTTGTCGGCGGGGCCTTGAGCTGGTTTGCCTCTTCCCGGCCGGACGGGCTGGAATGGGCCATGTTCAAAACATCCGGGAGTGAAGAACTGGCAGCCCTGGAAAAGGGCATTCATTCATCCCTGGCCGGTATCCAGGAAAAGACCGCCTTTCTGCCTGACTATGGGTTCAAAACAGCAGAACCCCCTGCCGGAGAAGAACCTGCAGAAACCTGGCCGTCCGTTAACCCCGGAACCTCGGTCTCCGGTCTTGTGGGAGGTCTTCTGACCCTCTGCCTGTCCGTGCTGATCGGGTTTATCATCAAACAGCGGAAGGCTTCCCGCACATAAAACAATGCCCCGGGCCATATTTTTTGCCCGGGGTAAGGATATAAATGGCTGCCATTGAAAACAACCTGTTTGACATCCGGACCATGGATACGCTGGCTTCGGGCAGCACAGGCCTTCACCGCCTTGATCCCCGGGCAAAACTCATCACCACCCTGGTGTTTATCATCACGGTGGTCTCCCTGGGGAAATATGAAATATCCATGATGATCCCCTTTGTCATCTATCCCGTGGCCATGGTGGTCGGCGCCGATCTCCCGGTTCTCTATCTGTTGAAAAAAATCCTGCTGGTCTCTCCTTTTGCCCTATTGATCGGCATTTTCAACCCGCTTTTAGATACCCGGCCCCTCCTGGACCTGGGGTTTCTTTCCCTGTCCGGGGGCTGGGTGTCCTTTTTTTCCATCCTGATCCGTTTTGCCCTGACCGTGGGCGCGGCCCTGATCCTCATCTGCCTCACCGGGTTCAACGGCGTGTGCATGGCCCTTGAAAAACTCAAAGTCCCTTCTCCCTTTGTGGTTCAGCTTCTTTTCTTATACCGCTATCTCTTTGTCCTGGTTGAGGAGGCCTCCCGCATGATCCGGGCCAGATCGCTGCGCTCCTTTGATTCCGGCGGCATGCGCTTTAAAGTCTTTGTCCCCCTTCTGGGGCAGTTGCTGCTCAGAACCCTGGATCGGGCCCAGCGCATCCATCTGGCCATGCTCTGCCGAGGCTTTGACGGGCATATCCGCATCTCACGGCCCATGGCCTTCGGATATAGGGAAACAACCTTTGTTTTTTTCTGGTCCCTTTTCTTCATCCTGGCCCGGTGCTATAATCTGCCGGTTTACATGGGCAATCTTATTGCAGGGGTTTTTTAAATGAGTCACCATATTGTCAAGGCCGACAACCTTTACTATGTCTATCCCGACGGAACCAGGGGAATCAACGGCATCTCCTTTACCATCACCCACGGGGAATCCGTGGCCCTGGTGGGCGCCAACGGTGCGGGGAAATCCACCTTGCTGCTCCATCTCAACGGGTGCCTGACCTCGGCAAAAGGGAACATCCGCATCGGTGATGATACATTGACCTCAAAGACCCTGAAAGCGGTCAGACGATCCCTGGGCATGGTGTTCCAGGACCCGGACGACCAGCTTTTCATGCCCACGGTGTTTGATGACGTGGCCTTTGGCCCCATGAATCTCGGCCTGCCGGAACAGGAGGTGGAAGAGCGGGTCATCCATGCTCTTGAGACCGTGGGCGCTTCCCATCTGAGAAACCGGCCGCCCCATAAATTATCCGGCGGTGAAAAAAGGGCCGTTGCCATTGCCGCCATCCTGGCCGTCTCCCCCGACATCCTGGTCATGGACGAGCCGACCTCGAACCTTGACCCCCTGTCGCGCAAGCGTCTCATCCGCCTTCTCCAAAGCTTTGAGCATACCAAAATCATTGCCACCCACGACCTTGACATGGCTCTGGATGTGTGTGAGAGAACCATTGTCCTGCACAAGGGAACCATCACGGCCGACGGCCCCACCCTGGATATTTTCAGGAATGAAGACCTTCTTTTAAAAAGCGGCCTTGAAAAACCGCTGAGGATGCAGGAATATAATCCGGTCCCGCTGAACAAAAAAAAGACGCACGATCACGATCATGATCATGATCACCATCACCACTGATTTTTGTATTTCCCCCATAGGACATAGGATGAGCAATGACAAAAATCGCATATGAAAAACTGACGGGCCTGACCCAAGATGAGGTCCTCCGGCGGCAACAGCAGGACGGGTTCAATGAATTGCCGAGCCAGGGCAGGCGAAACGGCCTGGATATCCTCATCGGGGTCCTGAAAGAACCCATGTTCCTGTTGCTGATCGCCTGCGGCTCCCTTTATCTGCTGTCCGGCGAATTCCAGGAAGCCCTCATGCTGCTCGGCTTTGTCTTTGTCATCATCGGCATCACCTATTACCAGGAAAAAAAAACCGAACGGGCCCTGGAAGCCCTGAAGGACCTGTCCAGCCCCCGCGCCTTTGTCATCCGGGAGGGTGAAAAAATCCGCATCCCCGGACGGGAAGTGGTCTGCGGGGATGTCATCCTGCTGGCCGAAGGGGACCGGGTTCCGGCAGACTGCATCCTGGTCCATACCGTGAATTTCTGTGTGGATGAATCCCTGCTCACGGGCGAATCCGTTCCGGTCTGCAAATCCTCCACCCCGGATCAGGCCACCATCATTGGAAAGCCTGGGGGAGAGGACCATCCTTTTGCATTTTCAGGCACCCTGGTGGTGTCCGGCCAGGCCGTGGGCATCATCAAAGCAGTGGGAAGCCGGACCGAATTGGGGATAATCGGCAAGGCCCTTCAATCCATTAAAGAAGAACGAACCCCGCTCCAGGTCCAGACCGGCAATATCGTCCGCATCTTTGCCCTTGCCGGCGGCCTGCTCTGCATCCTGGTGGTGGTGGTCTTCTGTCTGACCCGGGGAAAAATCATGGAAGGGTTTCTGGCCGGGTTGTCCCTGGCCATGGCCATCCTGCCCGAAGAATTCCCCGTTGTTCTCACCATCTTCATGGCCCTCGGGGCCTGGCGGATTTCAAAATACCGGGTCCTGACCCGCCGGGTTCCGGCCATTGAGACCCTAGGCTCGGCCACGGTGCTCTGCGTGGATAAAACAGGGACCCTGACCCAGAACCGGATGACGGTATCCGATATTCTGGCTGAAGACCGGATATTCCGGGTGGGAAAAGACAATGATGCCCTTCCCGAAGAATTCCATGAAGTGGTCGAATATGCCATCCTTGCCAGCCCGGCCGACCCCTTCGACCCCATGGAAAAAGCCATGAAGGACCTGGGTGAGCGAACCCTTGCCAATACCGGACACCTGCACGCCTCCTGGACCCTCCAGCGGGAATATCCCTTGAGCAAAGGGCTCCTGGCCATGTCCAGGGTATGGGTCTCCGCCTCGGGCGAGGATCTCATCATCGCCGCCAAAGGCGCTCCCGAGGCCATTGCCGATCTGTGCCACTTTGATACCCAAAGACTGAAATGGCTGGAAGGAAAGATCGATATGCTGAGCAGCCAGGGCAAACGGGTCATCGGCGTAGCGGCCGGCCGCTATAAAAAAACAGACCTGCCGGAACAACAGCACGATTTCCAGTTTGAATTCACAGGTCTCCTGGGTCTTGAAGACCCTGTCCGGCCCCATGTCAAAGGGGCCATAGAAGAATGCTACGCCGCCGGCATCCGGACCCTCATGATCACCGGCGACTATCCGGGCACGGCCATGAGCATTGCCCGGCAGATCGGCCTTCGGAACCCGGACCGGCACATCACCGGCCCTGAACTGGAAGCCCTCACCGATGAAGAACTTGCAGAGCGCATCAAAGAGGTCAACATCTTTGCCCGCATGGTGCCGGAACAAAAGCTGCGGATCGTGAAAGCCCTGAAAATCAACAAGGAAATCGTTGCCATGACCGGCGACGGGGTCAATGACGCCCCGGCCCTGAAAGCCGCCCACATCGGTGTGGCCATGGGGGCCCGGGGTACGGATGTGGCCCGTGAAGCCTCATCCCTGGTGCTCCTGGATGACGATTTCAATTCCATTGTCACGGCGGTCCGTATGGGGCGCCGGATTTACGACAATCTGAAAAAGGCCATGATGTACATCCTTTCCGTGCACATCCCCATTGCCGGGCTTTCGCTCATCCCGGTGCTTTTCAAATGGCCTTTGATTTTATTCCCCGTGCATATTGTTTTTCTTGAGCTGATCATTGACCCGGCCTGCACCCTGATTTTTGAGGCGGACAAGGATGACACCGGCGTCATGGAACGAAACCCCCGCAGCGTGGATGAAAAGCTCTTCGAACCCTCGACCCTTCTCAAATGCTTTTTCCAGGGCGGCCTCACCCTGGCCGTGACCCTGGCCGTCTACCTCTTCATCCGCCACGACCATTCCACGGAAACGGCAAGGGCTCTGGCCTTTCTCACCCTGGTGGTCTGCAACCTGGGCATGATCCTGTCCAACCGCTCCCTCACCAGGTCCGGCCTCAGCATGCTCAAGGAAAAAAACAGCGCCTTTAAATGGGTCATGACCGGAACCAGTATCGTCATGGGACTGGTGCTGACCCTCCCTTTTCTTCGAAGCCTCTATCGCTTCGGCCCGGTTTCCTTAACTGATTTTTTCCTGGCCCTGGCCGGCGGCTTTGTGGCCGTGGGACTCATGGAAGTTTTGAAGATCGTTCCCCGGCTCAACTGATAGATTCAATTAAGAAATTCTTTCAATTTTAATATTGAGGATTTCAGCCATGCGTTTGGCCATGGCCAGGGAAAGCCTGCGCCTGCCTCTTTCATAATCGCTGATCATATTCTGGCGAATACCGAGCTTTTCGGCAAGCCCTGCCTGGGACAAACCCGCCTTAAGTCTGGCACCGGAAAGAAGATTACCCACCCTGTTGGATTGCATCTCTTTCCAGAAATCAGTTTCTTCAATGGCAATACTCCCGGCATCATCGGATGTGAGAATATCCACCTCGAATTTTTTTCTGATCCATTCGATAAGTTCATCAACCTGCTCACCCTGGAGAGATATTTCAATACGGGGCTTTTTCACGAGAGCCAACATAATACACCTCTATTTCGATTTTCCCTTGCCGGTAAGTCCAGCATGCCACATAGCGATAATTCAAATGACAGTGGTATGCGTCATTACTCAAGGATGAAAAATTCTGCCAAGTTCTTTGTATCGGTCCATCTGCTTTGAGGTCTTCAATCAAAAGAAAAAATAATTTCTGCACATATACCGGCAGCTTTTTCAAATCGCGAAGGGCTTTTTTCTTGATTTTGACCTCGTATTGCATGGAGTTATATTATTACCGAATAAGGTTATGGTCAAGGAGATTTTTATATCTGAGACAATGAACTA
The DNA here is from genome assembly GCA_023701135.1 of Desulfobacula sp. Lineage (GTDB taxonomy): Bacteria > Desulfobacterota > Desulfobacteria > Desulfobacterales > Desulfobacteraceae > Desulfobacula. The sequence continues at coordinate 29,781 of JAMPXP010000034.1, read as the reverse complement.
AAACAGCGATAGCGGGCAGCAATAACTTTGACTTCAGGCATGAACTGCTTTAAATATAAGGATATAGATAAACTATGATTTATGATCCGGGCATTGATCATCCATGACCCCATTTATTCCCAGATATGTCAGGGCCTCACAAACGGGCGCGCTGACGGAAAAGATCCGTCAGGCCACGGCCCTTTTGTCCCCCTGTATCCTTTGCCCCCGGCAATGCCGGGTGGACCGGGACAGAGATGAAAAAGGGTATTGCGGGGCCGGGAAAAAAGCCGTGGTGGCCAGTTTTGCCCCCCATTTCGGGGAAGAGCCGCCCCTGGTGGGGGACAGGGGATCTGGCACTGTTTTTTTCTCCCATTGCAATCTCAAATGCCTGTTCTGCCAGAATTACGAGATCAGCATCGAGGGCCGGGGACAGGCCATGGAGGCCGAGGAGATCGCTTCCGTCATGATCTATCTTCAGAACATGGGGTGCTGCAATATCAATCTTGTAACCCCCAGCCATGTGGTGCCCCAGATCTTAAAAGCCCTGGATATTGCGGTGGGCCTTGGGTTGAGACTTCCCCTGGTCTATAATTCATCGGGCTATGACAGTGTTGAAACCCTGAAAATCTTAAGGGGCATCGTGGATATTTATATGCCGGATTTTAAATTCTGGGAGGCTGAAGCGGCAGACCGATACTGCCAAGCCAGGGATTACCCGGAAATTGCACGAAACGCCGTCCTGGAAATGCAGGCCCAGGTGGGGGACCTCCTGCTGGATGAGGACGGTCTTGCCCTGTCCGGGCTTCTGGTCCGGCACCTGGTCATGCCGGGACGGATTTCAGATACCGGCCGGATATTGGATTTTCTCAAGGAAAAGGTCTCACCCCATACCCATGTCAATCTCATGTCTCAGTACCGGCCCATGGGGGAGGCCAAAACGTTCAAGGAACTGTCCCTGCCCCTATCGCCGGAAGACTTCAGAAGCGCTCTTAAGCTGGGCCGGGCGTCGGGCTTGGTCCTTGTCCGGTGACCGAAAGCAAAAGCCCTGGCAAGAATATCTGATGGGGTTATCGGCCGATCTGTTCAAGCCGGAAGGGGCCGGACACGGCAAGAGAGAAAAAGCGTTCCGCCATTTTTTTTTCGCCGGTGGTAAAAAAATTCAACCGGGGTGTCCTGCGGCTATCAGATATCAGACCATATTCCATGAGGATTCTTTTGGTCTGGGCCGCCACGGCATCGGAAGGATCGATGATGGCCAGCCGGTTGCCGGCCACCTTCTGTATCATGTCCTTTAAAAACGGATAATGGGTGCAGCCCAGCACCAGGGTATCGGCCCCCTTTTCCATCATGGGGGTCAGATAGCGTTCCAGGAGCTGCCGGGCAGTCTCACTGTCCTGTTCGCCCTGTTCCACCAGTTCGACGAGGCCGTATCCCGGCTGGATAAAGACGTCCAGACCGTTTGCGTGTTTTTCAAAAGTTTGTTTGAACAGTCTGCCGTTAAAGGTATTTTCCGTGGCCAGGACCCCGATTTTCTTTGTCCTGGTCTGGAGCGCCGCCGGTTTCAGGGCGGGTTCCATACCGATGAAGGGGATTCCGTATTCGGATCTGAAATGGTCAATGGCAACGGCCGTAATGGTATTGCAGGCAATCACAATCAGCTTGCAGTTCTGCTCCAGAAGAAATTCAATGTGTTTCCGGGCCAGAAACAGGACTTCCTCCCGGGTTTTTGAGCCATAGGGACAGTTGCCGCTGTCGGCAAAATAGGAGATGGACTCAAAGGGCAAGAGTTTCCTGACTTCCTTGAGAACACTGAGGCCGCCCACACCGGAATCAAAAATGCCGATGGGTCTTTGCTGTATGGGGGTTTCCTGCATCCGTCCACCTAAAAAACCGGGTGTTGTGACAAAGTTCAGCCGCAATCTGACACGGGCCTTTGATTTTGTCAATCTTCAAAATACCGGCAAGCCCTGCATGGCCGGGGACGAATTCAGGCATGGCGGGCTCAGGAGTTATTCCCGGCGTGAAGGGCGTTTTTCTGGAAACCGATACCTGCCTCACCCTGAACATAATCATTTCCCGACGCCTGAAATGAAAGGTACGCAAGGCTGAAGGCGGTCAATGTCAATTTTTCCGTTTTCAGAATCTCCAGGGTTTCTTTTTTTGGGATAACCAGGGTTCTCAATACCGGCAGGACCGCCTGAAGCCCTTCATCCAGGGACAGGGTCACCGGATAAAGCGCGGTTTTCGGTATTTTTTCAGCCCGGCCCAGGGCCGGTGGGGCCAGGGTGATCTGCTTGGCCAGCCTTAAAAAAAGCTTGGGAGCAATTCTGAAGGCCGGAATATAAAATTCCAGAACCTGTTTCTCCTGATCCCGGGTGACCCCCCTGGGCACATTGGCAAGTCTCATCAAATCCGCATGGGTGGACCATGTTGCGCGGCTGAAGCCCGTTTGAAGCCGCCAGAAGGGAAGCAGGACGGCCGGGTCCGGCTCTAGGCCGGAAAAAACTGCGGACAGCCGGTTTAATGTTTTCTCCCGGATCAGCCAGAAACTCGTGCAGTTTTTACAGGACAGGACCAGGGAATCGGTCCGGCCGTCCAGGTCCCATCCGCAATCCGGGCAGAGACAGGGGGTAAAGGAAAGGGGATGGGCCGGGAATGTCTTATCTGCTGCAAGATCCGGCATCACCATGTCCATGACCTGTCCTGATAATCCATCCACCATCCGGCTCCCGTCCCGGTAAAAAGGCATGAAAATAAGGCTCAGGATTTCCCCGATATAGGTTTTGTCCCCATTCGCCCCGGACATCTGATCCAGGGCGGCTTGCTTTGATATGTCCGGAACCGTGAAAATGCCGTCAAGCCCCTTGCGGATAAATTTCAGGGGCCGGGTCTGGGTGCGGAGGCCAAGGGAAACCGGCAGCCCGGTTCCATCAACGGCCGGGCAGGAATGGTCCATTACCCGGCACACAGGTTCCGGTCCGTTGAAACAAAATTCCATGCCTCTGAGCCGCCAATAGGGCACAAACAGGAGTTCAGAAGCCCGGGGCCGGTTAGAGCCCGGCTCCAGGTAATAAGACGGAAAAGGTTCGGTATGGAGGACATGCCGGGTCTTGCAGAAACCGCACTGAACAATGCACTCCGTTTCATCCAGAACCACGGGCGCCCCGCAGCGGGGGCAGCGCATGTCTATTTTACAATAAGGGGGGTTCATTTCATTATGTTTACCCCGGATGCCCAAACGATTCAAGCAAAAATAAGCGGCCATACCTCCTTGCCAAGGATTGAAAAATGTCAAGCCTGCCTTAAATTAAAAAACATACACCGACAGGCGGATTTATGGTGATGAAAAGCCATAAAAGGAGGGCGCCTGCTGAAACCGATAAAAGTCCTGGGCCGATTGGAGAATCATATGAAACCATTGGATTGTTGCGCCCTGGCCGACCTTTTAATCGAAATCGCCTGGGAAAAGAACCGGATCCGTCATACCGAGATTTTTCTGGCGGAAAATGTCAATTCTTACCGGGATAGTTTTCCCGGTTCCATATTTGAGAAATGGCCTGAACCGTCCCGGATAAAAGAGACCTTTGTCCTGTCTGTAAAACCGGGGGAACTGACCGGCCCCTATGATCCCAAAAGGGTAGTCACCCTTCCCTTGCGCCGCTTGCTGCATTCTGTTGATCCGGACAGTCTCCGGCCGGGCAGGTACTATCCCCAGGGAATCATTTCCGGGCTTCCCGGCGTTTTTACCAGTACCCTTTCTCCCTTTCGCCTGAAGGAGCTGACCCCATCGGATTTTACGGCAGACCTGAATCATCCCATGGCTGATGTCGGGATGAAGATCTCTATCCGGTTTTTAGAGACCTCCTTAAAACCCTGCGAACGGGGCGGAACCTCTACGGACTGGATGGATATCATCTTAAAGGGGCCGGGCATGCAGGCCCTTGACCCCGATACCCCGGCCCATCCTTTCTACGGCCCGGCCTTTGACCGGACAAACGCTGATCCGGACGAAGACTTCTATAAAACAAACCGGTTTGTCCATCATATTGACACAACCGCAAGCAAAAACCTGGCCGACCTTTACTCACGGTTTTTGAAAACCGGGGATACCGTTCTGGACCTCATGGCAGGCTGGGTTTCTCACCTGCCTGAGCATCCGGAGCCGGCATCGGTTTACGGCCTGGGGATGAATGCCGCTGAAATGAAGGACAACCCGTCACTGACCCGCTTCATTGTTCAGAACCTGAACCGGAATCCGGTCCTGCCCTATCCGGATCATTTTTTTGACACCATTCTCTGCTCCCTGTCTGTTGAATATCTGACCGATCCGATAACGGTCTTCAGAGAAGCGGCCCGGGTATTGAAGCCCGGCGGAAATCTGGTCATGGGGTTTTCAAACCGGTGGTTCCCGGAAAAGGCCATCCGGATATGGGCGGATCTGCACGAGTTTGAGCGTCTGGGGCTGGTCACCCGGTTTTTTGCGGAATCAGGCCGGTTTCACGATATAGAGACCCTGTCCGTCAGGGGATACCCAAGGCCGATTGAGGATAAATATTTCCCCCGGCTCCGGGAGGCTGATCCCGTTTATGTGGTGGCCGGAAAGGCGGATTGAGCCTATGCTTTTTTAATCAAAACCTGCCGCCCGGATCAACGGCGCCGCTTATCCATCTTATGCTCAGAGGCGTTCACCGCAGTGGTTGCAATAGGTCGATTGAACCAGGTTTTCTGTGCCGCAGGCCTTGCAGAGACGGGCGGTTTTTTGGGGGCTCACCGGTGTACCGCACCGGGAACAGAACCGGGCATTGGGCGGCAGATTTTTATGACAGGTCACACATTGGGAAAACACAATGATCTGGTGGCCGCAAAAGGGGCAGAACCCCGCATCTTCAGGAACAGCACGGCTGCAATCCGGGCATTGAGACAAATTTTTCCCCGGCCCGGCCGACGTTTCATCCATGATTTTTGATACCATGGGCGGGATCATCCAGCCAAGCCCCATGCCCATGGCATGTCCGGCAGCTCCGGGGTTTTCCGCTGCTTTTTCCATGGCAGCGGCGGCTTTTAACTGCATGAGCTTGTTCATGTCCTCAAACAGGCCCAGGGCGCTTTTATCATCCATGCGCTTCTGGACTTCCTCGGGAGGGGTGATGGCGGTTATAAACAGATCCGTCAGCCCCAGGCCGAACCGGCTGAAATCATCCCTGAGATTTTTCTTCAGCCCGCCGGCCCAGGCTTCATAATTGCCCGGAAGATTCAAAATGGTATCCAGGTTTTCTCCCATATAATCATTGAACCGGGAAACAATGACTCGCCCAAGATATTCTTCAAGATCCGAGGTGGTGAACCCGGCCACGGTGCCGATAAGGGAATTGATGAACAAAAGGGGCTGGATGACCCGGATATTAAACATGCCGAAGGCCCGAAGCCGGATCAGACCCAGTTCTTTATCCTTAAAGGCCACGGGGTCCCGGGTCCCCCATTTCAAATCCGGGAAAATTTTCATATTGATGAAATACGCTTCGGCCCGCAAGGGGCTGGTCAAGCCCCAGGGAAGGGCCAGCATCTTGTTGAGGACGGGAATATTGGCGGTTTTCAGGGTATGCCGCCCAGGCCCGAACACATGGAGGGCCTTTCCATTATAAAAGAAGATCCCGGCCTGGTTCTCCCGGACAATCATCTGGGCTCCGAATTTGATTTCTGCCGAGCCTTCGGCCGGAAGGCGCTGAACCATTTCCCGGCCGGTTTTGTCAAACCATTCCAGAACTTCCAGAAATACGATATTGTTCGTTCCCATGTGTTTCTCCTGATTGAATCGGGGTAAGGTGTGGTCTTTTTCTGTATGCGACAATTGCGGCATTCTGTCAAGAAAAGAGGTTCGGTCAAAAAATTTTTGCCGGGAGCCGGATTGACAAAGGTGTGAAAAATCTATAATAATTTCATTCTTTTAAACACAGGTGGCCCATATGCTTGATCGGGCCGCAGAAGATAAAGGTGACCCCATCGACCCGGAACAGAACACTCACATTGAAAAAACCGGACAGGACCCCCTGTCCGCCGTCCGAAACTGCATCCCTCTTCTGGAAAGCCTGGCAGAGAATTCCGGACTCCTGGCAGGCCTGTCGGAGCCGGAACGGATTGCCCTGATCACGGCGGCCGGGAAAATTTCCCGGCCGGACCGGAAAGAAATCAAAAAACGGAACAAGGACAAAAAAAGGCTGGCGCGCCTGGCCGTTGTCACCCATGAGCGGGGCCTCCGGGGGGACACGGGCATCCGGAAAGCCCGGGAGGCCGAGGTCTTCCAGGCGCCCAGGCAGATTTCAGGGGACAAGGCCGGGCCGGAAGCCGAGATCCCCCGGAAAAGGCTGGAAAAGCAGCGGAACTGCTATATCTGCAAGGCTGAATTTACGGAACTCCACCATTTTTATGATGCCCTGTGCCCGGAATGCGCAGACTTCAATTACCGGAAACGGTTCCAGACCGCTCCCCTGGACGGCCGGACGGCCCTCATCACCGGGTCCCGGCTCAAGATCGGCTACCAGGCAACCCTCATGATGCTCCGGGCCGGAGCCAGGGTCATTGCCACGACGCGGTTTCCCAAGGACTCGGCCCTGCGGTTTTCAAAGGAGGCGGATTTTTCCGGCTGGGGCTACAGGCTTCAGATCTATGGGCTGGATCTGCGCCATATCCCCAGTGTGGAACTCTTCTGCGAGTATATCAAACAGACCTATCAGCGACTGGATATCCTCATCAACAATGCGGCCCAGACGGTGCGAAGACCGCCGGGGTTTTATGCCCATCTCATGGGAACCGAAAACCGGGAGGTGAAGGATCTGCCTGTAGCCGCCCAATCCCTTCTCCGCCAATACCAGGACTGCCTGGGTGAGCTGGAATGCCATCAGCCAAACCATGTGGGCCGGGAAACCGCCCTGCCCGTTACCTGGAACGGCACAGCCCCCGGAGTGGGCCTGCGCCTGTCGGCCCAACTGTCCCAGATTCCCTATTCCTATGACCATACCCTGAATGCGCCCGAGGTTTTCCCGGAAGCACGGCTGGATGCCGATCTTCAGCAGGTAGATTTGAGAAACATCAATTCCTGGCGTCTGAAACTGGGAGAAATTGAAACCTCGGAAATGCTGGAAATCCAACTGGTCAATGCCGTGGCCCCCTTTGTGCTGTGCAACCGCATGGAAGACCTCATGAAGCGGGATAACACAGGGCAGAAACACATTGTCAATGTCTCGGCCATGGAAGGCAAATTTCTCAGGTTTAAAAAAGACAGCCGCCATCCCCACACCAATATGGCCAAGGCGGCTCTCAACATGCTGACCCATACGGCCGCAGGAGATCTGGCCAAATTCGGTATCTTCATGAATGCCGTGGATACGGGATGGGTCACTGACGAGGACCCGGCCGTCCTGGCCCGGCAAAAACAGGAGATCCATGATTTCCAGCCGCCCCTGGATATCGTGGATGGGGCTGCCAGGGTCTGCGATCCGTTTTTTGACGGCATCCTGACCGGAAAACACTGGTGCGGCAAATTTTTAAAGGATTATTTTCCCATTGACTGGTAACCCTAAACAAAACGGAGAAGAACACCCATGGGCGGTTTTTTCGGTTGTACATCAAAAAGAGCATGCAATAAGGACCTTTTTTACGGGACAGATTACCTGTCTCACCTGGGAACCCGGCGCGGAGGAATGGCCACCCTTGATAAAACAGAATTTCACCGAAGCATTCACAGCCTTGAAAACAATTATTTCAGATCAAAATTTGATCCCGATGTTTCCGAACTGACCGGCAATATGGGGATAGGAGTGATCAGTGACACTGATTCCCAGCCCATTATCATCCATTCCCACCTGGGCAAATTTGCCGTGGTCACCGTGGGGAAAATTGCCAACCTGGATGAATTGGCCAGGGATGCGTTTTCCCAGAATATCCATTTTGCCGAAACCAGCGGGGGGGATATCAATCCCACGGAGATGGTTGCCGTTCTCATCAGCCAGAAAGGGTCTTTTGACGAGGGGATTTCAAATGCCCAGGAAAAAATCAAAGGATCCTGCTCCATGCTGGTGCTGACGGAAAACGGTATTTTTGCAGCACGGGATCGGCTGGGAAGAACGCCCATCATCATCGGGAAACGCAGTGACGCCTATGCAGCCAGTTCTGAATCCTGCGCATTTTCAAATCTGGGCTTTGAAGCGGAATATGATGTGGGCCCCAAAGAAATCGTCCGCTTATCCCCCGATGGATTTGAGCAGGTCCGGCCTCCGGTAAAAGACATGCAGATCTGCTCGTTTTTATGGGTGTATTACGGGTATCCGGCCTCCTCCTATGAAGGCATCAACACGGAAACCGTCCGGTATCATTGCGGAGCCGCCCTGGCAAAAAGGGAAACGGAATCCGTGGACCTGGTGGCCGGTATTCCGGATTCCGGCATCGGCCATGCCATCGGCTTTGCCAATGAAAGCCGGATCCCGTATATGAGGCCCTATGTCAAATATACGCCCACCTGGCCCCGTAGTTTCATGCCCCAGAACCAGGAGATGCGGGACCTGGTGGCCCAGATGAAGCTGATCCCTGTAAAAGAGATTATCAAAGGAAAGCGAATCCTTTTCTGCGATGATTCCGTTGTCAGGGGAACCCAGCTCAAGGACCATACAAAGATCCTCTATGAATACGGAGCAAAGGAACTTCATATGCGGATTGCCTGCCCCTGCCTCATCTACCCCTGCATTTTTTTAAATTTTTCCACCTCTCGCTCCACCCTTGACCTGGCCGGCCGAAAAGCCATTTATGACATTGAAGGCATGGAGGATCCGGATCTTACGGATTATGCCATTGACGGATCAGACAAACATTCGGCCATGGTGGAAAAGATCACCCGGCGGCTGAACCTGACCAGCCTCCGCTACCAGACCCTGGAAGACCTGGTGGCCGCCATCGGCCTTCCCAAAAACAGACTTTGCACCCATTGTTGGGACGGTTCCGGCTATTATTAAATCCGGCGGAATAAAATAATTCAGGACCTGTTTCAATCATTGATATGGCCCGGGGGATATGTTACGGTATAGGCAACTGTTCATCTTTTTCCGGAGGTTCCCATGCAAATTGCCATCACATTTAAAAACTTAAATTCTTCCGAGGCACTGAAATCTCACGTTTCTGAAAAATTCGAAAAACTGGATAAAATGCTGGATTCAGAAGCAGATGCCCATATCGTCCTGTCCGTTGAAAAATTGCGTCATATTGCAGATGTCAATATGACCTGCGATAAAATCAGAATCAATGCAACAGAGGAGGCTGAGAACAATATGTATGCCGCCATTGATGCCCTGGCGGAAAAGGTTAAGCTTCAGATCAGAAAATACAAGGACAAGCAGAGACGTCACCTTGCAGGGGATAAGGAAAGCATTAAAACCAACGGCCAGGCCCCGGAGTCTCCCGACGTCATTGACGGATAAAACCCTACTGAAGCAGGGAGAGTGACATGAATTACATTTATGGCCTTCTGGGTGATGTGGCCTGGGAGACCATTATAAAGACAAGCCTGCGCATCTCCATGATGATTGTTTTTTCATGGATTGCCATGAAGCTGCTTTATAAATCCGTTCAGCGGCTTGAAAAAAACCTGATCCTAAAAAGCCGGACAGCGGAAGAGCCGCCTTCGGAATCCCAGAAACGGATTGAAACCCTTGTCCGCCTGATCAGGCAGGCCCTGTTGATTGCCCTCTGGCTGACCATCGGCCTGATGATGCTGAGGGAATTCGGCGTTGAAATCGGACCCATTATCGCCAGTGCGGGGGTTGTCGGCCTTGCCATCGGGTTCGGGGCCCAGAATCTGGTTCGCGATATCATTGCCGGTTTTTTCATCATCCTGGAAAACCAGATCCGGGTGGGGGATGTTGCCCTTGTCAACGGGACGGGAGGACTTGTGGAAAAAATCAATTTCCGCACCACGGTTCTCCGGGATTTAGGGGGTGCCGTTCACATCTTCCCCAATGGAAATATCACCACCTTGAGCAATTTGACCAATGAATGGTCTGCCTATATTTTTGAGATAGGGGTTGCCTATAAGGAAAACACCGACCATGTCATCGACATCATGAAACAGGTCGGAAAAGAGATGCGGGAAGATGAAACCTATGGCCCGCTCATGCTTGAAGACCCGGATATTTTCGGATTAGACAAATTCAGCGAATCTTCCGTCATCATTAAAGGCCGGATCAAGACAAAGCCCATCCGGCAATGGGAGGTGGGACGGGAATACCTGCGAAGAATCAAACTCTCCTTTGATGCGCATCATATTGAAATCCCCTTTCCACACCGTTCCATTTATTTTGGAGAGAACAGCAAGTCCTTTGATCCGAACTTGACGGCAAAACCTCAACAGCCCGAAACCGCAACCGATTAAAAAAACATCGCCCCAAAACGACGGCATCCCGGGATGAATTCGAAAGGAGGGACAAAACATGGCTTTGGAAAAAGGACTTTATATTCAAATGTTCAGCATCCACGGGCTGGTCCGGGCCGAGAACATGGAGCTGGGACACGACGCAGACACCGGCGGCCAGGTCAAATACGTGGTGGAATTATGCAAAACCCTGTCCGCCATGGATGAGGTCCGGAAAATTGATTTATTCACCCGGTTGATCCAGGACAAATCCTGTTCCGATGATTACAGCCGGCCCCTGGAACAGGTGAATGACAAATTCCGCATCGTTCGGATCCAATGCGAGGGGAAAAAATACATCCGCAAAGAATTGCTCTGGCCCCATTTGGATGAATTTGTAGACAAGACCATTAAATTCATCCGCCGGGAAAAAAACATTCCGGATATTGTCCACGGTCATTATCCGGATGCGGGATACGTGGCCATGGAGCTGGCCGGTTTCTTCGGTATTCCCCTGGTCTATACCGGCCATTCCCTGGGCCGGTCCAAGAAAGCCAGACTGATGGAGGAAGGTGTTGATATCCATGAGATGAACCGAAAGCTGAAAATCGACTACCGCATTGATACGGAAGAACAGATTCTGAAATCCGCCGACAGGGTGATCACCAGCACTTGTCAGGAGATTGAAGTCCAGTACGGACTTTACCGCAACCGGACCCTGCCGACATATCGGGTCATTCCGCCGGGGATCGGCATGGACCGGTTTTATCCCTATTACCATGATACCTTTGCCGGCAGCCGGGAAAAAGAAGAGGCCCTCTTTGCCAAGGCCTCGGTAAACCAGGAATTAAACCGGTTCTTCACTCACCCGGACAAGCCCCTGGTCCTGGTCCTTTGCCGTCCCGATAAGCGAAAGAATATCCAGGGCCTGGTAAAGGCCTATGGCGAAGATGCCGAACTCCAGGCCATGGCCAACCTTGCCGTCTTTGCCGGTATCCGGAAAGATATCTCGGAAAAGGAAGAGACAGAGCGGGATGTCCTGACACAGATGCTGCTGTTGATGGATAAATACAATCTGTACGGGAAGATGGCCATTCCCAAGCAACATGATTTTGAGCATGAGGTTCCGGAACTCTACCGGATTGCGGCGGAAAAAAGGGGGGTCTTTGTCAATCCCGCCCTAACGGAGCCCTTTGGCCTGACCCTGCTGGAAGCCCTTGCCTGCGGCCTGCCCATCGTGGCCACCAATGACGGAGGCCCAAGGGATATTGTTCACAACTGCCAGACCGGAACCCTGGTGGATCCAACGGATACCGCGGCCATAGCATCCGCCGTAAAGGATATTATTGTTCATCCGGATAAGTGGAATTTATTTTCAAAAAACGGTATCTTAAACACCCGGAAATTCTATTCCTGGAAAAATCATGCCAAAACCTATTGCGACGAGGTGAGGGAGATCTGCCGCCAATATGAAAAATCATTTATAACCGCCATTGAACCCAGGCAACGCATCGGCAAACGGCTGGCCAAACTGGACTATATGGTGGTCACCGATATTGACGACACCCTTTTGGGGGGAGATCCGGAAGAACTCGGGATCTTGATGGACCTGCTGGCAAAAAATACAGCGCATATCGGTTTTGCTGTGGCCACCGGAAGGGTATTTGAATCGGCCCTGGATATTCTCAAGACCCACGGGGTGAGGACACCGGATATCATTGTCTCCGGCGTGGGCAGCCGGATCAGTTACGGCGATTCCCTGGACCATGACAAGGGCTGGGAAACCCATATTTCCAAAAGCTGGGACCCGGAACTCATTGCCATGCGGCTCAAAGAGATTGATTTTATCCGCGCCCAGGCGGATGCCGTTCAAGGGCCCCATAAACTGAGCTATTTCATGGAGCCCGGAAAAGACAGGCTGGCAAGAATCCACCACGTCCTGACCAAAAACAGGTTCCGATATTCCCTGATCTATTCCCAGGATCAATACCTTGACATCCTTCCCTACCGTGCATCCAAGGGGAAAGCGGTGCGGTACCTGAGTTATAAATGGGGTATCCCGCTGGGAAACATCCTGGTCTGCGGTGATTCGGGAAATGACGCGGAAATGATTAAAGGCGAGCCCCTGGGCGTTGTCGTGGGCAATTATAAACCTGAGCTTGAGCCGTTAAAATCCGCAAAACGCATTTATTTTGCCAAAGCCTCCCATGCCGGCGGAATCACGGAGGGTATCCGCCATTATCAGTTCATTCAAAAATCAAAGGGAATGGTGCCCAATGACAATTAAAAACAAAATTCAATTGATTACGTATCCTGACAGTTTAGGGATCAACCTGCCTGAATTGCATTATGTGCTTCGCAAATATTTTTCCAAGGCCATCGGCGGGGTTCACCTGCTCCCCTTTTATCCGTCTTCTTCAGACAGGGGATTTGCGCCCCTGACCTATGACGAAGTGGACCCGGCCTTCGGCACCTGGGACGATGTGGAAAAAATCGGCCGGGACTTTGACCTGATCATTGATTTCATGGTCAATCACATCTCCCGGCAGTCTGTCTTTTTTCAGGATTATATTGCCAAGGGGGCCGGCAGTGAATACGCGGATATGTTCCTCAGTTTTAATAAACTGGCGCCCAAGGGCTGGGTAAGGGACGAAGACCTGGCAAAGGTCTATACCCGGAAACCCCGACCGCCCTATCAGACCCTGGAACGACCCGACGGGAGCCTGGAAAAAATCTGGTGTACCTTTGACAATGAGCAGATTGACCTGGATTATAATTCGCCCAAAACCCGGGAAGTCATGCGCAAATTTCTGATCCGCCTGGCAAGGAACCGGCCCAAAATGATCCGCCTGGATGCCGTTGCCTATACCACCGTGGAGCTGGGCACCAATTGTTTTTTCCTGGAACCCGGAATCTGGAAGCTTCTGGAATGGTTCAACGATTATACCTCAGCCTTTGATACCCAGATCCTGCCTGAAGTCCACGAGCATTATTCCTATCAGCTCAAGCTGGCGGAAAAAGGATACTGGTGTTATGATTTTGTGCTGCCCATGCTGGTTCTCCATTCCCTTTACATGGGCAAGACCCGATCCCTTAAATCCTGGCTGAGAAAATGTCCGCGAAAACAGATCACCACCCTGGATACCCATGACGGCATCGGTGTGGTGGATGTTGTGGACATGCTGAATCCGGCTGAAATAGAGCAGACCCTTGAAAAACTGTATAAGCAGGGCTCCAATGTCAAAAAGACCTATTCCGGACCCGACTACCAGAACCTGGATGTCTACCAGGTGAACTGCACCTATTATTCAGCCCTGGGGTGCAATGATGATGCCTATATCGCCGCCCGAACCATCCAGTTCTTTTCACCGGGCATCCCCCAGGTCTATTATGTGGGCCTGCTGGCAGGCGAAAATGATATTGAACTGCTGGAAAAGACAAAGCTGGGCAGAAACATCAACCGCCACAATTATACCATTGAAGAAATCCGGGAGGCCCTCAAAAAACCAGTGGTTCAAAGGCTTTTAAGGCTCATGGAATTTCGCAACAGCTATCCTGCATTTAACGGAGAATTTACCCTTTTTAAATCCAAGGATACTGAGCTGCATCTGGAATGGACCCTGAAAAAGCATACGGTCACCGCCCATATCAATGTTAAAACCTATGCCATTAAAATCACCTATACGGACCCGGTTGCGTCCCGTTTAGTGGAATTCCATGCATGACCGGATATCTTTCTTCCCGGGAGATGAGGCCTTTATAAGCCCCCAGAAGGGCCTCATATTTCCGGTGATAATATTCGGGCAGGACAGGGGACTCTCCTTCATGAAACGCCCGGAAAGCTCTGTCTGTCTTTAAAAGGGCCAGGATCTGCCCCATGGTCCGGAGCATGAGTCTCAGGCTCAGGTTCCGGATGGGATGATAGCCTTTAAAGACCGGATTTTCCGTATCCCTGACGGCGCGGGCCAAGATGCCCAAAGAGGTCATATGGGTGAAAATCTCCATCAGTTTTTCATAAAAACGAATGGGGGTATAATTTTTCACCGTGGTGGCCAGATAGGGCTTGCAGTAAAAGGTAAAAGGCAGGGTTTCCAATATCCGTCCCCCTTTCAGGTACCTTTCAAATAAAGGAGTTCCGCCGAAGGGGGCGGGAATGTTCAGAGAGTGGGCCACATAGGGGGTCCGGGTAATGAACTCCTTGTTTAAAAGGACCGGGGCGTCTCCTTCATCCGTATCCAGGCCGAACAGAAGATTGGCCTGGATGATGGGAATATACCGGTGGATAAGGTTGAACCGGTCTACAACCGCATTGAGCTTTTCTCCGGCAGAGGCCGACCCCTTAATCCCTGCCTTTTTCGAATAGGCGCTCCAGGACTCAATGCCCGGAATCACACAAAGGCACCCCGCCTTTTTAAGCCGCTGAAGACGCTCTTCGGTCAATGAATTCAATGATCCCTCCGTCAAAAACCACTGTTTTCTGGGATGGGGAATCCGTTCAATGACAGCCATGATCTCGTCAAATTTCACCCCGAAATTGGGATCATAAAAATTAATCCTGACCCCTGGAAAATGCCTGGCCGCGAATAAGAGATCCTGTTCAATCCGTTCAAGGGGCAGAGGGGTATAGGGGTTGTTCCAGTCCACACAGAAATCGCAGGCATAGGGGCAGCCTGTGCTGGAAAGAATGGGGATGAAGGAAAAAGGCGTGGGCCTTGATCGCCGGAAAACGGCGATCCTGATTTCCGGCAACCGCTCTTCAATGCCGGGAAGGTCCCTTAACCGGCGTTGGGTGGTCACCACCACTTTTCGCGGGAAATCCCTTAAAATCTGCCTGACCAGGGTTTCATCGCAGTCCTTGACCACCACGTCAAAGAATCTCAGGGCATCGGACGGAAACTGTTTGGCGTGGGGCCCGCCAAGGATGGTCAGAATACGGGGCCGCATCAGTTTTAAAACTTTGGCCAGGGCATAGGCCAGCCCGCTGCCCCTGGAAAAACAGGCGAGGAAAACCACATCTAGGTCATTGGGAAGCAGCTTTAAAGGATCTTTCTGCCCGAAATAGGTTGCATAACAGACCTGATGGCCGAGCTTCCTGCACCAGACACTTACGGCCTGGGGCATGATGCCGGCATATTGCTTGACCACGGCATAATCATGGGGCATCCTGGCAATAGTGGTTTGGGCATCTTCGCACAACAGGTCCAGAACGCCTATTTTCATTGCCGGCCATCCTTTTTTACTAGCTGTATCAACAAACAGAAAAACAATAAATCGCATGTTGAAGTATCAAGTTTATTTTAGAAAATCAATAAAAGAACTGTTTAGCCGGTCATCTTCCTAATTTGCGGTGTATCACCTTATTTTTACCCTTGGTCGCAAAAAAATGGTATTCATTATCAATGCAGGTACAATCATAAAAAATTAAAATAAGGATGCTGATGATTTTAAACCCGCATAGATAAGGAAAACTATTATGAAACAGTTAACCATTTTCATTTTTTTGATGGTCTTCATGACCGCGCCCGGGATGATACCTGCTTTTTCCGATACAACCGAAACCCTTACCGGGCAACTGACCCTCACCATTGAGGGGTTTGAAAATACAAACGGAACAGCCCTAATTGCCTTGGTCAATTCCAAAGAAAACTTTAGCGGGGAAACGCCGTTCAAGGGATATAATGTCGGGATCACAAGCAACAGAGTTGTGAAAACCCTTGTGCTTCCCTATGGGGAATATGCGGTCAAGGTCTTTCACGATGAAAACAACAATGGCGAGCTGGATAAACGGATTTTGGGCATCCCTGCTGAAGCCTACGGGTTTTCCAATGACGCCCGGGGAACCGTGGGCCCCCCTGAGTATGAAAAAGCGGTCTTTAAGCTGGATTCTCCCAAAAAGAGCTCGTCATTCATATAAAATGATGGCGGCATCCATACAGCATCTGCGAAAATTCGTGGCCCCGGAAATCATTTTCGGAAACGGTTCCAGGCATCTGGCTGGACAGTATTGTAAAAAATTTCATGTCCAAAAGCCCGTCATCGTAACGGATAAGGGTGTCATCTGGCTCCTGGATCTGAACGGCTGTTTTCAATATCTGAGCCCCTCCATCCGGAAAATGAGCGGGTTTTCTCCGGAAGAACTGATGGGCAGTTTCTTGGACAAGCTCTTAACGCCGGATTCGGCAAAACGATTTATGGATACCGTTTCCCAGGTCTTTAAAACGCCTGAAAAGGAAAACCGGATTTTAGGCATTGCCAGGGATATCACGGCCCGAAAAGCGGCCGAGCAGGAAAGAATAAGCATCCGGGAGCAACTGATACAGGCTCAAAAAATGGAATCCATCGGGGTTCTTGCGGGTGGCGTGGCCCACGATTTCAACAACCTTTTAACCATTATCAACGGGTATGCGGATCTGGCGCTGAAAGGCATGAAAGAGGACCACCCGTTATTTAAAAAAATCAGTGCCATCCGGCATGCGGGAAAAAGGGCTGAAATCCTGACCCGCGAATTGCTGGGATTCAGCCGGAAACAGATCTACCTCCCGGCCATCCTGGATATTAATGGGACCCTTTCCTCTCTCAATAAAATGCTGAGCCGGCTCATCGGCGAAGATATCAGCATTGAAATGAAGCTTGAAGACCCTGTTGATTTCATCAGCGCCGACCAGTCCCAGATCGAACAGATTTTTACCAACCTCATCGTTAATGCCAGGGATGCCCTGAAATCCATATCTCTCGAAGGGCATAAAAAACGGATCACCATTGAAACCGGCCAAACCGCTTTTAATCCTGAAACCATTAAACGGGTCAACCTTGACGCCCCAGGGTCCTATGTTTTTTTCTCGGTTTCCGACAACGGCATCGGGATGAACCGGGAATTGGTAAACAGAATCTTTGAACCTTTCTTTACCACCAAGGCAAAGCATGAGGGCACAGGGCTGGGTCTGTCCATGATCTACGGCATTGTCAAACAGAACAAGGGCGGGATTCAGGTCTATTCGGAAGAGGGCCGGGGAACCATGTTCAAGATTTACTGGCCCGTTTGCCATTCTGCCGGAAAAACAGCTTCTTCCCGGCCGGAACCCGTCATTGAAAACCTGTCGGGGAATGAATCCGTTCTGGTGGTCGAAGATGATCCGGATGTCTGTCATTTTGCCGCCAACAGTCTTTTATCCCTGGGATACATGGTCCATAAAGCCTTTGACGGAGAAGAGGCCCTGGCCTTTCTCGATGAAAACAAGGGGTCCGTGGACCTGATCATCACAGACCTGATCATGCCGAATCTGGGAGGGAAAGCCCTGGCAAAAAAAGCTCTGGCCCATCTCCCGGAGATAAGGATCATTTATGTGTCAGGGTATACGGACAATCATATCGTCCATGACGGTCTTCTGGAACAGGGCGTGAATTTTCTTCAAAAGCCCTATTCCCAACAGGACCTGGCAAGAATGGTCCGAAAGGTGCTGAACCGGGCCCAGGGCCTGTGAAACCCTAGGTCAGGGTCATGGCCTTTTCAGGGCAGACCTCCTGGCAGCAGAAACAGGTGATGCAGGTATCGGCATCCACCAGGGGAATCCCGTCGGTCATGGTGAGCGCCCCCATTGGACACTGATCGATACAGGCCCCGCACGCGGTGCACCGTTCCGGATCAGCCTTGGGTCTGACTTTTGTCTTGCCGGCCATGAATTCCCGGATCACCTGATTCCCGGCAATGGCCTCACCCCCCAGGGGCGGAAGTTTGAAATCCGGTATCACCTGCATCCGGCCGTCGATCTGGATTTTCTCCCGGTCAAAATCACCAAGCCCCAACTCCCTTGCCCTTTGAAGAAACCGCAGGGCGCCGGGATCAAGCCCCATCATCCGAGCCACCACCCCGTCCATGGCCACAGCATTGTCTGCTGCCAGGATGAGTCCGATATGTCTCAATTCCGGTGAGGCAGGCCCGTTTCCCTCCATACCCGTGACCGCATCCATGATGAACAGGTCAGGGACCCGGAGCCGGAAGACCTCCACAATGAGTTCATGAAACCGTAGCGGCGTGCCGGCGATCTGGTGGAGCCTTGCTTTTTGTGCTCCCGGCAGAATCCCGTAGCTGTTTTTGATAGCCCCGGTCATGACTGTCAGCCCATGGGTCTTGAATTTGGGCAGGCTGATCAGGATATCGGCTTCCAGGATGTCTTTGGAAACACCGACCTCGGCCATGAAATCCGGATGAAAGGCCAGGTTTTGGGTGGTATGGCCCAGGTTCAGGTAATAGCCCTTGGCCGCCGCCATCAATCCGGTTTTTTCAAAACTGTTTTCATTGTCCCCATAATTGAACACGCCCGGATTATCCCCCACGATGATCTGTGCCGGGGAAAGGGATTCAACCTTTTCCACCACGGCCCGCAACAGGGCCGGATGTGTGACGATATGCTCTTCAGGACCCGAGGCCCGGAGCACATTGGGTTTGATCACCACTTTTTTTCCGGCAAGGGCCAGAGGGAAAAGCTCAAAGGCCCGGTCCACCGAAACCCGGCATGTCTCGTAGGAAGCCGGTTGTATCATGACCTGATGCATGGTGTTTCCTCCTCATGAAAAAATAATATGGTCCGGCGCAGCAGCTATTTTTTGACAATCCTCTCACGCCATGCATACACGGCGGCTTGAGTGCGGTCGGTTAAATAGAGCTTGCTCAAAATATTGCTCACATGGGATTTGACGGTTTTTTCCGAGATATTCAGCCGTGCTGCAATATTCATATTGGACAATCCCTCTGCTATACATTGAAGCACTTCCATCTCACGCTCAGTTAAATCCTCATGGAGTTGGTTTTCTTGCGTTTTGTCCGCCCGCGCCTGCGTGACAACCGTAACGAGCGCCTGGGCAATACGCGGGCTTAGGGTGCTTTGGCCCGCCGCCGCCTTTCTCACGGCGCGGATAAGATTTTCCGGCGTTATATCCTTAAGGATATAGGAAATGGCTCCTGCCTTCATCATGGGCACGACATATTCATCTCCTTCATGGGAAGTAACCATGATGATCTGGCTGCGCGGGCTGACTCTTTTAATCCGGCGCACGGTTTCAACCGCCGGCTGATCGGGCATAAACAGGTCCAGCAACACCACATCGGGCGCAAATTTCTCGGCATCGGCCACAACCTCCGCGCCAGACGCCGCAACAGCCATCACTTCAATATCCCGGGCGGTGGACAGGAAGGCGGTTAATCCCTTGCGAACCATGGCGTGATCATCGGCAAGAATGAGGGTGATTTTGGGGGTCATGATTCATATTTCCATGAAAGCGTGATCCGGGTTCCAACGCCTGTGGCGCTTTTAATTTCAAATGATCCGTGCAGCAGATCGCGCATCCGGTCACGCATGGAGGTAATGCCGAATCCCCCCGTTTTTTGGTCGGTATCAAACCCTCTCCCGTTATCGGCAATGGTCAGTGTGGCCATGTTTTGGTCGATCTTGCCATTGATCAGGATTTTCGATGCCTTGCCGTGGCGTACCGCATTCATCAAGGATTCCTGCACAATCCGCAGCACATGATGCTCTGTATGTTTATTAAACTGGATAGAATCAGAATGAGTTAATTCTATACTCACACCGAAGCGCCGCCTGAAATCGTCTGCAATCATGCCGATACGTTCATGAAGCGAGGTATCGGCTCCTGCAGGACGCAGTTGGGTGATGATTTCCATGAGATCATGCTGGGCTTCACGGGTAATGGTTTCCGCCTCCAGAATATGCTCGCGGGCGGCCTCCATCACGGCGGGCTTGGCCTTGGCGGTTGCCAATTGCAGCCCCAGCGCAAAGAGTTTCTGTTTTACCGTATCGTGTAATTCCCGGGCCATGCGGTTGCGCTCATCACTGACGGCAATATTTTGTTTCAAATTGAGGTATATCTCCAAATCCTGGGCCATGTCATTGAGATGCCGGCTGTGCCGGATGAGGACATCATCATTCGGCAGTGCAATACGCGCATCAAAATGACCCTGCCGCCAGCTCTCCGTAACCTCATTCATTTTCTGCAACTGCCTGGTTACATAGCGGGAGGCCACCAGGCCGCAGGCGATGCCGATGGGTATAGAGCAAATAATGATATTATCCCATGCCATCAGAAGAAAATCTAAAATACTTTGAAATTGCACCCAGAGATCAAATTCGGCGATATACAAGACGCACAAGCGTCCGATAACCCCGTCATGGCCATCGGTTATGTGCATATCCACCCAGATCGGCCCATTTTCCGCCAGCCGCATGACACTGCTTTTTGCGGCAGGCTGTTTTTTTTGTGCGGAGAACCAGGCCGCTGCTTTTTCCGGAAGATTCACGGGATCAGACATCAAGAGACGGTCATTGCCATCGGTAATCTGAATATACACTTCGGGACGGCTGGAATTGGTAATACGGTAGATTGTGGCTCCGCTGCCATGCTCTATGTTTATCAATTTTTGACGGATGTTATCCCGGGCTTTGTTCAGCCATTCGGTGTTGCCTGCATCACGGATCGCCTGCGTGATGATGAGCTTTTCGCTGGCCACCCGATCTTCAACAATGTCGAGGGTAATGGCTTTACGGAAATCTTCGTAATCGTTAATGGCGTATAGCATAAAAAAGATCAACATCAGCGCGCAAAAGGCAAGCAGGGTATAACTAAGGGCAAGCTGACACCACAAACGCTTCATGAAAGCCGGAAGATGGTTGAATAAATTCTTCATTCCATAACTATAAAGGGTTCATTAAAAATTACAACCTCCTTAAGTCGGATATGGAATTATTTTTCAGATCTCAGACTTAAGACCGATGCGCTAACCGGAATCCTCACTTATACTCCGGCCCAGGATGAACCATATAACCTAAACCAAAAGGAGTTACCCATGTTGAACCATCTGCGTAAAATTTTATTTTTAAGCCTGTCCATTCTTGTCGTATTGTCCGTCAGCGCACATGCTGAAAACACGGTCGGCCCGAATTCTGAAGACAAGAATTGGAATTTTGAACTGGGCGTTGGTGTGATGTATGGGCCGAAATATGAAGGCTCGGACAATTACACCGTTTCGCCGTTCCCGAATATTTCGGTGGAATATAAGAACGGTTTGTTTTTTGTAGACGGTGGGGATGGAATCGGCAGTTATTTCCTCCAAGATGACAATTATAAACTTGGCGCATCAATAGGATTTGCCATGGGCCGGGACGAAGATGATGATAAAGAAAACCTGCGCGGTATGGGTGATATTGATACAGGCGCGGTAGGGAATCTTATGGGTGAATATGATTTCGGCCCCATCACGATCTCCGGCAAGCTCTCAAAAGGAAATGAGGATTACGGCATGACGGCAGAAGCCGACATCGGCAAGATGTTCTCCGTTTCCGAAAAACTCATGGTCATGGCGAAAATCGGAATAAAATGGGCTGATGAGGACCATATGACCAGCTATTTCGGCGTTTCTCCCACGCAGGCGGCGCGTTCCGGGTATACTCGGTATGAAGTGGACTCCGGCTTTCAGTCTGTCGGTGTCTCGGTCGGCGCCTTCTACAACCTTACGGAAAGCTGGGACGTGATGCTCATGGTGAATGCCGACCAATTGATCGGTGATGCGGCAGACAGCCCGATAACAAATCAAGAATTCCAGCCCATGGTCGTTTTAGGCACGAGTTACAAATTTTAGAGGCGTGAAGAAAAAGAACATGTCTTTCCAGTTAAAAATAGGTTGTCTTTTAATGCTTCTGAGTTGCGGTTGTACTTCGCTGACTGAAAAGGATCTTCCGTCTGAAAATTTTTTATCCGGAGCAGAACACGCCTCCTTTGAGAGGACCTATGAAACAAAATGGTGGGAGGATTTAAATGATCCCGCAGTTAACATTTTGGTGGAAAAAACCTTTACCGCCAATCCGACACTGGAGCAGGCATTGGCGCAGCTTGACGAGGCAAAAGCGCAATCCGGAATTTCAAAATCTGAATATTTTCCTGCCCTAGGCGTCGCCTCCGGCCTGACCCAAAATTATAACGGAGGCGTTGAGACAGGAAAAAAGAGCCTTAACGCTTCTGCCGGGCCAAGCCTGAGTTGGGAAATGGATCTATTCGGACGCATTCGAAATTCCAACAAAGCGGCACAAAGTCTTCTGGATGCGCGCACAGCCGACGCTCAGAATACGCGCATGATACTGGCTTCCGACGTTGTGGCAACCGTTCTGGATTTTCGGGCAGGCCGGTCTTCCAGCCTTGTATTGGAAAGCGATCTTACCTCACGCAAAGAGACCCTCGGCTTGCTTCATAAAAAGGTGCAAGCCGGATTCTCTACGCAGATTGATGAGGGTTCCGCAAGCCGTGATGTTGCGTTTACCGTTATTGAGCTTGCTTTGCAAAACGAGCGGTGCCAAAAAAATCTCCATGCCCTGTCTGCCTTAAGCGGTATGGATAGAACAGTGATCCAGGAATTGCTCCTAAGACCAGATGTTAACGGGACGCTTGCCTTGCCGGAGCCGCCGCAAATGCCGGAGGATATTGATGCGACGGCCTTAATGAGCCATCCCGGCGTTCGTGCAGCAGCATATGATGCCAAGGCCGCATGGGCGGATATTAAGGTCGCCAAAGCCGAACGCCTGCCCAAGCTGGATTTGTCAGCCCTTCTTTCCGGGCAATGGATCCGCGCCGCAGGGACAACCCTTGATTTTACGACCTGGGCACTGGGTGCAACCGTTTCCGGCATTCTCTTTGACGGCGGCCGTGGCGCGGCAACTGTCGATGCCTCAAAAGCCCGGTACCGAGGGGCATTGGCCGTTTTAGAAGAGGTCTTACGCACCGCCCTGCAGGAGGCGCAGGACGCTTTGGCGGCACAACAATCCGCCAAGGAGCGCTATGAAGCCTCAACGATAGCCCTCAAGGCGGCGCAATTCTCATTCACGGCCCACGAGGCCCTGTGGAAGAACGGCTCCACCAGCCTCCTGGAACTTGAAGATTCACGCCGCCAATTATTGACCGCGCAAATTAACCTTATCACAGCCAAACGCGATTGCAGCGCCGCATGGATAGCACTTCATCGTGTGCTCGGCAAACCGATTCATACAGGAATTAAGATCGATGAAGAAATCTAACCTGTTCATACTATCCCTTATTATTGCGGTTCTCACTGCCCTTATGCTGTTGAACAGCCGGGATGAAAATACAAAGCCTGCAGAGGCATCTGCGGCAGTGGCCCTTACTGTAAGCGAAACAACGGCGTCCGAAACGGAATGGCCGGAAATCATTAAAGCCACCGGCCCTGTCTCAGCCTGGCAGGAAGCGGTTATCGGCGCGGAGATTTCAGGACAAAGGCTCATTGCCGTTATCTCGGATGTGGGTGATACCGTGAAGAAAGGTGAGGTTTTGGCACGGTTCAATACTGAAATACTCCAAGCCGAATACGCTGAATTGGAAGCAAACCGGATTTCGGCAGAGTCAAATAAAAAACGCGCCTTGACGTTGAGAGACTCCGGCGCAATGAGTGATCAGGCCATAGACGATTATCTTAATCAAGCGGCAGTAGCCAAAGCCCAGATGGATGCCAAGGCCCTGCAACTGAAATACACGGATGTTGTTGCGCCGGATGACGGCGTGATCAGTGCGAGAAAGGCAACGCTGGGGGCCGTAGGTTCGGCAGGCGATGAATTATTCCGTCTTATCCGGCAGAACCGGCTGGAATGGCGCGGTGAATTAACGGCAGAGCAGGCGGTGCGCATTACCCGGGGCCAAACCGTTTCAATCACCCTCCCAAACGGCAATACCGCCAAAGGGTCAATACGCCGGATTGCGCCTTCCTTTAACCCGGACACCCGAATGATTACGGTTTTTGCAGATATTGAAACCGGTAGCAGCGCCCAGGCAGGCATGTATGTGGAGGGGCAGATTATACTGGGCAAGCAAACCGCCCTGAAAATTCCGGCAAAGAGCGTCGTTCTAAGCGACGGGCACAATTCCGTTTTTATCATCCACAATGATGCTTCCGGCACAACGGTGAACCGGCAGAAAGTCCAAGTCGGGCAGATAAAGGATAACCATGCGCAAATCCTGTCCGGCATATCCAAAAGTGACCGCATTGTATTGGAGGGCGCGGGCTTTTTGAACGATGGGGATATCGTCCGGGTTTCAACTAAGAAAGGCGCTGAAGAATGAATTTTGCCATCTGGTCCATTAAAAATCCCATTCCGCCGATATTGCTGTTCATACTTCTCACTTTTGCTGGACTTTACGGTTTCGGCAGATTCACAATTCAGGATTTACCCGATATTGATTTCCCTCAAATTGAGGTGTCCTTATCTCTCCCGGGTGCAGCGCCTTCACAACTTGAGACGGAACTTGCCCGCAAAGTGGAAGATTCAATCGCCGCCATTTCCGGTGTAAAGCACATATCCACGTCTATTACCGAAGGCAGCGTCAGGATGGCAATTTCATTTGATCTTGAAAAAGATATTTCAGACGCCCTCATAGAAACAAAAGACGCCATTGATCGCATCCGGCCCGACCTGCCCACCGACCTCGAAGCGCCTGCCGTCTCCGCCGCACGTATTGACGGTGATGCTTTAATGACCTACGCGGTTTCTTCCGCAAAGCTAAACGAAGAAGCCTTGTCATGGTTTATAGATGATACGCTGAGCAAGCGCTTTATGTCCATTGACGGCGTTGGAAAAGTTGGCAGAGCCGGTGGTGTCACCCGCGAGGTGAGAGTTGAAGTCGATCCGGTGAAACTGGCCTCCCTGAATGTGACGGCGGCGGATGTTTCAAAAGCCATAAAACAGGTACAGATGGAATCTTCAGGCGGGCGCGGCTACATCGGGCAGGCAGAGCAATCGGTCAGAACAATTGCCGTAGCGGCCATGGCCAAAGATCTGAACGCCCTGCCGATTGCGCTGCCGGACGGAGGCCATATCCGGTTGGACCAGGTTGCAACGGTCCATGATACCCATGCCAGGCGTACTGAAGCTGTATTATTAAACGGTGAAGCAAGCGTCGCATTTCAAATATATGGCGCAAAAGGCGCTAATGAAGTGCAGATTGCAGAAGATGCGGCACAGACCATTAAAACCCTGAAGGAAAAATACCCGGATTTAACCATTACCCCGATTGTAAATACTGTCACTTATACACTGGAGCAATATGAAGGCTTAATGCATATGCTTTATGAGGGGGCAATCCTTGCGGTTATTGTGGTCGGATTTATCCTGCGGGACTGGCGGGCGACCCTTATTTCAGCCACGGCCCTGCCTTTATCCATCATCCCGACTTTCGGTATCATGTATTGGCTGGGGTATTCGCTTAATACCCTGACACTCTTGGCCCTGGCCGTTGTGGTCGGCATTCTCATTGACGACGCCATTGTGGAAATTGAAAACATCGTGCGCCATAAGCACATGGGGAAAAGCATTCTTGAAGCGACAAAAGACGCCGTTAATGAAATTGCCCTGCCGGTAATATCCACAACATTAACGATTGTGGTCGTGTTCTTACCGACCTCTCTTATGAGTGGCGTTATAGGGCTTCTCTTCAAACAGTTTGGCTGGACGGTTGTTATTTCCGTTCTCATGTCCCTGATGGTGGCGCGGCTTATCACACCTCTGATGGCTGTCTATTTTCTCAAAGAGGATACCCGTCACCATTATCAAAAAGATGGTTTTATAATCAAGGCATACCTTGGTGTGGCGCAATGGTGCCTTGCACACAGGAAGGAAACCCTGGTCATGGCAACGATTTTTTTCGGTCTGTCGCTCTTCATGGCAACCAGGCTTCCTGCCGGTTTTATTCCCCCTTCCGATCAGGGGTACACCAATCTGAGCATTGAATTGCCTCCCGGCAGCACGCTGGAAAATACGGTATCAACGGCGGAAACCGTGCGTAAATCGGTTGAGAAGATTAAAGGCATCGAAAATATATTTACGGTTGTCGGCGCTGCCGGGGAAAACGGCGCCGACGAAGTTAGCGCCGGTGCTGTGTGTAAAGGGTCGTTGATTTTAACCTTTCTTCCAAAGAAGGAACGGCCTCCGCAAAATGTCATTAACAGTGAGATCAGGAACACCTTGATGGATATTCCGGGCGCTAAATTTGCATTGAAAAACGATGAGCCGGGTGAAAGTTTTTCCATCCTTCTTGCCGGCGAGAACAGGGAGGCCTTGACCGGCACCGCCGCCGCCCTGGAAAAAGAGCTGCGCGGCTTAAAAACCATATTCAATGTCAACTCCTCCGCCGGCCGACAGCGGCCGGAGATAAATATACACCCGGATTTTACCCGCGCCGCCGAATTGGGAATAACAACTGAATCCATTGCCGACACGGTGCGTATAGCAACATCCGGGGATTTTGACCCGTATCTTTCCAAACTCAATCTTGACAACAGACAGCTTTATGTCAGGGTGCATATGGCCGAAGATGGGTTGCAGGATATCGATACGCTTTCCAATCTTCGTATTCCGACGCGCCTGGGGCAAACGGCGCTTTCCAGCATCGCAAGTATTACAGCAAACACCGGCGCCTCCCAGATTGACCGCTACGACCGCAGGCCCTATATAACGCTCAGCGCTGATCTGGGCGGTACGCCTTTAGGCCTGGCCATGGACGAGGCCATGGCGTTGCCTTCCATCAAAAATAAGCCTTCCGCCGTTCAATTGATCGAAACGGGCGATTCGGAAATGATGGGCGATTTGTTTTCAGTATTCAGTATTGCCATGCTCACCGGGGTTCTATGCGTATTTTGTGTCCTGGTTCTTTTATTCAAGGACTTCTTTCAGCCGGTTACTATTCTTTCAGCCTTGCCGCTGTCTTTTGGCGGATCAATGATTGCGCTTTGGATGGTGAACGCGCAAATAAGCCTGCCGGCGTTAATCGGCATTATCATTCTCATGGGCATTGTCACCAAGAATTCCATCCTGCTTGTGGAATACGCCATCATCGGAATGAAAGAAAGAGGCCTTTCCTGTGCTGATGCTATGATTGACGCCTGCCATAAGCGAGCGCGGCCCATTGTGATGACCACTGTCTCCACCATCGTCGGAATGCTGCCTATCGCGCTTGGGATAGGCAGCGACGCCAGCTTCCGGCAGCCCTTGGCGATTGCGGTGATCGGAGGATTGATAAGCTCGACAGCCCTTAGCCTTCTGATTGTTCCGGTGGTGTTTACCTACGTCAACATGGCTGAACTTTGGTTTGCCCGGCGCATCAGGAAAAAAATTTAAAAAAAACAGCGTTATCTCCTCCTTAAGACGGATGAATGAACCAGAATGAGCATTATAGGCAGCATTTTAAAATACTTTTTATATCCGCAGCACCTGTACCAGGTCATTAAGCTGCAACGCAACCGCAAAAAAATTGAATGCGTGTACGACGACGCCCAGCTTAAACTATACTCTCAATTGCTGCCGAAGGATTTTCTGCACTACGGTTATTTTGAAGACCCGAGCATAAGCCCCTGGGACATATCCATCAACCACCTTTACAAAGCGCAGGAAGACTATGGACGGCTGATCGTAAACCAGATCACCGACTACAACAGCCCGGTGCTGGATATCGGTTGCGGCATGGGCGGGCTGTCGGCATTGATGCACGGCAAAAACCTGAACGTCGTTGCACTGACACCGGATAAACACCAGGTAAGGCATTTGACTCAAAAATACAAAGGCCTGCAGGTCATGGACTGCCGTTTCGAGGATATGCCGGCAGGAGATTTTACAGCATATTTTGGAACGGCGGTAACATCCGAATCCCTGCAATACCTGAAACTGGATGAGGCTCTGCCTCTTATAGACAAAATACTGAAGCCCGGCGGCAAATGGGTAGCCTGCGACTATTTTAAAAAAGGCGAAACCGGAGAAAAGAGCGGGCATAGCTGGCGGTTGTTTAATACCGGGCTGCGGCAAAACGGTTTTAAAATGACTTACCAGCGGGACGTCACCCCCAACGTATTGCCTACCATTGCATTCGCTTATATGTGGGCCAGCCAGATCGGAATGCCCATAAAAGAGTTTGTGCTCGGCAAACTAAAGGTGAAGGCTCCCGGCATATACTACGCCATGGAAGAGGTCCTGCCGGAAATAGAAAAGAAAATAAACAAGAACATGGATACCATCAACCCTGCCACATTTGCCGCCAACAAGCATTATGTGCTGATGGTGATAGAACGCACCGGATAGACCAAAAAAAAAGCGGCATTGTCATTCACCCCGAAAGGAAGATGGGTCAACCCCATATGGAGAAAGCAACATGCTTAAAATACTTAAACCGATTTCTTTGATTATCGTTTGTTCGGCAATCATTCACTTAATCATCTTCTTTTTTGTCAGCGCCCATGCCGGGGAACCGGAAGCCGACGGATTTTCAGGGCATCTCATGGCCGGAGGGGCCTTTACCGCCGGAAAGCCTTCACCGGACAATGCCTCGGCCAATCAAAACCCGCGGATCTCATCCCTTTCCCAGTTTCCGGAACACCCCACGGAAATCAATCCGGTGGGAACCGGAGAACTGAATTTCACCTTTGCTTTCACTGGGACTACGGTGAGCCTTGGCACAGGCAGCGGGCCGAGCGTATTTGTAATTTCCCAACCCGCGGCTGAAACCGGAACCTTTTCCCTTGGCCTGAATTATATGAAGGATGAAGTATGGCAGGATCCCTTCATCATTGGAACAAACCGGACAGAAACCAGCCGCAGGACCAAAGGATTGGCTCTGTCCTGGGATAATATCCTGAATTCCGGTTTTAATTTCAGCTATGCATTGGATGATGTGGACATTGAAAACGATCTGGCCGGGAAAAGACACCAGGGCCTGAAACGGGATGGAAAGCGCCATGCCATCAAGGGGGGAAGCCGCCTCTTTGCAACCGATACCAGTGAATTGTCGGCAGGAGTAATATATGAACGCTAGGACATGGCCGGAAAAAATTTTTCCTATGACGGATACGGCATTGAATTGACCCATGTTCTGAGGGGAGGGGGCTGGGACCTTGGAACCGCTTTTTCAGTTTCATATCACGGCTATGACGGCATCCATCCCGAATTCAACAGGGACCGGGAAGATAGGATATTCATCCTTGGAAGCGCCTTTACGCTTCATGAGCCCCTTGAACTCAAACATTATTTCATCACCCTTTTCGGGTCCGCATTCCTGAATGATTCAAGCATCTGTTTTTATGACGAATCCTCTCTGAGCGGAGGGCTCGGAATCGGTTATCAATTTTAAACAGAAAGAAAAGCTGACGATCTCCTCATGAAAAAATAATATTGTCCCGCAATTTTTTACTATACTATACTTTTTCTCACTACTGTCCAAAATAAATTAAAATTTTCAATTTTGGTATTTTAAAACCGCGAGAATTCAACACCCGACTTCATTTCCAAAAATCAGGTTATATTTTCTCTTTACTTCACTTTCAGAGCCCTCTGAAAGGCAATTCCATTTGCAAT
>JAMPXP010000042.1 GCA_023701135.1 Desulfobacula sp. | reverse complement strand
GGCAAGGACAAAAGAGCAGTTAAAACGCAAAGCCATATCGCACCTCAGAAAACTTCAAAAACTGCCCGGCAGGGTCATGAAATATTTCAGACATCCGAAAATTGCTTATGCTAATTTGGGGGCGGCTATTTAATTGCCGGATTAATATAGAGCCATTTGTGATAAACACAACATCATTTTTTCCAAGCACTATCCCCGTTTTGTCCTTAAGGTGGAGTACCGTAGCACTCTTTTTGTCAGCGGATAAATTAAAATCGATATCAACAACTTCTTTGCCCATTTCAAATTTCACACCTTTTTCTTCAAGGTATTTTTTCATAGGTCTTACTACAGAGTCGTATTGATTGTATTTGGTACGCATTACACCACCCAATTTATGCAAACCATCAATGAGATGGATAAACCTTTTCATATACCTTCTCATTTCGGCAAGGCTGCTCCATTTTTGGAATGCAAACATGGAAGTCCATATATACCAAAAATTTGTGTCAAAAAAAGCTTGATCAAACCAATCTTCTATTCGTTTATTACCGAGTGAACTCTCTGAAACATAGGTTAACTTAAGAAAATCTGTCTTTTGTTCAAACGATAAACCATAAGAAGAAACATCCAATTTTTTCCCGTCTTTCAACAGGCGTGCCTGTCCATTTGAAACAAACCGTTCATTAAATTCATAAGATTCGTCTCTTACTGAAACATTTGGATCTTCGAGTGAAGGAATATGCGAAAGCAGCTCCCAATAACATTCGTAGTGCATTTCGTGCATTCTTCCACCACGAACAACAAACCCATTCTCTTTATCGCCGGCACCGTCTGTGGCTCCACCAGGAATTGAATCTTTTTCTAAAATGTGAATATTCTCACCAGGAACACCAGCATCTTTTTCTAAATATACAGCACTTGCAAGTCCAGCAATTCCGCTACCAATAAGGTACACTTTTGAATCTTTCAGGTTTTGTCTTTTTTCTGTTTTCATTTAATTTTCCTTTGAATTATTTCTACTCGTATGGTTACATACACACAACATCAAGCGGAAATCATGGAATCTTTTCCATTTAGATGGTTTGTTTGTAAAACTCTGCCTGGCTGACGACTGCTTCCGGATCTTCGGTTTGCTCGATCGGTACGGTTCCTTCTTTGAAACACTCAAGAATCACCTTTTTTGATCCGGGAATCGGCAACAGCCCTGTTTCGGCATCGATTTTTGCAAAAACAACGCCTTTTGGGACCTGAAAGAACCGGATCGGCTTATCCGCCAACATTCTTTTCATAAACCCCAGCCAGATCGGGCTTGCCGCTCTGGAGCCGGTTTCTCCTTTACCCAGAGTCCCTTCCTCATCAAACCCTACCCATGTTCCGGTAATATATCCGGGCGTATACCCGACAAACCAGGCATCATACAGGTTGTTGGTGGTGCCGGTTTTGCCGGCAACCGGCATTTTCAACGCCCGGACCCGCTGCCCGGTTCCCTTCTGGACAACCCCCTCCAGCAGGCTGGTGATGATATAAGCGGTGCTTTTTTCTATTATCTTCTTGCGGGCCGGCGCCGCCTCTTCAAGGACGTTTCCGTCCCGGTCTGTAATTTTTACAATAAAAACAGGTTCAACCAGGTATCCGGCATTGTCAAACACAGAATATGCCTTGACGATTTCCAGCAAAGAAATACCGGACGAACCCAGGGCAATGGAAAGATTCCGATCCAACGGCGAAGTAATACCCAGTTTCCGGGCATAATCGATGGTGTAATCGATACCGATATCTTGTAAAAGTCTGATGGCGATCATGTTTATTGAATGCTCCAGGGCATTGCGCAGCAGGGTCGGTCCCTGAAATGTGCCATCATAGTTTTGCGGTTCCCATTTAAAATTACGTTCCATATCCTGATAAACAACCGGTGAATCGATGAGAACGGTAGCAGGCGTATAGCCTTTATCGATGGCGGCGGCATATACAAGCGGCTTAAAAGCGGAACCCGGCTGACGCCTGGACTGAATGGCGCGATTGAACTGACTTTGATTAAAATCACTTCCCCCCACCATCACCTTGACATGGCCGGTTTCAGCTTCCAGTGACAGTAACGCGGACTGGACTTTCGGAATTTGTTCCAGGGCCAACTCCCAGGGTTCCGGGTCTGTCTTTTTCAGTTTTATCCTGACCAGAATAACATCCCCGACTTTTACGGCACCTGAGGGGTGCTTCAGCCGGGTTTCATTGAAGGCAACTTCCGGGTCCGGTTTTCTCGCCCAGCGCATATCATTGATATCAATGATTCCGATGGCCTTGCCCATACGAACGGTTACCAACCCCTTAGCATCGTTAACAGTTATGACGATCCCCTCAACCGTTTGCCCCTCCTGTGGAACCGGTTCTTCCGGTTTTAACTGATTTTTTGAATACGCTTCTATTTCTTCGGTTGCCGGATGCCGGACCGGTCCGCGATATCCCTGACGTTTATCAAGCGCTGATAATCCTTTTTTGATTTCCTCGATGGCAATCTTTTGCATTTCAATATTCACGGCCGTGTATGCCCGCAGTCCGCCGGTATATAACACATCCGTACCATATTTGCTCTCGATATATTGCCGGACATATTCGGTGTAAAACGGTGTCTCTTCAATATACCAGTTGCGCCGGTCCTTAATTTCCAGCAGGGTGCTGCCGGCTTCGGCGGCTTGAATAGTTGAAATATATCCTTCATCAACCATACGGTTTAACACATAAATTTGTCTTTTTTTGGCCAGCTCTGGGTGCCGGGAGGGTGAGTATCGACTGGGGGCCTGCGGTAATCCTGCTAAAATGGCGCATTCAGCAAGGTTCAGCTCTGAAACGGATTTGCCAAAATAATTTTCAGCCGCAGCCTGAACACCGTATGCGCCATAACCCAGATAGATCTGGTTCAAATACAAAAATAGAATTTCCTCTTTTTCAAACGCATGGTCAATCCGATAGGATAGAATGGCTTCCTTGATTTTGCGGGTATAACTTTTTTCCGGGGTCAGGAAAAATGCTTTTGTAACCTGCTGGGTAATGGTACTACCCCCCTGCACAATGGTTTCCGCTCCGGTATTTTTTAAAAAGGCTCTGATAATACTGAAACCATCAATCCCATGATGTTTAAAAAAGCGTGAATCCTCTGCCGCTACAAACGCCTGTTTCAGTACCAAGGGCATTTCATCCAGAGAAATGACGATGCGGCGTTCTTTAAAAAATTCTGCAATTTTACGGTTATCATCCGAATACACGGTCGTAATGACGGGGGGCCGGTAATCGGCCAGGAGGGTTGAAATCCTTGGGAGATCTTTGCTGAGGTAGAAATACACACCCAAAACCGCGATGGAAGTGCAGGCAGCCATCATGGCAATGAGGACGAACAGCAGTTGAAATATCCTGGACAGACGGTTTGCCGGGCTGCGGGGCTTATCTTTTGAATGGACGAATGTCTTGTCTTGTGATTTTGTCATGATTTAAAATTTTGAAATTTAAGGGTAATTCTTATCTATCTAAATCTATCCAATTTTTGTGCCAGGGTAATAATACGCGGGTCGCATCACCTGTCATGATTTAATAATAATCAATCTAAAGGCTCTCTTACCAGGGTGCTCTGATTTAAAAAAGGTCAGGTTGGAATCAGAGCCGTTTGTCATTTGGCCGGGGTCAAATATGACCTTTTGTGAAAATTTGAGCTTTTTGTCAAATGTGTATGACGGATCTTAAACCTGCTGTTTCAAGGATTCATTCCAATATATCAGCAGGATGAAAGACGCTGGGCAGGCGCTAAAGATCCCGGCACAAAACTTGAATAGTCTGTTCAATATCGTCCAAGGCCGGAGAATTTTATAAAAAACTAAACAGAAATCCTGGTAATGATGAAATTTAAAATTTATTATATCCTTATCTTATTCTTGACTATTCTAAGCAGCATATTTTTTGCAAATCAATTCAAGAAAGAAAATTTGCTTAACAATATTAATACCAAAATAATTTTATCATTATCTCAAGAAATCCAGAATTTAAACAGAAGCGTATCTTTGTATGAAAATAAAGAAATATATTTGAGATCCATTATCCAATCCAAAGAAAGAAAATTAGATGCAATCGAAAAAGCAAAGGTAACTCTAACCGGATATCATCCATGGTCAAATGGAATCAACTCAGATAGTGATCCTCAAACAACTGCGACCATGACCATTCCGGTTGCCGGTTGGACATGTGCGATCAGTTCTGAACTTGTAAATAAGGGCTGGTTAGGAAAAAAAATCTATATTGAAGGTATTGGGGTATTCAAAGCTGAAGATCGGATGAACCGCAATCTAAGTGGTTTAAGAATTGATCTGTGTCTGGAATCACAACAAAAGGCGTTGGATTTTGGTAAAAAGAACGATGTGTTGGCCATTAATCTCAACTAAAAATCTTGTGATATCCCATCTATGGCCGGATAAAACCCTATTTTGCCGCGCCGCCTTGAGGCTTGTAGAAGATATGCTCGCCGATCGCCACTGTCTTGATGTATTCCGCGGACCAGCCAGGTTTTACTTTCTGCTGGTGGAAATACATCGCACCACCGGTACGGTCCGGTAGTTGCCGGTTGAGGGCTTTTCTCGCTATTTCTTTGGCAATGGCGTAGGGTTTATCTTCTTCTGCGGCATCCGATCGGCCATCGCACCACCACGAGAACTGGCAGGCGCCCTCCTCGCGGCCTTGTTTGACAACTTCACAGATCGTGTTTGGAAAGCCCTTGTGGCCTATCCGGTTCATGATAACATTGGCAATTGCTTCCATACCGGCAGTCCCCTCGTCCTTGGCCTCCCAGTAGATGGTGCGTGAGAGACAGGTGATCGCATCATCCAAAGGCTCTTTCCCGATCGGATCAACCGCTTGAGCTTCGGTATCCGTGATGATCTCGGATCGAGCTGGGCCCGCCTTGCCGCCCTTGGCTGATGAGTTCTGCTCCAGTACCCCAGCCTTGCTTTCAGCGGTTTTTGCCTTCTGTGCCTGGTCAACCGCGGTCGCCTGGCCCGCGAGAAGGATTATCAATAGGCAGGTCACTACCCTTAAATGTCTCATGGTCAAATCTCCTGGATGGCACTGCTTTTATTGGTTGTTATACAACTCAAACCATACATATTCGCCATTATTGTTGATCTCGGTTTCCTATCCTTCTTCTTACTGTCAGACCTGTATCAGATAAAATATGATTTTAAAGGAGGAAATCCGTTAAATTCAATGGAGCTGTATGTATTGGTATAAGCACCTGTGGACAACCAGTAAAGCCGGTCACTGATCGCGAGATTCAATGGCAGTTTGTATTTATAATTTTCATATAATATGTCTGCACTGTCACAGGTTGGACCGGCCAGAATCACTTCTTCCTCTTCTCCTTTTTTTCCTGTGTAGATGGGGTATTTGATGGATTCATCCATTGTTTCCATCAATCCGGAAAATTTTCCAACATCCAGATATACCCAACGATTCAGCGCTGTTCTGGATTTTCTCGAAATTAATACGACCTCACTGACCAGGATCCCTGCATTCCCCATAATTGACCGACCAGGTTCCAGAATGATTTTTGGGAAATTCTCACCAAAACCTTCTTTGAGAAAACGTGTGATCTCTTGGGCGTAAATATCAAGATCATTGGCTTTTGTTAAATAATTCGCAGGAAACCCACCTCCCAAATTGATCATTTTCAACTCAATTCCATCTTCTTCCAGAAGTCTTTCAAAAATCACCTTAACTTTTCCAATAGCAGCATCCCAGGCCCCGATTTCCCTTTGCTGGGAACCTACATGAAAAGAGATCCCGTATGGGATCAGGCCCAGATCCTTTGCAAGGATAATCAGATCCATGGCCACATCTGCCTGGCAGCCGAATTTTCTAGATAATGGCCAGTCAGCAGTAAATGTGCCTTCCGTTAATATCCTGACGTAAATTCTTGACCCCGGGGCAGCCTTGGCAATGTTGCGGATATCTGCCTCAGAATCAGTCGCATTCATCCTGACTCCTTTATCATAAAAATACCGGACATCCTTGCTTTTTTTTATGGTGTTGCCGAAACAGACCCTGTCGGGACTGATACCAAGTGACAGGACGCGATCCAGTTCATAAATAGAAGCAATATCGAAATTAACATCTTTATCCCGCAGAATTGTAAGAATTTCAATCGCAGGGTTTGCTTTTACAGCATAATATATACTGGCATAGGGAAAGGCATTGACCATGTTTTCCAGTTGCTGATTTACACAATCGGTATCAATAACCAGGAAAGGGGTTTCTTTGTTTTCAGAAAAGATTCTGATCCTTTCAAAAACCTTAGGATCAATGTATTCTTCAAGTTTTATGGACATGACAGTTACTCCAATTTAATTCGTTGGGAATAAAGGTCTGCTGGGGTGTAAATCAACCCCGTTGGTTTCTAAACCTTCCTGATCCAGAAGTTCTTTAAGTCCTTCCCCGGCAAAGCCGATCTCATAATCCCGGGTCAGTAAAGCTTCTTTCTATCTCTATACTCAAGTCCCATGCCAGGATCTTTAGAGCCTGCAACAAGTCTTCCATCTTGTTGATTTATTGAAACAAATCCTTGAAACAGTATTGTTAAGATCCGTTATACGCATTCGAAAAGAAAGGTTACATTTAAACAAACGGTCATATTCGACCCATTGAACCCGTCTTTCGTCTGTAGCCTGAAGCAATGCCAAGATCAAGACCGCTAATATCCGGCATACTTATTTTTTCATTGCGTCAGATTCAAAAACATGAAAAAGAGTAGAAATGATAGAAAAAAAACAGTAGATCTGTGCGAAGATTCAACCCGAACTCTAACTATCGAATTGCCAAGTCAGATTTTTGAAAGAGTGGAAAGATATGCCAAAGAAAATGGACTGGATTTTGCCGGGATATCTTCCAGAAGCATCTCGGCATGACCGATAATGGGATAAAGAATGTTGCCCTGTCTTTTTGCACCATCCGCAGTTCGTATTCCTGGGGCTCGACGAACTCAAAGAGCAATTTGCGGTGCCGGTAATAGATTTCCTGATCTTCCTTATTTCCCCCTGGCCCGTTCCGTTGTTGCGACGGCATACATCTGCCCGGCTTCATTCATAAGAGCGGTGGAGATGATCGAAACCTTCACGATGGACCCGTCTTTGGCAATCCGCTCGGTAATATAAGGCTTCAGGATTTCCGACCGGCTGAGCTGATGAACCTTGACCTGAGCTTGTTTGCGCAGCTTTTCCGGAACCCGCTCCCGGACGTTCATCAAAAGCGCCTCAGCCTCACTCCAGCCATACATCCTCACCGCTCCCGGGTTCCAGGCTAAAATTTGTCCATCCAGATCCTGGACGGTGACGGCATCGTGGGCATCGCGCGCCACCACTGCCAGACGGAGCAGGTCGTTTGCTTTTTGCAGTGCCTCCCGCGTCTTTTTCATCTCGGTAATGTCCACAAAGGTGAGCACCGCACCCTCGATGATGTTGTCAATGGTACGATAGGGCAGGATGCGCATCGTGTACCAAAGGCCTTCCGTGGTCTGCACTTCGGTCTCTATGGGAATCAGGGTTTTCAGCACGGCCTGTATGTCTTCCACCAGGCAATTGTAATTGATCAGATTGGAGACGATATGACCCACGGGGCGACCCACATCGCTCCGGATCACATTGATGATTTGGGAAGCGGTGGGGGTGAAGTTCAGGATACGCAGTTGAAAATCCACAAAAACCGTGGCAATGCCGGTGCCGGCCAGGAGATTGTTTATGTCGTTGTTGGCACGGGACAGGCTCAGCACATTGGTTTGCAAGTCATTGTTAACCGTTAACAATTCCTCGTTGAGTGACTGCAATTCCTCTTTGGAGGTTGAGAGTTCCTCATTGGTGGCCTGAAATTCTTCGTTGATAGACTGCAATTCC
>JAMPXP010000033.1 GCA_023701135.1 Desulfobacula sp. | reverse complement strand
TATTTAAGCTTTCCCACCTATGCCTTAAAAAACCCATAAAATCAGTTGGAGCGCAGCAACTTCCCTGTTTTGTTCAAACAAAATCGAAAAATATCCACCTTGTTCATAATAATCAGAAAATTTATGTCAGGATAAAGAAAAACCCAACATCAGTCATCGTCAGTCCTTTTGGCTATAACAAGTTAATCCACAGATCTGTGGATCTTCACAGCCTGAATAGTATCCGATCAAAATATAGACGACAATCGGCTCAAAAATTTCATAGCACTGTTTTCATCGGCCTGCAAATCAAAATTCCATCGGAGCTTCAATTCATGATGACCAGGTTCCGGTCGCACCGCTTCAGAAAACCGTCCAGGAATTGTCTGCGTTTTTCCGTCAGGGGGCTTGCCGGATGCCAGTCCGGATCTTCCGGGAGGGATTCGGAATAGGAAATGGTGACAATGCCGCTTGCGTCGTCACCGAAGACACGGGAATAAATTTTGGAGATCATTTTGACGGGGCCGGAAGGGCTGTCTTTGGGTGACGCCGTGAAGAGAGGATTCAGGGCGATGCCGTATTGGTAATCAACGCCGTTGAACCGGGTTCTTCCATACCTGATCACGCCGGGAAACACTTTGAAATCGGGATGGACCCATCGGCCTTCATCGGTCTCAAACGTTTCGATTTCAATATTGACCATTTTGATACAGCCCAGCGTTGGATCATGGGGGTTCATAAAGGTATAGCGCCTTGAGGCCAGAGGTTTTTTGTCATGACGGGATCCCCCCGGGGCCGGATTTTTTCCGGCTGGGCCGGCGTCGCCCTTCATATACCGGATGTCCTTGGCTATCCTGATTTCGATTTCGGGGTAGTCATGGGAACGGAAGACAATTTCCTCCTCTTCCGTGATATGAACCCCTTTTTTGGTGCATCCCGCAAAAATAAGGGCCAGGCCCAGAAAAACGGTCGGGAAGATTTTTATGGAGATATCTTTCAGCCTTATGGTACAGGAATTGTCAGTCATGTTTAAAATCAGATCTGTTCACAAATAAAAAGCCCTATGCTATGCTGTGCCGGTTCATCGAACAGAGTTTAATCCATGCGGAGGGGAACCGTCAAGGGTATGAAAAATAAGGAGGGACAGGATGGCAAAACAAGCAGCCCGGCCAAAGGATAATCCATGCTGACGCATTCGTTTCAACATATCCCCGGAATCGGGGCAAAGACGGAAAGGCAATTGTGGGAAGCAGGCATCCCGGACTGGGCCGGCTTTTCCAAAGCGGAAAATCCCACAAATCTTTCCCCCAAACAGCGTGAAACCATAAAAGCCTATATCGAGGCCTCCCATCATCATTTGGCCGCCAACAATCCCAAGTTTTTTCT
Source organism: Desulfobacula sp. (assembly GCA_023701135.1). Classification (GTDB taxonomy): domain Bacteria; phylum Desulfobacterota; class Desulfobacteria; order Desulfobacterales; family Desulfobacteraceae; genus Desulfobacula. The sequence goes on along the minus strand of JAMPXP010000033.1, from coordinate 36,883 downwards.
GGACCTGCTGCCGCCGGACCGGCACTGGTGTGTTTTCCCGGAATTCAGGGCTTCCATTGCCTATCTGGATATTGAGACTACGGGGTTAAGTCATTGGGATTCGGACATCACCACCATTGCCTTGTATGACGGGACTGCCATCCGATATTATGTCCGGGGACAGAACCTGGAAGATTTTCTTCATGATATTCAGGCCTATTCCGTCATTGTCACCTATAACGGGAAAACCTTTGATGTGCCTTTTATTGAGGGATATTTCAGAACAAAGCTGACCCAAGGCCACATTGATCTGCGCTATGTCCTGAAAAGCCTGGGATATGGCGGGGGCCTGAAATCCTGTGAAAAGGCCCTGGGTTTGGATCGGGGGGATCTGGACGGGGTGGATGGGTATTTTGCCGTCCTGCTCTGGCAGGACTATCAGCGGAACCGGAATGAAAAAGCCCTTGAGACCCTTCTGGCATACAATATTGAGGATGTGGTCAACCTGGAGACCCTCATGGTCCTGGCCTATAATATGAAGATGGCGCAGATGCCGTTTTTGCCCTCCCGCCCTTTGCCCATGCCCAAGGCGCCCGAAATCCCGTTTCAGGCGGACCCGGCCACCCTGGCCCGGATAAAAAAACAGGTTTTTTACTCACCGGACGCTTACCATTACAGGCAATAAAAGGCTTGACTTTTTATAAGTAACAACGTTACTGTAATATTGTTACTTAACAAAGGAGCATCCATGCCAAAGATTCAGCGGAGTTCTGAAGAGATCGACGCGGTCCGGGAAAAAATCATGGACCATGCCCTGGACCTGATCGTCACCGAAGGCTACGACGGGTTCAGCATGCGGAAACTGGCCACCCGCCTTGGCATTGCCGCCAAAACCATCTACAATTATTTCCACAACCAGGACGAACTCTACCTCCACCTGCTGATCAAGGGGTTTGACCAGCTTCTGGACCGTTTTGAGGCGGCCGTCAGAACCGCGGAGGACCCCATGGACCAGGTGGGTGCCATGATCCGGGCCTATGTGGATTTCGGGCTTGACCATGCCAATATCTACAACCTTTTGTTTACCTGGCATGTACCCAAGTACAGGGATTATATCGGCACACCCATGGAAGAGACCGCTCACAGGGAACTGACCCGCGCGCTCAAATGCGCCGAGTTTTTCATGGACCGGATGACCGCTTGCCTGGGCAGTGACATCCCCGTGAACCGGGAAGAACTCCGCCACGAAATGATCCAGATATGGTCCCAGATGCATGGATACGTGGCCGGTATCAACAATACCCTGCTCCAGTACATGCATCCGGACCCGGTCTCCCTCAAGGAACAGATCATTGGCCGCATTGTCACCAATACCCGGCGGGAAGTGGCGGCCCTGGCAAAACGACCGGCATTAAAAATTGTGCCCCGTGAGACAGGCACACGAAAAGGATAGAGGAGGCAACACCATGAAATTTTATCTCCTGCTGTTTGTCCTGTCCGTGAAAATGGGCAGGGCTGCCAGGCGCAATCCGGTCTTTCGGCAATTCATCCGGGACAAGCAGTTGAAATTCACCATCAAGGACAGCCGGGATAAAAAGGGCCGGCAATATGTGTTCAGCAAGGGAAAGATCTTTTCCAGCACTGCCATAGGCGGCTGCGATGCCGCCATGGTCTGGTGCGACGGGGATACGGCATTTAAAGCAATGGCTTCGGGAAATGACGAAGCTGTCGTGGCAGCCCTCACGGAGAAAAAACTGACCATCGAGGGCGATTTCAGGGAATTTATGTGGTTTGCCAGGGCACTGGACCTGATGACGAAGGCATAAGAAAAGGAGAATCTCATGGGTGTACCAAAATCAGACGCAGAGAAAAACCCCTGCGGGCTTGAACCCTTTGACAAGGTGTGGGCCATAGGAGAATCCGGGATGAACGACAGTCCCTCCCCCTTTGACCGGGTGAACCGGTTCAGGGAATTTGCCCTGAGGACCGAATTCACCGTGGACCACGAACGGGCCTGCCTGGTCACCCAGGCCTATGAACAGCACCAGGACAAGCCCCAGATCATCAAGACGGCCCTGGCCCTGGAGCATGTGCTCAAGAATGTCACCATCCGCATCCACAGGGATGAACTCATCGTGGGGGAAATGGCCGCGCCCATGAAATCCGCTCCCATATTCCCGGAGTTTTCCTATGACTGGATCATGGATGAGATGCGGCATCATCCCTGGAAGGCCCGCCTTCACGACAATTACCATATCTCCAAAAAGAGCGAAAAAGCCCTGGAGGCCATCAAGGGATTCTGGAAGGGCCGAACCGTTGAGGAGGCCATTGTCTCCCGCCTGTCCGAGGATGAGAAAAAAGGCTCCAACCTGGGCAAGGGCCTCTTTCTTCTCAACCTGTATCTTTTCGGCGGGGTAGGGCATCTTCAGGCCAACTATGAAACGCTTTTTTCCCAGGGCTTTACCGGGATCAGGGACCGGGCCCGGAAACGACTGATGAGCCTGGATCCCACCCGATCAGAGGATCTCAAAAAAAGGGATTTCCTCCAGGCCGAACTCATTGTTCTGGATGCCGCCGGAAGCTACCTGAAGCGGTATGCCTGCCTGGCCCGGCAAATGAGCCGCACAGAGGCTGATCCCCGATGGAAACAGGAGCTGATCCGCATTGCAGAGAACTGCGACCATGTGTCCGAACATCCTCCTCGCACCTTTTGGGAGGCCCTGCAGCTCTGGTTCATGGCCACGACCCTCATCCTCATCGAATCCAACGGCCACTCGGTATCCTTTGGCCGTTTTGACCAGTACATGCACCCCTTTTACCTGGCGGACCTGCAAAGCGGCCGGGCCACCCAGGAATCCATCCAGGAATTGATAGAGATCGCTTTTGTCAAGGATCTCTGGTGGACCAAGCTCAGGGACCGGCTTACGGTCATTGCCAATTCCGGCCGGGGGATGGGCGGGGATACCCTGACCGTGGGCGGGACGGACCGGGACGGAAGGGATGCCACCAATGACCTGAGCTATATGGTCCTGGACGCCCATGCCCACACCCGCCTCGGAGTTCCCTGGCTGGCGGTCCGGTTTCACAAGGATACGCCCTGGGAGTTCAAGGTCAAGGCCGTCAACACGATCCGCATCGGTACGGGCCAGCCCAAGCTGTTCAACGACGAGGCAGCGGTCCCGGCCTCCCTCAAGGCGGGCCGGAGCCTGGAAGACTCCCGGGATTACCATGTGGTGGGCTGTGTGGAAATCGATGCCGGCGGCAAAGAGTACGGCTGGCACGACTCTGCTTATTTCAGCATTGCCAAGGTCCTGGAACTGGCCCTGAACAACGGCCGGTGCATGGGATGCGGGAGCCACTGCCCCAGGTGGGACGGCTGCGGCGGCGTCGGCAACCGCCTGGGTCCTGCCACCGGCAGCCTCAAAGAAGCCGCCGCCTTCGACCAGGTCCTGGAATCCTATGACCGTCAGATGAAATACTGGACAGACCGGATGGTCGCCGCCACAGAGGTCATGGATCTGGTTCACCAGGAACTCAAGCCTCTGCCCTTCCTGTCCTCCCTCATGGACGATTGTATTGAACGGGGAAAGGATGTCACTGCCGGCGGCGCGGTCTACAATTTCACCGGACCCCAGGCCGTTGGTGTGGGCACGGTGGCCGACGGGCTGGCTGCGGTCAAGCAGTTGGTCTTTGAAGAGAAAAGGATTTCGGGCAAGGAACTTCTGGCAGCCTGCGAAAACAACTGGAACGGATACGAAGCCCTATACGCCCTGGTCAACTCGGACAAGGTCCGCCACTATGGTAATGACGACGACTATGCCGACGATTTGGCCCGGTTCGCAGCAGACACCTATTGCAGGCATGTGGAAGGCCGGCCCAATGCCAGGGGCGGCACATATGTGCCCGGGGTCTATTCTGTGTCTGCCAATGTGGCCCTGGGGCTGATCCAGTGGGCGTCCGTGGACGGGAGAAAGGCCATGGAGCCGGTCTCGGATTGTGTAGGCCCGGTCCATACCCAGGTTGGCTCCCATGACATCAAGGGGCCCACCGCCATTGCCAAATCCGTAACCAAGCTGGACCATGTCCGGGCCGGCAACGGCACCCTGCTCAACTGGAAATTCACCCCTTCCTGCGTCTCGGGAGACGCGGGAAGAGACAACCTTATCTCCCTGATCGATGTCTATTTTGAATGTAAGGGCATGCACAGCCAGTTCAATATATTAAGCAGGGAAACCCTGATGGATGCCATGGAAAACCCTGAGCAGTACAAGGATCTCATGGTCCGGGTGGCCGGGTACAGCGCTTATTTTGTTGAGTTGAGCAAACCCCTGCAATACGATATCATCGGCCGGACCGAACTCTCCTTTTAGCCTGAACCATGGACGGGATCATTTTCAATATCCAGCACTTCACCATCCATGACGGCCCCGGGATCAGGACCGAAGTCTTCCTCAAGGGCTGTCCCTTAAGGTGCAGATGGTGCAGCAACCCGGAGAGCATGGATCCCGGACCCGAAATCGGGGTCCATGCATCCCGCTGCATCGGCATTGACAAGTGCGGGTACTGCCTGGGGGCCTGCCCTGAACGGGGCCGGGGAGCCCTTCTTATCAAAGAGGGACGGATCACCGGCATTGACCGGGACCTGTGCACCCGGTGTATGAAATGTGCGGACGCCTGCCCGGCCAATGCCCTGACCGCCTGGGGAAAGCAGATGACCGTTGACCGGGTCATGGAAGAGATCCTGGCAGACACAGCGTTCTACGAAAAGTCCGGGGGGGGTGCCACCCTGTCCGGGGGAGAGGCCCTGGTCCAGTGGGAATTCACCCGGGAGATTCTCAGGGCCTGCCGGGCCCATCAGATCCACACCTGCCTGGAAACCGCCCTGCACTGCCCCACCGATCTCCTTGATTCGGTCTATGCCCACACAGACCTGGTCATCACGGACATCAAGCATATGGACTCTGAAAAGCACCGGGACTACACCGGCGTGGGAAACCGCCTCATCCTCCAAAACATCATCCGGACCGTTGACATGGGAAAGCCCCTGATCATCCGGATACCCTTGATTCCCGGCCACAACGATGACAAGAGCAATATCCATGCCCTGTCAAGGTTCATCATTGAAAAGCTCGACCGCAGGGTGGCCCTTGTCCAGCTTTTGCCCTACCGCCCCCTGGGGCTGGAAAAGTATACGGCGCTGGGCCGCGGCTATCCCATGCCCGAAACCTTCCGGACCCGGGCCGAAGCGCTTCCGGAAATGATCCGCACCATTGCCGCCGGGATGGCGTCCTGCGGTATTCCGGTTGCTGCGGGTGCCGATTTGCCCGTGCTTTAAAAGCTTCGCTGCCCTTTTCCCAGCATGTTTTGGCCTATCATATGAAGATGGAGAAGATGCCGTTATCCCTTTCCGAATCCTGGAATGTGAAGGGTCTTTTCAATTTTTTTCAAGACAAAAATGGCCATGGACACCAGGGCCAGATAATAGAGGCCGATGACGGCAAAGACTTCTGTAAACCGGAAATATTCCGTGGCGAGGGTCTTTCCCTCTCCGGTCAGTTCCATGAAGGTGACGATATAGGCCAGGGATGAATATTTGATCAGGTAGATGACCTCGTTCCCGCACCCGGGCAGGGCCTTGCGCATGGCCTGGGGAACGATGATCCAGAAGATGGACTGGAATTTGGTCAGACCCAAGGCCTGGGCTCCCAAATACTGGTTTCTTTTGATGGCGAGCAGGGCTCCCCGCACATATTCCGACTGATAGGCCCCGCTGCACAGGATAAATCCCGTCACCGCTGCCGCATAGGGCGTCAGATAGATGCCGATATTGGGCAATCCGAAATAGAGGATAAAAAGCTGAACCACCAGGGGTGTGCCGCGGAAAATAGCGGCATAGGTATCGCAGATTTTCCGGAAAAAGGTGTCCCCGAAGGCCCTGAGGCATCCGGCCATGATGCCCACCAGGACACCGCCCGCGGCCGACGGAAGGATCAGGGCCATGCTCATGATGAGCCCGCGGTTCAGGGCTTCAAGCAGTTCCTGAAAAAAAGGAGAAATCATTCGGGCCCTTCTCCGGAAAGGCTGTTGAGCTTATCGCAGAAGCCCTGGCTCCGGGTGCCGGGGACCAGCAGCGCTTTGGGACTGCCCTGTTCCACCACAAAACCGGCTTCCATGAACAGGATTTCATCGGCCAGGGTTCGGATGAGACTGATCTGGTGGGTGGCCATGACCATGGTCATGCCTTTTTTTGCCAGATTCCGGATGACATCGATGACCTCACCGGTCAGATCCGGGTCCAGGGCCGAAGTGGGTTCGTCCAGGAGCAGCACCTTGGGGTCCATGGCCAAGGCCCTGGCAATGGCCACCCGCTGTTTCTGACCGCCGGAAAGCTCTGCCGGATACAGCCGGATCTTGTCCTCCAGCCCCACCTGGGACAGTTCGGTCATGGCCCGCCGGGCCGCTGCCTTCTTGTCCATTCCTTTAACCTTGCGAAGGGCCAGGGTCACATTATCCAGGGCCGTCAGGTGGTCAAACAGGTTGAAATCCTGAAAAATCATCCCCACCTGTTGCCGGTAGTGGTAGAGCACTTTTTTGCTGGTGATGTCCACGGGTTTTTCTTCCAGCCAGTATTTACCGGAATCAGGGGAGATGAGGCAGTTCATGCACTGAAGAAAGGTGCTTTTGCCTCCCCCGGAAGGACCGATGAGGATTTTGATTTCGCCCTTGCCCAGGCTTAAATTCACTCCCTTGAGAATGGGCTCTCCCCCAAAGGATTTGGTGATGTTTTCCACCCTGAGGATGGGATTTTGCCGGGTCATGGTTACATTCCTTTATTCGAATATCCGGGGATCCTGACGGTCTTTTCCAGTTTTGCCAGGGCCCTGACCCCGGCCCAGGTCAGGATAAAATAAATCAGTCCTGCGATGATATAAATGGGAAGGTGCTGGTAGGTCCGGGAGGCCACAAATTTTGCCCTGGCCATGATTTCCGGTGCTCCCAGGACAAAGGCCAGGGCCGAATCCTTCAGGACAATGGAAAATTCATTGGACCAGGCCGGGATGGACAACCTCAGGGCTTGGGGCAGGATGATGGTCAAAATGGTCTGGATATCGCTCATGCCCAGAGTGCTGGCCGCTTTAAACTGGCCCTGGGGAAGGGCGAGGATGGCGCCCCTGAAGATATTGGCCTGGTAAGCGGCCGTGGTCATCCCCAGGACAATGGTGACGGCTGCCACGGCGCTGAGATTGAGTCCCATATAATGAAAGACTCCGAAATAAAAAAGAAAGAGCAGCACCAGGATGGGGACTCCCTGGAAAAACCAGACATAGGTACCGAGGGCTCTTTTCAGGGCATTGCCGCCGTAAACCTGGCCCACGGCCATGGAGAGCCCCAGGACCAGTCCCAGGGCCATGGCGCCGATAACAATCCCGGCGGTGATGAGGCTGCCGGCAAGAAGATAGGGCAGGGCGCCTTTTATGATTGATACAGCTTCCAGCATATTATAATCCGGTCCCCGGGCCTGAGCCCGGGAACCCTCTGTCGCTTATTTCAGATCGTATTTTTTAATGAGTTCTTTCCAGTAGTCGGAAGCCATGAGCCGTTTCAGGCCCTCGTTGATATCTTTGAGGAGCTGGGTGTCTTCTTTGCGGATGGCATATCCGAAATCTTCGGATGCCATTCCAAAGGTACCCAGGATCTTCACGTCTTTTTTATCGGCCGCGTCCTTTGCCGGGGCATCGTCCATGGCGGCGGCGGCAATTCTGCCGTTAAGGATGTCTTCAACGGCCAGGGGAGAGGAATCGTAATACCTGAGTTCGAGATTCCATCCGTTTTTCTCGGCCGCTTCCTTGAGCCATTTGGCTTCGGATGTGCCCTGCTGAACGCCCACCATTTTTTTGCCCTTGAGCAGATCGTCCAGGGTCAGGGTCGAATCTTTTTTAACCACCATGACCTGCTGGATTTTCCAGTAGGGAATGGTAAAGGCGACCTTTTCCATCCGGTCCGGGGTGATGCTCATGCCCGAGGCCACCATGTCTATTTTTTTGGTGATCAGGCTGGTGATGATCCCGTCCCAGTCAAAGGGTTTGTGCTCGACTTCATAGCCCATTTCCTTGGCGATCCAGTTCATGGCTTCCACGTCAAAGCCGCTGGGTGCTCCTTTTTGATCAATAAAGGCAAAGGGAGGGAAATTCGCATCGATTCCGTTGATAATTTTCTTTCCTGCAAGGGCCTGACTGCCGCCTGCCAGGAGAAGCGCCATGATCCCGACCAGAATGACCAGGTTTTTTTTAAACATGTTATGAATCCTTTCCTATAGTTATGGTATGTGGAGCATTGCTCCGGCTCAATAACATCGGCAGGGGGCCAGGGGGCCGCCTGCTTAATAACTCTTGGTAAATAGTGATATTCCGGTAAATTGTCAAGAAGGGACCTTTGTATTTTAAAACCTGCAAAGAAAAAAGGAGAAAAGAGGTTAAGCCATTACGGCCATCTCAGGCCGACCTATTTTAAGGCCCCGGCAATGGTTTTGGCCATGGTTTCCATATTGGCCGGATAATCATAAGCCAAAGGATCGATGGACACCACGACACCGTTGATGGCCGATGCGATTTTTTCCGCCGCAGACCGGTCAAACTGGGGCTGGACAAAGATCACCCGGGTTTTTTCCTTTTTTGCAAGCTTGATGATATTGGACAAGTCCTTGCCCTTGGGGGCTTTGCCCATGGTTTCCACTGCGATCTGGCGAAGGCCGTAACGGTCCGCCAGATATCCGAAGGCCGGGTGGAACACAAATAGATTCTCCCCCTGAAGAGGCTTGAAGACCTCTTTCAGGCGAAGGTCCAGGGCATCCAGGTCTTTGACAAAACGATCATAATTGGCCTGGTAGGCCTCCCGGCCCTCGGGATCAATTTGGACCAGGGTCTGGAAAATGGTATGGGCCTGGATTTTCATGTTGTCCGGGCTCATCCAGATATGGGGGTCCTTGCCGGTATGGGCGGAATGTTTCTGGTCTGCATCATGGTCGTGATCTTCGCCTTCAGCGTGGCCGGCATAATGATCTTCACCCTCATGGGGGGGCTCTGCCATGTCTCTTAAGGTTATGCCCTCACGGGTATCCACTATTTTAAGCCCTGCCACGGATTCGATCTTACCCATGAGGCCGTTTTCAAAATCGATGCCGATCCTGAAATAGATGTCGGCCGATACAAGGGTTTTAATCTGGGCCGGGGAGGGAGAATAAATTTCCGGGCTTTTGCCCGGTTTTACAAGAACATCGACATTGACGCGGTCCTTCCCGATTCTTTCAACACAATATTTCTGGGGCAGGATGCTGACCTGCACATTAACAGGGCTTTTTGCAGATACAGGCAGGGGCAGGAGCCATAACAGGGCGACAGCAGCAGCCATCCAATAATTTTTTAATAATTTCATTTTTCACCTCTGAGACAGTTTTTCTAATGGGACTTTTTTTTATCAGGCATGGCCAAGACTCTCTACAGGTGTTTCCCAAACCCGGATACGCTAAGGTAAAAACCAGGTCACGTCAGCTCAAGGAAAGGGTGGTCTTAATGGGAATGGTCATGTTTTTCTTTTTCATGGCCGGGGTGATCATGGTCATGACCCCCGTGTTCGTCCACATGGTCATGCTCTTCATGATCTTTCCCATGACTGTGGGAATGCGGGTGACCATGGCTGTGGTCATGGTGGTGGGGATGGCTGTGTTTGTCTTTCCCATGAGTATGGCTATGGTCGTGGTCATGGCTGTGGTCATGGGTATGGTCGTGTTTGTGGTGATCCAGTTTGATTTCCATTTCTTCCTCCGTTTTAAATGGGGCGCTTTCCCAGGCCGTAAGTTTGATCTATTCGGTCTTTTTCACCGGGAGGCAGAGAGCGCAGGTATCCTTTCCATCCGGGGCACCAGTTGATATGCCACCGCCATAACCGTCCTATAATAGAATCGGGTCTGTTATCATATTTTGCCCTGAATCGGCATTTTGCGCAATTGTGAGCCATCTTGATCCTTTTTGATTTTTTGGTCATGGGCCGCTTGCCTTTCTTCGGGTAGAAGCCCATGGCCAAACTATAGCATTATTTTAGGTTTTGTAAAGATTGCATCTGATGCAAAACAGAAAATGCCTGAATCCGTATGGCGGTTTATTCCGTCTTATTTAAACGGGCCATGGCCTCCTTCAGGTGAGAAGTCCAGATATCAATCATATTGTCATATTCGGCCGTGCCTTTCAGGGTGATATCGCATTCAAACCCCTGTTTTATCAGGATGGATTTCCAGGAGTCTTCTTCATCGCCGGCCAGGTCGTTTCTGGCATGGTCCCCGGCAACGGACATAAAGGGCATGAGAAAGATTTTTTTCAGTTTCTTTTCCTTGAGCATGGGGATGATGTCGTTGATATCGGGAGATCCTTCAACGGTTCCGACAAAGACATGGGGGTCTTTTCTCTGGAGATGGAACATCAGGGCCGCATAAAAGGCATTGGAGGGATGGGGGGTGCCGTGGCCCATGAGGAGGACGGCGTCTCCTTTCTTGCGATGGGCCGGAATATTTTTAAGGATGGCATGGGTGACCGCTTCCATGTCTTTTTCAGAGGAAAGAAGGGGAGCACCGATGATAATTTTTTCAATGCCGTCGGGCAGTCCTTCAAAAGCTTTGACCGTATTTGCAAGGTCGTCGAACTCTTCCCCCCGGATGGTATGAAGGGACTGGATGGCCACATGGGTAAATCCCTGGTCCGTCATTTTGGCCAGGGCCATGGGCACGGAATCCAGGATTTTCCCCTCCTTGGCCAGCTTGTTCCGGATGATGGAAGAGGTATAGGCCCAGAATACCGGAGTGTCCGGAAAGTCTTGTTTGACGCGTTTGTCGATGTTGTCAAAGGATACCTGGGCTTCGGGAACGCTTGACCCGAAGGCCACCAGGAGAAATCCTTTTTTCATTTCCCTTTCATGGCTGTGGCCCGAGGCAAGGACTGCGGCAGGAAGGATAAGACATGTGAACAATAAGGCAAAGATAATTTTTTTCATGATAGCTCCTTAAAAATTGAATCCACGGGTCCGGAGCCATACAAAACCCCGGACCGATATATACTCGATCCCGGGGTATCCCTGATTTTCCTTAAGATCATTGTGATTCCCTTGTCCGCGGGGAATGCACCCATTTGTCCGGCAGGTCTTCTGACTTGTGGATCATCCTCACAGCTTTTGCCTTCCCGCTGATTTCGGGAAACCGTTCTACATCGGTTTCCAATCGGCAGTGGCGTTGCAAGCCTTCGTCCCCACTTACAGCGGCGGGCCCGTCCCTGATTCACACAGGAGTTCCCTTTTAAGCACGATGTGCACCTGAACAGATCCGTTTGTATTCAGAAAAAAAACAAAAGTCAAGCTGCAAAAAAATTAATAATTCATTTTATCCGGGATCACCCCGCGGACCCCTCCCCTGGGATGGGGGGTGTCGTTTTTTCTTCTGGGGATGAAGTGGATATGGGCGTGAAAGATGGTCTGGCCGGCGGTTTCTCCGCAATTGACGCCGATATTGAAGCCCCGCACCGACGGGTCATGGCCCAGGATCAGAGCTTTAAGCCTTTCAATCAGGTCATGGGCATCACATCTTTCCTCATGGGTCATGTGAAAATAGTCGGAACAATGACGTTTCGGCAGAACCAGCATATGGTCAAGGCTGACGGGGGAGGTGTCTTTGACGGCAAATGCGGTTTTGTTCTCAAGGATGACACAAAGGGCTTCGGTCCGGCAGAAGGGACAAGGCCAACTGTCTTTGTTCTCTGATGCGGAGCCGGTTGTTGTCATGGGGTTTCCGAAGACTTGTCAATGTCAAAAATCGTGCCTTTGATGTATCCCTTGGTTTCATAGTGGGTAATGTGGGCGAGTTTTTTGGTAATCCGGCCCAGTTTTTCGGTCTGCAACAGAGCTGTATTGATCAGGTTCTGGTTGGGGTCGTCTTCTTCCAGATTGATCCTCAGCAACTCCAGATTGCCGAGGATGACCTGCAAGGGCTGGTTCATTTCATGGCAGATGCCGCCGGCCGTCTCAATGGCGGCAAACACTTTTTCGGTCTTTTTCAGGTCGGTGATATCATTGGCAAACACACAGATCCGGTCCACCTGGTCCGATTCATTAAACACAGGGTAGAGATGGACATCGAAATACCGGCCCCGCCTTTCTTTCTGATAGCTGATGGGGTCCTGATTTTCAACCACTTCATCGACCAGCAGGCTCAGTTTTGAAAAGTCCTCTTCACCAAAGAAGGTTTTAAAATTTTTACCGATCATTTCATCGGGGCGTTTATCAAACAGCAGGGCGCCCGGTATATTCAGATTGATGATATCCCCCTGTATGTCAAAAAGATATACCAGGCTCCGGGTGGCATTGATCATGGCCCGGATGGTGCTTTCGCTTTTCTTCAGAGTTTCCTGGGCCTGCTTTTTGTCGCTGATGTCATGGATGATGGAATAGAGGACTTTTTTGTCCTGGAATTCAATGGGTCCGCTGTAGACTTCCACATCCCTTATGTCTCCGGTTTTCAGCCTGTGCCGGAAATTGAAATAATTTCGTTTTTTCAGCCGGGCTTTTTCCATTTCGCTTTGTATTTCTTTTTCAGACAGGGTGTTGATTTCCGACATTTTCATGTTCAGGATCTCTTTTTCCGAATACTGATAAAATTTCAGTGCTGCAGAATTGGCATCCAGGATTTTACCTGTTTCAGGATCAATGATGAGCATGATCGAATAGGAGTGCTTAAACAGGCTCTCATAAACGGATTGATGGTTCAAGGGATTCAGGGACATATTCCTCTGCCTAAAAAAGGGTAATTCGCATGGTCATCCTTTTTTGTGATATATCACAAACAAAAAATCAATAAAAGAGCCGATCTGGTTTTTTGATGAGGTTGTATCGTTAAAATATATGGTTAATATTCTTTTTAACGCTAATAATGGTGGAAAGGATTCGAAATCATGAAAAAAATATTGATCACAGGTGCTTCAGGATTCATCGGCAATAAACTGGCCCGGTTCTTTCTGACAAAGGGACATCCGGTTGTCGGCCTTGGGACATCCAAATCCCACCCGTTGTCAAAATTTTTTCCGGACTTTGAATGGGTCAGTGCCGATACCACCCTTGCCGGTGGCTGGCAGGCCCATGTGAAAACCGCTGATATCGTGATTAATCTTGCCGGCCGCAATATATTCCGCTACTGGACAAAAAAATACAAACAGGCCATTTATGACTCACGGATCCTCACCACCCAAAACCTTGTCAATGCCCTTGACGGGGCAGGGCAGACCCTGTTAACCACTTCTGCCGTTGGAATTTACGGGGACCGGGGCGAGAATGAACTCACGGAAGGGAGCGCCCCCGGAGAGAGTTTTCTGGCCCGGGTCTGTGTGGATTGGGAAAAAGAAGGGCTCAGATCCAGGGAAAAAGGGGTCAGGGTGGCCGTTATGCGGTTTGGTGTGGTTCTGGGAGATAAGGGTGCCCTTTCATTAATGGCCCCGGCATTCCGCATGTTTGCCGGCGGACCCCTGGGAAATGGAAGACATTGGTTTCCCTGGATTCATTTGGATGATCTGATTCAGGCAGCCTGGTTTATTCTTGAAAATGAGAAAATAGAAGGAAGCTTCAATTTCACGGGAAAGGTTCCGGTCCGGCAGAAGGAATTTGCCAAGGCGTTGGGCAAAGTCCTGAAAAGGCCTGCCTTTATCCCGGCTCCGGCCTTTTTGGTCAGGGCCATCATGGGGGAACTGGGCTCCGCCCTTCTGGAAAGCCAGAAGGCAGTCCCCAGACATCTGCTGGAAGCCGGATATGCTTTTAAATTTACCGATGTTGGTTCAGCCCTTGAGGATGTTTTCAATAAATAAATTTTTAATTGAAAATTAGCCGGGTTTATATGTATAGTAGAAAAATTCAGATGGAAATGGTATACAATTTGCTGTAAAAATTTAATTATAACCTGGGTACTAAACGATAACACACGAAGGAGAGGAAGCATGAAATTTGGATCGGTTGATGAAATATTGAAATTTGCCATTGACAAGGAAAAAGAAGCTGTTGAATTTTATTCTTCTTTGGCCAAGGAAGCAACACGGGCATCTTTAAAAGAAAGCTTTGAAAGATTTGCCAAGGAAGAGGAAAAGCATGTCGCCCTTCTTTCCGACATCTCCGGCAATAAGGCAAAAATTGATTCCTATCAGTTTAAAAAAATCACGGATCTGAAAATAAGCGATTATATGGTGGAAATCGAATACCAGGAAGGCATGCCCATGCCTGAAATCCTCAAGATTGCCATGAAAAGAGAAGAAAAAGCGGTTAAGCTTTACACCATGCTGGCAGACCAGACAGACAACAAAGATGCCAAAAAAGTATTTATGATTCTTGTCCAGGAAGAATCCAAGCATAAATTGGGACTGGAATCCATGTATGATGATTATCTGGCCAGCCAGGAGGGCTGATTTTCAAAATGAACAGGGGTGACCGCTTTTTTGGGGCCACCCCTTAATCTTGTCTTACAGGGTGTGAAAATGAATTTTGAAGAAATGGTATCAAGCCGGCGCGCCGTGAATTTTTTTAACCCTGATAAACCCGTTGACCCGTCTTTGGTGAAAAAGATGGTGGAAATGGCATCCAAAGCCCCTTCTTCTTTTAATCTTCAGCCATGGAACCTCATCATATTAACGGACAAGGAAGACAAACTGAGGCTCCAGAAATGCGCCATGAACCAGGAAAAAGTCAGCACGGCCCCGGTCACCATGATCGTACTGGCGGACAACCACGGTTTTTTGGAAGGACATCCCACCGTTGAACGGGTGTTCCGGGAAAACATCAAGGCCGGCACCATGACGGAAAAACAGAGGGACTGGTTTCAGAAGGCAAGGATAAAACTGTATGGGAAAAATGAACGAACCATTCAGGCCTTTTCCTGCAAAAACACCGGTTTTTTTGCCATGGCCCTGATGTTCGCCGCCAAAAGCCTGGGTATCGAAAGCCATCCCATGGATGGCTTTGATCACGACAAGGTCATGGCTGAATTCAATATACCGGAAAATTTTTATATTCCCCTGCTCATCGCTTTTGGATATTTTGACGAGACCAAATCCCTTTCCGCTCCCAAATGGCGAAAAGGGTATGATGACATTGTGGTCCGGTTTTAAACGCATCATTTTCTAAATCCCGACAAAGGAAACAAATGGAGCTGAAATATCTTTTCAAGCCCTCAACCATGGCCGTTATCGGTGTGTCAACCTCCCAGGACAACCACCCGGCCAATGTGATCTATACCAAAAATAATCTGAGGTATCCTGTAAAGACCTTTCCTGTAAACCCCAAAGGCGGAATGCTTCATCGCGAAAAATTGTACCGGAACATTGCCGATATTGAGGAAAGTATTGATATGGCCGTCATTGCCGTTCGCGCCGAATTTGTGCCAAAGGTGATGGAGGACTGCATACAAAAGGGGGTCAAGGGCGCCGTCATCGTCTCCGGCGGATTTGCTGAAGCCGGCAATAGAGCTTTGCAGCAACGCTTGACGGATATCGCACGGGCGGCCGGCTTTCCTTTTGTGGGCCCCAATTGCCTGGGAATTTATGCGCCGGATCATGTAGATACGTTTTTTCTTCCCGGGGAAAGAATCATCCGACCCAAAAAAGGCAATGTGGGGTTTATCAGCCAGAGCGGCGGGGTCCTGGTGGACCAGATGGTGAAATTTGCAGGCCAGGGCATCGGCGTATCACTGGCGGTCAGCATTGGCAATAAAGCCTTTATCCGGGAAACCGATATGCTGGACTGGTTTGCCAGGGACATTGAAACAAAGGTCATTGCTTTTTATGTGGAAGGGTTTGAAAAAGGGGAAGGCCGTCTTTTTATTCAAAAGGCTGAACAGTGCGGTAAACCCGTCGTCATCCTCAAGGCCGGAAAAAGCAAAAAAGGCAGGGAAGCCGTTTCCAGCCATACTGCATCTCTGGCCGGAGATTACCGGGTCTTTTCCGATATCATGAAGCAGCATTGTGTGGCCGAGGCGGACAATGAATACGAGCTCACCTCTTTTTGCGAAGCCCTGAGCTGTTTTCAGAAAGGCATTCAAGGCCATATAGGGGTGCTGTCCCTCAGCGGCGGGCACGGCGTCATTGCCGTGGACGCCTGCGAGCTTCACGGCATGACTGTCCCCCGGTTGGACCCCGGGACCATGGAGGCCATCCGGGAAAGGGTTTCCCCGGAAATCCGGAATATCATTTCCCTGGGCAACCCCCTGGATCTGACCGGAAGTTCCGTGGACAATGATATTGTGACGGCAGCCACCCATCTTGCCAGGGATAAGGGGATTGAATGTCTTCTGGCCCTGCTCATTCCATATTCACCCGGTGTTTCCGCCGATATCGGGGCCAAGCTCAGCCAGGTGGCCAGAAATGAGGGCAAACCCATGATTGCCTATGTTCCCAATGAGGAAAAATACAGGATCATTATCGAAGGCTTTGAACTCAACGATATCCCGGTGGCCTCCTCTGTGGATGGGGCCGTCCTTATGGCAAAGGCATTGAAGAGGTGCAGACCATGTTGAAGAAAAAGATCAAAACCCTCATTGAGGCCCATAAGGATCTGGGATGGGTCCTGGAGCCGTCTGCAAAGGCCATCATGAAAGCCCAGGGCCTGGATATCCCAGAGTTTGTACTCACCGGGTCCTTTGAAAAAGCGGAAAAGTTTTTAAAGAAAATCAAGGGACCGGTGGTGATCAAGGCGGTTTCAAAGAAAATTCTTCATAAAACCGAATACCAGGCCGTGGTGACCGGCATCACCACCAGCCGTCATTTGAAAAAAGAGATGGAAAGGCTCCAAGGCCTGGAGGGCTGCGAAGCCGTCCTGGTGGAAGAAATGGTTCAGGGTCTTGAGGTGATCATTGGTGCAAAAAATGACTTCCAGTTCGGCCCCGTGGTGGTCCTTGGCATTGGCGGAACTTCCGTTGAAATTTATAATGATACCGCCATCCGCATGGCGCCGCTGAAGCCCGGAGATGTGTTGTCCATGGTAGACTCCCTGAAGGCCAAGGCCCTTTTGTTCGGATACCGGGGCAGGGACGGGGTGAATATGGAGGTTCTCACCGATACCCTGGTGAGGTTCTCCCATCTCATCATGGCGCTGGAAAAGGATATGGACTCTTTGGACCTGAACCCCGTTATCTGCACAAAGGATCGGTGCATCATTGCCGATGCCCGGATTATTCTGAAAAAGGAGGCCCATGACGGGTCACAGGTGTATGATGCAACAAAAATATGAACAGGAAGGGTTATGCCGGATAAAAAACAATTAAAGATTATTTCCTGGAATGTGAACGGACTCAGGGCCGTCATGAATAAGGAGTTTACAAAAACCATACGGAACCTGGATGCCGATATCCTCCTGTTACAGGAAACAAAGCTTCAGGAGGGCCAGCGGACCGAAGAGATGATTGCCTTGCCGCCCTATGATTCCTTCTGGTCCTATTCCACCCTGAAAAAAGGATACAGCGGCGTGGCCGCCTATTCAAAAACAACCCCGTTAAACGTCACAACATCCTTCGGCAGGCCTGAATTTGACGTCGAAGGCCGGGTCATCCAAATGGATTATCAGGACTTTACCCTGTTTAATGTATATTTTCCCAATGGCCAGATGAGTGATGACCGCCTGAAATATAAACTGGATTTTTATGACTGGCTTCTTGCCCATGCCGATACTTTGCGCAGTCAGGGCAAAAGTCTCATTATCACCGGGGATTTCAACACGGCCCACAATGAGATTGATTTAAAGCATCCGGGTCCCAATTCAAAATTTTCCGGGTTTTTAAGGATTGAAAGGGATGTTCTGGACCGGATGGTGGAGAATGGGTATGTGGATACCTTCCGCTATTTCTATCCGGATACGGTCAAATATTCGTGGTGGTCCTATAGGTTCAATGCCCGGAAAAACAATGCCGGTTGGCGCATTGATTATTTTTTTGTCACCCGGGACCTTATCGATAAGGGCATGGTCAAAGAAGCCTTTATCGATAATGAGGTCCAGGGGTCGGATCATTGTCCGGTGGGTCTGATTCTTGAAATCTAATCCTTGAACACGAGTTTTCCACCGATAAATCCAGCCACACCGGCTGCCGCCACCATGACGATATTGACCAGGATGAAGACAAAGGCTTTCGGGCTTGATAAAACCGTTGGGTCAAAAAGATACCAGAGAAGGCTGATCACACAGGACACCGTGGTCAGGGCCGCGGCCAGAATTTTGGTTTTGAAGACCGGGGTCAGCGCTCCCTGATATTTTTTTTGCCATTCCAGAATCCCTGTAAAGATGACCACCGGAAAGGCCAGCACCACAAAAATCATATTGATCATGGCAGCCTTGGCCAGCAGCTCGGAATCGAATATCCAGGCCAGGATCCACAGGACCACGGCAATGGGCAGGATACCATTGGGCGTGTGCACGGAAACCGGGTGGACGTGGTGCTTCAGGGCCAGGGATTTGATTTTTTCAAAACCGGTTTCAGGGGGTGGCGGCGGCTGTTTTTTGGGAGGTTCAGGGGCGGCCTTTGCAGCGGTGGAGGCGGCCACAGGGTCTGACTCTTTTACGGCAACCTTTCGAACCGGCCGTTCCGGTATCATGGATTCATCAATTTCTATAAATTTGCTTTTGTCCACACCGCAGACAGGGCATTTTTCAGGGGGTTCCTCCCCCCGGTGAATATATTTGCAAACAGTGCATTGCCAGACTTTCATGATTCAATTTTCCTTTTTGGGTTAACGGTTATCCAGATCCACAAACGCGCATTCATCAGGCCCGCAATAATTGCCCACATAGGTTGCTCCCGGCCGGTAGAGCGATGGCTTGGGAGCAGCCATGGCAAACTGCTCCTCAATCACATGGGCCGACCACCCGCTGATCCTTGAAACGGCAAAGACCGGGGAGAAAAGATCCATGGCAATGCCCATGGCATAAAAAAGGGAAGCGCTGTAAAAATCCACATTGCAGTAGATCTCCCGCTGCTTTTTGGCCTTAAATGCGGCCTTGGCCTTAATTTCAAGTTCCCTTGAAAGGTCATACCAGAGGGGTTGCCCGGCAATCTCTCCCATTCTTTTGCTCATGGGGCCCAGGATCAGGGCCCTTGGATCATCGGTCTCATATACGGCATGGCCGAGCCCCATGATGAGATCGCCCGAGTCCAGCACGCGTTTGATATAGGCATCGATATGGTCTTTGGACCCGATTTCCTTCAGCATCTGCATGACCCGGACATTGGCTCCACCGTGGAGGGCGCCGGAAAGGGACCCTATGGCCGCGGATACGGCAGCATAAATATGAGCCCGGGTGGAGGCCACCTGTCTTGCCGTGAAGGTGGAGGCGTTAAAGGAATGCTCGGCATGCAGCACAAGGCTGATGTCAAAAAAGCGGGCGGTTTCAGGATCAGGAATGTCGCCGGTGAGCATATACAGAAAATTGGCGGCATGGCTCAGATCATCATGGGGCGGAACAATTTCCCGGTTGTTTCTGATCCGGTCCCAGGCCGCAGTAATGGTCGCCATCCCGGCGATCAGGTTTTCGGCGCTGTGAAGGGTGTTTTCAATGCCCGGTTCGCCAACGGTTTTATCATTCTGGATCAGAAGGGGGGTGGCCGTCTGGATCACATCCATGGGATTCATTGCCGGCGGCAGGGCCTTTAAAACCGTAAATATATTATCCGGGATGCGTCTTTTTTGTTTCAGGCTTTGGCTGAAGTCCGAAAGTTCGTCTTTATTGGGAAGCCGTTCATACAGCAAAAGAAAGCTCACTTCTTCGAAACCGGCTTTCTTTGCAAGGTCCTGGACCAGAAAACCCCTGTAGATCAGTTTTCCTTCCTTGCCCCGGACATCACAGATTTTTGAGCTGGCCACGTCAATACCCCGAAGGCCGGTATTGAGAATAGACATACATTCATTCATATGGTTCACCTCGGAAACTAGAATATTTTTTCAGGGGGCCGCCGTTCAGGAACGTATTCCGCTTCCATCTCATTGTGATGTACAGCTTTTGACACATAGAGACCACAGTAGCAGGCGCCATATTCCTTTAAATCCGGTTCCCGGTAAACACAGGGACAGATGATATCCTTGTCTTTTTCCCTGTCGTTGCACGCCAGTCTGCAGGGGCAGGCCATATATCCGTAACGGTCCTTGTTCAGCAACAGGGCTTCAAGCAGTTCGAACACAAGATCCTTGTCTTTGTTAAAATAGATGTCCTTGGCTTCCTGGGATTTTTTTAATGCCTGATACAGTTGTTCAACTTTCATGATGGATTCCCAATGCCTCCTTTATTTCTTTTTCCTTAAATCCCACGATAACGGTGTCATTAATCTTGATCGTCGGAAAGGAACAACGCGGGTTAAGGGCTTTGATTTCCGCTATAATGGCTTTTCGCTCTTCGCCTTCCAGGTCATCCACCTCTATATAATTGAATTCCACATTGCATTCGGAAAGCAGCTTTTTGGTCGATTTGCAATGGCTGCATGTACTCAGTGCATATAAGGTTGTATTATTTTCGGTCATGTGTTTCTCCTTAGAGCGGCACAGGTTTAAGAAACGATTGTGTTCAGGTGCTACAAGGTTTAAACTTTTGCACAATTTATGCCATATTGGCAAGGTTAAAATTCAGAAAAGAATAATTCAGGATTCAACCCCAATCATTGATGGTCATGGTCTGAATTTTGCTATGATAATCCATAAAGATTGCCAGGTCCATTGAATATATTATCAAAAAGAAGAGAACAAGAGATGATAAAAGATATTACAATACTGATTGCAGGAGCGGCCGGTCAGGGTATCCAAACCATCGGAACGCTTCTGGCAAGAGTTTGTCACAGGGCAGGGCTGTTCATATTTTCAAGCGATGATTTTGAATCCAGGATAAGGGGAGGCCACAGTTTTCATCTGTTGAGGATCGGAACCCGGCCCTTGGTGGCTCCGAGCCTTAACATAGATATCCTTGCAGCCGTCAATGAAAGAGACTATGAATATCATCGGGAAAGATTGGGGCCCAAGGGCATTGCCTTAATCAACAGCGATACAAAAAAGACCATGGAGTCCCATGCCTTTTATCTTCCTTTTGATGCATCAGCCAAAGCGGCCGGGGGCATGATCGCCTCTAATACAGTGGCTGCCGGTGCATTGCTTGCGATTATCGGGGCAAAGTTCAAGGATTTTGAAACAGTGCTGAAAGACAATTTCAGGGATAAGTCCGAAGAGGTTCTTAAACTCAATCTTAAGACGGGCAAACAGGGTTATGATATAGGCAGGGACATTGAATTCCCCAAATATTTTGATTTTACAGGAGGCCGGCATGGCCGTGTGTTCATGACCGGGGCCAAGGCGGCGGCTCTCGGCGCTTTGGCTGCCGATTGCCGGTTTTTTTCATTTTATCCCATGAGCCCGGGCACCGGCATTATTTCCAATGCCGCTCAATATGGGAATGAGCTACCCATTGTGATTGAACAGGCCGAAGACGAGTTGGCTGCCATTAATATGGCCGTTGGAGCCTCCTTTGCCGGGGTCAGGTCCCTGACTGCCACCTCCGGGGGAGGGTTCTGCCTTATGACCGAAGGGCTTGGCCTTGCCGCCATGACGGAGACTCCGGTTGTCATTGTCCTTGCCCAGCGTCCGGGTCCGGCCACCGGGCTTGCCACACGGACAGCCCAGGCCGATCTTTTGTTTTCCATATATGCGTCCCAGGATGAATTCCCACGGTTTGTCTTTGCCCCCGGTTCGGTTCTGGAAACATTCAATACTGTAAAAAAAGCCTTTTATCTGTCTGAAAAATACCAGGTGCCGGCCATTGTTCTGATGGATCAGTTCCTTGCCGACTCTGCCGGAACAGAAACCGGGGCATTCCAAACCGGTCATGAACATGAGACTTTTCTGGATCAAGAGACACAGATGTCTCAGGATCAGGCCTATTTTCGATACAAATTAACAGGATCAGGTATTTCGCCAAGAAAGGTTCCCTGTCTTTCAGATGCTCTGGTGAGAGCGACCGGCAATGAACACTCGGAAGAAGGGCTTTCTTCGGAAGACCCCCGGGTCAGAACGGCAATGGTGGAAAAGCGGTTCAGAAAACAGGTGCTGATGAAAGATGAAATGAGGATGCCCTTGGTATTCTGCGAAGACAGTTCCTTTTATCTGACCGGCTGGGGCTCGACAAAAGGAAGCATCATGGAGGCCTGCCTTCGCTTGCGGGAAGAAGGGATCGATGTGGGCTGGGTTATTTTTGAAGATATCTGGCCCCTGGATTCCCACAGGCTGAAAACCCTTCTTGAAAACAAAAAACTCATCATGGTGGAAGGCAATGCCACCTGCCAACTGGGCAGCCTCATCCGGCAGGAAACCGGAATTGACTATGTGACCCGTATTTTAAAATATGACGGAAGGCCCTTTTACCCTGAATATATCATTGAACGAGCAAAACAGATCATGGGGAAATAATATGGCGGCAATACAATTTGATATTGAGAATGAAAACGAGTGGTGTCCGGGTTGCGGCAATTTCGCTATCCTGGCCGCCATGAAAAAGGCCTTTATAGCCCAGGGGCTTGAGCCCAGAGACCTTCTCATTGTGTCAGGGATCGGCCAGGCCGGGAAGACGCCCCATTTTATGGCCTGCAATATGCTGCACGGCCTGCATGGAAGGGCACTTCCCCTTGCAACGGGAGCAAAGATCGCCAATCACCGTCTCAATATCGTGGTGAACTCCGGTGACGGGGACTGCTATGGCGAGGGCGGCAATCATTTTCTTGCAGCTATCCGCCGGAATATTGATATTACCCTGCTGGTGCATAACAATAAAATTTACGGCCTGACCAAGGGCCAGGCCTCTCCCACCACAGCCCTGGGGATGAAGACCGAAATCCAGAACAGGGGGACGGTTTCTTCCCCTTTTAACCCCGTTGCAACGGCCCTTGCGGCAGGAGCAGGCTTTGTGGCCCAGGGGTTTTCCGGAAATACGGAGCAGTTATCTGAGCTTATTGTGGAAGCCATGTCCCACAAGGGGTTTTCAATGATTGACATTTATCAGCCCTGCGTGTCCTTTAATAAGATCAATACCCATTTATGGTATAAGGAACGGGTATTTGATCTAAAGGAAGCCGGTCATGACCCTCTGGATTATGAAAAGGCCTTGCAGGTGGCTCATATGGGAGCGGAAAAAATTCCCACCGGCGTTATTTACAAATCCCAATCCCCGTCCTTTACCGACAGGCTGGACGTGCTTAAAACAAAGACGCTTTTTGAATACGGCTTTGATAAATTGAAAATGAATGATATTCTTGGCAGAGGCTAACTCAAACAAAGGAGATCAGGAATGAATCAATGGTATTGTTCCGTCTGTCATGAAATATTAAACGCTGAAAATAAACCCGCTTCCTGCGAGATTTGCCGGGCCGATGACCGGATGATCATGAGCACGGAACAGGTGCCCGGCACATTGGAGCAGGTCAGGGACATGGCCAGAACAAAGCTCAAGGGGATCTGTGCGGCCTATCCGGCCTGCGACGGTAATTTTGATAAGATCTGCCAGAGAGAAGCCTATGGAAAGCCCATCGGTCTTGGCGGGGCCGGTCAGGGAAGGTCATTCCGGGCCAACACCGAGGCTCTGTCCAGAATTGAGTTTAATATGTCGGTACTGGGAGATCATTTTGAACCGGATACGTCATGCTCCTTTCTCGGGGTGGATCTCAAATTTCCGGTGCTGGCAGCCTCAACGGCAGGGGCCCAAAAATACAATGAGGCCCTGGATGAAACCCAGTTCTGCGTTTCCGTATTAAGAGGGTCAAAAGAAGCTGGAACTATTGGCCTTAGGGGCGATACCTGGTTTTACACCCGGGAAGACCACCCGTCGCTTAACGCCATGAAAGCCTGCAATGGATATGGGATACCCATTTTCAAACCCAGGTCCCAGGATGTGTTGAAAAAACTCATTGAGACAGCACAAGAATATGGGTGCAAGGCTGTGGGCGTGGATCTGGACGGGTGCGGGTCCACCATCATGGCCCGCCAGGGACAGCCGGTGTTTAAAAAGAGCGTGAAGGATATCGAAGAGCTGGTCCGGTTTACGTCGCTGCCCTTTATCGCCAAGGGTGTCATGATGCCGGAGGAGGCACAGAAATGTGTTGATGCAGGGGTTCAGGTGATTGCCGTTTCCAACCACGGAGGAAGGGTTCTGGATTCAACGCCTGGAGTTGCAACGGTCCTGCCCTTGATCCGTAAAAAAGTGGGAAAGTCGGTGACCCTCACCGCCGACGGAGGTGTCAGAACCGGGTATGATGTTTTAAAGATGCTGGCCCTGGGAGCAGATGCAGTTCTTCTGGGCCGGGACATTATCCGCGCTGCCGTAGGAGCCGGGACCCTGGGTGTAAAATTGCATCTTGAGCATGTTCATAAGACATTGAAAAAAGCCATGTTCATGACGGGGACTAAAAACCTGAAGATGGCCGATTCAAAAATTTTATTTAACCAGGATTGAACAGGAGAAAAAGAATGGGAAAAGTATTGATTGTGTATGCGTCAAGGACCGATGAGACAAAAAAAATAGCCGATCTGATCGCCGAAGGCGTACGGATTTCAGGGCATGAGGTTGTGATCAAGAAAACCGGGGATATTAAAACCGAAGAGGATTTAAAGGGATATGACGGATATGCCTTTGGGTCCGCCACCTATCACGGCGAAATGATCACTTCCATGAAACAAATCCTTTTTATTGCGGAAAGAGCGGAACTCAAGGATAAAATCGGCGGTGCCTTCGGTGCTTACGGCTGGAGCGGCGAGGCCCCCGGCAGAATTTTTGATACCATGGCCAATATCTATGGAATGAAAATGGTATCAGGCCCCCTGATGCTTAAGGCAAGCTGGGTACAAGGCGGTATCCAGGCTGCCCAGGCCTATGGAAAAAGTATTACCGCTTTGATATAGAGGATGATTATCATGGCTGACAGCTTGATATTGGTATGCAAAAAATGTTCGGCAAAAAACAGGGTTCCGGTATCCAGAATCAATGAAACCCCGAAATGCGGAAAATGTGGAACAGTTTTACCAAAGGAAATCTTAAGCCGCCCCGTAAATGTGACCGATGCCACCTTTGACAGGGAGGTGCTGGGATCAGCACTTCCTGTCCTGGTGGACTGCTGGGCGCCCTGGTGCGGGCCATGCCGTTCGGTCGGCCCCATCCTTGACCAGCTCGCAGAAAAATACAAGGGAAGACTGAAGATCGCCAAACTGAATCTGGATGAAAATACCGGAATCGGATCCAGATATTCCATTTCCAGTGTTCCCACCCTGTTCCTCGTAAAAAACGGCCGGATTTTGGACACCCTTCTGGGCGCCCTGCCAAGGGAACAATTGGAGTCTGCCATTGCAAGAATTCTCTGATCCGTCAAAGGAAGAATTCCTTCAATGGCTCTTTGATCAATGGAAAATTGAATTTCAAGGGGTACGGGCGGATATTGAGATCCCGGGCAGCCCGGAACGGACGGTTTCCCGGGTAGTGATTCAAGATAGGTTCGGCAGGCTTTTTCTGCTGGAAAAATTTCCGGCAGAAAAATTTTCCATCCGGGATCAGGTGGCAAAGGCGGTTGATTTTCTGAACCACCAGGGACTCTTCGAAGTCCTGCCATACCGGAAATCGGATCAGGAAGGATTCCTGCCGTTTTTCAGGGAAGGGCGCTTTCAGCTTTCCTCTTTCCTTGAGGGGACAGTATTGAAGAGACCGGATTATCTAGATTCCCCGGACATGGGAAAAAACTTTGCCGTGTTTCTGGCCCGGATGCAAAGGGCCTCCCAAGGAATTGAAAAGGTCTTATCCCTTCCCCAATTTTCCCTTAAAGCCTATATTTATAAACTCGTCAGCGAGATGAAAATTCATGACCGGCCGGTTTATGAAAAATTTCTGCCTTTTTTAAAATTTCTTGAATCCGGGTTTATGCAGGCCCATGACCATCTGCCGCTTTCCTTTTGTCACGGAGACCTTCATCCCTTGAATGTCATCTGGCATCAGGATACGATAAAAGCCGTCATTGACTGGGAATTTGCCGGCATCAAGCCGGATCTGTACGATGCGGCCAATCTGGTGGGTTGCGCCGGGATTGAAAACCCCAGCGGCTTAGGAAGGCCCATGGTCATGACCTTCATGGAAGAGATTCAAAAGACGTCTGTGATCAGCGAAACAGGCCGGCGATTCTTTCCGGAATATGCGCTGGCCCTGAGGTTTGCCTGGCTGTCCGAATGGCTCAGGAAAAAAGACCAAATCATGCTTGACATGGAAGAAACCTATATGGGAATTCTGGTTGATCACATGGAAGAGATCAGAAAACTCTGGCAAATGGATTAGTCTGATCCATCTATAGGATTTCAGTTTTTTTCGCCCTCAGGATATATAAAAAAGAGAAGTTTGATTAAAAATGGGTTGAAATACAGATTCTTTTTCTGTTAGGATATATTATCTGATTCTTAAATCGAATTTCGTTTTTTCCATTTTTTTTCGCTTTGATCAGTGCAGTGTTGTCTTGTTTTTCTGGGGATTGATACGGCATTTGAGACATGACTGTCTTGGTTTCGTTTCACCTGTTCTTATACGTTCCATTCCATGTCCGTCGCTTGTTCCGAGAGTATTTCAGGAAAATGGAAGGTTTTTTATCATCTGGTATGATGTTTGCTGTATTCATTTTTAGAAAAAAATACAGGAGGGATGACATATGGCTCGCTCAAAAAGAGGCAAACAACAAAATTTGAAAAAACCGCATCAGACGCATTCGTATTTTGCCGTCCGGTCTCAAAACGAGATTTATTATCAGATGGCTTCTATTTTTAAAGCTGCCACAAAAAACGAAGAGGAATTGACCCAAAGGATGCTCGGAACTTTATTGAGCATGAAAAAACCGGATTTTTTTGTGGAAAATAAACTTTAGATTGGATATATACGGTGTATTCCCTGAAAACGAAAACGGGTTGAACCTTCGGGTTAGACGTGTTTTTTATCATTATATATGAATTTATTAACCTCAACATTAAAATAAAGGAGATCGTAGATGGCTGAAAAAATGGGTATTTACAAATGCGGCAAATGCGGAAATATTGTACAGGTTCTTCACGGCGAAAACCCGCCGGTCATGTGTTGCGGCCAGCCCATGGACAGGCTGGTGGAGAATACGGTGGACGCGGCAAAGGAAAAGCATGTGCCGGTCATTGAAAAAATTCAGGGCGGATATGCTGTAAAGGTCGGCAGCGTGCCGCATCCCATGGGCAATGATCATTGGATTGAATGGATTGAGCTTGCTTCAGAGGATAATACCTTTGTTCAAAGACAGATGCTGACGCCGACCAGCGCCCCCAGAGCCGAATTTAAGACCGATGCGGCAAAGGTGGTGGCAAGGGAGTATTGCAATCTTCACGGCCTCTGGAAAGCCTGATCCCTTTATTTTTCCGGAAACAAAAATCCCCTGATGATGAGACCATCAGGGGATTTTTGTTAAATAATCAAGATCAGTAAAGCTCGGCCAATTTACCCGCAAGAAGCCGGATATGCCCCATTTCTTCTTTAATAATGGTATCTATCTTTGACCGGCCATATTTTTCCGGAACCAATTCCTTGATGCCAAGATAAAAGACAATGGAATCCTTTTCCGTCTGGATGGAGCAGTGTAAAATATTTTTAAAATTATTGTCCGGCTTTTCCTTTTTGAAGAATACCTTTGAGTCTGCAAAGGCATTCAAATAAAGGATGTTTTCGTCTTCAGGATCAAAGGTTGTTGCTATTTTTTCCTGGGATGTCAATTCTTTTTTCAGGTTGGAAAAAACAGCGCCATGCTCATCTTCCATCCGGGCCAGTTCCAGAAGAAAATCCTTATTTTTTTTTTCGTCAACCTGACCGGCTGCATCCCGGTAAAAAACGGCGCCGTTCTGCTCAATTTTTACGGCCATTTCAAATATATCATCTGCATTAAATTCGTTTGTCATGCTTCCTCCGGGTTATCCGTATAATTACGATAACCTTTCCTTTAATGTTTTTGCTAGTTTTACCCCCAGACCAAAACATCTGTTCAGATCTTCCTCATCCGGAACATATTGAACTTTTACCCCTTCGTCAATAATATCAAGTTTCATTTCGGCAAATTCCTTGTTCAGGATATTGACGGCTTCCCCGCTCCATCCATAGGAACCAAAGGCAACTGCAATTTTATTCTGGGGCCGGAGGCCCTTGATATAGGTCATGACATCGGCAATAACAGGAAAAATGCTGTTGTTCAGGGTGGGTGATCCCACGGCAATGGCGCCGGCATCTATGATTTCCGTCATAATATCGCTTCTGTGCCATTTCCGTGTGTTCATGAGCCTGACATGCACATCTTCGGACTCTATGCCGCTGGTGATGGCCCTGGCCATCTTTGTGGTGCTTTCCCACATGGAATCAAAGATCACAACCACTTTTTTTGCCGGCTCCTGCTTGGACCATTTGTCATAGGCCTCAATGATCTTGGAAGGATTCTCTCTCCAAATGATACCGTGATCCGGGCAGATCATATTCAGTTTCAGATTCATTTTGCCGACATCTTTCAGAAGAGCCTGGACCCGGGGTGAAAAATGGAGCAGGATATTGGCATAGTATTTCCTGGCATGGGGAATGATTTCATCTCCGATTTCATCATCAAAGAATTTATCCCCGGAGTAATGCTGCCCAAAAGCGTCGCTGGAAAACAGGATGCCGCCATCCACAAGATAGGTGAACATGCTGTCCGGCCAGTGAAGCATTTTTGTCTCAATAAAGGAAAAGGTCCTGTTGCCGACTTTCAGTTCGTCCCCGGTTCCCACCACTTTGAAATTAAAATCCCGGTTAAAATGGCTTTTCAGGTTTTTGGCGCCCATTTTGGAGCAATACAGGGGTTTGTCTTTTCCAATGGCATGGAGCACCTTGGGGATGGCACCGGAATGGTCCATTTCCGTGTGGTTGCTGATGACAATATCGATTTTTTTCGGGTCAATAATCCTGCTGATATTGGAAATAAGCTCATCTCCAAATTTTTCCTTGACCGTATCAATGAGTATGTTTTTTTCGCCAAGAATCAGAAATGCATTGTAAGTTGTTCCCTCATAGGTGGAATATCCATGGAAATCCCTGATATCCCAGTCCCGGCATCCTACAGAATAGATCCCATCCGCTATCTCAATGGGTTTGTACATTTTTTAACGGCCTCCCTGTTTGAGTATCAATCCATTTTTTCAAAATTTTCTTTGGCAGCCCCGCAAAGGGGGCAGACCCAGTCTTCCGGCAGGTCTTCAAATGAGGTTCCCGGCGCGATGCCGTTGTCAGGGTCGCCGTTGGCAGGGTCATACACATAGCCGCAGATAGAACATTCATATTTGTTCATGGTAAATCCTCCTATCATCCATTCGTTAATTGTTATCATTCAATAAAAGTCAGCCGATATTCAGGCCAACGCAACATCCGAAGACTCTGCAAAGAATGTGCCTTTGAATCTTAAATCCTTGTCTCGATAAAAAAGGTTTAAACTTAAAAATTATTATTATAGTATAAGAACCTCAAAATCAATGGATGAATTAATTTAAGAGCTGGTCGTGAAGAGTGATATTTATATAAAGAGAACCCGGATCAATGCTCCGGTTGAGGCGGTTTTTTCATGGCATGAAAGAAACGGAGCCATCGCCAGGCTGACTCCTCCCTGGGCGCCCATGAAACTCATCTCCCGATGTGGAGAGGGGATTCAAAGAGGCGTTAAGGTCACTTTCCGGATTCAAATATTTAAAATACCTCGCCTCTGGGTGGCCGAACACATTGAGTACCGGAAGAATCAGGAATTTAAGGATTGTCAGGTCAAAGGTCCGTTTTCCAAATGGGAGCACACCCATCGATTTATTTCCGACGGGGCCTCCGGCATGGTCATGGAAGACCGGGTGGAATTTAAGCTGCCCTTTGGAATCCTGAGCAGGCCCTTTTACGGATATGCTAAAAAAGAATTTGAAAGGATGTTCAGTTACCGCCACAGGGTTCTCAAATATGACCTTGAACACTATTCAGAAGAGATGCCGAAAAAAAGAATCCTTATTTCCGGTTCCGGCGGTACCATTGGCAGCGTCCTTGTTCCGTTTTTGCAAACCCGCGGCCATGAGGTGATCCGGCTGGTCCGCAAAAAAGGCAATCTGCAAAAGGACGAGCTTTTCTGGGACCCTTACAAGGGAGACCTGGACCTGGAATCGGCAGGCCCCATCGACGCCGTCATTAATTTAAACGGGCTGGATATTTCAAGGGGGAGGTGGACCCGTGAGCAGAAAAAAAAGATCCTGGACTCAAGAATCATGCCCACCCGGCTTCTTGTGGAAAAGATGAAAACCCTGAAGCACAAGCCCGGTGTCTTTGTCTCATCGTCTGCCATCGGATTTTACGGGGAAGGCAAGGATACGGTATTAACGGAATCTTCGGCTCCGGGTCATTGCTTCATCTCCTGGGTCTGTCAACAATGGGAAGATGCGGCCAAGGAGGCGGAGACGGCCGGAATCCGAACGGTTCAGCTCAGGATCGGAATTGTTCTCACCCCTGCCGGAGGCGCCCTGGCCAGGATGGCGGTGCCGTTTAAAACCGGTTGCGGGGTAATCCTTTCCCACGGGCGGCAGTATATGAGCTGGATCAGCATGGATGATACCGTGTCCGCTATTCTGCATATATTGAATTCAGAGGATATCCAGGGTCCTGTAAACCTGACGGCGCCCCATCCGGTTACAAACCAGGAATTTTCGGTCACTCTGGCAAAGGTTTTTTTAAAAAAAATATTTTTCAGATTCCCCGCCTTTCCGGCCCGGCTGTTATGGGGAGAAATGGGACAAGAAACCCTTTTGGCAAGCGCCCGGGTCAAACCTGAAAAACTTTTGAACCATGGGTTTTCGTATCAGCATGAGACACTTGTCCCGGCATTGAGACATGTCCTGGGACGATAGGAAGACAGATGCCGGGAATTTTACAGATGGGCCAATAGGTTTAATTACACCATGAACAATAGATTGAAGCTTCTTTTCTCCATTTTAATGATTGCAGCCCTCATCTTCGGGTTTATGAATATTTATTTTCCTGCAGAACACTACAGTTTTGAAAGGCTTCATATCTTTCTTTTCAATCTTTGTACCGGGGGAACCATTCTGCTCTATTATACCCAGGCCAGGGCCCGGATATCCGGAACCGTTCTTCTGTTTTTTTCAGGATCCATCGTTTATGCGGTATCTGCTTTTTTAAAGTTATATCCAATAACCATTGCCGTATCCATCCCCCTGACCTGCTTGGTGGAGAAAATCAGGATTGAGGAATTCTCATTTTTTCCCATTTCCTTTTTCAGTTCAAAGGAATCCGTGTCTAAAAAATTTCACCAGGCATCCCTGCTCTGTCTTTCCATAGGGATTGTCATGGCTTCCCTGGTGATCCTCAACAACGAATACCTCAAGCTTATCTATATGGAAAAATTGACCTTGAATACGTTTTTCCTTGGATTTTCCTTCCCCTTGTCCCTTATCTCTTTATCCCTTGTCTTCTCCATGCTGAGAAAGATGGAGGGCACATCAGCCAAAGTTGTGATGGAAATGTGTTTCTGGACCATTACCCTGGGAGTGATCATCTTTTTTGTGTTTATCCTGTTTGAACGGTTTATCCCCCAGATTTATGTCACATCAGCCCTGTTTTTGGCCGTTATCACGGTATTTTTCCTTTATGCAACATTTGCCGATAATATTCAGCAGAAACTTTTTTTGACCTCGGGGATCGGGTTTTTGAATTTCACAGCCGTTTCGGGGATCGCTTATATCCTATTGCAGATGTCACCGGATTACGACCCCTCCAAGACGAAATGGCTGTTGCAGATGCATGTTTTCGCCTCCCTTTACGGCTGGAACCTTTGCGGTCTTGCCGTGATCTGCCGGTTTGATGATTTCCCCATCAAACTGCACTCGCCCACTGTTATTGCCGTCCATTGGCTGACAGCCCTTGTCCTTGCTCCTCTGGGCGTATTTTACGGCGTGTTTGCCGTTTTGGCCATTATCGGATATGCCTTTATTACGCTGACCCTGTTTTTCAGCAGCAATAAAAAGGAAAGCGTGCAATGAACAACAAGGAAAAACTCAAACGGTTTTTAAACCTTTTCTCCGGCAATTCAAAGGTGCTGATCATCATCAATGCGGACCCCGATGCCATTGCATCTGCCATGGCGGTGAAGCGTCTCTTGTGGCGGAAAGCGGCGGAAGTCGTCATCGCTCATTTCAACCGGATTACCCGTCCGGATAACCTTGCCATGATCGAACATACGGAGTCCGGCCTGGTGGAGCTGGATAAGGTGAATAAAGAAAATTTTGAAGCCTTCATCATCATAGACTCACAGCCCGGTCACAATGAACAGTTTTCCGGATTTACCTTTGATGCCGTCATTGATCATCATCCGCTAAGTTACGATGGTGATGCGCCCTATGTGGATATCCGGTCCGATTACGGGGCCTGCGCCACCATGATGACCGAATATTTGAAGACCCGCAACATCAAACCTTCGGCAAAGCTTGCAGCAGCTTTGATGCTGGGCATTAAAACAGATACGGCGGATTTCACCCGGGGCGCAAGCCTGAAAGATATCAAGGCCTTCCAGTATCTTTACCGGTTCGCGGACAATAATATCGTCACAAAGGTGGAAAGGGCTACTTTAACCCAGGAAGACCTTGATTTTCTAGGAAGGGCCATTAAACACAGAAAGGTGATCAATAACCGGGTGTTTTTTCATGCCGGAAATATTTCAAAGCCCGACGGCCTTGTGGTGGTGGCGGATTTTTTTTTAACCCTGTCAAAGATCAACTGGAGCGTTATATCCGGAATCTACGAGAAAAAACTCATTATTGTCATCCGCAATGACGGTTTGCGAAAAGGCGCGGGGAATACGGCCAAGGAGGCCTTTTCGGCATTGGGCTCTGCCGGGGGGCATAAAACCATGGCCCGGGCCGAACTTGAATTAAAACGGGTGAGAAAGCAGACAGGCTCTATCAGTAAAAAATCCGTTGGCGGATGGATTATTGAGGCTATTGAAAAAACGGCAGGAAGAAAAATCGAATGATTTTGTATGCAAATGACCAATGAGGAACTGAAACCCGACAGGGAAGGCGCATTATTTACCAGCGAGCAGCGATACCGGACCCTTGTGGAAACCATGGGAGACGGGTTGAGCGAAATCGATGAACACCAGGTCACAACCTATGCCAATGAGACGCTTTGCCGGATGTGGGGACGGTCAAGGGATGAGATCATCGGTCAGAAAGTAGATCAGTTCCTGGATGATGAGAATAAAAAAATTCTTCTGGACCAGCTTGAAAAGCGAAGAAAAGGAGGACGTGACCCCTATGAGATCGTCTGGATCAAAAAGGACGGTTCACACCTCCATTCCATCATGACACCCACCCCCTATTTTGATGCAGAAGGCCGGTTTAAGGGGAGTTTTGCCATTATTACGGATATTTCCACCCAGAAAAAAGAGATAAATCTTCTGGAACTCAGGGTCCGGCAAAGGACAAAGGAGATTGAAAATAAGACCCAGAGTCTTGAAGAAGTGAATACGGCTCTTCGGGTCCTCTTAAAGAAAAGAGAAGAAGACAAGACCCTGCTGGAAGAAAGAATGCTGGTAAATATCAGGGAACTGGTGATTCCTTATATTGAAAAAATGCGGGGATCTGAATTGGATGAAAGGCAAAAAGGGTGTCTGGATATCATGGAATCCACGCTTCATGATATTGTCTCCCCGTTTCTGCACAGAATGTCCCTGGAATTTAGGAACCTGACCCCATCGGAAATCCAGGTGGCCAATATGGTCAAATTCGGAAAAACAACCAAGGATATTGCAGGGATTCTCAACCTGTCCGAAAAAACCGTTGAGTTTTACCGTAAAAGCATCCGCAGAAAAATCGGGATCACCAACCAGAGCATTAACCTCAGAACTTTTTTGTCTTCTTCAGAATAATGGGTATATTTTATACCTGGTTTATACCTGAAATATAGCCCTTGTTAATTGTTTTTTATCAAGATATTGATAGAACATAAATTTTCACCAAATTTAAAAAAGGATAAGGAAAATGCTTGATCAGGAATACTGGAACCCGGTCCTTGAAAAATTGCCCCGGGAAAAGCTGAAAGTATTGCAGTTTAAAAAATTCAAACAGATACTCGCCTGGGCCTATACCCGTTCAAAATTCCACAGGGCCTTGTATGACAAGGCCGGATTAACACCGGACGATATCCGGTCTTTAGACGATATTAAAAAAATTCCAAAAGTTGAAAAATCCATGATGCGGGAAATCCAGAACAAAGATCCTTTCCCTTACGGGGATGCCCTTTGTGTCCCTCTGGAAGAGGTGTCCGTGTTCCGCCAGACCAGCGGCACCACAGGACAGCCGGTGTATCAGCCCGATACCTGGCAGGACTGGGAATGGTGGTCCGAGTGCTGGTCCTTTATCCTGTGGGCCCAAGGGTACCGGCCCAACGACAGGGTCTTTCTTCCCTTTGGGTATAATATTTTTGTGGCTTTCTGGGCCGGGCATTATGCGGCTGAAAAGCTGGGGTGCGAGGTGGTTCCCGGAGGTGTTCTGGATACCCAGTCCCGTATTTTGAAGATCAGGGAATTAAGGGCCACGGCCATGATGGCCACGCCTACCTATGTGCTGAATATGGCGGATGTGGCAAAAAACAAGATGGGTATAGATCCGGCCACGCTTTCCATCAATAAGATCACCTGTGCAGGAGAGCCGGGGGCCGGTATTCCCAGCACTAAACGAAGAATGGAAGAGGCCTGGGGTGCAAAAGTATTTGATCATTCAGGGGCAACGGAAATCGGGGCCTGGTCCTATGAATGCAGAAAACAGCCTTGCGGCATGCATGTGAATGAAGCCATGTTTCTTGTGGAGATTGAAGACCTGGAGACGGGCGAGATCATAGAAGAACCGGGCCGGAAGGGAAAGATGGTAATTACGGCCCTGGACCGCATCGCCCAGCCCTGTATCCGGTTTGACTCCAAGGATATCATCGAGTGGGATTCGGAATCCTGTTCCTGCGGCCGCTCTTTCAGGCTTATCCGGGGAGGTGTCCTCGGCCGGGCCGATGATATCACAAAGGTCAAGGGCGTTCTCATCTCACCGGCCGCCATCGAAGAGGTTGTCAGGTCCATTGACGGTCTTGGCGATGAATTCGAAGTGGTCGTGGATAAGCAAGGGGATGCGGACCGGATCAAGCTCAAGGTGGAGCTTCTGCCTGAGGTCTCGCAAATCAGTGTCGAAAACCGTTTAAAAGATCAGCTCCGGCTGAAAACAAATCTTGGATATCAGATTGAATATTATGATTACGGCAGCCTGCCGAGGTACGAAGCCAAGGCAAAACGGTTCAAAGACCTGAGAAAAAAAGATATGGTGAAAAAGGAGGGCCGACCATGAAAACCGTTTTGGACCTGAATCAACTCAATGACAATATCCTTAAAGCCAAAGCACTATTAATTGAGCTGGAGGCTTCAGCCGCTTCTTTCCCGGCCCTGTCCCGGAATTCAAAAAGAGCGCTGGCCAGTGTAAAGATGATGGAGCTGAACCTTTGCGATCTGGTTACACTGGGCTTGGCGGATCACCCGTTGTCCTCCAACCCGTAAAATTGCAGTGCACCCATAATCCCTTTGAAAGGAGGTGAATCCGCTAACGTTTAGAAAAAATGAGTATATAAAGGCTAAAAAATGAGTTTCCCAGTGGCACCTTAACCATTTTCAGGAGATAACAAAATGAAGAAAACGATGTTTCTATCTTTTTTAATCTTTTGCTTGAGTGCTGTTTTTACTCTCAGTGCATTTGCTAAAACCGAACTCACCTATGCGGATTTCTTCCCCCCTACCCACAAGCAGAGTCAGCTTGCAGCGAGTTGGTGTGCCGAAGTTGAAAAAAGAACCAACGGCGAAGTGGTGATAAAATATTTTCCGGCCGGTTCCCTGGCAAAAGGTCCCCAGATTTATGATGGGGTCATCAGCGGGATAGCAGATATCGGGCTCACCGTATTGTCCTATACGGCAGGACGGTTCCCGGTTGCGACTGCCATTGATCTTCCCATGGGTTATAAGAACGGAACTCAGGCAACCCGGGTAGCCAATGCAGTCCTGAACAAATTCCAGCCCAAAGAA
Organism: Desulfobacula sp.; assembly: GCA_023701135.1. Classification (GTDB taxonomy): domain Bacteria; phylum Desulfobacterota; class Desulfobacteria; order Desulfobacterales; family Desulfobacteraceae; genus Desulfobacula. The sequence goes on along the minus strand of JAMPXP010000033.1, from coordinate 672 downwards.
TTTGATGATACCCAGATTATGTATCTCCATGCCCATGGCCCAGGCCTTCTTCACACCGTCAGTAAAAAAGTGGTTACCCTTGATGATATGAAAGGTCTTAAAATCAGGGGAACAGGAACCAGCGGCAGCATTATCAGCGCCCTTGGCGGATCACCCGTGGGCAAACCCATGAATGAAACCTATGAATTGCTGCAGAAAGGCGTTGTGGACGGAGCCCTCTACCCGGTGGAATCCAATAAAGGCTGGAAACTGGGCGAAGTTACAAAATATATGATGGAAAACTATTCAACGGCGTATTCGCTGGCTTTCGGTGTCATGATGAACAAGTCCAAATGGAAGGCCCTGTCACCGGAAATTCAGAATATTATTAACACGATCAATGCGGAATGGGTCGTAAAAACAGGCCAGGGCTGGGATGATATCGATAAGGAAGGACTTGATTTTTTCAAGGAAAAAGGAGGGGAAATTGTCCCCCAGAGCCCAGAGGAATCAGAAAAATGGCAGAAGGCCATAGCCCCTATCTTTGACGAATACATCAAAAGCGTCAGCGCCAAAGGCATTGACGGAAAAGCAGTTGTGGATTTCATCAAGGCGAATTTGTAATATTCATATGATTTCATGCTGGATGGCCGTTACGCCATTCAGCATGAATGGATTAAACATCAGCAGGAT
>JAMPXP010000032.1 GCA_023701135.1 Desulfobacula sp. | reverse complement strand
GCAAGGACAAAAGAGCAGTTAAAACGCAAAGCCATATCGCACCTCAGAAAACTTCAAAAACTGCCCGGCAGGGTCATGAAATATTTCAGACATCCGAAAATTGCTTATGCTAATTTGGGGGCGGCTATTTAATTGCCGGATTAATATATTACTGGATGGCGGTCGAAGCCTACGACCTGCTGCCGGCCCAGATCGTCCAGCCCATCAATTATACCTGGGTGATCACCCTTTCATTGCTGTCGATCCCCTTGTTGAAACAAAGATTTTCAAAGATTCAAATCGCAGCCTCCCTGATCTGCTATGCCGGTGTGGTCGTCCTTTCTTACCGGAATGCCCCGGGTTCGGAAATCGACTATTTCGGTGTATTTCTGGCCATTTCCTGCACCATCATCTGGGCGTTCTACTGGATTTATAATGTCCGGTCAAAACAAGACCCCATCGTTGCCATTTTTCTGAATTTCTTTTTCAGTATTCCGTTTATCGGCCTGGCCTGCTTTTCATTGTCCTCGTTTGAGATCCATCAGATAGAAGGCCTCTATGGGGCCATCTGGATCGGATGCTTTGAATTCGGTTTTGCGTTTATTACATGGATCAGCGCTTTAAGGTCTTCATCCAATACCCATGGGGTAACCAACCTGATATTTCTGACGCCTTTTATCTCATTGATCTTTATTCATACCCTTCTCGGTGAGGAAATCCTTGCGCAGACCTATATCGGATTTATGCTGATTATTTCCGGCATCGTATTGCAAAAATATTTTTCATACCGGAAAAGGGTTTTGCCTTGAAATAACCTGGGCAGGGGAAATAAAACATAAATTGGGGTGGACGAAGAAATTTGCCTATGATACAGAAAAGCCATGGATATCAAATGCTGGGGTTCAAGAGGATCGGTGCCGGTATCAGGTCCTGCCTATCTGAGATACGGCGGGGATACGACCTGTATTGAAATTACGGCCAAAACCGGGGAAACCCTTATTATTGACGCCGGGACAGGGTTGCGGCGCCTGGGCAATTCCCTCATGGACAGGGATATCCACCAATACTATCTGCTCCTGACCCATGCCCATTGGGACCATATCATGGGCATTGCTTTTTTCAGGCCCCTTCAATTCCGCAAAGCCCGTCTCATCATCCAGGACCGCCTGTTCTCCGGGGTCGGTACCCGGGACGTTCTGCACGAGGTCATGAAATCTCCTTTTTTCCCCATCTCACTGAATGATCTCAAGGCCCGGCTGGATTTTGTAAAATATCCTGAGCCCTCCTTTTCCATCGGATCCATAAGGGTTGAAGCCATCCCCACCAGCCATAACAACGGCGGAATGGGATATCGATTCCTTGAGGACGGCAAAACCTTTGTCTTTTTAACGGATAATGAACTTGGTTTTGATCATCCGGAAAGCCGCGGCTTTGACGCCTATCTTGATTTTTCCCGGAATGCGGACCTTCTTTTCCATGACGGGGAATATACGGAGGATGAATATTCACGGAAAAAGGGCTGGGGCCATTCCTCCATCAAAGACGTCCTGGACCTCGCCCGAAGGGCCGGGGTGAAGCAACTGGGCCTGTTTCACCTGAACCAGGACAGGACCGACGATGACATGGATAAGATGGTCAAGGATTGCCGGGCGGATCTGAAGGCCGGCCAGTCTCCCATGGATGTATTTGCCGTTGCCGCCGATACGGTCATCCACCTATGATGTTACCGGTGATCCCATCGGAATCGAAATTTCGTGCTGATTCATGAAACCCTCATCTGACAACTCTTCCGCGGTGAAGACCCTTCGCATCATGCTGTCCTGGAAAATGGCGGTCATGTTTTTTTTCGGGTTCTCCTCGGGTTTTCCCTTCTATATTATCAAAGATGTCTTAAAGCTCTGGATGACGGATGCGGGGGTGGATATCACGACCATCGGGCTCTTTGCCCTGGTGGGTCTGCCCTATACCCTGAAATTTGTCTGGTCTCCCCTCATGGACGGCTTTGTTCCCCCCTTCCTGGGCCGGAGAAGGGGCTGGATTCTCATGGCCCAGATCGGGCTCATGATCACCATTGCAGCCCTGGGCCAGTGTGATCCGAACCAAAGTTTATGGTGGATCGCCGTATTTGCCCTGTGTCTGAATTTTTTCGGGGCCAGCCAGGACATTGCTCTGGATGCCTTCCGGCGGGAATATCTCACCAGCCGGGAACTGGGGTTCGGGACCGGTGTATGGATGAACGCCTGGCGGCTGGGGACTTTTGTTTCCGTGGGGCTTTCCGTGCTGGCGGATTTTGATTTTTCCTGGCAGACGATTTTTTTCATGCTCACGGCCGTCATGGGCACCGGTGTCATCACCACCCTCCTGGTTCCCGAGCCCAGGGTGGATGAGCCGCCTCCGGTGACCCTCAAAGAAGCGGTGGTGGACCCGTTTGTGGAATTTTTCCGCCGGAACCGGGCCATCCTGATTCTGCTCTTTATCCTTTTATATAAGATCGGGGATAATATGGCCGGCGCCATGACCATCCCCTATATCATGGACATGGGATTTTCCAAGACCCAGTATTTTGTCATTGTCAAAGGAGTGGGCATGTTCGGCCTGTTTGCCGGGGTTCTGGTGGGCGGCTCCGTCATGATCCGTCTCGGCATTGCAAAATCCCTGTATATCTTCGGATTTCTCCAGGCCGTTTCCACGGCCTTTTTTGCCGTGCTGAACATGGCGGATCACGGGTCAGCTTTCTGGGCCGATTACAGCCAATATCTCCTGGGGGCAGTGGTGGGGTTTGAGTTTTTTGCCACGGGCCTGGGCCAGGCCGCCTATGCCACCTATATGGCCATCCAGACCAGCAAACGGTTTACGGCCACCCAGTACGCCCTTCTGACAAGCCTCATGGGAATTCCGGGGGTTTTCGCGGCAGCCCTCACCGGGTATATGACCCGGTTTTTCGGCTGGAACCTGTTTTATCTCTTCTGCGCCCTCGTAGCTCTTCCGGGGATCTTGCTGCTCCTGAAGATAGCTCCCTGGAATGCGGACAATGAGAGCCTTGAAGAGGGGCGATAGCAGAAGCAAATTCAGGGCCAAAAATAAATTCTATAATTCCTAAAATACCTGAATATGACCTGGAAATAGTGCTTGACAAGGAATCCCTTTTTCTTTACTTAAAAGCTGGAAAAAATTAAAATTTGGGGTTGATTCTGAATAATTGTGCGTTTCTGGAATAATTTTGTTCCGCCGGGGTTCATGGCTTTAGGCTGTTAAGCTTTATTAATATGGGTAAGCTTTTATATATAAGGTTAGGAGATTAGCAAAAATGACCCAAAATGCAATACCAAAGGAAAACCTTGCCGGTTCCGTCATGGTTCTTGGCGGCGGAATCGCAGGCATGCAATCTGCCATTGATTTAGCCAATTCCGGCTATTATGTATATTTGGTGGAAAAATCCTATGCCATCGGCGGCATGATGGCCCGCCTGGACAAGACCTTCCCGACCAATGACTGCACCATGTGAGTCATCTCACCCAAACTGGTCGAGGTCGGCCGGCATCTGAACATCGAATTGTTGACAAATACGGAGCTTCTTGAACTTGACGGGGAAGAAGGCAATTTTACGGCTAAGGTCAGGGAAAACCCCAGATTTGTGGATCTGTTGAAATGCACCTCCTGCGGTGAATGCACCAAGGTCTGTCCTGTGGAAACCCCCAGTGAGCACAACCAGGCCCTGGCCAACCGGAAAGCCATCTTCAAGCAATACGAACAGGCCATTCCGGGCGGATACGGGATTTCCAAGCGCGGTACAGCCCCCTGCAAGGCCACCTGCCCGGCCCATGTCAGCATCCAGGGCTTCATCGCCCTGATGCAGAAGGGCAAATACGCAGAAGCCTTAAAGCTCTTCAAACAGGAACACCCCTTTCCCGGCTCCTGCGGACGGGTCTGCCACCATCCCTGCGAATCGGTCTGCACAAGAGGGGATGCGGATGAGCCTCTGGCCATCCAGTACCTTCACCGGTATCTCTCGGAACTGGATTTTGAAGGCACCCCCTATATCCCGGAAATCCCGGAAAAACGAAACGAGAAGATCGCCATCGTGGGCTCCGGCCCGGCCGGTCTCACCTGCGCCTATTATATGGCCCAGAAGGGCTACGGCGTCACCATCTTTGAAAAACTGCCCGTCAAGGGCGGCATGATGGCCGTGGGCATCCCCGAATACCGTCTGCCCAAGGCGGAACTGCAAAAGGAAATCGATGTCATTGAACAACTGGGCGTCCAGATCCAAACCAACGTGGAATTCGGCAAAGACATCACCCTGGAAAGCCTACAAAAGAGCGGTTACAAAGCCCTCTTCATGGCCACGGGCCTCCACGGGTCCAGGGGCCTGGGCGTCAAGGGCGAAGACCTTGAGGGCGTCATCAAGGGCGTGGACTTTTTGAGAGACTCGGCCCTGGGAACGGCGGCAAAACTCTCCGGCAAGGTCATGGTCATCGGCGGCGGCAACGTGGCCGTGGATGTGGCCCTGACGGCCCGAAGGCTGGGTGCCAAGGACGTGACCATGGTCTGCCTTGAAAAACGGGATGAAATGCCGGCCTGGGATTATGAAATCGAAGAAGCCCTGGAAGAAGGGGTCAAAATCGTCAACAGCCTGGGACCCTTGAGATTCATCGGGGATAAGGGCAAGGTCTCTGAAGTCGAGTTCAAGGAATGCACCACCGTATTTGATGAAAACGGCCGGTTCAGCCCCCAGTATGACGACTGCAAACTCACCATGTTCGAAACCGATACCGTCATCGTGGCCATCGGCCAGACGGGCCAGACCGGGTTTGCCGAAAAAGAAGGCATCACTCTGACCCGGCCCGGCGGCCTTCAAGCCGACCCTGTAACCCTCCAGACCCCCATTGACTGGGTCTTTGCCGGAGGCGACGCCTATTACGGCCCCAAATCCGTGGTGGATGCCGTGGCTTCGGGCAAGACCGCAGCCGAAAGCATGCACCGGTTTATCAACGGCCTGGACCTGAAAGAAAATCGAGAAAAGACCTGGGACTATGAAAAACCAGAGATCACCAACGTCCCGAAACTGGAACGGGTCAGACCATCAAAGATCAGCGCTGCGGAACGGGAAGGCAATTTCAAAGAAGTAAGCTTGAGCCTGGCCAAGGACCTCATTGATCAGGAAGCGGCCCGGTGCCTGTCCTGCGGGATCTGCTCGGAATGCTACCAGTGCGTGGAGGTCTGTCTGGCCGGGGCCGTGAATCACGATGAACAGCCCAGGATCAGGGATCTCAGCGTGGGCTCCGTCATTATGACCACGGGCGCCACTACCTTTGATCCGTCCGGGCTGGATGATACCTATATGTACAAGCGGTCGAAAAATGTCATGACCTCCCTTGAGTTTGAACGGATCCTGAGCGCCGGCGGCCCCACCATGGGCCACCTGGTCCGGCCTTCGGACGGCAAGGAACCGGAGAAGATCGCCTGGCTCCAGTGCATCGGGTCCAGGGATACCAACCGGTGCGGCAACGGGTATTGTTCTTCGGTCTGCTGCATGTATGCCATCAAGGACGCCATGATTGCCAAGGAGCATTCGGAAAAGGAACTGGATGCCGCCATTTTTAATATGGACATGAGGACCTTTGGCAAGGATTATGAAAAATATTACAACCGCGCCGTCCAGCAGGAAGGGGTCAGGTTTGTCAAATCCAGGATTCATTCCGTGGTGGAAGAGCCGGGAACCGACAATCTCATCCTGAACTATGCCGATGAAGAAGGCCGGATGCAACAGGAGATCTTTGATATGGTCATCCTGTCCGTGGGCCTTGTGATTCCCAAGGAAAGCGTAGACCTTGCGGGCCGCATCGGTGTGGACCTGGATAAATATAATTTTGTAAAGACCCAGGTTTTCAACCCCTTGCAGACCTCCCGTCCCGGCGTATATGTGTCCGGTTCCTTCCAGGGACCCAAGGATATCCCGTCTTCCGTGACAGAGGCCAGCGGCGCCGCCTGCGCCGCCGGAATCAAGCTGGCCCCGGCCCGGAATACCCGGACCAAAACCGTGGCAAAGCCACAGGAAAGGGATGTCCTGGGCGAAGAACCCAGAATCGGGGTCTTTGTCTGCAAATGCGGGATCAATATCGCCGGTGTCATTGATGTGGAAGGGGTTGAAAATTATGCCAAGACCCTCCCCAATGTGGTTTATACCGGGGGAAACCTCTTCACCTGTTCCCAGGACACCCAGGTGTCCATCAAGGAAATCATCAATGAGCATAAGCTCAACCGGGTGGTGGTGGCCTCCTGCACCCCCAAGACCCATGAGGGCATTTTCATGGACACCCTTGAGGATGCGGGCCTGAACAAATATCTTTTTGAAATGGCCAATATCCGGAACCAGGACTCCTGGATGCATTTCCATGAACCTGAAAAAGCCACAAAGAAGGCCAAGGACCTCATCCGCATGGCCGTGTCCCGGGTGGCGACCCTGGGACCCCTCCATGACAAACGGATTTCCGTCATCCCCAAGGCCCTGGTCATCGGCGGCGGTGTTGCCGGTATGACAGCGGCCAAGGGCCTGGCAGACCAGGGATATCATGTGACCCTGGTGGAAAAGGAAAATGTCCTGGGCGGCCTCGGCAACCGGCTTCACCATACCATTGAGGGAGCCGATATCAGGGGCTATCTTGCGGGACTCATTGAATCCGTGGAAACCCATCCCAAGATCGATATCTTAAAACAGGCCCTCATCGTCGGATTCGGCGGATATAAGGGGAATTTTTCCACCACGGTCCTGGTGGGTCCGTCCATGGAAGAACGGATCATCGACCATGGTGCCATGATAGTGGCCACCGGCGCCGTTGAATACCAGCCCACGGAATATCTGTACAATGAAAGCGATTCGGTCCTGACCCAGCTTGAACTGGCCGACCGGATCGAAGCGGGCAAAACAAAGGATCTGGACCGGGTCATCATGATCCAGTGCGTGGGTTCCAGAAATGAGAAAAACCCCAATTGCTCCCGGATCTGCTGTCAGAATGCCGTGAAAAACGCCATTGCCTTAAAAGAGCAGAGCCCGGAGACCGATGTGTTCATCCTTTACCGGGATATGAGAATGTATTCCATGCTGGAGGAATTCTATACCAAGGCCAGAAACCTGGGCGTGATCTTTTCCCGGTTTGATGTTGAAAATCCGCCGGAAGTGTCAAAGGGAGAAGACGGCAAAATGGCCGTCACCTTTACCGACCATGTCCTCGGCCGGCGAGTGGAAGCCGGGGCTGATCTGGTGGTTCTGAGCGCCGGGGTCCAGGCCGCGGATACCGAGGAATTGGCCACCATCATCAAGACCGGCAGGAACCGGGAAGGTTTTTTCATGGAAGCCCATGTGAAGCTGAGACCTGTAGAAGCACCCACGGAAGGCATATTCATCTGCGGTACGGCCCACGGGCCCAAGCTCATTACCGAGACCATCAGCCAGGCCATGGCGGCCGCATCCAGGGCAACCACCTTTATTTCCCAGGAATCCCTGACCCTGTCCTCGGTAACGGCTGAAGTCATGCAGGAAAATTGTGCATCCTGTCTGGTCTGTGTCCGGTCCTGTCCCTACCATGTACCGGTCATCAACGAGATGGGCGTCAGTTACATTGATCCGGCTTTGTGCCAGGGATGCGGCGTGTGTGCAGCCGAATGTCCTGCCAAAACAATTAAATTGAACTGGTATGAAGACAACCAGTTGCTCAGCAAGGTGGATGCCTTGCTGGAGGGGGTAATATAATGGAAAAGGAGTTTGATCCGGTCATCCTGGCATTCTGCTGTAATTACTGAGGGTATTCAGCCGCGGACCTGGCAGGTTCCATGCGATTGAAGATACCGGCTAATTTCAGGATTATTCGTGTCCCCTGCACCGGGAAGGTGGATATCATCCATATTTTGCGGGCCTTTGAAAAGGGTGCGGACGGCGCTTTTGTGGTGGGCTGTATGGAAGGGGACTGTCATTATAACGAAGGCAATTTCAGGGCAAGGAAACGAATTGAACAGGCCAAACTCATCCTTGACAAGGTGGGCGTGGGCGGAGACCGGGTGAAGATGTTTAACCTGTCTTCCGGCGAAGGCCCCTTGTTTGCCCAGTATGCCATTGAAATGGACAATAAGATTAAGGAATTGGGGCCCAGCCCCATCCGTCTGGCAAAACAGAAAAAAAATAAAAATGCGGCATGACGCATTAACCATAATTAACAGTATAATATGAGGTTTGCTGATGATCATAGCAAAAAAGAAACCCATTGAAGAGATTATCGGGGAAGTGGAGAATTTTGACCGTATCCTGATACTGGGGTGCAACGAATGCGTCACCGTGTGCGAGGCCGGGGGCAAAAAGGAAGTGGAAATCCTGGCCTCGGCCCTGAGAATGAATTTCATGGCCCAGGGAAGGGAAAAGACCATTGACGAGCGGACCCTGGAGCGCCAGTGCGACCACGAATACCTGGAAGAGATCCGGGCCGACATCGACAAATATGACGCCATTGTTTCCCTGGCCTGCGGCGTCGGAGTCCAGTTTGCCGCAGAAAAATACCTGACCATGCCCCTGCTTCCGGGCGTCAACACCGTATGCCTGGGCGCCAACGAAGACCGGGGCCTCTGGACGGAACGATGCCAGGCCTGCGGGTCCTGCATCCTGGCCCGGACCGGCGGCATCTGCCCCGTGTCCCGGTGCGCCAAACGGGTCATGAACGGCCCCTGCGGCGGTTCCACCAACGGCAAATGCGAGATCAGCAAGGATGTGGACTGCGCCTGGCAGCTCATCGTGGACCGGCTCAAGGCATTGGACAAAATGGAAGATTATGAAAAAGTTGCCCCCATCAAGGACTGGTCCACGGACCGGGCCGGCGGCCCAAGAAAGGTGACACGGGAGGATGTGAAGATATGAGCGCATTAAATACCCACAGCAGACTGGAAAAGATATTAAAGGCAGGACACCTGGGCGTAACTTCGGAATGCGGCCCCCCCCGGGGAAGCGACGCCGAAGAAGTGAAAAAGAAGGGCCTCCTCATCAAAGACTATGTGGATGCCGTCAACGTCACGGACAACCAGACCGCCATGACCCGCATGTCCTCTCTGGCCGCCTGTATCCATCTCAAACTTCTCGGCATCGAACCGGTCCTCCAGATGGTCACAAGGGACAGAAACAGAATCGCCCTCCAGAGCGACATCCTGGGGGCCGCCTCCTTTGACATCCCCAACATGCTCTGCCTGTCCGGGGACCACCAGAGTTTCGGAGACTGCAAATCCGGCCAGAACGTCCATGACCTGGATTCCATGCAGCTCGTCCAGACGGTCCGGTATATGCGGGACGAAGGCAAATTCCTGGGCGGAGATGCCATCAAACGCCCCCCCAAAATCTTTGTGGGAGCCGCCGCCAACCCCTTTGCCGACCCCTTTGAAATCCGGGTGCCGCGCCTGGCCAAAAAGATCGCCTGCGGGGCCGAATTCATCCAGACCCAGTGCATCTACAATATCGACAAATTCAAGGAATGGATCAAACGGGCCGCAGACCGGGGCCTGACGGAAAAAACCTTTATCATGGCCGGCATGACCCCCATGAAATCCGTGGGTATGGCCAAATACATGAAAAACAAGGTTCCGGGCATGGATGTGCCCGATGAGATCATCGCCCGCCTGGCCGGGGTTCCCAAGGACAAACAGGCCGAAGAGGGCGTCAATATCTGCGTAGAGCATATCCAGGAGCTCAAAGAAATCAAAGGCGTGTCCGGCTTCCATATCATGGCCATTGAATGGGAGGAAAAGGTTCCGGAAATCATACAGAGGGCCGGGCTTTACCCCAGACCCCAGGTTTAACCGTTTTTTTTGTGTTCGACATGACAGGATACAGGTTGAAGGAAAACTCCTTTACCTGTATCCTTTTTTGTATTAAGACCAGACATCCATAGGGAAAATTTAATGATTTGATCTGAAGGAGATAAAATGGCCGTCATTGTAAAATTTATCGTTGTCAGGAATGGAGAGGAAAAAATGACATTTGCGACAAAAAAAGAAGCAGACGAATATGATAAGATGCTTGACATTGCCGATAATGTATTTGAATTCCTGGAAAATTCAAAGGTCAAGCTGGACGAAACCCAGCTTGAAACCATCTCCTTATTGCTGGCGGAAAACAGGGAAAAACTGATGCTGATCCTGAGGGGCGGCAGCCTCAAGCAAAAAGAGACCAAGACTCCGGAGCCCAAAGAGGCAGCGCCTAAAAAAGCCAAAGCCAAAAAAGAACTGAACGAGGCGGCAGGGTAGGGTTCCCCTCGACTCCGCCATGCCCTTGCTGGGAATTTTGCTTTTAAAACGTGGCGGGGGCCTCCTCCCGGACCGGCATAATGAGCCGGAAAACGGCACCGCCCAGAGGGGAGCGGTCCATTGAGATTTTTCCATGGCAGGACGAGACAAAGGCCTGAACCGAGAGAAGCCCAAGGCCGGTCCCTCCGGTTTTGGTCGTAAAACCCGGATCAAATATGGTTTCTGCCTGATCCGGTGAAACCCCCGGTCCGGTGTCGTGTATCTCCACGGACATGGTTTTTTTGGTTTTTTCAAAGGCCAGTTCTATTTTCCCGCCTTTCCCAGCGGCCTGGGCCGCATTGATAATCAGATTCATGACCGCCTGTTCAAACAGTTCCGTATGGACGAACAGCAGGACAGGGGGGATATCGGGAATGGTCAGGGAACACATCCTGACGTCGGGGTGTTTCTGCACCAGGGCCAGGGTGCGGGAAAGAAGGGACGGGAGATCTGCGGTTTCCTGTTCCGTTGTCTGCAACTGCCTGGCCGATGAGGTGATGCGTTTCGAAAGCTGGGTAAGATTCCTGATCCCGTGTTCAACATGCATATATCGCTTTGAAGGGGCCCCATCGTCTTTTTCCCGTCTTCTGATTTCCTCCAGCAGCCCCGAAAGCGACATCAGGAGGTTGTTCAGATCATGAACCACCGCCGCACTGTATATTGCCGCCACGGCTCTCCGTTCGCTTTGAAGCAGCAGTTCTCCCTGGCACCGCGTTTTCCGCCACCATCCCAGCGAAATAAAGAAAAAGGCGATTCCGCTAACGATCACAAAAGCGCTGCCTTTGACGGTTTCGATGATCTGAAGCTGTTCCGTTGTCTTTGCAAGCCCCGCGGCAATCCAGCCGGAACATAAAATATAGGCCGTGCATACGGCTATATAGATCAGGGCCGAGGCGGCAGACCGGTAAACCGGGTGGGCGAGCGCCCAGGGCATGTTCTTTAAAAAACGCGGTTCGGTACCCAGCATTGCTCACTCTCCTTTCAGGGGATTCGGAAACGCCTACCGAATCCGGGGAAACCAGTATGGATAGATTTTTGTTTATAGACTATCATATCATATAGTTTTTGACAGGAAAGAATAAAAAAGAGTAAAAATAGATGCAGGGACCATTGAAAATTTGAATTCACTGCAAAGGATGATCCGGCAAATGAACCCCATATTCAATACAGACTTCTGGCTTAAGGCCTGGGAGCAGGACAAGGAGACCGATACCTATACGGTTCACAAGGGGTTTTCCACCCCCGAATACTGGAACCGGGCGGCTTCTTCCTATGACCGGAACAAGACGGAAATCCAGAACCGGAGGCTGGCCAAAACCCTTGATCTGTTTAAACGGAAGGATCTTTTGTTCAGGGGTATGGAGGTTCTTGACATCGGTTGCGGCACCGGGACCCTGGCCCTGGCTCTGGCCCGTCAGGGCGCAAAGGTGACGGCCCTTGATTTTTCCGACCAGATGCTGGAACAGTTCCGGCAGTCGATCACTCCTGATATACGGGGCAACCTCACCCTCTTGTGTGAAGACTGGCACGCCCTGGATATCGGCCAAAAAGGGTGGAAGAAAAAATTTGACCTGGTCATTGCCTTTATGTCGCCGGGCGTGGCCGGTTCCGCATCCTTTTTTAAAATGATGGAGACGTCTAAAAAAGGCTGTGCCGTCCGGGGCTGGGCAGCCAAACGAAACCACCCGGTTCTGGCCATCCTCTGGGAAAAAATCATGGGAACCGTTCTGGAGGACGCGCCCCAGAGCATCCTGTTCAAGATCAATCTTTTGTTTTCCATGGGGCTTTTTCCCGACCTCACCTTTGACCGGGTGGAATGGGAACAGAATGTGAGTGTGGAAGAAGAACTGAAAAGCCAGACGGCTTTTTTCAGAAAAGTCAGCAACCGGCCGGAAGCCGACCTTGAAGCCGTCATCCGGCCCTATCTGGAATCCATGGCTGAAAACGGCCGTATCCAGCGGACCCACACGGGCCTTACGGCCACGGCGGTCTGGACCGTGGACCCCGTCTTGTAGGCATGTCTTGTAGGCCGGTTGAAGATGACGCCGGGCCTGGCCGTCCTCAATAACCCGGTGCGCCTGTCATTGGCATTGGTGGGGACAGGCATCCACCTTGGCGACAAATTCCCTGAATTTTTTAAAGGTCTCTTTATCCATGGCATGTTCCATCTGGCAGCCGGTCCTTTCCGCTGTTTCTTCATCCACCCCGAGAATCCGGTGGAAAAAATCCTTTAAAAAAATATGCCGCTGCTCGACATCCTGGGCAATTTTTTTGCCTTCAGGGGTCAGGGTCACATATCCGTAGGGTTCATAATTGATCAGTTGGCTATCGGCCAGTTTTTTTAACATTCCCGTGACAGACCCGCGTTTGATGTCCATTTTATCGGCAATGTCCTTGGACCTGGCCACGGTCTTTGTGGTCTGAAGCTCAAGGATGGTTTCAAGATAATCTTCCAGGCTTTCCGAGAGATGATCGTTTTCCGTCATGGGGTTTCCTCCTTCATTATGTTACAAGGCTTAATTTATAATTGAATACTAAGTAAGTCAAATAATTTATTTTATAGAAACTCATTATTTTTTAATTGACATGAATAAAAGTTAGCTATATAAAACATTATGATTTTTACAACACTTAATGTTTGACCAAAAATAAAGTGGAGGCAGGAAGAGTGGAGAGGATTAATTTAAGACAGATGAAAATAGGACAAAAGGGCATTATCCAACGGGTTAATGCCGACAGCGAACTGGGCAGGAGAATCAGGGACATGGGCCTGATCCCGGGCAAGGAGATTACGGTCCAGGGCAGGGCGCCGCTTTATGATCCGGTGTCGCTGAGGATCATGGGATTTACATTAACGCTTCGGAACAATGAGGCGGACCATATCGAAGTGGAGGTATCCTAAATGAATGCAACCGTTGTATTGGCAGGAAATCCCAATTCCGGGAAGACCACCCTTTTTAATGAGCTGACGGGCGGCCGGCAGCATGTGGGCAATTATCCCGGCGTCACCGTTGAAAAAAAGCAGGGAACCTGTAAATGCGATACGGGCCGGTTTGAAATTGTGGATCTGCCCGGCACCTATTCCCTTACGGCCTATTCCCTGGAAGAGGTGGTGGCCAGGGATTTTCTGGTGGATGAAAAGCCTTCCATGATCATCAATATCGTGGATGCCTCCAACCTGGAAAGAAACCTTTACCTGTCGGTCCAGTTCATGGAAATGGGGCTGCCGGTCTGCATCGCCCTGAACATGATGGATGTGGCCAAGAAAAGGGGAATTGAGATCGATATTCCAAAACTTTCCTCCCTGCTGAAGCTGCCTGTGATTCCCATTGTGGCCAGGGATGGAAAAGGAAAACAGGCCCTCATGGCGGCCGTCACCGAAACCGTCGGCCAACGGCCGGAGCCCCTGAGAATCTCCTACGGCCGGGACCTGGATGCGGCCCTGGATGAGATGGAAGCCTTGATCCGGCCGGCGGAATTTTTAACACCCCAATATGATCCACGCTGGACGGCCCTCAAATACCTGGAAAATGATCAACAGATTATGGATAGGGGCTATAGGCAGGACAAGATCACGGCCATGAAGCTGGACGCCATTGTCCAGCGGGTGAGGATCCATATCGCCCAGACCCTGGATACCCATCCCGAGGGCATTATTGCCGATCACCGCTACGGATATGTCCATTCCGTATTAAAACAGGGGGTGATCCGGTTTTTTCAGGATGAAAACCGGATCCAGGTTTCCGATAAGATCGACAGGATCGTCACCAACCGGTTCCTGGGCCCCGTCATCATGGCGGCCATGCTCATGGGTCTGTACCAGTTTACCTTTACCCTGAGCGAGGCCCCGGTGGCCTGGCTGGAAGGGTTTTTCGGCTGGGTGTCGGCCATGGCGGAGCAGGCCCTGCCCGACGGCATGGTGAAATCCCTGGTGGTATCCGGGATCATTGACGGTGTGGGCGGGGTCCTGGGCTTCGTGCCCCTGATCATGTTCATGTTTTTCGGGATTGCCTTTCTGGAAGACACCGGGTATCTGGCCCGCATGTCCTTTATGCTGGACCGGATATTCAGGATGTTCGGCCTCCACGGCTCTTCCGTCATGGCCTTTATCGTATCCGGCGGCATTGCCGGGGGATGTGCGGTTCCCGGCGTCATGGCCGCCCGGACCCTGAAATCCCCCAAGGAACGCCTGGCCACGCTTTTAACGGTTCCCTTCATGAACTGCGGGGCAAAACTGCCGGTATTCGCCCTCCTGACGGCGGCTTTTTTTGCCGAAAGCCAGGCCCAGGTCATGCTCCTGATCACCCTGATTTCATGGACAGGGGCTCTTCTGGTGGCATGGCTCCTGAGATCCACCCTGATCCGGGGGGAATCCACCCCCTTTGTCATGGAACTGCCGCCCTACCGGCTGCCCACCTTGAAAGGGCTCTTGATCCATACCTTTGAACGGATCATCCAATACGTCAAAAAAGCGGGCACCGTCATTCTTTTGATTTCCATCGTTCTCTGGGCCATGATGACCTTTCCCGGCCTGGATGAGAACCAAACCAAGGCATTTGACGATCAAAGAAGCCTCATTGTGTCAGATCTGTCCCGGGAGGCCGTGGATGAGGTCATGACCCTGGAGGATGAAAAACTCACCCAGGCCATGATAACCGTAAAGGAGAATCTGTTACAGGTGGATGCCGACCAGGCCGGGGAAGCCTTGAAAAATTCCGCGGCCGGCCGTATGGGAAGGGCCCTTGAAGGCATTACCCGGTTTGCCGGCTTTGACTGGCGGACCAATATCGCCCTTGTGGGCGGATTTGCCGCCAAAGAGGTGGTGGTGTCCACCCTGGGGACGGCCTATTCCCTTGGGGAAGTGGACCCCGAGGAAACCGGTACCCTTTCCGAAAGGTTGAGAACCGCCGAGGGTTGGGGGCCCTTAACCGCCTTCAGCCTGATCCTGTTCACCATTTTTTATGCGCCCTGTTTTGTCACCGTGGTCTGTATTGCCAAGGAAACCGGGTCATGGAAATGGGCGGCCTTTTCCATCGTGTTCAATACCGGCCTTGCCTTGCTCGTGTCCACGGTTTTTTACCAGGTGGGCAGCCTTGTGCTGGCCTGAAGAAATAAGGAGGTGTATCATGGATACCATTATTGTCGGAATCATTGTGGCCCTTGCCGCGGGTTTTATGGTGAAGCGGTTCGTGGACATCTGGAAGGGCAAAAAATCCTGCGATTGCAGCAGCGGCTGCTCCTGCTCCGGGGGCTCATGTCCCCCGGACCCGTTTGTTAAAAAATAGGAAAGTTTTATCCTGCGGCGGCGGCCTTGGAGTATGGGTCGTCCGCCGGGGGTGCATTGATCACGGATCTGTCCTCCCGGCAGAGTTTACCGAGATACACGATGGCTTTTCTTATCTTCTCGTTCCAATACCCTGCGTTGATTCTCATGCAGTTGGCGTATCTCTGCTTGATCGAGAAGAGGCATCCCGGGGCGATGAGGATATTTTTTTTCAGGGCCTCGTGATAGATCGTGAGGGTGTCAATCCCTTCCGGGAGCGTCACCCAGAGAAGGGAGCCCCCGGCAGGTTCGGTTACGGCGGTGCCTTCCGGGAAATTTTCCAGAATGCAGTTTCTTACCTCAACGACTTGAGATTTCAGGGACAGACGGAGGTTTCTCATGTGCCGGTCATACCCTCCCTCTTTCAGGAAGCGGGCCGCCGCAATCTGGTTGATTCCCGCCGTGGATATATTCAGCAGGGTCTTGAGTCTGGTGATCTCGTCATAATAGGCATCCCCCGGCACCACCCACCCGATGCGGAGACCGGGAGCCACGGTTTTTGTGATGGATGAACAGAGAATGACGTTACCCGAAGTATCATAGCTCTTGCATGTCGCCGGCCTTGTCTCGTAATACAGGTCGCCGTATATGTCATCCTCGATCAGGGTGACCTTGTATGTTTCGAGAAGCCTTACCATCTCCTTTTTTTTTCCATCGGGCATGACAAAGCCCAGGGGGTTGTTGAAATTCGGGATGGTGAATACGGCCTTGACCGGATGGTTGTCCAGGACAAATTTAAGCGTATCCAGGCTCATGCCCTCCTTCATCGAGGACGGGATCTCGATGAGTTTCAGATTCAGGCGCCGGAGCAGCAGCAGTGAGCTGAAATAGATGGGGCTCTCGTAAACAACCGTGTCCCCGGGTTTGCACACAGTCATGAGGGTCAGGAAGATGGCTTCGTGGCAGCCGTTGGTGATGATGATCTCCTCGGGGTTCAGGTCCATACCGCCGGATAGTCCCAGCCGGGCGATCTGGTTGCGTAGCTCAGGATACCCCGGAGACATGATATAGCTGAACGAATCCAGGTCGTGGTAGCGGAGTGCCTCCTGCATGTATTTTCCCAGCTTTTCAAGGGGCCAGAAGTCGGGGTGGAGGTTGGACACCCCAAGGTTCAGTTCGGGAGAGTATTTGCCGGAGTACTGAAAGGCTCCGTAGATCTTGCAGAGCCCCACCTGCTGAGGGTCCATCTGGGAGGGATCGAGGGGCGCGGACTCATGTTCCCTGGCCCTTTTTTTCACATAGAAGCCGGACTGGGGCACCGCCTCGATGTGGTTGTTTTTCTCCAGGGTCCAGTAGGCCTCTTTCACGGTATTGACGCTGACACCCAGGTCGGCGGCAAGCTGCCTCATGGAGGGGACCCTGTCTCCCTCCTTCAGCACACCGTTCTCAATCAGGCCGAGAATTTTTTCAGCTACCTGTTCATACCTTGTGATTTTCATGGCTCATCCCTTTTATAAAGGACTTATACCCTCCGGCGGGAAAAAAAGAAAGACCCAGTTTCTGCAAAAATAAAGGACACAGTAAACCGCCCAAACACCTCTGCCATCCTTATAAAGCCTGGAACTGCCCCTTTAAAACAAAGCCGGTGTGGTCTATTCTCCATCACATTCTCGGTCATGGACCGGGTGATCTCAAGATATAAAGGAGGAGCGATGTTCAGAAAGGGAATTGAAGAGATGAGTATCCACGTTGGGGAAAGCGGAATGGTTTCCCTTGGACGGGGGGAATATGAGATCCGTTGTATCCGGGGAAGCCTGTGGGCCACCTGGCCCGGAAGCGGTGATTGCATATTGGGAGCCGGTGACAAGATTTCGGTGAGGCAGCAGGGCAAGATATGCATCACATCAAAGACAGGGGCCCTGATGCGTGTTAAACGGCGAAAGATCCTGCCGACTGTTACGGATATGCCGGGCCTGGCCCTGACAAAATGGTCAGAGCAGTGGTTCCGCCTTTGCAAGGGCCGCCGTCCAGATGGCCGTCATCCTGTCGCCGAACAGATAGAAATAGATGTCCAGGGCGTCATATTCCGGCCCCTGGCAGACTGAAATGGAAATCCTGGCCGCATCCTCGGGCGGGTAATGATAGACCCCGCAGGAAATTGCAGGAAAGGCAATGGATTTACAGCCGTGGGCAAGGGCCAGATCCAGGCTGCTGCGAAAGGCCGAGGCCAGGAGGATTTCAGGGTCCTTGTCGATTCCGTATTTTGGACCCACGGTATGGATCACGTATTTTGCCTTCAGGTTTCCGGCCCCGGTGATCCTGGCTTCCCCGGCGGGGCATCTCACCCCGTTTTCCGCCGGGACTTTTTTGCAGGCCTCCAGCAAGGCCGGCCCTGCGGCCCGGTGGATGGCCCCGTCCACCCCGCCGCCGCCCAGCATCCGGCTATTGGCCGCATTGACAATGGCGTCCACCGGGGCCTGGGTGATATCGCCCTGGACTATGGTGATCCTGTTCATATGAGTTCCTTTATATTTATGGTTCAAGCGAATAGGGGTTTAAAAACTGCCGCCTCCAGAGCAGGTTCTTATCTACCTCCGTCAGTCCGGCTTCTTCACAGACAGGGTCCCAATTTTGTTCAATGGCGGCAGTCAGGGAGCCGAATATTTCCCGGGCCTCCTCTCCGGAAAGAAGGAAATTGTGCGCCGTTTCAAGGCAGGTTCCGAGCCGGCTTAAATTATTATTGCCGGATATGAGCATGGCCTGGGAAGCCACATTGCCTGTGCGGCCTTGCGGACAAATATCATAGGCAGGCGTCAGGGTCAGGGCTTTTCCATCCCAAAACGCCGCATGGTTCCGCGCATGATCGTCGGTATTGCCGCAGAGAATATTAAAGACGAGTCTGGAAAAAAGCTCTATCAGCGTCTGCTTCGGATCGGTAAACCGGTGGCGGATGATTTCGGACAGGGTTTCATAGGAGGCATACCGCGCCATCATGTCATCCAGGCCCAACAGGGTCAAAGCCGAGACCATGGCCTTCCGCGTCCACCCGTCGCCCTTTGGCTCACGGTCAAAGCGTTCGATCAAGAGGATGTCTTTGTTGGCGGCTTTTTTCAGTTTGACCGGGGCAACATTCAATCCGGCCCGTTCAGCCAGCCGCATGGCAATGAATTCGGCTTTAACGATATTGTACAGATCGGTGCCGGATGAAAATTTAGCCACGTATTTTTTATTGCTGTCCCGGATCAAGGCCTTAGGACGGGCCCCGCCGATGGAGGTGCCGTGAAACAAGGCCTGATCCAGCTCCGGGCTGAGGGGGACCCCTTTTTCGACTCGCCTGGCAGATTCCATCAGCTCTTCCATGCCGGCATGGTTGGCGGTGCGGGGCACATATTCTGTGGGAGACCGCTGAAAATCGAGGGCCCCGATCCGGTCCGAGCCGGATTCCAGCAGATAGGTCAATTCATCCAGTTCGGCAGTATCAACTCCCGGGCCTTTGAGCCCTGATTTTCTGTTCATGATGACACGCCGCCCCCAGGCATCGGGCGAGGCATCTCTGATACAGCCGGGCATGGTCAAGCCCTCCGGCAAGGGCAGCCTTCCGGCACGCAGCGGCAATTCGGGGTCGTAAAGGGCAATTGCGGGGTTGCTGTCTTTGGCGCGGTCCAGGTAGCTTTTCCCATAGTTGAACAGGATATTGCCCCTATCCGCTTCAAGCCGTCCGGCAACAACAGGCTCGGTTTCGCCCGGCAGCCATATCCAGACAAAGGCTTCTTTCTCTCCCCTAAAAATCATCGTTCACCGCTTTTGATGTCTTGCGAACGGATTTCGGCAGGAGCGCCAGTTTTTCCCTGGCTTGACGCAGGTGTTTTGCCAAAGCGCCCTCATCGGCTTCAAACAGCTTGATACCGGCAATGGCAGCCGTTTCGAACACAGCCCCGATTTCACATTTGAGATTGCCTTTTTCAATGCGTTGCAGCAATCCCCTGGAAATTCCGGCCCGGTCAGCCAATTCCTGGGCCGTCAGCTTGCGTTCATTGCGGGCTTCCCGGATCAGTGCGCCGAGCAGGGCCGCCGCATCCCGGCTATAGCGGGAGTAGGTGCGTGTGATGGTCTTTGGCACTATTCTTCCTTTGAATCTTATATGGACCATAAGATAATTTTATGATCTTTATATGAACCAGAAATAATGCAAACCAATGAATTTGTCAAATAAATTTCGGCAGCTTGAATTTCATGGTAACTTCGCTGGTTTCCCGGTCATTCTTCACCATCCTGTCCTGACCGTCTGAGAGATCAATCTTTTTCCCGGGCGCATTTTTTTCAAATCCTGGTTCTTTTTTCAGGGCCGAGACAAGAAACCGGATATGCTTGCAGGTCCCCAGCCCGTTTCGCCCTGTCGTTCAGGGCCTGTAATCGTATTTCCTCTTTGAAAAATGAGCCTGGAATCGGCAACCTTATCTCGTATGAAATCCGCTGATAATACAGGCATATGGATGTCCTTATGTTTAGCGGTTCAACCAACGGGAACACAGCTTATAAAGCACCGGTGTTTATGTCAAGCCTGATTTAAATTTTCAAAATACAGCCGGATCATTGAGCTTCTGCGTGTAATTTCAGCCCGAGAGCATCGATTACTTTCAGTATTGTGTCAAAACCCGGAGCCCTTTCACCCGAGAGTGCTTTGTAAAGACTTTCGCGTGATAGCCCGGCTTCACGCGCCACTTGTGACATGCCCTTTGCCCGAGCAATATCCCCCAACGCCTTGGCTATAAACGCGGCGTCACCATTCGCCTCTTCAAGGCAGGCCTCAAGGTAGGCTGCCATTTCTTCCGGGGTGCGGAGATGTTCGGAAACATCGTATCTGGACGTTTTGGTGTTTGCCATGATGGACTCCTATAAATCTCGTGACAGACGCAAAGCGGTTTTAATATCCTTGGCCTGGGATACCGCTGGATAAAAAGGCGCAAGATTAAGGTCATAGCGGGTGCTTTTGAGGGTGCCGGTTTTTGTCAAAATTCCTTTATCCGTCAGATCTTTTAAATCCCTTGTTGTTGTTGCCGACGGCGTTTTGGCAATGGACATATAATTTTTAGCGCTGAATCCACCGGAAAAGCCCTGGGGGCCTTCTCTGAAAATCCGTAATACCGCTTTTTTCTGTCTTGGATTCAGAAGGGTCCCATGGGCATTAAAAAATTTTGCCTTAGCGATCAGGAAATCAACCCGCTCCAGGGTCTGTTTTTGCGCTTCAATAATGGTTTTCCCAAAATAACAGAGCCAGGACGTGATTTGATTGGTCTTGTTCTGCAGTTCCAAATTTTCGTAATACTCTTTTTTCTTCTTACTGAGTGTTGAAGATAAAGCGATCAGTGTCGGTTTTCCCAGGTCCTGGGACAGGGCTTTTTCCGTTAAGGCCCTGGCGATGCGGCCGTTCCCGTCTTCAAAGGGGTGAATGGTGACAAAATATAAATGTGCTGTGCCGGCCCTGTTCAGTGGCGGCAACGGCGCCTTGCCGCCTGGGGCTGTTTTATTGAACCAACAGATAAACAGATCCATTTCCTTTGGGATTTCAGAGGCAGGCGGAGCAATGAAATGAATTTTGGGTTTGTCAATCCGTCCGGACACCACCCGCATATCCTCTTTGCCTGTGAGGTATTTCCCCCTTTCCAGATCCGTCCTTCCGTTGAATAATTTGTCATGCCAGGCCCAAAGGGTTTCATGGGTTAAGGGAGAATTAAAATCAGTGTACAGATCTTTCATCATCATGGCGATGCCCGCTTCTTCCGGTTTTACAGCGCCATGCAGATATTTTTCCTCGAGGCCGAATTCTTTACAGATGGAGGATTGGAGGCTGTCTCTGTCTAAAAACGCACCTTCTATTTCAGACGTTTTCAGTGCTTCGCTGCAGATCATTTCAATCGTGAATTCATCCAGATCTTCTTTGGAAAGGTGCCGCATAACCCCGATAGAAATGCCCGATGCTTTTGTAAATTCAGTTTCCAGGGGATCCATGTTTATCCGGTCATAGGAAAAATCGGGCCAATCGTCCTGCTGCCAGTTCCATTTTTTTGATGTCATGATCGATAACCCCTTATTTTATAGATCAAGATATACCGGAATTTGATCCTGTTCTTTTCTGAATTATGGGCTGTAAGTCCCTTGTGTGTGAATCCCGTCACTGTCATTTGAGTTTATTGTGGATTTTTTTATTTCTCCTCCCAGATGCCGGTTTTTTCAAGACGTTGGATCAATGCCTTGCGTCGCAAATGGCTATTCATGAATTTATTCAATTCCTGTCTGAAACCTTTACGGTTCCCTATAAGTGTGTATGCTTCAGAAATATCAATCATGAAACGGCAGGCCTCATCGTAGGCCAGGCCCGATCCCCGTTTTACAGTTTGCTGAACCGACTTCCACATTTTCGGAAAATCTTTTGATATATTCTTCAGATACACCTCTCTCTCTTTGCGGCATTTGATTTCTTGCTGCATCCGCTCACGGCTTTCCAGGTCAAGGCGTATTTTTTCAGCTTTTTTTGCATATTCCCACAGTTCTCCCACAGTACGCCGGGGCGTTTGGGGGTTGTCCTCCTGCCGGTTTTTGCACCATGCCGCAAATCGGTTCTTCAATGTCCTTTCGGCTTGATGGCCCTTGCCCTGCAGGAGCTGTTTCATGACGGCATTTACTTCAGTTTTGGGTAAACCATCAATCCAATCTTCCATCTCCCTTTCAGGGATTTCTTCGGCTTGGGAAGAGGGGCTGTTGATACCCGCACCTTTCAATAAATCCGGGTCCACCTCCAGAAATTCAGCCAGCGCCTGTTGGGATGATGTCAAATTTCCCAATCCGCTCACGGATAAAGGTTCTTTTTCATGATTGTCTATTATTCCCCTGGTCACAGATGCCAGCCAACCAATGTACAGGCTCCGGAGGTCCCCTCGCAGCAATTCATCCCTTAAAGGAGCCAGGCGAACCATCCAGCCTCGGCCGTCTTCCATTCCAAAACGCTCATAGTTTTCCGACTCCTCAAGGCTCCAGGTAATTATCCAATGGGTTTGAACGGCCTTGAAATCCAGTGTGTCGTGAGCTTCCATGGCTTTGGCAATTTTATTGGATAATGTTTCAATCGGCACGCGCACCATAAAAACGGCAGTCATCCAGTTTGCCACATAGACATGAGCATCAAAATAAAACTGCATCAGCTTGTCCGGATCCCCTTTGAAATCACCCCAATTGTACTCGTTGATAAAACTGACGGGCGTGATTTGGGCGCGTGTTGAAAGTGCGCGTAAAGCCTTTGTCTCCTCAAGCGTCAGCGGACGATCAATGGCCATAAATTCATAATATTGGTATTCGCTCATAATTTTTATTTGATGTAGTATCCGGACACTCGCCAAATGCCGTCTTTGTCAATTTTCGGCGTAACCGTCTCGACCCCTGAAGCCTTATTCTCAAACGCAGTGCTGAATTCAACGACAACATATTCCCCATCCGGGGCGCCCGGCAGGGATGTCGTGTATGAGGCGCTTTTCAGCTTTCTTGAAACCAGTTTGCCGAGAGGTTTCCGGACGGCCTGAACGGCTTGTTCCCAGTGGTCCTGTGTGACGGCCTGCTTAAAATATTCAGACGATTCCTTCCAGCTTTCGATATATCTCCCGTCATCAAGAAGCACGACCCATTTTTCAGCCGAAGCAACGGCGGTCTTCTCCTTATCCGGACCGTCGGCCAGGGCTGTGGAATGACCCAGAATAAGCCCCAGGACCATCAACAGGAATATTTTTTTGTACATTTTATCGGCTTCCTTTTTTTAAATGTTAAGGAATTGCTTATCAGCATTTGGGCAGGCTGTAAAGAAATTTGGAGAAGTTCGGGGGCAGGGCGGTTCATGGAATATTTTCCGGTTCAATGGGATTGACAAAGGGCCTGGTTTTTCCTATCTAAAAAGGGTCTTCCCTGGTTTGGGAAAGGGGCCGATAATTTATTTTGAATGGGGGCAAAAATGGTGCTGAAAGAAGACATTGTCAGGGCGGCGGAAGAAGCCGGTTTCGAGGACATCGGGTTTACGACGGCAGAGCCCTTTGAGGAGCATGCAAAGCTGCTGGCCTCCATGAAAGAGGAATACGCCTGGGCCCAGGGGGCCGGGCTGGACCTTCACAACGGGACCGACCCAAAGACTATCCTTCCGGGGGCAAAGACCATCATTGTCCTCATGGAAACTTATTTTCGCAAATCCTTTCCCCGGGCCATGGAGGGCCGGTTCGGCCGGTGCTACCTTGACGACGACCGGGTGACCAAGGACGGGCTTTACCTGAGAATCCGGCAGTTCAGGAATTTTTTACGGGAGAGCGGCATTGACTCAAGGGTTCCCTTTAACCTGCCCCACCGGGTGGCGGCGGCCAGGGCAGGCATGGGCGGCTTCGGGAAAAACTGCCTTTTCTATTCCAACAAAGTCGCCCGGGGCGGTTCCTGGACCCTGCCCATTGCCCTGGTCATTGACAGGGAATTTGCTCCCGGAGAGCCGTCCATCGGCATCAACTGCCCGGACTGGTGCAAAAACGCCTGCATTGCCGCCTGTCCCACCCGGGCCCTGAAGGGCAACGGCAGGATAGATCCGCGCAAATGCATCTCCTATCTGACCTATTTCGGAGAGGGGCTCACCCCGAGGGAATTGAGGGAACCCATGGGCATGTATGTGTACGGCTGCGACCGGTGCCAGAATGTCTGCCCCCGGAACCAGCCCTGGCTGGCGGCGGATCTTTTGCCCAATGAAAAAGCCGCGGCCAAGGCTCCTGATTTTGACCTGCCCCTCCTTCTTCATATGGACAAAGATTATTTTAATGCCAAAATCCGGCCCCATATGTTCTATATGTCCGACAGGGACCTGTGGCGATGGAAGATGAACGTGGCCAGGGCCATGGGCAACAGCCTTGATCCGGTTTATGTCCCGGATCTTGTCCGGGCCTTTCGCGAAAATGCCGACGACCGGGTCCGGGCCATGGCCCTTTGGGCCGTCCACCGGATCAGCGGAAAAGAAGGCCTTTCCGACCTGGGCCGGATGGCGGCCGGGGCCGACGGGCTTGTAAAAGAGGAATGGGAGGCGATAGGTGCCCTCAGCTCTCTTTGACGCGTGAATTCAGGGGGATGGAAAAAAGCTGAAACGGATGACGATATTTAAAAATCAGCCGAATTCAGCCAGGAAATCCAGGATGTGGAGATGTTCAACCCCCTCCTGGTTTCCTCCGGCAAACTCATCCATGGAAACAACTATTTTCCTGTGGTTATCCCTGATTTTTAACAAATTGCCGAATTCCCGGTCCCGGGTTTCTTTAGAAGGCAGAAGATAGGCGACCTGTACATAAATTGTGTCATCCGCCTTTTTAGCGATAAAATCAATCTCCAACTGATTGAATTTTCCCACAAAAATTCCATAGCCCTTCATCCGGAGATGCTTAAAGACCAAATTTTCCAGAATTCTTCCGATATCCTTCGGCCGAAAGCCGATGATCGCATTCCGGATGCCGGTGTCTTCAAAATAATATTTGTCATTCACCTCAAATCTCTTTTTTCCGATAATATCATACCGGCCGACCCTGTGAACAATAAAGGCATTTTCAAGGGCCTTCAGATAATTCATCAAGGTGTTGACGGACATATTCATTTTCTGGGATTTGAGATAATCACTGATGGTTTTTGCCGTCAGCAGGCTGCCTGTGTTGTCAGCCAGGAACAACAGCAGCCGTTCAAGCAGGTGATAATTTCGAAGATTAGTCCTTGCCACAACATCTTTTAAAACAATACTTTCATACAGATTTTTAAGATATCCGAAAATAATTTCTTCTTCAAAGGGAAGATGAATCAGATAGGGCATTCCCCCGAATTGCAGGTATTTTTTTAAACTGTCTGTTGACGCGTCCAACCCGTGGAACTGCATAAATTCCTTAAAAGACAGGCTTCCCACATGGATTTCCATATATCGCCCGGCCAGAAGCGTGGCCAGGCTTCCCGATAACAGATCCGCATTGCTGCCGGTGATGAAAACATCATACCGGTCATCTTCGTTCAAATCCCGGATTGCTTTTTCAAAGGATTCAATTTCCTGGATCTCGTCCACCATCACAATGTTTTTCCGGTCCCCGGCCGTGTTTTCCGAAATATGCCGGTACAGGTCCTTATAATCCCTGATATGATCAAAGGAGATCTTTTCCTTGTCCACATAGATAACGTTGGGAGCAGGGGAGGACTCGGCAGCCGTTTCCCTTAAAATTCTCATCAGGTAGCTTTTGCCGCACCTGCGCTGGCCAATGAGGACTTTGATGATGTTCTTTCCCCAATACGGTTGAATTTTCTGAATATACTGATCTCTTGGAAGTGTTTTCATTATATTGAATCCTTTAATCTGTTTTCGGATTTGTTTTTAGTATAATGAAAACAAATCAATCGATCAAATCCATTTTCAATATATTGAAAATTCTTTTCCATCTGCGGCCCTCAGTTCTCTTTGACAAAGCCTTTGAAGCCCATGGCAATCCCGGTGGAAGAGGCCTTCGGGCCCGGTGCCTCGTTGGTCCCGTCCCCGGGCTGTTTCCCCGGGCCTGACCACCAGGACATCCCCGGGGGTCACCACCGGAACCCTCACCGTTGCCGCGGACCGGCTGGAAGAAAGACACCTGCTAATCAAACAGGGCCTGGCTCAAGGCGGAAAGGCTGGCGCTGCCGAGGATCTTCAGGGGCTTGTTGTGGCAGTGGCAGAGCCTTTTGACCATGAGGCAGGCATTGTGGCTGTTGCAGTTGACAGGGCAGAGGACCATGTCGCAGCGTCTGACCCGGGCTTCCATATTATCATGGCTGTTTTTCATATACCCGTCATGGTAGTCGAGTTCTCCTCCGGCTTTTTCAATGATATCCTTGTAAAAGGATTTCATCTTGGTCATGCCGCCCACCATGAAGACCCTTCGGGCGCAGAGCGTGAACCGGGGGCAGCTTTCATCCGGGCAGGGCCCGGTTTCGGCGCAGGGGGGCAGGGCCGGGGGGCGGAGCCCGTCCACCAGGGCCTGTTCCAGGGAGGAAAGATTTGCAGCGGCCAGGTCAAAAACGGGCTGCCGGCCTGGCCCAACCGCTTGAATGCTTCGGTTTTCCGGGCCAGTTTTTTCTTGACGCCGCCAAGAGTGCCTTCCACGGCCAGAAGTTTTTGGCGCATATCAAAGATTCCCGTCATATTGGCATGGGCCAGCATATGGACTTCGCCGTGGACATCCGTAAGCAATTCAATCCCGGTGTCCTCCCGGGAAACGAAGGCATACACCAGGGGACCGATATCTCCCGATTCCAGTTGTTTTTTCCAGATCACCCGGACCGCAGCATCATCCAGGCCTGCAATCTGAACCATATGGCTGCGGGCCTGGGACCGGATGAAATGGTTAACCTTGACCGAGACATTGTTCTCCTCGGTGAGCTTGCTCATGATGACCTGATGATATTCATAGGGTTTCAATCGTTTGATATCATACCCGCATTTGATCAGGATGTTTTTGTGTTTTTCAACGGACAGCATGGCGCCGACCAAGGGTCATTTGAAATGGGGTTCCACTTCCCAGATGTTCATGAATCCGGACAGGATATCGGACATGGCTGTGTCTCCTTTTTTGCTTGCCATGGTCAGGCGTACGCCGCCGTGGGGTGCTTGGGTTCCGGGCGGCAGGTTCAAGTCTTGCAGTTTCCTTTGTACACATGACCCCGCTGCTTGTCTTTCGGCAGGAAAACGCAGCCTTCGGGCGAGATTTCCCTGGCCAGAGCCCCGGAAAAATACAGGCGTGAGCGAAAGGCCTTATTGGGGATCAGAGACTCCATCACGGCCTTGCCGAAGGGGTCGGCATGGGTCACGCCGTGGGTGTGGATGTTTAAATGAAAATTTGAGTTCATTCCTGCTCCTTGTTAAGGGATTTTGTGTTTGTTTTTACCAGCCTTCAATATATGATGGATAGATAATTATATCCTTACACTTCTTTAATATATAAAAACAAATCAAGTTAGTATTTCATAACTTTGATGAGAAATCATACATAGACTGATTTTTTTTTCAATAACAAAAACGATGGAAGTCTTAATCGCCTGAATTAGAACAGACCAGGGGCTGCCGTATTGATCCGTTCAAATCTCGTCAATCCGGGAATTGGGCCGACTTTTTTTCCATGAAGGCGGTAATGCCGTGGATGCATTCCCCTGATGCAATGAGCGCTGCGGCAAGTTCGGCCTCTTTGTCAAGGGCGTTTTTGAGGGACAGGTCCCGGCTTTGCCGCAGGACGGCCAGGGCATGGCGGGTTGCCTTTGGCCCGTTTTGGCTGATCTGTGATGCCAGTTCCATTGCATCCTCCAGGCAGCGGCCGGTATCGCTGACCCGGTTGATCAATCCCATCCTGTATGCCTCATCTGCTTTGACCACCCGGGCGGTAAGAATCAGATCGGCTGCATGGGCATGCCCAAGAAGCCGGGCCAGGCAGGCTCCTCCTCCCCAGTCCGGCATCAGGCCCAGCCGAACTTCTGAAAAGCACAAGGTTGCCCCTGTATCCATGACCCGTAAATCACACCGTGTTGCCAGTTCCATGCCCCCGCCGTAGGCCGGGCCGTTGACGGCGGCAATGATGGGAACCGGCAGATTGACAAATCCGTCAACGGCCCGGCGCATTTGTTTGATGATTTTTCCGGCCAGGGTTGTGTCCTTTTTGTTGACTGCATCCAGGAAATCTTCCGTCATGGGATTTTCCAGAGTGACGTCAAATCCTGCGCAAAAGGATCGGTCATCGGCCCCGGTCAGGACAACAGCCCTGGGAAGATCTCGTTCCAGTTCCAGGGTCACCTGTTCCAGGGCTTCAAACATGGCCATATCAAAGGCATTCTTTTTTTCCGGCCGGTTCATGACGACAAGGGCAATCTTATTTTTTCTTTCCAGCCTGATCCGGTTATCGGTCATCATCATTTCCTTTTTTGAAATTTAATCGCATTGTCAAAACATCTCATCCTTATTAACTCTGATTCTGTTTCCGGTTCAAGACATAAATTCCACCGGCAACGATCATCAGGATGCCGATGATCTGGGTTCCTTTCGGCACTTCTTCCCAGAAGAGATAGCCCCAGATGACACTGATGGGGATGGCGAAATATTCAAAGGGTGCCGCCACGGAGGCGTTGGTGATCCGGTAGGCCTGGGAAAGGCAATAGGTCCCGCCTGCGGCAACAAATCCCAGGATCAGGAATAAAAAAAGATCCCGGTTTCCCGGAAGGGTCCAGGCCCTGAGAAGAAAATCCATGTTCTGGTTTTCATCCGTGGCAAACCGCCCGTCTCCCATGGTCATCCACAGGAGTCCGCCAAACAGGAGATAGGTCAGGATGGGATAAAAAACCAGAGAGGACCCGCTTTCATGGATTCCGAATTTCCGGGTGCAGACCGCATTCACCGCATAGAAAAAGCCGGACAGAACGGCCAAAAAAGGGCCGTAATGGTTGGCGAAAAGGCCGGCGTGGCCGGTAACGGCCAAGTCCGGCCCCATGATCACCAGGACACCCACGAAACCGGAGAATAAAGCAGCCCAACCCTTTGCATCCATTTTCTCTTTAAGGAAAATCACGGACAGGACCGTGATGAACAAAGGACAGCAGAAGAAAAGAGTGACGGCCAGGGAGAGGGGAATGGCGGCAATGGCCAGGTAATAGGCTGTGTAGCTGAAGAACATCAACACGCCCCGTATGATATGATATTTCATATTATGCATCCTGAGCAGGTGCAAACCACCTTCCATGCGGACAATGGCATAAATTGGCAGGATGGCGAAAAGACTTCTGAGAAACACAATCTCATGGACCGGGTAGCTGCCGCTGATATATTTGATAATGACGTCCTGGATGGAAAAAATAAATCCGCCGGAGATAATCAGGATGATCCCGGTCAGGGACGGGTTTTGGGTCAGAAATTTAAATTTCAGCATGAATTGCAGGTCTCGGTGTGTTATCCTTGATTTGTCTTGGGCAAAATGCGTTGCCCCTGTCTATATAACCTTTGGCAGGAAGATACAATATTTTTATGGTCTTTTTTCACCCTTCCTGGAGCATCCTCGCAAGGGCTTTCCATGCCGGATATATTTGAATTGACAAGAACGATTCAGGATTGTTATATTAACGCACATTCCTTAAAAAAAATGATTTTTTGTCAGCGCGCAAATTTATAACCGAATATGTATAGCCTTTGGAATCCAAGGAGGGTCTATGAGTTTTTTCAGGAATATCCGTATCAGAACAAAAATTTTTTCAATCTGTTTTATCCTGTTGGCCATCATGACGCTGTCGGGCTGGGTCTCGTTTCACAGCATGACCGGAATCCAGGCCAATCTGGATGCCATCTTCAAGGTGAGGATGCCGGGGATTGATTTTCTCATCGAAGCCGACCGGGATCTCCAGCAACTTCTGGTCGCAGAGAGGTCCCTGGTTTTCGCCGATCCGGGCAGCGATACGTACAAGAAATTCCTGAAAGAATACGAAACCAATTTTAAGCAATCTGCAGAGCGGTGGGAGAAATTCAAGGCTCTTTCAAGTGCGCCGGAAGAAAAGCCCTTCATAGAAGCCCATGACAATGCCAGAAAAGAGTGGACTCTTGCCAGCCGCAGGGTGCTGGACGAGCTTGCAAAGAATACGGAAGAATCCAGAAAGCTGGCCATTGAACTGACCCTGGGGGAAACCAGCAGCAAATTCGAAACCATGCGGGATCAGATGGACAAGCTGACGGATCTTTCCCTTGCAGGCGCGCAAAAGGCAAGTGATGAGGCAGATGCGACCTATCGGTCCGCAAGGTTTCTATTGATTTCCAGCATCGTTCTGGGCCTGATCGTCGGCCTTTTACTTACCTGGTTTGTTACAAAGATCATCGTGGATACCATTCATTCCGCGATCATCAGTCTCAAGGATATAGCCCAAGGCGAGGGAGATCTGACCATCCGTCTGGCCGTGAACAGCACCGATGAAATCGGAGAAATGGCAACCTGGTTCAATGCCTTTCTGGGAAAATTGCAGGAGATTATCCGGCAGATTGCAGACAATTCAAAACAGGTTGATGACTCCTCCACAGAACTTTCCACTGTCTCGGTTCAACTCTCATCCAGCGCTGAAACCACTGCGGCTAAGGCCAATAGCGTCGCCAGTGCCGCCGAGGAAATGAGCGCCAATATCGGTAACGTGGCCGCAGCCATGGAAGAATCCTCCACCAATACCAATATGATGGCTTCGGCTGCCGAAGAGATGAATTCAACCATCAATGAAATCGCCCGGAATGCTGAGATGGCCAGAAGCGTTTCCAATGATGCAGTGAATAAATCCAAAGACGCCTTTAACCGGATGTCGGAGCTTGGCAAGGCTGCCCAGGCCATTGGCAAGGTGACGGAAACCATTAAAGAGATTTCAGACCAGACCAAGCTTCTCTCATTGAACGCCACCATTGAAGCGGCCCGGGCCGGCGAGGCCGGTAAGGGGTTTGCCGTGGTGGCCAACGAGATTAAGGAACTCTCCACCCAGACGGCTGCCGCCACCCTGGATATCAAAAACCAGATCGATGAGGTTCAGAAGATGACGGAATTGAGTGTCCGGGAGATTGATGAGATATCAAGCGTCATTAACGGTGTCAATGAGATTGTCTCCACCATTGCCGCGGCTGTTGAAGAACAGTCTTCTGCAACAACTGAAATCAGCGGCAATATCAATCAGGTCTCCGCAGGGATCCAGGAGGTGAATCAAAATATCAATCAAAGCTCTTCCGTGGCCCGGGAAATCACACAGGATATTACCCAGGTCAATGATGCTGCTTCGGAAATATCCAACGGCAGCCGACAGGTAAAATTAAGCGCGGAAAATTTGAATGGGATGGCCAAGACCCTCAACGCCATTGTAAGCAAATTCAAGGTGTGAAAAAGAGAAGCAATAGACTAGTGATTGTGCTTTTTTGAGTTGTCAGAAGAAAAATCAACCTTATAATAGGGTCAGCTTTGTTCTGAATATAATTGAAAATCTTATTGACGAGGTGATTCATGACCGATGACAACAATCCCATCACACCGGAAATAGTAGAAGAAGAAACTCAAGAAAAAGAAGGTCAACTGGTCCAACAGGTTACAAAACCAGAAGTGCTGTATCTTATCCCCATCACGGGCAGACCCCATCTGCCGGCCCAGATTCAACCCTTGATGGTCAACAAGACAAGATGGGAAGAAACCCTGACAAAGGCGTCCAAGGACGGTAAGAATCTTCTGGGACTTGCCTACCTCAGAGAGGTCAAGGGGCAATATGTCTACAAGGATGATTTTCCCAAGGTGGGATGTATTGTCCGGATGATGAACATCGTCGATATTCAGGGCAATATCCAGTTCATTGCCCAGGGTCTTGAGCGGTTCCGCATTGTCCGGTTCCTGTCGGACAAGCCTCCCTTTGTGGTCCAGGTGGAATATTTTGAAAAACTTCAGGAAAATGAAGACGAACTCAAGGCCTATGCCATTGCCATCATCAATGCCATCAAGCAATTGCTCTCCCTGAACCCGCTCTATTCTGAAGAAGTCCGGCAATATCTGGGCATGTTCAGCCCGGATCAGCCTTCTCCCCTGACGGATTTTGCCGCCGGTATCACCACGGCCTCCGGGGATGATCTCCAGGAGGTCCTGGAACTGCCGTCCATCATCGAACGGATGAAAAAGGTCATGCTGCTTCTGACAAAGGAAATCGAGATTGCCAAGCTCCAGACCAAGATCCAGCAGGATATCAATATCCAGGTGGATGACAATAAACGAAAATTTTTCCTGAAGGAGCAGCTCAAGGCCATCCAGAAGGAACTGGGTCTGCAAAAGGATGACAAGACCTCTGATGTGGATAAATTCAAGGAGCGGTTTGCCGCTTTAAAACCCCCGGAGCACGTGGTCAAGCGGTTTGAAGAAGAAATCGAAAAGTTGTCTGTGCTGGAAACAGGATCATCCGAATACGGAGTCACCCGGAACTATTTGGATTGGATCACCTCTTTCCCCTGGGGGGTCCATTCCGAGGACAATATTGATATCAAACGGGCCGAGGAAGTTCTGGACCGGGATCATGCAGGTCTGTCCGACGTCAAGGAAAGGATCATTGAATTTTTTGCAGCCGGTATCTATAAAAAGGATATTTCCGGCTCCATCATCCTTTTTGTGGGCCCTCCGGGCGTGGGAAAGACCTCCATCGGAAAATCCATTGCCGAGGCCCTGGGCCGGAAATTCTACCGGTTCAGTCTGGGCGGCATGCGGGATGAGGCCGAGATCAAGGGCCACCGGAGAACCTATGTGGGGGCCCTGCCTGGGAAATTGGTCCAGGCCTTGAAAGACACCAAGGTGGCCAACCCCGTCATTATGCTGGATGAGGTGGACAAGATCGGCATGTCCTACCAGGGGGACCCGGCCTCGGCCCTGCTGGAGGTCCTGGACCCGGAACAGAATGCCGAATTCATGGACCATTATATGGATCTTCGCATCGACCTTTCCAAGGTCTTGTTCATCTGCACGGCCAACCAGCTTGATACCATTCCGCCGCCGCTCCTGGACCGGATGGACCGGATCAACCTGTCGGGCTATATTACCGAGGAAAAAATGGAAATCGCCAGAAAACATCTCTGGCCCAAACTCCTGAAGCGCAATAACCTGACATCCAAGGTCATCACCATCACTGATCCCACCATCCGTTACCTGATTGAAGGCTATGCCAGGGAAGCCGGGGTCAGGACCCTGGAAAAGCTGTTGAACAAGATCATCCGCAAAAGCATCGTGACCATATTAAAGGAAGGCAAAAAAAAGGTCATGGTCAATATCAAGTCCCTGGAAAAATACCTGGGACCCCCGGTTTTTAAACATGAACGCCAGATGTCCGGTGTGGGCGTGGTCACGGGCCTTGCCTGGACCCAGCTCGGCGGGGCAACCCTTCCCATTGAGGCGGTGCGGGTGCATGACAAAAGTGCCGGTGTCAAGCTCACCGGAAAGCTCGGGGATGTCATGCAGGAGTCTGCCGGGATCGCCTACAGCTTTGTCCGTGCCAATCTGGGGGAATTTAAAATCAATAAAAATTATTTTGACAAGGCCTTTATCCACATTCATGTGCCTGAAGGCGCCACCCCCAAGGATGGCCCCAGCGCCGGGGTGACCATGGCAACGGCCATTGTTTCCCTTGCCACCAAAAAAGCCATCACCCGTCCCCTGGCCATGACCGGAGAGATTACCCTGACCGGGGAAGTGCTGCCCGTGGGCGGTATCAAGGAGAAAATCATTGCAGCCCGCCGTTCAGGCATCAATGAGATTATCCTGCCCGAGGGGTGCAAACCTGAATTTAAAATGCTCCCGGATCACATCAAGGAAGGCATCACCTTCCATTTTGCGGAAAAGTACAAGGATGTGTTCAAGGTGGTGTTTAACGGACGGAACGGGTCCTAGGAAAGGGTTTTTTACAGTCTTGAAAACCGGGCGCCCATGATCCTGGCTCAGATCAGTTTCCTGATTCTGAGCCAGGCCTCTTCCGGGATCTGGGCGCCCATGACTTGGCATACTTCATAGCCGCAGGCCGATGCAATCCGGCCGCTTTTTTCTATGGGAAACCCATGGGCGATGCCGAAGAGAAAGCCTGCGGCCCAGAGGTCTCCTGCCCCTGTGGTATCAACGGGCGGCAGGCCTTCCTGGGCCGGAATTTTGATGAGGTTGTTCTGATGTGAGACATAGCTGCCCCTGGCCCCCACCTTCAGGACGGCATAGGCCACATGCCGGGACAGGTCCTCAACGGCCTTTTCTTCATCCTCAAATCCGGTATAGGCCCTTGCCTCATCTTCGTTGGCAATGAGGATATCCACATAGTCCCGGACCAAGTCAAACAGAATATCCCGTGAAGCATTCACCACTTCAAAACTGGCAAGGTCCAGGGCGATGAGGGAACCGGCCTCCTTTGCCGCCGTAAGGGCCGCCTGCATCAATGTCCGGTTAAACAGAAGATATCCTTCGATCATGGCAATGGCCGTTTCTTTAAACAGGCCGGACGTGATGGATTCAGGGTCCAGTTCCGTGGAGGCGCCAAGAAAGGTAAACATGGATCGTTGGGCATCGGGTGTGATTACGGACAGAACTTTCCCGGTGGGAGAATCTGAAACGGAAATCAGGGGTTCAACCCTGCCTTTGATGAGTTGTTTTTCAAAGGCCTTGCCATAGGCATCGTTTCCCCTCCGGCCGATGAATCTGGCCTCACCGCCGAGGTTGGCAACCCCTACAATGGTATTACAGGCTGCGCCGCCCGGAACCACAAGGGTTTCCTGGGGGGAAGCAGACAGGATATGGGTGATGTCCTCATCGTTTACAAGGGTCATGCCTCCTTTTTCCTTATGGAGGGTCTTTAAAAACTCGTCGGATTCGTTGATTAAAATATCCACCAGGGCTGAACCGATTCCGGTAATTCTGGTGCGCTTTTTTGGGGGCATGGTGTCTCCAGGAAGAGGTAAATGGTTATTGTAAGCCCCATCAAAAGATAAAATTCCGGAAAAATTGTCAAGCAAATTATGATTTTGAAGATAAAAATGCCATTCGGTTTAGGGACAAGATTGACAAAAACGAAATAAAAAATTATGAATAGCAATCTTTATTGAAGATATACTGTTTATGAATAGTGTTATTCCAATACAAAAGGAGCTTTATAATGTCAGAAAAACAATCTTTCATGTTTACATCCGAATCCGTGACCGAGGGCCATCCCGATAAGGTTGCCGATGCCATTTCCGACAGTATCCTAGACGCCATCATGGCCGAGGATAAAAAATGCAGGGTTGCCTGCGAAACCTTGGTCACCACCGGTCTTGCCATGGTGGCAGGGGAGATTACCACGGACTGCTACGTGGATATCCCCAGTGTGGTCAGGAATACCATCAAGGAGATCGGATACAATTCATCAAGCATGGGATTTGACTGGCAGACCTGTTCCGTTATCACCAGTATTGATCAGCAGTCCGCGGACATTGCCGTGGGCGTGAATGAAGGGTCCGGCCTGTATAAAGAGCAGGGCGCAGGGGACCAGGGACTGATGTTCGGATTTGCCTCCAATGAAACACCGGAGCTCATGCCCATGCCCATTGTTTATGCCCACAGCCTCACCAAACGGCTGGCCCAGGTCAGAAAAAACGGTGCCCTGGATTTCATCCGGCCCGACGGAAAATCCCAGGTCACCATTGAATATATAAACGGAAAGCCCAAAAGAGTGGATACGGTTGTGGTTTCCACCCAGCATTCCCCGGATGTGACCTATGATGATTTAAAGGTAGCCATTATCAAGGAAGTCATCAAAAAGGTCATTCCCGAAGACATGATGGACGGGGATACCAAATTTTTTATCAATCCCACGGGCCGGTTCGTCATTGGCGGCCCTATGGGAGACTGCGGGGTTACCGGCCGAAAGATCATTGTGGATACCTATGGCGGCCAGGGCAGCCACGGCGGCGGATGTTTTTCCGGCAAGGATCCGTCAAAGGTGGACAGAAGCGCTTCCTATATGGGGCGGTATGTGGCGAAAAACCTTGTGGCTTCCGGCATAGCAGACAAATGTGAGGTCCAGGTGGCCTATGCCATCGGCGTTGCCCAGCCGGTTTCCCTTCTGGTGGATTTCATGGGAACCGGAAAAATTCCGGAATCCAAGGCTGTTGAAATTGTCCGGGAAATCTTTGACCTGAGACCCGCGGCCATTATTCAAACCCTCAATCTTCTGCGCCCGATTTACCGGAAAACCTCTGCTTACGGTCATTTTGGAAGAAAAGACCCGGATTTTTACTGGGAAAGAACCGACCGGGCAGATGAAATAAGGGATCTCGCCGGATTATAGGCTTTTTCCCAAAACCATACTTCTACAGGCCTGCCGGACGCAAATTTATTTACGTCCGGCAGGCTTTTTATATTGACATGGGTGCCGGCTAACTGTATTTTGTTCTAACAACACATCAACATATTTTGATATGATTATCTTATAAGGAGTTTTCTCAATGACAAAATTAAATAAAGACCTTTCTTTTCTTAATCTGGACCTTGACCTGAAATACAAGATCAAGGATATCTCCCTGGCTGAAGAAGGCCACAAAGACATGCAGCTTTCGGAAAAAGAAATGCCGGGGCTCATGGCCATCCGGGAAAAATACGGGCCTGAAAAACCGCTGAAGGGCTTGAAAATAACCGGCAGCCTGCACATGACCATCCAGACCGCCATGCTCATCGATACCTTGTATGAACTGGGAGCCGATATCCGGTGGGCTTCCTGCAATATTTTTTCCACCCAGGACCATGCCGCCGCCGCCATTGCGGACAAAGGAAGCGCTGCCGTGTTTGCCTGGAAGGGAGAAACCCTGGAGGAGTTCTGGTGGTGCACGGAACAGGCCCTGATCTGGCCCGACGGGTCCGGACCGGACCTGATTGTGGATGACGGCGGAGACGCCACCCTGTATGTTCACCAGGGCGTAAAAGTGGAAAAAGATCCTTCCCTGCTGGAAAAGCCAACCCACAGCATGGATGAAAAATGCCTCATGGATCGCCTCAGGATGGATTACGAACAAGATCGTCAGAAATGGACCCGCATTGCCAAAAAAATTCGCGGGGTATCGGAGGA
This sequence comes from Desulfobacula sp., assembly GCA_023701135.1. Lineage (GTDB taxonomy): Bacteria > Desulfobacterota > Desulfobacteria > Desulfobacterales > Desulfobacteraceae > Desulfobacula. The sequence goes on along the minus strand of JAMPXP010000032.1, from coordinate 2,696 downwards.
AACCACCACCGGCGTTCATCGGCTGTATCAACTGGCTGAAAAAAAGGAACTGCTTTTCCCGGCCATCAATGTCAATGATTCCGTGACCAAATCCAAATTTGACAACCTTTACGGCTGCCGGGAATCCCTTGCCGACGGTATCAAAAGAGCCACGGATATCATGCTGGCCGGTAAAACCGTCGTGATTGCCGGTTATGGGGATGTGGGCAAGGGATGCGCCGCCTCCATGAGGGGCTATGGCGCCATTGTCTGGGTGACGGAAATCGATCCCATCTGCGCCCTCCAGGCCGCCATGGAGGGATTCCGGGTGGTCACCATGGAAGAGGCCGCCCCCCATGGGGATGTTTTTGTGACCGCCACCGGCAACTATCGGGTCATCCGGGGCGAGCATATCGAACAGATGAAGAATGAATCCATTATCTGCAATATCGGCCATTTTGACAATGAAATCGAAATGGGCTATCTGACCCATAATCCCAAAGCCGTCAAAATCAATATCAGGCCCCAGGTGGACAAATGGGTGTTGCCGTCTGGAAAGGCTGTTATTGTCCTGGCCGAGGGCAGGCTGGTGAACCTGGGCTGTGCCACAGGCCACCCCAGCTTTGTCATGAGCAATAGTTTTTCAAACCAGACCCTGGCCCAGATCAAGCTGGCAAAGGAAAAGCTTGAGGTCAAGGTCTATACCCTGCCCAAGGAACTGGATGAGGAAGTGGCCAGGCTTCACCTGAAAAATCTTTCCGTCACCTTGACCCAACTGACCCAGGAACAGGCGGATTATCTCGGGGTTCCCGTCAATGGGCCCTATAAGCCTGAACATTATAGATATTAATGTTGTTTGCAATGGGCGGGTGAGAGCACGATATCACCCGCCCATTTTTTTTGAATCGTTCATGATCAGGGTTCAAAATTTTGAACTTTCACTTTTCAAAGTTAAAAATGGAATTATTCCGGCAAGTTATATTATGTTGTGGTTTGGATATATTTTTTATGGTTCAAAATTTTGAACTTTTCAGACAGGGAGCATTCGCGGTCTTTCTAAAAAACAACACCATTAAAAGCCATAAGTATTAAAAAATATTATAGAATCAGTAAGTTAAAAATATAATGAGATTTGTCTCGGGCTATGGCACAAGGTTTGCTGTATACAATAATAACATACTAAAAGATCGTTTTTTCATCTTTTTTTCCTTTTCTTAATAAAGGCTGCTTTGCAAAAAGCAGCCTTTTTAAGTTTTAAGGTTTTGGCAAAGAAGATTCCCCAGAATGGCCAGACACTCCGCATCCAGGTAGGATTCAGCCCTTTTCCTGAAATATTATATTCCCGGTTCAGGCAACGGATGTAAAATCTATTGCTATGGTCTGTCAGTCCCGGTTTTCCGGAAACCTCCCGTAAATCAATCCGTTGGATCTCTTTTAAATAATTAAGGCAGGTTTCTTTAAACACCGCATTGGGTTCCGGCATGGGGCCGCCTTTCCTGATGGTAAAACTGAAAAAAATCTCGACATCCTGATGGTTTTGTTCTAATTCAAAGATACGAATTCATCCATTTTAAAGGACAACCGGCCATGCTGTTTCATACCTGCAGGACGATATGTCGCATCAGGGGGAATACGGACGATCTGAATATTTTTGAAAAAGCTTATGGTCAATAGAGGCGGATATGAAATTCTGGAAAACAAAAACCGGCGTCTGCATTTACCGGATTCTAATCGGCAGATGCAATTGCTACCTGATTTCTGACGGCAATCGATTCCTGCTGGTGGATTCAGGCACAAAAAGGGATTGGAACCGTTTGAACAAGGTTATAGGAACGCTCGGGGCAACTCATGCCTCCCTGGTTGCCCTGGTATTGACCCATTGCCATTTTGACCATGCTGAAAATGCGGCAAAGCTGAAACAGACCCATGGGACTCCCATCTGGGTGCACAGAAGCGAAGGGGCCTGTCTGAGAAATGGGGAGAATCCCGTCATCCAAGGATCGATCCCCGTCACAAAGTTCCTGATCCAGGTATTGAGCCGGACCAGGCGTCTTGGGCATTTAAACTATGCTCCGGCGGATTATGACCGGCTGGTGGATGAACGATTGGATCTGAATCCATTCGGGTTTCCCGGATATATTCTCCATACGCCGGGCCACACTCCCGGCTCCCTGAGCGTGATCATTGAGAATGACATCGCCCTGGTCGGCGACACCCTGTTCGGGATTTTGAGAGGATCTGTGTTTCCGCCCTTTGCCGGCGACCCAAAACTCATGGTCCAGAGCTGGAAAAAACTTCTGGATACCGGCTGCACCACCTTTTTGCCGGCTCACGGGTCTGAAAGGAATAAAGCGGTTTTGAAACGACAATATGATAAGTATAAGAAATTGTAATCGAATATATACTGATATAGGAGAAGATTTCAAAATATAAACTCAGGAGCCTTAAACTTTAAGAATTTTTATAAAACCGTTCTTGTCAAAAAAACTAACAGCCAGTCCTGTCAGAGTTTCAATGCTGTCAAAAATTTCCATGCTGTATCAGTGCTGTCCGGTTAGGTTCTTGCAAATAAAAACCCATTAAATTTATTAAAAATTTTTCATTTTTCTATTGACAAATGTGCGCAAAAATTTTTGCGCGCCTTGAAAATTTTATTTCAAGGAGGTCAATATGGCGCACATTTCAGTTTTAAAAAAGCAATTACAGTCTCTGAATTT
>JAMPXP010000015.1 GCA_023701135.1 Desulfobacula sp. | reverse complement strand
CGTTCGACTTGCATGTGTTAAGCACGCCGCCAGCGTTCATTCTGAGCCAGGATCAAACTCTCCAGTTTTATCCTTTGTACTTCAAACTCTTAAGGTCTTGTTATAGACCCGCTCTTAATTTCTTCACTGACCAATTTTCAAAGATCAAAAAAAATCTTCCCGAGAAGCTTGTTACAATCTGTCCTCGTGAAGACCGGCGTAATATGCTTGAAAAAAAACCCTTTGTCAAATCTTTTTTTTAATAAATTTTAAAAAATAATTTAATCCTCTGAATTCACGGCAGAATTTTTGAATTTTGGTTTGCCCGGAATTCCGCCTTTACCGGCAAGGCATTCAAAGTCCTTGATATCCGGCCCATGATCCTTTATGTGTATCACAGCCGTTTTTAACCGTTATAGGGAAGGCAGGAATTGACCGACATAAAAGAAAAAACCGCCGCTCTCATGGAATGGTTCAGTCCCGGCGGCATCTTTTACCCCGTCCTTCATCTTCTTTTCACGCCCGGATGGTGGCAACTGCTGCTCTGTTTTCTGTCCTGCTCTTTTTTAATGATCTTCAGCCTTAATGCCGTTGAAAAAAACGGGTTTGAGGGCTCCCTTGTGGGCACCCTGGTCATGCCTTATTTCAGCGGATTCCCCAATCTGTGCTTTGCCTGGCTCATGGCCCGCAACAGCGCCAACGGCGTCCTGGTCCTTGAAAACTGTCTGGTGAACAATGTGACCAACCTCACCCTTATTCCGGCGCTTCCGGCCATTCTCTGGGGCCTGACGCTTTCCAACGGGAAGGAAACCCTTTCACCGGATATGAGAATCAGCCTTTTGTCCCTTCTGCTAAGCATCCTGGCCCTGGGTTTTTTCAGCCTGGCCCTGTTTTTTATGTCCAGGGACGGAAAACTGGATGCCGTTGACGGGACCCTGCTGCTGGGCATATTTTTATTCTGGCAACTGTTTCATGTCTTTGAAGTCCTGAAAAACAATACCCGGGAAAAAAGGCAGATCAAAAAAAGAATTCTGTTCGATCTTCTTATTATCGGGTTCTGCGCCTGGGGAATCTTTTCCAGCATTGAAGGTCTGATTCAGTGGATCTTTGCCCACGGCAAGGGGTTTTTCTCCAAATCCAACCTGGGGCTGTTGAGCGGCCTTTTAATGGTGGTTCCCAATGCCTTTCTGGCCCTGTATTATTCGGCTGTTCACAGGTCCGATATTGCCTATGCCTCCCAGATCGGGGACTGCCATATCTGTATTCCCCTCTGTGTCGGAATTTTTGCGGTGTTTTCAACAATACGGGTACCGGCAAACATGGAAACCGGTATTTTCATCATCATGGGTGCTGCGGCCGGTCATTTTTTATTCCTTGCCTTCATGAAAAGGCTGCCGCGGTTTGCCGGCGTGTTTCTGGCCGGGCTGTATGCCTTCTTTATCTATAAGGAGATCCTTTAGGAATGGCCGGACCGGTTTTCACAGATGCGTCTTCCGCCATTCTCCTGGAGAAAGCCGGTCTGTTTACAACTGTTTCAAAAGCCTTCCGCATCGTATTTCCGGCCTCTGTGTTCAATGAGATCACCCGGCCGGGATATCCGGGCGCGGTTTTTTTTACAAAAGCCCTTGAGAATGGCCTGGTTGATGTTGTTTTTCGGTCTGAAAAAAATCCATTCAGCAGCTTTCCCCGGAAAAATGAAATGGATGCGGGAGAACGGGATGCCATCTGCCTTTTCCTTGAACAAAAACAAGGTTTTATCCTCACCGATGACGGCCGGGCCGCCGCCTGGTGCAGGGACCATGATCTGCCGTTCATCAATGCGCTACTGGTTCCGAAAATCCTGGGATATGCCGGATGGATACCCCGGGAAGACCATATGGACAAAATGGAATTGCTGTGCCGCATGGGAAGATATTCACAAAAAATCAAGGATCTGGCCTTTTCCTTTACAAAAAAGGATCTTACCCTGTTTATGCCGGAGAAAAAAAATGAAACCCTCCTCTTTTGATGCCGCTGCCTGGCGTAAAAAAGCCCGCGCCTTTGTGATCCGCTGTCACCATCATTTATTTGGAAAAAACAATGAGGACCCCCTGGCCTATCTTTTTACCCGGGGCATCAAAAACGAATTTGCCAAAAAAATGCTCCTGGGCTGGAATAAATTCAGCCAGGAGAGGCCCGGGGAAAACTGGGGATTTGGGCCGGGACCGGAAAAACTGGTCCTGCAAAAGGGCCTGGTCATTCCCTATATTGTTGAGAAAGAATTGAGATCCGTGTTCATCTATGCCTATGAAGAGGCCGGCCCCAAAAACGCCTCCATGGTGCCGGGAAGCGCCTGCGCCTGCATGATCCTTCACACCGGACCGGAACGACCCGGATCAGAACGACCCGGATCAGAACGACCCGGACCGGAAAAAAAGAAATCCCCGGTTCTGATCCATGACCTGATGCAAGGCCTTTTGCTTTTCCAGGAAAAAAAGGAGCCTGGTTGCATCATCATCCACCCTGATCCGGAAACCCCGTTGGATGATGCGGCGAAAGCCCTGCTCCAATCCGGTGAACGGACGCTTCGTTAGCTGCCGGGCCGGGGTTGTTTTTTTCTTTTCAGATTGACAATGATCACCCCTGCCACAATACAGAGGATGGATACCGCCAGATGGGGGGTAATGGTTTCTCCCAGGATGAGCACACCGAACAGCACCCCGGCCAGGGGCATGATAAAGATAAAGGAATGCAGGGCTGTGGCGCCGAATCTCTGCAAAAGGCTGTTCCAGGCGATAAATCCAAAGGAAGCCGAGACAATGGCCTGATAGAGCAGGGATGTGACCACCGTGGGGGTCAGGTCTCCGATCATTTGGGGATCCCATAGAAAGGCGCCGGCAAAAAAGAAGGGGGTGCCGAAAACAATGGGATAAAGGGTGATCTGGGCCACATTATACCCGGAAATAATCCGTTTGGCATAGACCGCGCTGGAACTCCAGAGGATCACGGCCGCGAGAACGATCAGATCCCCTTTTTTCAGCTCCCCGGCCAGGTCCTGCTCGTCCAGAAACAGGAACAACACCCCGGCAAATCCGAGGGTGATGCCGATTCCCTTTTGCAGGGTGATGGTGTCTCCGGGAATAAAAAAATGGGCCAGGACCAGTACGATAAAGGGCAGGACATTGGAAATCAAAGCCCCGTGGGAGGCTGTGGTTCTGCCCATGCCCAGATAAAAACAGGACAGTTGGACCACAAAAATGGCGGCCAGGATGAGCATCTGGCCCAGTTGTCCCCGGTTAAGGGTCAGGGAGGCTTTTTTCAGCCTGGCCCAGATATAAATGGCCAGGGCTGCAATGACAAAGCGGATGCCGGCGGCCGTGAAGGGCCCGAGCCCTGTCAGGCACAGTTTGATGGCCACGGTATTGGCGCCGAAGAGAATACATAAAAAGATCGTCAAAGCCGATGCCCGGACGGTCATATCATCGTTTTGCAATATATTTCAGCTTTCTTTTTTAGGGTCTTTTTTTTACCTGATCAGGAGTTTATAGAAAGCTCGAAAAGAGGTAAAGACTTATTTTGACAAACCCTGTGGGCTTTGTTAGCATAGATTCCATACAATCCGTATCTAGGGGATGAAGGATGAAAAAGGCATTTTTCGGCGTCATTTGTCTGTGGCTGGCGGTTTTATGCCTGTCCTTTTTCTGGAATTTTCACTCCCTGTTGTCAAATCAGGAAAAACTCATCCTCCAGACCGCAAAAACCCTTTTTGACCAGATGATCATCACCCGGAGCTGGAATTCTTTTCACAATGGGGTCTATGTCAAGGTCACGGATCAGACCAAACCCAATCCTTATTTGGTAGACCCTGAGCGGGATCTTCAATGCCAGGGATTTTCCCTTACCAAAATTAATCCTGCCCTGATGACCCGTGAAATTTCCGATATGACGGGAAAAGAGCTTGGCGCGCGGTTCCATGTTTCAGGACTCAACCCCATGAATCCCCACAACAAACCCGATGAATGGGAAAAAAAGGCCCTGGAAGAGTTTTCGAAAAAAATCACCATTGAAAAAAGCGAGTTCATCTTGGACGGTGAGGATCATTATTTCATATTTATGAAAGGACTGACTTCGGAAGCTTCCTGCCTTGTCTGCCACACGGAAAAAGAATACACGTCGGATGGAATCATCGGTGGTATCAGCATCAAAATTTTTAACCCGCCAAAACCAGATTTCTTCCCCATCCTCACTGGGCATTTGATCATCGGCGGATTTGGGTTCATCATTATTCTGTTTTCCGGCATAAAACTCATAAAAGCCTATGAAACCATTCAGCACCAGGCAGCCTTTGATGTCCTGACCCATCTTCCCAACCGAAGGTATTTCAATGAGAGAATGGACATGGAGCTGAAGCGGGCCCAACGCCTGAAGACACCCATTTCGGTTATCATGGCGGATATTGACCATTTTAAGGCGTATAATGATTTCTACGGTCATGATAAGGGAGACGAGGTCCTGGTAAGGGTTGCCGGCGCCATAAAAGCAACGCTTCAGCGTCCTGTGGATTTCTGTGCCCGATACGGCGGAGAGGAATTTATTGTTGTTCTGCCGGATACGAACGAGCAAGGAGCTGTTCATGTTGTTCAACAGATACTTGAACAGGTCCGGGCCCTGAATGTCCGGCATGAACGTTCCATGGTTGCAGAATTTGTAACCATAAGTCTCGGCATTTTTTCGGATGCCAATTCCGACCATGAAACCTTGATCAAAAATGCGGACACGGCCCTTTACCAGGCCAAATCCAATGGAAAAAACCGGTTTGAGGTATTCAGATCAGCCTTCGATAAACCGGTTATCGGATTTTAAAGACCCGGCCTTTTCCTGATTTTTTTCAAGCCAGCCCACGGCAGTGACGGTTTTCACATCAAAGGCAGGGACATAGGGTTTGATGTCCAGCAAGGGCGTACCGTTCAGCACATCAATATCTTTGATGGTCAGGACATTGCCCTTTCTTTCCACCAGCCGGACAACGGACAGGCCGATGGGGTTGGGACGCCTCGGGGCCCGGGTGGCAAAAAGCCCCCTTTTTTCAGTATCCAGAAAGGGCTTGACCAAAAGGTCATATCCCGATGAGCAATGAAACCGGTACAGAAGGATCAGGTGGGAAAAGCCTTCAATATCCCTCAGGCCTTGTTCATACGCCTCATTGATGACAATGCTTCCCGTGACATCCAGGGCGCCTGTGGGCTGTATGGGCATGCCTTCAAGGTTTTCAAAGGGCGTATGGATGACACCGATGGGGCTAATGGTAAAATTCATGGGGTTTCCTTATAGAGCGTGGTTCTGTTTCTTCCGTTCCGCTTGGATGCATAAAGGGCGGCATCGGCCCTGGCAATCCATTCCAGGGCGGTTTTAATGTCCGAATTTTTTGTCAAGCTCGCAATTCCAAAAGACATGGTGATGTGAAAAAATTTATGTTTCTGGCCCTTGCCGGTTTTATCAGCCTGTTCAAACTCTGTGGCCTCAATGGTCCTGCGGAGCCTTTCAACGATCTGAAAGGCATGGGTTTCATCGGTCTCATCAAAAATCAGCAGAAATTCCTCCCCGCCGTAACGGCCGGCCACATCAAAGACCCCCCGCATGGAAGTGGATAAAATCTCCCCCACTTTTTTTAAAACCAGGTCGCCCTGGATATGGCCGTAGGTATCATTGACGGCTTTGAAAAAATCAATGTCTCCCATGGCAATACAGGCAGAGGACAAGGGTTTCCGTTCAAACCGCCGAACCATAAAATCGGCTTTTTGTTTAATTTTGTAACTGTTGAACAACCCGGTCAGATGATCGATCTCGGCCTGGTATTGAAATTGGGTTTTCATCAGGAGGGTGCTCAAAAAATTGCACATGATTTCGATTCCGGCCACCTCATAATATTTAACGGAAGATTCTTTCCCGCAGAAATCCCCGCCAAAGAGGTAGGCTCCGCCAAAGCTCTCCGGCAGATAAACATAGCCGATGATATCACACCCGGTGTCCGGCACGTTTTCATAGGATGTCTGCTTGGTCAAGAACGCCGTGACTTCATTCACATACCGGCTATCCGGGGCATTGAGAAATACTCTTAACCTGCCGCCCTCGCTGAGATCCGGCCTCAATCCATTCGGATCAATCTTTTTCACGATTTCCAGGATGAGGCGGTCTTCTATGACATTGGACACCTTGTACAAGACACTCACGTCAAACATCATGGTTTGCCGGATGATTTCCAGGGGATAATCAAAACTTTCATCAACACCGGCTTTGGCATCCAGGGCTTTTAAGAATCCAAAGAGCCGGCCCAGGTGATTCAGGATCGTTTTTGCGTCGGATGAGTGCTTTTTCATAGACCGTTTCCTTGAGTTTGACCCGTATCCTAACACAGTCCCGGACGGATTTGAAGATAAGATTCCATGGCCTTAAAAGCCGTGGCAATGGACAGCCCGGACCCGCACCGGGACCTGATCCAGTCCTGGTGAGCCAAAAGAGTACCGGCGGCAAACAGGGTCTCATGCACCGGCCGTTTGTCCGGCCCAACCGGCCTTAAAAACGCATCGGTCTCAATACCGGCCCGGTTGATTCTGTGGCCGGCCGGATCAAAATAGGCCTGCTGATGCCACTGGTCACGGCTCTCCGGTTGCCATACGGGAAGGCCCAGCAGGGATTCATGGACTTTTTCCCGGTCCGCATAAAGGCCCCTGCTTAAAAACCGGCCCGTTGCCAGAAGAACAGCCTTGGCATGGACAATGACAGGCTGGATATCGGAATCGAGCCTGCAATGGAATCCACCCTTGGGCAGGGCATTGACTTCGGTTACCCGCCGGTTCTGAAACAAGGTGACGCTGGTGTTGTCAAGGGCCCTCATGAGGGCCTCCTTCAGCCGGATGCCGGGAACGGAAACCGGGGAGGTGGGAATTTCAAATATCCTTAAACCGGATTCCGCCTGGAGCCGGTCCAGGATCTTTTCCGAAGAGTGAATGCCCAGGACGGCCGGAAGGCCCACCCAGGTTTCATCTTTTACCGCCGACCGGATCAGGGTCAGAAACTTCTCCTGGACCTGTTCCGTTTCAAGGCTTCTGGCCAGAAACGGGGTAAAGACTTCCCTTTGCAACCGGGTTTCCGGAAATTCAAGGGTCTCTGCCCTTAACCCCTTCCAGGCCTTTTTCATCATCTCTCGGACAAAGACTGCGGAAAATTCCCTGAGTCCTTTAAAATCAAGGATGAGGCAGGGCTCCCGGGCCGCGACGGCCTCGGCATTGGATCTCATGGCGGGGGTCAGCCGGAAGGTGGGCCGCAGGGTCCCGAAGGGGGTCATGACCAGGGTATTTTTTCTTTCATACCCGGCATAGGTCAGCCCCTGGTGTTTCAGGGCTGCCGTAAGTTCGGAGAACGCCTGTTGAATGGTTTTCCTTTGTATCCGGGCCAGGGGATGGCCGGGTTCCTGTCTGGACAGTTTTTCCAGCATGGCCCAGGGTTTTTTCGTGATCCGGCCTTTTTGGGTCAGGGAAAGGCCCCAGAGATCCAGGAGGCCGCTTGAATATTCAAACCCGCCGGCCCCGCCGGCCACCACGGCATTGACATTCCGGTTGGCGGCAAAAAGGGCCGCCGACATGCCGGAAAAGCCTGCACCGATGATCAAGAGGTCTGTCTTATGAATGGCTTCCATTATGGCCTCACTCTATAAGGGTTTCTCCAGGTCAAGCCCGTAAAATCCGCAGAACAGGGCCTCGTTCAATTCTGCCTGGGCCAGTTGCCCGTCCCAGAGCACGGGGCGCTGACCATTGAACCGCTCCCGGAGAAGGTCCTTGATATTATAAATGCCTTCATCATTTTTAAGATAGTCTTCATCATACATGAACCCCGTGACCCTCTGGCTGCAGAAGGTTCCCTGGCAGGCACCCTTGCCCAGCCTGGAATGAACTCGAAGGGCATTGAGATCTGAGGTTTTCCGGTTTTTTTTCAGCCAGGCAATGAGTTCCTTGAATTGATTCCGGGAAATCATTTCACATTCACACAGGGTGATATCCTCGGTTTCGTCCCTGCCGGACCGGAGCCGGAAGGACATGCCGGCCTCGGTCATCCGGGAAGGAGCCCCGGATTTTAGGGGTGTCGTCGCCGTAAGGCATTCCCTTGTGTTATGGAGCCGGCCGGCAATGAGGTTTGCGGTTTTTTCCGCCATGAGCCGGAAGGTGGTCATCTTGCCGCCGGTGATGGTGATGAAATTTTGGATCCCGTCAAGCCTATGGTCCATGAGGGAAAAGCCCCTGGATACGGACCGGTCGTCTCCGGAACCCTCCGGGTCTTTTTCCTTGATCAGGGGCCGGACCCCGGCATAGGCCCTGATATACCGGGCTATTGTAAGCTCAGGCACCATGGCGGCAGCCTCTTTCACCAGGATGTCCGTCTCCTCCACCGTGGGCCGGATATGATCCAGTCGATCCACCCGCAGGGAAGTGGTGCCGAAAATGGACACGGTTCCGCCCGGAACCAGTATATCTCCGTCGGAAGGGGGTCTCAGGCGGTTCAGCACATGGCCGGACACCCGGCTGTGGGTGATGAGAAGGCTGCCCTTGGAATAAATCATGTCCACATGGATTCCCGCCAGTTTTGCAATCTCTCCGGACCAGGCCCCGGCCGCATTCACCACCATCCGGGCCTCGATTTCAAAAACCTGCCGGGTGACAAGATTATTCACCGTCACCTTTTGGATGGCCTTGCCGGCCATGTGAAATTTAACGACCCTGCAAAAATTAAAATACCGGGCCCCGTTCTCAATGGCCTGGTTCATATTTTCCAGGCTGATGTGGAAGGGTTCCACCGACGCATCCTCCACCCTGAAGGCGGCAATGGTGTGCTTTGACAGGGCCGGTTCCAATTCCAGGGCCTCTTTGACTGTCAGGGATTCACAGGGAATCCCGGCTTTTGCGCAAAGCTCCGGGAAGAGGCGGATATAGGCTTCATCATCCCCCTTTACGGCAAGATAAAGCCCGCCCGTGTTTTCGATACAGTGGGGCGCGATGACCTTTAAAATCTCCGCTTCGGCCCTGCATTCCCTGGCAGATACGGGGTCCGAGGACACATACCGGGCCCCGGAATGAAGAAGGCCGTGGTTTCTTCCCGAGGCCCCGGCATTGATGGTTTCCATTTCAAGGACCAGGCAGGGGATACCCCGCAGGGCCAGATCCCGGGCCAGGCCGGTGCCGGTGACACCGCCGCCGATGATGAGGACCTCTGTGTAAAAACATTTTTTTTCCGGCATATTCTTATTTCCAGTTCAGGGTCCGCTGGACCGCCTTTTCCCATCCCGCTGAAAGATTCGCCCGCCAGGCCCCGTCTTTTTGGGGCAGATAGGTGGAATGAACGGCCCAGTTCCGCTTCAATTCCTCCAGGCCAGACCAGACGCCCACGGCCAGGCCTGCGGCATAGGCAGCGCCCAGGGCCGTGGTCTCGGAAATTTCCGGCCGGATGACCGCCGCATTCAGGATATCGGCCTGGAACTGCATTAGCAGCCGGTTTTCCGTCATGCCCCCGTCCACTTTCAGGGACTTAAAATCCACCCCGCCCTGGAATTCTTTTTTAACGGCCTCCACAATATCCCGGGTCTGAAAGGCCGTGGCTTCAAGAACGGCCCGGGCCAGATGGCCTTTATTGGCAAATTGGGTCAGACCCGCAATGACCCCCCTGGCATCGGCCCGCCAATAGGGGGCATAAAGACCTGAAAAGGCAGGCACACAATACACATCCCCGTTATCGGCCACGGTTTCGGCCAGGGCCTCGATATCCGATGAGGCTTGGATGAGCCCCAGGTTGTCCCGCATCCACTGGACCAGGGCCCCGGCATAGGCAATGGAACCTTCCAGGGCATAGCAGGGCCGTTGCCCGCTGATCTGATAGGCCGGGGTGGTCAAAAGGCCATGGCTGGAAAACCGGATTCGTTCACCGGTGTTAAACAGAAGAAAACACCCGGTGCCGTAAGTGTTTTTGGCTTCCCCGGCCTCAAAGCAGGTCTGGCCGAAAAGGGCGGCCTGCTGGTCCCCAAGGACGCCGCCAATGGGAAGGACGGCCCTGAAGGGCCCGTCAGCCCGTGTCATCCCAAAGCCCTTTGGGTCAACAGAGGGAACAATGGCCGGCAGGGCCTGGGAAGGAATCCCGAGAACCGAGAGGATGTCTTTGTCCCATTCCAGGGTTTCCAGGTTCATCAGAAGGGTGCGGCTCGCATTGGTGACATCGGTCGCATGGCGGCCCCCGCCGGGCCCGCCCGTCAGGTTCCAGATGAGCCAGGTATCCATGGTGCCGAAGAGGGCCCGGCCCTTTTCAACCCCGGTCTTAATGTCAGGGATGTTGTCCATGAGCCATTTGATTTTAGGCCCGGAAAAATAAGTGGCCACAGGCAGTCCCGTCTTTTGCCGGAACCGGTCCTGGCCGCCCTCCCGGATGAGTTCTGCGCAGATCTGGTCCGACCTGGTGCACTGCCAGACAACGGCGTTGGCATAGGGTTGCCCCGTGGACCTGTCCCAGGCCAGGACCGTCTCCCGCTGGTTGGTCACCCCCACGGCGGCAAGGTCTTTTCCCTCCAGGCCGGCCCTGTCAAGCCCTTCTTTAATGACGGCCCGGGTATGGGTCCAGATCTGAACCGGGTCATGTTCCACCCATCCCGGCCGGGTACAGATCTGGTCATGTTCTTTCTTTGCAATGGAAATGATCCGGCCCCGGGTGTCAAAGATCATGAACCGGGTGCTGGTGGTGCCCTGGTCAACGGCGCCGACGTATGGGGTCATGGAACCTCCGGATAAAATGGGGTTACGGCTGAATCAAAGGCCGGGTTTCCGTCAAAATCAAGGATGATGATGCGGATCTGCAGCCTTTCCTTTGAAAAAAATCTTGCGGCGGCCAGGGCCTTTTGTCCCACCCGGGCCAGGAGGTCCGGATATTCGGGATAAATGAAGGAAAAGGCATGGCGGGCCGTGTTGGCCCCGGCAATCCGCTGTTCAAGATCCCTGCTCCCTGTGGTCTCATGGGCCCAATGGGCCAAGCTTTGTAAGGTCAGTTCCGATCTGGCCGCATGGGTATGTTCATGGCCCAGGGCCATTTTCAGGGCCTTACCGAAAAACACCACATAGACCACTGCCTTGATTTCATGCCGGGCCAGGGCCTCTTCCAGGGCGGCCCGGAAAAAATCCCCGGTCTGGATAAAGACCTCACTTTTCAATTCTTTAAATTTTTCCAGGGCGGCCCGTTCGCTTCTCCGGCCCGTGGTAAACACCAGGGTATGTGCCCCGCCCGCCGCGGCCACGGAGATGCCGGACCGGATGGTGGCGATATAGGCCTCATGGGACATGGGGGTCACAATGCCGGTGGTGCCCAGGATGGAAATCCCGCCCAGGATGCCCAGCCTGGGGTTCAGGGTTTTCAAGGCCAGGGCCTCGCCCTCCGGGACAAAAATCTCTATATCCACCTGTTTTGCCGGGAGCTTGAATTGCCGGAACACCTCTGTGACCGAGTTTTGGATCATGGTCCTGGGGCCGGGATTAATGGCCGGTTCGCCCACGGGCAGTTCCAATCCCGGCTTGGTCACCCGGCCCACGCCTTTTCCGCCCCGGATGGTGATGACAAGGGATGCTGAATCAGAAAGCCTGACCCGGGCCCCGATTACCGCCCGGTGGGTGATATCCGGGTCATCTCCGGCGTCCTTGACCACCAGGGCCTGGATCTCATGACCGGAAATCTTTTCAACGGCCTTGATCTCGATGGGTTTTCTTTCGCCGGTCAGGAAAAGCAGGTCCACGGACCGGGGCGGTTCCGCGAAAAAAGAAATCAGGGCTGCCTTGACCGCAGCAGCAGCCGCCGCGCCGGTGGTGAATCCTTTTTTAAGCGCGGCGGCCATGGTGCTGATCCCTGAACCCCTGGCAGGCCCGGACAAATTCTTGTGCACAGGCCGGGTTGCTGCCGAAATGAACATGTAGATAGCTGCCCAGGGTATTGAACACCTGGTATCCCTTGAGGGAAAGAACCTGGCCCTGCCGGGAGGTCACCTGGTAGACATCGGGCGCACCGAATTCAGGATTTTGCAGGGAGGAATAATGAAATTCATGGCCCCGGAGGGTCATGCCCTGCCTGCCGATGATGGTGTCCCGGGCCAGGGTGATTTCCCGGTACCCCAGGGACCGGAGACGCTTTGACACCCGGACGTCCACGTCAAAACACCCGGCCATGGGATATGTTTTTGACCCGTCCATGGTGCACAGGCTTTTGCAGAGCACCATGAACCCGCCGCATTCCCCGTAAATGGGCATGCCGCGGCGGCTGAACTCCCGGATCTGCCGGAACAACCCGGTTTTCCGGGACAGGATTTCCGCATATTCCTCGGGATACCCGCCGCCCAGATAGAGGCCGTCAATGCCCTTTGGCAGCCCGTCCTCCCTTAGGGGCGAAAACTCCATGAGCCTGGCCCCGGATTTTTTCAGGATATCCAGGTTGTCCGGGTAATAAAAACAGAAGGCCCTGTCCCTGGCCACGGCAATGACGGGGCCGGTTTCATCGGCCCAGGCCGGGGCTTCCGCCGGTTCAGGACCCCGGGGGAGGTCAAAGGCGTCAAGACCGTTGATGAGGCCTTCCATGTCCACATGGTCCCGGACCAGAGCCGACAGCCTGGCCAGAGATTCTCCGTCCAGAGCCTGCTCCTCGGCAGTGACCAGCCCCAGGTGCCGTTCCGGCATAGCCACGGATTCGTCCCTGGGCAGATGGCCCAGGCACCGGGTCCGGCAGTTCTGCTCCACGGCCTGTTTCAGATAGTCATAATGCCGGGAGCTGCCGGTCATGGTAAAAATAACCCCGGCCAGGTTCAGATCCGGGTCAAACGCTTCAAAGCCCTTGACAATGGCGGCCGCACTCCTGGCCTTGCCCCGGGCGCTGACCACCAGGATGACAGGCAGGTTCAGCCATTTGGCCATCTGGGCCGTGGACCCGGCTTCGGACAGGCCGTCCATGCCGTCAAAAAGCCCCATGACCCCTTCCACTACGGCCAGGTCCGAAGCCCGGATATTTTCACGGAAAAGCCGCTGGTTGTATTCCCGGGTCAGCATCCAGGAATCCAGGTTCACACTGGTTTTTTTGGCAATTTTAGTGTGGTGGCCGGGATCGATAAAATCCGGCCCGACCTTGAAAGGCGCCACCTTATAGCCCTTTTCCGCCAGGTAGGACAAGATGGCCAGGGTGAGGGTGGTTTTCCCGGCGCCGCTGCCAGTGGCGGCAATGACAAATCCTTTGATTTCAGCCTCCGCTCTTTTCTCTATCCGTTTTCATTGGCCATTATGGCCAGGGCGTTGACAACGGCGGCCGCCAGATTGGACCCGCCCTTTCTTCCCGTGTTGGTGATAAAGGGAAGGTCCAGGGTTAACAGGTCTGCCTTGGATTCGGCGGCATTGACAAAGCCCACGGGCAGGCCGATGATCAGGGCGGGTACCGCCTTTTTCTCCCGGACCAGGTCCATGAGCCGGAGCAGGGCTGTGGGCGCATTGCCCACCACATAAATGCTGCCGGTGATCCGGTCCGCCGCCATGTCCACAGCGGCCACGGCCCGGGTGGTGCCCCGGGCCAGGGCTGCACTGGCCACGGCCTCGTCGGTCATGAGGCAGATCACCTCCCCGCCGAAGGCCTGGATTTCCTTTTTGCGGATGCCCACGCTTGCCATGCGGGTATCGGTAAAGATCCGGCACCCGCTTTGGATGGCGGCGATTCCGGCCTGGACGGCTTGGGGATGAAATCTGATGGTTTTCATATAGTCAAAATCCGCCGAGGTATGGATCATTCTTCTGACCACGGGCCATTCAGTTGGGCCAAAGGAATGGGGTCCGGCTTCGGCATCGATGATCTTAAAGCTCAGGTCTTCTATTTCCTGGGGTTTCATGAGGATTTACCCTTTATATAATGGTTAGTTGTTCCCATGCTTAACTGAATACCACCTTTTTCTAATGCTTGGCAACCGCTTTCAAAGTTCTGTATCCGGTGAAAATCCGTGTGGCTGTGGTGATGAGGCAAAGGATAAAAAAAACTGCGGCAAAAAACGGAAACCAGTCCGGGAAAAGGCAGATGAGAATGAAAAACACCAGGGTTTCCGTTCCTTCGGTGAGTCCCCCCATATAATAGATGGACTTGTGGGGATAGGCCGGGGAGGTCAAATGATGTTTCCGGGCCAGGGCGGCAAAGGCCAGAAAGCTGGTCCCCGTGCCCACAAACCCGAAGATGAGAAGGGCGGCGGCAAGGGCGTTGGCTTCGGGGGAGGCCAGGGCAAAGCCTGCGGCCACGGCCGAATAAAAGATAAAATCCAGGCAGATGTCCAAAAAGCCCCCGGCATCCGTTGGCCCTGTCAGCCGGGCCAGGGCCCCGTCCAGCCCGTCCATGATCCGGTTCAACAGGATAAACACCAGACCAGGGATATAATAATTCATCCATATGGATAGAAAAGCGGTTATCCCCAGGCCGAACCCGGCCAGGGTCAGTTGGTCCGGCTGGATCCCGTTTGTCTTCAACATCCGGGCAACGGCGGTCAAGGGAAGATCCACCCGTTTTATGATCCAGGCATCCAGCATCGTCTTATCCTTTTCCCAGGTTTAATATTCTGCCGCCGGCGGGGCAGTCGGCGGGGTCATGGGTCACCAGCAGGGCCGGGATATTCATCTCCCTGATCCGGGAGAACACAAAGGTCCTGATCACGGCCTTCAGGGTCTGATCCAGCCTGGAAAAAGGTTCGTCCATGAGCAGGGCCCCGGGCCGGGCCAGAAGGCTTCGCAGCAGGCTGACCCTGGCCTTCTGTCCCCCGGACAGGCTTGAGGGGTCCCTTTTTTCAAAGCCTTCAAGTCCTGCCGACGCAAGGGCCCGGCCCACCAGGACCCGCCTCTGGGGGCCGGGAATGTTTTCCCTGAGGGCAAAGGCCAGATTGCTGCCGACATCCATATGGGGAAACAGCAGGTCGTCCTGAAACAAGAGCCCGATATTCCGGTCTTCCATGGGCAGGGAAAGGATCTCCCTGCCGTTGAGGCGGGCGGTTCCCGTTAAGGTAAACACCCGGTCAAGGCTTCCGGACACGGCCGACAACAGCGTGGATTTTCCGCAGCCGCTGGGTCCCATGAGGGTAGCGATCTCTCCGGGGGCGATCACCAGGGTCACGGGATCAAACAGGCTGGTCCCCTGTTTCCGGATATGGAGGTTTTCCAGTTCAAGACACATGCTTGTTTATACCTGCATTCCTTTCCGATTGTAATACAAAATTTTCGGGACCATGAGGGCCAGGGCATAGATGCTCATCGGCAGGGCCTGCTGAAGCAGGGCATACACGGCCAGTGCCCGCCGGTCCGAGCCCGAGGCCAGGGCCACCGCTTCCGTGGTAAGGGTTGAAAACCGGCCTGCTCCCACGACCATGGTGGGGATATACTGGGCCACGCTCACGGAAAACCCGATGGCAAACGAAAACAGAACCGGTCTCACCAGCATGGGCAGCTTTATCCTGAAAAGGGCAAGAAAATAGGATCGTTTCAGCAGCAGGGCCTGGTCCCAGAACCGCTGGTCATAGGACAGATAGGTGGCCTGAAGCACTATAAACAGATAGGGCAGCACAAAAACAAGGTGGGACCAGAGCAGGGTGATCCAGGAACCGTCCAGGTTCAACACCACCAGCGAAAGCTGGATCCCGGCCATGAAACTGATCTGGGGTACCAGCAGGGGCAGGTATAAAAAATAAAACACCGGGGTGTTCAGGTTCCGGGTCCCCTTTCGTTTTGAACCGGCCCCGTGTTCCAGGCATCCGATGGTCAGCACCAGGCCTGCGAATGCAGCGGCCATGCCGGTCCAAAGGGTGGTCACGAAAGGGTGAAAAGACGAAACCAGGCCCGTGGTCCAGAAGTTTAAGGACCATGAGGCCGGCAGAACCTCCGGGAACTGCCATTGCCGGGCAAGGGACCAGATCACAAGAAGGAGGGTGGCTGCCCCGGTAATGCCCATAATCCCCAAGCCGGGCAGGAAAAACAAGGGTTTCAGCCGGGTGAGGATGGAACGGCGCCGGCCGTTGGTCATCCAGGATCTTAAAAAGAACCCCAGGGATTTTTCCACGAGAAAGGCCGCGGCAATGCCTGCCCCCACCAGGGCAAAAAGAAACAGGGAACCGCAGGCCGCCACCAGTTTGAGACTCAGATCCGGGTCGTTAAACCATTTCAGGATCTGCACGGCCAGGGTCGGGGGCGAACCCGGCCCGAGGATAAGGGCCATGTCCACAACGGAAAAAGAATAGGCTATCACGGCGAACACGGACAGCCGGATATGGGGATAGAGCCTGGGGATCAAAATTTTCAGCCAGATCTGCTCCTTTGTATAGCCCAGGGCCCTTCCGGCCGGAAGGGTGTTTTCCATGTCCAGTTGACCCATGGCGCTGATCATCACCATGACCAGGAAGGGGATTTCCTTGATGGCCAGGGCCGCCGCAAGGCTGAGGCCGTAAGGGTCATTCAGAATGATCCAGTCCGGCGGAGAAGAAAAACCCGTCAGCCCCGGAGATACCAGCCGGACGAGCCACCCGGAAGGGGCGATCAAAAAACCAAAACCAATGGCAAAGGCGGCATGGGGAATGGACAGCAATGGAGACAGGGCTTTTTCAAACAGGGCCCAGGTCCGGCTGCCGTGGGCGCAACAGGTCCATAAAACCGAAAGGCCCACCGCAGAAACACAAGCCGTGATCCCGGAAATCAGGGTCACCCGGATGGAAGCCCAAATTCCCGGATAAGACAAAAACGCCTGCCAGGGAGACCATGAAAACCGGGTATGGCCGATGACGGGCAGATAATCCAAAGAAGGCAGGACTGTGCCTAAAAGTCCGGCCAGAAAAGTAAGGCCCAGGGAGGCCATGATGAAAACGGGAAAAAACCCGCTTTTTCCCAGGCTGGTCAAGGGTAACATCGGTATTTTTTACTGGTTAAATTTTTTAAGCCAGGCCTTTTCCAGGGCCTGAACCCATGAGGCATGGGGTTCGGGCAGAACCCGGCCCAGGTCTTCCGGAGCCAGGGTGGCCGGGGGTTTGGGAATGGCCTCAAACAGGGCCCTGTCCTCGGTAGAAAGGCGCTGTATGTCCAGAACGGTGGGGTCTCCCCAGATCCTGGGATCTGCCTTTTCGGCCTGGGCCCGGGGGGACAGCAGGAAATCGGCAAAGACCATGGCCCCTTCCCGGGCCGAGGAATTAAAGGGAATGGCCACAAAATGGGCATTGCCGATGGTGCCCGAAGCATGGACATAGGTCCGGACCGCAGGGGGCAGCTCGCCGTTTTCAACGGCATTGGCGGCGGCATTGGGATTAAAGCTCAGGGAGATATGGATTTCGCCGTCATTTAAAAGGCTGAACATCTGGGAGGCGCTGCCGGGAAAAATCTTTCCGCTTCTCCACAGCCGCGGATGGAGCCGGTCTAAAAAATCCCACAGGGGCTTGGTATGGGCATCAAAATCCGAGGCGATCACCGGGTGATTCAAAACTTCAGGATCTTCCATCAATTCCATAAGGGCCTGCTTGATAAAGGTGGTGCCGTGGAATTCAGGGATGGCCGGGTAGGTGAATTTTCCCTGGTTCTTTTCCGCAAAGGCCAGGAGGTCTCCCATGCTTTTCGGGTGCTCTGGCACCCGCCGGCTGTCGTATAAAAACACCAGTTGGGCCGTTCCCCAGGGCGATTCCAGGTTGTCCACGGGCACGGTAAAATCATAGAGCAGGTTTTTTTTATTTTTTATATCGGCCAGGGCATAATGGGGCAGTTTCCGGGAAAAGGGTCCGTATAACAGGTTGTTTTCCTTCATGGTCTTGAAATTTTCACCATTGAGCCACATGAGATCCACGCTGCCGCCCGTGTTTTTGCCGGCGGATTTTTCAACCAGGATGCGGGACACCACATCGCCGATATCCGTGACCTTGACGTGGACCACCCGGACCTTGTATTTTTCATTCACCTCCCGGGCCGCCCATTCGATATAGGCATTGACGGGCTGGGACCCGCCCCAGGCATTGAAATAGACGGTTTGGCCTGAAGCCGCCGCCACAATATCCTCCCATTCCGCACCAAGGGCCGGGGAACAGGACAGGATGACGAAATATACTCCCAAAAGCATCTGTTTCATTATCACCTCGTTTCAGGGCATGAGACAATTGACAGGGCTAATATCCTGTGCCGGCATATCTTTGTCAAGGCTAAAAATTTTCCATAATTTTCTTTCCCTCCCTTCTAAAAATCTGATATGGTTCTTATTTTAAATTTTATTTTCAAATTTTGTATCACCATTATGAAGGAGTTCTGACTTTGGAAGACAAGGGTATTATCCGGTTTGCAAGCCGTATGGATCAGCTTCCGCCGTATCTGTTCGGAATGATCAACAAGATGAAGATGGAAAAAAGACGCAACGGGGACGATGTCATTGACCTGGGCATGGGAAACCCCATGGACCCCACCCCCGATGCCGTGATCGAAAAACTGGTGGAAGTGGCCAAGGACCCCAAATCCCACCGGTATCCGGAAAGTTCGGGCATGCCCCATCTCAAGATCGAAATTGCAAAATATTATAAACGGCATTACGGGATTGACCTGGACTCTGAAAAAGAGACCTATTTCACCATCGGGTCCAAGGAAGGCATCTCCCATCTGTGCCTGGCCCTCATGGGTCCGGGAGATTCGGTCCTGGTGCCGGCCCCGGCCTTTCCCGTCCATATCTACGCCGCCGTCATTGCCGGCGCCAATGTCATGAAAATCCCCATAGCGCCGGAAGAAAGCTTTTTAAACCGGATCATCAATATCTGCGAGTCCTGCTATCCCAGGCCCAAGGTGCTCATGCTCAATTATCCCCACAACCCCACGGGCGTGGTGACGGACAAAGCCTTTTTTGAAGAAATCGTCAAGCTGGCCAAACGATTCAGATTCATGGTCATCAGCGATTTTGCCTATTCCAAGATCACCTTTGACGGATACCGGGCCCCCAGCTTTCTGGAAGCGGACGGCGCCAAGGACGTGGGCGTGGAATTCGGGTCCTTTTCCAAATCCTATAACATGGCCGGGTGGCGCATCGGGTATTGCGTGGGGAATTCGCAGATGGTACAGGCCCTGGGCAAAATCAAGGGCTATTTTGACTACGGCATCTTTTCCGCCATCCAGGTGGCCGGCATCATCGCCCTCCGGGATTGCGACGACACCCTGCCGGAACAGTCCAGGGTCTATGAAGCCCGGCGGGACGTCCTTTGCAGCAGCCTCCAGAGGGCCGGATGGGATGTTCAGAAGCCCAAGGCCGGCATGTTTGTCTGGGTCAGAATCCCGGAACCCTACGACAAAATCGGCTCCATGCAGTTTGCCGTGGAAATGATGAACCGGGCCAATGTGGCCGTTTCCCCGGGTACAGGCTTCAGCGAAGAAGGAGAAGGCTATCTCAGGCTGGCCCTGGTGGAAAAGGAGGAACGCCTGAGACAGGCCGTCCGCCAGATGAAAAAGGCTATGGAGAGCTTGAGCGTCTGATCCTTGAATCCTAATAAACTTCATTGAAAATCCGGAGCGTCAATCCGAATTTTCAATGATGCCTTCCTATTTTAACCTGTTTGTAACACGATTCTATTGAAATTCTAACACAACCCGGTTAGATCTGATGTCCTATGGATTATATGAACCCCGCAGGATTAAAGACAACGGACGGTATTACCATCCTTTTGGCCGAGGATAACGCCGCCGCCGTTCAGCAACTGGAAAAAAGCCTGACCGGCCAGGGTTATTCTGTATTGACGGCCGTTTCAGGAGATCAGGCCCTGGGGCTTGCCAAACGGGCCCTGCCCGATCTGATCGTCCTGGACCTCCGCCTGGCCGGCATGGACGGCCTTGCCGTGACCCGCCGGTTACGGGAGGACCGCCTGACCAGGGACCTTCCCATCATCATGCTGGCGCCCAGGGCCAACGACAGAGACATCATCACCAGCCTGGAAACCGGGGCCAATGACGTCATGTCCACCCCCTTCGGCATCGGGGAATTCCTGGCCCGGGTCAGGACGGTCCTGAGGGGCCGGAAGAAAAGAAGCCCCTACATTCCCAACCGGTTCCACCAGGCAGAAGAGCTGGTCATCGACCGGGCCAAGCACAGCGTGAATATCAACGGAGAAGACATCGGCCTGACCCTGAGCGAATTTCACCTGTTGACCCTCCTGGGGGACAAAAGGGGCTGGGTCTTTACCCGGAAACAGATCGTGGAGGCCCTCCACGGAAAAGGGACTGCTGTGGCGGAAAGAAGCATAGACGTCATGGTGGCCGGGCTCCGGAAAAAACTCAAACAGTCGGCCCCGGTCATAGAAACCGTCCGGGGCGTGGGCTACCGGTTCAGGGAATAATATCTATGCGGAAAATCGCCTTTCAGATCCTTGTCTTTGTGCTGACGGCCCTGCTCTTTTCCCGGCCGGGAATCTCCCAGGAAGACTGGTATGAAAAGGGACTGTTTTTCAACCGGACCGGCCAGTACGACAAGGCCGTCGAAGCCTTTTCAAAGGCCATTGAGGCGGACCCGGGCAATGCCAAGGCCTATAACAACCGGGGAGCGGTCCGGTATATCCAGGGCCGGTACGACGATGCCGTTAAAGACTATACCCGGGCCCTGGACCTCAGCCCGGACTCGGCCCCCTTTTATATCAACCGGGCCGCGGCCCGGTTCAAAACCGGGGACTATGACAAAACCCTGGCCGACTACGACCGGGCCCTCCAACTGGACCCTGCATCGGCCGACGCCTTCAACAACCGGGGCATGGCCCGGTATTTCACCGGGGACTATGACCGGGCCGTGGCCGACCACACCCGGGCCATTGAACTGAATCCCGATGTGCCTGAATATTATAACAACCGGGGAGCAGCCTGGTTCCGAAAAGAACGGCCGGAACGGGCCATCATGGATTATTCCCTGGCCCTGGGCCTGAACCCGAAATCCGCCAACGCCCTCAGAAACCGGGGCATTGCCTGGTTCCAAAAAGAATTCTATGACCGGGCCATTGCGGATTATTCTCTGGCCCTGGAAATGGATTCCACCTCGGCGGAACTCTATGTGTCCAGGGGCCTGGCCTTTTACCAGACCGGTGACTACGGCAAGGCCGTCAATGATTTTGTGGACGCCGTCACCCTGGAGCCTGAAAATCCCGGGGCCCTCAACCAACTGGCCTGGATGCTCTCGGTCTGCCCGGATTCCAGATACCGGAACGGTGCCAAGGCCCTGGAGATGGCCCAGAAGGCCAAAAATCTATCTTCGGACCTGAATATTCTGGATACCCTGGCTGCGGCCTCGGCGGAATCCGGCGATTGTTCAAAGGCCGCAGAATTCCAGGAAACCCTCATCACCCAGCTCAGGGAAACCGGGGGCGACATCCCCGAAGAATACGCAGCCAAACTGGAATTTTACAGGACCGGGAAACCCTGGCGGGCCGCCACCCTCCATCCTTTGCAACACAACGGGGCCTATCCGGCCCAGCAGTCTGTCCGGGCCAACCCCGGCAATATCCGGTCCGCCCCCTCCACGGATGCCCTGGTCATTGACCGGGTCAGACAGGGCCAGGCCCTGACCCTCCTGGGCAAAGACCAGGACTGGTTCCTGGTGGAGATAGAGGAAAGCCGACTGGGCTGGGGCCATGAAAGTATTTTTGCATCACCGGGCTCAGGACCGGGTCATACCGCCCCGCCGCCCGCACCCGTTGACACCGCTGCCGCCGCCCCGGAAGAACCGCCCGTCCCGGAAACCCTGGCGCCGGCCAAGGCATCAACTGCGGCAGATGAAGAACAAACCGTGGAGGTCAGGGTGGAGGTCGCCCGGATCAGGTCT
The DNA here is from genome assembly GCA_023701135.1 of Desulfobacula sp. GTDB lineage: Bacteria > Desulfobacterota > Desulfobacteria > Desulfobacterales > Desulfobacteraceae > Desulfobacula. The sequence continues at coordinate 117,268 of JAMPXP010000015.1, read as the reverse complement.
TTGCCGGAAGTCAATGCCCCGGTCCTTTACAAGGTCATCAAGGGCGACCGCCTGGGGGTCCTGGAAGAAAACCCGGACTGGTACCGGGTTTCCCTTGGCAAAGACAAGACCGGCTGGGGCCATAAAATCCTTTTTCTGCCCTGAAAAATCTTTTCTCCCGGATCGTCCAAACCAAACCCTAACAATCGAACCTGGTTTTTTCTCGGCTTCCCTCATCCGGCCCTCATGATATCCGCCAAAACCTAACATGCTGCTAGTATTGAGGCGGTTTTGTGGCATTTTTTTCCCACCCGGGCCATTCCCTGCCCTGTCAAATTTTTTCCAAAATTTTTTTAATTTTTTAACGCTCTGAAATAATAGAATAAAAAATATATTTTGCATCAAAACAATTCTATTGCGAAAGTCTAATTTGCGTCTAATTCTCACCTAATACAGACCCCGTATAACTCAATCGTGCAATAGAAAAAGCCACACCCCGGGTGACCGGGGGCCGGAAAGTCAACGGATCTTGCAGAATAAAAAGGGATGAGACGGAATGCAGCAAAAAAAAACCGGCTTAAGACGGGAAATTTTTAAAACGCACGCCACCATCCAGGATAAAAACAAAAACCAAAAAGAATCCAAACCACTGCAAGACAGCCGGACCGCCAGAACCAAACATAGGATGTTGAAAACAAATTAACGTAAGGAGGAAAAAAGAAATGAAAAAGTTTTTGGTAAGCGTAATGGCGGCTTTCATGGTGTTTGCAATTGCCGGCTCAGCCGCCGCCTTCAGCAACGGCAGCCTCACGGCTGTTATTTACAACAAAACCGACAAGGAAGTGGCCCTGGATTTAGGCAGTGTGTTTAACCTTGATTTTACCGCACAGAATGTCACCCTGGCAGCAGCCGGATCATTCAGCCTTAGCGATTTTGGCTCATCAGTCGTTAATTCTTTTGATGATCTCAGTGTGGGTCTGTTTGCCAGAGATGGTGTGGGTTACTATGGCTATTTTGCAACAACCTCACAAACAGCCCCCGGCGCAACAGGAAATTTGGGTAATTTTCTGACTGCCTCAAACTCAGTAATGAACAACTACGGTGCTGCTGCTACCAAGACTGTAAAGGCTGCCACCGCGACCAACTCCTATTGGAAAAAAATGAATAACAACTCTACCCCTGGCCTTTACGGCCTTTTAAGTAGGGACGTTGCCAACGGAGAAGCTGTTCTGCCGGAAGAGGGCTTTGTGGACATGTATCTTTATAAATACCAGACGGCTACAGATCCTGGCGTAGGCTCCTATCTTGCTTCTTTCAGAATTTTTACGGACGGTTCCATTGTTATGAATGCCGGCTCCAGCCCGGTGCCTGTGCCCGGCGCCTTTATCCTGCTGTTCTCCGGTCTTCTGGGCCTGGTGGGAATCCGCAGAAAAGCATAAGTTTAAGTTAACAACTATTAATACTAGAGGAAAAACAAAATGTTTAAAAAACTTTTAAAAGGAATGGTAATCGGCGGTGCTGCTCTGACCATAGCAGCTTCCGCCCAGGCAGGAACGATCAATGTCAATCTTTACGGGGCTTCCGCCCAGTACGAGTTCTGGACCGCTGCAGCCCCTGAATTCCTGATCAGCCAGGGCTGCGACAGCGCGGATGTTGCTTCTGCTAAAAACACAGCACAAAAGGCCACCCACAAGCGTGACGCCGGTATTGCCGTCTGCTTTGGTGGTGACCCCATCCAGGGAAGAACAGGGGGCGGCATCAATGGGGATACCGTTGCGATCCGGTATACTTCCGAAGCTTCCTATGACGGTGTCCGCGCCGTAATGGCCGATCCCAATTATACCACCGAATGCGGTGACGGCGCCCTGCGGAAGCAGGCCGATGCCGCAACCGCCACTTTCCCGGCTTATCCCGCTGTCGGTAGCTCCATCACCACCCTGACCTGCCAGGATGTTCATATCGGAGCATCCGACGTGGCTGCCACCACTTTTGGACAGTATAGTGAAGGCCAGAAGCTGGGTAACAATGGCGGCGGCTATATCACCCAGAGCGTTTATTTCCCGGACGATCTCCAGGACCCGGAAGCAAATGACTACCAGGTGGACCGTCCCATTGTCGTGCCCTTTGGTTTTTTTGCCCACACTTCGGTTCCCTTCAACAATATGAGCCGCCTCATGGCAACCTCTATCTTTTCCGGCCAGGTGACAAACTGGAACGAATTTGATCCCAGCCTTGCCTCCCTTCCCATGGTGGTCTGCCTGAGACATGCCGGTTCCGGCACCGCCGCCACCCTGGATGCCGCCGTCATGCGCGGAGATGCCAGTCTGCTGCAAGTTGAAGCACTGCCGGGATCCTTCCCGGTCAATTTAGGGATTGTTCCGGTGACCTATTTCAACAACGGGTCTTCCGATGAAGTGAAATGTGTGGGCCAGCTCCCCGGCGCCGTAGGCTATGCCGATGCGGATAAATGCGCGACCGGCGGCTGCCTCGCCACCGTCAAAACCATGACCTATCAGGGCGTAGCCGCTTCCAGCAACGCCATTAAAAACGGCCAGTATGATTTCTGGTCCGCCCAATGGCTGTACAGCAACGAACCTGCAGGCGCCACCGATGATATGATCGACAACCTGGTCGCCTATGCTTCGGATGACGCCAACATGCCTGTATCCAAGGCTGGTTACTGGGCATCCCAGGATGCCATGAAATGGGGAAAAGCAAGTGATTTTGTGTACCCCTCTCAGAAATAATGCCTAACCTCTAATCGTAACAAAAGGTTTTCCGGCGGGCCTGTTTCTGACAGGCCCGCCTTTTTTATGCTGCTCATCGTTGTCTAACCGCCTCCTAACCCGGCCTTAATGATGGCCTAACCTGTCTGTGGTTAAAGTCAGTGTGCCTAAAAAGCGTTAAAAACAGAATCGTTGTATAAACATAAGGATGAATAATGAGGACCCTACAAAAAACCGTTCTTTTCTCCATGGCCCTGATTCTATTTTCAGGATGCGCGGGCCTGGAGCCCATTCCAAGGATTGAAAAAGGAGAAAAGGTCCGGGTGGACTATACCTGCCGGACCCCAGGCAATGAGGTCATGGACACCACCTCCCCTGCCTTGGCAACGGATGAATCAGTTGCCAAGGCCCGGGTGTTTGCCCCACGGCAGAATCTTAAACCCGTGGACCTTACGGCGGGTGAAAACCCGCCGGACCTGAAACCCAGGGATGTTCAGTTTCTGGACACCGATATCCGTATGGGCCTGGCCCATGCCCTTGTGGGCAAGGAAAAAGGGAAATCCCTGGTGGTGGTCCTTGAATCCAGGGTCCCGGATAAGATTGAGGACAGCCACCGGTACAGAAAAATTCAACGGGTCAGGACCGTCCCCCGGGTCCAGACCATTCCCTGCCCGATTTATCAAGAGGCCCACGGCCGGCTCCCGGAAATAGGAGAACTATTTAAGGAAAACGGGCAAGCCCATGCCGAAGTGATTGCCCTGGATTCCGACAAAATAACCATCAAACTGATCACGGATCCCCTTGTCACCGTGGATACTCCCTGGGGCAAGGCCCGGACCGACGGGGATGAAAAAGAGGTCAGGGTCACCATTGAAGCCGAGGTCGGGGCCCTGATCCGGACCGGGGGCCTCATCGGCAGAATTTCCGAGGTCAATGAAAAAAATATCGTGGTGGATTACGGCCTTAGCTTTGGCGGCCAGACCCTGAACTGCACCGTGGAAATCCTGGACAATGGGGAAAAGGTAAACAAATGAAACTCAAATCCTGGCCTTTCAAGGCTATTGCCTTCGTCCTTTTTTCGGGTCTGCTGTCCTCCTGCATGACCCCGGGAAAGCAAACCGGCCTTCCGGCGGAAAATAAGGGCAGCGCCTCCGGATCTTCGGCTTCGGACCGGGAAGCCGGACAGGCCGAAAAGGAAAAAATTCAGAAAAGGATTGCCGAAGCCGTAGAAGAAGCCAAAAGAACCGGTAAAACCAGCGTGGACATCTACCTGGACGAGGACCCCGGCATTGTCCAGACCGGGGACCTGGTTTCGGTCCGGTACCGGGCGGTTCTTGAAGACGGGACCCTGATCTCCGGAACCGGGCCTTCGGCGGTGAAAGGCTCGGCCGGGCTGTCGTTTCAGACCCTTGTGGCCGGAAGCCGGACCCAATCCCCGGGGCTTGGATCGGCCGTCCTTGGTTTGAGTCGTAACGGGAAAAAGACCGTGATCCTTTCTCCGGAAAAGGCCTTTGGCCTTCATAAGGATGAGGCCGCCCAGACCTTTCCCACGGTGAGAACCATGCCCCTGAGGCTGGAAATCAATGCCCAGGCCTATCTTAAAAAATTCAAGGCCCTGCCGCAAAAAGGAGACCGGGTCAGGCTGAATCCCTATTTTGAATCGGAAGTCACGGAGGTGACCGGGGAGAAGATCCTGATCCTAAACCTGGCGCGACACGGTTTCAGCGAACAGGCCCCCTTTGGAAAAACCACCCTGACCGTGGAGGGGGATGTCATCACCATGAGGCTTGTGCCCGAGATCGGGGCCTCTTTTCCGGTGGAAAACAGGGAAGGAAGAATCATTTCCGCCGACGGCGCCGGATTTGTGGTGGACTTTAACCATCCCTTTGCCGGCAAAGCCCTTGAATACGACCTGGAAATCATTTCCCTGACCAAGGCCTCGGCCTTCAAAAACCTTGAGATTCCATGGATCGACGACCATGACAAGGGGCTGGAAACGGCTAGGCTCCAAAAAAAGCCGGCTGTACTGATCCTGTATGCCGACTGGTGCCAGTGGTGCGAAAAATTGTTCAGCCAGACCTTTAAGGACCCGAGAATCAAACTTTTAAAAGACCGACTCGTCTTTGTCAAGGCCAATTCAGACCTGGACCAGGGCCTGAAATCCTTTTACCGGCAGGAAGGCTTTCCCATGATGGTCTTCATGGATGCAAAAGGAAATATGGTTAAAAAACTGGAAGGGTTCAAGGATGCCGACGGTTTTCTGGCGGAAATGGAACAGATAAAGGATCTTGAAAGGGCGGAAGCAGGTCGGTGATGAACCCCCATAAATCCCAGGCTGAAAAGCAATTTACCGTGAAAAAACCCTTTGGTATGGCCACCCTTATGCTGGTGCTGGTGCTGGCAGTAGCCTCCCTTCTCCCGGCAGGTGAAAACGAAAACCCCAGCTTTGCCATCCGGTCCTTTTCCATTGAAGGCAATACCGTCCTTCAGAAGGAAAGCCTGATGGAGGCGGTCCAGGCCTTTACCGGCGAGAAAAAAACCGCCGAAGATGTGGAAGGGGCCAGGGATGCCCTGGAACGCCTCTTTCATGAAAGCGGGTATCCCACGGTCCTGGTCAATATCCCGGAACAGACCGTGGACACCGGCATTGTCAAACTCCAGGTGATTGAAAGCCGGATCAAACGGGTGAGGGTGGCGGGAAACAAATATTTTACCATGGAACATATCAGAGCCAATCTGCCGGCCCTGAAACCGGGGGAAATCCTGTTTCTGCCCCAGATCCGGACGGAACTCTCCCAGATCAACCGGAACCCGGATCTCAAGGTGTCTCCGGTCCTGATTCCGGGACGGGAGCTGGGGACCATTGACGTGGAACTGAAGGTCGATGACAAACTGCCCCTGCACGGCAGCCTGGAACTCAACAACCGGTCCACCCATACCACCACGGACACCCGGCTCAATGCCTCGCTCCGGTACGACAACCTCTGGCAGAAGGGGCATTCCATCAGCGCCCAGTTCCAGACCTCGCCGGAGAAAACCAGTGAAGTCCTGGTGTTTTCCGGCTCCTATTCCCTGCCGGCCCCCTGGGACCGGAATCATCTGTTGATCGGCTATGTTGTGGCTTCAGACAGTGAAACCGCCAGTGGCGAAGGATTTAACGTCATCGGAAAAGGAACCATGGCCGGGCTCCGGTATATGATCCCCCTGCCCCCCCAGGGCCGGTATGACCATAACCTGACCCTGGGACTGGACTGGAAGGATTTTGAAGAGGATTCCCAGGGGTCCGTCACCCCCATTGAATATATGCCCCTCATGTTCGGCTATGCCTCAACCCTTGCCGGAGAAACCGGGGTGACCCAGTTCAGTGCGGATCTCAACCTGCTTTTCAGGAATGTTCTGATGAATGATATGGATGAGTTTCAGAACAAACGGTACGGGGCCACAGGGAATTATATTTACCTAACCGCAGGCGTGGAAAGACGCCAGGAGCTGCCCAGGGGGTTTTCTCTGTTTGCCAAGGTGGACGGCCAGATTGCAGACCAGCCCCTGGTCAACAACGAACAGTATTCGGCCGGAGGCGTGACCAGTGTCCGGGGGTATAAAGAATCCGAACTGCTCGCCGACAACGCCCTGCACGGCACCCTGGAGGTCTTCAGCCCCAGCCTTGTGAAGCAGCTCCCCCTCGTGCCCTATGTGTTTTATGACTGGGCCTGGCTCTCGGTTCGGGACACCCTGCCCGGGGAATGGGATTCGGTTTTCATCCACGGCCTGGGCCTGGGGGTCCAGGGAACCTGGAAGGACAAAATTGATTTCAAGCTGGACTGGGGCCTGGCCCTGGAAGACACGGACGATACAGAGGTCCATGACCAGGAATGGTATTTTAAACTGAATTACCGGTTTTAAACGGGTTACAAACAAAGGACAGGAAAAATGAAAGGCTTATTCATAAGAATTTATTTCAAGACCCTCATTCTTTTTTTATGCACCTATTTATCCTTTTTCCCGGCCTGGGCCACGGCAAAGCCCATTCATGCAGTAAAGGCTCCTCCTCCGGCCGATTCCCTTCCCATTCCGGTATCTGGTTCCGGAGCGGGGTGGAGCACCACCACCGATAAGGCGGCCCATTATCTGGAGGTCCGGCAAACCGACCCCAAGGTGGTGATCCAGTGGCAGTCCTTTGATATCGGTTCCGAGGCCCATACCCATTTTGAACAGGTCCAGGACGGGATCGCCCTGAACCGGATCTACAGCAGTGACCCCAGCCGGATTTTCGGCAAGCTCACGGCCACGGGCAGCATCTACCTGGTGAATCAGAACGGCATTCTGTTCGGAGAAAATTCCCGGGTGAATCTGAACTCCCTGGTGGCCGCTTCCCTAAATATAAAGGATGCAGATTTTCAAAACGGGCTGTGGAAATACAATGCTGAGAACTATATGAATGCCCCCGATTATGAAGGGCCGAAAGATGTGGAAAACCGGGGGACCCTGGAATCCGATTCCGGAGGCCGGATTTTTTTATTAGGCGCCAATGTGGAAAACAGCGGGACCATTTCGGCCGAGGAAGGCCGGGTCATCCTTGCGGCCGGGTCGCAGGTTGAACTGAAAGAAGAAATAGGGACGGGCTCCAACCTGAGGGAAACCCTGACGGCAGATTATACCGGTGAAGCTGCGAACGCATCGGGGGGCACGATCCTGGCCGATGTGGGCCAGGTGGGGGTTTACGGCAAAATAGTCCGTCAGGATGGGGTGATCCGGTCCCTGTCCACAATCCGCCAGGGAAGCTCCATTGCCCTGGTGGCCTCAGAAAAGGTGGCCACGGGAAAAAACAGCCGGATTGATTCAGGCGTAAAAGAGCTGGGTGAGGACCTGGTGGTCGCAAATCCATTTAAAGACAGGGAATTAAAGATCGGTAAGCCTGTTGATACCCCTGACAAAACATGGGACCCAATCTTAGTAGCCCTTTCCGGTAAAATCGATTTTCCCTCCGGCGACCTCTCCATTAAGGCAGGAAATGGGGGCCGGATCTATCTGGCGCCTGGCTCCAGCATCGATGTCAGCGGCTCCTGGGCGGAAAAAACAGCCGCCGACATGGTCCTTTCCGCCCAGATGAACAGCCTTGAACTGAGGGATGAATTCCTCCAGAAAAACGGGATTCTCCAGGGCAAGACCATTTATTTTCTGCTGAATGAAGGGATATCCATCGGCAATATCAGCAGCCACCTGGACAGCCGGACCCTGTCCGCTCTGGAGCACAGCTCATCGGGGGGTACCGTCTCTCTGGCAGCCGGCACAGGGGATATTATTGTGGACCAGGGGGCTTCCATTGATATCTCCGGCGGCGGGATGGATTATGCAGCCGGATATGTCCAGACCACAAAACTGGTATCCGAGGGCAGGATCTATGATATCGCCGATGCCCCGGACTGGCTGACCTATGATCGAATCATCAACTATGACGACAACTTTTCAAAAAAACAGAAAACCTATATACCCAAACATACAGAGGGCGCCGATGCCGGAAAGCTCACGCTGGTGGCCCAGAAAATCGCCTATGAAGGAACTCTGAACGGTTCTGCCGTCCAGGGGCGTTACCAGGTCAATGCCGCCGAACCGGTGGATGCGCTGGGATATAAAAAATCCGTGGGAACAAAGATCCCGGTTGCCGGAACCCTTGACATCGGAGGCAGTGTTTCAGGAACAGCCTATACGGACATTGATCCCGTTGTGTATGCCATTGTGGTCCAGCACCAGACACCTTCCCTGGCCTCGGGGTTTGACCCGGAATCCGGCCTGTTCCCGGAAGACCGGAAAGGCGTCACCTATTTATCCGATGACCTTTTGAGCAATTCCGGCCTGGGAAAGATCGAGCTGAAAGCCTTGACCGGCATTACCACCGGGGCCGGAACCCGGATTTCCCTCACCCCGGGAGGCAGTTTGACCGCCGTTGGCAGGCGGATATTGCACCAGGGGGAGATTCTGACTCCGGGGGGAGGGGTTGTCCTGAGAACCATCAGCAATAAAACCACGAATGAATTCCTTGACACAGCCAAAAAGGTAGAAAATCCGAATTATGTCGGCAAAGACATTCTGGGTCCTGAACGCATCGAACTGGCAGCGGGAAGCCGCATCAGCACGGCTGGTGAACAAATCAAAAATTTAACGGGAAAGGCTGAAGTTAAGTCCTCCGGGCAGATGGCGGGCGGAAGCATCACCCTCAAGGATGAAACCTTGGATGGTGAAGGGGTTGTGGTGAGAAAGGGGGCGGAACTGGATGTCAGCGGCGGCTATATCATCGGGACGGACCGGAAGATTACCGATGCCGGTGATGCCGGGTCCATCGATATCCAGGGAGCGGCCATTGTTCTTGACGGCGCCGTTAAAGGGCATTCCATGACGGGCCAAAACGGCGGTAGGATTTCCCTGCATGCCGCTTCCGTGGAAGTGGTGACCGGGGGCGCCCCGGAACTTCCCGAGGGATATTCAACCGAAGCCTCCCTGCCGGAATATCTGAAAGACCGGCTCGTGCTGGACGATAACCGGTTTGATTCAACCGGGTTCAGCAAAATTTCCCTTTCTTCCGTTGGGGACCTGCTTGTAAATGAAACCGCATCCCTGGCCCCGTCAGCCGTCAAGCTGACCCTGGCCAGCAAAAAAGGAATCATTAAAACCTCTCTGCCCCTGGAATATATCGGGGACTCCTCCATCAGTCTTTTTGCAGGAGTCAAATTGAACGACTTTCATCTTGGAAAGACGGATGCCGTCGTCAAAACCGGAACCGGGGTCGCCGTAACCGTGGCGCCGGGCGGAACCATCAGTGTGGAGGGGCCGGGGGCGGATATCTCGGGAACCTTCAACGCCCCGGCCGGAACCATTTCCGTAACCACCACATCAGTCCTTGATACCCTCCCTCTGCTCATCCGGAAAGACGCCCGGTTTTATGCCCTGGGTTTTAACCGGGACTCGGGTGAATATGTGAACGACGAGTTGCTCCTGACCCCGGAAAACGGGGGAGAGATTAGCTTTTCCTCGGGAGGCGCCCTGATCATGGAGGAGGGGTCTCTGGCGGATGTGTCCGGCTCGGCGCCGGTGACCCTTTACCGGACCGGGCAGAGGAACCGGCTGACGGCTTACCGGTCGGCCTCGGCGCCAGGCAGTATCAGCCTTTCCTTCAACAAAAGCACTGACACGGAAGGGGTATCTCAACTGAACGGAACCTTTGTCGGGAACAAGCAACAGGATTTTCTGACCGGGGCGTCTTTCAGCCTGACCCATACCAATATTGATTCCGGATGGAGCCTGACACCGAAAATCCTAGCCCGGTTTAGCCAAAACGGATTTGATCACTTGACTCTGACCAGCTATTCAAGCCTTGATTTCAACGGCTCACAAACCCTTTCCATGGCCAGGGGAATTACCCTGGATGCACCGGTTGTGACCGGGGCTCAGGATAATATTATTACCCTGAATGCACCATGGATTCAACTGCGCAACACCTATAAACCTCTATCGTCCCCCGGCGCAAACAACAATGCCGTCTTTGTTGCCAATGGGGATTTTATGGATGCGGACGGGGATATGAAATTCAGCGGGTTTTCCAAGGTATCCCTGAAGGCAACGCAGGATATCCGGCTGTCGGACCGGTATTACCAAAACAAAAACTACACATACACGGGTTGGGACGGCGGGCTTGCCGTGACTGGGGATCTCTCCCTGACCGCCGCCAGGATTTACCCCACCACGGCATCGGAATTCACCCTGAAGGCCGGAGGGAAAATTTCCACCTTCAGTTCCGGCGTCACCCGCACGGATCCCATTTATTCCGCCCTTGGGAAACTCACCCTTGAAGCGGAGAATATCGAGCACAACGGGTATATCGCCGCCCCCCTGGGCCGGATCATCCTGAATGCCGATCCCGAAAAAGGAAGGGTGTACCTGGCGGATAACAGCGTCCTGACCGTGGCCGGGGAAATCGCCGTCAACTATGGAGAGGTCGATGGCACCGGCTTAAACTGGTATGGATATGATAAGACCGGCAAGATCTCCGGCGCTGATACCCTTATCGAAACTCTGCCTGAAAAGTCCGTTGAGATCCATGCCCATGAAGTCATTGGAAGGGATGAGGCCCTCATCAATATTGAAGGCGGAGGAACGGCCTTCGGTTATACCTTTATCGCCGGCACCGCCGGATCACTGGACCCGCTTTCCACATCCGGCCGGTATGTGATCCTTCCCAACAGCATGGGCAACCTGCCCGGGGAGGCGGTTTTCCTGGAAGGAAACGATATCCTTCCCCAGGGCGTATATACCCTTCTGCCCGAAGCCTATGCCTTCATGGAGGGGGCCATTATCGTTGAAGCCCAAGGGACTCTGAGTGCGGCAACGGTAGCGAATAAAACCCGTGAAGGCTACACCCTGGCCGTGGGATATACAGCGGATCAGGGAAGCGGCCTCATTTCCTCCCAGGCAAGCCTTTATACCATCCGGCCGGCTTCGGATGTCAGACAGGAAGGCCTTTATGAAAGCTTGGGCATCGTGGCGGGAAATGCCGGCAGCCTGGAAATCAGTGCGCCCACCAATATTCTCAACAGCCGGATCAGGGCAGGCGCATTGAACAGCGACTACCGGCCGGGGATCATGACCCTGAGCGGAAAGGATGTGATTTTCAGCAGCACCCGCATCAATCTCGGCAATAATTTTAATTTTGATACCGCTTTGAACGAACGTCCCGACTTGAAGGACTATGAAGACACCCTCTATCTGGATCCGCAAAGACTTTCCGAACTCGGCCTATGGGAGCTAAATATCGGGAGTGAAGAGATCACGGAAACCATCAAATTCGAAGACGACAACAACCTCACAGGGACTCGGATCTCCCTGACGGCTGAAAACGACATCACTCTCGGTCATAATGCCGGCATCACCGGCACAGGGGAAAAGGGGTCGGTGACCCTGCTGTCCAGCGCCGGAAAACTGGTGATGGAAGCAGATTCCTTTATCCGCTCCTCTTATCTCATCGGAATCGACGCCCAGGGGATGGATAGAAAAAAAGGGGTCGATGCCCAGGGCAAAATAATGCGGGGGGAGATTAAAGCCGGCAAGGTGATTCAACTGTCTTCGGATCATCTGTATCTGACCGACTCGACCCATGAAAAGGACATTCAAAGCGGGTTCATTGTGGAAGAAGCCCTGTGGAAAAGCTTTGCCGGCCTTGAAGAGATATGGCTCTCCGGCCGGGAAGAAATCGGTTTTGCCGGCAATGTGGCTCTTGCGGCAAAAACCCTCATTGTGGCCGATACTCCCTTGCTGGCAAACGCTCTGAAAAATACCGACATCACCCCAACCTTTACGGCGAAGACCGTCTCTCTTTTGAATTCCCGGGAAAAGACTGATAAATCCTATGCCTATAATACCGACGAGTTTTCCATTAATGCAGACCGGATCTTTATCGGTCAGGGGGATGTGGGATTTTCAGGTTTTAATGAGATCAGTCTCAACAGCTCCGGCAATCTGACCTTTGTCGGGAAAGGGTCTTTAAATACCGGGAATGCCGATCTAACGACAACTGCAGCAAAGGTAACCGGCACCTACCGCTGGGCAGAAGATGAAGAGGGTGAATACACCTATGAGGCCCTTGATTTTACCGTAGACGCCGGGACCGGCAAAATTTCCATGCTGAAAAAAATCAACGGCACTGAAGAAGCCAATGACAATATCGGCGGCAAACTCTCTTTTTCCGCCTCCAGTATTGAAAACAGCGGATATATCGGTTTGACCTCCGGTGTTATCCATTTTAATGCCACGGGCAGATTAAATGCTGAGGGCGTGTTTGAAGCCGGCGCAGTGTCCATGCTGGACGGCGCAGTGGTTTCGGCAAAGGGAACCCGGTCCGGGAATGTGGACTATGACGGCGGCATGGTGGTGTATGAAACCCAGAAAGGCACTATTGATCTTAAGGCCGGGTCCCTCACCGATGTGTCGGCCTTCACCTTCACTGATGTGTTGACCGGAAAAAAAACATCAGGCAATGCCGGAACCATTGCCGTGAGCGCTCCGGAAGGAACTCTGGATATTCAGGGGGGCCTGGCGGGCAAGTCGGATTCCGGACAAGGGGGGTCCTTTCTCATGGATGCACAGTCCTTTGCCAATGTTTCATCCCTTGTTTCCATGCTTTCCGGCGGAGGGTTCAAACAGAAAATCGACATGAGGGTCAGAAAGGGAGACGTCTCCCTGGACTCCAGTGTGACCGCCCGGGAATTCAGACTTTCCGCGGATGAGGGCAACCTTAATGTAGGCCTCCTCCATCGTGAGAACGATCAAGGAGAGACGTTGAAGACTTTGATCAAGGCATCGTCGGAAACCGGCGGAGGCCGCGTGGAACTCTACGCCGGCAATAATCTGACCCTTTCTTCAGCCACCGGGATATGGGCCGGGGCCACAGGCTCCGGAGCAGACGGGGGCGAGATCATCCTCGGCATCGGCGCCGGAAATAACGGCTTCATGAATCTCGGCGGGGCCGCCCTGGATACCTCCGCCGTTGACGGGGATGATGGTGAGGTCTATCTGAGGGCGCCGCTCAATAATACCTATACCGATGTGAATTTGACCATGAACGCTACCCTGACCGGTGTTTCAAAGGTAACGGTGGAAGGGGTAAGGCTCTATCAGGATACGGCGATTACCTCCTCGGATGCCACAACCTGGAAAACCCATGCCACAACCTTGATGAACAGAGCAAATAACATCAGCAACAGACTGATGAAGGAAGCCGGCCTGGTGACGCAAGACGGGACCAAGGTCACGGACAACGATTTCTTCTTCCGGCCGGGCATTGAAGTCCAGAGCACCGGGGACTTAAGTCTCAATACAGCCCTGGATCTCACAGACTGGCGCTGGCAGATCGGTTCTGATGAAGATAATAAAGTCGCCCCGGTCCTGACCCTAAAGGCGGCGGGCAACCTTTTCATTAACCAGAACATCCTGGACCACCCGCTCTCCACGATGAAGGATGGCAAGCTCAACATGGATCTCCTCCTCATGGGCACTGCAAAGGACTCCACCCGGATCAACCTGGCCGCCGGGGCAAAGCTGTCAAGCGGAGATATCTTTGCAGTGAATCCGGGGCAGGGCAACCTGGCCCTGGCCCAGCAAAAAATGATTTATACGGAAGGCGGCGACATCAATTTTGCCTCGGGAAACAATACCGTCATTGGAAAGGTCAAAAATGACAGCTCGGGAAACAGCGACTATATGACCTATATGAAGATGAATTACAACCTGGGTTCCTATACCGGCCATATCCGGGGCCTGACCCTGGGCGACCTGACGCTGGACGGCGGGGTGATACAGACGGCCACGGGGGACATCTCCCTGGATGTCAAAGGGGATCTGATCCTCAAAAAACAAACCATATCCGGGAAAGACCAGGTCGGCACCATCCGGACCACGGGTCAGCCCCTGTCCGTGGCGGAAACCGGGCAAGCCCCGGTTTGGAATCATACCTATTTTACGTTTGCATACAACAGCGGCGGGGACATTCAGATTCAGACCGGGGGATCGGTGAAGATGACGGATCTGAATCAAAATGCCTGGTATACTAGAGTTTCCGATATCGCTTATGATTCTACCGGATACAATGAAAAGATATCTGAATACGGCTGGGCCGCCAATTATGGCTACGGTTTATCCGCCACCCAGGGCATTGCCGCCATGGGCGGGGGCAATGTGACCATTGATGCCGGCGGCGATTTTTTTGCCCAGACCGGCACCTTCGGCAAAGGGGACCTGTCCGTTTCAACCCGGGGAAACCTGGATGGACGGTTTCTGAACAAGCAGGGAAAGGTCTCTCTCAACAGCCTGGCCAATTTCGGAAATGCGAGTGACGACCAGGTAGTGGAAGCCTTTGATTCGCAAATCCGCCTGACAGCCCAGGGAAATATCACCCTGGCTTCGGTTCTGAACCCCACCCTTGCCGGCATGGATTACGCGGGTGCTAAATACCCCGATCCTAAGGATGCTGACGGTAATTATATTATAGGTATTGACGGTCAACAAGTTTTAGGTGATCCATTTTGGAATCTTCTATACACCGAGACTGCCTCCCTTGCCCTGACGGCCCGGATCGGCAGCATTACCCTGACGGGTGCTCCACATTCCTCAATCAATGGGGAGAGGGACAAAAAAACAAATTCAATCAAAGCGGACATGGCTGCCATTCTGCCTCCCAGCCTGTATATGACCGCCGGCAAAGACATTGTCCTGAAAAAGAATTTTTACCTTGCGCCAGCCGGAGAAGGAAACCTGAATCTCTATGCGGGCAACGACATCTCTGCGAAGAATACGTCTGATTCCGCCAGCGGCGATTATCAATTGTTTATGTCCGACATGGACCCGGATGATGTTTACAAGATGCATTCCGGAGAAGGATCTGACCTTTTAGGAGACTTAAAAAACCCGGGGCTGCACGCAGACTACCTCCTTCATAAAAACGACAGCGTAACGGCCAAAGTGGAGGCGAAAAACGACATCCGGAATATCCAATTGGCCATTCCCAAGGCTGCAACCCTATGGGCGGGACGGGATATTGCAAATGTCAACTATACCGGACAGAACCTGAGAGAGACGGACCAGACCACGATTTATGCCGGAAGGGATATTTATTTTCAGAGCAATAAAGCCCAGCAGAATCCAATCGGAATCCTCATGGGCGGTCCCGGCCTGACCCTGGTTCAGGCCGGAAATACCATCGACCTGGGGACTTCGCAAGGCATTCAGTCCACGGGCAGCGCCACCAATCCATATCTGCCGAAAGGAGATAATGATCTGATGGTGATCGCCGGCATACAAAACTCTTTTTCAGTGGATGAGTTAAACTTTTTTTTCGGTGATACAGCGTTTTTAAATCTGGTGAGAGCTTATGAGCTTAGTGATTTTAACCCTGAAGTCTTCAATGGGGACGAGGATTTAAAAAAAGAAGTGGAAGATTATTTAGCCGAATCAGGATTCATTGAAGGGATTGATGGTTTGCGTCAGGCCGGACTGAAATTTGAGCGGGCCCGGGCGGAAGGCAACACGGCCCTGGCTGACCGGATACTGGCGGATGCCAGACGGATACTGATCAATCCTTTGTTCGAGGGCTCAGGAAATAGCGAGGGCAATATCAATCTGGTGAACTCAAGGATATTTACCAGCGGGGGATCCGGCGATATTTTCACCCTGGCCCGCGGTAAAATCAATGTGGGCCTTTCTACCATCGATCCTCCGCCCATCACGAGAAAACCGGCCTCCGAGAAAAAAAGTTCCGGGCTATACACCACGGCGGGCGGTGCTGTTAAAATATTTGCAAAGGATGATATCAACGTTAATCAATCCAGGGTGATGACCTTTGCCGGCGGAGATATCATTGCCTGGTCGGATCATGGAGATATCAATGCCGGAATTGGGTCCAAGGCGGCAGTGGCGTCTTCGGATGCCTATCTCGAAAAGCAAGCGGACGGAACCTATAAGATAATATATGAACCTCCGGCTGTGGGCAGCGGCATCCGGGCCACGGCTCCCATGGAAGAAGATGCGGGAGATATCTATGTGACGGCGCCGGAAGGCGATATCGACGCCGGGGAGGCAGGGATTGCGGGCCGGAATGTGTCCCTGGCCGCCAAACGGGTTCTCAATGCCCAGAATATCCAGGCCACGGGCATTTCCATCGGGTTTGCCAAACCGGCGGAATCCTCCGGCGGCATTACCGGGCTTTCCGGGGGCGGGGGGCTGGCCGATGCGGGCCTCATGTCCGAAGAGTCTTCGGCCCTGGCCTCGGCCCGGGACCGCATGAGCGAAGAAACCCCGGAAGGGTACAGCTATGAACCCAAATGGGTGGATGTCCAGGTCATCGGGTTTGATGAAGAGGATGAGGAAGAGGAAGAAGATGAAAACAACGAAGATGAAGAAGGTCAGAAAACATAATCAGGATGATGGATATCTGGAGGAAAAAAGTGATTCATAAGAAGGTGCGCAGGATTTTACTCGGTCTTTTGCTGCTGGTGGGAATGTCGTGGACGGTTGTATTGCCGGGGGCCCAGGCCTGGTGGAATGAAGACTGGCAATACCGGAAAAAAATCACCCTGGATACCACGCCGGCCGGGGCCGACATCCCGGAAAACCTGGTCCAGTTCCCGGTGCTGGTCCGGCTCCATTCCGGGAATTTCGATTTTACCCGGGCCGGGGAAAACGGAGAGGATATAAGGTTTGTGGCCGGGGATGACCTCACCCTTTTAAAATACCATATCGAGGTCTTTGACGGCGTGGATGAAATCGCCCTGGTCTGGGTGAACCTGCCGGTGGTAAAGGCCGCTTCAAACCAGGAGGGGATCTGGCTCTATTACGGCAATGCCAAGGCTGCCACTGCCGGGGATGCCAAAACCGGGTTTGACGCCTTTGACCAGGGGGTCTTTCATTTCAGTGAAATCGAAGGGCTGCCCCAGGATTCAACGGCCTATGGGGCCCATGGGGCCAAATTCAGCGGCGGCCTGGGCCTGGCCGGGATCATGGGCAACGGCGCCGGATTTTACGGGGCCGGGAGCATCCTGGAGATCCCCGAACACCCGTCCTTTAATTTTACATCGGGCCTTACCTTTTCCGCCTGGGTCAAAATTTCCGAGCCCCAGAACAATGCCGTCCTTTTTTCAAGGGCCGTGGACGGCATGGGTCTTTTCATCACCATCCGGGGAACCAGGGTCTTTGTGTCCGGAAACGACGGGAAACAGCCCTTTGAAAGCCCCCAAGGCCTGGACCTGCCCCTGGAGGGCTGGCACCACCTGGCCGTCACCATGGCCCAGGTGGGCCGGGTCACCCTTTACCTGGACGGGGTTGAATCCAAATGGGTGGACACCAAATTCGATCTTTCCGTCCTCAAGGGCAGTCTCCTGGTGGGCGGGGAGGCCGACGGCAGCAGGGCCTTTACCGGAGAGCTGGATGAACTCAGGATAGCGGGGACCAAACGGTCCGGGGCCTGGGTCCGGGCCAATTTCGTGTCCCAGGGACCCGACGCCGGTTTCCTGGCCTTTGCCCCCGAGGAAATCAACGAAGGCGGCGGAGCGGCCGCCCAGGCCCTGGTCTACCTGGCCATCATCATCAAGAACATCTCCTTTGACGGCCTGATCATCATCGGCATCCTCGTCGGTTTTATGGGGGTTTCATGGCTGGTCATGGTCAGCAAAAGCATCTCCCTGTTTAATACGGCCCGGGGGAACAAAAATTTCCTGGAACAGTACCGCAGGCTGACTGATCCCCTTTCCCTGGATGCTGATCCCGGCCTGTTTAAGGACTCCGGGATTTACCGGATCTATGAGGCCGGCCTCAGGAACCTGGACTTTTTGAGACATGACCTGGAATGCGGACCCAAAGCCTTTACCGCCAAGCACCTGGACAATCTGAAAGCCGTCCTTGAAACCGGGCTGGTGGAGGAAGCAAGGCGGATGAATGCCTGGCTCATGGCCCTGACCCTGTCCATCTCCGGGGGGCCCTTCCTGGGCTTGCTGGGCACGGTATGGGGGGTTATGAACACTTTTGCCGCCATGGCCGAAGCCGGGGAGGCCAATATCATGGCCATTGCGCCCGGTGTGGCCTCGGCCCTGGCCACCACGGTTTTCGGGCTCATCGTCGCCATCCCCGCCCTTTTCGGCTATAACTACCTGGCCGGAAAAATCCGGGAGGTGACCACGGACACAGGCCTTTTTGTGGACCTCTTTGCCCTGAATGTGGACTCGGTTTACGGAGAATCATCATGAGACGTAATTTTTTTACCTATGAATCCTTTAATGAAATCAACGTGACCCCGCTCCTGGACCTGGCCTGGACCCTTCTGGTGGTCTTTATCATTGCCGTGACCGCCTCGGTCCAGGGCATCAAGATCGATCTGCCCAAGGCCAGTGCGGCCCCCAGCCTGACCAAGCCCAAAACCAAGGCCGTGACCATTGACGACAAGGGCCAGATCTATCTGGACGCCTATCCGGTGACCATGGCCGAGCTGGAGCAGAACCTGAGGGTCCATAAGGCGGCGGACCCCAATTTCCCGGTGGTGGTCAAGGGCGATGCCAAGATCTATTACCAGAGCGTCATGGATATCCTGGATCTCATGCAGCGGCTGGAAATCACCCAATTGGGCCTGGTCACCCAGAGACTCGTGAAATGAGCCATGAATAAGCCGGCCCGGGATAATAAAAGAACCCTGATCATGGGGATCGCCTGTCTGGTCTTTGTATGCCTTCTGGTATCGGGCTTTTTTCTGTTTAAAATGCTGCTGGAGGGGGACCAGGGCAGGAAAAAAAGACAGGTCCAGCGGATCACCCTGGTAAAACCGCCGCCGCCGGAAAAAATCAAGGAAAAACCGCCGGAACCGGAGATTAAAAAGGAAGAAAAGATCGTCGAGCCCGAACCCAAGGACGTGCCCGAGGAAACCGAGGATTCGGCCAAGGATGAAGCCCCTCCGGGAGATGACCTGGGGCTGGATTCCGACGGCACCGGCGGGTCCGACGGCTTCGGCCTTGCCGCCAAAAAAGGGGGCCGGTCTCTCATCGGCGGAGGCGGGGACTCGCAGTCCCTCCTGACCCGGTATGCCTGGTATACCCGGATTCTTCAGGATGAGATCCGGGACAGGGTGAACCGGTTTCTGGAAGACAAGAAAGATCTCCCGGACGGAAAACACCGGATCATGCTCCGGGTGGAACTGGACTCCGGCGGCAGGATGACGGCCTATGCCATTGACGGGTCATCGGGGAATCCCCAGGTGGATGATGCGGTCAAACAGGCCCTGGCCGGGTTCAAGGTCAGTGAGGCCCCACCGGAAGACATGCCGAAAACAGTGAAATTAAAAGTGACGTTTAAGAGTTGAAATAAGGATGAGGGTGAAACAATGCAGGCTTTTGGAATGAAATTATTATTATGCATCTCTGTTTTTTTAGGGGTGTTCTGTCTCTGGTCCCCGGTATTTGCTGAAGAAAAGCCTCCGGAAAATTTTGACACCACGGCGGAACTGATCCGGCTTTTACGGGAAAAGGGCATCATCAGCGAGAGCGAGGCAGGCAATTTCCTGGAGCGCTACCAGCAGCAGGCCCAGGCAACCCCCCAGGTGGTGACCATTACCCCGGCCCAGGGTCAGGAGGAGTATTTGCAGGAAATCTCCAAGGATGTGACGGACAAGGTGACCCGGGACCTGAACGACATGAAGCAGGGGGTGGACCGGCGGGCCGATGACCTGGCCAAAACCAACCGGCAGCTCAAGGAAAAGCTGGACCAACTGGAGGCGGTGGTGAAAAAAGACCACGGCAAAAAGCTGGAAAAATCCTCCTGGGCCCAGCGGATCAGGTTTGGCGGGGATATCCGGCTGCGCCAGGAATCGGTTCTGTTTGACAAGGGCAATGCCCGGGATATCGAAGACCCCAGCAGCCCCAATACCCTCATGAATACCACCAACGACGAGCACCGCCAGAGAATCCGGCTGAGGGTAGGGATGAAGGCCGACCTCATCGAACCCGGTGATATCAATGTGGGCAAAACCGAGGCCGGGGTCCGGGTGGCCACGGGCAGTGTGGGTAACCCGGTTTCCACCAACCACACCCTGGGCCATGCGTCCAATGACAGGGCCGATATCGTCCTGGACCAGGCCTATCTGAAATGGAGCTATACCCCCACCGAGGGCATCCTGGGGAAAAAACCCCGGATTTCGGTCACCGGCGGCATCATGGAAAATCCCTTTTATTCTTCCAGTCTCGTTTTTGACAGCGACCTGGCCTTTGAAGGGGCGGCCGTTAACCTGGTGACGGATACCAACGGATTTTCCAACGGCTTTCTCACCCTGGGCTATTTTCCCCTGGAAGAATCGGAATGGTCCCAGCAGGACAAATACCTGGTGGGGGGCCAGGTCGGCATCAACCACCACCCGACCTATGGGTGGGAATACCGGATAGGGGCCGCCCTCTATGAATACACCAAGGTCACGGGCAACCCCATCGATAATGACGATGGCTCTCTAAGCACTGCCGATGAACATGCCCTTTCCGCCATGGCCCCAAAATTCATGCAGAAAGGCAATACCATCTTTAATATGGACAGGCAAGCAACATCCTTCCCTAATGATAGGGATGAAATCTACGGGCTCCTGTCGGAATTTCAGCTTTTGAACCTCACCGGCCGCATTGAGAATACCATGTTCGCCCCGGTCCATATTGTCCTCTACGGGGACTGGGTAAAAAACCTGGGCTATGACCCGGAAAAAATGTCGGAAAAAACACTAGGCGATTATTCCAATGCCGAGATCCAGAGCATTTCCGGGGATACAGGCTATCTGGTGGGCCTCAAGGTGGGATATCCCAAACCCCGGCACCGCTGGGACTGGAATCTTTTTGCCGAATACCGGTACCTGGAAAGCGATGCCGTACTGGACGCCTTTACGGATTCGGATTTCCACCTGGGCGGCACCAATGCCAAGGGCTTTATTTTTGGCGGGGAGCTGGGGCTCTATGACAATGTCTGGCTGGGGGCCCGGTGGATGAGCGCCAATGAGATCACAGATATGCAGAGTATCGATAATACTCAGGAAAATGACCTGGCCGTGGATACGATCCAGATCGATATCAATGCGGAATTTTAAAGGATAAGGACCCTCCCATGAAAAAAAAGACAAACCGGGTGATCGCTGTTCTGCTGACGGTGGCGGCCATTGCAGGCATGGGGTATCTCGGATATCTGAAAATCAAGGCCGACCGCCGGATTCTCGAACTGACCGAAGACATTGAGACCGGAAACAAACGGTACCAGGCCCTGCAGAAAAAAAATGCCGAGGAAAAAGCCGGGCTCAATGCCTGCACCCGGGCCAGGCAGGCCGATGAGGCCCGGAAAAGAGACCTCCAGGAAGAGATCGCCCTTCTCCTGTCTGAAAAAGAAGAGTTTGACGCCCAGGCGGAAACCCTTGAAAAAAAATACCAGGCCACCCTTGCCGGACTTGAGGAAAAGATCAAGGACTCGGAAACCCGGGCGGCCAAAACAGAGAAGAGCCTCCAGGATCTGGCGGAAAAATTCAAGGCCCTCCAGACCGCGGACCGGGAAAAATCCGGACGCATCAGCGGGCTGGAATCGGACAAAAGAGATCTTGAATCCAGGCTCCGCCAGACCGAGCAGAGCCTGGACCGAAGCCTGAAACACAACAAGCGGCTGGGGGAAATTGCCGAAGAACTGACGGAAAAATACAAAAAAAAGGCGGGGTCCGGCTCGGAGCCCTTCACAAAGCTGGGCATGGTCGAACTGGAACACCTGATCCAGGAATATGTGAAACAGATTGACAAGGAAACCATCATCCAGAAATGAAATTGAATTTTCGATATATTCCGATAGTCCTCCGGGGACTTGCCCTATGGACCGCTCTGTTGCTGTTCACCGGCATGGCCCAAGCCTCGGTCAAACCGGTTGAGCTTGAATACGACCACGGGCTTGTCACTCTCAGGCCGGCCCAGTCTTCCCTTCTGGCGATTTTAGAACACCTGGCCCATGAGGCCGGGCTGGATATCTATATTACGGAAGCCTTTTCAGACGGCCCCCGCAGGACCGGGTTTACAAAGCTGCCGGTTTACGAGGCCCTGGGAACCCTTTTGAAGGGGTACAGCTTTGCCGTGGTATATGGGCCGAATCAGGGAGGCCGGGTCTTTTTTTCCAGCGGCGGCGGCTTTCTTCATCCGGCGGAAGCCTTGTCTTTCCAGACTGCGGCCGTCCCTGCCAAAGCCTCCCCGGCTTCCCGGCCCGGTTATGCCCGGGTCAGCCATGGCCCGGGGCCGGACAACCCCTCTTTAGCAAGCCCTGACCGGGGTCCGGACCCATATCCGGCCACAGACGCCGAAGAAACCGGCCGGACCGGGAGCATCCCTGAACCCGGGGCTTCAGCAGATTCCCAGACCCTGTCTGCTTCAACCGGGACCTTTTCTTCAGCAGGGGCCGGCAGCCCTTCAGCCGGTTCAAGCCCGGCCTCCAGGGCCGAGGCCGGGAATACGGACCCTGACGGAGAAGCCGGTTCTGATGAAGACGCCGGCCAGCTCGCCCCTGTTCAGGAAACTGCCGCGTCACAACAGAACGGCCTTGATACCAAATCCTCTCTTGAATACAAAATACAAAAATTAGAACAGGAAATTGAAAGCGGCCAGGCCGATCAATTTTATAATTCCTGGGCAACGAAAAAAGATCCCCGGTATATTTATAACCATAGGGATGAACTGGCCCGGTATCAGAAAGAACTGGAAAAGCTGAACTCAAATTAGGAACAAATTAAAACAAAAAGAAAGGATTACCCATGTTTCAAAAAAAATCTCACCGGATCAACATAATCGCCATGACCCTCTTTATTTTCAGCCTGGCCCTGCCCCTGCATGCAGCCGATTCCAAAGTAGGCTATATCAATCTTCAGCGCCTGGTGCAGGAATCCAAGATGGGAAAGGCGGCCATGGCCGAGATTGAAAAGCTGAGACAGGAGAAGCAGGATCTGATCTCGGAAAAGATGAAAACCATCAATGACCTCAAGCTGGACCTGGAAAAGAACGTTGACCCGAAAAAGGAAGAGGCCAAAAAAAATAAAATCGAAACTCTGAACGAACTGATCAAGGACTACAAGCGCCTGGTGGACGATGCCAAGGAAGAAATCGCCAGGGAAGACCAGGAACTGGTGGCCGCCATCTTGAAAAAGGCCGACGGGGCCTTGCAGAAGGTGGCCAAAAAGAACGGGTATACCATGATCCTGAAGGACCCCAATGCCGTCGGCTTTTTAGATCCGGCCGTGGACATCACCAATGAGGTGCTGGCGGAACTGAATAAGGGATAAAGCCTGCAAAAATAAAACCGCCCCGCTAGTCCACGAAACCCCTTTCCAGATGGGTATCCACATACCGGGCCAGGATTTCGGCCGTCTGCGGGGGCGGCCTCACCGTCAGAAAATGGTCGATGACGGCATGGGCCAGTTCATGGGCCAGCATGCCTTCATGGACGTCCCGGACATTCAGGTACACCGTATTGTTGGCGAAGCGGTACCAGGCCCGAAGGCGGCACTCCCCCGGATAAATGCCCTCATAGGCGGCTTTTAGGGCCGCTGTATCCGAATAGAGATGGACATTCACCGGGTCAAAGTCTTTGTTCATGTCCAGAATCTCCCGGACCCTTTCAAACACAGCATCCACCTTTTTTCCCAGGCGGCGGGCAAAGACCTCATCCGGACCCTGGACCGGGTCCGGCTCCGCCGTTATCCCGCCCATCTTCCCGGATGGGCCGAACCGGACGGACCGGTCAAAGAGATCCAGGTCTTCCCCGGATTTATATTTGATCAGCGTATACCGGGTCCGGATCATCTGCCAGGGTTTCAGCAGGACAAGGTCCTGGCCGAAAACCGGCGGACTGCTCAGGATATAAAATAAAGTCAGGATAAGCATCCTGACGGGTTTCCGGAAATTTTTCCACATCTTGGCCGGACCCCTATGGGTTTAGGATAAAGCTTTCCCGGATCAGGGTCCTTAATTTCGAAATTTCATCGTCCACGGATTTTCCCTCGTCGCTCAGGGACTGGATTTTCAGCAGCCGGGCATCGACAAAGGCCACCCTGGAGGACATGGATTGGATCATCCGGTTCAGGGCCAGGGCCATGCCGTGAAACTGGTCTTTTTTACGGAGATTGACGGATACGGTCAGATCCCCGCCGGCCACCCTTGCGATGTCCTTTTCAAAACGGAACATGGGCCCGGCAATCCTGTGGGAAATATACAGCAGCACTGCCACGGCGGCCAGGGTGATGAGCCCCAGGGTGATGAGGTTGGTCAGGATCACCGCCGGCAGAATGGCGTTTCCGGTATTCCGGATCTCAAGCCCCGACTCGGCATAGGAGGAGGTCAGGGTGTCCTGGGACAAAACAAAGAGCAAGGCCGTGGACAGGATGATACCCGCCAGAAAAATCAAACAGAATTTCAAAATAAACCCGGTCTGAAATTCCTTTTTAATAAATAACCGGCTTCGCTTATGGGCTTTGTCTTCTTCCGTCATGGGATATCCTTTCATATTTTCGTCATATTTTCGCCTTATTTTCGGCTTATGGATTGGGTTGATGGATGGTCACCCGGGCCTTTTTTTTCACCTCGCTGATCCATTCATTCAAGGCCTGGGTCTGTTTTTCCGCTTTCAGTTGCCGGGCAATGTCCGGCTCAATCCGCTCCAGGGGCGGGAGGGTGTCATCTTCGTATTTCAGCCCGTCGTAATAGGCCTTGATGTCCTTATCCATCACCGTGGTGCGTTGACTGATGTCCTTATTTTTTTCTTCCATGAGATTTTTGATGAGGGTGGCTTCCCAGTATTTTTCAATGGCCCGGACAAATTCAGACTTTTTTTCCAGGCCGAGGCGCATGGCTTCCTGGATCAGGATCTCTTTCTGGATCAGGGTGTCCAGAAACTCCGTCCTGGCCTCCGGCGTTGTTTTATATTCTTGGGTATAGTCCAGTTCCCGGGCCAGCTTGGACTCATATTCCTCCCGGGTCAGCTCATAGCCGTTGATGGTGGCGATGAGCCCGTGCGGCTCCCCGGCCTTGTCTCCCCGGCACCCGGCCAGGATAAACACCAGAAAACACGTGAGGCAGATAAACGACAGGCTCTTTTTCAGACCGGAAACCATGATCCCCCTCCTGTGGGCAATAGCGGTTTATACATACCCGAGGTTTTAGTCAATGGGTTCCAAAAGGTCAAGATAGGAAACGGTTAGGATCTTCCCTGGTTTAATGAGCCGCTAACACGGACTTAATTAAGCTCTAACAGGAACCCGGTTAATATGCACCTGTTTTGGGACGGATGTAAACATGAATAATAGGGATGCGCTATGGATCAAGCCAGGGGTAAAACAAAGGGATTTAAAGGGCTCAGGGGCCGGGAGGGCTTTTCCTTCATCGAACTCATGGTGGTGGTGATTATCCTGGGGATTCTCGCCGGCGCCGTTATCCCGAGATACATGGATAAAACCGACAAGGCCAAGGCCGTAAAGGCCAAAGTGGATATCAGCGCCATTGAAACCAGCCTGAAAATGTACAAACTGGACAACGGCATATATCCGACCTCGGAGCAGGGCCTTCTGGCCCTGGTTGAAAAGCCCTCCACAGATCCCGTTCCCCGGAACTGGAGCGATAAGGGATATTTTGAAAAGGGAAGCCTGCCCAAGGACCCCTGGGGCAATGAATATATGTATTTATCCCCGGGCATCCACAATGACTATGATATCGTCTCCTACGGGGCCGACGGAGCCGCCGGGGGAGAGGGCATCAATAAGGACATCACCAGTTGGGAAAATGACTAGGGCAGGCCGTGAATCCGGGTTCTCCTTTGTTGAACTGGTGGTGGTCATCACCCTGATTGCCGTCCTGGTGTCCTTTTCCATCCCCCTGTTCCGGGATGCCCGTTTTTTTTCCGGCAAGTCTGAAAATGCCTCGGGCCTTGCCCTTCTCATCCGGTCTTTGAAGACCCGGGCCGTTGAACTGGACCGGGACTTTTTTCTGCATCTGGATCTCCATTCGGGCCAGGTCTGGGTCACGGACAGCACCATGGATACCAGTGCCCTGGAAAAAGCCGGGCAGGAAGGGATCACCTATGGGGACGGGCTCAGGATCATCAACCTGGAATTTCCGGGGGGACGGGGACGGGACCGGAACCGCCATACCCTCTGTTTCAGGCGCCAGGGGTATTCGGACAGGGCCCTCATTCACCTGAGGGAGAAAGACGAGGATATCACCCTGGAAGTCCGGACTTTTTTGACCCGGGTGGAACGGTTTGACCGGTATGTATCCTATGACGACTGTATCTGAGACCGGCGGGTTTACCCTCATGGAGGTCATGGTTTCCATGGCCGTCATCGCCCTGGTCCTGGTTTCCCTGTTCCGGTTGCAGTCCGGGGCCGTTGACCTGGCCGGGGCCGATCAATTTCAGAACCAGGCGCCCCTGGCGGCCAAACTGAAACTGGCCGAAATCGAAGCCCGGCTGGGTGAACTCACCGGTAAAACAGAGGATGTAGAGATTTCCGGAGACGGGTATCAAGGGTCCTGCCGGATAACGGATGTGGATTTCCCGGAAATCATGCCGGACAAGGATCAGGGCCGGCTCAGAAAAATCGAGCTGGTGATGGCCGAATCCCGGGGAGGCCGCCGGTCCTTCCGGCTGACCACCTTCCGGTATGCGCCCGGAAACTGATATGGACAAAAAAGGATTTACCCTGATGGAAGTGATGGTCACCCTTGTCGTGTTTTCAATTGTCATGCTGACCCTGTTCTCCTCCTTCCAGGCCTTTGTCTCCTCCGGGGACGCCATCACCAGGGGCATCCATGAGGCGGAAAGGGCAAGGACGGCCCTGGAAAGGATGGGTGAAGACCTGGAACAGGTCCATGTGATTCAGCCGCCGAGATATGGGGTTTCAGCCTTTGACGCCCCGCCTGATCCCTTCCGCATGGCAGGGTCCCGGACCCGGGTGGGCGGCGCGGTGTTTTCCAGGCTTGAATTTACCACCTTCAGCCGTGTGATCGCCGGCCCTGAAGAGGCCCGGGGCATTTCAAAGATTACCTATTATGTCCGGCAGAACCCGGACAAGGGCTTTGACCTGTGCCGGTCGGACCGGGAGCCGGGAACACCCGGAGAGGAGGACCCCTGCCGTGATCCCGTCCTCATGGAAGAGATTCAGGCCTTTGATATCGAATATACGGATAGCCGGGAAGAAACCGGGACAGACTGGGATTCGGATTCCGACGATACCGGACATGCCCTGCCGGTCAGCCTCCGCATGACGCTGAAGACCGGAGACCCGACCGGGGTCTTTGAAACGGCGGTGTTCCTGCCCGTTGCCCGGGGGCCCCTTGAATAAACATCTGCAAAATGAACAGGGCGCCGCCCTGATGGTGACCCTGGGGGTTGTGGCCATCCTGCTGACCCTGGGCCTTCGGCTGGCCCAATTGACCGGCGATGCCGCCCTTCACACCTCGGCCAAAAACGACCGGCTGGCCGCCGGGGAACTGGCCCTGTCGGGCATTCACCTGGCCATGCTCATCCTTGCCCGGGATGCGGCGGACAATGATACGGATTCTCTCCAGGAGGCCTGGGCCGACCCGGATACGATTCAACAGGCCGTTAAAGACCTGGGGATCGACACCGGCAGCCTGGACCTGACCATTTCCGACGAGCTGGGCAAGATCCAGTTAAACGCCCTGTTAAAAAATTTTCCCGGCCATGAGATCAATCCGGATCAGCAGGCGCTGCTGGAACGATTTTTGCTCCTGTCCCTGCCCTCCACCCGGAAGGACGGCAGCGGGGGCCCGGTTGAAATCGTCAATGCCGTTAAAGACTGGCTGGACTCCAAGGATGATGACGCCGTCACCGGGCTCTCCGGTGCGGAATCCGATTATTACCAGAGCCTTGATCCGCCCCGGCCATGCGCCAATGGCCCCTTTGGCCGGGTGGAAGACCTCCTCAACGTCAAAGGCATGGCCAAAGACAGGCTGACGGACCCGGAAGACAGGCCCCTTGAGCTTGGGGAGGTCTTTACCGTTTACGGCATGAGCGACCTGAAAAACGAAGGCCGGTATACCTTCCCGGGAAAAATCAATATCAATACCGCCCCCCTTCCCGTCATCGCCGCCCTGCTGCCCGAAGGCAAAGAACTCCAGGCCGAAAACCTGGCCGCATACCGGGAGGAGAGGCCGGGCCGGCAGGCTCCCTATACCCATATCCTGGAGCCGGGCTGGTGGGAAAAGGCCCTGGTGTTCACTGAAGCGGAAAAGGCGGCCTTTGACCGGAAGATCACCTATTCCAGCCATATTTTCAGGGCCGACTGCCAGGCCGTTGTCAACCATTCCCGGGTCCGCCTCTCGGGGGTGATCCAACGGGAAAAAGAAAAAGAAACCGGAAAATGGATCAGCCGGATGATCCAACTGGAAAGGCCATGACAGGACGATTCTTAATCATCGAGGTGGGTGACAGCCGTATTCAGGCCTTTGCCGTTGACGACGCCGTGAAAAAAGGGGTGCCGGCGCAGGCCTTTTGCGTTTTGCGCAAAGATCTGCCGGAGCCGGTGGAAGATAAGGGCTTTTTCGATTCGGCCCTGAATCTCCTGGCCGGGGAGGTGGATTTTAAAACCGTTTCTAACGTAGCCCTGCTGCTTCCCTCCCGCCTGTTTTTTTTCCGCCGGTCCGAGCTGCCGTTTAAAACAAAGGCCAAGGTCCGGCAGGTGCTTCCCCTGGAACTGCGCCCCACCTTTCCCATGGAAAACGAAGCCTGCCTCACGGATTTCTTTATCCCGGACGCGGCCTTTACCCAGGGACTGACCCCGGTTTTTTCAGCCTCGGCCAAGGAATCGGACATCAAAGCCTATTATGACGGCCTGATTCGGCTGAACCTCAAACCCGCCATCCTCGCACCCGCCGGAACAACGGCCGCCGCCTGTTTTTTGAAGACGCAAAAGGATGCGGACCATTTTGTCTTCCTGGACAGAACCGATGATGACATCACCGCCACCCTGGTCTTCAACCGGATGCCGGTCCTGGCCCGGACCTTTTCCCCCGACGGAATGACCCCGGAGGACCTTCGGGACGAAGCCCGCCGGATGATCCTGGGGTTTCAGCAGAGAACCGGCCTGGACAACCCTTTTGATATCTTTGTCTCCGGCGCCGGTGAAGGGGAATTCTCCCGGGAAGCCCTATTTCAGTCCGCCCTTTCCCCCAACCGGGAAATGCCGGGCCTGTTCAATTTTTGCAGGGGACGGTACGGCTCCGAGTCTTTTTTCAAGCGCCACGCCCCCCAGATCCTGTCTGCCGGCATCCTGGCCGGCCTGGTCTTTATTCTTCTCATGACCAATATCTACGGCCGGATCCATGGGCTTGAAAAAGCAAGGGACCAGAGAAAGCAGGTCATTGCCTCGATTTTTGCCCAGACCTTTCCGGATAAAAAAGCCGGAAACACGGACCCTTTCCTGCTCATGCAATCCCTTGTCAAACAGTCGGCGCAAAGCAAGGGAAATTCCGATGATCCCCTGGTGAACCATAAGGGGATAGATGCGGTCAAAATCATCTTTGAGCTTTCACGACAGATTCCCAAATCCGTTGATGCGGAGCTGTCCACCCTGATGCTGGAGAATAACCGGATGGTCTTAACCGGGACCACGGAAAATTTTAATACCGTGGATCAATTAAAGGGGTTCATTGAAAAATCCCCCCTGTTTAAAAAGGTGGAGATCAGCAGCGCCGCAGCCGGCAAGAACATGGGCCGGGTGGACTTTAAATTCATGGTGGAATTATGAAAATGCCTGAGTTATCCGGACGGGACAAGACCATGCTGGCGGCCGGAGCCGTCTTCCTGGTGATTTTCTGCGCCGTTCAATTTATCTATCTTCCGGCCATGGACAAGCAGGCGGCCCTGAAAAAAACCGTGGCGGTCCAGGACGAGGCCGTGGGTCAGATGAAAACCCTTCAAAAAACCTTCCAGGACCTTTCCCTGGCCCTGGATCAGCAAAAAAGCAGCCTGGAAAAAAGACCCGCGGGGTTTACCCTGTTTTCTTTCCTGGACACCCAGGCGGAAAAAAGCGGCGTTAAAAAAAATGTGGCCTATATGAAACCCTCCACCCAGGATATGGAAAAAACCGGCTATACCATTTCCAGGGTCAAGGTCAAGATAGAGGAAGTCCACCTGAAAGGCCTGATGGATTTTCTTTACCGGATTGAAGCCTCCCCGGACGGGGTGTTGATCACCTCCCTGTCCCTGTCCAAAACCGGAAAAAAAGGGGACCGGCTGGACGCGGTATTTGAGGCCGAGACCCTTATCTTAAAGGGAGCATCCTGAAAATGAGGCCCAAACCGGTTCTCCTTTACGGCCTCTATTTTCTATCGGCCCTGGTGTTTTTCGCCCTTGTCCTTTTTCCGGAAAAAGAAGCGGCAAAAGGGATAACAAATTTTGTGAACCAGGCCCTGGGCGGGGTTCGACTGGAAACCGACACGGCCGGGACGGCCTTTCCCGCCGGTCTTGACCTGTCCGGCAGCAGATGGACCCTCTTTCATTTCCCCCCGGTCAAGCCTGAAACCATGAGGCTTAACCTTTCCCTGCCCTCGCTTTTCAACCCCTTGAAAGACCTGACCTTCAAGGCGAAGATCAACCAGGGACAGGTCAGGGGAAATCTCCGGCAGGTTTCCTTTTCCGGGAAAGAGTTTGCCTCCCTGGACATGGACTTGTCCAATATTCAGGTCAGAAATTTTCCCTATCAAACGGATCAATATAATATGACGCTCTCCTTTGATGCCGGAGGCCGGTACGAATACCTTAAGCCCCAGAATTCATCCAGGGCCAGCCTGATATTGCTGAATTTTACAGCCGATTTGCCGGGGAATCCCGAGGCTGAAAAACTGGGCCTGTCCAAATTGGAATTTAGCCGGGTGGAGCTGGAATTTACCATGGAAAATAAACGAATAATCCTTACCAAATGCTCGGCCCGGGGGCCCCTCATGAGCCTGGACATGGAAGGCGAGGTATCCACGGCGGAACCCTTGGATATCCGGTTGAAAGGCCAATTGAATCCCGGCCCTTCCTTTGTTTCAAAACTCAGCACCCTGGCCTCGGTGAGGGATCTTTTCCGGGATACGCCGGGCAAGGGGATTCCCATCAGCATATCCGGCACACTCCGCCATCCCGAGATAGGATTCAGATAAGCCATGAAATATCTGTTCACCCTCCTTCATCTCATCCTCCTGACCCTGGCCGCGGCCCTGGTGGTGGAGACCGTTTATCAGCGGATCGGTATGGAGGGCGCCCCGCCGTCGCAGGAGGCGGCCGGAGCCCCCCCGGCTCTTGAAACAGGCAAAAAAAAGGGGGCCGCCAATTCTTTTAAACAACAGTATACCGTTATCGGGTCCAGGAACCTGTTTCAGGTATTGACGGACGATACGGCAGCAAAAGGGCCTTCCGTAAAAAACCCGGCCAAAACACCGGAAGCGGTTAAGCCCACATCGCTTCAACTCACGCTGAGGGGTACGGTGACGGGCCTTCCCCAGGTCCATGCCGTGATTGAGGATAAAAAAACCAAAAAACAGGAATTCTACACCGTTGGCGATACCGTCCAGGGCGCCCTGCTCAAGGCTGTGTCCAAGGACCATGTCATCCTGGAATACAATGGAGAGGAGCAGCGCCTGGATATGACGGTCGAAACCGCCCTTCCGGCAGGCAGGGCCTTGGCAAGGCCGGCGGTTCAGCCCCGGGCCCCGGAGCCTGAACCCCAGGAGGCCGCTCCGACGGAGGAGGAAACGCCGGGGGATGACGCATTGGAAGAGGAAGCACCGGAGGCCCCGGCAGAAGCGGCCCCGGCAAAAAAGGCCTCAAAAGCAGAGGCCTCTGAACTCACCGGACAGGCAGGACCTGGTAAAGATAAGGGCAAAGATGAATAAGCACAAAAGATCATGGATGAAGCCGGGGAACCGGACATGGATGAAATGGATACAGGCCTGTTTGAGCCTGGGGACGGCCCTCGTGCTGTTTGCATCGGTCTGTCTTGCCGATCCGGTTTTGGAATCCACCGGAAACAAGCCCGAATACGTCTCCTTTGATTTCAACAATGTGGATATCAACCTCTTTATTAAATTCGTCAGCAAGCTGACCCAGAAAAATTTTGTCGTGGACAGCAGGGTCAAGGGAAACGTCACCATTATTTCCCCGACCAAAATTTCCATCCCGGATGCCTATAAGGTGTTTCAGTCCGTGCTGGATATCCATGGGTTCGCCGCCGTGGAATCGGGCAGCGTCATCAAGATTGTCCCGGCCGCCAACGCCATGTCGGATAATCTGGATACCCGGCTTTCAGAAAGCCTGGAAACCTCGGCGGACAAACTAGTGACCCGGATTATCCCCCTGCAATACGCCAATTCCGACGAACTGAAAGCCCTTTTGACCCCGCTGGTGCCCAAGGGCCATATCCTGTTGTCCTATGGGGATACCAATATGCTGATTGCTACGGCCACCCTGTCCAGCATCGACCGCCTGCTGAAAATCATCGAAACCATCGATATCGAAAGCGTTGGCCGGAAAATCGCCGTATTGCCCTTAAAACATGCCGATGCGGTCAAGCTCGTTAAAAATCTTTCCGACATTTACAATGCCCGGGAAAAAGACGCCAAAAACAAGAAGGCGACTGAATTCATGGTCAGATTTGTGGCCGACGAAAGAACCAATTCCGTGATTCTCCTGGCCGGGGAACTGGAAACCCGGCGGATCAGCCAACTGGTGGATATCCTGGACAAGAAGGTGCCTGCGGGAGAGGAGCGGGTCCGGGTCTATCCCCTGGAGCATGCCACGGCCGAAGACCTTGCCAAGGTTCTCCAGGAGATGCCGACCAAGGGCGAGAAAAAAGCCGAGGGCGAGAAAAAGGCCCCCCTCTTTTCCGATGAGATTAAAATCACGGCCGACAAGGCCACCAACAGCCTGCTCATCATTGCGGACAAGGAGGATTACCCCATCCTTGAAGAGGTCATCAAAAAGCTGGATACCCCCAGGGCCATGGTCTATATCGAATGCCTCATCATGGAGGTGAATGCCGACAAGGGCCTCAGTTTCGGAACGGAATGGCGGGCCTCGGAAGGCTATAACGGAAATACCGGCGTGATCCTGGGCGGGTTCGGGGCCACCGGGGACTCCGGCTTCACCAATTCCTCTACCGCTGCCAAGGGAAATTTGCCCAAGGGCTTTTCCGTGGGGGTCCTGGGCAAAAACCTGAGCATCGGCGGGGTCACCTTCCCCTCCCTCCAGGCCGTGATCAAGGCCTACCAGAGCGATAAAACCGTACAGATCCTGTCCACCCCCCAGATCCTGACCACGGAAAACCAGGTGGCCACCATTACCGTGGGCAAGAATGTGCCCTTCCAGACCCGGTCGGCGGCCGAATCAGGGACTGCCACCTATAATTCCTTTGAATACAAGGATGTGGGCATCACCCTGAAAATCACCCCGTCCATCAGCAAGGAAAAGCTGGTCCGGCTGGCCGTGTTCCAGGAGGTCACCAAACTGGATTCGGCAAACCAGACCAGCGCGGACCGCCCCACCACCCTGAAACGCCTCATTGAAACCAATATCATTGTTGAAGACGCCAACACCGTGGTCATCGGCGGGCTCATCGACGAAAGCCTGACCCAGTCCGTGGGCAAGATGCCCTGCCTGGGGGATATCCCCCTCCTGGGGTATGCATTTAAGGATCAGTCCCGAGGCAGTGAAAAGACCAATCTCTATGTGTTTTTGACCCCCACCGTGGTGAAAAGCCCCCTGGATGCCAAAGCCATTTATGAGGAAAAAAATGAGGATATCCGGCAGCTCAAAAAAGAAGAAATCAAATTATATCAGGACAAAGCGCCGGCCCAGGGCCTGCCGCCGGAAACGGGAGAGGCCCGCCCATGATTGAGCGTTTCCTGGATCTGCTTTCAAAAGAGGTGCCGCTGACCGGCGAGAATAAAGACCGGATCAGGGCCGTCTGCGCCAAGGACAGGAAAAAATTCCTGGAACCGGTCTGCGACACCCGGCTGGTGTCCGAATCCCAGGCCCTCAGGGCCCTGGGCCTTCTCTACGGCCTTCCCTTCATGGAAGAACTGCCCCTGGACCATCTGAATCATGATTTTACCCGGATCATTTCCAGGAAATTCCTAAAAACCTATTCCGTGGCGCCCCTGATCCGGGACGGCCGGAAAGGCATCATCGCCGTGAATGACCCGTCGGATCTGAGTGTGGTGGATGAGACGGCAAGGCTGGCGGGCATCAAGGCCCATTCCCTGGTGCTGGCCCCGAAAAATCAGATCCTCCTGGCGATCAATATGCTCTACGACCATACCGACGGCAATGTCCAGCAACTGGTGGATGATATGGAAGAAAACGATTCCCTGGTCATCGAGGATATGGAGGAGACGGCGGATCTCCTGGATGACTCCGGGGACGACGCCCCGGTCATCCGCCTGGTCAACCAGATGATTTCCAAGGCGGCCAAGGCCGGAGCCAGCGATATCCATATCGAGCCCTTCCAGGAGGTGCTCAAGGTCCGGTACCGCATCGACGGCATTGTCTACGAAATGATGACCCCTCCCAAGCTGTTTCAGTCGGCCCTGGTCTCCCGCATCAAGGTCATGGCCAAGATGAATATTGCTGAAAAAAGGGTGCCCCAGGACGGCCGGGCCCAGGTCCGCCTCGGGAACCAGGAAATCGACCTCCGGATTTCAACGGTGCCGACCACCTACGGCGAGCGCCTGGTCATGAGGCTCTTAAACAAATCCGGGTCCTTTATGAGCATTTCCGAATTCGGGTTTTCACAGGAAAACGAGGCCCTGTTCCGCCGGATCATCCGGCAGAACCACGGGATCGTCCTGGTCACCGGCCCCACGGGAAGCGGCAAAACCACCACCCTCTACGCCGGGCTTTCGGAGATCAATACCCCGGACAAAACCATTATCACCATTGAAGACCCGGTGGAATACAATTTACAGGGCATCGGCCAGATCCAGGTGAACCAGAAAACCGGGGTGACCTTTGCCAAGGGATTGCGGTCCATTGTCCGCCAGGACCCGGACGTTATCCTCATCGGTGAGATCCGGGATGTGGAGACGGCAGAAATCGCCATCCAGTCAGCCCTGACCGGGCATCTGGTGTTTTCCACCCTGCACACCAACGATGCCCCGGGTTCGGTCACCCGGCTGGTGGATCTGGGGGTGGAGCCCTACCTGATTTCCTCGTCGGTCAACCACATCATTGCCCAGAGGCTGGTCCGGGTTCTCTGCCCCCACTGCAAAGAGGAATATCTCCTGAGCGAACCGGATATCAAAAGCCTGAATGGCATGGGTGAGGAGATGCTGGGCCGGCGGGTGTTCAAGCCCGGGGGGTGCACCAGGTGCTTTAACACCGGGTACTCGGGGCGGCAGGCCATCGTGGAGATCCTGGCCCTGGATGATGAATTGAAAACCCTGGTCCTCCAGACCTCGGACGCCAACCGGATCAGGGAGGCCGCCATAGAAAAGGGCATGGTCACCCTCCGGCGGGACGGCATGAAAAAGGTCATGGACGGGATCACCTCCATCCGGGAGGTCCTGCGTGTCACCCAGGAATAGAAAATGGCTCTTCCCGGTCCTGGTCCTCCTGGGGACGGCTTTTCCCGGCACAGGACCGGCAGAGGAAACGGCCCATCCCCTGATTCAATTTTACCAGGATCATATTTCGGCCGTTGATGGGGACCGATGCCCCATGTATCCGTCCTGCTCCGCCTATGCGGCCGAGGCGGTGAAAAAGCACGGCCCGGTCATCGGGTGGATCATGGCCTGCGACCGCATTGTACGGTGCGGCCGGGATATCAAAAAAATGGCTCCCGTGGTGGCGGTTCATGGGGAAAATCTATATCACGACCCGGTGGAGGCCAATGATTTCTGGTGGTTTGAAAAACCGGAAACAAATCAGGAATAAGCGTGTGACCCAAATAAAAAGCCTCTGTCTGATCCTGATCCTGATCCTGATCCTTGCGCTGTTGGTGCTGACCGCCGGCCCCAATGCCTTTCCGGACATGCAGTTCGACTATGCCCTCCAGTGCTATCAAAAAAAAGACTATGAAACCGCTGTCGTAGAATTCAAGCGCTTTGACCATTTTTTCCCGGGGACAGACGGGCCGGGGAGGCCGGATTCATGGGCGCCATGGGCCTGTATCAGTTGAAACGGTTCCGCGAGGCCGCCGGGGCCTTCAATGAGATCATCCTGACGGAAGGGGACCCGGTTTTTAAGGAAGAGCGCTATTTCATGCAGAGCAAAGCCTTTATGGGCATGGGCAACCTCAGCTACGCCCGGATCGTTTTGCAGAATTATCTGAAATTGACCGAAGACGGGGCCGCAAGGGACCGGGCCCATTCCATGCTGGCGGACCTGGGGGTGCAGTCCTCCCGGGGCATCGACATAAAGGACCTTGAGAATGCCCGGGAAAATCTTTCGAAAATCTCCCCGGAGGGATCAACGCAGTATCTGGCGGCGGACCGGGCCGACACCCTGGGAGGGGTGATCGGCCTGAAATACGATTTTTAAAAGGGTCTGTTCCGGGAAAAAGAGAGGCCCCTCAATGCCGGAGGAATTCGCAACATTGGCATTGAGGGAGGGGGGAGTTTACGTAAAGCGGTTATCTGTTGTTAGGATTTTCTCCGTGCCAGGGAAAGCCCCAGCAGGGCTGAAGCAAACAGAAGTCCGGCCGAGGGGGCCGGAACCGGGGCCGGGGCCGAAGCGGTGAAATCGGTCCTGTCCCAAGTCAGTTGCGTAACGCCTTCAATAAAATCATGGGTGGCCGCAAACCAGAAAAAATCATTGCCGATTTCCTCGACGCTGATTATCCATTCCAGCGTAGCGCCTGTCTGCTGATTAGCCGGGGTATAGAGATTTTCCATCAACCCGTTGTTCCACTGATGAAAATCATGGTGGAAAAAACCCTGATCATTCTGCGCCATATTGGGATTGTAATGGCTGTCCAGGGCATAATCAATCCCCGGCTCGTTCGGCAGATAGGAATAGGTAGACGGGCTGCCCCCGCTAAAGGCGTCAATGTAAATTCCATAGATCCCGGCATAATTCGCGGTTCCCGGGGCCTGGGCCAGGTCCATCCGGAAATAATGGAATTCCCCGTCCGTGGCGTGCCGGGCGCCTAAGATATCTCTTCCATTTCCCCAATCCTGGGGATCGGTCACGGACACCTTGGAAAGCCCGGCAGGATTATCCCAGTCCGGAAAAGAAACCGCTACAGCGGACGCGTTCCCCGATAAGACCGCCACCTGAATCACAGCGGCCAGAGCCATAGCCAATAAATTGTTTTTCAAACCACACCTCCTTTTTTT
The DNA here is from genome assembly GCA_023701135.1 of Desulfobacula sp. Taxonomy (GTDB): domain Bacteria; phylum Desulfobacterota; class Desulfobacteria; order Desulfobacterales; family Desulfobacteraceae; genus Desulfobacula. The sequence continues at coordinate 79,665 of JAMPXP010000015.1, read as the reverse complement.
AATCGTTTCGACCCAACGGATTTCTCAATCCTGCTTTCCATGGGTACACCTTTTTTGTTTGCTTCAGATTACGGTTTTCTGATGATTTGATTAAGAAACGATGAGGCCTAGCGGATCAGCTCGTTGATCTCGAATATGGGCAGGCAGACGGCCAGGATGATGAAGCCGATGACCACCCCCATGATCAGGATGATGACCGGTTCCACAATTGAGGTGGCGGCGGCCACGGCGTTTTGAACCTCCCGCTCAAAGAGTTCCGCCGATTTTTCAAGCATTTTTTTCATCTCGCCGCTTTTTTCACCGACCTTGATCATCTGGGTGGCAAGGTTTGGAAAGGCCGTGCTCTTTTCAAGGACCCCGCCCAGGGTGCCGCCCTGTTCAACAGCGTCCGCGGCCTTTTGGATGAGGTCGGAAACGACCCGGTTTCCGGAAATGCTCCGGGTGATCCCAAGGGCCGTGAGCATGGGCACCCCGTTTTCAATCAATGATCCAAGGGTTCTGGAAAACCTCGCGGCGATCAGCTTTTTGGTCAGGTTCCCGGCAATGGGAATGGAAATGATGATTTGATCAATAACGGCCCCGCCCCGGTCTGTTTTCCGGATGAAATGAAAACAGAAAAAGGCAAGCACCGGCAGGAGCATCACCAGCCACCAGAAGGATTTCAAAAAGGCGCTCACCGACAGGAGAACCTGGGTGGGTGCGGGCAGGGCATGGTTCATGTCCGTAAAGATCTTCGTGATGCCCGGCACAATATAGGTCAGCAGGAACAAAAGCACCAGAAAGCCGATCACTGCCATGAGCACGGGATAGGCCAGAGCTGCCTGAATCTGTTTCTTGGTGTCCTCCCGTTTTTCCGAAAAATCGGCCAGCCGCTCCAGCACGATTTCAAGGGTGCCCGAAGATTCTCCGGCCCGGACCATATTGACATACACCGGGGAAAAGGCCTGGGGATGTGCGGAAAGCGCATCTGCAAAACCGCTGCCTTCTTCAAGGGCATCCTTCACCCGCGACAGAATCCGTTGAAAGGCCTTGGAACCGGTCTGGGGAACAAGGGTGGCAATGGCCTTGACCAGAGGGAATCCGGCAGACAGAAGGGTGGACATCTGCCGGGTGATCATGGTGACTTCCGATGATTTGACCGATGAAAAAAAATCAAGGTCGGGCCCTTTTTTCCAGAAGGCCCGGGCCGGGTCCTTAACCCCGCTGGAAACCGAGGCCTCAAGCCGGTTCAATGAAATGGGAAAAATATCCTGGGCCTTGAGCTTTTGCTGCCCTGCAGCAAGGCTCTCGGCATCTATCATGCCGGTAATTTTCCTGCCCCTGGCATTCAGGGCCGTATATTCAAAAACAGCCATTATATGATGATCCTTTTCTTTGTTTACAACAGGGTCCTCTCTGAAAAATGGCTATTATAGCATCCTCCCCGAGCCGGGTCCGGTTAGGATACGGTTAAACTTTGATAAGAAGGACGGGGCCATTATTGACAGGCTATTTGGGGCAATTTATGATTAAGCGCGTGATTTATGCGCATTTTAACAGTTACCTTAATTTAAGAAGGCGGTACCCGATGTTTGCAAAAAAAATGATTAAAACCCTTATGGCTTCCATCTTCTGTCTCACGGCAGTATCTGCGGCAGAAGCCTATACAACATCACCAACCCTCTATTTCAACGGATACCTGGACTATGACGCCGATGACCAGGTCTTTTCCGTCAACGCAACCATCACCGGGCTTGAGGGCATCACCGGATTGACCCCAGGCCAAGGCATACAATTTTCTGGAAGTGACGATTCGCTTGACATCTCCGGCGTCCAGAACTCATCCCGAATCATGCTTTCCGGCAATCTCAGCGATCTTTCCTGGCTTTTGGGCCCGGATCTTTCCTCATCGGCCGACATTCTGGGACTTGCCCTGCTGACTAATGGTGCTTTTTTTACGGAATCCCTCATGTTAGAGGATTTTTCGGCACGGATCAACGGCCGGATGATAGCGGATTCATCCTCGCTACCGGTTCCGGTTCCATCGGCATGGCTGCTCCTGGGGTCCGGCCTTGTTCTGACGGCGGGACGAAGACGACAATCCGGAAAATCAAAAACCCTAGGGATTTTTCTGGTGATGGGGCTCATGCTCCTGTTGCCCCTAAAGGCCTCGGCGTCCATGTCCTATTCCTATCTTGATGTCCAGAACCTGTTTGCGGATGCAGGGCTGATGCTTTCCGGAACATTGCTGAACATAGACGCCACGGCCATTGCCCTTGGAAACCCATATAGCGCAATCGATCCGACCGATTTCTTTTTGACGGCCACAAAAAATGCCGGCGATGCGTATTATTCCGGGACCCTTTCCGCAGGGAACCTTCTTTCCGCCTCCTTCACCGATCTTTCCATCACGGAATACACCTTGGATTCTTTAACCTACTATGAGATCAGCGCCGGCTTAACCTATACCGGCGGCCTGCTGACCCAGGACCTCAGCTCGGGCATGTTTTTCGGATTCACCGACAGCCTGAATCAGGGGTATTTGATATCCCAGATTTACGATGTAACCCCCATCCCGGAAAACCCTGTCCCCCTGCCGTCGGCGCTGGTCCTCGTCTTTTCCGGCCTGGTGGGCCTTATTGCCCTGAAAAAAAGGCTGGGCCGTCCTAATCGAATCCTCATATCCGGTTAATCATTTCAACATATTAAAGTAATAATTTGGGGGCTGATTTTTATATCAGCCCCTTTTCTTTTGTCAAGCAGAGCGGCTAAGAAACTCCGTTGCGCTCCCCACGGTAACCCATGTAACCGACAGGGCGGAGCTATATTTATTGCCCGAAACCACATCACCTATGAATTCGACCCCCCTAATAAATCTCCTGGTATCCGAAGAACGGCAGGCCCTGCTCAAAAGCCTGGCCCCGGCCATGCCGGATATCATTCTGAACGACCGACAGCTCTGTGATTTCGAACTCCTGGCAACGGGGGTGTTTTCACCGTTAAAAGGATTCATGAAGCAGATGGATTATGAATCGGTCCTGGACCGCATGCGCCTTGAATCCGGTGAACTCTGGCCCCTTCCCGTCTGCCTCGATATCCCGGAAAACCTGGCCTCAACCCTTGAAACGGGCCAGTCGGTCACCCTGAGGGACCCGGAAGGCTTTCTGCTGGGCATTATGGCCATCGAAGACATCTGGCCCCTGGACAGGGAAAAGGAAGCCCGGGCCGCCTATAACACCCTGGACCCGCTGCATCCGGGCGTGGACTATCTATACAACACCTCCGGCCGGTTCTATATCGGCGGAGACATCCAGGCCCTAAGCCTTCCCATCCATTCTGATTTCAAACAGATCCGAAACACCCCGGCCGAAATCCGGAAAACCTTTGAGAAACTCGGCTGGAAGCGCGTTGTCGGATTCCAGACCCGCCAGCCCATCCACCGGCCCCAGTTTGAAATGACCCTCTTGGCCATGCAGCAGGCAAAGGCCAACCTGCTCCTGCTCCCCGTGGCCGGGGTCACCAAACCCGGAGACTTTGACCATTTCACCCGCATGAGATGTTACCAGAAAGTTGCGGCCCATTACCCGCCGGATTCCCATGTCCTCAACCTCCTGCCCCTGGCCATGAGGATGGCTGGCCCCAGGGAGGCGGTCCTCCACATGATCATCGGGAAAAATTTCGGCTGCACCCATTTTGTCATCGGCCATGACCATGCCTCCCCCGGAAGCGACAGCAAAAAAAAACCCTTCTATCCCTATGACGAGGCCACCCGCTTGGCCCAGACCGCTGCCGAAGAACTGGGAATCGGCGTCATCACCTTTGAGGAAATGGTTTACCTCCCCTTTGAAGACGAATACAGAATCGCCGGCGAAACGCCCGAAGGCACCACCACCATCTCCTTTAACGGCAGTGATATCCAGAAAAGGATCAGGGCCGGAAAGAAAGTGCCGGACTGGGCCACCTTTCCGGAAGTGGTGGAAGAACTCCGGAAATCCTGCCCTCCGCCCCCAAAACAGGGATTTACCGTTTTCTGCACCGGACTGTCAGGAGCCGGCAAATCCACCATTGCCAAAATCCTGTACGCCAAATTTCTGGAGCTGGGCACAAGGCCCGTATCCCTCCTGGACGGAGATATCGTCAGGCGGAACCTGTCTTCCGAACTGAATTTTTCCAAGGAGCACCGGGACATCAATGTCAAGCGCATCGGATTTGTGGCCTCGGAAATCACAAAAAACCGGGGCATCGCCATCTGCGCCCCCATTGCCCCCTATGAAAAAACAAGAGCCGCCATCCGCAGATCCATTGAGGCCCACGGCGGCTTTTTCGAAATCCATGTCTCCACCCCCCTTGCCGAATGTGAAAAACGGGACAGAAAAGGCATGTATGCAAAGGCCCGGGCTGGCCTCCTGAAAGGCTTCACCGGCGTGGATGACCCCTATGAAGCCCCCTCAAACCCGGAACTGAGAATCGACACCACAGCCCTGACCCCAGACGAAGCAGCCCAGGAAGTCCTGGTCCTGCTCAGCCGAAAAGGCTACATATAAAAAAGGTGGCAGATCCCGGCAAAACCATTCAATCCGCCCTGACTATAACGGTCGCCTTTGCTGGTCTTGTGGTCGCCTTCACGGCAGCCGCAGCCTGGCTGAATTATACTGAACCGCCGGCACCCTCCGATATCGTTGTCCTATTCGTGGGCCCGGATTACACCGAGCGGAAAAAAGAAGCCTTTAAGCTCCTGGAAGAAGGCTATGCGGCCCGGATTCTCATCCCGGCCCGGAACATCATTCTCACCAACGCCGACCCCGGAACACAGGACACGGAATTTTACCTCCCGGTCCAACCGGGCTGGAGCCGGTACCCGGACTACTATGAAAACACCCACGTGGAACTCCTGGAAGCCAAAAAAATGATGGATGCCTCAGGCCACACCTCTGCCCTCCTGGTCAGCTCGCCCTTTCACATGAGGCGGATCAGCCTGATTTCAAAAACGGTTTTCCCGGACGAAAAATACCAACTGACCTTCCGGGGCAGTCGCTATGTCCGGACCAAAGGCTTTTCCCAACTCTTCATCTGGCCAAAAATACAACAGGCTTGCGAAGAATACCTCAAGATAGCCTTGTTTCTTGCTTACCAAGCCCTATAAAAGGGCCTATCCGAAAAAGAAACGGCTTTCAGGCGTTTTATAATTCAAAAAATAAGGATTCTTAAGAATGCAGATCATATGCCCGGGTTGCGGGAATTATACTGTCTTCACCCCGGATTTGGAGATGTGCAGCAATTGTGGAAGAAGGTTTAAGAATGCTCGCGGAATATTTGATTTTGTTGATTCTTCTGACCGGTCGGATGAAAGAAGTTTTTATGACAAGGCATATACAGCCTCAAAAAAAGATGTGACCACCAAACAAACCGTCGATAGCGTCTGGCCCCTGTGGGAATCGCCCGATGCCCCTGAAAATAAAATCGTGTTTAACCGACTAGGTAATTTAAAAGGAAAGACTGTTTTATTGCTTGGTAATGGTGAGTCGGTGAAAGAATTATTTTTTGTTAAAATGAGTCCTGAGCACCTCATTTATTCAGATCTCTCGACGCATGCTTTGGAAAATATCCGAGAGCGATTTGATCTTGATCAGTACCACCAGAATTTAAGTTTTGCTGCAATCGATGCTCATACCATACCTTTTCCAGACGAGTCGTTTGACGTGATTTATGGTTTTGCAATGGTTCATCACCTTCCTGACCTGGATCTTTTTTTTGCTTCCGTCATTAAAGCTCTCAAACCGGGAGGTTTTACCATTTTTATGGATGATGCCTATGCACCGCTTTGGCATCATTCAAAGCAAACCTGGCTTAAATCTTTCATGCATATGAGCCACAAGAAAACAGGCATTTCTCCTGAAGACTATCGTTTCTCAATGTCCGGCGGATTCAAGGAAAATGATCTGGCGGACAAGATCCGGTCCGCCGGCGGACGGCCCTGGTTTTGCCGCACATCGCTCCTCACTTATCTTTATTACAGGGGAGTCCGAAAGCTAATGCCTGTTAAGCTGAGTACCGTTTTCTATAGCCGGAGCCTTTCCAACGCCATAAGGTCCCTGGATACTATTTTATGCAGAATACCACTGCTCAACAAAAATCAGATCCGTCTGATCTGGGGTTTTTCAAAATCTCAAGGCTAACATCCCATGCAAACTGCTCAAAAGCCCATTCCATATTCCTGTAAGGGAGCGATGCCTTTATGGCCTTGATCATTATCTATGCAATCTTTATCATTGCTTTCTTCGGAAACCTCCTGGTCGAAACAGGGCTGATTCCTCCTGAAGTCACGCTTGCAACCGAATTCTCAACATATCTGCTATTCTGTTTTTCTTTTTTTCAAAACGCCATTAGCGGTCGATCGCGCTTATCTTTTCATCTTGTTTCTCTTTACGCCGGTTTTGCGGTTGTCGCCCTTGCTTCCGCAATCCTGAATCACCGGCTGGATATAAGCCTGATTATTGGCCTTAGGCCCATCCTACGATTCTACATATTATATCTGGCCTTGATTAACCTTCCCCTCAGCGAGCGCCAGTCTAAAAAAATAAATATACTTTTGTTTGCCATATTTATTCTGCAACTGCCGGTATCCTTTACAAGGTTCTTAGCTTTAGGGATCTCTGAAAATACCATAGGAACATACGGCAACCATGGCGGAGGGCTCACACCCATCATCCCCATCGTGGCCATCGGATACCTGGCCGGCTTTTATATCTTTTGGAAAAAGAAGCTGATCTACCCCATTATCGGCCTTGGTTTTATTGCTTTCGGAATACTGGGTGAAAAAAGAGTGCTTTTCTTTTTATTTCCCGTCGCTTTTATGGCAATCTACTATATCGGATACATAAAGGGGAAGAAGGTCTCGCCTGCCAAATTTATTGGTGCCGCCGTTTTAGTGCTTACAATAACCATTTCCGTCCAGATATTGATGATGATGAATATCAGAACCCTCAATCCTGACCAGAAGACCGGGGGGGGCCGTATTGATTATGGTTATGTGTTGGATTATGCCAAAAAATATGAAACATCGGAATATTACGGCCGCAAGGGAAGCGGGGGCGGGAGAGCCAGCACCACCCTGATCGCCATGAATACGGTGCTTAATAACGGGGTCGGCCATTTGTTTTTCGGTTTTGGACCCGGCACCGTAGTCTCCTCCATAATTAAAACAAACGCCCGGATTGATAAACGGCTCCTTCCCTATACCAACAGCTATGGCAAGACCGGGCTTACATATATCCTTGTCGAATACGGGCTGTTTGGAGCGCTTCTGTTGGGACCCGTCTATTTAATTTTCATGGTGAAAAGTTATCAATGGTTCAAGACGGAGACAGATCCATACTGGAAGAGTCTTGCTTTAGGCAATGTCATATTTGCCGGCCTTTATGTCTTTCTTTTTTTCACCTACAACAGGATGCCCGTCAATGACGATACCATGCTCCCGGTTTATTTTTATGCCATGGCAATGATGTATTCCCGGCTTAATAAACAAGGGCGTTCTATGCAAAAAATCGGTGAAAAATAAAATCATGGCTTTGAGCATTTTCGGCGAACAATTGGATGGCTGAATTAAAAACACGGCTTTTAAGTGCCGCTAAATATACGGTAATTTTTAAAACATCATCTCAGATGCTTTCAATTCTCGGAACCGTCCTTCTTGTGAGGCTGATTTCGGAGCATGATTATGGGGTCTACAGCCTTTTTTATTCCATCATAAGCCAGTTTGCGCTGTTTGCATCCTTTGGCCTTGTGAATACATTGCAGCGCTATATTCCGGAATACTATGCCAACGGGGAGTTTATCATTGCCCACCGACTATACCGGATGGCTTCAATGATCAGGCTTCTGTCTAATATCCTGCTACTCTGCATGATCCTGTTGTTCTGGGATTCCCTCTCCCCCCTGCTAAAAATTGAAGCCTATAAGAATTATTTTATCTTATTCTCCTTCATTCTTGTATTTCATTTCCAGTGGGGCCTTATGGAAACCTGTCTGTCATCCTATTTTCTGCATCAATATACACAGACCATGGCCAGTCTTTTCACCCTGCTGAAGCTCATCGGCTATTGCTTTGTTCTCTTTACGGATAAGATTCTCTGGGCGGTCCTCGTGGTTGAACTGATCGCCTATGCTGTATTGTTTACCGGACTTCAGATCGTTTACCGGAACAAGATCCCTGTGGATGCCGGAAAGCTGAACAGTTTCAGCGCCCAGGAAAGGAAACGCCTGGTTCGTTACGCATTTTTCTATAATTTTAATGATGCAGGCTCGAGCATCTTGGCCCCGGATTTTGATAATTTTATAATTGCAATGTATATGAATCCTATAGCTGTCGGCGCCTATGCATTCTGCCAGAGAATCACAAAAATGCTCCAGCATATGTTTCCCGTGACCTATCTGATCGAGGTCATCAGGCCGGCCTTTTTTTCGCTGGGCCTGGATGCCGGACAAGCGCAGCGAACCCTAATGTTCCAGCTTCTAATTAAAATTACCTATATTACCACCATTCCACTTTTTATAGGGGTGGTACTCTTGGGCCAAGATATGATCGAGCTTTTTTTTGGCGGCAAATTTATCGAATATTCTCCGGTATTGAGCACTATCTTCTTTGTGGCCGTTCTCAATGCGTTCCAGACCCCTCTGGGCCTGGCAGCCATGCTGAAGGAAAGAGCGGACATTATGCTCTACAGCAAAATCTTTGCTTTTTATAATATCGCGGCCGATATCCTCCTTATCCCGGTTCTCGGCATATGGGGAGCTGTGCTTGCAACGGGTACGGCCACCTTGGGGAAAAACCTTTTTGTCTGGTTTTTTGTCAGAAGAGAAGCGAGTTTTTCCGGCATGACGGGATTTTTTACTGCACTAATTGCTTTCTGGACGATTACAGGAGCTTTCATCTGGGGGCTTGACCGATTTTTTGAGCTTAATTCCCTGGGTCAATTTGTGACCGGGTCACTGCTCATTTCTTTCGGGTTTCTACTCCAGTTCCGGATGGGCCTTTTTACAAAAAATGAATCGGGCATTCTCCAGTCCGCCTTTTCGAAATATGCTTATCTGCGCCCGGCTTTAAAATTTCTAAAGGTTTAATAACAGTGTACTATAGACCGTGCATTCAATGGGGGCATACCAATGAATTTCAACCATTACAAATTTCTTATTTATTCAGATCTATACCGAATCACAGGGGTTGTTAAAACTTCGGTTCTTTTGTGGTATGTCCTGAAAGGAGGTTCCTTTAAATACAACTTCTGGATGCGCACTTGCCTCTACACTAAAAGCAATTCAATGCTAAAGTATTCAATCTATCCATTTGCCAAACTTTTCCTCGGGCGACTGAAATATAAGTTTGGAATATCCATTCCACCAGAAACAAATATTGGGAGTGGATTTTATATAGGACACTTTGGAGGGATCGTTGTGAATAAGCATAGCATAATCGGAAAGAATTGTAATATTTCTCAAGGCGTCACTTTGGGGCAAGCCAACAGAGGAAAAAACAAAGGTTATCCGAGTCTTGGGGACAATATTTATATTGGTTATCGGGGCCGTCAAGATCGGTAACAATGTTTCAATTGGTGCCAACTGTGTTGTAACAAGCAATATCCCAAACAACTCTGTTGTAGTGGGCATTCCTGGAAAGGTCATATCCCAAGAAGGCTCAAAAGGGTACGTTAACAGAACAGATTATGAAGATAAAATCTAATGAGTTCATAGGCCAAATTAAAAGCTGACTCACACCGTCAATACGCTCAATTCAATCTTGGGGCTTTAGTGAAGGGGGTCTTCACCCACAGAACGTTCCGTGTGGTTGTAATGATGAGACTATGTCAGTTTTTTGCAGAGTCCCGCCGATTCCTCAGAATACTACTTCCATTCTTTCAGTTACTGTATCGTATTACCACCTCTCACGCAGCAATGGCTTTGTCTTGGCGCACCGAAATTGGAGGCGGCATAGCCCTTACACACGGATGGGGGTTGGTAGTCAGCCCAGGAGCCAGGATTGGAAAAAACATCACACTATTCCATGGCGTTACTTTAGGTCGGCGAGATAGGATTTCTCATAATGGTGAGCGATTAACTGGATACCCAGTGATTGAGGACGAAGTATGGATAGGCCCACACGTAATAATTATAGGGGCTGTAACGATAGGCCGCGGCAGCAGAATTGCCGGCGGTTCTTTTGTCACTGAAAGCATACCTCCACACTCAGTGGTTTCAGGTAATCCGGCAGTAATTGTTAAAAATAATTGTATCCCCGATGTCGTTAATCCAACTTATATATGAGCCGGGGCGCAACAAACCTCAACATTATCACAAATAGGAAAATGAATAATCGAAAGATATATGAGTCCGGACCCGTCGATGCTCAAGCAGCACGAGAAACCTATCCGGGGTGCTTTTCCTTTCTATGTTCAATGCTTGTCCTGTTGGGAACCTTGGTTGACCCTGCCTGCATCCATAGCGCAGACTATTTTGTTGATAATATGAAAGGAAGCGACGCCAACGGCGGGGATATCAGCGCCCCGTGGGCGACCCTGACCAAGGCCGGCAAAAGCGTAAAGCCGGGAGATACGGTTTTCATTCTGTCAAACGGGGCTGCTCGGCCCTACAATGAAACCTTTCGCATAAAGGCATCAGGAGTCCCGGGACGATACATCACCTTTAAGGGAAGTTCGCCTTCCCACCGGCCCACCCTAACCGGAGACGGGGGGGAGTCCCTTCTCAGTTGTTATGACGGGGCCTATCTGAAAATTGAGGACCTGTCTTTTCAAGACACCACCGGGACAGGGCTGGATTTCTCTAATTGCCACCATATTGATATATCTAATATTGAATTAAAAAATATCGGCCAGAACGGCATCCTGATCTCAGGAGGAAGCAACTACACCATCAGCAGCAGCTCAATCTCCCACATCTCCAATTCCGGCATCGCCCTGATCGGATCAACCGCGGGCAGCCTTTCAAACACGGTCATCCAAGACTGCCAGATAAGCAATGTAAGGCACAATGACGGTATTACCCTTCACAAGAATGCCACCGGTGCTGATGTCGGCCGGAACCATATCATCCGTAACAACCTCCTAGTCTCCTGCAGGGAGCAGGGGATCGATGTCACCTCGGGCCAGGATATTCTTATTGAAAAGAACACCACCTCGGGGAATGGTGATAGCGGGGTTCTGATAGGGCATGGGGCCATGAATATCACCATAAGATCCCATCGCTCCATTGATGAGCGGAAATACGGCATTATTGCCGGCGATTCATGGAATGTTGCTATTACTGAAAGCAAAATTATTAACCCAGGCTCAAATTCTGCATTCCGCCTTTTCAGGTGTGAGCAGGTTTCGATATCTCACAACCTGATTCAACATGGGCCGGAACGGACAGAGGGCTCCTTGGTGGATATTGAGCCGGATTGCAGGGATCTATCGTTTAAAAATAATACCTTTATTGTGCCTGGCGGTTTTCAGGGCATCCTTGTCCGCTATTTGCCTTCCGCAGACCCTTCAAATACCCGATCTGTCTGGACAAACAACAGATGGGTGCTTCCCTCCCAAAGGAGGGCCTTTTTTTTCTCGCAAACAGACGGCAAGATAGACTTCCGGCGGTATCAAAAAAGATATGCCCCGACCGATTCTTTTGCCGGTACCCCGCAAAGCGTTCAAGAGGTGAGATGAGCATATGAAAAAGGTTCTGTTTATCGGCGGTAGCTCCTTCAGCGGATCCACCATGCTCGACATGATGTTGGCCAACAGCCCGGATGGCTTTTCCGTCGGGGAGATACAAGCCCTGTTCCGGCCTTACCGCCCCCATCATTTCAGCCCGGTGTGCGGATGCGGAAACCCGGAATGCGATTTGTGGAAAAAGGTCCTTGCTTCCGGAGAAAAAAGGCTTTATCAAACCATCTTTAACGAATTCCCGGAAATTTCTTTCATTGTCGACTCCAGCAAGAACCCCTGGTGGATCAACAGACAGACATCCTTACTGGAACAACAAGGGATCATGGTTTATCATCTCCTTATTTACAAAGAGCCGGGTGACTTTGCCCATTCAATGGTAAAAAGGGGAAGGAAAACCTGGAAAAGGGCATGGAAAAATTATTACCGGCTTTATTTAAGCCTGATTGAAAATTTCATCCCTGTTCCATATAAGGATTTAGCCCAAAAGCCTGCTGAAACCATAAGCTCTATCTGCCTGTCCTGCGGGCTCGAATTTCATCAGGATCGGGAAAAATTCTGGGAAAAACAGCACCATACCCTTTTTGGAAATGATTCCGCAAAGATCCATCTCTATAGTGAAAAAAACAAAAATTACCATGTGGCCAGCTCCAGGCTCCCCCATCAGGATACGGTGGAGGGTCGGCACCAGTCCATTTATTACGACAATAAGATATTTGAGAAATTACCTGATGATGTAAAGCAGGAGATTACGGCTGACCGGCAGCTTCAGCAGATGCGTTCCTTTTTCTCGGGGGAAAAGGCTTCAAAGGAGCGAAATGCTATTGTGTATAACCCATTTCAGCTCAATCTAAATAAATTTATAAATTCTTCCGAACTGTTGGCCGGAAGAACACTCGGCCGGTTTTTTCGATTGCTCTAACCTGGAAAATTCCTGGCCCTTACACATCCAACTAACCTGAAAAAGATGTCCTATAAAAAAAAATTGGCCCTTGTCCTTGGAAGCTACTGGGGGCAAAGCCAGGGCGGCGCGGAACTGCAGGCCTTACTTCTGGCTGAAGCTGCAATAAAACAAGGCTGGCAACCGCATTATTGCTTTCTGTCCAACGGCGGTCCGTTGGATAAAAGCCGGAAACTAATCCTCCATGCCATTGAAAAAAATAGGTATCTGACAAAACTCAACAATATCAAGTATCCCTATGCAAAATCACTTTACCGTGAATTAGCATCAATAAAGCCTGATATAATCTACCAGCGGGCCGGATTATCTTTAACCGGCGTCTCGGCTCACTTCGCAAGGCAAAACCGATGCAGATGTGTCTTTCATATTGCAAACGACAACGACGTTGAAAATGTTACTTACAAATGGCACAAGCCCTGGGTGCTTCCCGAACAAATTCTTTTACACTACGGCATCAGACACACAGATACCATCATTGCACAGACCCTGTTTCAAGCCGAGCTGCTGAAAAAAAATTACGGGCGCAATGCCGTTATCATCCCCAACGGGCATGCTGTTCCTGAAGACATCCATAAACCCTCAAAACCCATCTCCGTGTTGTGGATTGCCAACTGGAAGCCCGTCAAGCAGCCAGAGTTCTTTGTTCAGATGGTTCAGGCTCTCGGTTCAGTCAAAGAGGTTCGTTTTATTATGCTCGGCAGAACTGAAGGATACGAAAGGCTTGTTGGACGAGCGCGTGAGGCAGGCATTGATGTCCGGGGCGAAGTCCCCAACGAAGAGGTCAACCGCCTTCTGGCCGAGAGTCACATTCTGGTCAACACCAGCAGGCAGGAAGGATTCAGCAACACGTTCATTCAAGCCTGGATGAGGCGGGTGCCGGTTGTAAGCCTGAGCGTTGATCCGGACAATATCCTTCGGGATAAAAAGCTTGGCCTATGTGCCGGAGAATTCCAGGGGCTTGTCCATGATCTTAAAGCGCTTCTGGAAAATGAAGGGCTTCGGGAAAGCATGGGCATAAAGGCCTGGGAATATGCTATCGCAAACCATTCTCTGGCCAATATGGACAAGATCCTGAATCTACTGGAAAGTTTAATTTAATCAACCGTATGAAAATACTTATTGTCTGCCATAAACAATTTGGCCACCATATTGATACATTTCAATACTGCCGTTATCTGAGTCAAAAGCACTCTGTCCAATATCTTTGCTGGGATACAAACCAGACTAGGCAAGACCTTTACGGGGTCAGGGTCATATACCTGCAAAGAAAGTGTAATATTTTATTCAGAAACCTCCGGTTTATAGCCACCCTAATTAGTTTCTTAAAGGCCAACCCTGTAGATATCTGTTTTATTAAATATTTCAACGGCTGCTTTCTTATCAAATTATTCTGCCCACGGATACGGTTCATATTCGATATTCGCTCCGGATTTGTATCCGACAACAGACTGTTGCGTGTGCTCTATGACACTACCATGAGGTTGGAATCGATTTTTTTCCGGCATGTTACTGTCATTTCCCGGTCGCTTGCCAGAAAGCTGCGTATAGAGAACAAGGCAAAAATTTTACCACTTGGATCCCTACCCATAACCGAGCAGGTAAAACAATTTGATTCTCTTGACTTGATATATGTGGGAACACTGTCAAAAAGAAATATAGAAAAGACCGTAACCGGTTTTGCCAATTTTTTAAAAACAGTGCCGCAGCCTGAAAAATATTCTTACACAATCATTGGTTCAGGCTATAAAGGAGAGGAAGACCATTTACGGTCGTTGGCGGCAGAATACGGTATTGAAAGCCAGGTCAGGGTTACCGGATATATTCCATTTACAGAGCTTGATGGTTATTTTGCTAAAGCCAATATCGGCGTCTCGTTTATCCCGATAACTCCCTATTTTGATGCCCAGCCTCCGACTAAAACCTTTGATTATCTTCTCTCCGGAATGGCTGTGATCGGAACCGCCACCACCGAAAACAAACTATATATTAATGACAGCAATGGAGTTTTGATTGATGATTCGGCAGAGTCTTTTAAAAATGGACTTCATCGCATCCAAGGCAGGATAAACGAATTTTCCAGCGAGACGATTCGGAAAAACGCCCAAAAATATCATTGGCAACATATTGTCCATGGCCTTGAAAAATACTTATTAAAAATCACCCGGAAGGGCCATGAACAAAATGCCTGATCTAAACTTCGTAAATGTTCAAAAAAGTATTCATATTTTTGCAAAGGCCCATACAGAAATTCAGGGCGTGCTGATTATCACTCCCCGTCTCAATATGCCCGGCGGGGTTTCGAACTATTACAGAGTGCTGAAACCCTATCTGGAAAACGGAAATGAATTTTTTGAAATAGGCGCAAAAGAGAATGAAAACAGCCCTCTTCAAAGCTTGATGAGAATACTTTTTGATTATTTCCGGTTTTTGAAAAAGATGATTTCCTGCCGACATCGCCTGGTTCATATTAACGTTTCCCTAGGTATCAAGGCCATTACCAGGGATGGAGTCCTGCTGTTAGTAGCCAAATTGTTCAAAAAGCCTGTCCTGATTTTTTTTCACGGATGGGACATAAATTTAGAGCAGGCAATTGAAAAAAGATACCAGAAAGTATTCAGCCTTGTATTCAATAAAGCCGACGGCATAATTGTCCTGGCAAACGAATTTAGCATGAAGCTGAAAAGCTGGAAGATACTATGCCCTATATTTCTTGAAACAACCGTGGTAAAGGATGATATTTTTTCTGAGCCCATTGAAAAACAGCAGCCTCCGGCTAACCATCCCATCACCATTTTGTTTCTTACAAGAATTGAAAAGACCAAGGGAATTTATGAAACCATCGATGCCTTTATGCTTCTTCAGCAGAAATGTTTCAACACTCGGTTGCTTATTGTTGGCGATGGGTCGGAATTAGCGCCGGCGCAAAAATACGCTGATGAAAAAAAACCGGCAAAGATCATTTTTTATGGATATCTGACAGGAAAGGAAAAAGGTAATACATTTCTGGAGTCAGATATTTATTTTTTCCCGACCAATTACGGTGAAGGGATGCCGACGACCGTACTGGAAGCCATGGCTCATGGCTTGCCCGTTGTAACAAGACCTGTTGGCGGGCTAAAAGATTTTTTCGAAAACGATAATATGGGATATATCACCAACAGCAACGACCCCCATGTCCTGGCGGGTCTGATTGAGAAACTTATTGTTGATGATGGCCTGCGGAAAAGAATGGGCGCGTATAACAGGGCCTATTCAAAAAAGCATTTTTCAGCCTCAGAAGTAAGCCGGCGGTTGCATCACATCTACCAACAGATAACTCTTTAACAATAAGAAATCTTATAAATGGCTATTCTCGCAAGAACCTTATCGAACAAAGCCTTTCAGATTGACGCATTGGACGGCCTGAGGGGTTTGGCTGTGATAATCGTTATTTTCGCTCATACCGGCAATATCGATTTTCATATAATCCCCTTTATCAATTTCAGCGGCTCCGGTCATGGAGGGGTGTTCCTGTTTTTCATGCTGAGTGCTTTTTTGCTTACCTACCCTTTTCTATATCAAGGCAGTGAAGCTTTTAGCTTTAAAAAACTGGCCATATACTTTGAAAGGCGCTTCTTCAGAATATATCCGCTTTATTTTTTATACCTCACTGCCGCCTTGGTCTCCACCCATATCCTTTCCGCCAATTTTTTCATGGTCGACAAAGGGTTACCTTTTTCTCTCGATTTCACGGAATATATTGATCATTTACGGATGAACAGCGGAAAGGAAGTCGCCTGGAGTATTCCTGTAGAATTTGCCTATTATTTTATACTGCCTGCTGTGGCCGCCGTGTTTGTGTTTGTTCTGAATTTGAACAGAACCTTATCGTTGGCTTTTGTGATGGCTACCATCATCTTAATCCGGTCTGTATGGCCATTGTCTGAAGCGGTCTCGATCCGCTCGGTGATTTACCATCTGCCAATCTTTTTAGGGGGATCCCTGCTTGCCGTTTTTCACCACCATTGGCTCAGACATAATCTTGACAGCCATCAAAGATTGACCAGGGGACTTGATATTTCCGGGATCATCTCCCTAATGCTGATATTTATGCTATCTCCCAAAATATTGTCAAGTGTCGGGCTTGATTCTTGGGGAATAGCTCCGCACCGGCAGTTTTTATTGTTTGCAATTCTCTGGGCCGTAGTCATTTTTGCCTCAATCCATGGAAACGGAATACTTAGATTCATCTTTGAATGGAAGGGGCTCCGGTATCTTGGCTTTGTGAGCTTTAGCGCATACCTGCTCCATGGGGCCGTAATTAAAATCATACACCATTCCCCTCTGATAAAAATAATGCCTGGTTCTGTCCTGGGATGGATGGTCCTGATATCCACCTTTTTTTTCTCCTGGATTACCTATTCTTTGATAGAAAGACCAGCATCGAAAATCTCATTCATTCGTCGGATTAAATTGCCTTTATCTGTAAAGCCGTGGACATAAATACATTTATCAACAGGCTTAAACAGACCTCTCTGCCGGAGATGATTTACAGGGTCAAACGCAGGGTTCTCGGCTGGTACACGAAAAGGCTCTTGTACAAAGGAAAAGAGCCGTTCAAATACCCGGACGCAGATGCCTCATTAATTAACTCCATCGCCGTCCCGGAATTTGATTCCATCCCGCAGCAATCATTTGAAAGTGAAATGAACGGTAAGGGCTCTTTCGATGTCAAAAACAAAAATGGCGTCGAGCATTTTGAACAGATTCACTCAAAGATCTTCTTTACTGATGTCCCCTTGAATCCCCCGGCAATTGATATACGTACCGTTTGGGAATCAGGTAGATTGCAGCAGATTCCGTTAGCTTTATACGGGCCGGCGTCAGGGCAGGAAAAGTCCGAAAAAAACCGGATATTAATCAAGCAGAAAGTTTTAGATTTTATCGAATCAAACCCCTTTCTTTTCGGCCCTCATTATATGTCACCGATGGAGATGGGGCTGAGAATTCCTATATTTTTTTTCTGTCTGAAAACCCTGAGTCTTTTTTCCGAAAGCGAAGCAAAACTGATCACAGAGACAATCTATGAGTATTCCTGGTGGGTATCCAGAAACCTTGCCCTTTATTCATCCCTGGGGAACCATACCATCTGTGAGTGTGTCGGGCTGGTTTTCGGCGGCGCTGTTTTCGCAGAAACCGGTGAAGGAAAGGATTGGCTGAAAAAGGGCTGTCACCTGCTGGATAAGGAACTTGGCCACCAGATCCTGAAGGACGGGGGGCCGGCGGAGCAGTCTTTGAGCTACCACAGGTTTGTGCTGGATCTTTACTGGCTGGCCCTTGATTTTCTTGAAAAGAACCGGCTGCATGACTGTTCCTCCTGGAAACCGGCACTGAACAAAGGAGAACTCTTCCTGAAAAGCTTTGGTGTGGATGACGGGCTGTCTCCCGCCATCGGGGACAGTGACGACGGGCATGCGGCGGGTCCCGGGCTTTCCCCCAAAAAGCAGGTCTGTGACCCGGGTGAGGATGCCGCACCAACCGGTTTGTCCTTTAAAACATTTCCGGATTCCGGATACACGGTCATCCGTCATGATAGCGACCTTTTCATGAGTTTTGACCACGGCCCCCTGGGGATGGCGCCCCTGTATAATCACGGACATGCAGACGCCCTTTCCTTTACCTTATATATAAAGAAAAAGCCGTTCTTTATTGACCCGGGCACCTTCCGCTATAACGGGGTGCCGGAGCACCGGGCCTATTTTAAGGGAACCCGGGCCCATAATACCGTCTGCGTTGATAATATGGACCAGGCCAGGCAGGTGACCGGCTTTATCTGGGACAAGCCCTACCGGGCGGAATTAATCAGCAGCCGGGAGGATGAGGCCGGGATATGGGTAAAAGCCCGGCAGGACGGCTATTCCCGGCTGAAAAGCCCTGTGGTCCATATCAGAGACATCCATGTTTCAAGACAGGAGTTCTGCCTTGTGACCGATTCGTTCACCGGGAAAGGCTGCCACGCTTTTGAATCCCATTTACACCTTGATCCGGGCGTTAGGGTGGATCCGATGAGGGACTGGCTGGTGCTGACCAACGGAGAGGTGCGAGTGTTCCTGCATAATCCGGACAACGGCGGCTTCAGGGTTGTCCAGGGCCGGGAAAGCCACCTGCTCGGCTGGTTTTCCCCGGCCTACGGGGTTCTGGAAAAAACCATCACCCTTCAATCCGTCAAGACCGGCCTGGCGGGTGAAACCGGCTTTTCAGCCCTGATCTGTTTTAATGAACACCGGCTTGAAACGGCTCTTGAATTTAAAAAAGAAACGGCAGGAAGATTATGAAAAGGTTTTCGGTTTTAAATCTATGGGTGGATGACTGTACCATGGAAACCGCCCTGAACCAGGTGGAGAATTTTGTTCGAAACGGCCGGGGGGTTAAAACTATTTTTGCTTCAAACCCGGAAAAGAATTATTCAGTCCCCAAAAATCCATTTTTACATGAAGCCTTTCGCCGGGCTGATCTTTTGATCCCGGACGGGATCGGGATGGTCCTGGCGGCCGGGGTCCTTTACGGCGCAAGGCTTGAACGGGTGCCCGGCTGTGAACTCATGCAGAATATCTGCGGCCTCTCCGCCGGAAAAGGGTATAAGATTTTTATTTACGGGGCAAAGGAAGAAATCAACCGGTCGGCCGTTGATTCGCTTATTGAGCGCTACCCCGGCGTCAACATCGTGGGACGGCAGAACGGGTACCTGGGGGAAGACGAAATGGAAGATCTGATCTGCCGGATCAATGCGTCCGGAGCCCAGATCCTCTTCCTTGCCCTGGGTTCTCCCAGGCAGGAAATGTGGATCTCAAAATACAGGGACCGGCTGACCCATGTCCGGGTCTGCCAGGGTATCGGCGGAACCCTGGATGTTCTGGCTGGAACAGTGAAACGGGCGCCGGAATACTATTGCAGACTGGGCCTGGAATGGTTTTACAGACTGATTTCAGAGCCTTCAAGAATAAAAAGGCAATCAAAACTGCCGCTTTTTGCCATGCAGGTTGCCATGGAAAAAATAAAACCGAGGCCTGGTAAGGAAAATTTAGTATGAACCCTATGATTCAACTCATCACCTATGCAGTGCTCCTGGGCGGAACCTATTTCTCCACTTTTACCTGGCTGGTAAATAAGGACTGGGCCAGGGATGACTATTCCTACGGGATATTGATCCCCTTTATTGTCCTCTACCTGTTATGGGAGAAAAAGAATGACCTTTTGTCTGTTCCGGCCAGGACATCCTGGAAAGGATATGTCCTGCTGGTTCCCGGCCTGATGCTGTTCTGGCTGGGCGAGCTGGCAGGTGAATTTTTTATGCTTTATTTTTCTTTCTGGCTCATCGTTTTCAGCCTCTGCTGGATCAATATGGGGCTTGACAGGGTTAAAACCATTCTTTTTCCCCTGCTTTTCAGCCTGACCATGTTTCCGCTGCCCAATTTCATCAATGCCAAGATCACCCTGCAGCTTAAGCTGCTGTCTTCGAAAATCGGTGTTCTTATGATGCGGGCCTACGGCATGAGTGCATTCAGGGAAGGCAATGTCATCGATCTCGGGTTTACCCAGCTCCAGGTGGTGGATGCGTGTTCGGGGCTGAGATATCTTTTCCCCATGATCGTCCTGAGCATCCTGATCGCCTATTTCTATCACGGCCGGTTGTGGAAAAAAATCATCCTGGTCCTGACTTCGATTCCCCTGACCATCTTCAGCAACAGTTTAAGAATCGCCCTCACCGGGATTCTGTCTGAAAGCTTCGGCTCTGCCGTAATTGAAGGTTTCTTCCATGATTTTGAGGGCTGGCTGATTTTCATGATCACCCTGGGGGCGCTTCTGCTGGAAATATGGATCTTGAACAAGGTCTTTCCCGAGGCAAAGGAAGAGAAAAAGGCCGGGCCGGATCAGTTCGTATCGCTTCAGCAGGCAACCAGGAAAAGGGTCCCAGGCCTGAAAACGCCCCAGTTTATAGTGTCTGTAATTCTCCTGGGGGCCACCCTGGCCCTGTCCCAGGGCATTGAATTTCGGGAGGCCATTCCCATGGCCCGGCCCTTCAAGGATTTTCCCATGCAGGTCAAAGGCTGGGAGGGAAGGCGGCAGGACATGGAATCCAGATTTATCGAAACCCTGAATTTCAAAGATTATATCATGGCGGATTATAAAGATGGTTCCGGGAAAATCGTCAATTTTTATGTGGCCTATTATGAAAGCCAGAGAAAGGGAGAATCCATTCATTCTCCGGAAACCTGCCTCATGGGCGGGGGCTGGCAGTTCCGGCAGGCAGGCAGTTCGTCTCTGGAGATTGGAGACGGAAAAAAGGTATCCTTGAAAAGGGCCATTATTGCAAAGGAGCCCGTCCGCCAGATATCCTATTACTGGTATCCTTCACGGGGCCGGGTTCTGACCAGTGCCTTTGAAATGAAATGGTATAATTTTCTGGATGCGCTGACCCGGCAGCGGACGGACGGGGCCCTGGTCCGGATCATCACCCTGATTTATCCGGATGAAACGCCGGAGCAGGCCGAAGACCGGATGAAAACCTTTATCAAAGATTTTTATCCGGTTCTTTCTGAATACCTGCCGAAATGATTAAATAACCATGCAACTCTTCACGGTTTTCATTCTTTCGCTGTTTCTGACCCTTGCCCTGGTGCCGGTATTCCGGCGCCTGGCCTTCAGGATGAATATTGTGGATGTGCCGGACGAGCGAAAGGTCCATGTGCTTCCCATGCCCAAGACCGGGGGGATCTCCATGGCCGTGGGCGCCTTTATTCCCTTTTTCCTCTGGGTTCCCAAAGATGATTTTGTCAGTGCGGTTTTCATCGGGTCCATGATTATTGTCTTTTCCGGGCTGGCCGATGATATCCGGCCCCTGGCGTCCTGGCAGAAGCTGCTTCCCCAGGTTGCGGCGGCCCTTCTGGTCATTTTCTGGGGAGGGGTCAGGATACGGTACATCGGCCTTTATGGAGTTGAGGAGACGGCTTTGCCCGAGGCGGTTTCCATTGTTCTGACGCTTTTTGTCATCATCGGCGTGACCAATGCCATCAATCTTTCCGACGGCCTGGACGGGCTGGCCGGGGGGATTTCCATGCTCAGCTTTGTGATGATGGCCTTTCTGGCTTTCCAGTGCGAAACCATGTCCGTGGCCCTGGTGTCCATTGCCATGGTGGGCGCCATTGCCGGGTTTCTGCGGTTTAATACCCATCCGGCGGTCCTGTTCATGGGGGATGCCGGAAGCCAGCTTCTGGGGTTTCTGGCCGTGGTCTTTGCCCTCGTCCTGACCCAGGGCCATACCCCCTATTCCCGGGTATTGTCCCTGACCCTCATCGGCTTTCCCATCCTGGACACCCTCATGGTGATGGTGGAGCGCATGGCCAAGGGCCGCTCCCCCTTTAAGGCCGATAAAAAACATTTTCACCACCGGCTGCTCCGGCTGGGGTTTTCCCATGCCGAAGCCGTGCTGATCATCTATCTTATCCAGGCCTGTTTTCTGTCCCTGGCCTTTAGCTTCCGGTTTTACGAGGGCTGGGTCCATGTCCTGATCTTCGGGTTTTTCTCGGTCACCATTCTTTCCCTGTTCTTTTTTGCCCATCAAACCGGGTGGCGGGTGACCCCGGACCCCGGGGCCCTGTCGGTCCGGAAAAAATGGGGCAAGGCCGTAAAAGACCGCAAGATTTTCATCCGGACCTGTTTTGGTGCGGCCAGATACGGCCTGCCGGTCCTTTTGGCGGCCCAGTGCGCCATTCCTGAAGCCATTCCCGGGGCCATGGCTGCTGCGGCCCTGGTGCCGGCCGGCCTGCTGGGGCTCCTGCCCTTTATTCCCCGGCGGTTTCAGAAGGCCGTGCTCAGATCGGTCATCTGCCTGATGATTCCCCTGATCCTGTATCTGACGGAGATGAACCCGGGACCCTGGTTCACCCGGAATCTTTACCACCTGAATATCCTGGCCCATGTGGGCCTGGTGATATCGGTGCTGCTGACCATGAGGCTGACCCGGCGGCAGAAGGGCTTCAAGCTGACCACCATGGACATCCTGGTCTTTATCGTGATCCTGGTCTTTCCCAATCTGCCGACCACCCATGTTGAGGTTTTTGGGGCCGGGGCCGCTCTGGCCAGGGCCCTGGTTCTTTTCTTCAGCTTTGATGTGCTCCTCGGAGAATTCAGGGAGGAAACGGGGTTCATGACCCGGTCCTGTGTGGTGGTCCTGTCGGTGTTCATTCTCAGGGGTTTTTTCGGATAAAAGTATTAACAGACAAAATATAATAAAGGAGTCTTGTATGAATAAACGGATGAAGCTGTCATCTATTGCCCTGTTCCTGGTTTGCCTGATGGTCCTGGGATGCGGCAGCCCGGAAGACAAGAAAAAGGCCTTTCTGGCCAAGGGCAAAACCCTGTTTGAACAGGGGGATTTTGTCAAGGCAAAACTGGAATTTAAGAACGCGATTCAGATTGATCCTGAATTTGCCGAGGCCTATTTCATGCTGGGCCAGACGGCCCTGAAGGAAGAAGACTTCCAGGCCGCCTACCAGATGCTCAACAAAACTGCGGATCTTGATCCGGAAAACCTTCAGGCCCGGATTGACCTGGGCAGGCTCCTTGTGAGCGCAAGGGCGGCAGGCCAGGCGGAAGAGCACGCAGCCTTTGTTCTGGCCAAAGAACCGGCCCATGTCCCGGCCCGTCTGCTCATGGCCTCGGTTTATTTTATGAACAAGGAATTTGACCAGGGTGAAAAGCTGTTATCGGAATTGCTGGCGGAAAAAGAAACCCTGCCTGAAATTTATCTGATGATGGCGTCCTTGTCCGAACTGAAAAAAGATCCGGCAAAAGCCAGGCAATTCCTGGAAAACGGCCTGGAAAAAAACCCTGACCATCTTCCGATGTTGATGGGTCTGGCCCAGTCTGCGGCCAGAGAAAAAAACTTTGCTGCCGCGGAAGGCTATCTTCAAAAGGCCATCGCGGTTAAACCCGAGGCCATGGTGTACAAGCTGCACCTGGCCGGAATATATATGGCCTGGGAAAAAGCGGACCAGGCCGAAACCTTTTTGAACACCGTCATTGATCAGGCCCCTGAAAAAGAGCCTGTTATCCTTGATGTTGCCCGTTTCTGGCTCCAGGGCAAACAGGTGGAAAAAGCGGAAACCCTGCTGAAAAAAGCATCGCAGGAAGACAAGGAGAGTTTCCCGTTCCGGCTGTTCCTGGCTGAAATCTATGCCGGAACCGGAAAACCGGACGCAGCCGAAGCCCTTTTAAGGGAGACCCTTCTCTTAAATAAGGACCCCAAGCATCCGGAGATTATCAGGACCAAGCTGGCCCTGGCCGGGGTGCTGTCGGCCGCTTCAAAAATGGCGGAGGCCGAGGGCCTGGTGGATGAGGTACTCAAGGAAGACCCGAAAAATATTGATGCCCGGGACATGAAGGGCCGGTTTTACCTGACCCGGGGGGACGGGCTCAATGCCGTGTCCGAATTCCGGGTGGTGACCGAAGAAAGGCCCCGGTTTGTCCAGGGCCACCTGAACCTGGCCCAGGCCCATGTGGTGAACAAGGAGAACAACCTGGCCTTTGATGTGCTTGAACGGGCCCGAAAGCAGGTCCCTGAATCCGATGAGATCCTCATGGGGCTGGCCCGGCTCAACATGGCCAAAAAAGACCTGCCGGCGGCCGAAGAAAACCTGAAAACCATGGTGGCCCAAAAGCCTGACAATCTGAATGCCGTGGCGGCCCTGGGCGATTTTTATTTTGGCTGGGAAAAGTATGACGAGGCCCTGGCCCAGTATCAATTGATTAAAAAGAACAAACCGGATTCCCCCGTGGGATATGATAAAAGCGCCCAGGCCTATCTGAAGCTGGACCAGGCCGACCAGGCCCTGAAGGAACTTACCGCCGGATATGAAAAACTGCCCGAGTCGGCTGTGATTTTAACGAACCTGGTAAAATTTCATACGGACCGGAAAAACCCTCAGGCCGCTGTCCGGTTATGTGAAGAGCGCCTGGAAAAGAACCCTGAGGAGGCCTTTACCCTGAACCTCCTGGGCAGTGTCTACCTTGCCCAGAAGGATTTTGACCAAGCCGGGACATATTTTAGAAAGGCCGTTGAAATCAACCCGGACTGGACAATGCCCTACAACAACCTGGCCAAGCTCTACCTGGTCCAGAATAAAAAATACTCCGCCGTCATCGAGCTGAAGGCGGCCCTGGCGCAAAACAAGACCAATACCTTTGCCTGGCAGCTTCTGGGGCAGATCTATGAAAGCGACAAAGATTATGCCAATGCGGCCCCATTATATAAGGAGGCCTTCACGGCCGTGCCCACCCTGTGGGCCGCGGCAAATAATTATGCCTTTATCCAGTCCGAATTCTTCAGTGACAAGGCGGATATGACCGAGGCCCTGACCTATGCCCGGAATGCCCTGAACCTGAAGCCGGGAGAGCCCATCATCCTGGATACCCTGGGATGGGTGTATTATCGAATGGGCAACCTGGTCCAGGCCCATGAAGAATTGAAAAAAGCCCTGGACCGGGCTCCTGATAACCCTGCCGTCAATTATCACCTGGGCATGGTGCTGGAGGCCCAGGGAAAGCACCAGGAAGCCCGGGTCCTGCTTGAAAAAGCCCTGGCCGCCAATGAGGATTTCCCGGGGGCGGACGTTGCAAGAAAGGTGTTGAACCCATGAAAAAAATATTTTGGCTGATGATGATCCTGGCCGGTTTAGTCCTGCCGGCAACCGGGTTCTCCGCAGAGGATGAGCCCTACCGGATAGGCCCCGGCGATGTGTTGAACATCTCGGTCTGGAAAAACGAGGATCTGACCCGGCAGTTAAGTGTTCTTCCCGATGGCATGATCCATATTCCGCTGGCCGGAGAACTCAAGGCCGAGGGGCTGTCCGTGGAAGAACTCAAGGCCCTGCTGATTTCCAGGCTTGAAAAATATATGCCTGATCCGGTGTTAACCGTCAGTATCACCCAGACCAACAGCATGATGGTCTATGTGATCGGAAAGGTCAACAACCCCGGAAGGTTCATGGTCCAGGAGAATATAGACGTGCTCCAGGCCCTGGCCCTTGCCGGGGGGTTGAACCCCTTTGCCAAGGATAAGGAAATCCGGATTTTCAGAAAGTCCCCTGACAAGACCGATATCTTCATGTTTGATTATACCCGGGTCTCGGAAGGCGACCGCCTGGAGCAGAATATCCGGTTGGAGCGGGGGGATGTCATTGTTGTCCGGTAAGGGGAATCCATGAACCCCTGCTGCCGAGTGCTCCTGGCGGTTTTCCTGGCGGCGGAGGCTGTTTTCGGGTTCCGCCCGCCTGCTGCTGGGGGTCCCACGGAACTGGTCCCCCGGATTTCCATCCGGGAGGAGTATAACGACAATATCCTGTTCTCAAAGGACAATAAAAAAAAGGACCTGCTCACCATTGCTTCGGGCAGTATCCGTGTCGAAAGAAAGACGGAGCGGCTGAACTCAGCCGTGGACATCAGGGCCGGCCAAAAGGTATACGCAGATTATCGCGACCTGAATACCCTGGATACCTCTGCTTCCGCCAACCTGGATTTCCGGGTGACGGAGCGGCTGACGATGGGGGTTTCCGGGGCCTGGACAGAGGATTCCCTGAGGGGCTATGATGAGGATACCGACGGGCTCAGGCTGAACGGAGACAGGGAGCGGCTGAATGTTTCCCTGTCCGGCGGATATAATTTCTCGGAGACCGGCCGGGCCGATATTTCCCTGGACATGGAGCGGACCGATATTCAAGAACCGCTTGAAAAGGAGCGCCTTGAGGAAAAGCGATTCAGCCTTAATTATTCCCATGACCTGTCCCGGATCTGGAACAATACCACGGGCCTGCTGGGTCTGAATTATGTGCAATATGTTTCGGAAATCAGGGGCCTGGGAGGGTTGGGTTATCTTCAGGAATATGATTCGGATATCTGGCAGTTTACCGTGGGATATTCCAAAGAATTGACGGAACTCCTGAGTTACTATGTCCAGACCGGCATCAGTTACACCGATACCCGGGAGACCGTGACGCAGAATACCTTTTTCGGCCCCCTGTCCAGCCGGTCCGGGGCCGATTCCCTGGGCACCGTGGTGGTGGCCGGGATCACGTATAAAACCCTGTATTATGATGTGGCCCTGTCCTTTTCCCATGATGTCGGGGGCGGGTCCGGGACCAACGGGGCCGTCGAGAGGACCTCTGCCGCCTTTGATCTTACGGGAAGGCTGACGGAGGAGTTCCGGGCCACCCTGAATGCCTCCTGGCGCCTGAACCAGAATGATCGCAATACAGGGGACGACCTTGACGAACTGACCCTGACCCTTCAGCCGGGATTCCGCTATGAGATCAACGATGATTTGTATCTCTCCGCCGGATACCGTTTTATCAGCAGGGAAAACCGGCGGAATGATACGCTTACAGAAGGCAACCTGGTATATTTTGAAGTCACCAGACAATTTAACTACGATATTGATTAAGGAATATCCATGGAAGAAAACAGTTTAACCCCGGGTGATCTTTTTGCCATCCTGAACCGCAGAAAAGCCGCCCTGATCCTGCCGTTTCTATTATGCACGGCCGTGGCCCTGCTGGCAGCCTTTCTGCTGCCGCCGGTCTACAAATCAACCTCCACCATATTGATCGAACAGCGGGAGATTCCTGCCGAATACGTCACCTCCAGCATCACCACATTTGCAGAGCAGAGAATCCAGAGCATCAATCAACGGATTTTGACGTCCAGCCGGCTCCAGGAACTTATCCAGCAATTTGACCTGTATCCTGAATTAAAAGAAAAAAAGACGGCGGACGAAATCATTGAAAAGATGCGGGGGGACATTTCTCTGGAGCCGGTGAATGTGGAAATCGCGGACCGGCTGTCCGGTAGAACCGGCACGGCCACCATCGCCTTTACCCTTTCCTATGAAGGAGAAAACCCGGTCAAGGTCCAGCGGGTGGTGGGGACCATTACCTCCCTGTTTTTAGAGGAGGATATCAAGGTCAGGACGGAACAATCTTCCTCGGCCTATGATTTTATTCTGATAGAAAAGGAAAAGGTCCAGTCCCAGATCGATGACCTGGAAAAACAGTTGGCGGTTTTCAAGGAACAAAATATGGAAACCCTGCCGGAATTATTGCAGTTGAATCAGCAGACGCTGAACAATACGGAAAGAGATCTGGAGCAGAACAAGGAAGTGCTTCGATCCCTCAGGGAAAAGAGAGAAGAGCTTGAGGAAGAGCTTTTTAATACAGCGGTTTACATGGAAGATACCGAGCTTCAGAGAGAGATGAAACACCAGGATGAACAGCGCCTTGAATTGCTGAAAATTGAGCTGATCAACCTGAAAACCAAGTTTTCCGATCTTTATCCGGATGTGGTCAAGCTCAACCGGGAAATCCAGGGATTGACCCAGAAGGTGGCGCAATCGGAAAAAGAAGAAACAGAAAAGCTGAAAAACCCGGCCTATATCACCCTTTCTTCCCGCCTGGCCGGCCTGAAATCCGATATTGAGTCCACGGCCAACCAGATCCGGGAGATGGAAAAACGGGCCGATGACTATCGGCTGAAGCTTGCGGCCACTCCGGGGGTTGAAGAAAAATACAATACCCTCATGGCCGAGAGAAATAATCTGTACGTAAAAAATACGGAACTCCAGGCCAAGATGATGGAAGCCAAGATTGCACGGGAATTTGAATCCAAGCAGAAAGGAGAACGGTTTACCCTGGTGGAAGCGGCCAGGCTCCCGGAAAAGCCCTATAAACCCAACCGCATCGCCATTGTTCTCATCGGCCTTGTCCTGGGGATGGGGGCCGGCATCGGGCTGGCATCCGTTATCGAATTTTCCGATTCCTCCTTCAGAACCCCGGAAGCCCTTGCAAAAGCCACCGGATTTCCCGTCCTGGCCGAGATCCCCGATATTGTCATCGACGAAGACCGGAAAAAGCGAACCCTTCGGCGGATCATTCTCCTTTCAGGGGTGATCGCGGCCATAATCCTGGCGGTCATCCTCTTTGACCAGTATGTCATGGATCTTGATGTGCTGAGGGCCAAACTTGTCAGAAAACTTTCATAAATTTTAAGGAAAAAAGAAAATGGCCATACTAAAAGATATCGGGAACGAAACGCCGGTGATGGACGAGGCCTCCCCCATGTTCCGTCAGGCCCCGGTGTATACGGATTCCCGAGCATACCGGATGGATCCGGAAATTGTCAGAAAAAACCGCGGGGTGTGTATCACTCCGGATTCACCCGAAATTGAATGCTATAAAATCCTCAGGACCCGTATTCAACAACAGGCAAAAGAGAGAAAAATGAACACCCTCATGATTACAAGCCCCAACCGGAATGAGGGAAAAACCACCACCTGCATCAATATGGGCTTTGTCTTTGCAAGGGATTTCAATCAGACGGTTCTTCTGGTGGACTGCGATTTTAAGGGTCAGGATATCCATAAATACCTGGGGATTCAAAACGAATTCAGCCTGATTGATTATTTTCTCCATGGAAAACCCCTGAACGAATTGATCATCTGGCCCGGAATTGAAAAGCTGACCCTGATTTCAGGGAACAATACCGTGGTAAACGCTTCGGAAATGCTGTCATCAGATGTGATGCAGCAACTGGTCACGGAAATGGGAACCCGCTATCCGGACCGCTATGTCTTTTTTGACGCCCCCCCGGTTCTGGAAAGATCAGAGGCCATTTCCCTGGCGCCCATGATGGACGGCATCATCATGGTGGTTGAGGCGGGAACCACCTCAAAAAATGAGGTTGAAAAGGCCATCTCCCTCTTGCCCCAGGAAAAATTCCTGGGTTTTGTTTTAAACAGATTCAATCGCTGAAACCGAAAATAGCCCCTTTTTAACGCTTAATGCCCTGCCCATTATGAAAATGGTGCAGGGCATTTTTATATTCACTCGTTAGGGATACTTGGCCCGGATATCCTTTTTACTGATCTTGCCCACGCTGGTTTTGGGAATGGCCTGGGTCATGACGATTTTGGACGGGATTCCGTATTTGGGGATGATGCCCTTGTCCACAAAGGTCTTGCAGAAATCCACGATATCCGCCTCCGTCACCTTTTTCTGAAATCCTTCCTTTAATACCACCATGGCCAGGGGCCGTTCCCCCCATTTTTCATCGCTGATCCCCACCACGGCCACCTCACTCACGCCCTCATGGCGGCTGATGATATCTTCGATTTCAAGGGAGGATATCCATTCCCCGCCGGTCTTGATGACATCCTTGAGCCGGTCCGTGATCTTCAGATAGCCTTCAGGGTCGATGACGCCGATGTCTCCGGTGTGAAGCCAGCCCTTTTCCCATAGGGCCTCACTCTTGGCCTCATCCTTGACATAGCCCTGGGTGAGCCAGGGAGCCCTGGCCACCACTTCACCCGCAGTTTTCCCGTCATGGGGAACGGGCTTGCCGTCCAGATCCACGATTTCAAGCTGGACATTGGGGACGGGCAGCCCGGTTTTGCACCGGATATCGATGAGTTCTTCCTCGTCCCGGTCCATCATCTGGGGTTTGATATTGGCCAGGGTCAGGAGGGGGCAGGTTTCCGACATGCCGTAGCCCGTATACAGGTTGATCCCATGTTTGAGGGCTTCTTTGCAGAGTCCCCGGGACAGGGCCGAGCCGCCGATGATGACCTTCCACCCCTTCAGGTCCACCTTATGGATGGACGGGCTGGTGACCAGCATGGTCATGATGGTGGGCACGCAATGGGAATAGGTGACCTTTTCCCCGACAATGAGCTTTAAAAGCATCTCCGGTTCATACCGGCCGGGATAGACCTGCTTGGCTCCCAAAAGGGTCATGAGATAGGGCATGCCCCAGGCATGGACATGGAACATGGGGGTCATGGGCATGTACACATCCGAAGAATTGATATTGGCCTGGGCGTCATAGGCGCAGAGGCCGGACATGGCCCCATAGGTGTGAAGCACAATCTGGCGGTGGCTGAAGAAAACCCCCTTGGGCAGGCCCGTGGTTCCGGTGGTATAAAAGGTGGTGGCCGTGGTGTTTTCATCAAAATCGGGAAAGTCATAGACATCGGAAGACTTTGACATCAT
This sequence comes from Desulfobacula sp., assembly GCA_023701135.1. Taxonomy (GTDB): domain Bacteria; phylum Desulfobacterota; class Desulfobacteria; order Desulfobacterales; family Desulfobacteraceae; genus Desulfobacula. The sequence goes on along the minus strand of JAMPXP010000015.1, from coordinate 48,940 downwards.
GGCCTCATATTCTCCGGCAAAGGGAAGATCATAGGCCAGGGGTTCAATTTTGTCCGAAAGCAGGACAATCTGTTTAACGGTTTCAAATTTGCTCTTTACCGATTCCAGAAGCGGTGCAAAATCCTCATGGACAAGGATGACATCGTCTTCGGCATGGTTGATGGTATAAATGAGCTGTTCCGGAGTCAGGCGGATATTGATGGTGTGCAGGACGGCCCCCATCATGGGGACGGCGAAAAAGCATTCCAGGTACCGGTGGGAATCCCAGTCCATGACGGCCACGGTCTGCCCGGGTTTTACCCCGAGGCCTTCCAGCATATGGGCCAGTTTTTTCACCCGTTTGTCAAAATCGGCATAGGTATACCGAAGCTTGTCCCGGTAAACGATTTCCCTTTCCGGGGAATAGATCAGGGGCGTGGTGAGCAGGTTTTTGATCAAAAGCGGGTAAGCGTAGGCACTTTTTGTGGACTTGATGGTCTTTGTCGCCATGGGACCTCCTTGAGGGTTAAGCATTAAAAAAATGGAATATCCTATCATTTTTTATAATATGCCCGGCAAGCGGGGTAAATCCGCCGGGAACCCATAGGATTGTCGGTCACGGGACCAAATTCAGGTAGGCGGATTACCTACCGGTTTCAACCCAAACCACGGCATGACGGAGCAGTTCCCCGCTGTTTTTTAAATCCAGCTTTTCCTTGATTCTTTCCCGGTAGGTGCCCACGGTCTTAATACTGATACCCAGTTGAACGGCGATTTCCTTTGAGGACAGCCCTTGGCCGATGAGCCGGAAAATTTCAAATTCCCTGTCCGTCAGACGTGTCAAGGGGGAGGCGGAAACCGGGTCCGGTTGTTTTTGAAATTTGTTTAAAATGGTGCTCATGATACCGGGGCTGACATGGATATGGCCGGACATGATGTGGCGGATGGCCTTGACCACGGATTCAGAAGCCTCGTGCTTCATGATATAGCCCCGGGCCCCGGCCGTGAGGCACCGCTCGGCATGCAGGGCTTCGTCGTGCATGGACAATACCAGGCAAGCGATCTGTTTATGGTTCTGGTGGATCTCTTTCACCAGCTCGATGCCGTTGCTTTCTTTTAAGGAAAGATCCACAATCACCAGGTCGGGGCGCAGGCTTTCAATCAGATCAAGGGCTTCGGCAACGGTTTCGGCATCCCCGACCACCTCAAGGTCCTTTTCCCGGTTGATCAGCTCCTTCATTCCCATTCTGAAGATCGGATGGTCTTCAACAATCACGATCTTAATGATACCCGGCATGGCACCTCCTTTTCGCTAGAACTCCGGTTCTTTTTCCATCTCAAGCACAACCCGGGTACCGCCTCCGGGATCCCTGAAAATATCCAGGGAGGCCCCGATTCTGGCGGCCCGGTATTTCATGATTTTTATACCCATGCCCTGGGATTGGTCCATGGCGGATATGCCTGTTCCGTCATCCCGGATGGTTAATGTGATCCTGCTCTCCCGGTCCGTCAACCGGATATGAATATGGTGCGCCCTTGCGTGCTTGACGGCATTATGAACCGCCTCATGCAGGATATAATACAAATGGGTGGACACGGCATTGTCCCGGAACGAAATGGACTGTGGGCAGGAAATCTCGCATGAAATGCCGAACATGTCCCTGACCTGGGCCGACAGTTCTTGAAGGGAGGAATGAAACCCGTGTTCCGCCAGGTTGATGGGAAACAGCCCCCTGGACAGGCGTCTTGTTTTATCAATGCTTTCCAGGATAAGGGCCCTGATTTTATCCGCATTGCGGACTTCGTCCAAGGCCTTTGATTCCAGCCTTTCCTTCAGAATTTTGGTCAATACCTCTATGCCGATCAAATGGGGGCAAAGATCATCATGAAGCTCCATGGCGATTTTCCGGCGCTCCCGTTCACTGATATTCAATATCTCCCTTTCCAGTTGCCGGGATTCGGTCATATCTTCCATGGCTGCCAGCATGCATCTTTCCCCCCAGACATCCACGATTTCCACGGAAATCAAACCCGTCCGAACCTGGCCTGCTGAATTTAAAAATTTGACTTCCAGGGGTTTAAGACCACCTTGTTTAATGATGGTCTCCAGTATCTTCGCACCTTCCGAGGGGGTGTAAAAAAACCGGATACCCGTGAGTTCCTTTCCGATGAGGTCAAAGAGGCTGTATCCCGTAATCTTCAGAAAGCCGTCATTGACATTGATGATCCTTGTGTCCTTGATGGAAGCAATAAACATCCCGCTGGGGCTGCTCCGGAAGGCCTTGGAAAACAGTTCCTCAGACAGCTTTAAGGCTTTTTCGCTTTTTTTCCGGTCGCTGACATCCCTCAATACCCCGCTGAACCCGGCCGGACCATGGTCCGGGTCCAGCAGCAGGGACACGGAGGTTTCAACCGAACAGGGAGAGCCGTCATATTTCACCATTTCCAGATCAGAGACCTGGACGGCCAAGCCCGAGGCTTTGATTTTTTTAAACAGCCGGTCCAATTTTTCAGAATTTTCCAGGTCCAGAAAGTTATGGATATTTTTTCCTGAAAGGCTGTCTTTAGGCGTTTTGAGAAGGGCGGCCATGGAAAGATTAAAAAAGGTAAACCGTCCTGAAAAATCCACCTCAAAATACCCTTCTTCCATTCGCTCCAGGATCCGGCGGTATTTTTCCTGGCTGATCCACAGGGCTTCTTCTGTTTTCTGATGTTGGTTGATTTCCGTCTTCAGGCTGGCGCTGTAGGTTTCCAGGGTTTCCATGAAATGATTGAAATATCCGGCCAGTTGCCCGATCTCGTCCGTTGAGGTCACCGGCATTCGGCCGGCCGGATTGCCGGAGGCTCCGGCCGACAAGCGATTCATCAGGGATTTTAAGGGCTTTATGATGGTGCTGTTGATCCATAACGAGCTTGAAAAGACCAGGGCCAGGATCAGGAAAACGGTTGTCATGATGATACGGCGGATGGTCTTCAAAGGGGTAAATATTTCATCCAGATAGCTGGTGGATGCGATGATCCAGTCATATTCCGGGATATAATTAAAGATCACCAGTTTTTCACGTTCTCGTTCATCCCGGGGATTCTTCCATGAATAAACCAGTTTTCCGGTTTTCATGGTGCAGAGTGTTCTGACAAAAGAATTGCTGTCCTTGTCATCATAATAATTGCCGGTCAGAAACGGATGGACGATAAGATTTCCCCGGCTGTCGGTGATATAGGCATAACCGGTCTTTCCGAATTTCAGGCCCAGGATGCTGTCCTTGAAATCCGAAATCTTGACCAGCTCCTTAAACTCCTCCCGATAGGAAGAGGCGGCAATGATCCAGTCCCAGGGCTCGAAATGGGCCATATACATGGCCTTGGGTTTTTCATGGTCATCTTCCGGGTTCTTCCAGTCATATTCCAGATAGCCCTGTTTTTGGCGGATCATATCCCTGACAAACCCATGGTCCAGGAAATTTTTACCTGCCACTCCCGGGTTGGGATGTTCAACGGCAATGCCACGGGTATCGGCGCAGAAAATATACCCGGTCTTGCCGATGGTCTGAGAGAATAAAATGTTCCGGGCCCGGCTTTTGGCCTCTTCCTCGGTGACCAGGCCCCTTTGATAGTCCTGGTAAATATGCTCGATGATTTCTTTGTTTTTTTCGGCCACGGCCCGGAGATGGTTTTTAATGGAGGTGCCGGCGGCGGTCTGGACCATATTGAGAATCATGGCCGTGGAATTGGTCAATTCGCTTTCAATATTGGCTTCAATGGTGGACCGGACCGTATAATAGATGACACCGTCGCACAAAATGGTGGCCAGGATAAAAATCAGGGTATATCCGCCCAAAAGCTTTGACCGGATAGGCAGATTTCTGAAAAAGGCCTTCATTTAAGAGATCTGTCGTTGAAGCAGAGGGGTTGAATTTTCAACCCCTCTGCCGACTTTGTATGTTGGCGGGAGGATCAATAATCTGATCAATGGTCTGATCAATAGCCTGATCAATAATCCAGGGAAGACACTTCCAAAGCATGTTTCTGGATAAAATTTCTCCGGGGTTCAACCTCCTCGCCCATGAGCAGGGTGAAAATATCATCGGCTTTTTCAGCATCATCAATGCTGACCTGGAGCATGATTCTTTTTTCAGGATTCATGGTGGTTTCCCAGAGCTGGTCGGCATTCATCTCGCCCAGACCTTTATACCGCTGGATGGTAATGCCTTTTTTGGCTTCCAAAAGGATAAATTCAAACAGGGCATCGGTATCGTTAAACTTATATTCTCTTTTTTCCTCTGCCTCAGACTGTTTTGAACATATGGAAAACGGGGGTTTGTTAAAATCACTGATTCTTTCATATCCCCTGAGCATTCTCTTATAATCCGTGGTGGCCAGGATCTCCCGTCCCACCCGTAAAAGAATCTCTTTTCCTTGTTTTTCATAGACATCCATTTCATAAATATTTCTTTCCTCGTCATACTGGATGTCACCCGGCAAATAACCAGACTTTTTAAGATCTTCGGACAGGGTTATAAAATTATTCCGGTCTTCCAGGAAAAATTTATCCTTCACCCCGTTTTTGATCAGGGCCAGCAGGAGGGCCGTATCCATATCCCGTTTCTTTAACTGGGATATGGCCTGATAATATTCGGATAGATGGATTAAAAATGTATAAAAATGTTCTTCACTGAGGGGTTCTTTATTCCCGTCCAGAAACATATCTTTTTGAGCTGCGATTCTTTTGACCAGATAGTCGGAATATTCTTCTTCGTTTTTCAGGTAAACCCCGCCTTTTCGTGATCCCACCCTGAACAGCGGCGGCTGGGCAATATAGAGATAGCCTTTGGAAATCAGATCCGGCATCTGCCGATAAAAAAAGGTTAACAGCAGGGTCCTGATATGGGAGCCGTCCACATCGGCATCGGTCATGATCACGACCTTATGATACCGGATTTTTTCAATATCATATTCTTCATTTCCGGCCCCGGTGCCCAGTACGGTAAAAATATTCTTGATCTCATCGCTCCGGATAATCTTGTCAAACCTGGCCTTTTCCACATTCAGGATTTTTCCCTTCAAGGGCAAAATGGCCTGGAACCGCCTGTCCCTGCCTTGCTTGGCGCTACCGCCGGCAGAATCTCCCTCCACCAGGAACAATTCCCTTTCAGCCGGGTCCGCAAACTGGCATTCCGCCAATTTGCCCGGTAAAGATGCATCCAGAAGAGTTCCTTTTTTTCTGGCCAGCTCTCTTGCCCTTTTGGCCGCATCCCTAGCCCTTGCCGCATCCACGGCCTTGGCAATGATTTTCTTGGCCACATTGGGGTTTTCTTCAAGGTACTGGCTCAGTTTTTCATTTAACAGGGATTCGACTATCCCTTTGATTTCATTATTGCCGAGCTTTGTTTTGGTCTGGCCCTCAAACTGGGGTTCCATGAGTTTTACGGAAATGATGACCGCAAGGCCTTCCCTCATATCATCCCCGCTGATCTTCATGCTCTGCATGTTTTTGGGAACATTATTGGATGTGGTCAGATAGGCATTTACCGTCCGGGTCAGGGCCGCCTTGAATCCGGACACATGAGCGCCGCCCTCAATGGTCCTGATATTATTGGCAAAGGAATAGAGTTTTTCCTTAAAGGTGTCATTATACTGGATGGCCACCTCAATCTGAACATCCTTTTTATCACCTTCAATATGAATGGGATCATGAAGGGCCGTACAGGAACGGTTCAAATATTCCACAAAGGTCACCAGGCCGCCTTCAAAATAAAAATCATCCTTTTCCGCCGACCGCTCATCTTCGATAATGATTCTGACGCCCCGGTTCAAAAAGGCCAGTTCCCTCATCCGGCGGGACAGGATTTCATAATCATATTCGTTCTGATTCATGATTTCAAAATCAGGAGAAAAGGTGATCTTTGTTCCCCTTTTGTCCGTATCCCCTTTGATGGTCAGCTCGGTCTGTTTATGACCCCTGGAATAGGATTGATGATAAATCTTTCCATTTTTATACACCTCCATGTCCAGTTGAATGGAAAGGGCATTGACCACGGATATGCCCACTCCGTGCAACCCGCCGGACACTTTATAGGAATCCTTGTCAAATTTACCGCCGGCATGCAGTTTGGTCATAACCACTTCACAGGCAGGGATCTTTTCGGTTTCGTGCATTTCAACGGGGATCCCCCGGCCGTTATCCAGAACACTCACACGGTTGTCCGGGTGGATGGTCACGATAATGGTATCGCACTGCCCGGCCATGGCCTCGTCTATACTGTTGTCCACCACCTCATAGACCAGATGGTGAAGACCTTCGATATCCACATTTCCGATATACATGGAAGGCCTTTTACGAACCGCTTCCAGACCTTCCAATACTTTTATGCTACCGGCATCGTATTCTTTTTTTTCCATATTTTCATTCATGATATATGCATCGCCATGATTACACAAATAAGCCTGTCATTATCCAAACTCTTGATAATACAAGGGCTCTTGCTTTCTTTAAGATTTAACACCACCATACTGTCTTCAAATAAACCCAAAGCATCCATAAAATACCTGGGATTAAAGGCGCTTTTAATTTCATCGGCCGAAAACGGGATCATGATTCTTTCTTTTGATTCACCGATTTCAGGATTGGTGATGGTCACCATCAGCTCATTGCTCTTAAAATTCAAAATCACACTTTTATAGTCATCGGAAGTCAGGATGGAAATACGCTTCATCAAGGTTGAAAACATCATTCTGTCCACTTCAACCGGTATCATGTCCTGGTAGTTGATAACCGGTTTATAATCCGGATATTCTCCCTCTAAAAGCTTGATCATGACGGATTCATTTTCATCCTGGAAAATAAAATGATTATCCTTTATTCCCACGTTGAAACTTTCCTTGTTCCCGTCAATAAATTTATTCAGTTCGGATAATCCTTTTTTCGGAACAATGATGCTTTCCTCGGGAAGATTGAGATTTCCTTTGAATTCAGCATCATAACAATGAAGCCGTTTTGAATCCGTAGACACGACCCGAAGTCTTTCGTTGCCGTCTTTTATGATTTTCTCGATCAATGACCCTAGAACATAAATTCTTTTTTCATCCCCGGAATAACCGATAACCGATGACATCTCCACCATTTTTTTGAGGTCTTTGGACTTTATTTCTATAAATTCAACGTCTTCTATGACCGGGGTTTCAGGGAAATTTTCATGGTCCGAGGATACGATATGATAAATACTGTCTCCTCTTCCGATTTCCACCCACCTGTTTTCCACTTCATGGACAAGAATTTCATCGTCCGGATATTCCCTTAAAATCTCATAGAATTTTTTTGAATTGATGGATAAAATCCCTTCCCTGTCCACCTCTGCCCCATAGGTGCCGTAAAAGGCGGTTTCCATATCATTGGCAGTGATGGTGATACTGGAACCGACGGCCTTGATCAGAATATCGGAGGTAATGGTCAGACTGGTTTTTCTTCCGGTGATGCCTTGAATTTTTGAAAGTACGTCTACAATTTCTTTTTTATTGAATGAGATTTTCATCTATCCCCTTTTTCAAAAATTTGTGATTTTTGCATCTGTAAATCTATCTTAAAACACCTGATTTATCAAATATTAAAATTTGCGTTATATTAATAACTATCATTTAAAAAAGAACAATAATATTAATAAGGGGTGTTCAAATGTTGAAAACTTTTTAACGAACTGAATTTGTTTGTTAAATTATCAAAATAAATGATTAAAACATGTTTGTTTTTTCGTTAAAACCCCAGGGTTTTAACCCCCTTTTTTTTCCGTGTTTAAAACCCACCGGTTTTGAACATTTTTTAAACAGACCCGATCCAGTTTTTAATATCCTGCAATCCCTTATGATTCCAATCGTCTGCAATCCGTTGGCCAAGATATTTTAAAAAGAGGGTGTCCATAATTTCAAAAACCCTGAAACAGAAAAATGCTTTTTCAAGAACCAGCCCTTCAATTTCATCCCCGGTTTTTTTAAGATCTGTTTTCGGTGTTTTAAGGCCTGTAATATTATAACTTTCCCCTTTGATGGTGAATTTGTATTCATCTTCATTGATCTTGCAGTTGAGATTGATCTGGGTCACCCAGGCCCCTTTTTTCAAGGCGGTGGTCCCCTCTTCAAGCCCTGCCTCATCGCCCTTAATGGTGATTTTTTCCTTTGATTTATCCCCCAATTTATTTTCAAGAACAATGGAATTACCGATTTCAAGGGAGATCACATCCTTTGAACCCAGCAGGGCGGAAAAATCTGTCTGGGTTTCAATGGAGAACCAGATCCAGGTCAAAAAATCATTGCCCAGAAAGGTATATTTATTATAAGCCGTTGCAATATCAAGCATGGGTTTACCTCGTATATTTTAAAGGGGCCAGGGAGAATATCCTGTCTTTATCGGAATTTGAAAAAGCGGATTTTGTTTCAACCAGGGTATAGGGAAAAAGCCGGATGGGTTTCAATTTAAAACTCTTAAAGAAGAGGGTTTCAAAAAGTTCGTTGGCCGCCTTCTGGGTGGTAAATAAATACAGGTTCTGTTCTTCATAATTCCAGAGCACTTCATAAACACTGGGAACAGCGGGTATTTTGTGCATGAGAAGATCCATCACCATTTCTTTGATTTCAGTCTTTTCATTTTTAGAGATGAATTCCCGCCCGGATTTTTCCATTTTTTTTTCTATTTCAATGGCCATGTATTTTTGAACCAGCCTTACGGGAATGGATTTTTTATCAATCCTCAATGAAAATGCAAAAAAGGTTCCAAACTGGATGGAAAATTTATCAAAGTCCGGGTTATAGGGGCTTTCAAACGGGGTCCATCCGGCGGAAAGCGCATCAAATTCACTTTCAAGCTTTGGAATGGAATAAGCGATCAAATGATTTCGGACCTCTTCTGCTGCAGAACCCTCAAATTTTCCCTCGATATGATACCGGCTGATGGAATGTGTGGAAGAAATTAAACCCATATTGTATCCTTGGTCGTATTAAAGATTAACATATCAGTTTTATTAAAAAATATATTTAACGAACAGCGTCTCTTTATCACAGGTGAACAAAAATTGATAGAAGCGGAAAAATATATTCATGAAATGGGCCGGGCCTGGGAACAAATCTTAACTATCGAGTTTCTTTAAATTATTTACTTATCCAAACATTTATTGTATGACTGAAGGGCTAAATCAGGATTTAAAACACTTTTAATATTATAAATGAGGTGGAAAAAATGAAGAAAACCATGCAGACCATTGACGGAAATACGGCTGCAACCCATGTGGCCTATGCCATGAGTGAAGTGGCGGCCATATATCCCATAACACCGTCCAGCCCCCTGGGTGAAATCGCCGATACCTGGGCCTCCAAGGGCAGAAAGAATATCTTCGGCCAGGTCCTGGTCATCAAACAGATGCAGTCGGAAGCCGGAGCCGCCGGAGCCGTTCACGGATCTCTGGCCGCCGGGGCCCTGACATCCACCTTTACGGCATCCCAGGGGCTTTTGCTCAAAATCCCCAATATGTATAAGATTGCAGGCGAACTGCTGCCCTGTGTCTTCCATGTGACGGCCAGGTCCATTTCCGCCCATGCCCTTTCCATTTTTGGGGACCACCAGGATGTCATGGCGGCCCGACAGACCGGTTTTGCCATGCTGGCCTCCAATTCGGTCCAGGAAGCCCAGGACCTGGCCCTGGTGGCCCATCTCTCCACCCTGGACGCCCGGGTGCCCTTTCTGCATTTTTATGACGGGTTCAGGACCTCCCATGAGATCCAGAAGATCGAGATGATCGACTATGAAGACATGGCCTCCTTATTCAATTATGAAGCCTACCAGGCCTTCAAGCGAAGGGCCGTAAACCCGGAACACCCGGACACAAGGGGCACGGCCCAGAACCCGGATATTTATTTCCAGGGCAGGGAAGCGGCCAATTCCTATTATCTCAAGGTTCCGGCCATTGTAAAAGAATGTATGAAAAAAGTCGGGGACCTCACCGGCCGGCCTTACAGTCTTTTTGATTATGTGGGAGACCCCCAGGCCGACAAAATTATCGTGGCCATGGGCTCGGGCTGTGAGGCCATTGAAGAATCCATCAACTGGCTGAATGCCGACGGCGAACGCTACGGGCTGGTGAAGGTCCGTCTTTACCGGCCCTTTGACCGGGAAAGCTTTTTAAGGGCCATCCCCGCCACGGTAGACACCATCACGGTCCTGGACCGGACCAAGGAACCCGGCGCCCTGGGCGAGCCCCTGTATACCGATGTCTGCACCGCCTTCATGGAACACGGCATCACCCCGAAAATCATCGGGGGCCGGTACGGCCTTTCCTCCAAGGAATTTACCCCCAATATGATCAAGGCTGTCTATGACAATATGAAGTCCTTCCAGCCCAAGAATCATTTTACCGTGGGCATCATTGATGATGTCACCCATACCTCCCTGGAAGTCAAGACCGGTTTCCATCCGGCCCCGGCCGGCACCATTGCAGCCAAATTCTGGGGCCTGGGCGCCGACGGTACCGTGGGGGCAAACCAGAGCGCCATCGCCATCATCGGGGACAATACGGATAAATATGCCCAGGGCTATTTTGCCTATGATTCCAAAAAATCCGGGGGACTCACCGTATCCCATTTAAGGTTCGGGGATGTGCCCATCAAATCCACCTACCAGATTGACAATTCAGATTTTGTCGCCTGCCATAAATCCAATTATGTGGAGATTTATGACGTGCTCAAAGGCATCAAAGAGGGCGGAACCTTTCTTTTAAATTCCCCCTGGTCCGTCAAAGAAATGGAAAAATTCATTCCCGGCCGGGTCAGAAAAACCATTTATGATAAAAAGCTGAAATTCTATAATATTGATGCGGTTAAAATCGCCACCCAGGCCGGTCTCGGCGGCAGGATCAATATGATCATGCAGACCTGCTTTTTCAAGCTGGCCAATGTCCTGCCCGTGGACAAGGCCATCGGCCTTTTGAAGGATGATATCAAGGTCATGTTCGGCAAAAAAGGGGAAAAAGTGGTGTCCATGAATATTGAAGCCGTGGACAAAACCCTGGACAACCTCATTGAAATCAAGGTGCCCAAATCCTGGAAGGACGCCGTCAGCGCGGAAAAGACTGTTGAATCGGCCACCCCCTTTGTGGACCAGGTCATGCGGAAAATCAATGCCCAGGGCGGGGACGACCTTCCGGTTTCTGTATTCGCACCGGACGGGATCTTTGAGCAGGGAACGGCCCAATATGAAAAACGGGGGGTGGCCATTGATGTTCCGGAATGGATTCCGGAAAACTGCATTCAATGCAACCAGTGCGCCTTTGTCTGCCCCCATGCCGCCATCATCCCCATTGTGGCCACGGCCAAGGAACTGAAGGGTGCGCCCAAGAGCTTCATCACCGTGGACGGCAAGGGCAAGGACATGGAGGCCTATAAATTCAGGATCCAGGTCAACCCGCTGGACTGCCAGGGCTGCGGCAACTGCGCCGATATCTGCCCGGCCAAGGTGCCGGCCCTGGTCATGAAATCTTTGGCCAGCCAGGTGGAGGGCCAGGTGGAGAACCATAAATTCTCCAAAACCATTCCGTTTAAGACGGATATCATGAAACGGGATACGGTCAAAGGCAGCCAGATGTTCCAGCCCCTGCTGGAATTCTCCGGGGCCTGTGCCGGTTGCGGGGAAACCCCCTATGTGAAACTCTTGACCCAGCTTTTCGGGGAACGCATGACCATAGCCAATGCCACGGGCTGCTCCTCCATCTGGGGCGGGTCTGCGCCGGCTACCCCCTATTGCACCAATGCCGACGGGGATGGTCCGGCCTGGGCCTCTTCCCTGTTTGAAGATGCGGCCGAATTCGGCTACGGCATGATGCTGGCCACCAAAACCAGGAGAAACACCCTGGCCGGGAAGGTTCAGAAAGCCCTTGATACCAAAACCGCCCCTGCCGTGAAAGAGGCCTTGAAAGGCTGGCTGGCGGGCAAAGACGATACCGAAGAATCCCGGAAATATGGATTTGCCTTGAAAAACCTGTTAAAGGATCAATCCAACGGCCTTTTGAAGGAAATTTATGAGGAAAAAGACCTGTTTGTGAAAAAATCCCACTGGATCTTCGGCGGCGACGGCTGGGCCTATGATATCGGATTCGGCGGCCTGGACCATGTCCTGGCCTCGGGCGAGGACATCAATATCCTGGTCATGGATACGGAAGTCTATTCCAATACCGGGGGCCAGTCCTCCAAGGCCACCCCCACCGGCGCCATTGCAAAATATGCGGCCTCGGGCAAGAAGATCGGCAAAAAGGACCTGGGCCGGATGATCATGAGCTACGGCTATGTCTATGTGGCCTCCATTTCCATGGGCGCCAACAAAAACCAGACCCTGAAGGCCCTGATTGAAGCGGAAAAATATCCCGGACCCTCCCTTGTCATCTGCTATGCCCCCTGTATCAACCAGGGCATCCGGAAAGGCATGGGCAAATCCCAGCTTGAAGGAAAACTGGCCGTTGATTCCGGTTACTGGCCCCTTTACCGGTATAACCCGGAACTGATCAAGGAAGGGAAAAATCCCTTTATCCTGGATTCAAAGGCGCCGGACGGCACCCTCCAGGAATTCCTCAGCGGAGAAACCCGGTTTGCGGCCCTTGAAAAGAGCCTGCCCGAGGAATCCAAACGCCTGAGGGCCAAGATCGAAGAAGAGGTGGCCGATAAATACACCATGCTCAAAATGATGGCCGAGGTGGGTAAAAAAGAAAAATAAAAATGACGTAAACCGATAGATAGAAAGGGCCGGGACAAAAATTTCCGGCCCTTTTCATATCCTTACTTGCTCATAATGAATATAGAACCCCTGACAAAAAAAGACCTGGATCAGCTTGCGCCGTTGCAGCCCCAGGGCTGGCCCGATATCAAACCCGCTCTGCGATTTTACCTTGCCAACCCTTTCTGCCATGCCGTCAAGATCAGCAAACACGACAGGATGATGGGAATCGGCGCCGGCATCGTATTTGGAAAAACCGCCTGGCTGGCCCATATTATTGTGGGTCCCGAATTCAGGGGAAAAGGCCTGGCCCATAAAATGGTATCCCATTTACTGGAGAAACTCACAGCCCTTGAGTGTGAATCCGTTTCTTTGATTGCCACGGACCTGGGCTATCCCATATATGAAAAAGCAGGTTTTAAAAAACAGACCGATTATGTGTTTTTTAAAAAGGAAGCCCCTTTGGCCCCATATCCGGATTCTTCCCATATCATTGCCTTTTCTCCTGATGATCAAAACGAGGTGTTTAAGCTGGATCAATCCGTATCAGGGGAAGATCGTCGCCTTATTTTTTCAGGCAAAGTTGAAACTGCCTGGCTGTACCGGGAAAATCATCGGGTAGCCGGGATTTATCTGCCGGATCTGGGAGAAGGAATGATCATCGCGGAAAATAGCCGGGCCGGAACAGCCTTGATGAGAAAAAAATATTGCGCCGTTGGCAACGCGGTTCTGCCGGTAGACAACGGGGCCGGTATTGAATTTCTCATGGAAAACGGCTTTAACGAGACCCTGAGAGCGGCCCGGATGATATGGGGAAAACCCTTTGTATGGCAGCCGGATAAAATTTACAGCAGGATTGCAGGAAAACTGGGATAAAGACATTTTTCAAAGAGGGCAATGATGACCAATATCATGCGACAAAGGGCCATAACCGGCCTGAAACAGGGCGACACCTTTGTTTATCAAAGGACGTTTACACAGGAAGAAACCCTGGACTTCGGGGACCTGACCCGGGATTACAACCCGGTGCATTATGACGGGCGCTGGACCGGGGCCAAGGGATTTAAGGGCCTGATCTGCCACGGCCTTCTGGTGGGGTCCATGGTCTGCGAATTCGGGGGCCAGGTGGGCTGGCTGGCCTCGGGCATGAATTTTAAATTTATCCGGCCCGTTTATTTCCAGGACACCATTCAATGCAGGGTCACCATTACCAGAATCAGCAATGAGGGCCGGGCTGAGGCCGAGGCAGTATTCACCAACCAGGACGGGCAGGAGGTGGGGAAAGCCCATATGACGGGCCGCCTGCCCATGGAAAAGGAAAAACAGGTTCTGGCCGCCATGGTCACCGAAGGAGACCCGACCAACAAATTGTCGGATGCCGCCTATCCCTTGATTCAGGATCTATTGGCGCAGGACCGGTAAACCCCGGCAAAGATCAGCGCCTCCTGTTGAACAGGGCCTTCCATAAAAGATTTCCGAGCCCCTGCCCCTTTTTATAGGGAGTCCCTTCCAGAACCAGAGACTCCACCTTCAGCCCCGAAAGAGCTTCTTTTTTTATGTCCTGGGGATTTTTATTCAGCACCGCCATATCGGCTTTTTTTCCGGGCTCCAGGGAGCCCCGGGTCTTGTCGTCAAAACCGGCCCAGGCCGTTTCCCAGGTGAACATCCGGAGGGCTTCCATGACGGAAACGGATTCGGAGTCATTCATATGGTTGCAGGCCGAGTGGATTCCCAGGATCGGGTCCGGCAGGGACACCGGCGCATCGGACCCGCCGGAGATATGGATGCCCATGTCCAGCATGGTCCTGAAGGGGCACATCCCCAGGGCCCGGTTCCCCAGGATTTCCTGAAGATAAGACAGGGGCTCCAGGTTCTGATGGAGAAGGGAGGGCTGGGCCGCGATGCCGATATGGTATTGGGCGCAAATCTCAAGCCCCCTGGGGGTGACCATAAAGGCATGGATGATGCTGTGGCGGTGGTCTTCCCGGAAATTGTTTTTCAAAACCCTTTCAAAGATCCGGGTGGCCTGGTCAAAGGCCCTGTCGCCGATGGCGTGCAGTTGGACCTGGAGTCCCTTATCATGGGCCTTCTGGACAAAATCAACCAGGGCCTCATCCTCATAAAACAGGATGCCGGCATTGCCCGGGTCATTTTCATAGGGCTGGTTCAGGGCCGCGTCCAGGGAACCGAAACAGCCGTCCAGAGCCGTTGCAAAACAGCCGCCGATGCGGGGCAGGCGTCGTTTCACCACCTTTTGGATGTCCATGGTCTGGAAAAAGATCCGGAACAAAAAGGGATTGGCCAGGCCCCCGGCCATGAACCGGACCAGGTCCACATCCAGGTCCAGGGGAAAGCCGACGCCTTCGGCCGGATGGATCAGGCCGATGCCCTTTTCCGCCATTTTGTCCACCGCCGTCCGCATATGTTTTAACAGGTCCACGGGCGAGACCTTGGCGGAAATAAAATCCACGGCTTTAAAAAAAGCCTCCTGGAAAAACTGTCCGGTTTCCGGATAATAGCCTCGGAGTCCTTTGATTCCGGCGGGCAGCAGGTCCAGCATGGCCGTATTGGCAACGCAGGCATGCCCGTCGTATTTCACCAGCATCAGGGGCCGTTTCTTTTCAATGCCGTCCAGCTCCTTCCGGGTGATCATCCGCTTTTCCTCAAGGCTGTGGGCCGAAAGGCCGAAACCGAAAACAATCTTGCACCCCGTATCATGGATATAGCGTTTCAGAATATCCGAAAGGTCTGAAAAATTTTCAGCCTCCCTCACATCCAGGGTGGATGAAAACAGCGCATAGGAGGTGAAATGAAGATGGGAGTCGGTAAAGGCCGGGATCAGGGCCTTTTCGCCCAGATCCGTCACCGGTTCCCCTTGGTAGTGTTCCGGCAGGGAATTGCCGGTGAATTCAATGGTCCCGTTTTTTTCAACCAGGTATTGATACACTGTGTCGGCTGCATCGCAGGTGATGATCGGGCCTTTAAAAATTTTCATCCGGGGCCCCTCCTATGCTTGATGTTTTGTTTTGACAACCCGTTTGTCTGTATATCGCGATCAATATACTTTAGGCAACCTCAATATGCCAGGGTTCAAACCGGACGCCCTGATTATTATCCCGCTCGTACCGGAATTTCAGATACCCGAGATCAATGAGTTTTTTATAGACAGGGGTTTGGGTAAAGGCTTCCGTAAAATTTTGAGAGCCATACCCCCTCTGGCCCACATCAAAATCCCCGATGCCGTGAAAGGAATAGCCGGGCGGGGCCAGGGACCTGGATGCCAGGGAAAGATTTCCCCGGCTGGCTTTGGCCTTGTTCAGGAATAAAAGAAACTGCTTCATGACACTGCGGACCCCCGAGGTCAAAATGGCGTCGCTGCCCACCTGTTTTTGGATGTCCCGGTAGAGTTCAACGGGCCTGCCCTGGTAAAGGTAATTACCGGTTAAAGGGATTTTCTCCACTTTGTTTTTGCTGATCTTGCCGGTAATGGTTTTAATGGGTTTTTCACCCATGAACCCATAGGTTTCACCCTGGGAATAGAAAATCCGTTCAAGGAAATCCAGTTCTGATGGGGAGAATTCACCGATATCGGCATAGGCTTTGCCGAATTTCAGGACTTCATCAAAATCCAGGAGGGAGAAATTGGAATAGCCCACCAGGGCCTGGACCTTTTGTAACCGGGCCAGGGATGAATCCAGTTGTGGAAAGAGAGGTTCTTCAAGGAAAATATCATCCTCAAAAACCGTGTCAAAGAGGCGTTGTTTCATGAGCCGGTCCCTGATGTGGGCATCCACGGAACCGGATGGACTTGGGACCTCCCCACGGGATTCTGCACAGGGAAAGACGGCCAGGGTCAAGACCAGGGCAGCCTGTTTTAAAAAGCGTCTTCTTTCCATGGGCAAAGGCTTTCGAATACGTCTTCAGGTTAAGGGTTCCATGCGTTCATGCAGAAAATAAACTAAATTTTTACCCGGTTCAAGCTAAAATATTCATTGGTAAAGCCGGAGTTAAAGGAGTATGGTCACGATATGCGCTGCGGAATTGTTTAAGGCACCTGCCGCGTTAAACCCTTATGAACAAGGAGTCCCATGGTTTCTTTACCGCGCATCCGTTACCAGACCGTGGAGTTTGGTGACGTGGACATCCATGTACGGACCTTGAGGGACCATATGCAATACCTGGATGTGGACGGAATTGCCGAAAACCTCGGCATATCCTCGGCCACCTGGCCCATATTCGGCGTGATCTGGGATTCCGGCCGGGTTCTGGCCCGGCATATGGCGGAGTTTAAGATTGCCGGGAAAAGAATTCTGGAGGTCGGATGCGGCATCGGGCTGGCCAGCCTGGTTTTGAATCACCGCCTGGCCGATATCACGGCCACGGATTACCACCCTGAAGCAGAAGCCTTTCTGGAGGCAAACGTGCTGTTAAATAGGGGGAAAAAAATTCCTTTTTTCAGGACGGGATGGGCCGATGGGGAAGATGAACTGGGCCGGTTTGACCTTGTCATCGGAAGTGATCTTCTCTATGAGCGCGGTCATGCCGGACTTCTATCCCATTTTATCGATCAACATGCCAATCCCCGTTGTGAGGTGGTCCTGGTGGACCCCGGCCGGAGCAACCAGGGGCGGTTCACCCGATGCATGGCCGAGCTGGGGTATGCGGGCAGCGGCTATCAGCCGGAAACCGGGGCCTGCGCCGGTCTGCCGTTTAAGGGCCGGATTCTGACCTATCTTCGCTGAAAAAACCGAACTTTATCCGCCGCCGTCAAATTTTCTTGCATAATCAGACCTGCCGGTTTATCATGGCTTCAGACCTGAAAAGCAAGGACAAAGAGCAAAGGGATATATGACGGATTTGAAAACCGAAAAGCTGGCCGTACTCATCGATGCAGACAACGCCCAGCCCGGAATTGTGGAAGGGCTGCTCACGGAAATTGCAAAATACGGAACCGCCAATGTAAAGCGGATCTACGGGGACTGGACCATCCCGGACCTGAAGGGGTGGAAGGAGTTTTTGCTCCAGTATTCCATCCAGCCCATTCAGCAGTTTCGGTATACCACAGGGAAAAATGCTACGGACAGCGCCATGATCATCGATGCCATGGACCTTTTGTATACAAACCGCTTTGACGGATTCTGCATTGTCTCTTCGGACAGTGATTTTACCAAACTGGCCTCACGGATCAGGGAAGCAGGCCTTTTTGTCTATGGATTCGGCGAGAAAAAAACACCGGGCCCCTTTGTATCGGCCTGTGACAAATTTATCTTTACCGAGGTGCTGCGGTCCAAGGACGAGGATGCCGTTAAAATCAACCGCAAAACCGCATCGGAATTAAAGCAGGATACAAAGATGGTGAATCTTCTGCGCCGGGCCGTTGAAAACAGCTCCGACGACAGTGGCTGGGCCCATCTGGCCTCGGTGGGGAGCCATATCGCAAAACAGGCCCCGGAATTTGATCCGAGAAATTACGGGTATAAAAAACTCGGAGAACTTGTTGCCGCCACAAAACTTTTCCAGATCGAGGAAAGAGAAGTGGGCGACGGCCCTTCAAAATCAATCTATCTAAAAGACATCAGACGACGATAACGGCCGCCGCCGCGAAGCGACGGCCATCCGACATCCTGAAGACATCATCATATGAAATTCAATGTAAAAGCGCTTGAAACCGTGAGCCGGGATTTTTTTGGAGCCTATGGAACGCCAAAGCTTCTGGGGCGGCGGTTTTTTTCAGATATCGGGACCCAGAGAAAAGAAGATGTTTTTAATGCCCTTGTGAAACGCTGCGGGTATGAAAACAATGAGACCGGTTTTTTTCACGATCTTGTGTCCTGCATGGAGAAAGGGCCGGGCAGGGTTGTTATCAACAAGATCGGGATACCGAAACTTTACCTGTATGCCCTTCTTTCCCATCTGTTTCCCGGAAACCGGCTCCATACCGTCAAAACCGTGGATGAACTGGGGCGGCTTGCCTTTGTGAGAGAAGAGGACAGGGCCTGCCTCCAAAAGGTCATGGACGAGTTTCCCGTCCGGCTGTCCGATCACGTGATCCGTCAATCCAGGGTCTCCGGGGCCGTTGCAAAGCAATACCTGCCCTTTGCCGGAGAGCTTGACCTTTCAGGGAAACCCATCACCTTTGACGGCCATTTTAAATCAGGGGTTTTGGAACAGATGTACCAAAACCGGGTCATTTTTCTCCTGGATATGACCTGCCCGGTTTACTGCCGGTTCTGTTTCAGAAAGCATAAGAGCAACCGGAAGGAAAAAACCCCGTCCGGAGCCGATGTCCTGGCGGCCGTCAACCACGTCCAGGGCCATCCGTCCATCCGGGAAATACTGATCACCGGCGGAGAACCCCTGCTCAACAGGCCCAATCTTGAAGCAGCCCTGAACAGCCTCATGACCATCGGCCATGTGGATGTCATACGGATCGCCACCCGGTCCGTTGCCTATTATCCCGAACTTTTCTTAAAGGATACAGGGGGTCTGATTCAATATCTCATCGATAAGAACGATCAATGCCGCTCCCATGGTAAGCGCATCGAGATGGGACTTCATTTTGTTCATCCGGATGAAGTATCCGTTCAAAGCCTTGAGATCATTTCCGCTTGGGTTCAAAAGGGAATCCAGGTCTATGTCCAGACGCCTTTTTTAAATGGGTTGAACACCGATGGGAAAACCCTGGGCCGTTTGTTTACGCAATTGCGCCAGGCCGGGGTAAAAATTTATTATATTTTTACCCCTTGCAGCCCCATCCACGGCACAAAGGATTTTTGGAGCCCCATTTCCAAAGCCCTTGAGGCCCAGGCTTGGCTGAGGGACCATGTTTCCGACCGAAACATTCCAAAACTGTGCACGGCAACCCCCCTGGGAAAAATTGAATGGCATACCAGCGGCTTTGCGGTGGAAAAGGATGCTGAAGACGAGACCTTTACCTGGATCAGGACGCCCTATACCCTTTCCTATTTCAAGGATTTTATTCCGGATATCAATACCCTTCCGGATATGAGGATCAATCCGGAAGGCACCCTGGATGCCCGCTTTCAGGTGACCATGGGCGATGACGCCCTGTTTCTCGGAAACCGGCCGGAGAAAATCGGGATTTTCCCCGAATCCGGCCTTTCATCCGAAACCTTAGAAGCCATCAGGGCCTTTATAGAGGCCGGTTCCGGCCTCAGCCCATCTCTTTGCCCGACGTCATCAAAATTTGTGTCCCGTGTCCATAAAACCCGGGTTGAAATGGATGTACAGGCGGATGATCCGGCCTTTGGCTATATCGAACAGGACCCGGAGATTACGGATGTGGTGGTTCCCTGGCAGGCAGCCCAGGACCCCTGCATGGAAAAAATCGGCCGGATGGCAGAGCGCCTCAAGGCCTTTTCCCATATCTTAAGCCTCCGGATCTGCTGCCGGGAATTCAGCGAACGGCCGGAAGTGCTGACAGATGATCTCATGGAAAAGATATCCCGGTGGTGCGATTTCTCCATCGGCAATCCCTTCCGGGTGGAGGTGGAGGTCTGGTTTCTTCTGCCCGAGGACCTTGGTCCAGGGCATGGGGAAATCGCAAAAAAGCTGATTCACAAGGGAGTGAACATCTATGCCAATGTTCCCCTGATCCAAGGGGTCAATGATTCGCCCGAAACCGTTGTCGCCCTTGCCCACGGGTTCAGGCGGGCCGCCATAGAATTTCATCATCTCTATGTGTCGGGTCTGGATATCCAGGAAAAATTCAATGAGCCTCCCATTGACTCACAGAGGATTATTGACATCGCCTCTGCGGTCCGGAAGGAATGCTCCGGCAGGGAGATCCCTTTATATATCCGCCGGACCCCTTCAGGGGAAAAGGACTTCGGGATCAGCGATCTCTGGGGATCCTGAATATTTTTTCCAGGATGGTTTCCATAAGGCACATCTTTGTAAAGGCGGACTGCAACAGATTCAGACCCACAAAGGCGGTGAAAAGCAGCCAGTAACCGGAATGCAGGCGGGAAAGGATGAGGGAAATCAGGATAAACGAACCGGCAATGGCCCTGATATATTGTTCCATTTTCATAATAGCCTCTTTTGTTTAACATCTAAAATGATGGGTTGTTCCATGGGTTGAGTCTTTCTCACCGGTAATCCTTGTAGCTGATGCCGTAATGCTCGGCCTTATAGGAGAATTTTCGGACCGTAATGCCGATGAGTTTGGCGGCTTTATTGATATTTCCCTTGGTGTTTTTCAGGGCGTCCATCAGGATTTCCTTTTCAAGGCGGCCCACGGCATCTTCAAGGGACTGGGGCAGGGTCTTGGTTTTGGTTCCGGTCTGGAGGGTGGCCGGAAGGTGGTAGCTGTGGATGGCGCCTTCATTGCAGAGGATGACGGCCCGTTCCATGCAGTTTTCAAGCTCCCTGACATTGCCGGGCCAGTGGTATTCCATCATCATATCAATGGCCGGGGTGGAAATGCGCTTGATGTCTTTTTTATGAAGGGTGCCGTATTTTTCAAGGAAATGATCGGCCAAAAGGATAATATCGGTTTTGCGCATGCGCAGGCTGGGAAGATAAATGGGAAAGACATTGAGCCTGAAATACAGGTCATCCCTGAACCTTCCCTGGCGGACCATTTCCTCAAGATTGGAATTGGTGGCGGCAACGATCCTGACATCGGTTTTAATGGGCTTATATCCCCCCACCCTCTCAAATTCCTTTTCCTGAAGCACCCTCAAGAGTTTGACCTGGGCGGAAAGGGACATATTGCCGATTTCATCCAGGAAAATGGTGCCCTGGTCCGCGATTTCAAATTTGCCTTTTTTCAGGTGGGAAGCCCCTGTAAATGCCCCTTTTTCATGGCCGAACAATTCGCTTTCAATGAGGTTTTCAGGGATGGCGGCGCAATTGATCTTGATAAAGGGTTTTTTGTTTCTCTCGCTGTTATAGTGGATGGAATTGGCCACCAGTTCTTTTCCGGTGCCGCTTTCGCCCCGGATGAGAACCGTGGCCGAAGAAGAAGACACCTGGGAGATCATCTGGAGAACCTCCCGCATTTTGTTGGAATTGCCGATGAAATTGGTAAAGCTGTAGCGGTTTTCAAGTTCGGATTTGAGCCGGATATTTTCCGTTTTCAGTTGTTCTTTTTCAATCCTGATGGTCTCGATATTGATGACATGGTGGGCCACCATGGTCGCCACCACCGACAACAGCTTTTCCCCTTTTTCCAGGGAAGCCTTGCCTTCAAAGGGCCTGTCCGCACTGATGGCGCCCACCACCCGGTTTTCTTTTTTAATGGGAACACAGATGAAAGAATAATCCAGACCGTCGGGAATCTGCCGGGAATGGGTTTTGTCCAGGAACAGGGGCTCCTCGCTGATCCTGGGCACCACGGCGGGCTCTCCGCTCTGGATCACCCTTCCCACGATGCCTTCGCCCGGGGTGTACCGGATCAGGCGGGTGGTTTCTTCGGAAATGCCGTGGGCCATTTCAATCCTGATGTCTCCGGTTTCCGAGTTGATCAAAAAGATAATGCCTCTCACAAGGCTCAGGGATTCCGAAAGGACGGTCAAGACCTTGAACAGGGATTTTTTCATGTCCATGTGCTGATTCAGGGCTTCGCTGATTTCATACAACAGGGAGATTTCTTCAAAGGATTTCATTCATTTTATTCCAGGCTGTTTTTCATGAATTTAGGACCTTGCCTTCACCTTTTCAATGGTATAGTCTTTGACTTCATGGGCATTATTACATAAAACCGTAATCCATAACAAGAACTAATACCTGGCATAGGATGAAAAATGAAGGTGGAAAAATCGAATTGGGAAAGAGCCGGAGAAAGGGATAACGCAAGGACCCTGGAGGTTTTGTTTGAAATTTCAGAGGCAGTCTCCACCACCCGGAACCCGGAGGAATTATACCGGGTCATGCACTCTTCACTTGGCCGGATCCTCAAGGCGGAGAATTTTTTTATTGCTCTTCACCATGAAAACAGGGATTCCATTACCTTTCCCTACTATGTCAGTGAAAAGGATGAAAGGCCTGAAGAAATCTTTCATTTCAGCAAGACCGCCTCTTTAACCGGTAAGGTCATCCGGGCCAGGGGCCCTTTGATCTTTTATGCAAAGGATATTCTTGATTTTGCAAGGGCCCAGGGACAAAAGGTCATCGGCACCGTGAGCAAGATCTGGCTGGGAGCGCCGCTGATCATCAAGGACAGGGTCATCGGGGTGATCGCCCTTCAAAGCTTTAATTCCCCGGCGGATTATACGAAAAAGGACCTTGACCTGTTAACGGCCGTATCCCAGCATATCGCCCTTGCCATTGAAAGAAAAGAATCGGAAGAAACGCTTTCGGAACAGAAAAGGGTTCTGGAAAAAATTCTGGAATCCTCTCCCGTGGGCATCTGCCTTGTGGAGAACAGGATTTTCAAATGGGTTAATGCAGAAATGGTCAGGATGTTCGGTTATAAAACAAAAGAAGAGTTGGAAAATATGAATGTCCGGATGATCTATAAATCGGACGAGGATTTTTCAACCGCCGGCAAATTGATCTATACCGATCTGAAGAAATCGGGAAAATCGGATTTTGATTTTGATCTGAACAGAAAAGACAATACCCTTTTCAAGGCCCACGTCATCATCACCAGCCCCCGCCAGGAAAACCCCCTTGAAAGCACCATTGTCACCATTGTTGACATTTCCCAGAGAGAAGAGGCCCAAAAGGAAAAAATGAAGCGGGAAAAGCTCCAAGGCGTTCTTGAAATGGCCGGAGCCATCTGCCATGAAATCAATCAGCCCCTTCAGACCATTCTCGGATATTCAACCCTGTTTGAGGACAATGAAGCCGTTTCCCCGGAAGACCTGCAGAAAATAAAAAAACAGGCCATACGGATCGGTGATATCACCCGAAGACTTTCCAATATCACTCGGTATAAGACCCTGGAATATCCCGGAGACACACGGATTATTGATATCTGGGGCTCCGGCACGGACTAGGGTTTTTTCAATACTGCTTTACAATATCCGGTCCAGATGATATCGTGATAAAATCATCAGATGATCGATTTAACGGTATCATCAGGAGATTTTATATGAAGCATATCGAAATACGGTTCGGAGATAATATTGAGAAACACTCGACAGAAGAAAAATCTTTTGAAGAAATGTTTCAATCCGTCAATCCCATGTTCTGTTTTTCCAAAAGGATCTGGAAGCCCCAGATGGATATCTTTGAAACGCGAAATGAAATCATTATCCAGGCGGAAATCGCAGGGGTGAAAAAAGAAGATATAGTTATTGAGGTCAGCAACAAGGCCATCAAGATATCCGGACACAGGAAAACAAACCACCCGGACCGGACGGCGACTTACAGGCTTGCGGAAATCCAGTTCGGGCAGTTTGAGAGGGTTCTTTATCTGCCCAGCGTCATTGATGTCGAAAAAGTTACGGCCAAATATTCAAACGGATTTTTAGAGCTGAACCTGGGAAAATTGTTCAGGGAAAACATCAAGAACAAACACAATGTTTCCATTGATTTTGCATAAGCTCATGACAGGAACCCGATAAGATATGGATGACGTGCGACATCCTTCCCCCCCCATAAGAACAGACCATATCCCGGACATTATCCCCATCCTTCCCATTGTAGACACCAATTTATTTCCCAAAATGGTATTGCCCCTGGTATTGATTCAAAGCGAGGCGGTTGAACTCATTGATGAGGCCATGGCCGGAAACCGCATGTTGGGGCTCCTGTTGTCCAGGCGGTCGGATATCGATTCCCGGCATACCTCCGACGACCTTTACCGTATCGGCACCATTGCCATTATCCTGAAAATGTCCAAGATGGAAGAATCCAAGGCCCAGCTCCTTATTCAGGGCCTGGAGCGATTCCGCATCGTAAAATTTCTCCGGAATAAAAAATATATGCAGGCCCAGATCGAGGTCGTGGAAAACCGCAATGCGGACCGGAGTATAGAAAACCGGGCCTTGATGGCCAATATCGTGGAACAGTATGAAAAAATCGTAGAACTGTCTCCCGGGCTTCCCTCGGAGATGGGCCATATGATTAAATCCTTGCAGGAGCCCAGCGTTCTGGCCGATATGGTAGCCTCCACCATCAATGCCCCGGTCATTGAAAAACAGAAGGTCATTGAACTTCTGGATGTGAACAAGCGATTGAAAAAAGTGACCCGTCTGGTCAATGATCAATTGGACATCCTGGAAATGGGCTCCAAGATTCAGAACCAGGTCAAAGAGGATATGGACAAGCGCCAGCGGGAATATTATCTTCGCCAGCAGATGAAAGCCATCAGAGAAGAGCTGGGGGAAACCGGGGACGATTCCGTGGAAATCAAGGAATACCGGGCCAGGATAGAAGAGGCCGGACTGCCGGAGGAAGCACGAAAAGAAGCGGAACGGGAAATGCAGCGGCTTGCCCGCATGCATCCGTCTTCGTCCGAATATGTGGTGGCTTCCTCCTATCTGGATTGGCTGGTCTCCCTTCCCTGGACCGTCCGTTCCCAGGACAAGCTGGATATCAAAGAAGCCAGAAGAATCCTGAACAACGACCATTATGGCCTGGAAAAACCCAAAAAAAGAATTCTTGAATACCTGGCCGTCCGGAAACTGAAAAATAATTCCAAGGGACCCATCCTCTGTTTTTTCGGCCCGCCCGGCACCGGGAAAACTTCCCTGGGCAGGTCCATTGCCAGGGCTCTGGGCCGGGAATTTGTCCGGATCGCCCTGGGCGGGGTAAGGGATGAAGCCGAGATCCGGGGGCATAGAAGAACCTATGTGGGAGCCCTGCCGGGCAGGATTATCCAATCCCTGAGAAAAGCCGGGACAAAGAATCCGGTCTTCATGCTGGATGAGATCGACAAGGTGGTGTCCTCCTATCACGGGGACCCGTCTTCGGCCCTTCTGGAAGTCCTTGACCCGGAACAGAATATCTCCTTTTCCGACCATTATCTGGATGTGTCCTTTGATCTTTCCGATGTGATGTTCCTGACCACGGCCAATGTTCTTCATACCATCCCGGCCCCCCTGCGGGACCGGATGGAAATATTGGAAATAAGCGGGTATACGGAAGAAGAAAAATTAAAAATTGCCACCCGGTACCTCATCCCCCGGCAGCGGGAGGCCAACGGCATTAAATCGAACCAGATCAAAATCACCACGGCGGCGGTCCGCCGGATCATCTCCGGTTATACCCGGGAAGCCGGCCTGAGAAACCTGGAACGTCAGATCGGAACCGTCTGCAGGGGAATTGCCAGCAAAATTGCCGAAGGAACGGCTGACCATATCGTGGTGGGACAAAAAGACCTGCATGAATACCTTGGTCCTGTCTCCAATATGCCGGACCTGGCCTTGAAAATCGACACCCCGGGTGTGGTCGTGGGCCTTGCCTGGACCCCCTTTGGCGGGGAAATCCTGTTCATTGAGGCCGTGGCCATGGAAGGCGGCAAAGGCCTGACCCTTACCGGCCAACTCGGCGATGTCATGAAAGAATCGGCCAGCACCGCCCTCAGCTATATCCGGGCCAGGGCCAAAAAGCTCAACCTGGATGAGTCTTTTTTCAGCCGGCATGATATTCATATCCATGTGCCGGAAGGGTCCATTCCCAAAGACGGACCTTCGGCCGGAGTGGCCATGCTGACGGCTCTTGCCTCACTGATAGCGGGCCGTTTGGTGAAAAAATGCCTGGCCATGAGCGGGGAGATTACACTGAGGGGAGAAGTTCTGCCCGTGGGCGGAATCAAGGAAAAGGTCATCGCCGCCCACCGGGCCGGGATAAAAACCATTATCCTGCCCCTGTGGAATCAGAAAGACATGGATGATGTCCCGGATCATATCAAGGCGTCCATGACCTTTCTTTTTACCGACAAAATGGATCATGTACTGGACCTGGCCCTGGAAGGATGATGGTAACGGATGCACAGTTGCTGCTTGAACATACGAATTAGCCTCCTGATAGGGGTTATGCTTCTTGTTTTCGGGTGTTCCGCCAACCGGGGAACCGCGCCTGAACCCGGCCGGCAGCCGCCGCCGGGATCACCATCAAAGAAAATTCCGGCCACCCAGAGACCCTATACCATCAACGGGATTGAATACACTCCCCTTGCCAGGGCCGATGGATTTGTGCAAACCGGAATTGCATCCTGGTACGGCGATAAATTCCACGGCAGAAAAACCTCCAACGGTGAAATCTATAATATGTATGATATGACCGCGGCCCATAAAACCCTGCCCATGAATACCTGGGTATCGGTCCGTAATCTTGAAAACGACCGGGAGATCGTGGTCCGCATCAATGACCGGGGACCCTTTGTAACGGGCCGGGTCATTGATCTGTCCTATACCGGGGCAAAGGAGATCGGGGTGGCGGAGCCGGGAACGGCCAAGGTAAAGGTAACGGCCCTGGGAGAGGCCACCTCCTATTCGGCAGTGACCCATAAACCGGTGGAGTTCAAGCCCGTGGATTATTACACGGGAAATTTTACGGTCCAGGTGGGGGCCTTCCAGATCAAGGCCAATGCCGAGCAATACCGGGACAGCCTGTCTGAAAAATATTCCAATGCCCATATGGTTCTGTATACCGATGACCGGGGAACCTTTTACAGGGTGAGGATCGGACGATTTACCAATTTAAAGGATGCGGAACGGTTCAGCGAAAAAATTCTTTCCGAGGGCTTTGCCAGCACCTTTGCCGTTGCAGAAGAATAGCAGGAATCATGGGAGATACGGTTTTTCTGGACAGGGACGGGGTCATCAATCAGGATTCCGCCGCATATGTAAAAGATCCTTCGGAATTTGAATTCATCCCCAGAAGCCCGGAAGCCATAGCCCTTCTCACGCAAAGCGGATTCCAGGTGATCGTCATCACCAACCAGTCCATGATCGGCCGGAATCTTGTCCCCAAAGAAAGTCTGGAGGCCATCTTTGAAAAAATGAAAGCCGGGGTTGAGGCTGCCGGAGGCAGGATCACGGATATTTTTTACTGCCCCCATGTGGATGAAGACCGGTGTTCCTGCAGAAAGCCCGAACCCGGACTGATTTTTCAGGCCCAGAAAAAATATCAAATTGATCTTGGCCGGTCCTTTATGGTGGGAGACAGCACAAAGGATATCCTCTGCGCCCGCAACGCCGGATGCGCCAAGGCCATACTGGTGAAGACCGGAAACGGGGCCGGGGCACTGGCCGAACTCAGCCGGAACCCTATCCCGCCGGACCATGTGGCTGAAGACCTGTATGATGCCGCCTGCTGGATCATCCAATCTGCGAGGGGTTGAATGATCGTTCTTAAAGGCATGGTCGAACGGCTCACCTATCAGAACCCGGACAATCATTATACCATTGCAAAACTCAAAATACCCAAAATCAATGATCCCGTAACCATTGTGGGCCGGCTGGCCGGGGTCTTTGAAGGGGAAAGCCTTGAGGTTTCGGGCAAGTGGAGCGCCCACCCCAAATACGGGGACCAGTTTAAGGTTGAGATGTATAAGGTGATCCTGCCGGCCACGGTTTCCGGTATCCGGAAATACCTGGGCTCCGGCATTATCAAGGGTATTGGAAAATCCCTGGCCGATAAGATTGTGGACCGGTTTGAAGAAAAAACCCTGGAGATTATTGAAAATGAACCGGATCAGCTTAAATCGGTTCATGGTATCGGAAGGGCCAAGCAAAAGATCATCACCGAAGCCTGGAACAAACACCATGCCGTCCGGCGGGTCATGCAGTTTCTTCAGGAAAATGAGGTGGGCGTATACCATGCCTCCACCATTCTTCAGGCCTATGGACCCGAAACCCTGAACATCCTGAACCATGATCCCTATCTCATTGCCAGGGATATCCCGGGCCTGGGCTTTGCCTTGGCCGACCGCATCGCCCTGCGGTCCGGGGTGCAGAAAGAGGACGAGAACCGGCTCAAGGCCTGCCTTATCTGCGGCCTATTGTTTGCCGAGCAGGACGGGCATGTGTATCAGTTCAAACAAGGTCTCTTTGCCGCATCGGCAAAACTCTCGGGCGTGGTACCGGATAAATTCGAATCTGCTTTGGAAGCCCTGGCCCATGAAGGTGAAATCAAAACGGAAAGAGGAGAAGAAGACATACGGGTTTATCTGGCGCGGCTTTTCCGGGCCGAATCCGGCATCGCTTCCCGGATGAAGGCGATTCTGTCCATGAAAACCCGGGCCTTCCGGCTGGGAAAAGAGGAGATCCTTGAAACCGTGCTGACAAAACTGGCTGTAAAATTGTCTGAAGAGCAGTTGGATGTGGTTACCCATGTGCTGGATGAAAAAATTGTGGTCATTACCGGCGGCCCCGGGACCGGCAAAACCACCCTGGTCCGGGCCCTGTGCGAGATTTTCAGACGCCTGGATCAAAAAACCGTCTTGAGCGCTCCCACGGGAAGGGCAGCCAGACGCCTTTCCGAGGTAACGGGGCAGAAAGCCTTTACCCTGCACAAACTCCTGGGGTATGACCAGGAAAACCAGATCTTTGAAAAAAACTATGCCAACCCCCTGGATCTGGACGTATTTGTGGTGGACGAGGCCTCCATGGTGGATACCCTTCTCATGTATCATCTCATCGAAGCCATGCCGGCGACGGCAAGCCTTATTCTGGTGGGCGATACCTTTCAACTGCCGTCGGTGGGGCCCGGCAATGTATTGTCCGACATCATCGAGTCAAAAAGGGTTAGGGTTTTTTCCCTGACCCGGGTATTCCGGCAGGCCGAAGAAAGCCCCATTGTCATGTATGCCCACAGCATCAGGAACGGAGAAATGCCGGATTTTCAGAAGGCCGCCGCAGGATCACTTTCCGAATTTTATTTTATTGAGAAAAACAGGCCCGACAAAGTCGTGGAAACCATCCTGGAGTTGTGTTCAAAACGGATTCAACAGGCCTTTCCCCATATTGACGAAATTCAGGTGCTCACCCCCATGCACCGGGGGGAGGCTGGTACCATCAACCTGAACCAGCAGCTTCAGAATGTTCTGAACCCGGCCCCCGGCGGCATGGAGGTCCGGGGGATAATGTTCAAGCCCGGTGACAAGGTCATGCACCTGAAAAACAATTATGAAAAAGAGGTATTCAACGGGGACATCGGCCTGGTGGCCGATGTCGTCAAAGCAGAAAACAAGGTCCTGGTGGATTATGACGGCCGCATGGTCGAATATGATATCCTGGAGCTGGACGAACTGACCCTGGCCTATGCCATTTCCGTCCACAAGTCCCAGGGCAGCGAATATTCAGCCATCGTCATCGCCCTGACCATGGCCCATTTTCCCCTTTTGCAGCGAAACCTGCTTTACACGGCCATGACCCGGGGCAAGCGCCTGGTCATTATTGTGGGGTCGACAAAGGCCCTTGAAACGGCCCTGGGCAACAACAAAACCATCCTGCGTCTCACCGGCTTGAGGCAGAAACTTGACGTCGAACCCTGTTTTAAGTTGTAACAAGTTCTATTTATGATATAAAGGTTCAGCATACATCTTTTACGGTAAAAATTCTCAACAATCATTGCAGGTTTTGGATAAGGCAGAATTTACACGATGTCAAACAAGATATGGATGATGGAAGACCCTTTTTAAAAGGAGAAAGAGGATAATGAATTTAAAGCATTTGAGCATCGGCAAAAAGATCACGATAGGGGTGATTCTTTTAATCGCCCTTGTTTCCGTCGGGGTCGGGATTTTGTCCTATTTGCAGGCCCATCGCGCCGTCTATAGTCAGGTGGTGGAGACCATCCCCCAGACGGCCCGTTATGGATCCATGCTGGTCAGAAAGCAGTTGGACTATTATATGATAGCCATGGAGGGGATCGCAAGCCGGAATGTCATTCGTTCCATGGATTGGGACCAGCAGCGGCCGGCCCTTGAATTTGAGATCCAGAGGTTGAAATTCCCGGCCATGGCGGTTATCACCGCAGACGGGCAGGCCCGCTATCCGGACGGAACCACGGCCGCCCTGGGCGACCGGGAGTATTTTAAACGGGCCATGAAGGGGGAAACCAATTTCTCCAGCGTTATCATTTCCAGAGTCACCAATTCCGCCGTCATGGTGGTTGCCGCACCCATCAAGGATGAAGCCGGCAAGCCCGTTGCCGTCATCCTGGCCCGGCTCAACGGGAGCTGGCTCAGCGATATTACCGATCAGATCGGGTATGGCAAAAAGGGATATTCCTATATCATTGACGGCAAGGGGACCCTCATCGCCCACAGCAACAGAGACTTTGTCATGGAACAGAAAAATTTCATTGAAGAGGCCAAAACCAAGCCGGAATACACCTCTCTTTCACTCATGTTCCAGAAAATGATCAAGGGCGAGTCCGGGTTTGACGAATATCCCTTCATGGGTTCGGACCGGTTCTTTGGATATGCCCCCATTGAAGGGACAGGGGGGTGGTCCATTGCCGTCGGCGCCCATAAGGCCGATGTGTTTCAACAGGTATTTGCCATGCGGTTGAATATTGTCCTTTTTTCCCTGGCCTGCATTGCCTTGGGTGTTTTTATTGCGGTGTTTTTTTCCAAAAGCATTGTCGGCCCCATCCGGCGCACCATGGAGATGCTCAAGGATATCAGCGAGGGTGAGGGCGACCTGACCAAGCGGCTGAAAGCCACCTACAAAGACGAGATCGGGGAAATGGCCGGCTATTTCAACCGGTTCCTGGAAAAATTGCAGGCCATGATCGGCAATATCGCCCTCAATGCCGATACCGTGGCCTCGTCTTCTACGGAATTATCCTCGGTTTCGGCGCAGATGACCCTGAACTCGGAAAATACGGCTGAAAAAACCCAGGCCGTGGCAGCGGCGGCGGAAGAGATGAGTACAAATATGAAAAACGTGTCTTCGGCCATGGAGGACACCTCGGCCAATATCCAGATGATCGTTTCAGCCGCAGAAGAAATGACGGCTACCATCCAGGAAATCGCCAACAACACCGCCAAAGGCAATACCATCACCCAAACCGCCGTCCGGACAGCAGAAGAGGTGTCCAAAAAAGTCAACCAGCTCAGCAGCGCGGCCAGGGACATCAGCAAGGTGACGGAAACCATTGCCGATATTTCCGGTCAGACCAATCTTCTGGCACTGAACGCCACCATTGAGGCGGCCAGGGCCGGGGAAGCCGGCAAGGGATTTGCCGTGGTGGCGGGAGAGATCAAGGCCCTGGCCCAGCAGACGGCGGAAGCCACCCACGAGATCAATTCGAAAATATCAGGGGTCCAGACCACTACAGCCGATTCCGTCAAGGCCATTGAAGAGATTGTCCGGGTCATCAACGATATCAATGAGATCATGGCCACTGTGGCCACGGCCATTGAGGAACAATCGGCCACAACCCTGGAGATTTCAAAGAATGTCAGCCAGGCCGCCTCGGGTGTGAGTGACGCCAATGAAAATATGACCCAGATTACAGGGGCAACCGATGAGGTTACCCAGAATATTTCCCAGGTCAGCCGTGATGCTGAACAAATGAGTTCCGGCAGCGCCCAGGTCAATGACAGCGCAAAAGAGCTGTCCCGGCTGGCCGAGGATTTGAACCGGATGCTGGGCCAGTTCAAGATCAAATAGAAAGCGCCACCCGTGATCTATAGGGCATTTACCAGCGTATGGGCGATTTTGCCCAATCGAATGACCCCCTGCTGGATCTCATCGGTCCAGCGGGAGGCATTGAGGCGGATATAGTTTTTATATCGCCGGGTGGCTGAAAAAAGATACCCCGGCGACAGGGTGATGCCGGCCTGGAGGGCCAGTTTGTATAAGATAAGGGAGTCTATGGCTTCGGGCATCTGTATCCAGAGAACAAACCCACCGGCCGGCCTTGATACCCGGGTCCCTTCGGGGAAATGCCGGATAACGGCCTCATACATATTCGATATATTACAGGCATAGACCCGCCTCACCTTTCTCATATGGGATTCATAGCCCCCGGACTGAAGATATTCCGCCAGGGCCATCTGGGGGAGGGTGGCCGTGGCCAGGCTGGACGTAAATTTGAGCCATTCGATTTTGGGCTGATACCGGCCCGCCGCCACCCAGCCCACCCGGTATCCGGGGCAGAGGGTTTTGGAAAAGGAAGAACACAAGAGGACAAGGCCTTTTTTATCATAGGCCTTGCATACCGACGGCCTTGTATCTGAAAAATGCAGTTCACCG
Organism: Desulfobacula sp.; assembly: GCA_023701135.1. Classification (GTDB taxonomy): domain Bacteria; phylum Desulfobacterota; class Desulfobacteria; order Desulfobacterales; family Desulfobacteraceae; genus Desulfobacula. The sequence continues at coordinate 16,090 of JAMPXP010000015.1, read as the reverse complement.
CTGATATCCACCTCTATCAACGGAATGTCCAGGCCGGCCAGCAGGCTTACCAGGTGTTTCTTTTTTTCATCCGGAATGCAGCTTCCCAGGGGATTGTTATAATTTGAAATCACAAGACAGGCCTTGACCGGGGTCTGTTCCACGGCAAACATCAGGGTATCGATATGGATTCCTTCACTGGGATGGGTTGGTATCTCAAGGGCTTTGAGCCCCATGGATTCCATGCTCTGCAGGATGCCGAAATAGGTGGGGGATTCAATGGCCACGGTATCCCCTGACTTGCAGACGGCTCTCAGGCAGAGGTCAATGGCTTCGATACAGCCTGCGGTGGTAATGATCTCATCCGGGTTGATGACGGCATTGGCCTTGAGTGATTTCTGGGCGATCTGGATCCGCAGGGGCTTATATCCGGGTGGAATATCGTATTTAATGCTTTCAAGGCTTTTTTTCCGGGCAAGGGCGGCTAAAATCCGGTTCAGCTTATCTGCGGGCAGAAGATGGGAATTGGGGGTTGCCGCGCCCAGAGGGATCAGATTGGGGTTGAACAGATCCTTCATGACCATCAGGGTCAGTTCATGAATACTGACCTTTGTGGGATCACCTTGGAGGGAAGAGGTGTCCGGGACAGGGACGGCGCTTGAAAACCGGGACCGGACATAATATCCGGACTGGGGCCTTGCTTCGATGAGGCCTTGGCTTTCGAGAAGGCCATAGGCCTGGAGAACCGTTGTCACACTGACTCGTTTTTGGGCGCTCATTTCCCGGACCGAGGGAATGCGTTCCCCGGGACGATAGGTCCTGGCTTCAATCATCCGGGTAATATGGCCGGCAACCTGTTCATACAGCCTGCCGCCCTTGTTTTCTTTTAAGGCCATGGCCGTTTTTCTCTTTTTATAAAAAGGGTACACATGGCGGCGCATTATATCAGTACAGTTAAAAAAAAAGCAAATTGTTATGGCTACAAAAAACAAAAACTGAATCTGTTATTTGTTTTGTTCGGCACTATAATATATCACAAATGGACACGACTTCTTTTCAGGCATCATTGTCCATTTGTCAATATAAGGACGTATAACAATGGAAACGCAAGAATTCGATAAACGTTCAATCCACAGCGATGTTAAAGATCTTGATAAAAGAAAAATATTTACGGTTAAAACCGGCCTCTAAGGCCCATAACCCCTAAGGAGGACCTATACGACACAACCCCATCTGTTACAGACACTTACTTACGTAAAAAGATCCTGCTCTTTGGGCAGGATCTTTTTTTTTGAGAAATCAAATCAGATGGGATATGATGCCCGGGTTGACCCCAAATGAGGATGAACAATGAACTTTGTCAAATCACCCCTGGTGCCTGAAATTCGATCAGATGCGGCCTATTATTTTATTTTTTCCTGCAACGATATCCTGGTGGCTGAAAATTTTCCAGATCCCCTGTCCATCCCCTGTATCCCTGAAACAGCAGCAGCAGACATGGGACTGGAAGGCGTCCGGTTTTTGGGACAATATGGCTCAACAGACTGCTGGTGTGCCCGCATCAGGCCGGCGCATCTTCCGGCGAAGCACCGGCTGATCAGCCTTCGGGCGCTTTACGGCAAGGTGGATGCGGAGTTCTGGAGTATTTCAGGATATGCACGGCAGATTCATGACTGGAACCTGAATTTTCAATTCTGCGGAAGATGCGGCCATGCAACCCAGGCCGAGATAAAAGAACATTCCCGGGTTTGCCCCCAATGCGGTTTAACCTTCTACCCGAGAATTTCCCCGGCCATCATCACCGCCGTGGTAAAGGACGATCAGATTCTGCTGGCCAGGGGGGTGAATTTTCCCATCAAAGAGATGTTCAGCGTCCTGGCCGGGTTTGTCGAACCGGGCGAATCCCTGGAAGACTGTGTCCGGCGAGAGATCCTGGAAGAATCCGGGATCCGGGTAAAGCGGATTCGCTATTTTAACAGCCAGTCCTGGCCGTTTCCCGACAGCCTCATGATCGGGTTTACGGCTGAATATGACGGCGGTTCCCTTTCCATTGACAGGACGGAACTCCTTGAAGCCCACTGGTTTACCAGGGACAACCTCCCCCTGGTGCCGGGAAAGCCCAGTCTGGCCGGAGAACTCATTGACTGGTTTGTTCACGGCCAAAACTGAAAAAGATAGACCGGGATCGGCTTGGAAGACCTGGGGCCGGGAATCCGGGTCGGGCCCATCTTTATAAAACCTGTTTTTCGGGGTCAGGCCTGTTTTTCCGGGAAGAAAAAGGATCTGATCCAGCCCCGGAGGGTATTGCCCTGCAAAATTTCTTTTTCCGCAGATTCAAGGGCCAGGTTCATGGCGTTGGTGTCGGAAAACCGGTCCTTCCGGGTGATGATCTGCTGCTCAGGATCCAGGGGCCGGATGACCCTGGCCGGGTTGCCTGCGGCCGTGACATTGGCCGGGATGCTGGATGTCACCACCGAGCCCGCCCCGATAATGCTGTTTTTGCCGATGGTGACCCCTTTGCAGACGATTGCGCTGTCGCCGATCCAGACGTTTTCTTCAAGAATGACCCGGCTGGTTTCCTTGGGCGGCAGGGACCGGTCGTATATCCCGTGCCAGTCTGAATCCGTGATATAGGCATGGCTGGCCAGCATGCAGGAGTCGGCGATGGAGATATGGTTGGCGGCGCTGATCCGGACTCCGGGGGAAATCAGGACATGGTCGCCGATGCTGATGCCGTGGATATCTTTTTGATCCGACCAGACCGTCAGCCGGGTCTTTTTATCGGAACAGCCCAGGAGGGTGATATTGTCCCCGATGCGGATGGGGCCGCCAAAGACTTCAATATACCAGGGTTTGACAATAAAGGGGTTTTTCCCGAGATGGGTCAACTGAGGGGCGAGTTTATGCCGGATATAAAGGTGCTGAAGCCTGTACCAGGCCTGTTTGATATAATAGGGCCGGTAATCCCGGATCATTTCACAAGATCCTTATACAGGAAACCGTCCCAGGCGTCGTGGGAAAAAAGCCGTGACGCCGGGGATAAATCATACAGGGCGTCGGCGGCCATGAGAACCACGGCATTGGTCCAGGAAAGCTTTTCTTCGGGCCAGATCACCATGTCCGGATAGGTATAGCCGCACCAGAAGGTTTTATCCTCATAGACCCGGTCCTGGATCCAGGAGAACACAATATCCGCTTTTTTCATGCGGCCCATGGCAAACAAGGCCAGGACCAGTTCCGAGGTTTCGGCAATGGTCACCCAGGGCTGGTCGGAGACGCATCTGACCCCCTGGCCTTCAATGACATATTTCTGCCAGTATTTTTCGATCCGGGCCTCGGCCTTTTCCCCGGTCAGGGCGCTGCTCAGGACCGGGTAAAACCAGTCCATGGAAAACCGGGATTTGCTGATATTGTAAGTATGGGTATTTTCCCGGATGGACCGGCCCAGTTTGTGGAAAGCTGTTTCCCATGAAACACGGGTTTCCCCAAGGACAAAGGCAATGGACAGGGCGCATTTGAGACTCAGATAGATGGAGCTTGAACCGGACAGGAGGGCCATGGGGTCCACCTTGCCCTCCGGGCTCTTGGCCCAGAAAATTTCCCCGGTTTCAGTCTGGAGGCTCAGGGCATAGTCAAGGGCTTTTTCCAGGTTTGGCCACATCTGTTTGAGAAGATCGGTATCCCTATGGATGAGCCAGGCATGAAACAGGCCCACACAGATATAGGCAGCCATATGCGTTTCACAGGTCCTATCCCCGGGCTTGTCCTTTATATAGGAAGAATACCAGGATCCGTCCGGATTCTGTAAATTCTTCAGCCATTCAAGGGCCCGGAGGGCTGCATGGGGCCGGCCTCCGATATTCAGGCCCATAATGGTTTCCACCAGATCCCAGGGATCTGTTTTTCCGTCCGCATGCCAGGGAATGTCCCCGTTCTCCCGTTGAAGGGATAGGATGAACCCGACAACTGAGCCAATGTTCAGAGTATCGGAAGTATTTAATCTGGAGCCTCTTAGATGCATTCATGATCTCCGGTCAAAATTTTGCCTCATATTCAGGTGGCTCACCTTACCAGACCAGTATTTTTTTTTCAAGAAATTTGAATTTCAGGATCATGAATGATTATTCACAAATCGCCGGTTTTGATGAAATCGGCTTCAAAACCAAAGGCCCTCCCAGGTCTAATCTTTATAACCGTCTGAAATTGAAGAGCATATATTCTTAATCCCAGCCCCGTCATCTTAAATAATTTTCCTTGACAAGCCCGGCTCTTATCTGTTAATCACGTTGAATGATCATTCATAAATCCTTAAATAACCCTTGAGACAGGAGGACATCATGATAAGAAAAATCAGAAAGGCTGCCGTTATCGGCTCGGGAATCATGGGAGGCGGGATCGCCGCCCTTCTTGCCGGCGCCGGCGTAAAAGTGCAGCTTCTGGATATTGTTCCCTTTGATTTGAAAGAGGAAGAAAAAAACAATCCTGCAGCCCGGAACAGGATTGTCAAAGCAGGATTTGACGGCGCTTTGGCGGCTACACCGGCCTTGTTTTACAGCAAAAAAGACGCCGGGCTCATTTCCATCGGCAACCTGGAAGACGATATCCAGACCCTTGCCGAATGCGACTGGATCGTTGAGGTGGTGGTGGAGAACCTGAAAATCAAACAGGAGCTGTTTGCAAAAATCGAAAAAGTCAGAAAACCCGGCTCCATCGTGACCTCCAACACCTCCGGTATTCCCCTGAAAGACATCAGCCAAGGCTTTTCAAAGGAATTCAAGGAACATTTCATGGGGACCCATTTTTTCAACCCGGTCCGTTATATGCACCTGCTGGAACTGATTCCCGGTGCAGACACCCTTCCGGAAGTGCTGGATTTCATTGCCGCATTCGGCGAGAAAAACCTGGGCAAGGGCATTGTCTGGGCCAAGGACACCCCCAATTTTGTCGGAAACCGCATCGGGATCCAGGGTATCGGCGCTGTAGCAAAAGCCATGATAGCCGACGGCCTTACCATTCCGGAAGTGGATGCCATCTTCGGATCAGCCCTGGGACGGCCCAAGACCGCTATTTTTAAAACCGTTGACCTGGTGGGTCTGGATACGGTCATCCATGTCTGCAAAAATTCCTATGAGCGCTGCCCGGACGATGAACAAAGAGACGCCCTGGTGCTTCCGGATTTCATCAATAAAATGGCCGAGAAAAAATGGTTTGGAAATAAGACCCAGGGCGGTTTCTACAAAACCGAACTGACTCCGGAATGGAAAAAACTCCGCAAGGTCCTGAATCCGTCCACCATGGAATACGAAGACCTGACCCGGCCTTCCTTCCCCTGCATTGACGAATCAAAGAAAAAACCGACCCTCAAGGAAAAAATCAACTGCGTCCTGAACGGCGAGGACAAGGGCGGGAAATTCGCCTGGAAAATGGCAGCCAATTCCTTCCAGTATGCCGCCAACCGGGTGCCTGAGATTGCCGACACCATCATTGAAATCGATAATTCCATGAAATGGGGATACAATTTTGAGATGGGCCCCTTTGAACTCTGGGATACCTATGGGGTTGAAAAAGCCGTTGAACGGATGAAAAAAGAAGGCCTGGCTGTTCCGGCCAATGTAAAGGCCATGCTGGAAAAAGGCCATACCTGTTTTTACAAGCTGGAAAACGGGATAAAATATTTTTATGATTTTGCCTCGGCTTCCTACAAGGCGGTTCCGGTCAGCAAGAATGCCGTTTCCATTGCGGCGGCCAAGGGCAACAACAAGACCGTTCTGGAGAACAAATCCGCAAGCCTGGTGGATATCGGCGACGATGTCTTCTGTGTTGAATTCCATACCAAGATGAATGCCATCAATGCGGAAATTGTGGATACCATCGGCGAAGCCCTGGATTACGTGGATAAAAACGGATGCGGGCTGGTCATCGGCAACCAGGCCGGGGGCATGCCGGGCGCTTTCTCTGCCGGTGCAGACCTGAGTTTTGTATCCAAGCTCTGCCACGATAAGAAATATGCGGAAATCGAAGCCTTTTTGAAAAAGGCCCAGGACGGCATCCAGAGAACCAAATACGCCTCCTTCCCGGTGGTGGCTGCGCCCTACGGCATGGTGCTGGGCGGCGGCTGCGAAACCTGTCTGGGTGCAGATCGGATCGTGGCCCATTCGGAATTGTATATGGGACTTGTGGAAATCGGGGTGGGTCTGCTTCCCGCCGGAGGCGGCTGCATGAACCTCTGGAAAAAATTCATCACGGCCCTGCCGGCCAAGACCGCCAAAGACAACAACCTGGCCAAACTCTTTGTTCCCGCCTTTATGAATGTGGCCATGGCGGCGGTATCCATGTCTGCTGCCCAGGCCAGGGAAAACGGGTATCTGAACCAGGTGGACCGGATTGTCTACAACCGTGACAACCTCATCGGCGAAGCCAAGAAAGAAGTGCTGAAAATGGTAGATGACGGCTATGCCCCCCCGGCCAAGCAGCCCCTCATCGTCATGGGAGATGCCGGCCAGGGAATGGTCAATACGGAACTCTTCAACATGCTGAACGGCAAATTCCTGAGTGAATATGACGCCTTCCTGGCCAAACGGATTGCCTTTGTCATGAGCGGCGGTGAAGTCAGGGCCGGCAGCGAAGTGGATGAAGACACCATTTTAAAACTGGAGCGGGAGGCCTTTGTGGACTTCTGCAAGGAAGAAAAAACCATGGCCCGTATCGATCAAATGCTTAAAACCGGCAAACCGCTCAGAAATTAAAGGAGGAATTCCGTCATGAGAGACGCGTATATTGTACAATCGGTCAGGACCCCCGGCTGCAAACAGAACAAAGGCCTTTACAACCAGACAAGGCCCGAGGAACTGATTTCATTTATCATGAAAGCCGCCGTTGAAAGAACCAAAAACCTGAAAGCCGAAGACCTGGATGATGTCATGCTGGGATGCGCCTTCCCCGAAGGCGAGCAGGGACTGAACCTGGGCCGGATCGCACCGAAAATGGCCGGTTTCCCGGACAAGGTGTCCGGGGCCACCGTAAACCGGTTCTGCGCCTCGGGTCTTGAAGCCATCGCCCTTGCCTCCATCCGGGTTCAGATGGGATGGTCCGAAGTCACCATGGGCGCCGGTGTGGAATCCATGACCTTTGTCCCCATGGGCGGACATACCCCCCGCCCTCACCCGGTATTTTCCCGGACCAACCCGGATATGTATATTTCCATGGGCATTACGGCGGAAAACGTGGCCAACCGGTATAATGTTTCCAGGGCGGACCAGGATAAATTTGCCGCCGATTCCCAGGCCAAGGCGACCCGAGCCCGGGATAACGGGCTGTTCACGGAAATCGTTCCCACCCCGGCCAATAAATATGTCAAACAGGCCGACGGCACCTATAAAAAAGAGCAGTTCATTGTTGAGCACGATGACGGTATCCGGGCCACCACCCTTGAAGGCCTTGCCAAATTAAGACCGGCCTTTGCCGCCGGCGGCAGCGTCACGGCCGGGAACTCTTCCCAGACCACGGACGGAGCTGCCGCCACCATCATCGCCTCCCCGGAAAAATGCAAGGAACTGGGGCTGGAACCCATGGCCAGGCTCGTGTCCTATGCCACCATCGGCTGCAAATCCGATGAAATGGGGGTGGGCCCCCGCTATGCCATTCCAAAGGTCCTGGAGCAGGCCGGCCTCACCATTGACGACATTGATATCTATGAAATCAATGAGGCCTTTGCATCCCAGGCCATTTACAGCATCCGGGAAATCGGAATTGAAAAATACATGAACAGGATCAATATCCACGGCGGCGCCATTGCCCTGGGGCATCCCCTGGGATGCACCGGAGCAAAACTCACGGCCACCTGTATTGCCAACCTCAAGGAAGTCAAGGGGAAATACGGCATCGTGTCCATGTGTATCGGCGGCGGCATGGGTGCGGCAGCCATTTTTGAACGGTTGTAATCCATCCTCTTTTCCGCGTTAAAAACCAAGGGGCTGTGTTTGGTTATCCAGACACAGCCCCTTGTATTTTATCTCTATCCGGGTTTAACCGGCTTTGTAAAAATGTTCATTGACCTTTTCCCAGTTGATGACTTCAAAAAAGGCCTTGATATAGTCCGGCCGCCGGTTCTGGTATTTGAGATAATAGGCGTGCTCCCAGACATCCAGCCCCAGGACCGGGGTCTTCCCAACGCTTAAAGGACTGTCCTGGTTGGCTGTGGTCATGATTTCAAGCTTTCCCTGATCAAGGGTGAGCCAGGTCCAGCCGCTGCCGAACAAGAGAGCGGCCCGGTTGGAAAAATCCTCCCTGAATTTCTCAAGACTGCCGAATTGCTTCAGAATCCGTTCACTTACGGCGCCGCCAAAGGGGACGTTCTTTTTCAGGAGCGGCCAGAAAAAAGAATGGTTGGAATGGCCGCCGCCATGATTTCTGACGGCTGTCCGGATGTCTTCCGGTATCCGGTCCAGGTTTTTTAAAAGCTCGTCCGCGTCAAGGGCCTCAAATTCCTTGTGCCCGCCCAGGGCTGCATTGAGCTTGTCCACATAGGTTTGATGGTGCTTGGTATGATGAATCCGCATGGTCTCTTCATCAATAAAGGGTTCCAGTGAATTATAATCGTAAGGTAAGGGTGGTAATACATGTAACATGGGTCCACCTCCTGTGTTTGTGTTGAATCATCCGACCCACGGACCGGTTATATTCACAGGAAATGGAACCCTGCCCGGCCCCTGCGTCGATACCACAAAGTGTAAGTACACCGGGAATCAAGTCAAGGGCTTAGCATCAGATCGCCTTTCTCAATGCCAGGGCCTCCTTATTTTCCGGATCTTTCTGGAGAATCTTGTTTAAATAGGCATCAGCCTGGTAGACCTTGTCAAAATGATAATAGATTTTGGCGATTTCAAGCTTGACTTCCATCCGGCTGGGTTGAGCCCTTTCCAGATCCAAAAACAGTTCCAGGGCCTTTTCAAAATTCTCAATGGCAATATAGATCCTGGCGGTTTTAAAAATCAGGTCATATTTGGACGGAAATTCATGGATAATGGTTTCCAGCAATTCCTTTGCATACTCAAATTCGTCAAAGGCCAGACAGATATCAACGATTCTTTCCTTGAGGGCTGAATTTTTTTTGGGTTCGGAAAGGACCTTTGAAAAGATCTGGATGGCCGGATAGGTCTGGCCTGCGGCCAGGAGCCGTTCTCCCAGCAGGATGGCCTCCTCAGAGAATCGCCGGGTAAGGGACAGGACCTCAAGATAGTATCGGGCGGCTTTTTTCAGGTCATTTTTTTTAATATACATCTCCCCCAGGATCTGCCGTGTATTGGCATCCTGCAGATTGACGGCGGCGGCTTTCTGAAGGCATTTCTCGGCCATTTCCGGTCTGCAGGCTTTTGCATACAGAAGTCCCAGCCGCCTCAGCAATCTGGAGGCCGAGGGTTTGAAATTCAACGCTTGTTTGGTTTTTTCTATGGCGGAGTCGAGATCTCCCGCTTCTTCAAAACTCCTGGCTTCGTTGATGAGAACCGTGGCTGGGTCAGGATGATTCACCCGGTCCACAACCATTCTGATTTTGGTATCCAGGGCATTCAGGGTAAGGGGTTTTAAAAGATATCCGTCGATTTCCGTTTCAGCCACCTCCAGAACAATGTCTTTTTCTGCTTCCGCACTGACCATGATCACGGGAATATCTCTTAAGGCCTTATCTTTACGAATGTGCTCCAGCATTTGGGTCCCGTTCATGAAGGGCATCCGCCAGTCCAGAATCACCAGGTCCGCAGGCGCAGATTCGAGAATACTCATCCCTTCACGGCCGTTTTCAGCAAATTTCAGTGTTTTGCCGATATTCAGATGTCTGAGCATTTTTCTCATGGTCAGTCTCATGCTCTTCATATCATCAACTGCCAAGATCGTCATATTTTCAATATCTATCGAAGCTTTGTTCGTTTCCATTTTTCAAAGGGCCTTTATGTTAAGCGGCTCAAAAGCGCTGATGAATACCTTTAATACGAAAAAACCGGGCGCCTTTTCAAAGGCCGCCCGGTTCGGTAAACGCAAATTTTCTAGTCTGCAACCCGGCGGTCTTATCCAAGATCCGTGGCTTTCCGTCCCTGCTTCACAACAGGTTTGGCCATAGTTTATGCCTGTCTTTATACCCTTTTTAGAAAGGGGTGTCAATTCATTCTGAAGGTTTAAAAATAAGAAACAGGGTTTGAGGATTAAACCTGAATAAAGATATACCCGCCTTCGGCATAGCCGAAATGCCGGAAGACGGGGTTGTAATTGCTGGAAAGGCTTCCATAAAAGGCCTCGAAAGAGACCTGGTAGGGGTGGATCTGGTCCGGGTCCACATCCAGGAAGGTGACCTTTCCGGAAACCGGATCATACCCGCCCACCGGCGAGATATGGGGGATGTGAAGTTCCGGCAGCACGCTTCCCTGGTCAAAATGGGCGATGATGACGCAATCCCCTTGGCTTTCAAATTGGTCGAGCCTGGCGCGCAGGGTTTGCTTGATTCTTTCCGATTTTCCGGGGTCCCTTGAGACCTGAACCACTTCAAGGGCTTTGTAGTGAATCCCATAAGTGTCCAGGCTGCCCTGGACCACTTCTCCCAGCACGGGCAGGGGAAGGCCCCTTCGGCCCTTATATCCCTCGTCGGTCATCCTTTCCTTCCAGTGGGCGGTTTTAACGGCCTCAAGCAGGTCCTGCTGGGTGAGGGGGGATGCCGGGGCCGTCCCCTGTTTTTCCAGAAGGACATTGATGATCGAGACCACCGAGGCCACGGAACAGGAAGACTCGTGGAACTGTTTGACATGGTGGCGGACAAGCCCGTCCTTGATGAAATTTCCCGTGTTCCGGTGCGGCGCCTTTTGGTAAACGGCCAGGTTTTTTTTAAACCCTCCTGTTTTAAGAAGCTTGGAAAGCATATGCTGGATATAGAGATAGGGGCGGATCACCCATTTAAATAAATTCATGGTCTTTCCCCCGCCTTTGGAGTCAGAATATCCTTTAAATACCGGCCGGTATGGCTTTTCCGGGACCGGGCGATCTTTTCCGGTGGCCCCTCGGCAATGATCTCCCCGCCGCTGCTCCCGCCTTCGGGCCCCAGATCAATGATCCAGTCCGCGGTTTTGATGACATCCATATTGTGTTCGATAATGATGACGGTATTGCCGGCATCGGTGAGGCGGGACAGGACGGAGAGCAGAAGTTTGACATCCTGGAAATGAAGGCCGGTGGTGGGTTCGTCCAGGATATAGAGGGTCTCCCCGGTCTCCCGTTTGGCCAGCTCCCGGGCCAGCTTGATCCTCTGGGCTTCCCCGCCGGAAAGGGTGGTGGCGGCCTGCCCCAGCTTGATATAGGACAGCCCGACATCCATGAGGGTGTCCAGGATCCGGGTGATGGCCGGGTGGCTGGCGAACAGCTCCCTGGCCTGCATGACCGACAGGTCCAGGACATCGGCAATGGAATGGTCCTTGTACAGAATTTCAAGGGTGGCCCGGTTAAATCGTTTTCCGCTGCAGACCTCGCAGGGGACATAGACATCTGCCAGAAAATGCATTTCCACCTTGATATACCCGTCGCCGGAACAGGCTTCGCACCGTCCGCCCTTGACATTGAAGGAATACCGTCCCTTCTGATATCCCCTGGCCTTGGATTCCGGCAAAAGGGCAAAGAAATCCCGGATATGGTCAAAGACCTTGGTATAGGTGGCGGGATTGCTCCTGGGGGTCCGGCCGATGGGTTTCTGGTCGATATTGATGATTTTATCCAGATGGGAGAGCCCGGTGATGGTTTCATGGCGGCCCACACTCAATTGAGATCCGTGAAGGGTCCGGGCCAGGGCCGGATACAGGATCTGGTTGATGAGACTTGATTTTCCGGCGCCGGAGACCCCGGTGACGGCCACCAGAAGCCCCAGGGGGATGTTGACGGTGATGTCTTTCAGATTGTTTTCCGTGGCCCGGACAATGGTGATCCATTTATCTCCATGTCCCTCAGGCGTTCTTCGCTTCTCCGGGATAAAGATTTTATCTTTTCCGCTCAAGAACCGGCCCGTAATGGAGGCAGGATTCTCTTTGATCTGGGCCGGTGTTCCCTGGGCCACGATTTCGCCGCCCAGATGGCCGGCCCCGGGCCCGATATCCACGATCCAGTCGGATTCTTCCATGGTTTCATGGTCATGTTCCACAATGATGAGGGAATTGCCGATATCCCGCAGATGGTGAAGGGTATTTAAGAGCTTGATGTTGTCCCGCTGATGAAGCCCGATGGAGGGCTCATCCAGGATATAGAGAACCCCGGTCAGTTCCGAACCCACCTGGGAGGCCAGCCTGATGCGCTGGGATTCGCCGCCGGAAAGGGTGGGGCCGCTCCGGTCCAGAGACAGATAATCCAGGCCCACATTGACCAGAAACCCGAGGCGGTCCGAAATTTCCTTTAAGAGTTCTTCGGCGATGAGCCCCTGGTTGCCCGTGAGATTCAGCCCATTGATAAATTCATGGGCTTCCCGCACGGTCATGGCCGTCAGGTCCATGATGAATTTTTCCTTGATATGAACATGGAGAACTTCTTTTTTCAGGCGTTTTCCATGGCAGGAGGGGCAGACCGAGGCAGACATGAAGTCTGAATAATATTTTTTCTGGCTTTCGGACTGGGTGTCCCGGTACCGCCGCATGAGGGTGTGCATAAGGCCCTCGTGGGTCCGGGTGAATTCCCCCTGGATCTTGGCCGAATTCCAGCTCACCGTCATTTCCCGGTCCATTGACCCATAGAGAAGCAGCTCCCGGTCTTTTGGGGGCAGGTTTTTCCAGGGCGTGTCAAAATCAATGCCCCATTGTTGTTCCATGGCCGTCAATTGGCTCATTCCCCAGGAATGGTCATTGTTGAACCGGGGTTTTTTAATGAAATAGTTTTTCCAGGGGATAATGGCTCCCTGCCGGATGCTCAAGGACTTGTCCGGGATGATCTTGTCCGGGTCCATGGCCAGAAGGGTGCCGATGCCGTTGCAGTCCGGGCACATGCCCAGGGGGGAATTAAACGAGAAGATCTGGGGGATCAGCTCTGGATAGGCAATGCCGCAACAGGACCGGGCCTCGCTCATTTTCAGATCTTCCCTACCCGTGATGTGGACAATGATCTGCCCGTTCCCCAGTTTCAGGGCCGTTTCAACGGAATCCGTGAGCCGGTCCTCAAAGGCTTGATCCTGTTTCACCACCAGGCGGTCCACCACCACTTCAATATGGTGTTTTTTATTTTTGGCCAGGGACTGGATATTTTCAAGATCCTGGACCACCCCGTCCACCCTGACCCTGGCATATCCACTTTTTTTCAGGTCTTCAAATTTTTCCCGGTGCTCGCCCTTCCGGTTTTCCACGATGGGGGCCAGGATGAGGACCTTTGAATTCTCGGGCAGGGCCAGGATCTGGGAGACCATGCCCTGGGCATGGCCCCGGCCCACGGTTTTTCCGCACTGAAAGCATTTCTGGGTGCCGATGCGGGCAAAGAGGACCCGGAGATAATCATAGATTTCCGTGATGGTTCCCACGGTGGAGCGGGGGTTTTTGCTGGCGGCCTTCTGTTCGATGGCAATGGTGGGGGAAAGCCCCCGGATGGTGTCATATTTGGGCTTTTCCATCTGGCCGATGAATTGCCGGGCATAGGAGGAAAGGGATTCCACATACCGGCGCTGTCCCTCGGCAAAAATGGTGTCAAAGGCCAGGCTGGACTTGCCGGATCCGGATACGCCGGTCAGTACCACCATCTTTTTTTTGGGGATGTCGATGTCGATATTTTTGAGGTTATGTTCCCTGGCCCCCCGGACAATGATCCTGTCGAGTTCTTTGGAACCCGCTTCCAAACCTGTTTCCTTCCGTGGCCGGATCTTTGGTGCCGCTGCTGAACCGCCGTTTTTCATACCCGTTTGATTGCTCCTGACCTAGGGGTTATATTCAATCCAATGTCAGTAAATCATAAGCATGGGGGATTGAAAGTAAAGTTGATTTTACCAACCCGAATGTACTTTAATGAGATATGATAATCCAGGTTCTGACATGGGAGCATTGAGCTTGAGATCTTCTTTTCCCATACAAATGCCATTTTAAAAATACAATACATCCGGCAAACGACTATCAGGTTGATATATTTTGTTGAATTTTGGGGAATAGCTTCTGTTGATATTTTCAGAAAATAAAGTTTAATGCGATGCTAATCAGCCGTGCGATTTTTTGCGTCGGCTGAATTAACCTTGTTATATTCTTCCTCAATTCTTCTCTGTGCTCGTATTATTGCTTGTCGTATATTTACATAAATTTCTATCAAAACATAAATTAAAGTAACGATCGCGAATAACCACCTGAAAATGGATAGAAACTGGGCATCAAGCTCTCCTAAATTAAAAGTGCTAATTACAACACCAACTATCCACTGAATGAAAGCCCAGACAGGCAACCAGATGCTAGACACTACGAGGGAAAAAACAGATGAAGCTGCGTCACTAAGCCTTTGAGCCTCCTCGCGTTTGAATAGTGCGATTAATGAAAGAACCGCAATGGCAAGAGGTATCCATATATATAGATTACTCATCTTGATCCCTCCAGGATTGATCAAGATGAAATAAAATTTCATTGCTTACGAACCAAAAAATAGTTGAAATAAACAACATTAAGGAAACTTTAAGCGTGAAAGCTGAATCAAAATGTACTGCTCTGATACTATCAAGCTTTATGATCACATAAAATGTACCGCTTTGAATAAAAAGAATCATTCCGAACATTGTAAGGAGTGGTTGCTTGCGCCTGCGAAAAAGACTCTTGGGTGTAAAAATGATATTGTATAAACCATATGCAAGTAATGGAAATGATAAAAGTATTAGCTCTCCATTGTTCATGTATTTATAAATAAATTCAACAATAGTGAACTGGTTCGACTCTTGTAAATACGACTCCGTGAACAGTAACCAAAAAGGCATGAGCAGCAAAAAAACCAAGAGGGATGTTCTTGCAATAATTTCTATAAGTCTATTTTTCATAATTCATTTAATCAAACATAAAGTGTATTTTAAAACCATGAGTGAGCTGCAAAATTTTACTTCCAGGGAGTATTATTTTAATAATTCCCTATATCCTTGAAATTCTTTGTTTTTCTTTTCGATTGATAATATCCAGTTTATTTTGCCTTTAAGATGATTTATATAATTCTTCTTCTGACAATTAATACGCTCAAGGTGTGAATCTAGTCCATATTTTTGAATATAATAAACTTCTTGCCTAATAGCTTTTTTATATTCTCGGCAGACACTTAATTTATGATTAACAACAATCCCTGTTACTGACTGCCTATTAGAATTTCTTAATATTTTGAGTTTACTCTTTTGGATTTGAAATCCGTTCTTTTGTAATATTATTCGAACCATATGAATAATTTTGGGAATTGTTTTTTCTTCAATATTTCCAGATAATGTTAAATCATCTGAATATCTCGTATATCTGAGATTGTTTTTTATAGAATAATTCCCTATTCTTTTATCTATTGAACGAGAAATTAGATTGGAAATATAAGGACTTGTTGGTGCTCCTTGCGGCAAGCAATCATTAAGGCAACAAAGCTTAGCAAGCATACCAGATACAGTTTCGCTATAGCCCATTTGGTAAAAAGCATGATATACTTTAGGGAATTTTATGGTACCAAAAAAATCCTTAATATCAATTTTGATTACGACTTGTTGCCCTTTATGAAAACGTGCATTTTCACTGAGAGTTTTGTTTTTTATATAAGCTTTTGCATATTTGCTTGGTTCATTTTTTTCTAAAATATTGTTTAAGACCCAATATTGTATTTCTTTTAAAGTCGGATACGGTTCTTTTATAAGTCTTTTTTTTCCATTCTTTTTAGGGATACTGAAACTACGATAGAATTTTGAAGGGCGATTCGAAATTCTATACAGCAGGTCAAGATTGTAACCTAAAAGCAAAGATATATGATCAATCACTACTGTCCAAAATAAATTAAAATTTTCAATTTTGGTATTTTAAAACCGCGAGAATTCAACACCCGACTTCATTTCCAAAAATCAGGTTATATTTTCTCTTTACTTCACTTTCAGAGCCCTCTGAAAGGCAATTCCATTTGCAAT